>NZ_FODS01000032.1 GCF_900110425.1 Salinihabitans flavidus | reverse complement strand
GACGCGCCATCACGCCCCCATAGTGTCCACTATCTCGTAGTGGACACTATCGATCACCCTCTATGCGCGGCAGAGCAGTGACGCCGGACGCTTACTTTTTTTCGCGTGAATGCAACGCTGAGATCTGGTCAGTGGAACCCAGACTGCACCAGTGCGTTGTCATGTCGCAGAAGGTTCATTCTCATGTCGAACGCATGGAGAACGGCGATGACCACAAAACATACGGTCCGCCTTGGTGCCGTCCTGGCCGCAGGGTGTGCCGTGAACACCGCCCATGCGCAGGATGTGCAAACCGATGCCGAGAGCGCGCGTTCCGGCAAGATAGGCGAGATCACGGAGAAGATTGATGTGGCCAGCGAGAGCACGTTCACACTCGTGGCCGGGAGTGAGATCAGCGACCTTGAGTCACTGATCGGATTGCGAGTTTACGATCCGAATGACGAGTGGGTTGGCGAGATCAGAGGTTTGGGCAAAGGAGATTCGGCTGCCAGGCAGGTCGTGGTGATCGATATCGGCGGTTTCCTCGGCATCGCAGAAAAGCCCGTTGCGGTGGTGACGGCCGATATCGAAGTGGCGGTGACCGCCGAGGGCAAGTTTGATCACGTGGTCGTTGCAAAGACCATGAACGAGTTGGAAGCTTTACCCGAGTACGGGACTTGAGCAGACACAATCGCGGCGAACTGAACCCGGGGGCCTTGCTATTGGTCGCCATCAATATCGTTTAGCGTGATAGGCTGGATTTCGGGATCGAACGGGGCCGGCGTGAAGGTCAGGCAGAAGTCATATGCCTCGTCCGTCTGGACGGTTTGGACCTCCCCGCCAATCTGTTTCGAAAACCCGGCGATCAATGACCGCCCCAGGCCCGATCCCTGCACCTGCGCGGGCGGCAGAAGGGGCACGCCAACTGAATTGAACACTCGAAACTCCGCGTGACCGCCCCCGGGGTCGGAAAGCGTGACCGACAGCATGGGCGGCCCTTCTGCCGGACGACCAATGTATTTTAACGCATTGGTGACCGCTTCCGAGGCGAGCAGCAGGAAAGGTACCGCCTGATCGGGGTAGAGTAGAATCCGATCATAGGATTGCGACACCTGGATCTCCCCAACACCGCTGGAGCCAGCGGTGATCGTGGCATCTATCACCTCGGCCAGGAGCTCGTCCGCTCGCACCTTTCCGGTGAAATTATTGGTATAGAGCGCCTGATGCACCGTGGCGATGCTCGAAACCCGCATTCGCACCTCGCTCAGGGATCGGCGAGCCTCATCCGATGTGGCGCGGCGGAACTTAAGATTCACAATGGAAGCAATAAGTTGCAGGTTGTTCTTCACCCGATGGTGCACTTCCTTCAAAAGGACATTCTTCTGCCGCACCATCTCTTCAAGTTCGGCCTCGTCACGCACCAGTTTTTCTGCCAGTTTGACCCATACCGTGTCGATTTCCCTGAACTCGCGTGGCAACTGGCGCTTTCGCGTGATCGGCTCTATGCGGCGTGAGAGTGCGAATTCGGACATGTTCGTCTTCAACCTGGAGATCCTGCGGATCACCGTGCGGTTGACGGTCGTGAAGGCAACGACCAAACCCACGATGAGCATCAGCGCGGGAAACACAACCGTCGACAATCGTGCCCACCCCATCGTCGGGTCAGCATTCCAGCTTCCAAGGGCGTAAGCCACACCTGGAAAGATTGGCACCACTGCGAAGGTGCGTTTCTCGCCTGCCTGAGTATGCCCGGAGAAGGCATATTGGTGCATCGAGATCAGCGAACTGAGCGACCTCCCGGCCGGCAGCTCCCTTGACAGTGCGTCTTGGCCCGCGTCGGAAGACAGGACCGCGCCCGCCGCGTTGAAGGTTACGATATCGAGAGGTCTATCGGATGGCGTTCCACCAATAATCTTGTGGATGCGCGTGTGCGGCACGGAAATTGCGACAAACCCTTGGTATTTTGTTCCAACGAAGACTGGAGCGGCCACCACGATCACCGAGTGGCCCCCGATTATGCCCTTGCGGTTGGCAACCACGGTCGGCTTCTTGTCGACCTCCATCGCCTTGTAGACGACGCCCTCGCGGATGTCTTGGCCCAGGGCGCTGGACCCGCAGACTATCTTGCCGCCGGCCGACGCGTACCCGGCGAATGAGAATTGCAGGTTTTCGCGAACCACACTCTCAAACATCGCCGAGCAATCTGCAGTCGCGCTGCCGCCGCGGCGGATGATTTCTGCCGTCAGCGTGGACGCTGCCCCGCGGGCAGACGCGATCGCGAGCGCTTCTCCGATCGCCGCCTCTGCCGTGGCTGTCAGCAAGACGGTTTCCTTGCGCCGGGCTTCTTCACGGCTGATTTCCACGGCTTGAGCAATCGCGATGGCGCCGATTGGCAGCATCGCAATGGTAAGCGTGCCCGCCACGCGGGTCGCCAGACCATCAAACGGTCGCGAAAACAATCTTATCAAGACGCGCGTCCGGTCGGATTGCCGGCGTTCACGACGGCTGCGGTAACTTGGTCTGTCATGTCCTGATAGCTCCCATCGTCTGGACTCAGAAGTTCAACCAGCCGGGCGCGTCCTCTGTTTGTCCTGCTCTTGATCGTGCCGACGGCCACGCCACACATCTCGGCCGCTTCCTCGTAAGAATAACCCGACGCCCCCACCAATGCGAGCGCCTCGCGTTGAGTAGCGGGAAGTGTGTTGAACGCGACCATGAACTCGTTCATCTGCAACCGTCCATCATGCGCCGGTTTCTCTGCCAGAGTGCCGGCGAAATGATCATCGGGATCAGCGACTTCGCGTTTGCTCTTTCGGCGGGAGGAATAGAATGTGTTGCGTAAAATCGTGAACAGCCAGGCCTGCATGTTAGTACCGGCTTCGAACTGGCTGATGTTCTTCCATGCCTTGACCAGCGCCTCCTGAACAAGATCGTCAGCCTCGGCGTGATTGCCGGTAAGCGACAGGGCAAAGGCACGCATGGGACCAAGATGGTCAACGATCTCATCGCGCGGGTCGACCGCCCGTGGGCGGTCATTTTTCCGTGTCATCTTGAGACTCATCCTGTTCGCGGAGTTTGGTCAACAGTTCGAGAAACTGTTCGGGAACGTCCTCTTCTGCTCGCCGGCGGAAGGCCCGCCGCAGGTTGTCTGTAATCTGCTCTTCGATTGAGCTTTCTCTGTTTTCTTTTCTCATGTGCGCCTGCTTACCCCTTCCCTACGTGAAAAAAACAACTTCATTCTAGGAACCAAATGCAGCAACAATTCGTTTGGTTCCGTGAAAATGGGTGAAGGGACAAGATCACATGACCAAATCGTCTGCAAATCAAACTGAAGAAGCGCTGTCAGTCATGGTCGCAGACCAGCTACCCTATCTCCGCCGCTATGCCCGCGCCCTGTCCGGGAGCCAGCAGTCCGGGGATCGGTATGCCGCGGCGACGCTTGAGGCCCTCTTGTACGACCGATCGGTGTTCGATGAGGGGCATTCCCAGAAGGTCGCACTCTTCAAGGCCTTTCACGCGATCTGGAAAGCGACAGGCGCGTGGGGTGAGTTCGACGAAGTTGCCGAGATAGATAGCGGTATCGTCGCACGCGCCCACAAGCACCTTTCCAAACTCACCGCGAACACGCGTGAAATTCTGCTTCTGCGCACGATCGAGAGGTTCACCCCCGAGGACGTCGCTGCAATCGTCTCGCTGTCTGTCGAGGAGGTCAACGAACTTTATGACAAGGCACTCGCCGACATGCAGGACAGCGTGTCGGGCAAGGTTCTTGTCATCGAGGACGAGACCATCATTGCCCTCGATCTGGAGTCGATTGTTGCCGAAACGGGGCACAAGGTCACCGGGGTGGCGCCAACCCACAAGTCCGCCATGGACTTGTTCGCGCGCGAGCGGCCGGATCTGATCCTGTCCGACATCAGGCTGGCGGACGGCTCATCCGGCATTGATGCGGTGAATGAGATTCTCCAAACCTCGGGCGACGTGCCGGTCATATTCATCACCGCCTATCCTGAGGAACTCCTGACCGGGGAGCGGCCGGAACCTGCATTTGTCATTACCAAACCTTACTCCGAGGAGCAGGTGCGTTCGGCCGTGAGCCAGGCAATGTTCTTTACCTCGACTGAGACTCTGGACGCCCGATACGAAGGGGAGGAAGGACGAGAGGCGCCGACCATCGGTTAGGCGTCTCGTGTTTTCAAGGCAAGCCAACAAGGTTCGGGATATACTCGGGCCTGCGGAATCGTTTCCCGGGTCCGCTTCGGGTGAAGTGTCAGATTCTGCATCGCGCTATGCCAGGCTTGAACGGGAACCTCCGCGTCGCGGGGTGCGCTGCCATGCAACGCGCGCGCCCCACCCTACCGAGGCTCGCGGCTTCCGTCATTCTTCGGCCTGCCGGGCCGTATCGCTGATCGCCTCTCCGGCTTTCTCTATATCCTGCCCGGCGCCTTCGACCGTTTCACAACCGTCTGCGGCAAAAACGGCAAGCAGGGAAAGAAGCGAAATGTGTTTGTGTAACATGATACCTCCGTATCGAATGAAAACGCACTGTCCGGTCCTGTTGCGCTCGCGCCGCAGTTTCACGGGAATGGACCAGGAATCCACGCCGGGACACCGCCATATCGCAGACAGCCTCCGCGGATCAGGGCGAGCGGTCCCGCAGCGCGCGAGCAACTATCGCCACGACGAACAGGATCAGGAATATGAAGAACAGGATCTGAGCTATTCCGGCTGATGCCGACGCGATGCCACCAAATCCGAAAATGCCTGCGATGATCGCGACAACGAAGAATGTAAGTGCCCAATAGAGCATATCTGCCTCCTTCAAGCTTCAAGGGTCTCGATTCCTGCAACAACGCACGATGTGTTTCGGTAGTTCCCAAAAAAGATTCTCTGAAAGCACGGCATTTTTTGCCCTGATCGGAACATCGCGCAGGCCTGCCGCGTTGAGACCCCAATATTCAACGAAAGAGGTTTCACGATGGCTCAGACCAAATCCAGCGACGCATCGGCAGACGCATCGGCATCGATGCAAAAAGATCTCGAACAGCTGAACGAGCAAATCGCTGCTCTGAAACAAGAGGTTTCGGCAGTTTCCAATACATTGTCCGGATTGGGCAAAACAACTGGCAATGCAGCTGCCGCCCGCACACGCCAAAAGGCCGAAGAATTGCGCGAGGCCGGTGAACACCACATAGAGGTCGCAAAGCACCGCGCGGAAGAAATCGGTCAGCAAGCCACCGATGCCGTGCGGCAGCAACCTGCGGCTGCCATGGGCCTTGCCGTTGGCGTGGGGTTTCTGTTGGGGTTCCTGTCGGGGCGGAAGTAGCCGATGACCGGGGTTCTCAGCAGAATACGGGCGCGCGCGCGCGCCGCCGCATTCAGCGTCGTTGGAATCCTGCTGGGCCTGGTCGGCATGGGGTTTCTGACGGTCGCGCTTTGGATTTTCATCGACTCTCGCGAGGGAGCCTTGGTCGCATTCACGGTGATCGGAGGGATTTATGCGGTGCTGGGTTTCGTGTTCATGATGTTCGGCGCACATGTCAGCGCATCTGGGGGTGACGAAAGGGCATCGGACCCTGGTGCCCCTACGCACGAAGAGCCGCCGCAAGATCCTTGGGTGCGGGTCGCGGAAGGATTCGCAATCGGGCTGCAAGCCGGACGCAACGCCCGTGATCCGCGCCGCTAGGTCTGCACAAGGGTGTCAGGTCAAATGCTGGCGCCAGAAGAAAACGGGCGCGCGTCGCCGCAATCGTCAAGAGTTCCGCTATCCTGTTGAAAGGGTCCATATCCCTGATCCGGAACCTTCTCACACCGCTTTGACGCAAGAGCCAGCTCAACAGGCTTCCCCGCTTCCCGAGCGGGGAAAATTCTCGCAACGCGCGGGGCGGATATCTGGCGCCGCCAACGCGCAAGGCGGAAATGGGTTCCGGAAAATCTCTCGGAATATTTCTCCCCGGGTTGGAAACCTTTCTCGCCCAGTTTCGTTGATTTTCAAGGCGCCGGAAACGAAGCGACGCCGGATCTTCACGACGCAAAGGAGAAGCGTGATGAGACAAATTCTTGCATATAGCGCCATCGCCGCACTTTCCGCGACGCCGATTCTGGCCGAGTCGCATAGTTCCACCGAAGGGGACATGCAGACCTCGCCCTCAACGGAAAGTTCCGAAAGCCAGACCGATATGAATGTCGAGGATGGCCAGGATGCGGACATGAACACGCAGGAATCGGAACTCACAAGCGAAGAGCGTGAGCAACTGACAGCCGAAGAGATCAAAGGGCAAACGGTCTTCGATGCCAATGGCAGCGAGGTGGGCGAGATTTCAGAGATCCTGCTCAACGATGACGGCCAGATCACCGAAGTTGTGATCGACGTCGGCGGCTTCCTCGGCATGGGGGCGAAATCCGTCGCCGTGGCTTTCGCTGATCTCAATCTGATGCGTGACAGCACGGAAGCGGACGGCAGGCTGCATATCTCCACCATGCATACCGAAGAAGACCTCGACAACATGCCGGAATGGGACGGCTGACGTCTGCGGCGTTTCGCCAACTGACCATACCGGCCGACAAGGGCGGCGCGTGACTACGTCGCCTGTTCAAACCTGAAGGAGAAATCCCATGTATACACGCAATATCACCCTTGCAGCCACTGCGCTGAGCCTCGCTGCGGCCCCGGCTATGGCCGCGACCGTTCAGGCCGTCACCGACCTGAACATGCGTGCCGGACCGGGTCCGCAGTATGAAATCATCGGTGTCATTGACCAGAAAGGCAGCGCTGAAGTGGAGGGCTGTTTCGAGGAAGGCAACTGGTGCAGGGTTTCCTATGAGGGGAACACTGGCTGGGCCTACGGAGAATACCTGACCGATGAGGTATCCGACAGCTACGTTCCGATCGTGTCCGAACAGTCCACTGTCGAAATCGGCACCGTGACCTACGAGAACGAGGAGCACGATCAAGCGATTGTCGGTAGCGGCACTGCCGGGGCGGTGGCTGGCGCGATCATTGGCGGTCCGGTCGGGGCCGTGGCCGGCGCAATTGCCGGTGGCACCGCGGGCGCTGCAGCGGAACCGAGAGAAGAGGTGGTCCGCTACGTGCGCACCAACCGGCTCGAACCGGTCTACCTGGAAGGTGAAGTGGTCACGGGCGTTCAGTTGCCCGAGTCCGTCGACCTTCAGGAGATTCCGAATTCGGAATACCGCTATGTCTATCTGAATGGTGCGCCGGTCCTTGTGGACGCCGAGAACCGCACCGTCGTGCACATCGCTCGCTGATTGATGGACGAGCGAATGGGGCAGCGCCCGCGCGCTGCCCCAGATTTTCCCGGAGCATCGGCAATCGGATGATCGCCTGAAGGCTCTCCATCCCCCGATTATCCCGAACAATCGACAATGCCGAGCACGACAGGCCGCTTGCCGGCCATTCCGGTGTGGTGAATCGACCCGTTCGCAATCAGCACGACGCCGGGCAAATGAGAACATCCGTGGAACCACGAGGCTCGACCCGCGTTGAGCTAGTATCGAGATTGAACAAGGAGGCCCGAGATGACGCATCAAGGAACACTAAGCTGCACGACGGCTTTGACCCTATGCCTCGCGCTGACGGTCCCGGGGGCGGGCTTGGCTCAGTCGAACGTCCCCTGCGTGGATGCCGAAAATCAAGCTTGCGAAAATGGCGAAGATCGAGGCGTGCTTGCCAAGGTCATGGCGTTTCTGGATGCGGGCCAGACACCCACAGAGGCTCAAATCGAGCAATTGAACAAGGGCGAGCTTCTAAAGCTCATCAAGGCACGCGATCTGGACATCGATCCACGCGGCATGCCGCCCGAGGACCTTCGAGCCGCGGTCCAGGCCGAACTTGCCGAACGGACCGACGCCAACGCGGAGCCCGCTCAATCGGAAGACCGGGAACGGGCCGACACGGGTGAAGGCGTGGTGGAAGAACTCGCACAGGCCCTGTCATCCAGCGTGGATGAAGAGCAGGCCCAGGTCGAAACCGAAACGCAGGCCGATACAGAAACCGAAACGCAGGCCGATGCAAACGCCCGGACTGGCGACGACACCACGTCCGGGAACCTCGAAGAGTTGACGCGTCAGGATCTCGACCGCATGGACCGGAACGCACTGATAGAGGTCATCCGCCGGCGCGACCTCGCCATTGAGGTGCAGAATACGCAGACCGCAGAGCTTCGGACTTCCGTGAGCCGGGAACTGGGCCTGATGGAGAATTCGCCTGAACAGCGCGCCGAGCAGACGGGCGACACCCTCGGCGACGCGCTGGAAGATGCGGCCGAGGGGGCGGTTGACGAGATCAGGCAATCGCTCGACATAGGTGAGTCTGAACGCGAGGCGGAAACTGACCGTCGCCGCGCCGAGGAAGACGCCGCTGAGGGCGAACCCCTGGCCGCCACGACCGATGCCGAGACAGATGCCGAGGCCGAGGTCACGACCCGAACCGTGACCGAAGAGTCCTCAAGGTCGAGCGACGAGGAGTTCGAAACGCAGCTCACAACCGGCGCCGAAGCAACAGCCGGAACACAGGCGCAGAGCGACGATGACGACGGGCTCAGCACACTTGGCAAGGCAGCCGCGCTGGGTCTCGGCGCACTGGCGCTGAACGAGATACTTGGGGCCAACGACGAGGTCGTCACCAGTTCCAGAGATCGGGTTGTCGTGCGGCAGAATGGCGAGCTACGCGTGCTGAAAAATGACGACGTCCACTTGCAGCGGCCGGGCAACGAGGTGCAAACGAGCACCTACAAAGACGGCTCCACCCGCACTGTGATCACCCGCGCCGATGGCAGCAAGGTCATCACCGTCCGCGCTGCGGACGGCCGGGTCCTGCGCCGCGTCCGTGAACGCCCCGATGGCACACGGGTCGTCATCTTCGATGACACGCAGCAGGAGTATGAACCAGTCAATGTCCGAGAGTTGCCAAGGCCCGATGAGCGCGGCGTAACCTACTCGAGGAATGACAGTGCCGCCCTTGAATCCGCGCTGAGAGCGGAATTGGCTGCCGATGTTGACCGTCGCTTTTCGCTGCGGCAGGTGCGCAATATCCGCTCCGTTCGCAAGCTGATGCCACCCGTGACACTGGACGCGGTGCATTTCCAAACCGATTCTTCGGTAATCCGCCCTCGTGAGGCCGAGGATCTGGCTGACCTGGGTCGGCAGATGGTCGACGTCATCAACCAGAATCCGGACGAGGTATTTCTTGTCGAAGGTCACACCGACACTGTCGGAAACGCGAGCTACAACCTCGCCCTGTCAGACAGGCGCGCGGAATCCGTCGCACTGGCCTTGATCGAATACTTCGATGTTCCGCCGGAGAACCTGGTGATTCAAGGGTATGGCGAGTCAGATCTTGCCGTAGCGGTGCGGGGACCGGAGCGGGCCAACCGCCGCGCGACGGTGCGCCGCATCACACCGCTTCTGCGGCGCGCGGAACGATAAGGCTGGCTTGGGTGTTCGGTGGCGTTGAAGCCACCTCCGATGGTCGAGGATTCACATTGTGAAGCCGCTCGATCATCGCCCCTCCTGCGCTTGACGAAATATCAGGCAACCGCCTCCACTCCGGCAGTGACGGAAACTTCTCACCCTGCCCGGTCTCGCGCTACGTCGCGAGATTACCCTGCGGGTTGTAGGCGGTTGTGTCGCCCTTGGGCCGGTTTTCGTCAGGCATTTCGCCGGTCACAAGATAGATCGTCTGCTCCGCGATCGACGTGGCATGATCGCCCATGCGTTCGATGTTCTTGGCAATGAAATGCAGGTGCATGCAGGCGGTTATGTTGCGCGGATCCTCCATCATATGCGTCAGCAGCGCGCGAAACAGCGTATTGTACATCTGGTCCACTTCGAGATCGCGGTCGCGCACTTCCATAGCCTTTGCTGCGTCGCGCTGGATATAGGCTTCCAGTGCATCGGCCAGCATCTGCTCGACCATATGCGCCATGCGCCGCAACGCCGGTTCCGTCCCGCCGATCGACGTCGTATCGATCAGGACAGTGGTGCGCTTGGCGATATTCTTGGCATAGTCGCCGCAACGCTCCAGATGCGAGCACATGTTCATCACGGACAGGACCGTGCGAAGATCGCTTGCCGCGGGCGCGCGCAATGCCAGAACGCGGGCGGCCTCGGCCTTGATCTCCTCGTCCATCGCATCGATGACCCTGTCGCCCTGCCGCACCTCCTCGCTCAATTTCAGATCGCGTGTTTCCAGCGCCTCGAGCGCGCGGCTTATGGCCTTCTCGACCTGATCGCCCATTTTCATGAGCCTTGCCTGAAGCGCTTCCAGGTCACGATCGAACGAGGAAACGATATGTTGCGACGTCATCCTGCCTCTCCTTATCCAATCCGGCCCGTGATGTAGCTTTCGGTCCGATGGTCCTGCGGATTGGTGAAAATGCTGTCGGTCTCACCAAACTCGACGAGCTCGCCAAGGTGGAAGAACGCGGTATTCTGGCTGACGCGGGCGGCCTGCTGCATGGAGTGGGTGACGATCACCACGGAATACCGCGTGCGCAACTCGTCGATGAGTTCCTCGACCTGGGCGGTCGCGATCGGATCGAGTGCCGAGCACGGCTCGTCCATCAGCAGAACCTCGGGTGAGGTGGCCACCGCGCGGGCGATGCAGAGCCGCTGCTGCTGGCCGCCCGAAAGCCCGGTACCGGGGGTGTCGAGTCGATCCTTGACCTCCGTCCAGAGAGCCGCGCGGCGCAGCGCCTTCTCCACAACCTCATCGAGTTCGGCCTTGGAGCGGGTCATCCCGTGGATCTTGGGGCCGTAGGCGACATTCTCGTAGATCGACTTGGGGAAAGGGTTGGGTTTCTGGAACACCATTCCGACCTTGGCACGAAGCTGCACCGGGTCGATCCGCTTGTCGTAAATGTCCTCTCCGTCCAGTAAGATATCGCCCTCGACGCGACAGTTGTCGATGGTGTCGTTCATGCGGTTGAGACAGCGCAGGAAGGTGGACTTGCCACAGCCCGACGGGCCGATGAACGCGGTGACGGTCTTGTCTTCGATATCGACATCCACATCCTTGATGGCTTGCGTGTCGCCGTAGAAGACCTGAACCTTGCGGGCGGAGAACTTGGTGGCATTCTGGGTCATAGTTCTCTCCGAACTGGGTGTATCGTACATGGTGAGGTCCTCTTTTACCATTTCCGCTCGAACTTGTTGCGCAGGAAGATCGCGAGCGCGTTCATTGCGATCAGGAAGGTCAGCAACACCAGAATTGCCGCGGACGTTCGGCTCACAAATCCGCGTTCCGGGCTGTCGGCCCAGATGAAGATCTGCGTCGGCAGGGCGGTGGCGCTGTCGAACGGTGTCGAAGGCGCCGAGGTGATGAAAGCGTTCATCCC
Organism: Salinihabitans flavidus; assembly: GCF_900110425.1. GTDB lineage: Bacteria > Pseudomonadota > Alphaproteobacteria > Rhodobacterales > Rhodobacteraceae > Salinihabitans > Salinihabitans flavidus. The sequence continues at coordinate 15,833 of NZ_FODS01000032.1, read as the reverse complement.
GATCAGCAGCAGCGGCGCGGTCTCGCCAAGGGCCTGAGCCATCCCGATGATCGTGCCTGTCAGGATGCCGGGCATGGCCAGCGGCAGCACATGGCCGAACACGACCTGCTGCTTTGACGCACCAACGCCAAGGGCCGCTTCACGTATCGAGGGCGGAACGGCCTTGATCGCCGCGCGCGTCGCGATGATGATGGTCGGCAGCGTCATCAGCGCCAATGTCATCCCGCCCACGAAAGGCACGGAGCGCGGCATGCCGAACCAGCCGATGAACACCGCAAGCCCCAACAGGCCGAACACAACCGACGGCACGGCGGCAAGGTTGTTGATGTTGATCTCGATCAGGTCGGAGATGCGATTTTTCGGCGCGAACTCTTCAAGATAGATCGCCGCTCCGATGCCGACGGGAAACGACAGAAGAAAACAGACAAGCAGCGCATAGGCCGATCCGATGATCGCCCCTTTCAGCCCGGCCACTTCCGGAAAACGCGAATCGGCGTTGGTCAACAACGCCCAGTTCAGGGGCTTCGCGACATATCCGCCCTCGACAAGCTGGTCGAAGATCTCGATTTCCCGGTCGCTCAGACGGCGGTTTTCTTCCGGCGTGTCGCGATCGAGCATCCCCTTGTGGAGTTGGTCATACTTGTCCGCAACGGGCAGCTTCAACTCGACCGTCTCACCGACAAGGTCGGGATTGGCCACCACGATATCGCGCAGCGTGAACTGTGCCCGGTTCGACAGGATGTCGGTCAGCCGATCGGTGTTGTCGGTGTCTGCCCCCCCGATGACCCGATTGCTGACGATGTCGAGAGCAAGCTGGCGGAAGTTGCCGTCGCTCGGATTGTCCGGATCGACAAGGGCCGGATCGATCCGCGCCTCGACCACCAGATGGGTCTGGGTAAAGGCCTGATAGCCCGTGGAGATCAGCGACCCGACCAGCAGGAACAGCATCGCGAACGCGATCGAGATGGCCCCGATCCCGAGGGTTTTCAGCATGAACTGACTGCGTTTGCGCTTGCGCAGGTGCGCTTTGATCTCTGGCGAGGCCTTATCGAACCTAGCGGCGGTGGAATCTGTCATTGCAGGCGTCCTAGTCGTAGATTTCACGATATTTGCGCACGATACGCAGCGCGGCAACATTGATCACGAGCGTCATCAGGAACAGCCCCATGCCAAGCGCGAAGGCCGAAAGCGTCTTGGGGTTGTCAAACGCGGTATCGCCGATCAGCAGGGTGACGATCTGAACGGTCACGGTCGTGACGCTGTCAAGCGGGTTGATCGTCATCTTGGCAATCAGCCCCGCGGCCATGACAACGATCATGGTCTCCCCGATGGCGCGGCTCACAGCCAGAAGGATACCGCCGACGATACCCGGGATGGCCGCAGGGAATAGCACCTTTAGCACCGTTTCGGCAGGCGTTGCCCCGACCGCGAGCGATCCGTCGCGCAGGCTGCGCGGCACGGCTGCAAGCGCGTCATCGGCAAACGATGAAATGAACGGGATCAGCATGATCCCCATGACGCTGCCTGCCGCCAACGCGGTATTGGGCGCGATGGGTATGCCGAGATCACCGCCGATATTGCGCAAGGCCGGCGCGATGACGAGGATCGCGAAAAAGCCGTAGACGACCGTCGGCACCCCTGCAAGAATCTCAAGCACCGGCTTGACCACCGCACGCACGCGAGCATTGGCGAACTCGTGCAGATAAATCGCCGACAAGAGTCCGATGGGCGTGGCGATGAACATCGCCACCGTGGCGATCACAAGCGTGCCAAGGAACACCGGCAACATGCCAAAGGCACCCGCCGCCGCGATCTGATCCTCGCGAATCGGGATCTGCGGCTCCCACGAGGTGCCCAGAACGAAATCCCAGAATGGCACCATCTGGAAAAAACGAATTGTCTCGAACAGCAAAGACGCGACTATCCCGATGGTGATGAAGATTGCCGTGGTGGCGCAAGCCACCATCAGACGGTGCACGATTGTCTCCAGTCCCTGACGCGCCCGGAAATCGGCGGTCACGCGCCGCCGCGCCACATAGAGCATGACGGCCGCCAGCGCCGCGGTCGATGCCACCATGAGCCAGGCCGATATGGCGCGCAGCGTCTCCAGCCGCTCGGCCGCGTCGAGTTTCCATTGATCCGGCGTTCCGAAGATGCGCCCGCCCGCGATCGACTGGATTTCGGCCATGATCAACTGGACCTCGCCGACGCCCAAACCCTCGAGCTGTCCCTCCGGCAGGCTGCTTTTGACAAGGAATTCGATGACGCTCCCCTGAAACAAAAGCCAGAGAATGATCAGCATGAAGGTCGGGATCAGCACCATCAGCGCCGCATACCCACCGTGAAACCCATTGAGGGAGTGCATCTTCGCGCCGCCATCGCGAAGGGCGCGCGCAGCGCGCAGATTGAGAATATAGCCGATCACCACGGCGGCAAACAGGATAGTGAAAGCAACGAGCGTCATGGCGTGGCCTGCTGATTTTTAGTCAATATGACGCCCCCGTCACCCGGACGGGGGCGCCGTGTTCAAGGCAATAGGCCGAAGCTTATTCCTTGGGGTCCATGGCAACACCGTCAAGCACACGCTCTTGCAGCTCGGCGCGGCGCTCGTCGTTGAGCGGCACAAGGCCACGCTCGGACAGGTAGCCGCCGGGTGCCAGCGCATCCTCGGACATGTATTCCGCGACGAACTCATTCAGGCCGGGGATCACGCCGCGGTGTGCGTTCTTGACGTAGAAGTAAAGCGGTCGCGACACCGGGTAGGATTTGTCGGCGATGGTGTCGAAATCGGGCTCGACGCTGTCGATCTTCACGCCCTTGAGCTTGTCCATGTTCTCGTACAGGAAGGAGTAACCGAAGATGCCAAGCGCGTTCTGGTCGCTGTCAAGACGCTGAACGATCAGGTTGTCGTTTTCGCCGGCTTCGACGAACGGCCCATCGGTACGCATGCGCGAGCAGTTTTCGTCGATCCAGTCGCCGTCGAAATCGCCGTTGGCCACATAGTCGAGCTCTTCACAACCGGCATGCATCGCCAGCTCGACAAAGGCATCGCGGGTGCCGGAGGTTGGCGGGGGGCCCAGCACGACGATGTCGGTCGCGGGAAGACGGCTGTCAATGTCGGACCACTGGCTGTAGGGGTTAGCGGCCCATTCACCGTCAACCGGAACCTCGGCGGCCAGCGCGAGGTAGATTTCGCCAAGCGACAGATCCCAGTCATAGTCATTGTCGCGCGATACGGCCAACGACAGGCCATCGAAGCCGATCAGCGCCTCGGTCACATCGGTCACGCCGTTCTCGACGCATTTTTCCCATTCCGACGCCTTCATGGCGCGCGATGCGCCGGTCAGGTCGGGATGGCTTTCGCCGATGCCTTCGCAGAAGATCTGCATGCCGCCTCCGGTGCCGGTGGATTCAACGACGGGTGAAGGCGAACCGGTGTTGTTGGCGAATTGCTCGGCCACGGCTTGCGTATAGGGGAACACGGTCGACGAGCCGACGATGCTGATCTGGTCACGCGCGGCAGCCGCCGTCGCGGACACCGCGGCCAGCGCCAAAGCCGAAACGGAAAGTTTGGTGAAAGACATGAAAGCTCCTGCTATCAGTGTTTGGTAACGAACAGACCCCGGATAGGCGGATTACATGACAGTCGTGCAATAGTTTTGTAACAGTAGTATGAAGGTCGCGGCGGGTGGCCATATTTGCCATGACCTTCCAAACTACGCAGACGGGGGCGATGCAATCCACCGGGTTATCTGATGCGCTTTGCGGCTGAAATGGCTCCCTCATTCGTCTTGTTTGAGCCATGCCTCAAACCGCCGCTGGCGCAGATCGCGTGTATTGGCGTTCCATGCGCTGTCGCGGATCAGCGCACGTCCCCCGTGTTGCGGCGCGTTGGGCAGATGGACCCGCATCGGCACGCCGGTCGCCGGGTTCAGCCCGATCTGCGCGAAGGCGGAGCGCCGGGTGGGACCATACGGGATAAGTTCCGAGAACCGCGCCATGGAGGACGGGCGCAGGGCGAAGGAAAGGAAATCGCGCGCCGCCTGCGCCCGGTCGGTGGTGGCCGGGATGGCCCAGACCTCGGTTCCGATGATCCGGCCGTCCCAGACGATATCCACGGGGGCCGCACCGCGCGCCGCCATGTCGAAGAATCGCCCGTTGAACCCCTCGGCCATCACCGCGCGCCTCTCGGCCAGCATGTGCGCAGGCTCGGCCGGATCGTTCCACCAGACGATATCGTCTCGGATCGAATCGAGCTTGCGAAAGGCCAGACGCAATCCGCGATCCGTGCTCAGCAGCCCATAGACCTGCTCGGGCGGCACCCCCTCGGCCAGCAGCGCCCATTCCAGGATACCGTCGGGGCCGCGCTGCACGGCGCGTTTGCCGGGAAAGCGCGCCGTGTCGAAAAAACCCTCGATCCGGGTGGGTTTGACACCCGGAAAGGCCCGCTCGTCATAGGCCAGCACGCGGGCATAGACGTTCTGCGGCATGGCGCATCGCGTGGCGGCGTGGGGGCTGAAATCCTCCATCGCGTCCGGCCCCCTTGCAAGGGCCTGCGCGTCGAGTGGCAGCAACAGCCCCTCGGCACAGGCGACGCGCGCCTGATCGGAGAGCATGTCGATCACGTCCCAGCCCTCGTGCCCGGCGCGGGCGCGCAGCGCGGCGACGGTGCCGTCGTATTGCACCGCGGTCACGGCCTGCCCGGTGGCCTCGGTGTAGGGCGTGAAGATCGATTTTCGCTGCGCCGCCTCATAGGCCCCGCCCCATGTGGCGACGGCAAGGTCCTGCGCACCAAGCGGCGCACCCAAGAGCAGTGCCAGCAGGACAAGGCTAAAGCGCGGCATTCTCTTCCTCTCTTGTGCGGGCGACATGATCAAGCCACGCGGAAACGATATCGGCCTCCGCGACCGCCCCGAGATAGCGCCCGCCCTCGCGCGTCACCACTGGCACCGCATCACCGACAAAGCCGCGCATCCGCTCCATCGCGTCGGCAAGGCTGGTATCGTCCTCGAAAATGAGCGTGGCGGGTGTGCGCCCCTCCGATGGGCTGTAGACCCCGGCAAGGCGGCCCTCGGCGTCGAGTGCGAAGGCCTGCCGCCAGCCGGCGTCGGCAAGCCGCGCGTCCACTTTCCCGGGCGGGTCTTCGGGCCCAATGGTGATCGCGGCGTCGCTCAGCAGGTCCGTCACCGGAAGCACGGCGAGATGCGCGCGGTCGCGCCCTTTCGAGAAATCCATGCCGCGCCGGGCCAGTTGAATGTCAAACAGAGAGCGCCCGAAAAGCCTGTGCGAGACGAGATTGGAAAACACCACCGCAACCATGGCAGCGATCGTGATGTCATAGTTTCGGGTCAACTCGAACACGATCAATATGCAGGTGAGCGGCGCGCCGATCACCGCGCTTGCAAAGGCCATCATCGCACCGATGGCATAGACCGCGACGCCCGAGGTCGCGATGCCGCCCACGCCCGAGGCGAGTGCCCAGAAAAGCGCCCCGATGAGACTGCCGATGAGCAATGCCGGGCTAAACACACCGCCGGAGAACCCCGCCCCTATGCAAAGCGCCGTAAGCACGATCTTGGCGAGAATCAGAACGATCAACTCGCCCTGCCCGAACGCCCCCTCTATGGTGGCGAAACGCAGCGTCTCGGTGCCGATCCCGAGCACATCGGGCAGCGCAAGCGCCGTCAGCCCCACCGCGAGTCCCGCCGCCCCGGGGCGTAGCGCAGGATGCGAGATCAGACCCGCCACCCATGGCCCGCAGGCCAGTACCAGACGCATGAAGCCGATCGCTGCGAGCGCGACCAATACCCCCAGAAGCGCGAAAAGGCCGAATTCATACCCATGTGCCACGCCCGGAAACTCCACAAGGAAGAGCGCGGGCCGCTCGAAGATCACGTTGGCGATCACATAGCCCGTCGCCGAGGCGACCGTGACCGGGGCAAATGCCTGCGTTGCGTAGTGCCGCAGAACCACCTCATGGGCAAAGACCAGCCCGGCAATGGGCGCGTTGAAGGCGGTGGCGATGGCCGCGGCCACACCGCAGCTTATGGCGATCCCGTCGAGATTGGGCACACCCGAGCGTACCTGACGCACCGCGCCGCCGAAGAGCGCGCCGAGATAGACCATCGGACCGTATTGGCCGACCGAGGCGCCAGTGCCGAGCGACAGGATCGCGGTGAGGGTGGAAACGAGCCCACTGCGTGTGTCGGGCAAGGGGCGGTGGAACTGCACAGCGCAGATCACGTCGGGCGGGCCGAGCGGGCGGCGCTGCGGCGACAGGTGCCGGTGGAGCAGGCCGACACCCAGACCGCCCAGCGTGGGCACCAGAAGGGTTGCGAGCGTGATAAGCCACGGAAGCCGTTCCCATTGCACGCGCGCACGCGGCGCGACGAGAAAGGCCGCGTTGAGCGCCGAGACCAGCTCGACAAAGGCAATCGCCGCGAATGAGGCCGCCGCGCCGACGCAGAGCGCCGTTGCCGTCAGGACCATCATGCGGATGACGGGGCGCGCGGACTTGCTCTCAGGTGCGGCATTCATGCCAGCATATTCCGCATTTGGGGCAGATGGCACAAGCCCCCGACCGAAGGGCGGCAGGGCAAAACGGCCCGGTGCCCGAACAGAGCTTGAGGCGAGGCACCAGATCGCGCCGCCTTGCGGATTGGCCCTGTTCAGGGCCGGATCGGTGCCGAGAGTTGTTCGCGAACAAGGGGTGCGCCAGAGACCGTCATGGGCCAATCCGCGCCGGACGGCACTGCCCCTCTGGCCCAAGCGCAGGCTTCGCGGCTTTCGGATATATCGGAATCCGAGGGCATTCCAATCGCACCCGCCGCCTCACTCCTTCCGGCAAGGAAAGTGCGCGGCGGATATGCGGTCAGAGTCGCAACTGGCCCGATCACCAGACGCCGTTCTCATCCAGTTCCTCGCGCAATTCACCCTTGAAATCCAAGGCAGTGGCCGAGGGGCGAGTCAGAAGGCTGATACCGATGAACAATGCCACCGTGACCCCGATCACCGTGGCCGCCAGGGTCGGATCGAAGACGCTGACGCCGGCGATCATCGCCATGTAGATGGCTGTACCCGCACCGCCCACGAGCGATGCCAGAACGCCCCACGCCGTTCCACCGCGCCAGAAGAAAGCGCCGATAGTGGCCGGAACGGTCACGATCAACCCAGCGGCCGAGAGCGCGGCAAGCTGATCGACGATCGGCGCATTCTGAAGCGCGAACCAGGCCGCGAACAACACCACGAGGACTACGACGACACGTCCGATGAAGATCTGCCGCGCATCGCGCCCCTCACCTTGACGCATAAGATCGCGCGCCACCATGGACCCCAGCGTCAGCGCGATGGAATCGAGCGTCGAGACGGCCGCCGACAGGATACCGACGATCAGCAGCAGGCTGACCCCCACCGGCACCACGCCAGAGCCCAGCAGCGCCGGCGTGGCCCCGGCGGGATTGTCCAGTTCCGGTGCCAGAACCAGCGCGGCATAGCCCCAGATTACCGCAATCAGCGTGAAGATCAGGCCAAAACCCAACACCCAGAAGATCATCCTCCGCATGGCCGCAAGATCGGTGGTGACGAACAGGCGCTGACTGACCTGCGGGTTGGACAGCGGGAAAAAGAACCACGGAATCGCCAGCGCCAGAAAGGTCGGAAGACTCCACAATCCCGGTCCCGGCACATCGAGCCATGCGCCATGCGTTTGCTTCACCTCGGCGGCGAAGGCCCCCACGCCGCCAATGGCCGCCACGACGAACCCCACGGCCAGCAGCGCCGAAACCAGCATCACCGCCGCCTGAATGGCATCCGTCCACGCCACGGATCGCAAACCAGCGACAAGGGTCCAGAAGATCGCCAGCGCCGCCCCGATGGCAATGGCCATGCCAAGGCTGATCTCCCCGCCGGTGACACCCGACAAAAGCAACCCGATCCCGGCCATCTGCGTGGTGCAGTAGGGCATCAGGAACACAAGGCTCAGCACCGCCGTCAACCGCGCGATGTTCCGGCTGCCATAGCGCGCGCCCAGCATTTCCGCCGGTGTGATGAACCCCCATTTCCGTGCCGCCAGCCAGAATCGCGGGCCAAAGACCACCAGCAGGGTCAGACCCGAAAAATAGATCAGCTCAAATCCGAGTGCGCCGATTCCTCCGCGATAGGTCAGCCCGGTCAGCACCACCAGCATGAACGCCGAATAGGTCGTCGCGGCGTAGCTGAGCCCTGACACCATGCCACCGATGTGCCGCCCGCCAAGATAGTAATCCGCCGCCGTGCCCTTGTTGCTGCGCGCCGCGGCGAAGGCGATCACGCCACCGATCACAGCGAAGATCGCAAGTGTAATCCAGATGAGAGTTGTGGATATCATCGCTCAAAGCCTCCAGCGGGCGACGCCGATCACGATAAGGCCGACCACGGCCACACCGAAGAGACACCAGAAAATCATGATATCGAGAGACGGCGCCCCACCCGCCAGAAAGCCATACGGCACGAGGATGCCAGCGGCAATAACGACACCAACCACGACAAGCCACCATGTGAATCCACGCATTGGCTGTTTCGCCCTCCCTGAATTTGACGCAACGTCATTCATCGGTCTGGGCTGTGGACGTATCCGAACACGCCCGCGCGTGCAAGCGCGACAGAGTGCGTTCTCCGACAGCCCCCGGCCCGGGAGTTCCTGTTTTCAGGTCCCTGGACGTGTGGCCCACCCTTCCCGGAATCGAAACACAGAAGCGGCAAGCCGATCTTGCCAAATTCGTTGAATTTCGAAATGTTGGCTCATATCGGACGGACTTGAAACTGATCTTACTTCAACGCGGAATTCACGGCGCATGATCGTTCAACGCTTTTTGACCCTCTCACACGCCACGCTATTGTCTGTCTTGGTGATCATCGGGGTTTGTATGATCCTCGCGGGAAAAGCACCGGCCCAGTCGGGGCCGCCCGCGCTTGGGGCAGAGCTTTCGCCCGAGGTTTATCTTTCGGTGCCCTCCGCTCCGCCGCTGGCGCGTGGCGACTACCTCGCTGCGCCGCCGCGCGTTTCACTGCGCCAGTTCACGCCGCAACCGGGCAACCAGGGATCTCAGGGCAGTTGCGTCGGCTGGGCCACGGCCTATGCCGCGCGCACGGTGCTTGAGGCCAGCGGGCGCGAAATCGCGGCGCGGGATCGGATCAACGCACTGACCCTGTCACCATCCTATGTCTACAATCAGATCAAGCTCGACGGCTGTTCGCCCGGGGGCAGCTACGTGCGCGATGCGCTCGACCTGATGTCCCGGCAGGGTGTGCTCACCCTCTCGGATTTCCCCTATCGGAACGACAGCTGCGATCGCCTGCCCTCCGCGGCGGAGCGACAGGCCGCCGCGACGCATCGCATTGCCGACTATAACCGGCTCTGGGGCCAGAATGCGCGCAACCGGCATGTGGCCACGCGGCGCGCCATCGCGCAGGGACACCCGGTCGTCATCGGCATGGTCGCGACGGCCACCTTGCTTCAAGACATGAACGGGCGCGCGGAGTTCACCCCCACCGCGCGAGAGCGCGATGCCCTGCTTGGCGGTGACTCGTCCTGCGCGAACTGCCCCTTGCAGGGCGGTCACGCGGTAACGGTCGTCGGCTATGACGACAATCGCAACGGCGGCAGCTTCGAGATCATCAATTCATGGGGCACCGACTGGGGCGAGGACGGGTATTTCTGGATGAGCTACGACACCTTCAACCTGTTCACATATGAGGGTTACGAGGTGCTTCCGGTGCCGCCGCCCCCGCCGCCGCGTGAAATCGACATGACCGGCGCAATGCGCGTTCTGCACATGACGCGGGGCGCGCTTGCGGCACGGCCCGCGCCGAATGGCGGCCGCTACCTGCTGTCCGGGCCGCTCGCGTCGGGCACACGCTTTCGGGTCGAGGCGCGGTCCGGCCAGCCGGGCTATATCCATGTCATCGGCGGCGATGCCACGGGCGACTACGTGACCCTTTTCCCGCGCGGGAACGCGGTCTCTCCGGCGGTGGCGCGGGGCAATACGATGCTTCTGCCCGGCCCGACCGAGGCGCATTTCACGCGCCTGAACCAGACGGTGGGAACGGACTACTATATCGTGCTGTTCTCGACCGAACCGATCGAGACGGAGGTGCTTGCGGGCGCGATGCGCGGCGGATCGGGCGGCCCGCGCGACCGGCTGCGCGCTGTGCTGGGGGACCGGCTTGTCCCGGCACAGGATGTGACATTGCGGGAGGATGGCACGATCGGCTTCGAGGCGACAAGCGGTGCGGCGGATGTGGTCGCCCTCATCGTCGAGATCGACCATATCGCCCCGCCGCCGGACAGCATCGACCGCGCGGGGCCGGAACTTGTGCTCAGCGCACCGGCGCTGGAAGCCTTCGACGCCGCGATTGACCCGGACATGCCGCGCCGTGTCGCCTCACGCGCGTTGACGTTGCGCGGGCAGGCGCAGGACGAAAACGCGATCAGACGCCTGAGCGTTCCCGGCGCGCGCTCCGTGCGCTTTTCCTCGCGTGGCCCGTTCGAGGCGACCGTGGAGTTGCCGGACGGGCCGGGGCCGCATGCGGTGCGCATCCTCGCCGAGGATGATCGGGGCAACCGCAGCGAGACGGAATTCAGATTCGAGTTGAAACCATAAGACAACACCGGGCCGCACCTGCGGGTTGGACAGCAAAACGGGGAGAGATGATGTTTCACACAGGGATAGTCGCACCGCTGTGCGGTCTTGTTGCCGCAATGATCCTTCTGCTGATGCCGGGAACGGCGATGGCGGTGGAATGCGGCTATTGCGAGGGGCGATCCCTGCGTGAGCTTCTCAATATCAGTGGTTTTTCCGGGTCGGACAGCCTGCGCCCGCAGATTCGCGGTTGGATCGCGGAGCGCCATCCCGACACCGCAGAGGGGCATTTCGCGCGCGGGTGGCTCGGTTCATCACGCGGCGAGCCGGCCGAAACGGTCATCGGGCACTATCGCCGCGCGGTCGAGCTCGCGCCGAACATGCCCCTTGGCTATGGCAATCTGGGCTATGAGTACAACAAGGTTCGTCGGTATGAGGAGGAAATCGCCGTCTACGAACGCGCCGTGCGCAATGGCGCGGGCGTTCAGTATCTTTTCCTCAACGGCTATTTCAACATCCGTGACGGTCAGGACCGCGGAGCTGAAGAGGCCGAGGCTTGGCTGCGCCGGATGGACGCGCCCGACTGGGTCATCGCCTACGCCCGTGGTCGCACGGCCCAGGGCGCCGGCGACCGCGCCGGCGCACACCACCATTACACCCGCGCGCTCGATCTCGGCGGCGATGCGGAGGTCGTGGAGCGGTTCATTTCCAACGGGCTGCGTCTGCGCCAGCAGGAGCGCGCGGGCCGGGAAGAGCGGCTCGACATCCTGCGCAAAGCGGTCGCATGGGCGAACGCAAATCAGGACGGGGCGGCCTATCGGCATGTCGCCAAGTCCCTGCACGCAAACTTCAACGATTACGCGGGCGCCTTTCGTTTCTACACGCGGGCGTATGACCTGAGGCCGATTCCCGAAATCGCCTATGACGCGCTCGGGGCCAATGGCAACTACGACTTCCCGGCGGTCGATCGTTTGATTCAGCGCGTCCTGCGCGATTTTCCGGGCAATACGGTCACGCATCAGACCCATGCCTGGGCCAATGACAATTTCGCCTTCAATCCCGGTACGGCGCGGGCCGCCCATCGGCGCGCCGTTGAAACAGCCGTGACCGATGCCGAGCGCGTGACAGCGGTTGGCGGCTTCGGTGACTTTCTTGCACTGATGGATGATCACAACGCCGCGCAGGGGCTTTATGAGAGGTATCTGCCGCAGCTCAATGGTCGTGATTACCGCAATCTTCTGGGGTATTTCATCGACAACCGCGTCGCGGCCAGCGCATTCGGCCATGCCGCCCGCCTGATCGAAGAGGCCGAGCAGGACGAGGATTTCAGCCGCCGTTGGCTGGGCTCGCGCCGGGCGCTCGTGGCCGAGGCGATCCGGCTGAGCGAGCAGCGCGAAGCGTTCTACCGCGAGAACCCCTTTCTTCTCGATTGGGAACGCCGGTTCGGCGACTCGCTGCGCCTGAGCGTGGAGTTCGAGACCGGCAAGGCCGATTTGCTGCCCGAGGGGCGCGCTCGGCTGGATCAGGCGGCAAAGGCGCTCAGCGGCGCGGGGGCGGACGACTATCTCTTTCTGCTGGAGGGGCACACCGACAGCACCGGCACGGACGCGGTGAACATGCCCCTCTCTGAAGCGCGCGCCGCGTCGGTCGAAACCTACTTTTCCGAACGACACGGCATCGCGCCCGAACGGTTGCGCAGCCGCGGCTACGGACCCCGCAACCCGGTCGCCCCCAACACAACCGATGCAGGCCGTCAGGCCAACCGCCGGGTCGAGGTGCGTCCTTTCGGGAACCTGCGCGCCCCGAGTGTGGCGGTCAACGGGCCGCTTGCCGACTCGGGGGCCCGCTTCAGCCGCGATGGCAGGATTGCGGTTGTCGGGAATACCCCCATCCAGGTCTGGGACACCACCCGCATGGCGCGCATTCACGAGCTGCCGCACGGTGGTTCCCGAACCGAGATTTCGCCCAATGGCCGCTACCTGGCCACGGCCACAAATTTTGTGGATCGGACCGGCCGGACAACCTACGGAATCTTCGTCTACGATCTGCGGACCGGACATCTCATCTCGCAGCGATACAACGACACCAAGATCATGAAGCTCGACTGGAGCCCGCATAGCGATGCCTTCGTCTACCTCGACATAAGCGGCTATGTGCGGGTTTTCGATGTGACAGAGCGCAGGCAACGCGGCATCACCCGTGTGGCGACGATTCGGGGCGCAGATAGCGTCCTGTGGCTCAATGACGGGGAGACGATCGTCGCATCGGCGCGCCGGCGGAACGATCTGTTCGTGCTCGACGCCGACACGCTGCGCTTGAAGGGCCGCGCCGAAGGGGCCGGCGGCTGGATACATGCTCTGGGACAGACGCATGACGGCGCGCGTGTCGTGGCGCTCAACAACGACCGTGAGATGACTGTCTGGACCACCGATGACTGGCGGCAGGTGATCAAGCGCCGCATGCCGATCCTCGGCAAATACGCCGTTGGCCATCCATCGCGCCCCTGGGTGGTGTTCAACAGCCATTTCGACGATCGTATCGGACTTGCCGTCGTCGATCTGATGACCGGTGAGATCATCTCGAGCGGGGCCGACGACAAGCAGTACCTTACACCATCCTGGTCGCCGGACGGTGAGCATATCCTGACGGCGCACGATGGCGCGCTGGTGCGCTACGACGCGCAGCGGATGGAGCCGGTCGAACGTCGCACCGGCGGCGGGGTCTTCGGATACCATCTACGCCTGATCTCCGAGCGGGGACTCGTCCTCGCGAGCGACGCGGCCGGAACGAATGTCTGGAGCCTCAAGACCGGGCGGCGTGTTCACCGGATCGAGGAGGAAATCAATTTCAACTGGCGACCGCGCGCCGAGGACGGCACGGGCTTCGTTTCGGCCACCGCGGACGGTCGGGTTGTAAGCTTTGATTCAGAGACGTTCCGACACGAAACAGTGCTCGAAACGGGGCTGATGCTCGACCGGATGAGCGTCAAGGGAGATTACATCGTTCTGGCAGGCACGCCCGAAACCAAGGGGGCCATCCCCGACCCGCATGGCGAAATCGTGGTGCTCGACCGAGAGAGCCTGCGGCAGATCAACCGGTTCCGTGTCGATCTGGTCACCGAGCCGTTGCAGTATGATGCGGTCTATGACCTCAAATTCGGGGCTGTCACAGTGGATGAAACATCTGGACACGTCGCGGTTTTCGGAAGTTGGCGGGACGGCTACGGCACAGCCTTTACCGACGGTCGGACCGTGCTGCGCTACGATCTGGAAACCGGACGCGCATTGCCCCTGCTCGCGATGGGGGATGGTATCTGGAGGCTATCCTATCGCGAGAACGGGCGCGAGTTGTGGGTTTCGGACAGGGTGCGTTATCGCGTGATGGACCCCGAGACGCGGCAGGAGCTGCGCCGGGAGCCACTCAAATATGACTACGAGATCGCGCTGGACGACGGTCGCAACCTGCGCTGGTGGTGGACGCATGTCACACTTGACGGTCAGAGCGTGTCCTTCCCCAACAGCCTGCGTGATCTGGAAGTGGACGAATCCCGCAACCTTGCCGTGGGGATCACCAACAGCAACGAGGTGGTGCTGATCGCGCTCGACAGCATGCAGCGCAAGCTCACCATCTCGGCGCAGGCGAACGGCGAATGGATCGCCTATACCCCGCAGGGGCATTACACCGCCTCGCTCAAGGGGGCCGAGGGCGTCTACTGGTCGCTGGGCGATGACTTTCTGCCCTTTTCCGCACTGGAACAACAATATCGGCGGCCCAACCTGATCCGCGATGCGCTGGCGGCGCTGGCGGAAGGGCGCGATGCCAGACAGGTGGAGGAGGAGATCGCACCAGATCTGTTCGAATCGCCGTTCGAGGTCTCTCTTGTCTCGCAGTCCGACGCACGCACCGAGGCGGAAACCTATCTTCTGGAATTGAGCGTCGTGAAGCAAAGCGCCGACCTGCCCGATCCGGAGATCGAATATGTCCTCAACGGCCGCCCCATCGGCAAGGGTCGCGGCTTTGATGAGGAGGCCTTCTTCGAGGGGGCAGAGACCGTCGGAATCAGCCGGCGGTTCGACCTGCGCCCCGGCCGGAACGAGATCGAGGCCTATCTGGTTTGGCGCGGCGCGCGGCTGGAACCGATCCGCGTGACTGTCCACCGCGAGAGCGAGGATACGCAGGTGGTCGCGGCGCGCGATCAGACACTCTGGTTCTTTGGCGTGGGCGTGTCGGACTACGCGCTTGCGGCGCAGAACCTGAACTTCGCGCACCGCGACGCGCAGGAGCTGGAAAAGATGCTGCGCGCGCAGGAGGGACGGCTTTTCAAGCAGGTGAAGACAAAGGTCCTGATTGACGATGCCGCCACCGAACGCGAGGTGCGGATTGCCATGAGAGAGTTTCTGGCACAGGCCGCGCCCGAGGATGTGATTGTGCTGTTTCTCGCGGGGCACGGCGCCACCGACGCGGAGGAAGAGCTCTACTTCATCACCCACGACGCCGATCTGGGCCGGCCCTACACCGGGATGCCGGTGCGACGGTTCAACGATTTCCTTGCCAATCGTCCAATCAACCAACAGGCGCTGTTGCTGCTGGACATCTGTCAGTCGGGGGCGGCGGTGGGCCGCGTCGTGGCCGATGACGCGGTGCAGCTTCTGACCGGCGACACAGGCGCGGTGGTGTTTGCGTCGTCCTCCGGCTCGCAGCAATCGCTCGAAAGCGAGACATACGGCGGTGGACACGGTGCCTTCACCGCCGCGCTACTCGAGGCGCTGCGCGGCATGGCGGACACAAATGTCGGTGATCAGGACGGGTTCAACAGCTTGCAGGAGACCATCCTTTATACACGCGGCCGGGTGTCGTCCATGACACGGGGCGATCAGCGTCCCACCCTGCCCTTCGCGGCCGATGAGGTGGACTATTTGCTGAGTGCCGGGGGCTAGGATGCGGACTCATAATGCCTTGCCCAGAGGCGGGAGCAAGCCATGAGCACCGCAGCGAGATAGTTGCGGGCGGATTTCTCGTAGCGTGTCGCGATCTTGCGGAAGTGTTTGAGCTTGTTGAAGAACCTCTCCACGAGGTTGCGCTGCCGATAGATCGCGGGATCGACCGAGCGTTGCACATTGCGGTCGCGCTGGGTCGGGATGTGGCCGCGTCCGCCATGCGCGGCGATCAGCTCGAGGATCGCGCGGGCGTCGTAGCCCCGATCCGCCACCACAT
>NZ_FODS01000023.1 GCF_900110425.1 Salinihabitans flavidus | reverse complement strand
GCGCAGTTCACGGTTCTCACGCTCCAGGGCCTTGATCCGTGCCTTCTCCTCGCTTGTCGGTCCGGACAACTCGCCTGCATCACGCGCGGCGCGCCGACACCAGTCCCGCAGGCTGAAAGACGAACAGCCCAGCTTCGAGGCAATTGCCCGGTAGGCAGCACTGTCGCTGCTGTAATCAGAACGATGTTCGCGGAAAAGCCGAACGCCGCGCGCGCGGAACTCGGCCGTGTAGCTCGGGGTGTGTTTCTTGTCTGTCATGAGGCTCACCTTTTGAGAGTTTTACTCTCCGGTAAACCCGGGGCGGTTCAATGTGTGCCGCCGGAACGCGACGATCATTGCCTCCTCTTCCTCGCTGAGAACGGTTGAACGCGTGGCTCTCGGGCCGGTCTTCTGATCCTCCACCGTCGCACGCTTGCGCCACTTCGCAACGGTCTTGGGGTTGATGCCCAGCTCCTTGCTCAGCTGCGCGAGCGAAGCTTGCGATCGCTGTATTGCAGCTCTGACAGCGTGCGTGGTCGTGGCGCTCCCGTGACGAACTTGTCCCATAATGCTTCCTTCCATTCCCGAGAAAGGATCGCACCATCAAACCATGGGATCAAACACCTAGGCCGGGCGCTCAGAACGGGGCCTTCACGCGAAACCGCACCCCCGCCCCGCCATCGGGGTGACGCAGGCGCAATTCCTCGGAATGCAGCATCAGGCGCGGATGCTCCGCCGCCGCCCCGGTGGCATAGAGCGGATCGCCCAGTATCGGATGCCCCAGCGCCAGCATATGCACCCGAAGCTGATGGCTGCGCCCGGTTTTCGGCATCAGCCGAACGCGGCTTTCACGCTCGCCATATCGCTGCACGCGCCAATCGGTTTGCGCCTGTCGCCCGGTCTCGTGGCAGACCTTCTGCAACGGGCGGTTGGGCCAGTCCACGATGAGCGGCAGATCCACCGTTCCCGTTTTCGGCTCCAGCCGTCCGGCGACGCGCGCGACATAGGTTTTCTTCGTGTAACGCTTTTCGAATTGCAGCGAGAGATGGCGCTGCGCGTGGGGGCTCAGGGCAAAGATCATCACCCCCGATGTGTCCCGGTCCAGCCGGTGCACAAGAAGCGCCGTGGGAAACGCCTCCTGCAGGCGCGACAACAGGCAATCGGCCAGATCCGCCCCCTTGCCCGGCACGGACAGAAGGCCGGCCGGCTTGTTCACGGCCAGAATCTCGTGATCCTCGTGCAGGATCTCGAGCGGCTCCGTTGGCGGGGTGTAGGCGCTTTGCGGCATGGCGCCCGATATAACAGGCCTCTGCCCCGCGTCCACCCCGCCGCGCCGGTTCAGCGGCAGCCGGAGATCGCCTTGACCTCGCAGAACTCCTCAAGCCCCCAGAGGCCGCCCTCGCGCCCGTTGCCCGACTGCTTGTAGCCCCCGAACGGAGAGCCGTTCTCGCGCGCCTTGCCGTTGGTCTCCACCATGCCAGAGCGCAGGCGCCGCGCGACTCGGAGCCGCCTCTCGTCGTCCTCCGACTGGATGTAGTTGGTCAACCCATACACCGTGTCATTGGCCATCTCGACCGCCTGCGCCTCATCCGCGAAGGGCGACATCGCCAGCACCGGGCCGAAGATTTCCTCGCGGTAGATGGTCATTTCCGGCGTCACATCGGCAAAGACCGTGGGGCGCACGAAATAGCCCCGGTTCATCCCCTCGGGCCGGCCGGGCCCGCCGGCGACAAGCGTGGCGCCCTCCTTGATGCCGGTCTCGATCATCGCCTGCACCTTGTCGTATTGCGCCTGCGACACGACCGGGCCGATATGGCGGCCGGGTTCGGACGGCGCGCCGACGGCGACGGCCTCCGCGGCGGCCTTGGCCTGCTCCACCGCGCTGTCATAGCGGCCTTGCTCCACCAGCATCCGGGTCGGCGCGTTGCAGCTTTGCCCGGTGTTTTGCATGCAGTCGATCACCCCGCGCTTGACCGCCTTTTCGTTGGCATCGGCGAAAATCAGGTTGGCCCCCTTGCCGCCAAGCTCAAGGCTCACGCGCTTGATCGTATCGGCGGCGGCCTTGGAAATGGCCGTGCCCGCGCGGGTGGAGCCGGTGAAGCTGATCATGTCCACGTCCGGGTGCGCCGAAAGCTGGCTGCCCACGCCCGCGCCGTCCCCGTTCACGAGGTTGAACACCCCGGCGGGAAAGCCCGCCTCGTCCACCATCTCGGCCAGCAGCAGGCTCGACAGCGGCGCGATCTCGGAGGGTTTGAGCACCACCGTGCAGCCCACCGCCAGCGCCGGGATCGTCTTGAGCACGACCTGGTTCATCGGCCAGTTCCACGGCGTGATCAGCGCGCAAACCCCGATCGGCTCATAACGGATGAGATCGTGCTCGCCGTAGGGGCGCTCAACCTCGAAGTCCTTCAGCGCGTCGAGAAAGCCCTGCGTGTGCCATGCGCCCGCGCCCCACTGATTGTTGCGCGCCAGATCGATGGGCGCGCCCATCTCCATGCTGATGGCCTGCGCCATCTCGTCGCGGCGCCTGTTGTAGATTTCCGCGAACCGCTCGATCAGGGCGACCCTTTCGGCCAGAGGGGTTTGCGCCCACGCCCCGAACGCGCCGCGTGCGGCGGCGACGGCGGCATCGGTATCTGCTTGATCTCCAAGGGAAATTACAGCGCATGGATCTTCCGTCGCCGGATTGATCACCTCAAGATCCCGGGGCGTCGCCGGGTCCGTCCAGCCGCCCGCGATATAGAATTGACGTTTCTCGATCATGATTGACCTCCGTGTGGCAGGCGGCACTTTAACCGCGCGGTTGAGACCCCATATGGGTCTTGTGTATCGGACTTGCCGAATATGATCAAATTCACACCCCTCATGCAAGCCTCATCCAAAGGAGAATGAAATGGGCCTTCGTATCAATGACACCATTCCCGACCTGACCGTAAAAACGGATCAGGGAACATACAAGTTGCATGATTGGATCGGCGACAGCTGGGCGATCCTGTTCTCGCACCCGAAGGATTTCACCCCCGTCTGCACCACCGAATTCGGCGCCGTCGCGCAGCTTTCGGAAGACTGGGCCAAGCGCGGCACCAAGGTGATGGGCATTTCCGTCGACAGTGTCGAAGAGCACAAGGAATGGAAAAGCGACATCGAGGGTTTTGCCAATGCCAAGGCCGGCTTTCCGATCATCGCGGACGAAGATCTCGCCGTGTCAAAAGCCTTCGACATGCTGCCCGCCGACGCCTATCTGCCCGATGGCCGCACCGCCGCCGATTCCGCCAGTGTCCGCTCTGTCTTCATCGTCAGCCCCGACAAGAAGGTGCAGCTGATCATGACCTACCCGATGTCGGTGGGCCGCAACTTCGCCGAGGTGCTGCGCGCGCTGGACGGCCTGCAACGCACCTACCAGCAGCCGCTGGCCACCCCGGCCAACTGGCAGACCGGGCAGGACGTGATCGTGGCGCTCGGCCTCAACGACGTGGACGCGGAGGCGAAATACGGCCAGCTCGACAAGAAGCTGCCCTATCTGCGCTTTGCCAAGAATCCGGCCTGATCCGGGTCTGACCCAAAGGAGCGCGCAGGAAGAATCGGTGTGACGTCATGTTATCGAATTGCAGGGGTTCGGAGGCTTCTCCTCCCCTGCAGTTCAGGTCTGCGAGAACCGCCCGAGTGCGCTATCCAGACCATCTCCAAAAATCGCTGACAGAGTTTCGGCGCATTCGAACGCATTGTCTGTCGCATGGATGACAACACGATCAAACGATGACGGTGTGGCGGCGTTGATCTCATCCCTGATCCGACGCTTGATCAACACGTCGGTATTGGCAACATGCGGATAGCGCTTCTTAACCTTTGCAGGCGACATGGGTATGGGAAGCGGTCCAGGTGAGGGCGCATTGCGGCAAATGATGGCAACAGTTGGCCGAACAACAGCGCCGCAGTATTTCTCCACCCAATCGCCGCCGCGCGTCTGCCGGATCACCCGGTCTTGTTGCGTTTCATCCAGAATGACTGTTTCCAGCGGTGTGAACCTCTCGGAAATCATTCGCGTGGCCAGTTGAACCATATCCGGAGCGTCGCCGTCTTCGCGCAGTATGAACACGGTAAGGCCTTTACATCTCTCTACTTTCGTGGTGGCCAGAGATTGTTCGTATTCGATTAGTGTCGCCATGAATGGATGCTGATCCGGCCAACGCACCATCAGGTCGTAAGGCATGTTCCAATCAGAAGACCTGAGCAACTCGTGAAGAGCCAGTAGGGTCAGAGGCTCGGGCAACGCAATGTCCCCAGCAGCCTTTGCCAGCCCACGCAGTTCCGCAACGTAGTCTTTCTTGGGTACATCCACGGTGCCATTGAAACCGCCACCGATCAAAATGCCACAGCGGTGCCCTTTATGATAACATAAATGGTAGGCAAAGGCGAAAAACTCAGACACTGGATCAGGCCGAAAAAAGCCACGCGGGTCCAGAACGCGCCCTTTCAA
This sequence comes from Salinihabitans flavidus, assembly GCF_900110425.1. Taxonomy (GTDB): domain Bacteria; phylum Pseudomonadota; class Alphaproteobacteria; order Rhodobacterales; family Rhodobacteraceae; genus Salinihabitans; species Salinihabitans flavidus. The sequence continues at coordinate 49,392 of NZ_FODS01000023.1, read as the reverse complement.
CAGCCGCTCTGCCAGTGCTGGCATATAGTAGGGCATACTGCGGTAGCTGGAACCTTGTTGGCCGGAAACTGAATAATAATCACATTTCGTACCGCCGTGGTGGCGGGACGAAATCTCCAGAATTTCCCAAGTTTGATCGTCGGCAATCAGGTGGTCGATGTCATCATTGCTGGCGGCTTCTTCCTGTGCGCATCGCGGGACATGATCACTCCAACGTAGTACGACATAGTTGATATCGGCATCATTCATGTCGGCGTAAAAGGACTTCAGATCACCGGTGTAGAAGCGAACCGTGCCTCCTCGAATAACGGCTGCAGCAAGACGCAAGTAATTCCCGATCTTGGCTAGAGGCAAAGGGCTTGACATGTCTATCAATCCTTACCGACCGGCTTCAGGTGCAGTCGGGCGCGAACGGAGGGCCTAGCATTCAGCAAGCGCTCGACACGTTGTTTTACAATGTCCAGCGGCGTATCCATATCAGCCTGCCCATGCAACCGTTTAACCCAATCATTCAATAGTGCTTCACGCTCACCAAGAGGAGCTTTGCGAATATAGTGAGCGCAGAGGTGTTCCAGAAGCCAGTCCGACCGGGGCTCGAAAAAAGCGGCGTATTGCCAATCAATAATGCTGAATTTGGTGCCATCATCATAGTTCGGAGCGATCAGAATGTTCTCGTCCCGAGCGTCCACATGATGAACGCCCGCATGATACAATGACAACAGCGCTGGGATGGCCAATAAAGATGCCTCCAAATAACCACCCGGCCGTGTTCTGGACAATTGTAAGATATCACGATGACCAGCAAGGTCCTCGGTTACCAGCCCCGAGCCAGTCACCAGACCAAAGAGGCGCCGATGGAAATAGCAGTAAGGCCGTGGTACCCTGATCCCGCGCGCGCGCGCCTCCTGCCCGTTGCAGAACTCCTGGTAGGCATATTTTTTGTAGCGCAGCATCGAGCTGATATTGCGCAAGGGAAACATCTTTGCAACAAGGCTCGGATGCGCGTCACCGAAGAATATGCGCAGGACCAACCTCTGACGAGCGGTCTTCAATATCTCTGCATTTTCAGGCGCTTGAGTCCACGAAGGATCAGGCACGGCCTCCGAAAGCCACGCCTTCAATTCCGGTTCCGTTTCGGACGGGAACTCAAAATGGAGCTTTCTCGCAGGTCTTGACGGTGAAGGTGTCATTTGCGGTTTTTACTCTATTTTATGCCCAACTATTTGCACATCTGAGGTAGAAAGCGCGGGGATCTTCGAACTAGATAAAGCCGCATCTAACGCAAAAGGCCCCGACACGAGTGCCGGGACCTTGTTCGTCGATCTGGAAGGAAAGACTACTCCGCGCTTTCCTCTTTCTTCATCTCTTCTCCGGTCTCCTGATCGACCATCTTCATCGCAAGGCGCACCTTGCCACGGTCGTCGAAGCCCAGAAGCTTGACCCAGACCTCCTGACCTTCCTTGAGCACATCCGAGGGATGGTTCAGGCGGTGGTTCTCGATCTGGCTGACGTGCACGAGGCCATCGCGCTTGCCAAAGAAGTTCACGAAGGCGCCGAAATCGACGATCTTCACCACCGTGCCCTTGTAGATCTCACCTTCCTCGGGCTCTGCCACGATCGAATAGATCATGTCATAGGCCTTCTGGATGGCTTCGGCATTGGGCGAGGCGATCTTGATCACGCCATCGTCGTTGATATCGACCTTGGCGCCCGACACTTCGACGATCTCGCGGATCACCTTGCCGCCCGACCCGATCACTTCACGGATCTTGTCGGTGGGAACCTGCATGGTCTCGATCCGCGGCGCATGGACCGAGAAATCGCCCGCGCCCGAGATGGACTTGTCCATCTCGCCAAGGATGTGCATCCGGCCGGCCTTCGCCTGATCCAGAGCCTTTTCCATGATCTGCGGCGTGATCCCCGCAACCTTGATGTCCATCTGAAGCGAGGTGATGCCCTCGGCGGTGCCGGCGACCTTGAAATCCATGTCGCCGAGGTGATCTTCGTCACCAAGGATGTCCGACAGGATCGCGTATTCGCCATCGTCTTCCAGAACAAGACCCATCGCCACGCCGGCAACAGAGGTCTTGAGCGGCACGCCCGCATCCATCATCGCAAGCGATGAGCCGCACACCGTGGCCATCGAGCTGGACCCATTGGATTCGGTGATCTCCGACACAAGGCGGATCGTGTAGGGGAAATCGGTCGCCGGCGGCAGGACCGCCTGAAGCGCGCGCCATGCCAGCTTGCCGTGGCCGATCTCGCGCCGTCCCGGAGGGCCGACACGCCCCGCTTCGCCCACCGAATAGGGGGGGAAGTTGTAGTGCAGCAGGAAGTTGGACCGGAAGTTGCCATGCAGCGCATCGACGAACTGTTCGTCATCGCCGGTGCCCAGCGTGGTCACGACAAGACCCTGCGTCTCACCACGGGTGAAAAGCGCGGAGCCATGCGTGCGCGGCAGAAGGCCGGTTTCGCATTCGATGTCCCGGATCTCGTCGAGCTTGCGGCCGTCGATGCGGTTGCCGTTCTTCACGACATCGCCGCGCAGAACGGTCGACTCCAGCTTCTTGAGAGCCGCGCCAAGGTTGGCGTCTTCAAGCTGCTCCTCGGTCAGGGCCGCCTTGATCGCTTCTTTCGCGGCGGGAATCGCGTGGGTGCGTTCCTGCTTGTCACGAATGGCGAACGCGGCGCGCATCTGCTCTTCGCCTGCGGCTTTCACGACCTCGTAAAGCTCCGAATAATCCGGCGGAGTGAAATCGAACGGCTCTTTCGCACAATCTTCGGCCAGATCGATGATGAGATCGCAAACCGGCTTGATCTGCTCATGCGCGAAGTTCACCGCGCCCAGCATTTCGGCCTCGGACAGCTCATAGGCTTCCGATTCGACCATCATCACCGCGTCCTTGGTGCCCGCGACAATCAGATCGAGGCGCTGCTCGGGGTTGTTGCGCAGATCCTGCATGTCATCGATTTCCGGGTTGAGGACATATTCCCCATCCACATACCCCACACGGCATCCGCCGATCGGCCCCATGAAGGGCGCGCCGGAAATCGTCAGCGCCGCAGAGGCGGCGATCATCGCCACGACATCGGGATCGTTGACAAGATCGTGGCTCAGCACGGTGCACATCACCAGAGTCTCGTGCTTGAAGCCGGGCACGAACAGCGGGCGGATCGGCCGGTCGATCAGACGCGCGGTCAGCGTCTCCTTTTCCGACGGACGCGCCTCGCGCTTGAAAAAGCCACCGGGCACCTTGCCCGCAGCATAGTATTTTTCCTGATAGTGAACCGTCAGCGGAAAGAAGTCCATTCCGGGCTTCGGTTCCTTGGCAAAGGTCACATTGGCCATGACACTGGTCTCGCCCAGAGTGGCGATCACAGAGCCGTCGGCCTGCCGGGCAATCTTGCCCGTTTCAAGGGTGAGGGTTTCCTCGCCCCATTTCATGGATTTCGTCGTTACGTCAAACATCATCGTTTCCTGATTGGAAGCACTCCCGGGCCCTCCCGGGTCTTCCGTTTTGCATGGCGGCCCCATTGCCGCCGACCCCTTCCATCATATCTCTCGAATGCCGGGGCCCGGGCACACGTCTCAGATTGTCCGCCCATACATGAGTTTGCCGCCGATTGAAAGGACAAGCGCGCGCGCCCGCGCGTGTTGCCGCGATCCCGGCGGGCTGCTATGAGCCCTCGCGGAAGGACGACCTCCCCCGCGGATGCGGCACCATACGGGACGGCCCGGCATGACAGAAGGGAAGCCCCGGAATGCGCACAACACCGGACCGTATTCGCCACGCCGTCAGCTTTGAGATTCTCGGCCTGCTGATCGTCACACCGCTGGGGGCGTGGGCCTTTGACATGGCGCCGCTCGCCATCGGCGTCGTGGCGGTCGTGGGGGCCACGATCGCCACCCTGTGGAACTATCTCTACAACGTGCTGTTCGACCGGGCGATGCTGCGGCTGGCCGGTCACGTGCACAAGACTGTTGCTCTGCGCGTCCTGCATGCGCTGCTGTTCGAGGCGGGGCTTCTGGTGGTGCTGATGCTCTTCATCGCGTGGCATCTCGACGTGAGCCTGATGACCGCGCTGGTGATGGATCTGGGCTTCGCGGGCTTCTATCTCGTCTATGCGTTTGCTTTCAACTGGGCCTATGACGTGATCTTTCCGATCCCCGGCGCCGGGCGTCGTCAGGCCCGCGCCTCCACCGACTGAGACGCCATGGCGGCGGGGGGCGCGTCCCGGGCAAGCATCGCCGCCTCGATCTGGTCGAGGCGGGCAAGCGCTTCCGTCACATCGCACCCACCGCGCGCACACCGGCGCCAGATGGCGAGGCAGGACGCCGGCGACCACGGCCGCGCCGCCTGCGCCAGCCAGCAGCGCAGGTGCGGCGGCAAGGCATCGAAATCGCGCATCGGATCGGATTTGCGGCGGCGGAGTCGCAGCCGCGTCGCACCGCGATTGCCATTCCGGGTCGTCCTCATGCGGCGGCCCCTGCCTCACGCCAGAGTGGGAACGGATCGCTCAGCCCGGTCAGCGCCGAAAGATCCTCCGCCTCGGCCTCCGGTATGAGGCACGCCTCCAGTCCGGCCCGAAGCGCCGGCCAGTCGATGCCACTGCCGATGAAAACCAGTTCCTGCCGCCGGTCGCCGAACGGTTCGGCCCAGTTCTGGCGGACATAGGCGTGCGCCTGCGGGTGATCCGGCCAAAGCTCCCGGGGGACAGCGGCCCACCACTTGCCAAGCGGCTTGACGCTCGACAGCGCCCCGGCAAGTGAAAACTCGGCCGCCCAGTCGGGACGGGTGGCGATCCAGAAGTGCCCCTTGGCCCGGATCACACCGGGCAGCGGGCCGTCCAGAAAGGCGTGAATCCGTCCCGGATCGAACGGCGCACGCGCCCGAAACACAATGGAGGCGATTCCATATTCCTCGGTTTCCGGGACGTGATCCGCGAACCCATAGAGTTCCTTGGCCCACATGGGATGTTCATGCGCCCGGTCGAAATCGAAAAGCCCGGTGTCCAGCACGCTGTCTGCGGGCACATCGGCAAAGTCGGTCGACAGGATGCGGGCGTCGACGTTCAGACTGCGGACGATCTTGCGGGCGGTATCCGCACGCTCGGGGCCCGCCTCGGAGATCTTGTTGACGATCACCACGTCGGCAAATTCGATCTGGTCGGTCAACAGGTCCACCAGAGTGCGGTCGTCGGCCTCCCCCAGCGATTCCCCCCGGTCGCTCAGAAAGTCGTGGCTGGAAAAATTCTCCAGCAGGTTGCGGGCATCGACCACCGTCACCAGCGTGTCGAAGCGGCCCTCGTCGGCCAGCCGTCGCACCTTCGCCAACAGGTCGTCGCGCAGGGTGCAGCAGATGCAGCCGTTCGACATTTCGACAAGGGTTTCGTCCGTGTGGCTCAACTCGGCGCCACCTGCGCGCACCAGATCCGCGTCGATGTTCACCTCGGACATGTCATTCACGATCACGGCGACGCGGCGGCCTTCCCTGTTGTTGAGGATTCGGTTCAGCAGAGTGGTCTTGCCGGCGCCCAGAAAACCGGACAAGACAGTGACGGGCAGGCGGGTATCAGTCATTGGTGGCCTCCGATATGGATATGTTATTACATATCATTTCATAGCGAATCGAACCCCCCTTGCCAAGCCACCGCGGCGCCACAAAAGAAAACCGCGCCCCGGTGGGGACGCGGTCAACGAACCAGCGGTCGGCGGTCCGCCTAGCGGCGGATGCCGAGACGCTTGATCAGGTCGCGATAGCGGCCTTCGTCCTTGCCCCGGAGGTAATCAAGCAGCTTGCGGCGCTTGGCCACCATCATCAGAAGGCCACGGCGGCCGTGGTTATCCTTCTTGTGGGTCTTGAAATGCTCGGTCAGCGTGGAAATGCGCGACGTGAGAATGGCCACCTGAACCTCGGGCGAGCCGGTGTCGCCTTCCTTGGTGGCAAATTCCGTCATCAGGCGCTGTTTTTCGTCAACGGTAATCGACATCGGGGTCTCCTTTGAATTGAAGGGTGAGGGCACGAGCCGGGATGTCGTCCAGCACGGTCCTTGGAGATGTCTGCACGGCTGTCGCCGGTCAGATGCGGGCGTATAGGCGGAATCGCGGCAAAAGAAAAGGGGGCAATTCCGCCAGCACCTTGCAGTGCGTGGGCAAAGGCAGGCGGTTTGATCCTCTCTGCAAACACGCACAAGACATTTGCGCACATACACCTTTCATGGCCCGGCCCTGCTGATCACATGAAAGGTGAGACATGAATGGAGGTCAGAATGCCCACACCGAAAATCGCTGTCATATTCTATTCGACATACGGCACCAACCACGAGATCGCCGAGGAAGCCGCCAGGGCCGCGGAGGCCGCAGGCGCGGAGGTTCGCCTGCGCCGGGTGGCCGAGACCGCGCCGCAAGAGGTTGTGGAAGGGCAGGACGCCTGGAAGGCACAAGCCGACAAGATGGCGGATATTCCGGAGGTCGGCCCCGATGACATGGAATGGGCCGAAGGCTACTTCTTCTCCGCGCCCACCCGCTATGGCGTGGTGGCCAGCCAGTTGCGCGCCTTCATCGACACTCTCGGTCCGCTATGGATGGCTGGCAAACTGGCCGACAAGGCCGTGACCGCCACCACCAGCGCGGCAAACACCCATGGCGGTCAGGAAGTCACACTGCTCACTCTGTATCCGACTTTCATGCATTGGGGGGCGATCGTGGTGACACCAGGCTACACCGACTCCGCGATCTCCGAATCCGGGGGCAACCCCTATGGCTATTCGACCAAGGCCGGGGAATTCGATGCGGCCGGCCGCGCGTCGGTGGCGCATCAGGCCCGACGATTGGTCGAGAAGACAGCAAAGCTCGCTGCTTGATGAGCCGGGCGCTGCACGGTCGGGGCATGTGATTGTCCCGACCACATGGCCAGAATCGCTTTTGAGAGAGCGATTCGCAGGATGCGCGTGGACCCGGTGAATTTGACCCTCGGGGCTTTGGCCTGCGCTGAACAAAACGGATTCCTGCCGGCCGCGGCGGTTCCGCGTGGGCCGCGATATCGAGGTGAACGAGCGACTGGGGGATGCCAGCGCGACCGGCGCAGCCCCTTGATGGCTCAGACTCGCATGATCGCGGCGGTGGGGCTGTCCTGCGGCAACAACGTTATATCCGCCAGCGACAGATCGCCGCCGCCCCGGATCGCCGCAATCTCCACCCCGTCCAGCAGCAGATGCGAGGTGCCCGGATCGTCCGCATCGGGGACAAGCGACAGATCCGGCGCCACGTCCGCCTCATTCATCAGAAGCACGAGGTTATCCTCATCCGGGTCATAGTCGATCACCGTCGCCGCCTCGCTCATCCGGTCATGAAGCGTGATCGTGTCCGCCCCTTCGCCGGAGGTGACGATATCGCCGCTCCCCGCCATGAGAAGGTCGTCGCCCGCCCCGCCATTGAGATAATCGGCCTCGCCATCTCCCGCGCCGACGATCAGATCGTCGCCCGGACCGCCGAACAGCGTATCCTCGCCCGTGCCGCCCAGCAGCGTGTCATCGCCATAGCCGCCATGCAGCGCGTCCGCGCCCTCCCCACCGTCCAGCAGGTCATCGCCCATCCCGCCGTGCAGGGAATCCCCGCCCGCACCGCCAAAAAGCGTGTCATCGTGGAAATGACCGAAGATATTGTCGTCGCCGGCACCGCCCGCAAGAAGATCGTCCCCATCGCCACCATGCAATGTGTCGTCGCCCTCCCCGCCGTCCAGCGTGTCATCGCCGGCCCCGCCGAATAGCTGATCCCAATCGGCCCAGCCCTCCAGCAGATCATCACCGTCATATCCGTTGATCTGATCGTTGCCGCTCCCGCCGCCAAGCGTTTCGCCCTCGTCAGTGCCGGGCAGGATGCTGTCCGTGCCCCCGTCCGCCGCCTCCCCATTCCCGGCCTCGGTCTGAAAATCTGTCGTCAGTTCGCCCTCTGGCTCGGGAAGGTCGTTTTCATCCGCCTCCTCCGTGTCCAGAGAATCCGTTCCGACAAAGGCTGCGGCCCCCATCGCCATCAGGCCCAGCAGCCCGGCAAGATAAAACATGTCACCACCCTCACGCGGATCACCCCGGCCTCAATAGGCCACCGACAAGGGTCTCCGGGCAACTTTAATCGGACGCGATGGTTAACGCGCGCGGCGACCTATGGGCCCTGTTTGTCCTGGATTTCCTCGACGAGTTGGTTGGCCCACTCCCCGATGATCGGCAGGAACTCGAACTGCGAAACCCACCATGCGACGATGGACACAAGGATCGTCGCCCCCAGAACAGAGCCAAGCCCGAAGGCCAGTCCGCGCGTGAACTGAAACAGGATCAAGCGCCAAAGCGAGTTCTGCACCCGGATGAAACGATGCGAATTGAGCTTTTCCAGCTCACGGGCAAGAGACCGGATGGCTTCGACGTCGAGCTCTACGGCGCCGGGCTGTCGCGTGTCCTGCTTCCGGGGGTCCGGCTCTTGGGTATCTTGCTCTGTCATGGCGTCTCCTCGAAGTCATGCGCGCCCATCACGTCCCACGGCTCCGGCGCCAGCGTGTAGGGAAGATAGAGCGGATGGCGCGGGTGGCCCTCTTTCGTCTGACCGAAATGAAAAAGCGGCGCGCCCGCTGCCAACAGGATCGCGCGCATCTCGGCGCCGCGCCCCATGTGCGCCCCATGCACGCCCCAGGCCGCGATCACCCTGTCGGCCCCGCGGCAGGCCGCAGTCACCTGCGCGTCGTTGCCCGGGCCCACCGGCGCGGGATGCGCCCGAAGCCGGCGCGGATCGGTCTCGCGCAGCGCGAAAAGATTGACCACATCGAACGCGCCGAACCCAAGCCTGCGCGCGCGCCGCTCGCAGCGTTCAATCGTGGGGTCGTTCTGCGCCTCCGTCGCCTTCGACGGGTTGAGCATGATGAACAGGACACGCGCGCCCTTGGGTGTCCAGCACCGGCTCAGGCGATAGCGATAGGTCTCGCAGTCCGAATAGACCGCTTCGGAGGCCGCATCGCACTTCTGATGTCTGCGCGTGATCATGCACCTGTTGTGCCGGGTTCGGCGGGCGGTTGCAACGCCGCCCGACGCGCTCAGCCGCGGTTGAACACCCGGGCGGGATGCAGCGTCCCGGCCCGGTAGATGCCCACCGCCACGGCGTGCCCGTCGAAACTGGCCCAGCATTCCTCGCCATATTCCACGTCATGCGCGATCACCATGCCGGGGTTGCCGTTGGCAAGGCGCACCGCACCCTCGGGTGTGCATTTCACCTCTGGCAGATCGGAAAGCCCCACCTCCAGCGGGCCGACATACGCGTCAAGCGCCGGGGTTCGCGCCATCTCCTCGATCTCGTCCATGCTGAGCCCGTCTTCGGCCTCGAAAGGGCCGGACCAGATGCGCCGCAGCTTCACCACATGGCCATGACAGCCCAGCGCCTCGCCCAGATCGCGGGCGATGGACCGGACATAACCGCCCTTCCCGCAGGTCATTTCAAGCTCCACATGGTCGGCGTCGGGCCGTCCGGTCATCACCAGATCCTCGACCCAGAGCGGCCGCGCGGCAATCTCCACGTCCTCGCCGTCGCGCGCGAGCTTGTAGGCGCGCTGCCCGTCGATCTTCACGGCCGAGAATTTCGGCGGCACCTGCTCGATCTCTCCGGTGAACTGCGCCAGCGCGGCCTCGATCGCCGCATCGTCCGGGCGCAGATCGCATTCTGCGATCACCTCGCCCTCGGTATCGTCGGTATTCGTCGCCTGCCCCAGCCGCACGGTGAACCGATACGCCTTCAGCGCGTCGGTGACATAAGGCACGGTCTTTGTCGCCTCGCCCAGCGCGACCGCCAGAACGCCGGTCGCGTCGGGATCGAGCGTGCCGGCATGGCCCGCCTTCTTCGCGTCAAGCGCCCAGCGCACCTTGTTCACAACGGAGGTGGAGGTGATGCCCGAAGGCTTGTCCACCACCAGCCAGCCGGAAATGTCGCGCCCCTTGCGCCTGCGTCCCATGATGCCCTCGTTTTTGTGACAGGAAAGGCGCGGTATCGGATGCCAGCGCCCCTGTCAATTCTCCGCCGGCTCCACCACGCCCACGATCGGCCCGACCCACAATCCGGGGTCCGACCGCCCCAGCGCGGGCGCGTGCAGACGCGAGATATTGCCATCGAGGTAAAGCGCGTCGGGCGTGTTCAGCACATCGCGGAACAGCCGCCCGAATTCGTGAAAGGTCACCGGCTGATTGGAAATCGCGAAGACCGCGCGCCGCCCGTTCGCCGAGGTACCCACCCCGTTGCGCAGATAGCGCGAGCCGCTGTCGGGCAGGAACCGAGGATGCAACGCCCCGTCAATCACCAGCATCGGCCCCGACTGCGTGGCATCGCGGCACGCGGGGCCTTCGGCCTCATAGCGCAGTGTCTCATAGACCCGTGCGCGCCCCTCCTCGATGCAGAACACCCCATTGGGCAGCAGGCCAAAATTGCCCGGCCCCGCGCGGGTCACAAGCGGGGTCTGCGCCTTGCCCTCTTCGACATAAAGCCCCACGGGCGAGCGGTCGGGATGATACATCCCCGCGTTCATCCCAAAGGCCAGCCGCGCGCCCTCCGCCTCCAGCGCCGCGTCCACCGCGCCGAACTGGCCAAGCAGATCACCCGCGTCATCGCTCAGGAAAAGCCGCAGATCTTCGCGCGCCGCGTCCACCTCGCAGACCGTGTAGGGGCGCCCCTCGTGGTCGATGTCCCGGCATGTCACCGCCTGCGCCGGCAGCGCGTAAATCAGCAGCAGCACCAGGACCAGCGCGCGCATCACTCCTCGTCGTCGAGATCGCGCAAGACGTTGTCCTGCGACAACAGGCGCCGCGTCTCGTCCATCCGGTCGAAGGTCTCGTCGATGCGAAACCGCAGGTCGGGCGCGAACTTCAGGCCCACCTTCTTGCCGATCACCCGCCGCAACTCTCCCTTGTTGCGCGCCAGAAGCTGCACCGCATCCTCCTTGCCCTCGCCGCCCAGCGGCAGCACGAAGACCGTTGCGATCTTCAGATCCGGGGAGGTCCGGACCTCCCCCACCGTGATCGACAGCCGGTTCAGCTCCGTATCGTGTATATCCGCGCGCGCCAGCACCTCCGCCAAGGTGCGGCGGATCAACTCGCCAACGCGAAGCTGTCTTTGTGTGGGCCCGGGGCCGTCCTGGAAACTGTTCTTTGCCATGCGCCCCACTTAGGGCTTTCGCGGGGCTTTGCCAAGCGCCGCGGCATTGGGTATGAGTGCGCAAACCTGCCGTGGGAGAATGGACATGAACGACTTGCCGGGTATCGTGATCACCGGCGCCTCCGGGCGCATGGGCCAGATGCTGATCCAGACCGTGCAGGAAAGCGACCGCGCGCGCCTCGCCGGGGCGGTGGAACGGCCCGGTCACGACTGGATCGGCCGCGATGTCGGAGAGGCGATGGGCGGCGCGCCCCTCGGCGTCACCGTTACCGATGAGCCGCTGGAGGCGTTCGCGCGCGCGCAGGCCGTCATCGACTTCACCGCCCCCGCCGCCACGGTGGAATTCGCCCGGCTCGCCGCGCAGGCGCGCGCCGTGCATGTGATCGGCACCACCGGCATGAGCGACGAAGATATCGCCGCGCTGGAGCCTTGCGCGCGCCACGCGGTGATCGTGCGGGCGGGCAACATGTCGCTGGGCGTCAATCTTCTGGTGCAGCTGACCAAGCGGGTGGCCGCCGCGCTGGACGAGGATTTCGACATCGAGGTGATAGAGGCGCACCATCACCACAAGGTCGATGCCCCCTCGGGCACCGCACTGATGCTGGGTGAGGCCGCCGCCGTAGGGCGCGGCGTCGATCTGCGCGAGGTGGCCGACCGCGGCCGCGACGGCATCACCGGCCCGCGCCAACGTGGCGACATCGGCTTTACCGCGATCCGCGGCGGCGACATCGTGGGCGAACACGATGTGCTCTTCGCCGCGCCGGGGGAACGGATCACGCTGCGCCATGTGGCGACAGACCGGGCGATCTTCGCCCGCGGCGCCCTTCGGGCCGCGCTGTGGGGGCAGGACAGGAAACCGGGGCAATACGACATGGTGGACGTTCTCGGGCTCTGACCGCAGGTGGCCACGATTCACCAAATTCGCTTGCCTCATTTCGGCCATGATGGTCTGCTGATACTCAAAGGCACTGCTGTTTATCTCCTTTGTATTTGACCGGCGCCCGGCCTGCCGCGCAATGCCATTTGAAACCTGAACATCAAAGGATGGGAATGCTCCGATTCGCTGCCGATATCAGCACGCTCTTCACCGAGCTGCCGCTGGTGGACCGAATCGCCGCCGCGCGTCACGCCGGATTCACCGCGGTGGAGATACCTTCGCCCTATGACACGCAGGCAACAGAGATCCTCGACGCGCTGCGCATCTCGAACATGAAACTCGCACTGATCAACGCGCCGCCGCCAAACCGCGCGGGCGGCGCGCGTGGCTATGCCGCCGTTCCCACCGGGCAGGACCGCTTCCGCCACGATTTCAAACGCGCCCTGCGCTTTGCCCAGGTGCTCGGCGCTGATCTGATGCACATCATGGCCGGAAAGGCCGAGGGTCCGGAAGCGCGCGAGACGTTGATCGACAACCTGCGCTGGGCGACCGATGCGGCGCCAATGCAGAAACTCACGATCGAGCCGGTCAACACCGGCGACATGCCGGGGTATTTCCTCGATGACTTCGACCTCGCCGCCGAGATCCTAGATGCCGTCTCGGCCCCCAATCTGGCGCTGCAATTCGATGCCTACCACGCGCAAAAGATCACCGGCGACGCGATGGCGGCCTGGGCCGCGCACGGCCACCGCGCCGGACATGTGCAGATCGCACAAACCCCGCGCCGCTCTGAGCCGGACACCGGAGAGATCGACTATCCCGCCTTTTTCGACCGGCTGGACGCTGATGGCTTTACCGGGTTTGTCAGCGCCGAATACAAACCCGCCGGCGTCACCACGACCGCCGGCCTCGGCTGGCTGCGCGCGGCGCTGTAGCCGCCCGGTTGCAATATTCCATATTCAGAATATATATCGCGCAACACAGTTTCCGCCAAGGAGTGCGCCATGATTCCCGCCCGTTTCGCCAATCTCTTGTTCGGCTTTCTTGTCTCCGGTCTGATGTCGTTCATCGTGTCGGGCATCTCGACGGTCCGGGCCGTGGGGTTTGCCGAAAACTTCGCCGGCACATGGGCCGGGGGCTGGATCTCAAGCTGGGCCGTGGCCTTCCCGGTGATCCTTTTCGTTGCCCCGATGGCCCGCAGGCTGGTGACCCGCCTGACCACTTCGGACTAAGCACCACCACACGTCACATCTTTACCCGATCTTAAGATCTTGCCACCGAACGCCGCGTTCATCACGCATCCCGGCGGCTCCGCCACCGACGCGATACCGACAGAATACCGACGTTTTACCGACATGGGTTTTTGAGCGTTAACAATGACTTGAGGTGATTCGCCGTTCAATGCCCGATAGCCGCCGCCCCGTCGCAGGCATCCGCGCTCGTCTCAAGCTCCAGAACCGCGTGGCGGATGCCGAAATCCGCCTCCAGCACATCGCGCAGCGCCTGCTTCACCGCCGCCGCATCCGCCCCCGGGGAAAGCACCACGTGCGCCTCCAGCGCGGCTTCATGTTCCTGCATCCGCCAGACGTGCAGGTGATGCGCCGACGCCACCCCCTCTACATCCTCGATCGCGGCCAGCACGGCGCGCAAAGACATGTCCTCGGGGCTGCCGAGCATCAGAATTCTTACAACGGGTCGCACCCCCTGCCACGAATGCCACAAGATATAGCCCGCAATACCCAGCGTCACAATCGGATCGACCAGCCGCCAGTCATAGAGAAGGATCAGCGTCCCCGCGACGATGACCGCCACCGACCCCAAGGCATCCGCGACATTGTGCACAAAGGCGGCGCGTATGTTCACGCTGTCCTTCGACATCGAATAGATCAGAAGCGCCGTGACCAGATCCACGACCAACGCCACGCCCGCGACCACCACGACGATCCATCCCTGCACCTCTACGGGGTTGAAAAGACGCTGAATTCCCTCGCTCACGAGATACAGGGCAATGACGATCAGCGTGGTGTAATTGACCAGGGCCGCCACCACCTCCGCCCGGCCATAGCCGAAGGTCATCACCTCGTCCGCAGGCCGCCGCGCGATCCGCCGCGCGGCGAAAGCAATAACCAGCGACAGTGCATCGCTAAGGTTGTGAATCGCATCCGCGATCATCGCGAGCGAGCCTGAAATCACCCCCGCCACGATCTGCACCAGCGTCAGCAAAAGGTTCACCCCGACCGCCGCCGCAACACGCCGGTCGCCCTCTATCCGGGGATGGTGATGATGATGCTCGCCCATGAAACCTCTTTTACTGGCAAGAGGTTAGGACGTTCAGCGCACCACGTAAACCGAACATTCCGCATGCGTGACAACATGGCTCGCCGTGGTACCAAGAAGGTAGTCGCGCACCTTGGGGTTGGCCGCGTCCATCACGATCAGATCCACCTTCTGCTCATCGGCCAGCTTGACGATCTGCCGGTGCACCGCACCGCGCCGGATCATTGGCGTAACCTCCACGCCCTCCGCCGGGTGTGTGGCGAGGAACTTTTCCAGCTCCCGCTCCCAATATCCCTTTGGATCCAACACGTTCATGTTGCTTTCGATCTCGGGGATAACGGTCGCCACGATCAGCCGCGCCCCGCGCCGCTGCGCCATTTCCACAGCCTCGCTATAGGCGTTGTATTCGAGCTTCGCATGACGAAGGTTCAACGGGCACAGGATCAGTTTCGTCTCGCGGCTCATGGGATACCCTTTCCGGTCGCGGCTGCAGCATACGCCTCATGCCAGATTCATTCAGGCCCCGCTGTCCATGAACGCCGCTATAGGCGCTGAAAACGTCGCTGTTGCAGGGCGTTCGGCCTAATGCGCCTCGGCCCAGTTCGCTCCCTGTCCCGCATCCACGACGATCGGCACATCCAGCTTCACCAGCGGCTCCGCCGCGCCCTCCATCACCGCGCGCGCGGCGTTGATGGTCTCGTCCACCTTGTCCTGCGCCACCTCGAAGATCAATTCGTCATGCACCTGCAACAGCATCGTGGCGGGCAGACCGGCAATCGCCTCCGGCATGCGGATCATAGCGCGCCGGATGATGTCTGCGGCCGTGCCCTGAATCGGCGCATTGATCGCCGCACGATAGGCAAAGCTCGCCCGCGGCCCGCGCGCGTTAATCTCCGGCGTGTGGATCTTGCGCCCGAACAGTGTCACGACATGCCCGTGTTCCTTGGCAAACGCCTTGGTGTCGTCCATATAGGCGCGAATGCCCGGAAACCGCTCGAAATAGCGATTGATGAAATCCTGCGCCTCGCCGCGCGGAATACGCAGGTTCCGCGCAAGGCCAAAGCCGGAAATGCCGTAGATCACACCGAAGTTGATCGCCTTGGCCTGCCGCCGGATCTCCGGCGTCATCGCGTCCATCGGCACGCCGAACACCTCCGACGCGGTCATGGCGTGAATGTCCTGCCCGTCGCGGAACGCCGCCTTGAGCGTGTCGATCCCCGCGATATGTGCCAGAATCCGCAACTCGATCTGCGAATAATCAAGGCTGAGCAACACCTTGCCCTCATCCGCGACAAACGCCTCCCGGATGCGGCGCCCTTCTTCGGACCGCACGGGAATGTTCTGAAGGTTCGGATCGGTGGAGGCCAGCCGCCCGGTATTCGCCCCGGCCTGCACGTAAGAGGTATGAACGCGCCCGGTCTCGGGGTTGATGTGATCCTGCAAGGCATCGGTATAGGTCGATTTGAGCTTCGAGACCTGCCGCCAGTCAAGCACCCGGGCCGGCAGGTCGTGCCCCACCGCCGCGAGATCCTCCAGCACATCGGCGCCGGTGGCATAGGCGCCGGTCTTGCCGCGCTTGCCACCCTCAAGCGACATCTCGTCGAACAGGATCTCGCCCAACTGCTTGGGGCTTCCAACGTTGAAGGACCGGCCCGCAAGCTCGTGAATCTCCGCCTCAAGGCCCGCCATCTTCTGCGCGAAGGCATGCGACATGCGCGACAGCGTTTCGCGGTCCACCTTCACGCCCGCCCGCTCCATCGCGGCCAGCACCGGCACCAGCGGCCGCTCCAGCGTCTCGTAGACCGCCGTGACCTTGCGCTGATGCAGCATCGGCCGGAACCGAAGCCAGAGCCGCAGGGTGATGTCGGCATCCTCGGCGGCATATTTCACCGCTTCATCAATGGGAACGCGATCGAACGTGATGGCCGATTTGCCCGACCCCAGAAGTGTCTTGATCGGGATCGGCGTGTGGCGGAGATACCGCTCCGACAGCGTATCCATCCCGTGCCCATGCTCTCCGGCGTGAAGCGCATAGCTCAGAAGCATGGTATCGTCGATCGGCGCCACCTCCACGCCGTAACGGGCCAGCACCTTGCAGTCATACTTGGCGTTCTGGAAGATCTTGAGCACCGCGTCATCGGCCAGTACCGGGCGCAGCGCGTCCAACACCTCGTCGAGCGGCAACTGCCCCTCGGCCAGTTCGTCCGATCCGAAGAGATCGCCCGACGCCCCCGTCTTGTGCCCCACGGGGATATAGCACGCCTCCCCCGGCTCCACCGAAAGGCAGATTCCCGCCAGTTCGGCCCGCATCTCGTTGAGCGAATTGGTCTCGGTATCCACCGCGACGCGGCCCACGGCGATGATCTTTTCAATCCACGCATCCAGCGCCGTGCGGTCGCGCACCCACTCATAGCGGTCCGGGTCGATGGGGGGCTCCTCCACCGCGACCTCGCCGGGATTGGCCGCCTCGGGCTTGGGTTCGGGAACGACTGGCGCCTCCACCCCGAGCTTTTCGGAAATCCGCTTGGTCAGGGTGCGGAACTCCATCTGTGCCAGAAATTCCAGAAGTTTCTCCGGATCGGGGTCGCGCACCTCCAGATCCTCCAGCGTGAAATCGAGCGGCGTGTCGGCGTCAAGCTCCACCAGACTGCGCGACATCTCGATCTGCTCGCGCTTGTCGATCAGCGTCTGGCGCCGCTTGGGCTGCTTGATCTCTTCGGCGCGGTCCAGAAGCTCCTCAAGAGAGCCGAATTCATTGATCAGAAGCGCGGCGGTCTTGATCCCGATCCCCGGTGCGCCGGGGATATTGTCCACGCTGTCGCCGGCAAGCGCCTGCACATCCACCACTTTTTCGGGTGGAACGCCGAACTTCTCGATCACGCCCTCACGGTCGATCCGGCGATTCTTCATCGCGTCGAGCATTTCGACGCCATCCCCGACAAGTTGCATCAGATCCTTGTCGGAACTGATGATCGTCACCCGCCCGCCCCGGTCGCGCGCCTGCACGGCGAGCGTGGCGATGATGTCGTCGGCCTCAAAGCCCTCGATCTCTTCGCAGGCGATGTTGAAGGCGCGCGTCGCCTCGCGGGTGAGCGGGATCTGCGGGCGCAGATCCTCGGGCATCTCCTCGCGGTTGGCCTTGTATTGATCGTAGAGGACATTGCGGAACGTGTGGCTGCCCTTGTCGAAGATCACCGCCACATGCGTCGGCGCATCCGGCCCGTTGTTGCCGTCCACATAGCGTTGCAGCATGTTGCAGAACCCCGACACCGCCCCCACCGGCATTCCGTCGGATTTCCGCGTCAGCGGCGGCAGCGCGTGATAGGCCCGGAAAATGAAGGCCGACCCGTCGATCAGATGCAGATGACAGCCCTTGCCGAACCCCTCTCCCATGACGCGCTCCTTTTGCGTTGCCCGGCCTTGTCATGCCATGCCGCGCGCTTCGGTGCCAGCGGGGAATTCGGGGTATCGGGAGCTTTCGCCCTTCGCGTGAGGCGGCAGGCCCCGGCAGGTTCACCGCCGGGGCTCATCGGTCTTATCTCTCTCCGCGAGCGAAGAAATAGGCACTGAAATAGCCCAGAAGCCCCCAGCCAATCATGGCCATGCCAAGACTCATCGTGGCGAACTCCGCCGAAAGTTCGGGCGGGGCAATCCCGAAATAGGTATCGAGATGCGGCGCCCCGATGATATGCGGAGCGAGGATCAGGACAAGCCCGACGACAAGCCCCGCAAGACCCCGCCAGAAGGCGACAAGGCCCAGTCCCGCCACTGTGGCAAGGATCGTGCCCAGCCACCAGATCTGGCGCGGCGCGAGTTCCGCCGCAGGCGTGCCCGGAAGCTCCGGCGGCAGCCCGACCGCAGGCGCAAGCTGCACCGCGAGAAAGCCGCAGATCCCCCAGATCAGGCCACTCTCGGGCGTGATTTCCAGCCCGCGCAGCGCGCGTGCCAGAACCATCCCCGCCAGAAGCAACAGGCCATAGCCGGTATAGGTGACAAGGTTGAAGCCAACCGTCATCGCATGACGGCCCCATTCGGTGCCAAGACCGGGTGCCTCGCGAACCGACTGTGTCGATCCGTCGGACATGAAATGCACCCGCGCCCCGCTTTCGTAAAGCTCCCCTTCCAGAAGAAGCGGAATGACAAACATGAACTGAAGCAGGGCCGCCACGGCTCCCGCTATCAGGCCAGCGAACACCGCGCTGGACAGCAGATTTTTGGTCATGAGTTGGTCAGGCTCCCCGCTCAGTGGCAGGGAAAGGCCATGGCATGGCGCTGATCATGGGCGGCGTCGTGCAGAACGGTCGCCTGCGCCATGCCGGACACGGTCAGCAGGGCAACCCCCAGAACCAAGGCCAGCGCGCAAGCGCCAAGGCCGGATCGGGCGGCAGCGGGGTTTGCGGTTTTCGTCATCATCATCACTGTCTTCTCCATTCTCCCGTCACACCCGACGGGGCGGGGTTTCATTGTCACATGGCCGGTCTCCTGGCTCACGGGTCGATGCGCGCGCTTCCCTTCCCAAGGCAGAAGCCTCAGTGGCGTTGAAGGCACGCTCTCCGCTTACAGTCGCGGGGGCGGCTGCGGCATTGGGGCTCTGCCCCGCACCGCATTCCCATTTCATCCCAACCGGCCTGCCGGGTCGGCGGGGACACCATGTCCCCCCTGTTTGGCCGCAATCACCGCACCGGGTCAAGGAGATTTGCGACATCCCGAGGCCCGGCAGCGGCGCGACAGCAGCAAACCCATCGGCGGGATTCCGCAATATCTTGTGGAAAAGTTAATGGAAACTTCCATATCGTGGGGTTTACAGTTGACTCGACGGGCAGAGGTTTTCCAGAGTCGTTCAATCAACGGAATCATCGAAAGGCTCCAGCATTTGCGTTTTTCCAAGCTGCGTCTGACCGGCTTCAAAAGCTTTGTCGACCCCACGGACCTGATCATTACCGACGGGCTGACGGGTGTGGTCGGTCCGAATGGCTGTGGCAAGTCGAACCTGCTGGAGGCGCTGCGCTGGATCATGGGCGAGAACCGCCCCACCGCCATGCGCGGCGACGGGATGGAGGACGTGATCTTCGCGGGCACCGCCTCACGCCCCGCGCGCAATTTCGCGGAGGTCGTGCTGCAGCTGGACAACTCCGAACGGCTCGCCCCCGCCGGGTTCAACGATGACGACACGCTCGAGATCGTGCGCCGCATCACCCGCGACGTGGGCAGCGCCTACAAGGTCAACGCCAAGGATGTGCGCGCGCGCGATGTGCAGATGCTTTTTGCCGATGCCTCCACCGGGGCGCACAGCCCGGCGCTGGTGCGGCAGGGGCAGATCTCGGAACTGATCAACGCCAAGCCCAAATCGCGCCGCCGCATCCTTGAAGAGGCGGCGGGAATTTCCGGCCTCTATCAGCGCCGGCATGAGGCGGAGCTGAAGCTGCGCGGCACCGAAAGCAACCTCACCCGCGTGGACGACGTGGTTGAACAGCTTGGCGCGCAGCTTTCTCAACTCGCCCGGCAGGCGCGGCAAGCCGCCCGATACCGCGCCATCGGCGAGGAGCTGCGGCAGGCCGAGGGCCTTTTGCTCTATCGCCGCTGGCGCGAGGCGGACGACGCGCGCGCGGCGGCAGAATCGGAACTGCGCGAGTGTGTTACGGCGGCCGCACGGGCCGAATCGGCCGCACGCGCAGCGGCGAAGGACCGGGAGGCGCAGGATGTGGCCCTGCCTCCGCTGCGCGAGGAGGAGGCGATCGCGGCGGCGCTCCTGCAACGTCTTACGGTGGAACGCGATGCGCTCAACGATCAGGAGGCCCGCGCGCGCCAGACCATCGAGACCCTGCGCAACCGGATCGAACAACTGACCCGCGACATGGAGCGTGAAGCCGGGCTCAACCGTGACGCGGGCGAGACCATGGAGCGGCTTGAATGGGAGGCCCGGGAACTCGCACGCGCGGGCGAAGGCCACGACGAGGCGCTTGCGCAGGCCGCCGAAGAGGCGAGCGAGGCGGCCACCCTTCTGCAAACGCGCGAGGGCGATCTGGCCGCGCTGACCGAGGATATGGCGCGGCTCTCCGCGCGGCATCATTCGGCCCAAAGGCTTCTGGACGACAACCGCAAGACGCTTGAGAAAAGCGAAGGGGAAGCGGAGCGCGCCCGCGCCGCCGTGGCCACATCGCAAGAGGCGCTCGCCCGCGCCGAGGCCGACCTGGAGGAATTCGAGGCCGCCGCCGAGATGGCCGCCGAGGCTGCGGAACAGGCCGACGAGGCGCTGGATGCCGCAGAGCAGGCCCGCGCCGATACCCAGAGCCGCGAGGCTGACGCGCGCGCCGAACGTTCCGAGGCGGAAGGAGAGCTGAACGCCCTGCGGGCCGAGGTCACGGCGCTGGCGAAACTGGTGGAACGCGACACCGCCGAGGGCGGGCAGATCCTCGACCGGCTTCAGGTGCAGCAGGGGTTCGAAAAGGCGCTCGGCGCCGCATTGGCCGACGATCTACGCGCCCCGGAGGTGGAGGGAGACGGCCCCTCGGGCTGGCAGGCGCTGCCGCCCTATGACACAGAGCAGACCCTGCCCGACGGGGTCACCGCGCTGAGCCTGCATGTTTCCGTGCCCGACGTGCTGCAACGGCGGATGGGTCAGATCGGGCTGGTCGCGCCGGAGGATGCCGCGCGACTTCAACCGCTGTTGAAACCGGGGCAGCGGCTCGTGTCCCTCGAAGGGGATCTGTGGCGCTGGGACGGTTTCCGTGCTTGGGCCGAGGACGCGCCAAGCGCCGCCGCGCTGCGCCTGCAACAGCTCAACCGTCTGGAAGAGCTCAAACAGCAGATGGCCCGTGCCACGGCACGCGCCGACGGGGCGCAGGACGCGCATGAAACCCTGCAAAAGCGGCTGACCGACCTGACAGAAGCCGATCGCGCCGCGCGCGCCGCCCGTCGCGACGCCGATCAGGCCGTGGCCGAGTCCGGACGCAAGCTCAGCCGGGCAGAGGCGGATCGCAACCTTGCGGCGGGGCGGCTCGAGTCGCTTGGCCTTGCCGTGGCGCGCCACGAGGAAGAGGCCATGACCGCCCGCGCGGCCCTGCGCGAGGCCGAACGCGCGCTCGAAGAGCTTGGCGATCTGGACGCGGCCCGCGCCGAGCTTGAGGATGTGAAGATGACGGTGGAGGCGGCGCGCATCACGATGATGTCGAAACGCTCCGCACACGATGAGCTGCGCCGCACCGGAGAGGCCCGCACGGCCCGCGCCCAGCAGATCGCAAAGGAGATCAGCGGCTGGCGCCACCGCCTCGAAACCGCCGAAAAGCGGATCGGAGAGCTGGAAGAGCGCAAGATCGCGTCAGAGGCCGAACTGTCCGAGGCGCAGGAGCTGCCCGAGGAAATCGCTGAAAAGCGCGAGGAGCTGTCAGAGGCGATCGAACAGGCCGAAGAGCGCCGCCGCCACGCCGCCGACCGGCTGGCAGAGGCCGAAACGGCGCTTCGAACCGCCGAACATGCCGAACGCGACGCCGAGCGCGCGGCGTCAGAGGCACGAGAGGCAAGGGCGCGATCCGAGGCCCGGTTCGACGCGGCGAAGGACACGGTCACTCAGGCCGCCGCGCGGATCGCCGAAGAGCAGGACCTCAGCCCGCAGGCGCTGCTGGAGCGGCTGGCAGTCGATCCGGAACAGATGCCCGACAGCCACGCGATAGAGGCCGATGTCACCCGTCTGCGCCGCCAGCGCGACGCGCTTGGCGCGGTGAACCTGCGCGCCGAGGAGGACGCCCGCGAGGTGCAGGAGGAATACGATCAGCTTGTGACCGAGAAATCCGACCTCGAAGAAGCGGTGAAGACCCTGCGCAATGGCATTGCCAGCCTCAACCGCGAGGGGCGCGAACGGCTGCTGACCGCCTTCGAACAGGTGAACAGCAATTTCACCATGCTCTTCACCCACCTGTTCGGCGGCGGAGAGGCGAACCTCGTTCTGGTCGAAAGCGACGATCCACTCGACGCGGGGCTTGAGATCATGTGCCAGCCGCCGGGCAAGAAACTCTCAACGCTGTCGCTTCTGTCCGGGGGGGAGCAGACGCTGACCGCGCTCGCGCTCATCTTCGCGGTGTTCCTCGCCAACCCGGCCCCGATCTGCGTGCTCGACGAGGTGGACGCGCCGCTCGACGATGCCAATGTCGCGCGGTTCTGCGATCTGCTGGATGAAATGTGCCGCCAGACCGAAACACGGTTCCTGATCATCACCCACCACGCGGTGACGATGGCCCGGATGGACCGGCTTTTCGGGGTGACAATGCAGGAACAGGGCGTCTCGCAGCTTGTCTCCGTCGATCTCAAGAAAGCCGAGGCGATGGTGGCGTGACCTTCGACAACGGCAGGGATCGCAGCGACAAGTTCGTCGAAAACGCCGGGCGGCTCGTGCTTTTGACGGATGCGGGGGACCGCTTCCCGGTGCGCCCGTGACGCCCCAGGCTCAGAGCCGCGACAAAAGCGTCGGCGTCGGCCAGGCGTCGGCGGGCAGGCCAAGGCGGATCTGTTCCTTCTGCACCGCATCGCGGGTCTTCGCGCCAAGGATGCCATCCACCCCGCCCACGTCATGACCACGCGCGCGCAGCTTCTGCTGAAGTTGTTTCATCTGCGCTCCGCTTAGCCCCGGATCGGGATTGCCCCTGTCATAGACCGGCGCCCCCTCCAGCCGCGTGGCGAAATAGGCCGCCGTGGTGACATAGACAAAGCTCCGGTTCCATTCGAAAAAGACCCTGAAATTCGGGTAGACGAGGAAGGCCGGACCCTTCCGCCCCTGCGGCAGAAGAAGGGATGCAGGCAGATTGGCAACTTGGCCCTGCCGCGGCCGGACACCGAGTTTGGCCCACTGCGCGGCCGGCATGGTCTGATCCAGTCCCGATTTCGCCCAGTCGAGGTCAGCAGGCACGACAACCTCCTGCAACCACGGCTCATTCTTGCGCCAGCCCAGATCGCGCAGCATATTCGCCCCTGACATGAGCGCATCCTGTGGCGAGGTTTTCAGGCTCACCTTGCCGTCGCCATCGCCATCCACGCCGTTTTCGAGGATGTCGGCAGGCAGCATCTGCACCATGCCGATCTCACCAGCCCAGGCCCCAGTGGTTGTCCTGGGATCGAAATTGCCCCTCTCATAAAGCGTCAGAGCCGCAAACACCTGCGGCCGGAAAAGCCACGGGCGGCGGCAGTCATGCGCCAGTGTCACCAGCGAATTGAGCGTGTTGTAATCGCCCTGAAACGCGCCGTAATCAGTCTCGAACCCCCAGAAGGCCAGCAATACACCCCGCGACACGCCGTATTGCCGTTCGACCGCGTCGAAGGTGGCCGCATGTTGCCGGGCTTTCTGACGGCCCACGTTGATCCGGTTCGCCGAAATCAACATCTGCGAGAATTCGAGGAACGGCTTCTGAAACACGCCCTGCGATCGGTCGGCGCGCAGTGTCTTGGGGTCTTGCCGCACGGAGGCAAAGAAGCTCTCCACGCTGGTGCGGGAATGGCCCTTGGCAATGGCCTCCTGTTTGAGGTCATTCACGAAACCGGAAAAGCTCCCCCCGCAGGGGGTGTCGGCCAGGGCCGGGGCGGCGGCAAAAAGACTGATGATGAACGGGACGATCAAGCGCATCGGAAACCTCATTGGAAATCTGTGCCCCAAGCGTAGCAGGTGCCGTCGATCCCGCAAGCCTTCGACCCGATCAGAATACAGCGAGGATGAGCGCGAACGCCAACGCCGCCCCCCACACCCGCCACAGCGCGCGCACGGCGGCATCGACCGCCTCCGGCCCGATCTCATGCGCGCCGTGCGGGTTCACGAACGGATAGTCCCGCATCGCCCCGTCATAGCTTCGCGGTCCGGCTAGCGCGATGCCCAGCACCCGCGCCATCGCCGCCTCGGGCCATCCGGCATTGGGGGAACGATGCAGCCGCGCATCCGCCCGGATCGCGCGCCACCCGCGCAGCCCGCCATGCACCCCGGCAATAAGAAGCGCCGTCAGACGCGCCGGCACCCAGTTGAGAAGATCGTCAAGCCGCGCCGCCGCCCATCCGAACTCGGCATGGCGCGGCGTGCGATAGCCAATCATGCTGTCGGCGGTATTCACCAGCTTGTAGATCAGCAGCCCCGGAAGCCCCGCGATCAGGAACCAGAACGCCGGGGCGATCACCCCGTCCGACAGGTTTTCGGCCCCCGACTCGATACCCGCCCGCGCCACTGCGGGCCCATCCATCGCGGAGGTGTCCCGGCTTACGATCCGGGCCACCGCGCGCCGCCCGTCGCCCAGGGACAACCGCAGGGCATCGCCCACTGCGCCCAGGTGATCGACAAGCGAGCGTTGCGCCAGAAGGACCGCCGCCAGCAACAGCTCCGGCAGCCAGCCGAGTTCCGAAAGCACCGCCCCGATCACTCCGGCCGCAAGGACCATCACCGCAAGCACCGCGATCCCGGAGATCCGGCCCGCCGCGCCGGTGTTGAACATCTCGTCCGCCCAGCCCACCGCGCGCCCCATGAGCACCGCCGGATGCGGCACCCGGTCCCAGATCGCGCGCGGCTCTCCAACAGCGGCATCGAGGAGAAGCGCAAGGGCAAGAATTTCCGGGGTATTCATAACGCATCCTCCAACTGCGGCCAGCGATCCGGCGCCGGCAGGCCAAGCCGTATCAGATGCGGTGAATAGGGGAAAACGCGGCTCCAGACCCGTGCGCGCGCCAGATGCTCCTGCCATCGGGCGGCATCGTCCACCTCGTAAAGGCGAAACAGTGGTGTGCCGCCAGCCACCACGGCGCCGCACGCCTTCATCAGCGCATCGAGCCGGGCGGCATCGCGTGTCAGCCTCGCGCGCGTGTCCTCCGCCCAGCCGGGATCGTTCAGAGCGGTGGCGCCCGCCGCCAGCGCCGGCCCTGACACCGGCCATGGGCCCAGCATCGCGGCAAGACGCCCGATCAGATCCGGAGCGGCGATGGCAAAGCCAAGCCGAAGCCCCGCCAGCCCCCAGAACTTGCCAAAGCTCTTGAGTACGATCCGCCCGGGCCGCGCGGCATGGGTGACCAAGCTCCGCTCTGGTGCAATATCGCAGAAACTTTCGTCGATCACGCAAAGCGGCGCTGTCACATCCGCGTCCGTCCAGAACTGGCCGGTCGGGTTGTTGGGATGCACAATCACCCGCGCCTCTCCGGGGGAGTCCCCCACCTGCCAGCCCTGCGCGGCGAAGGCGGCGGCATGTTCGTTATAGGTCGGCGTGGGGATCTCCACCCGACCGGGGTGTACCAGCGCAGGTATCCGCGCGATCAGCGCAGAGGCGCCCGGCGCGGCCAGAACCTCCGCGCCGTCCGGCACCTTCCAGAAGCGCCGCGCCGCAGCGATCAATGCCGCCTGAGCGTCCCGATCCGGCAAGTCGGTCCACGCCGCGCGATCAAGCTCCGCCACGGGATAGGGCACCGGATTTATCCCCGTGGACAGGTCGAGCCAATCCGTCCGCGCCCCGCCCCAGCGCGCCGCCGCCAAATCCACCCCTCCGCCGTGATCTCGCCCCGACATCCTGTTTTCCCGCGTGTCTGTTTCACCGAGGTTTTGAGCAGGAAACAAGGTCCGAGGCAAGATTACGCCGTCAAAAGATGAATCATTGGTGTTCCTTATCCGGTTCGGTCTATTATTCGACTAACTTAGGTCTAGGCGAAACTCGATGGAAGTTCTCATTGCAGAAAGTGAGACGGAACTCGGCGAACTCTGGAAGCGGCATCTGGAGCGTATGGGCGCCAATGTCGCGCTTGTGGGGACGCATGACGCGGCCATTGAACTGCTGCGCGACCATGCCTTTGACGTGATTGTTCTCGATCTGGTGCTACAGGATGGTGGCGCGCTCGCCATCTCCGATTTCGCCAGCTACCGCCACCCCGAGACGCGGGTGATCTTCGTTACCAACACCTCTTTCTTCTCGGACGGGTCAATCTTCAACCTAAGCCCGAATGCCTGCGCGTTTGTCCGCTCCGGCACCCCGCCCGAGGATCTGGCCGCGATGGTGGAATACCACGCGCGGCGCTAAGGGACGTCACCCCCGGCCATGCGGCGCATCGAGATCACGCCGCTGCACAACCGGTACGATGCGGTGCGGATTTATGGTATCGTGACTGTAATAGTAGTGCCGCACGATATGCTCCATGTTGACCGTCTCCGCCACACCCGGCTGCTGATAGAGATCGCGGGTATAGGCCCAGAGGTTGGGATAATCCACGATTCGCGACCGGCTGCATTTGAAATGCACATGATAGACCGGATCGAACCGGATCAGCGTCGTGAAAAGGCGCCAGTCGGCCTCGGTAATCTCGTCGCCGACGACATAGCGCGTCTTTGAAAGGCGCCCCTCCAGCCAGTCAAGCGTATCGAACAGCGGCCCGACCGCCGCCTCATAAGCGTCCTGCGTGGTGGCGAAACCGCTCTTGTAAACGCCATTGTTGAGCGTGTCATAGACCCGCGCGTTGACAGCGTCGATCTCTTCGCGTTTCTCCTCCGGGTAATAGTCACGGCTGTTGCCGGTGAGATCGTCAAAGGCGGAATTGAACATCCGTATGATCTCTGCGCTTTCATTCGACACGATCGTCTCGCGCTTTTTGTCCCAAAGGGTCGGCACGGTAACGCGACCGGAATAAACCGGGTCGGCCTTCGTGTAGATGTCGCGCAGGAAGCTCAGCCCATGAAGCCGGTCGCCGGTCGCGCCCTTGTCATCGGTATCGAACGTCCAGCCGTCCCTGAGCATATCCGGATGCACCGCCGAAATTCCGATCAGATCATCCAGCCCCTTCAGCTTGCGGAAGATCAGCGTGCGATGCGCCCACGGGCAGGCATAGCTGACATAGAGGTGGTAGCGCCCCGCCTCTGCGGCGAAGCCCCCTTCGCCCGACGGGCCGGGCGCACCATCGGCGGTCACCCAGTTGCGGAACTGCGATTCCGAGCGTTCGAACTTGCCGCCCGTGGATTTCGTATCATACCACTGGTCGGTCCATTTTCCTTCTACGAGCAATCCCATCTTCTTCGCCTCCGAAATTTGCTGTCTCTGACCTAGGTCCTTTGGCAGGGCGACAAAACCTCGTCTCCCGCAAATGTGTTGCGCATTTGCGCACACGGACCTGACCTTGCTGGTCCCCGCTTGACCCTGTCCGCGATCATGGCAAGCTTGGTTTTCAAGCTAGGGGGCGATGGTTATGGACAGTTTTCTGCCGGAACATGTGCGCGCCGGTCTCGAAGCCGCGCGCAAGAAGGATCAGAGGCGCCGGTCGCGCATGCGGGTGGAGGCGGACGGTCGCAGTTTCCGCATCCTGCGCTTTCAGGAGGATGGTTTTACCCTAGACATCGAGGACGCCCCGCATCTGCGAGGGCTGGTCGATCTCTACGACGGGCCTCGCCACCTGTCACAATGCCTGATCGTGGCCTCCGGCGAAGAGGTGGGCGAAATGCGTTACGAGTTCAAATGGTCCACCCGGGCAGGCGATCGCCCCGCGCTCGATTTCGAGCGCCCCGACGACGCGCCGGACGGCTACCTCCCCGATCTTCGCTGATTCCTATCGGGATGCGACGGGCCGCCCGCCGCACCGACGCAATACCGACAAAATACCGACGTTATACCGACACGGGATTTCAGACCTTTCCGGCGTGCATTTCCGCAACTCCGCACGCGCCACCTTGTCCAAGCCGCAGTTCTGGTGGGAGGTGGTGTCACACCAGAATTCCGCTGCAAAACACAGAATATGCGCGCCGGAAATTGTCAATTCAGGGCTTGCACCCAGTTGTTTCACGCAGTAATTAGCCGCTCATTGTTGGGGTGTAGCCAAGTGGTAAGGCATCGGTTTTTGGTACCGTGTATCGTAGGTTCGAATCCTACCACCCCAGCCAGACACTTCCGTAGATTCTGCAGCCGAGAGACTGTCGGGAAATTGTGTCGAGACTTCCGTGGCTTGAGTCTCCGGGTTTCGGAAAGAGACGCACACTTGAGACAAAATCCGGCCGATTTTAGCCTGAAGTCTCAGTTTGCGTTTTAGGCGGTACGAGTTTGGGAAATTTCAGGGGCTCTAGAGCTTGGTAAAAAGCTCTCTCTGTTCTGACCAGGTCGCAGGAACACCCGACTTGATCAGATAGTCCGAGGTCAGATCGTCCGGCTGCTCACCTGCTGCGATCGCATCGAGTATGTTCGGCGCGAGCATCGCGAGATCGACGACGTCCTGAATCCGCCGTTTTGATGTGCCTTCAGCTTCTGCGATCTCAGTGAATGTCTTTCCTTCCATGATCATCGCCAGCCATCTTTGCGCCCTGACGATGTTCTGGACAAGCGTCTGATCGACCTCCTCTTGAGCATCGCCAAGGTGCAGCTTCAGCTCTACGCCCCGCCTGCGCATCCGGAACGGGGCTTTCAGGATCAGGGCATCCGCGTCGATCTGGTCCGGATCGCAGCCCATAACAATAGCGATTTCTGAATGACTCAATTGCACGGTCAGGTTACCCGGACGCAGGTCTGCACGCTCAATCAGCCTTAGACTTGAGTTTGTCGTCTGAGTGGCCTGCAGTCTTGTCGTTATCGCACTTACCATCGCGGCAGGCAGGTCTTTCACCAGAACTGCTGCAATGTCGTGGCGCTGCAGATGCTCTCTGACCAGATCGGCAATCAGCCCCTCCAGTTGCTCTGCTGGCAGACGCCAGGCATCCGGGTGCTCTTTGCTGCGATCTTTCACCAACCTGTGGGAGATGTAGTATCGCAGGCGCTTGCCATTCTTCCGGCTATGACTGGGTGTCAGGCGGTCCCCGGTTTCGTCAAAAAGCTTTCCGGCCAGTAGTGATTTTGTGGCCTTTCGTGTCGTGCCGCGGGTTTTTGCAGCCCTGCCGTCAAGCATACTCTGCACGCGATCCCAAACATCGGGATCAATGATCGCCGGATGTTGCCCTTGATAGACGTGCCCTTTGTGCCGGATGCGCCCAGCATAGATCGGATTGCTTAGGATGTGATGAATGTGCCCCCGGTCGAACGCCGTGCCGCCTGAGAGACGTCCTGCCCCACGTACCCGCCGACGTGATCTCAGGCCAAGGTCATCCGCGCGGTTTTTGACCTCCCGAATGAGCCCGTGCTCCAGATAGAGATCGTACAGGGCCCTAACGGTACTGGCCTCGCCTTCGTCGATCTTCAGAGTCCGGCCATCGGCCTGATAGCCGAGTGGCACATTTCCGCCCATCCAGAGTCCTTTGCGCTTGGAGGCCGCGATCTTGTCCCGGATGCGTTCCGCCGTGACCTCGCGTTCGAATTGAGCGAAGCTCAAGAGTACATTCAGGGTCAGGCGGCCCATGCTGGTCGCCGTGTTGAAGCTTTGCGTGACCGATACGAAGGACGCTTCGGCCGCATCCAGCCGCTCTACCAGCTTGGCAAAATCAGCAAGCGAGCGGGTCAGCCGGTCGATCTTGTAGACAACGATCTGATCCACACGTTTGTCGTCCACCGCCTGCATGAGGCGCCGTAATGACAGGCGGTCCAGATGGCCGCCAGAGATCCCGCCATCATCATATCGGTCCGGGAGCAATTCCCATCCCTCATGCTTCTGGCTGGCGATATAGGCCTCGCAGGCCTCTCGCTGCGCATCGAGCGAATTGAAGTCCTGTTCCAGCCCCTCTTCGGAGCTTTTGCGGGTATAAAGATGCGGATTTTTGGCTTGGGCGCGCTCGTGATGGCGAAACTCGTGCTACGGCCTTGGCGTGCGCTTCGTCGACAACTGCGCGTCCTGCGTGGCGGATTGCTTGTGCATTTCTGAACTCACTCAATTGGCATCAAATCAGCCTCTGAGACACTGGCCGCGATGGCATCCACCGCGCGCAAGGACAGGGCTGCGATGGTGAGGCTTGGGTTCGCGGTGGCGGAGGTCGGGAAGGTTCCTGAGCCCAGTAGGAACAGGTTACGGTGGTCGAAGCTGCGCAGGTCAGCGTCCACGACTGCCGTGTTGGCATCTTTGCCCATGCGGACGGTACCGATAATATGCCCCGCGCCTTGGAAGTCGGGCGAGTGATTGACGTCGGTGGCACCAAGAGCTGCAAACACCTCTTCGTGCGCCTCTTGCGCGGCATCCAGACCGGCACGGGTGTAGTCGTCAAAGTCAAAGTAGATGCGCGGTAGCGGCATGCCGTTTGCATCCTTCTTGTCAGGGTCCAACGTCACGCGGTTTCCTGCATCCGGAGATTGCTCCACCAAGGAGGCGAGGCGGATTTGCCGTGATGTTGTATCCTTGATCGCTGCATCCAGCTCTTCTCCGCGCAGGCCGGACTTGGCCAGATCAGCAGCCGTGGAAGTCGGGGCGCCTGTCGGCCAAGCGTGCCCGTCATTGCCCATCTCAATGCGGAATGCGGCGCGGTCCTTGCGGAACTCACCATCGCGCAGGTTTTCGATCCCCGATGTCGAAAGCGGGCCGCGGTAGGGCCAAACAGGTTTGGGCGCGACAGCCCAGCTGAGTTTGGTCGGGTGATCCATCAGATTGCGTCCGACTTGGTCAGAGCTGTTCGAAATACCATTCTCGGCCCCTTCTTGCGCCGAATTCAGCAGCAGGCGTGGCGTTTCGATCGCATGGGCCGCCAAGACAACCACTTTGCCGGTGGCCGTTCCAGTGCTGCCGTCAGCGCGGCGGAAGTCAACGGATGCGATCCGCCCAACCTTCCCGAGATTGAGCCGGGTGGCTGTCGTCTGGTCATGAGCAACAGCACCTGCGTCCTCTGCCTGCATCACATGAACGGTTGCATCATATTTGGCCTGAATGGGGCAGATCGGAATGCACGACGCGTTGCCGCAGCATTCGGGACGATCCGCGTGGAAGGTGGAGTTGCGGCCCTGCGGTGTCGCGCGGACCTGATATTTCGACCCCTCCAACGACTTCGAAAATTGCTTATCCAGATAGGTCATCGGGATCATCGACATCGGGAAATCCCCGGACCGCGGGGACCCCAAATCTTCCGAGCTATCGCCCGCCACGCCGATTTCCTGCTCAGCCGCGAGATAGAACGGCTCAAGCACTTCGTAATCAAAGGGCCAGTCAACGCCATGGCCGTATAGGGATTTCAGTTTGAAGTCCGCAGGCACATTCCGCAGCGTGGTGCCCAGCCAGTGCCACGTCGTTCCCCCTACGACCTTGATGTAGGTCGATTTGAAGTTTTCGGGGCCCATCTGCTGGTAATAGTCTTCAATTCTATGGCTGACAGGGTGCGGCGCGGTGGGATCGTTGGGGTAGGCCGATTCCGGCACCTTGATCTTGGCATTCCAGAACGTCTCGACCGCTTCAGACCGATCGATCCGTTTACCGCTTTCCAAAAAGGCGACCTTCAGCCCCTTCTTTGCAAGCTTTGCCCCGGCCACCGCGCCTGCGATGCCTGTGCCGATGATGAGAATGTCTGCGCTGATGTCAGATGCCATTTCGGAATTCCTTTGACCGTGATTTTTTGGGAGAACGGAAAAGAGCGCTGTTATCAGGCTCCAGGCGGTTCTGCCCAATACCCCATGGCACCGCCGCAGTAGGCCAACGGTTTCGTGTAATCCATCGCCTGCCACATCAACGCATCAGTGTAGGTGATAACGTCGAGATCATCGGGGTCAGGCGACACTCCGGTGTACCACGTCGCGACGATCTCATTGGCGATCGCATCATCATTCTTGCCATCCGCCAGCGCAGATATAGCTTCCTTCTGGCCGGTGACGGAGAAGGCATCGAGCATCGCCGCCGCGATATCCTTTGACAGGTCGTCCTGCCCGACCAAGTTTTGGGACAACGACAGGAATGCATCTACATCCAAATTGGCCGCAAACGCGCGGCTCGGCGTGTGCGTCAGGGCGAGCACCGACATGGCGGAAACAGCCGACAGCATTCCCCGTCGGGTCATGGTTCCGGATCTTGTGGATTTTGGATGAGCCATATGTTTGTCCCCACCTGGTTTGTTTTCGGAGCAACGTTCGGTATGCCAGTATTAACGCGCGACCTATCCCTTTGGTTCCTGAAAGTTGGCCAATGCGCGAATGGGGCTGATTACGCTGCTCCATATAAGCTGACAGTCTCCAAGTGGCCGTTTGACGTCAAGATCGCCAGATTTTTCCGACAGATCAGGTAATTGGCTCTCCAAGCCTCGTCTTCGCCCCTTCTGCGGTCGCCGAAATGCTAGAATGTGGGTGGATCGGGCCTTGAATCCGCCATCGAGCCGCGAGTGCCGTATCTCGACACCTTGCGTTGGGTGTTCATCGCCGTGTCGCTCGGTGGGATCGCGGTGACGATCTCCGCCCACCTCGACGACTGGTGACGGGAGCAACGGTGACCGGTGAATTTATCTCTCTCTTTTCGCGGCGTCCTGGCCGCGAGGTGACACGCCAGATTGCCGTTGATCAGGATTTGTCCGCCGCTGCTTTAAGGGCCCCCTTGACTGCGAGCCTCGTCAGTCGATCGGCAAGAGACCGCGGGTGATCCAGTGACAGACGCTCCAGACCGGCGCGCTGCTGGGGATCGGGCGCGCCGGTTAAAAGGCCACGCCAGAGCAATCCTGCCATTGCCCGGCGCGATCCCGCTTTTGCTTTCAGGATGGCAAGGGCCGCCAGCAGGCTTTGTTCGACCTCGGTGAAGTCGGTGCCGAACGGGAACCGCGCCAAGGTTGCATCCGCCATGAAAGGTGCAATCCATGACCGCAGGACTTCGGGCGTGTTCGTTTGATGGGCCTGCGGCACCTGCGCGTCCTTGGGCAGCTTGCCTGCCGCTTTCGCCCGCTCCAGCAATTCGGGCTGAAACCGGCTGTCGGCGATCGAAATCATGGCCATGACGCATTCGGCGTCCGAGCGTCCGCGCAGATCGGCGACCCCGTATTCCGTCACGATGATATCGCGGTAATGGCGCGGGATCGTCTCGTGCGGATGATCCCAGACGATGTTCGACGCCACATCGCCCTTGCTTTCGCGGGTGGCGTGCAAGGTGATGATCGCCCGCGCGTCATGCAGCGCGAACGCCTGGTCGACGAAGTTGAACTGCCCACCGACACCGCTGACGATTTGGCCCTTGTCCGTCACGTCCGAGGTGACGCCACCCAACAAGGTCGCCTTCATCGCCGCGTTCACGAACCGCGCGTTAAGGCGCGCCGCGCGCTTGGCCTGCTCGTCTCCATAAAGCTGGTTGGTGAACGACACCGGCATCATCTGGATGCGTGCACGCTCGCCTTCGGGCATCTCGCGCAGAGAGCGGTAGAAGTCGTGGCAATCGACAAAGAACCCCGCGTGAACGGCGGCGCCGTCTACCTCCCGCCGGATAATCCCGGCTTTTACCAACTCCACGATGCCCTGAACCAACATCTCGGTCACACCGTAGAGCCCAACCTCGAAACGGCCGCCTTGCGCGCCGGCGTGGCCGGGAAAAGGCGCGGCGGCCATGATGGCGCGCAGGGTGTCCGGGGCCCGGTGACGCAGCATCAGTGACGCGGCCACCGCATCGCCGATAGACCCGATGCCGATCTGAAGTGTGCCGCCATCGGGCACCAGCCCGGCCACATGCAGGCCAATCGCGTGGTCGGCCGCCGCGACCGGGCGCTTGGGCACCGAGAACAGTTCGAACTGCGTGGCGGGATCGTCCAGCACCCAATCGAGTTCGTTCGATCCGATTTCGGCGGCACCGGGCATGAAAGGCAGGTTCGGATTGATCTCGCCCGCAAGGATGAAATCCTGTTCGCCCTGCGCGCGGGCATGCAACATATCGGCCGTGATATCCGTGTTGCCGGACAGGCTGAACCGATCGCCGTCGCGTGCCACAAGCTGCGCGATCACGTTGGGACGCCGGGCCATCAGAACATGCAGTGCGTGCGTGTAGTTGGCCGCGATATAGCCCTGCTGGGCCGCGGCGTTTCCCAGCCAGGTGCCGGCCTGGAAAAAGAATTCCTGCACCTCGATGTTGTCGGGCAATGTTCCGTCCGACAGCCGCGTCGTGTAGTCGAGCGGCGTGTAAGCGCCGAACAAGCGGTCCACGGCCGGGCCGAGAAACCGCGCCTGAAGATCGCTTTCGGGGCGCGGACGTTGCAGGGTCAGCGCCGTAAAGATATGCAGCCGGATCGACCGGTCGGCGATGGCCAGATGGGTCAACGCGTTGACGATGGTATTCGCCTTGCCCAGCCCCAGTGGCAACGCCAGCCGGATATCGCCGCCGGTCTTCTCGACGATACGGCGGGCCATGGTCGCGGGATCGGACAGGGTCAGCGGCGCGCCCGGCATGTCAGTCCAAGTCCTTCCAGCCCGGATCCGGGCGGAAGCGGTCGCCATGGCTTTCGGCCAGTTCGGTCAGGCGCGCCACCACCTCATCCACGCCAC
This sequence comes from Salinihabitans flavidus, assembly GCF_900110425.1. Taxonomy (GTDB): domain Bacteria; phylum Pseudomonadota; class Alphaproteobacteria; order Rhodobacterales; family Rhodobacteraceae; genus Salinihabitans; species Salinihabitans flavidus. Next base: position 14,735 of record NZ_FODS01000023.1, on the reverse strand, counting down.
GCGAACGGGCGTAGTGCATCGGCCCGCCGCGAAACGGTGCGAATCCGGTGCCGAATATCAGCGCGCCATCTACCTGATCGCTGTCGTGGGCGATGCCCTCGCGCAGGCATTCCACACAGGCGTCAAGGATGGGCAGGATCAGCCGGTCGGTGATGGCCTGTGCGGTCTCTGGGTTCGACGCGGCGCCTTTGTCGGCCTTGCCGTCCGTCCAATCGTAGAAACCCCGGCCTGATTTCTTGCCCAGATCTCCGTTTTCGATCTTGTCGGTCAGCCAGCCGGGAATTTCGACCATCGGCTTGGATAGACCCGATTTCAGGCTTTCGGCCACATGAAGGCAGATATCGAGGCCGATCTGGTCGGCCAGTTCTACCGGGCCCATCGGCATGCCGAAGGCTTCGGCGGCGGCGTCTATGGTTTCTTTCGCGTGGCCCTCCTCGATCAACTGGATCGCCTCCAGAAGGTAAGGCGTGAGCGCGCGGTTCACCAGATAGCCGGAATAGTCGCCGACGCGTGCGGGCAGTCGCCCTATGGTGCCGCAGAAGGCGGCCAATCGATCCGCCACCGCGCCGTAGAGGGCGTCGTGGGAGACGACCTCGACCAGTTGCATCTTGGAGACCGGGTTGAAGAAGTGCAGCCCGGCAAAGCGGCGCGGCCGCTTGAGGGTCTTGGCGAGTTCGGTGATCGAGAGTGACGAGCTGTTCGTCACCAGCGTCGCGGTCGGGTTCATCCGTGGCTCGATCCCGGCATAGATCTTGCGCTTTATCTCGGCGTCTTCTGGTCCGGCCTCAATGACCAGGTCGGCCTTCGGCACGCCCAGCCCGTCCGGATCGGGCATCAGCCGATCCAGCGTATCGCGGTTCTCGATGCCGCTCAGGTGCTGGTCCTTGCAGATGTCGCCCGCGCGGCGGATCGTCTGCCCCAGCGCCTTGAGATCGGGGTCCGAGAAGGTCACGCTCTTGCCATTCAGCGCGCACCAGGCGGCGATTTCGCCGCCCATGGTGCCCGCCCCCACGACATGGACATGGGTGATGCCGTCCTGGCCGTCGCCATCGTTCTTCAGCGCCTGCCGCAGGAAGAACACCCGCACCAGATTCCTTGACGTCTCGTTGGTCACGAGGTCCGCGAATGAGGCAATCTCGGCCCGTTGCATCTCGTTGCGGTCGCCCCCATGCGTCTCCCACAGCTCGATCAGCGCGTAGGGTGCGGGATAGTGATCTCTGCTCGCGCGTTCCTTGACGGTGCTGCGCATCTTGCGTGCGGCCAGGCGGCGCGCAGGCGAAAGCGCCATGGCGCGGTCTTTCAGGCTGGGTCCGTCGTGCTTGCGATTACCGTTGATGGCGTCGCGCACCGCCGCTTCGACATGGCGTTCCTCGACGATTGTCTCAACGATTCCCAATGCCTTGGCCTTCTTCGTGTGCGCCGTCTTGCCGGTCAGCATCAAGGTCATGGCCTCGATCGGGTCGATGCGTTCGGTCAGGCGAAATGTCCCGCCGAGCCCCGGGTGCAGCCCGAGGTTGACCTCGGGAAAGCCGAAGCTGGCACCGTTCACTGCAATGATCCTGTCGCAGGCCAGCGCGATCTCGAAACCGCCGCCAAGCGCTTGTCCGTGCACGACGCAGACCGTCGGGCATTCAAGCGCCTCGAGCCGGTCGAGCACGGCGTGCCCCTCATCCAGCATGGTCTTGAAGTCGTCGGCATCCTTCAGATCGCGGAACATGTTGATATCCGCCCCGACGGCGAAACTGCCGATCTTGGCCGAGCGGATCACGACGCCTTCGGGCGGATCCTCCGCGATGGCGTCAAGCTGGCGGTCCAGCCCCTCCAGCACGTCGCGCGAGACGGTGTTGGCGCCGGCCTCTTCGACATCGAGTGCCATCCAAAGGATGCCCTGCGCATCGCGGGCCGCGCGCCACGGCCCGTCGCTTTCGGCTGTTCGGGCGGGCCCCAGTTCCAACCATGTCTTTCCCAGATGGTTCAGCACAGGTCCAGTCATGCCATCGCCTCCAGCAACATTGCGCCGCCCTGGCCGCCGCCGATGCATTCGGTTGCAATGCCGCGTGTCAGGCCCTTGCGCTTCATCGCGTTGGCCAGGTGCAGCACGATCCGGTTCCCGCTTGTGCCGACCGGATGTCCCAGCGCTACGGCACCGCCGTCGATGTTCAGGCGGTCGCGGTCGATCGCCCCGAAGGCCGCGTCCAGGCCCAGGACCTGCTTGCAGAAATCAGCGTCCTCCCACGCGGCCAGGCAGGCCAGCAGTTGGGCGGCAAATGCCTCGTTGAGTTCCCAAATGTCCACGTCATCGCGGCTCAATCCCTGGCGCCGGGTGATCGCAGTCGAGCACAGCACCGGCCCCAGCCCCATGATCGATGGGTCGAGCGCCGACCATTCGCTGTCGACGATCCGCGCGATCGGGGAAAGCCCGTGGTCCTCGACGGCCTTTTCGGAGGCGACGATCACCCAAGAGGCCCCATCGGTGATCTGGCTGGCATTGCCCGCGGTCACCTTGCCATGGGGTTTTTCGAAGACCGGGCTCAGCGTGGCAAGCGACTCGGCGGAGCTGTCGGGGCGCACGCCGTCATCGTGATCGTAACACGCACCGTCCCTGTCGAAGGCGGGGGTCAGTTCGCCCGACAGCCAGCCTTCTTCCTGCGCCCGCGCCAGGCGCTTGTGACTCTCCACAGCGTAAGCGTCGGCCTGTTCACGTGTTATACCGAAGCGATGTGCGAGGATCTCGGCCGTCTGGCCCATGTTCAGATCGGTGACCGGGTCGGTCAGGCCGCGTTCAAGCCCGATGATCGGCTTGAAGAAATTCGCGCGCAGCCCCGCCAGTTGCGACGCCGTATCCAAAGCGCCATCGGCGGTGGCCATGCCCGCGTACCACTCGACCGCCTCCTGACGCAGAACCAGCGGCGCGTGGCTCAGCGCCTCGGTCCCGCCGGCAAGGATCAGATCGTGTCCGCCGTCACGGATGTAGCGATAGGCGGTGTCGATCGACTGCATGCCCGAGCCACAGTTGATCTGCACCGTGAAGGCTGGCATCGCCGCCCCCATCCCCAACCGCAGCGCGGCGACCCGGGCGGGGTTCATCTCGTCGGCGATGACGTTGACACAGCCAAGGATGACCAGATCCACGGCATCGCGCGCGAAGGGCTGGCGCGTCAGCAGCGGGCGGCCGCATTGCACGGACAGATCCACGGGCGTGAACGGCCCCGGCTTGCCCCTTGCCTTGACGAGCGGGGTTCTTGCGCCATCGATGAGGTAGACAGGACGATCGGTCATTTCTCGGCCTTTCGGGATGCCTTTGGAGCGGCTTTCGGCTTGGAGGATTTCAGGTCCGGGAAGAATGCCGCGAGTTCATCGGGCGCGAAATCGTCCACGGCGATGACCTTCTGCACGGCGGCTTTCATGGCGTTCAGCTTTTCGTTCTCGGCCTTTGAGATCTTGCCCGCGTCGAGCGCCTGCTTCTGGGTCATGTCCGCCTCGCGCAGCCGTTTTTCCAGTGGTGCACAGTCGATCACGGCTGCAAAGGCCGCGTCCAGTTGCGCGATGCCTTCATGCGCACAATTCTCGAACAAGGCACCGGACAGCCGCGCACGCGTCTCGGTCGGTTCGGTGATCAGATCGGCGCAATCTGCGGTCAGCGCATCGGAAGGTCCGCGCGATGCGTGCCGGGGCAGCGTCACGGCGCGCAGCAGCCAGCCGGCCCACCGCGCCGGCAGATTGGCCTGCGCCTGGTCAAGGCTGCGGCTGATCTTTGCGAACGCGGTCTCGGCGGCGAAATGCACCAGCGGTAGGTCGGCTTCCTTTTTACCCTCATTCTCCCAGCGCTTCAGCGTCGCCGACAGGAAATAAAGCTCTGACAGCACATCCCCCAACCGCGCCGACAGCATCTCGCGCTGCTTGAGCGCGCCGCCCAGCGTCAGGAACGCGAAATCCGACGTCAGCGCAAAGGCGGCGGACCAGCGCGACATGCGCCGGTAGATCTGCGTGACGGCGCCCGCGTCGCGCGGTGCCGGAGCAAGGCGCGCGCCCGTCCAGGCACGCCCCAGGGCGCGGAAGAACGTCGCGGTCGTATGGCCGACATGGGCCCAGAAATGCCGGTCGAAGGCATCCAGCGACCCGGCGTCGTCCTCGATCTCGAGCGCTTGCATTTCGTCCAGAAGATGCGGATGCGCCCGGATCGCGCCTTGCCCGAAGATGATCAGGCTGCGCGTCAGGATGTTGGCCCCCTCGACGGTAATCCCGATGGGTATCGCCTTGTAATGCTCGGACAGATAGTTGCCGGGGCCGTCTATCACCGCCTTGCCCGCATGGACATCCATGGCATCGTTGAGCGCGTCGCGCATGCGTTCGGTGGCGTTCGCCTTCATGATGCCGGATATCACCGCCAGCGCCTGACCCTGATCCAGCCCGACGCAGGTCAGTTGACGCGCCGCATCCAGCGCGTAGGCGTTGGCCCCGACCCGCGCAAGGCGTTCCTGCACACCGCCGAATTTTGACACCGGGATACCGAATTGCTGGCGCACGCGGGCATAGGCGCCGGACGTGTGCGCCGACATCACGGTGCCCGCCGCCGACAGTGACGGCAGCGAGATGCCGCGCCCGGCGGCCAGCGCGCTCATCAGCATCATCCAGCCCCTGCCGGCGTACTCCCGCCCGCCGATGATGTTGTCGAGCGGAACAAACACATCGGTGCCCGTGGTCGGCCCGTTAAGGAACATCTGCCCGGCCGGGATGTGGCGGCGGCCGGTCTCTACACCGTCGAGGCTCGTCGGTACCAGCGCGCAGGTGATGCCGATATCCTCGGTATCGCCCAGCAGGCCATCGGGATCGCGCATCTTGAAGGCAAGGCCCAGAACGGTGCAGACGGGCGACAGGGTAATATAGCGCTTGGCCCAGTTCAGCCGCAGGCCGAGCACCTTTTCACCCTCCCATTCGCCTTCGCAGACGATGCCGGTGTCGTTCATCGCCGCCGCGTCCGACCCCGCCTCTTCACTGGTCAGGCCGAAGGCCGGAAGCTCGGTGCCGTCTGCCAGCCGCGGCAGCCAGTAATCCTTTTGCGTATCGGTGCCGAACTGCATGAGCAACTCGCCCGGGCCCAGAGAGTTTGGCACCATGACCGTCACCGCCGCCACGAGCGAGCGCGCCGAGATCAGGCGCACAACCTCGGAATGGGCAAGGGCCGAGAACCCGAGGCCTCCGTATTTCTTCGGAATGATCATCCCGAAGAACCCCTTGTCGTGCATCATTTTCCAGACCTCTTCGGGCAGGTCGGCGGCCAAGTGGTTCACGCGCCAGTCATCGACAAGCGCGCACAACTCCCGGCACGGGCCGTCGATGAACGCCTGCTCCTCGTCCGTCAGGCGCGGGGGGTCTGTCTCGCGCAACTTGCGCCAGTCGGGGGTGCCGGAAAACAGCTCCGCCTCCCACCACACATCCCCGGCGCTTAGTGCCTCGGCCTCGGTTTCCGACATCGTGGGCAGGGCAACCTTGGCCCAACGGTGGATAGGTCTTGTCAGGTAATCGCGACGAACATGGCGTATCTGCATTTTCACTCCCTTCGGTGAGGCCAGGGCGTGCACGGTGCGCGGCAAACTAGTCTTGACGCTTTTTCCGAGGGCGTCAAATTGCGGCGTCTCCATGAACCCTAACACATGCCCTGTGCCGTTGAAGATGAATTTGTGAGGGCGGGAGATAGGCCGCTCGGCGCGCGCGTTGCGGGCTGACGGCGCGTGCTTCTTCGAAGAATGTTGGCCCCTGGGTCGGCTTGAAACCATCGCGCAGCCAGTCTGGCGAGAGAGATATCTAAGGCGGCATCCTACCCGAAGAATGCGAACCTCGCAGCGACGGTAGCTCTTGCAGGGATAGGTCTTGAGGGCACCAAGGTGCGCCTCATCGCAGATCCCAATTCAAAAGAAAACGTCGGGATAGTAGAGGCCGAGAGCGCGGCTGGTCTGCTGAGAGTCGAGCAACGCGGTGGCGCAAGTGGCAACCCAAAGACATCCGATTCAACGGCTTTCAGCCTCGCCCACGCGGTATCTAATATAAATGCAAGGTTAGTCATTTAGATTGTGGCGGATCGACCTCCTTGGCGTTTGGAACAAAGGGTTCGGCTCGGTGCGGGACAGCAGCCGCCCGGCTGGTTTCCTACGACGTCAATTCCAAGACGTACCAGTTAGGTACCGGATTGGTCGAACTTGCCAAAAGTGCGACTCGTTTGAATGACTTCGCCGATATCGCACGACCCCGACTGCAGGCCCTAGCGAGCCGGTTCAATATGACGGCGACAGCCACGTCCAAGACTGACGACCAGCATCTTGCGCTCGTCGCGTTTGCTAACGGGTCTCCGAATGGCCTGCGTCTCGAGGTAAAGCCCGACGATATCCGTGACCTTCTCCTCGAACTTCGGGTCGTTTGAGACCTTGAACCCCTTTGTGAGATGCGGCTTCAGGCCAGCCTCCGCCCATATGCGGCCGACGCTCGACGGCGAGATGCCCATGGCTTCGGCCATCAGCGCGCGACTCCAGTGCGTGGCGTTGGGCGGTGTCTCCTGCACCGTCTTGGCGATGACCTTCAGCCGCGTTTCCATGGGCATCGGCGGCACACGTGACGGTCGTGTCTTGTCGCGCTTGAGACCTGCCACGCCTTCCTCGAGATACCGTTGTTGCCAGCGCCAGACCGTGGGTTTCGACGTCTTCGCGCGCCGCATGATCTCGAAGGAGCCATGACCATCCGCCGTCGCCAGCACGATCTCGGCCCGCCAGACAAGCTTGCGCACGGTGTTGCGGTTGCTGATCAGAGCTTGAAGCTCAGCACGGTCGGCGGGGCCAAGGTAAAGGCAGATGCCGGAACGTCTCATGCCAGGAATGTGGCACATCAAGCCGCCAATGGGAATCCTGTGTCAGGTGGAGAACACTAGATGGCTCGGCTTCGACCCAAATCGGAAATTTCGGAATCAGAGAAATGCCCTTTGACGATCAGCGTCTCAAGTAAAAACGCCCGGGCTTTGGCGATATGCGACCGCTCTATTTCGGACGCTGTTTCGCTGTCTCCCTCGGCCAAGGCATCAATAAGCAGGAAATGATCTCTACTGTCCTCATCCTTGCGTGGTGAGAAATCGACCGTCAGGCGCATCACGCGCTCAAGCTCCTCAAAAAGGGAGTCGGTCAGCGTGGAAATGCGCGCGTTCCGCGATGCCCGCGCCACGGCAACGTGAAAGCGTCTGGCGGCAGATTGCAGTTCGCCCTGACCGGATGCTGGCAGGTAGTCACCGAGAATCGCACGCAGCTCCTCCAACTCAGCCGGAGTGATATAGCGTGCTGCCATGAACGCAGCATGGGGGCCGAGCGCCGCTCTGAGATCAAGAATCTCGTGAATGACGCGGAAGGTAATTGGCTTCACGCGGTAGCCGGAGCGTGGAAGTATGTCGACCAGTCCTTCGATCGACAGGCGTTTCAATGCATCGCGCAATGGAGTCTTGGAGACGTTGAACCGCTCGGTCAATTCGTTGGTGTCGATGGTTGCGCCCGGGCGCAGTCGACACTGCATGATGTCGGCGCGCAGCGCGCCGTAAATGGCATCAGACAGGCTTTCGAGGGGATCGCGGGTTTCCATCAGCTTTGAGCCAGTTCTCAAGACCTTATCTCCATGCTTTGCTTCCCGACGATCCTGGCTATACCAGAATTCAAGCCCTGTGCGAATTTACCTCGATGTCAGTTGCGTGCCCAAGGCACAACCCGGCGTTCGATCAGATCAATAAGCGTGAGGGTGAGATAGCCTAGCATCGAGATGGTCACAATGCCCACAAACATCCGGGTCACCGAGAACGTTTGCCATGAAGACCAGATGAAAAAGCCGACACCACTGCGCGCACCCAGAAATTCGGCTGCGGCAATAATAATGAAAGAGGTGCCGGCCGACAGTTTCAGCCCGGTGAAGATTTGAGGGAGAGCCGAGGGCAGAGCAATTTGAGTGAATACCTGGTATCGATTAGCACCCGTGCTTTGTGCAACGTCCAGATAGATCTGTGGCACCTGCCGAACGCCACCGAATGTATTATAGTACATAAGAAAAAATACGCCGATGGCGATGATCACGTATTTGGACATATCGCCAGTGCCGAATACCAGCAGGATTAGCGGCAGGATGGCAATCTTGGGCACCGGATAGAGCGCGGCCAGGATTGGGCCAACGATCTGACGCGGCCGCAGGAACAAGCCCAGGAAAATACCCATGAAAAGGCCCGGGATTGCCCCCATCAGAAAACCCACCGCAACCCGCTGGAGCGTGGCGCCGATATGGCGGAACAGTTCCAGGGAAACGATCATCGACAGGAACGTTTCGGCGATGGCGGAGGGCGGCGGAAAGAAGCGACGGTCGATAGCGCCCAATTGCGCGCTGATCTCCCACAGCAGAAGTATGACGAGGGGGCTGAAGTAAGAGAAGTTGCGGAAGACGCGCTCGCGATGAAAGGGTGCGCGCAGGCGCGCTTGCTCTTGCGTCGACAACTCCGCAGTGACCGCGTTCTCGGCTGGTCGCATGTGGTCGGTATTTGTGTTTGTCGCGCTCATCACGCCTCTCCCTCGCCTACTGCGCTGCCTTTTAGCAGTGACCAGACTTCGTAAGTCAGATCCCAGAACCGCTCGTCGCGGCGCAATTCAACGACATCGCGCGGGCGGCTGAATCCGACCTGCAGGTCGGCCAGTATCCGTCCGGGTCGATGCGACATCACCAAAACCCGGTCGGCCAGTGTCAGGGCTTCATCAACGGAATGGGTAATGAACAGAACCGTCTTGCCAGAGGCATCCCAGATGCGCAGCAATTCCTGCTGAAGTTCCAGCCGGGTCTGTTCGTCAAGCGCCCCGAAGGGCTCGTCCATCAACAAGACATCGGCGTCTTCGGCCAGTGCGCGCGCCACTGAAACCCGTTGCTTCATCCCACCTGAAAGCTGGTGCGGAAGCGATTTTTCGAATCTATTCAGGCCCACCAGATCGATCAGATGCCGCGTCCGCTCCAGCCGTTCCTTGCGCCACATCCCGCGGACGCGCAGCGGGAAGGCGATATTGTCCTGTACCGACATCCACGGAAAGACCGATTGCTCCTGGAAAACCACCGCGGGTCGTCCGCCGCCCACCACCTGTACCGCGCCGGAGAGGGGTTGCTCCAGATCGGCGATCACCCGCAAGGCCGTCGTCTTGCCGCATCCGCTGGGGCCGACGAGGCAAACGAACTCGCCCTTTCGGACGCTGAAGGAGAGATTCTTGAGCGCAATTGTTTCGCTGTCGGTGCGCGGCTCGTAGAAGGCCTTGGTCAGGCCTTCTACGATGATTGATGTTTCGGTCGTCACCGTCATTGCTGCGCGCTGTCCACCAGAGCGTTGGCGCGTTCCAACAGATCGGTGCGGTAAACTTGGCTGATGTCGATCTCGCCCTCGTATTCAAGCGCGCCCATGCTGTGGAAGAACGCTTCCTGCGCACGCACGGAGTCGAGGTTGATCGTGCCATCGGCGGGGCGCACGGTATACGCGATGTTGTTCAGCAGATCGGGTTCCATGCCGGTGTATTCGCCAATGATCCCCTGCACCTCGGGGTCATCCCAGCCGCCGCCGTCGAGCAGGCGCGAGGCCTCGATATAGCCGGCCAGAAGACCGACGATAGCATCTTCGTTGGCTTCCACGAATTCGGTGTTGAAGGCGATGAAGCCCAGTTCGACGCCATAGGCGTGGTCCTCAACCAGCCGCTGTGCAAGCCCTTCTTCTTCAAGCCGTGTGGCGAAGGGTTCGATCGACCAGCCCGCCTGGATGCTACCGTTAAGGAAGGCTGCTGCGGTTGCAGGCGGGGGCAGGTAGACGGCCTCCACGTCGTTAACCGTCAGGCCCCCTGTTTCCAGCGCCAGCGCGACGGAATAAATTCCGAATCCCCCCGGGCCGGGAATGCCGACGCGCTGTCCTCTCAGATCCTCGACACTGCGGATACCATCCTCCCACGCCTGCTGGGAGACCATGAACGGTGAAGGTGAACGTCCGCTTTCCGGCATGCGTGCCATGGTGGCGACAATCGTGACCGTCGCACCCATGTTGATCGAGTTGAACAGACCCGCACCCCAAGTTGCGGCACCGCCTTCGGAATTGCCCGAGGCGACGAGCTGGATTGTTTCGGCAGTGCCGGTCTTGGGCGCGAGGCTCACATCGACCCCGTATCTTTCGAACATGCCCATCTCTTGCGCGACGAAGAAGGGGGCATAATCGGTAAAGGGCGAATACAAGAACTCGATCGGCCCGGACTGCGCTTGCGCAACCGCGATACTGGCCATGATCCCTGCCGAGAAGGTGAGCGCGGCGATGTGTGATGTTGGCTTTTTCATTTCAGGATTCCCCAGTTGGACAGATGGCGATGATTTCTGACGTCGCAAGACCCGCGCGCCCAAGCTGCCGGAGCTCGATCGCTGGCTGTGAATCCCGGTTCGCCAAGGATTTCGACACTTCTTCCACTAATGAATGACTCTGATATGGTATTGCGTCAAGTTGAAATTTCAATCATCGCAGATGATGCTCTAATTGAGCACGCGATCCTAAGTAGGCACGATCTTCTTATATTATTGGTGATTAATGCGCCGGCGGCGATCGAACTTCACTGCCGACGGAGGGTGAGAAATATTAATTTGACTTTTTGATGTATCAGATGCACTCTCGTAAGAAATGGAAAACATGCGCTGGGCAGCCTCGCCGCACTTCTTGTCGTGGGATGGGCACACACCGACACTGCAACCAAAGGAACAGCATGATGATAGCCTTTCCTGAGGCAGTCGAGCGATTGACGGCAGCCTTGGGCGGTGGTCCATCGGCTAGACTGGCCGCATCCGCGCTGATCGAGGCCGACGCGCTTGGTATGCCGCGCTTTGGCATCGACTTGCTGGGAGAATGGCCTGCGGATACCGCGCCTGTTTCGAAGGACGTGAACCCGCAAGCGACAAGTTGGCGCGATTGTTCGTCCTGTTTCGCGCCGCTTGCGGTCGCGGCGGCAACGTTGGAACTGTGCACTGCGGCACGCCGCTTCGGGGTTGCGGTAGTCTTCCTTCGCGGCGTCAGAGGGTTTGGCCGTCTGGCTCCCTTTGTGCGATCTCTTGCCGATGGCGGTTTGATTGGCATCGCCGGAACAGAGGGCCCACCCTTCGTCGCGGCGCACGGCGGTACGCGGCCAGTGATTGGCACCAACCCGCTGGCCCTTGCGATGGGTCAGGGTGCTGAGCGCGTTGTGATCGACCTTGCCAGCAGCAGTGGAACCATGGCTGATGTCCGAAGCGCGCGCGCGGAGGGCAGGCCGCTGAAAGACGGGTTCGCACTTGACGGTACGGGGCAGCCAACCCGGACTGCAGCCGAGGTCGCGGCGCTGTTGCCGCGCGGTGGGCAAGTCGGGTCACTGTTAGGGCTCATGGTCGAACTGATCGCTGGCGTCGCCGGTGGTGGCCGCGGTGACCCGAAGGGGCGCGGCGTTTTTCTTCTTGCAATCGATCCGGGTGGGGCTGCTGAGGCCGTTGATATCCGAAACACGCTTGCAGGGTTGCAGCACGACTGGGTTGATGGCGGCGGGCACTGGCCCCGCGGCGGTGGCCTTTCTGCCGAGGCTACGCTGGACGCAGCGTTTGTTCAACGCCTCGACGCGCACCTCGTCCGTATGTCTGCTCAGAGGGGCGGATAGTGTTGCACAGCCTGAGCGACAATCCGAAACAAAGCCGGAAAGGACAAAGTCCAGATGACGATATCCCACACCGCGTCGCCCGTATCAGCGCCCATATTGTCAATTACCCCTGTCGATGGCCTGATAGACGTCCCGCGCCGGATCGTCGTCTCGGGCCTTATGCCTGATGAGCTGGTCGCGCTTTCGGCCCGGACGCAGCGAACGGGCGGGGCGTTCTGGGACAGTCAGGCGACGTTCATGGCGGACGCGCAAGGTATAGTCGATCTGACGCGCGACGCGCCGGTTGGCGGCGATTACGCCGAGATTTCGGCCATGGGCCTGCTTTGGAGTCAGCACCCGTCCGACGCAACGGGCCTAGAGGTTTTCGCCGACGATGTGATGCAACCCCTGACTACTTCGCTGACGGTCGAGACAGCGGACGGACGCCGCGCCGAGGGTGAACTTGCCCAGCGTTTTGCCGTGCCCGGTGTCGCCCGGCGTGAGATCCGCGAGGAAGGGCTGGTGGGCACGCTGTTCACCCCGACCGGCCCCGGGCCGTACCCGGTGGTGATGGTGCTCAACGGTTCAGGCGGCGGCATCAACGAGGCGCGGGGCGCGCTTTACGCGTCGCACGGCTATCAGGCGTTTGCTCTGGGCTATTTCAAGGTCCCCGGTCTGTCACCTTACATTACCGAAACACCCCTCGAATATTGCGAGACCGGGTTGCATTGGGCGCGGCGCGAACTTCGGCCACGGAATGACTTTGTTGCGGTGAGTGGCCAGTCGCGCGGTGGCGAACTTGCGCTTTTACTTGGCGCGACTTTCCCCGATCTGGTCTCTGCTGTCATTGCCTATGTGCCCGGTGCCATGGTCCATGGCGCGCAGGGGGCCGGTGACCCGGCGCGCGGGGGCTGGCAGGGCGCGACCTGGACCAAAGGCGGCGTTGCCCTGCCGCATCTCTGGCAAAACAATAGTGCGGTCCACTGGCACCCCTGGGCAGGTGACGCACCACCCGATCGGCACCATTCGGTCTTCTTTGAGGGGCTGAAGGATCGCCCGCTTGCGGACCGGGCCCGCATCCCGGTCGAGCAGATTGCGGGACCGGTCCTGTTGATTTCAGGCCGCGATGACCGTGCCTGGCCATCCAGCCTGTATTCGCGCATGGTGGTTTCGGCCCTGCACCGGCAGAAGCATCCCTATCTCGTCCGTCACCTTGATTTCGACGATGCCGGTCATTCCATCAATCTGCCCTTCGTCCCGACAACACAGTTGAGCCGTGCGCACCCTGTCTCAAAAGTGCCGTTCACCACCGGCGGAACAGTTTCTGGCAACGCCAAAGCCGACCTCGGTTCATGGCACGGCGTTCTGGCCTTTCTGCACGAGATCACCGGGCGCTAGCCAGCAAGCCTGACAACCGGGCGCCACCAAAAGTTAACGACCCTTCGAGAGGAAGAGGAAGATGAACATGGCTACAATAGAACACCTAGAAGGCCAGTGGCGTGAATGGCGCCATGCCCACGTCGCAACGATGTTCCGGCCCTATGGCTGGACCTCACTTGTTGCTCAGTACTGGCTGGAGGAAAATGACCGTGACGCCCATTTTGAAATGCTGCCTGGAACATGGTCCGTTGAGGACGGCAAGGTCATCTTCAACCCGCCTGCCTCTGGCCCGTCGCTTTCGGTGAACGGTACCTATCCGGCGGGGCCGGTCGAGATCATCCCGGGGCGCAACCAAACCTATGGTCACGGTGACAGTGTGCCTGTCTATTTCGGCGTGATGGAGGTTGAAACCGTTTTGCGCACCAGCCACGACGGGCAGCGGCTTTATGCAGTGCGCGTCCGCGACCCGCGCGCGGCAACCCGGCCCGAGGATGTCGGCGTTACAGCTTTCGACTATGATCCCGCATGGCGCTTGCCCGGTGTTTACACCCCGGCACAGCGCGTCGATTTCGAAGCCGAAACTGTTGAGGCTGGGGTTCGGGAAACGACGCCGCGTATGGGCACCTTCACTTTCGAGCTGAACGGAATTTTCCATGAACTCTTGCTGATCGGTAAAGATACATCAACAGGCGTGCAGCCGGTCGCGCATTTCCGTGACAAAACAAACGGCTCCGTCACCTATGGCGCGGGCCGAGTCGTTGAACTTCACTTCGCCGATGAAGAGGGCCGCCGCATCGACTGGATTGACTTTAACTACGCGGTTGCCCTGCCATGTGCCTTTACAAACTTCGTCACCTGTCCATTGGTCCCGCCTGAAAACTTCCTCGACATCGAGGTGCTTGCCGGTGAGAAACGCCCCGCGCAAACCGTGGCGAGGACCAATACCTATCAACGTGGTGCGACTGTCACCTGAGCGCGCGTTTCAACTGGTCGCGCCGACATTACCAGAGTGAAAACGCTGCTGTCGCGACCTACTGCTTTTCTCAAGAAAGTGTTGGTGATCACTTGGACTTGTGTTTAGCTCTTTTCTTTCAGCATCCAGAGTACCTCAAGGCAGGCAGCGAAGGGTCGGGCATCTACACCATCAGTGCCCGAATTTCGGGGGGGGGGCACCTCACACATCAAAGCATGCTCCAGCCAGAACAAGAGGCATGCTCGTTATGACGAACATGCCTCTGCCTGCCGACAACCACTCCGCCGAAAAGCTACGACTTCAATCTCAATTGGTCTTCATGACTATTTCTGCGGCGTATAGGCGGTGGCCTTGATCTCGATCACCAGTTCGGGGCGAGCCAAACCTGCGACTGTCTGACGTCAGCACCTTTGGGACAGATTTGAGGATTTGAACAACGGAGGGTTTCTGGTTCATCATAGCCTTTAAGGAGCGAAGATGAACAAGAAGCCCGGAACATCGAAAGACGCAGCTGACAAGCTGGTCAAAAACATCCGCCGCAAGACCCGCCAGACCTACTCGGCGGAGGAGAAGATCCGCATTGTTTTGGCCGGATTGCGCGGGGAGGAAAGCATCTCGGCGTTATGTCGCCGCGAGGGTATCTCTGACAGCCTGTATTACACTTGGTCGAAGGAATTCCTTGAGGCTGGAAAGCGTCGTCTTTCCGG
>NZ_FODS01000004.1 GCF_900110425.1 Salinihabitans flavidus | reverse complement strand
CGCCACAGCCTCCTGCGTCGGCGTCAGCGTCGTCTGCAACCGGCGCGCCGTGTGGCTGCGATCCTGCACGCTGTCGCGCTTGCGCCACTTCCAAACGGTCTGCTCGGAGATGCCGTAGCGCTCCGCCACGACCCACGCCGGCTCAGTGCTCGCCTGGATCGCCGCCCGCACCTTCGGCGTCGTGGTGGCCTGCTTGTGAAGAGAGATCAGCATGTCATTTCCTCGTCCCGAACCTCGCGCAGGATCGATCTTGCCATGAACAATGCAGTTCGGCGAGGGTCTATATGATCATCCGGGATGGGACAACTAGGCTCTGGTACAGCCACCAACTATTGACTTAGTTGAAGCTGCCGCACGAAATAGCATCTCGACAGTTTTCCCTGCCTCATAAGGGATTGACTAGGCCAGCATTTGGGTTTCGTTCGCCAATTATTTCACTGTTGGGTCCACATTGCCATTAGCACTCGTAGGCAGTTCCTAGATCATCAAGCGTCTCAAGACTTGAGAAGCCTGTTGTGATCTATAGGCTGCAACCAAAGTATTGGGCTGGCGGCGATGCAAATTCGTAAATTTTCTGAGAGAGACATCTGCAGCAAGCTTGTTGCGCCAGCGGTCGTGCAGGCGGGCTGGGATTTGCAAACACAGATCGCCGAGGAGAAAACACTCACAGACGGTCGGATCATCGTTCGTGGAAAGATGGTCGCCCGCGGCAAGCAGAAGCGAGCTGACTACGTCCTCTACATCAAGCCCAACATACCCATTGCTGTCATCGAGGCTAAGGACAATTCACACTCTGTCGGCGACGGGATGCAGCAAGCGCTTTCCTATGCTGATAAGTTGCGGATACCATTCGCCTTCTCGACAAACGGCGATCGTTTTCTGTTCCATGACAAGACTGGGCAATCAGCGTCCATGGAAACGGAAATCGGGTTGGCCGAGTTTCCATCCCCTGACGAGCTGAGAGGTGGTTCGGTTTGTCTGAACAGGTTCCGGGCGTTTTGTAAGTGGTTTTCCGCCTCGGCTAGGCCGCTGCCGCTTCGGGCATCGGCTGGTTGAAGTAGGCCTGATCGGGCGTTTGCCCGTCAAGCGACGAATGAGGCCTCCGGCTATTTTAGAAGCCGAGATAACGGCCGATCGAGGCACGGGCCTCGGAGACGCCGGCGTAAGCCCGCCATCGCCCAGACCTGGTTGGGCCGGGGTAATCGGCAGCTTGCGCAGCAGATAGGGATAGATCTTGTGCCCCGGTGCCGGTTTCGAGGTGTTCGGCTTGCGGTAAAGAGCTTCGATGCCCATCCGCTTCATCAGGGTGGCAACATGCAGCCGCCCGACCTTGAATCCCTCCTGCACCAGCAGCCCCCGCAGCATCCGGTTGCCCGCGAACGGGAATTCCATGTGCAGCTTGTCGAGCCGGTGCATCAGCTTGAGATCCGCGTCGGATACCGGGCGCGGCTTGTAATAGACGCTGCCCCGGCTGATCCCCAGCACGCCGGCCTGGCGGCTGACGCTGAGCTTCGCGGTGGGATCGATCATTTTCTTGCGCTCGGCAACAGACCCGCCTTGCTGAGCGCGCCGGACAAAAAATCGTTCTCCAGCGTCAGCTCTCCGAGCTTCGCATGAAGGGTCTTCACGTCGATCACTGGTTCCAGCTCAGCCTTCGGGCCATCGCCGAACACTCCGGTCGCGCCTTCAAGCAACTGGTCGCGCCAATGCTTGATCTGGTTCGGGTGGACGTCGAAATCCTGTGCCAACTCGATCAGCGTCTACTCGCCCTCGATCGCGGCCACCGCCACTTACGCCTTGAATGCCGGCCTGTGGTTCCGGCGTGGTCGTCTTGCCATGGTCTTCTCCTCGCTCGCAGCATCATGCCGCTGTTGCGCAGAAAATCCACTTATCCCGGCTGTTCAGATTTCCGGAACCACCTCTGGGAATCGCGCCACTGGGCGAGTGAACCGCAACGGTATTCCGGTGCGGCTCAGTCTGACTCCATCCGCGCTTGCAATGGACTACCCACCAATGATGCCTTATAGTTCCAGCACGTGGTTCCGTTGTTAGATGCTTGCAATGAGGAGGAAGTATTTGCGTGGCAGAGAAACAAAGCGATTGCCGAAGGACGTGCGTCGCTCCAAGATTTTGGAAGTTGCGACAGAGCTTTTTAGCAAGAATGGCATGTCGTTCACCACGCGTGATCTCGCAAATGCTGTCGGCGTGACGCAGCCTTTGATTTTCCAACACTTCGAGACAAAAGAAGACCTTGTGGATGCGATCTACTTGGAGCAATTCGAGAACCTTTTTGATGATGCATGGATCAGTGATCTAGAAGATCGGAGCGTGAGCCTCTATCAGCGCCTTGTCCGCTTCTATGAGAAATACACCGAGGTAGTTTTTGAAGAGAAGTGGATGCGGGTCTATTTCTGGTCCGCCCTGGAAGGTGCTGAAATCAACAAACGCTACACACGCTTTGTTGCCGAGCATATTACCAAGCCGATTGCAGTCGAGGTCGCGTGGGACGTCAGGCGCGCAAGGTCAGGTGAAACCTATGCAGTGGATGGCGTGACAGATGCGGAGTTCGAAGCGATCTACACAGCGCATTCCGGGTTGTTGTACTTCGGGATGCGTAAATACCTATTTCAGGACGCGCCCGACATCGACCGCACCCAGATCATCCATGACTGTGTGGCGTCCATGCTTCATGGTGCGCCAAGCGTGGTGCAGACCTATCTGAGCCGAAGTTTGGGAGCCGCCCCGCCATATTGAGCGAGACGGCCCACACAGAGGATCACTTGATCGCTTGTGGGTTTAGCGGCGACCCACAGCCGCCGGGAAGGTGCAAGGGGGGCGCGGTAAAAAAGAACTCATAGACGCCGTCCTTTGCGCAATCGTCGGCTAGTTCTTCAAGGTAAAAGATCTCGCCCATGGCGATGCCGATGGCCGGGATGACGACGGCGTGCCAAGGTTGGAAAAGACCCTCCGCTTCGGATTCGTTGGGGCGAACTTCACAGCCCCAAGTGTCCGCGCATATAGCGGCGATGTCCTTTTCCTTGATCCAGTAGCAGGTCTCGAAGGCGAGGCCAGGCGCATCCCCGCCCGCATAGCCGGACCATTCCGCTAAATCGAGGCAGCGTTTCTGGTGCCCTGTACGGAAGATCACGAAGTCTCCTTGGCGGATCTCCACGCCCTGCGCCTTGGCGGTCCCTTCGAGGTCGTCAATCGTGATGCCTTCGCCGTCTTCCAGCCAGTCAACGCCCTTGTAGCGCGCGACATCCAAGAGCACGCCACGGCCGGCCATCTTGTCACGATAATTCTCGATCCCGTTTTTGCGGGCGCCGGTGGTGGTGACGTTCGAGGCGTCATAGCCGTTGAACATCTTGCCTTGGTAAAAAATATGCGCGATCGAATCCCACTGGGTCGAGCCCTGGCAGGGCATGTTGATCGCGTCGTCCGCGTATTGCAGGCCCGTACCTTCCTGGATGCCGCATTTGACGTCCGTGCCGGTGGCCAGCATCGAGTGAATGGGATTCCAGCGGCCACCATAGAGGCCCGTTTGCACCGGCTCTTTCAGCGATAAGCCGAGCCCAAAGATGCGACCTGTTTTGATCAAGCCCGCTGCCTCGCACACCCGTTCGGGGGTCGCGAGATTGATCGTACCAAGTTGATCATCATCCCCCCAACGGCCCCAATTTGATAATTCATTGAATGCCTTGTCCACGTCGGCTTTTGTCACCACGGCCATCTGTCTTTCCTTCTGTTGCCGCCTTGCACAGGCGCATTTCTTTGAGGACGCGACAACGTCACAGATCACAATCGTAAGCGCCTCCCTCGAACCTCCGTGCCCAGCTTTGAGCGGGTTTCAGCGATTCTTACCCAAAATGACTGACACGCAGTCACAAAGTAATCAAGTGTTCATTTCTTTTTTCTGGGCAGTGAACCCTTTCTTGATCCTTCGTTAAGGTTGGGGACCTCGTATGTGGTGGAAATACGAGTTTCTGGTTTACTCAAGGGCAGCTTCAAATCCAGTTTTCGACCAAGTCTTTGTAAATGAATGAATAATTATAAGTTCAATCGCTATGGAGGCTCTTGTGTTTCGAAAGAATGATCAACCATTTAATGCGGTCAATGCTTGAGAGAGTGGCGCCGGAAGGCCTGATAGCATCTGCAACTTATCGCAAACTTTTGTTGACAGAGCCACAAAATAGTATTCTAGTTATCAAAGGTTTTGCAAACGGGAGGGAGAGCCAGTGAAGCCAGCTCCATTTGATTATTGCAGGCCGGCGACGGTGTCTGAAGTACTTGCTTTGCTTCGTGAATCGGACGGGGAAGCAAAGATTATCGCAGGTGGTCAGAGCCTCGGAGCAATGCTGAACCTGCGATTGGCAGCACCGGGTAAACTGATCGACATCAGTGGTATCCGTGCGCTTGCATCGATTGGTGTCGAGGGCGAACATCTGCGTATTGGCTCTATGGTCCGGCATGTGGACGTGTTCGAGTCCGAATATCTTGCGGATCATTTGCCGTTGCTCAGAGAGGCGTACAGCCACGTTGCCCATGCCTCGGTGCGCAACCGTGGCACCTTGGGGGGCAATGTCTGTCATGCTGATCCGGCCTCTGAATTGCCTGCGGTACTGCAGGCGCTGGACGCGACGATGACGATTGGCGGAGAAAGCGGCGAGCGGATAGTTCCGGCGGACGATTTCTTTGTCGGCCTGTTCGAGACAGCGGTGAAAGAAGGCGAAATGCTTCTCGACATCGCCATCCCACTGGCTGCGGGCGAGAAAGCCTGGGGCTTTTGCGAGGCGGCAACACGGCGCGGGGACTTTGCTTATCTTGCTGTCGCAATTACGGCCGAGTTCGAAGGTGGGACGTTGCGTGACGTACGCGCTGCTTACGCCGGCCTTGCCGACCGCCCCATGCGCTGCGCGGAGGTTGAGGCGGTGCTGGAAGGCAAGGCTTTGACGCCGGAATTGGCGGCTGAGGCGGGAGGCGTCGCCTCGGACACATTGGAGTTAAGCGGGGACGCGATCGTCTCGGTCGAGCATCGGATGGATCTGGCTAAATGCCTGACCGCGCGGGCGCTTGATATGCTGGCGGGTTGAGGTAGGGAGGACACTGAAGTGGCAATCAAGAAACACGAACTATCGGTGGAGGTGAACGGTAGAACCGTGCGGGCTGAAGTCGAGCCGCGCATGATGCTCAGTGATTTTTTACGGCATGAGCTGGGTCTAACCGGCACCCATGTGGGCTGCGAACACGGCGTTTGCGGCGCGTGCAACGTCATGCTGAATGGGCGCAGTGCGCGGTCCTGCCTTACTTATGCGGTGCAGGTGGACGGGGCGAAGATTGAAACGGTCGAGTCGCTCGGCACCATCGACAAGCTGCACCCGCTCCAGCAGGCATTTTGGGAAAAGCACGGGCTGCAATGCGGGTTCTGCACGCCGGGGATGCTGATCTCGGCGCTGGAACTCTTGGAGAAGAACCCCAAGCCAACGCGTGAAGAGATCGTCGACCACATGAGCGGCAACCTCTGCCGCTGCACTGGCTATCAGAATATCATCGATGCCGTCGCTTATGCCGCAGAGCTGATGGCGGAGCAGGCGAACGGCTAAGCCGGACGCAGGGAGGACAAGATGAGCATCAAGGATATAGTCATACCGCCAAGCCGTCGCAAGATAGGTCCGGCGAAGAGTTACAATCATATCGGCAAGCCAATGAAGCGGCTGGAAGACCCACCACTTTTGACTGGCACGGGGCAATTTATCGATGATGTGGTCTTGCCTCACATGGCCCATGCCGCCGTGTTGCGTAGCCCGCTGGCACATGCGCGGATCGTCAAAATCGACACCAGTGCTGCGGAGGCGTTGGAGGGGGTCGTCTGCGTGTTGACCGGCGAGGACGTGGCCAAGACCAACGATCCGCAATTCGGCTCGGGCAACGGAATAGAGCAATATTGTATCGCCGTGGGCCGGGTGCGCCATGTGGGTGAGACGGTGGCGGCCGTGGTGGCCGAAAGCCGCTACATCGCCGAGGATGCGCTGGAGCTGATCGAGGTGGACTATGAAGAACTACCGGTGATTGCCACGGTCGAGCAGGGAATTGCCGCCACTGGAGATGGCATACTCCACCCCAATCACGAAAACGGGAACATCGCCTTCGAGTGCAACTATGACTTTGGAACGGTAGAAGAAGATTTTGCAGCTGCTGACCATGTCATCCAGCGCGAGCTGCGCTGGGGTCGGACCAGTGGCATGCCGATTGAAACTTCGGGCGCCGTGGCCAGCTATAACCCCGGTCGCAGCAAGTTCGAGGTTTATTCGAACAGTTCCATGTACAACTATTTCGGCCATGGGATTGCGGCCTCTTTGCGTGTACCGCCGAGCAAACTTAATGTCATTCCGGTCTATGCAGGCGGCAGCTTTGGCTCCAAAATGTTCGCTCACAAGGTTCCAACTTTGACGGCCACGCTTGCCCGTGCCGCAGGCCGCCCGGTGAAATTCATCGAGGACCGGATCGACCACATGCTGTCGAGCGACCAGCACGGGCCGGAGCGGGTCTTTGACTGCTCGGTGGCGATCAAAGGCGGCAAGATGACCAGCGTGAAAATCAAAACGGTCGATGACTATGGCGCCTATGCGCAGTTCGGCGTGGGTCATCACGGCAATGCCTTGTCACAGGTAACTGGGCCTTATGATATTGGCAGCGTGCGCTATGATCTGAAGGCCGTGCTGACCAACAAATGCCAGCAGGGTGCCTATCGTGGCTTTGGCGCCGAGGTGTCGAATTTCATGATCGAACGTCTTGTGGATGCCGCAGCTGATGAGTTGGGCGAAGACCGGGTGGAATTTCGTCGTCGGAACCTAATCCCGAAAGAGAAGTTCCCGCATATCATCCCGACCGGCAACCTTTACGACAGTGGTGACTATCAAGCGGTGCTCGCCAAAGCCCTGGACAAGATCGGGTATGACGACTTCCGGGCCGAACAAGAGGCCGCCCTGAAGGAGGGGCGCTATCTCGGTATCGGCGTCGCTACTGTCCAGGAGCGCTCCGTCTTTAGTGCGACTGAATACTGGATGTTGGAGCGTGATCCAGCCTTTCCGCTCTCCAGCGTGCCGGAAAGCGTGGGAATCACTGTGGATGTGTCGGGCAAAGTGGTTGTGGACCTGCACGCACCATTCTGGGGTAACAGTCCCGAAACCGTTGTGGGTCAGGTGGTGGCCGAGTTGCTGGGCGTCGATCCCACGGACATCATCTTCACCTATGCCGACACTGACCACGGGTTGCCAAGCGCGGGCCCAGCGGGCAGCCGCTACACGGTGATGATCTCTGGTGCGGTGGTGGGCGCGACAGAAAAGCTCGTGACTAAGATGAAGCGCATGGCCGCGGTGATGATGGGGACCGATGAGGAGGATGTAGACTTCCGCGACGGGATTTTTATCACCCGCTCCGGCAACCGTTCGAAAACTATTGAAGAGATTGCGACTGCGGCCTACAACTTCCGCCTCGATTTCCCGGATAGCGATGACTTTAGCAGTGGTCTGACGGTGCAGCATGTTTATGATCACCCGCTCACGACCATGCCTGCCGATGACCGCAGTCATCTTGGCATTTTCTACCCGATTATGGGTCACATGTGTCACGTGCCTGTGGTCGAGGTGGATATCGAGACCGGCAGCGTGAAGATCCTGCGCTATGTCGCCGTGCACGACTGCGGCACTGTGGTGAACCCGCTGACATTGGGTGGCCACGTGCGGGGCGGCACGGCCCAAGGGATCGGCTCGGCGCTTTATGAAAAGTTTTGCTATGACGAAAACGGGCAGTTCACCAACGCGTCCTTTGCGGATTATACTATTCCATCTGCCTACGAGATGCCCCCGGACATCCAGATCGGACATGTCGAGACGCCCTCACCCTATACCGAGTTCGGCGTGAAGGGCGCGGGAGAAGGCGGTCGTATGGGCGCGCCGCCCGCGGTTGTGGCGGCTGTGGAAGACGCGCTGAAGCCCTTGGGCGTGAGAATCGACGAAATTCCGATCGGTCCAAGCCGATTGCGCGAAATTATCCGGCATAGTACCGGGGGTTGAGAGGTTTAACGGCCCGCTGCGCGAGCAGCGGGTCGAAAGGGTAAAAAGGGGAGTGGATGGCGGTCTCGTCCAAAATTCAAAGGAACAGAGAATTCCGCCGGGCGACCATAATCGCTAGTGCACGCAATTACTTTGCGCGGGCGGGCCTTTCTGGCACAACGCGGGGGCTCGCAAAGGAAATTGGCTGCTCGCAGGCCATGTTTTACCAGTATTTCAAGAATAGCGAGGATTTGGTGCAGGCGGTTTTTGACGACGCCTTCAGCGCATCCGTCTACGAAAAGCTTTCAAGGATCGAGGCAACCGACCCGGATATCTTGCGGCGCGAGGTCAAGGCAGTGCTTGTCGAATACTGCCGAAATGTCACCGACGAGGACTGTATCAGGCTAATGTTCCACGCGTCTTTGAGCGGATACACAGAGCCCTATCAGATCCAAAAAGCGGCAGTGCGAGAGAAAATCCTCGAACCTATTTGCCATCTTATGCGGTTAGAGGCCGGATATGGCGAGCTGAAAGATGTTCCGATCAGCGACGTTGAGCTTGAGATGGCATGGCGCCCTTTCGGCGGCGTGATCTTCAACATGATCCGTCTGCATGTGTTCAAGGTGCCCCTCAAGTTGCCGCTGGATGATATCATTTCCAACACTGTGGATCAGCATCTTGAGGGCTGGTACCAGTGCTGGCCTGCGCCTGTCGAACCATCCTGATCGCGAATTTTCCGCGAAGAATTTGAGCATGCGTCAGCACGCCTGGTCTTCTTAGCGGGGTAGTGACGCCGAAATGATTCGCGACGTTGAAAAAAACTAAACATACGATAATCAAAAACCAAGGCGTGGAACGCTGTTTTGTATCAATTCACGACAAGCTCAGGCGCAGCCTAAGGTGTGCCCACCGGCGCAACGCGAAGATGCAGAAGAAAATAATGTATTAAAAACAGATTAGTAAAACATGTTATCTGAAGGGTCATCCCCTAATCTCTGCGAGTCGATTTCGTCTGTTCGAAAATAGTTCCGAAGATGAAAAACTTAACGCTTGATTATTTATGGATGATTGGGCACCCTTGATTTATCGTAGATCGTCAGCCGATCTGAGCGAACGCGACAGGGAGAAAAGTGAAAATGGACGTGGTTGAGAGCCAGAGAGGCCTTTCCCAAATTGTGTTCACATCCGGGGGCCGGCATGGCTGGGAATTCTAAGACGGCCCCGTTCTTCTCGTCCGCCGGCAGCGGCATTTTCCGCATGCCAGGCCCGCAGATTTTGACTGTGTTGTTATCTATTGTAGGTCTCGTCGTCGCATCGATTTTCTTCGCTCCGTCGAGCATCACGCTTGGGGCCGTCAGCGGCAGCATTCCGTTTGCAGCCGTGCTTGCAATCGTTGGGTTGGGCCAACTTCTCGTGGTGCAGCAAGGCGGGTTTGACCTTTCGGTGCCGGGTGGCGTATCGCTCGCCGTTGTAATCTGTGCGCATGTACCTGCCGGCGACAATGCGGTACTGCCCTACGCCGTTGGGCTGGCAATCTGCGCGGCGCTGGCAACCGGTATTCTGAACGGTGTGATGGTGGGCGTGTTCCGTGTGAACGCGGTGATCGCCACAATTGGTGTCAACGCGCTGCTATACGGTGGGGTCTTTGCGGTCTCGGGCGGTGTGCCGATCCTGACGACGCCGCTGTTGCAGAAGATTGTGATCGGCACGACCTTCGGCATCCCGCATTCGGTGTACTTTGCCCTTGCCGCGCTGATCGTGGTGGCCTTCGTGGTCAAGAAGACGGTGATGGGCCGCCGCTTTGAGGTCATTGGAGCGAACAAGACAGCCGCTGCCGCTGTCGGGCTCAGGGTGCGGCTGCACGAGTCAATGGCTTATGTATATGCACAGCTGCTTTACTGCCTCGCCGGTATACTTCTCGCGGGCATCCTGCGCGAGCCGACCGCCTTTCAGGGCGAAGCTCTGCTTTTGCCCTCCATCGCTGTGGTTGTGCTCGGCGGCACGCTCTCAGGCGGTCGCGGCTATCCATTGGCCACGTTCATTGCCGCGATTTTTCTGAACCAGCTCAGCCAGTTCGCCCTGGCGGTTGGGGTGCCTTACTCTGGCCAATCTATCATCCAAGCGCTCGCGTTGGGCCTGGGGATCTCCGTTCACTCAATGCAGCGGAGGTTTGGACAACGCAAACTTACCTAGTAACTTCAGGGAGGAGAAAAAAATGGTAAACTCGAAGCTCAAACTCGCAGGGGCGGTGGCAAGTGCCGCGCTGACGATCGGTGGGGCCGCAATGGGCGAAGAAACGCCAAGCTGGTGTGGCCCGGACGAGGCGACGTTGGCACTGATGGACGGCTTCGGCGGCAATAGCTGGCGCCAGGTGACAAACGCGGCGGCAGCGATTGAAGCGGCCAAGTGTCCATCGATCACCAACTACGAATATTCGGACGCGCAAGGGAACACCCAGAAGGCGATTTCCGATATCAAGGCTTTCACCGCCAAGGGCACCGATGCGCTGATCGTCTTTGCCGACAGCGGCCCCGCCGTTCTGCCTGCCATGACAAGTGCCTACCGTGCTGGTCGCGTGGTCATCCCCTTCCGCGTTGAGGTTGCGGGCGAAGAAGGCGTGAACTTCTCTAAGTATCTTAACACGGATTTCTATGGTGAAGGGGTGACCTTCGCCAATTGGATCAAGGAAATTCTGCCCGATGGCGGAAACGTCCTTTTTCTCTCCGGCCCGGCGGGGACAAGTCAAGGCGTGCAGGCCTATGAGGGGATGAAGTCGGTTCTGGGCGACGAATATGTCTTCCTCAACTCGCTGCCCTTCGCCGTGACCAACTGGGACCCGGCACTGACTCAGCAGGTATTGACGGCAGAGATCGCCAAGCATGACGAGATCGACGTGATCGTGTCCGACTTTGGTCCTTCGCTCGTTGGCGCGCTGCCAGAGTTCGAGAAGTACGGTCGTTCGATCCCGGCCATTGCGGCTGCGGACGGCAACTCCATCGGCTGCTTCTGGCATGAAAAGCATGAATCCAACCCGGATTTCGAGCTCTTCACCGTCAGCACGGGTAATGATGACGTACGGTTGGCGGTGCAGTGGGCCGCAGCGCTTGCTACAGGGGGCACGCCTCCCGAGCAGGAAATGAACCCCGTTCCGCCGTTTGAGAACTCGATCACTGGTGAGCCCAATCCGGTTCAGTGCCGCGATGACCTGCCAGGCTCGATCTTTCTGTCATCCTCCGTTCCGGCGGATGTGCAGGCCAAAGCCGTCGGCGGCAAGTAATCAAACCAAGCGTGATTCCGGCCTGCCCGGGGTCACGCCCCAAAATTCGAAGACAGCGACAAGGGACGCGGCATGTCAGCGACACCAGTTTCAAGATCTGAGGCTCCGGCAGAGGTCACCATTCGCCTGTCCAATATCTCGAAGTATTATGCCGGTGTGACCGCGCTCGAAAACGTCACGGTTGAGTTCTACGCAAACGAGGTCCATGCGGTTCTGGGCGAGAATGGGGCGGGCAAGTCCACTCTGATGAAGATCATTGCTGGCACGATCCAGCCCGATACGGGTCAGATCGAGTTCGGCGATCGGATTGTGTCGCCCCTCTCGCCCGATAGCGCCGTCGCGCTTGGCATCGCGATCTCGTTTCAGCACCCAGCGATTCTGGGCGATCTGACAGTACTTGAGAACTTCCAACTCGCTTTGCCGCCCTCGATCTTCGAGGGAAAATCGGCTACCGATCTGACACGCGAAGCGCTAGCCGAAGTAGGCTTGGACATTCCTCTGAACGTTCGTGCCGATCAACTCAACATCGCGCAAAAGCATCTTTTGGAGATCGCCAAGGCATTGGCAATCAGACCGAAACTCCTGATTCTGGACGAGCCGACCTCAGCGCTCGGCAAAGACGCGACCGACATGCTCTTTGACCGCATTCGGCAGGTCGCGTCAAAGGGTACGGCGGTTCTCTATATCACGCACCGCATGGCTGAGGTGCGCCAGATCGCGCAGCGTATCACCATTCTGCGCGACGGCCAGTTTCAGGGCGTGATGCCTGTCGACGAGATCAGTGATGCCGACGTGCTGAACATGATCGTCGGGCGCACGCTGACCGATGCCTTTCCGCCCAAGGCGAAGGGCGACGTGGCAGAGATCGACTTTGCGGTCGAGGGCCTATCAGGCGACAAGTTCACAGATGTCAGCTTCGCTGTGCCGCACGGCAAGATCATTGGCGTGGCGGGGGTCGAGGGGAACGGCCAGTCTGAACTCATGCGCGCAATCGCCGGGTTACAGCCGTCGGAAGGGCGCCTTGAACTCAAAGGTCAGGCACTGTCCTATCAAGACCTGCAGAAACAAACTGCCTTCATGCCGTCTGACCGCCTCACTGAAGGGATCGCGAGCAGCCTGACGGTGCGAGAGAACGCGAGTTTCGGGGCGCTGGACAAGTTCGCGCAAAGAGGCATTGTTCGGCACCGCAAGGAAATGGGCGCGGTGGGTGAGGTATTTCGATCTCTGTCGGTCAAGGCGGGGAATAGCGAGGCCTCGATTCTGTCGCTCTCAGGCGGGAACCAACAAAAGGTCGTTATGGCCCGCGCGCTCTTGTCCGAGCCGGGGCTCGTTGTCGCCGATGAACCGACTCAAGGCGTCGATGTTGGCGCGCGGTTCGAAATCTACTCGATCCTTCGGGAACTGTCTCAGCAGGGCATTCCAATCGTCGTGAACTCCTCGGACTCGGCCGAGCTTGAGGGGCTGTGCGACGAAGTGATCGTCCTCTCGCGCGGTCGGATCGTTGCGCATCTGACCGGCGATGAAGTGCGCGAAGAAAAGATCGTTTCGGCGGCAGTAAACGCGCATGGAACGGAAGTGGGCCACAAGGCCAAGGCAGCGAAAGGAGTCCTGCAAGCCGGCAAGTGGCGACAGTTCCTGCAATCAGACCTTGCACCGGTGGTGCCGCTCAGCCTCGTTGTCGTTTTGATCAGCCTTTATGTCTTTGGCCAGAACGCCAGTTTCTTTTCGGCCTACAACGTATCCAACCTGTTGCTTTTGGCAACACCTCTTGGCTTCATCGCCCTTGGGCAAACGGTGGCCTTGCTCACGGGCGGTATTGACCTGTCTGTTGGACCGCTTTCCGGGTTCCTCGTCGTTGTCGCCTCGTTCTTCATCAATGACGGAGACTCTGCTGCGCTCATGCTGCTGGGGTTCTTCCTGATCTTCGGCAGTGGCTTCCTCGTTGGGGCCATAAACGGGGTGCTGATCCGCTTTGGTGACTTCACCCCCATCTCGGCCACGCTTACGCTGTTCATCGGCATCCAGGGCTTCAGCTTCCTTTTGCGCGAAGGCGTGGGCGGGTTTATTAGTTATCCGGTAATCGATGCGATCAACACGGCCATTGGCCCCATCCCGGTTGCCTTCATCGTTATGGTCCTGCTGGCGATCGTTGGCGAATACATGCTGCGTAAAACCCGCATGGGCTGGCAGCTCAAGGCTGTGGGTTCGAATGAAGAAGCCGCGCGGCGCATCGGGGTCCGCGTCGACCGAGTGTTCATCGCCGGCTATATTCTAACCTCGCTACTCACAGCTCTTGGGGCAGTGATGTTGATGGCCCAAATCGGCGTCGGCGACCCGCGTCAGGGCACAAGCTATACCCTGACCAGCATCGCGGCGGTGGTGCTTGGCGGCACCAGCCTGCGAGGCGGGCGGGGCAGCTTTGTCGGTACGATCCTTGGGGCGATCCTGCTGACCGTAGTGCTGAGCGCCGTGGCCTTCCTTGGCTTGTCGCAAGCGCACCAGTATTTTTTCCAAGGCGCGCTCATGTTGGTGGCCGCACTGATTTTTTCCGCAGCTTCGCAGTCAAAAGGTGCCTCTGGCCTAGGCCGGAGCTGGCTCGGACGAAGAAAGGCGCTGAAATTGTCAAGCGCCTGATGAAAAGTGTCTAACAAGAAGAAAGGAGCTTCGGCCATGGCTGCAAGCAAGAAAGTTATCATCACCTGCGCGCCCACCGGTGCGATCCACACTCCGTCCATGTCGCCGCATCTGCCGATCACACCCCAGGAGATCCTTGACGACGCACTGGCGGCGGCTGAGGCGGGCGCCTCGGTCCTGCACATGCATGCTCGCGATGAGGTGACTGGGAAACCTGACCAGTCTATCGAGGGCTTCGCCAAGTTCCTGCCGCAGCTTAAGCAGGCAACCAATGCGGTTATCAACCTGACCACCGGTGGCAGTCCATTCATGACTGTGGAAGAGCGCGTTCAGCCCACCGCGCATTTCAAGCCCGAGGTTGCCTCGCTCAACATGGGCTCGATCAACTTTGGCCTCTTTCCGCTTCTGGAGAAGTTCAAGGAGTTCAAATTCGACTGGGAGCGTGAGCATCTCGAGAACTCGAAAGACCTCGTCTTCCGCAACAGCTTTGCCGATATTGAATACGTCCTTACGACCTGCGCGGCCAACGGAACACGGTTCGAGTTTGAATGTTACGACATCGCGCATCTCTATAACCTCAAGCACTTTGCCGACAGGGGCATCGTCAAGCCACCCTTCTTCATCCAGTCGGTGTTCGGCATCTTGGGTGGTATTGGCACCCATCCCGAAGACGTGGCGCATATGAAACGCACGGCGGACCGGCTTTTTGGCGATGATTATCGCTGGTCGGTTCTGGGCGCGGGTGCTGCACAATTCCGCATCGGTGCGATGGCCGTGTCCATGGGCGGCAACCTGCGTGTGGGGCTGGAGGATTCGCTTTGGGCCGGGAGTGGGCGTCTGGCTACATCCAGCGCTGAACAGGTGCAATTCGCGCGCAAGATCATCGAAGGGCAGGGTCTTGAGGTTGCCACCCCTGACGATGCCCGCGAGATACTCGACACCAAAGGCGGCGATAAGGTCGACATCTGACCCGGCGCGTCCAACTGGGGGATCAAAGATCCCCTGCCACCCACAAAAGGAAGATTCATGCAGCTTGAAGATGAACTCAGTATCGAAGCGCCCCCAGGGGTTGTGCGTACTATGCTTCTTGACCCAGATGTACTCAGGCGCTGCATTCCTGGCTGTGAGGAGCTGGAGCGCACGTCGGACACGGACTACACGGCGAAAGTGGTGCTGAAAGTCGGGCCGGTCAAAGCCCGGTTCTCCGGTGACGTGTCGGTGATACAAGACGAGGTCACCGGCCAGATCCACTTGACCGGCAAGGGCTCTGGCGGTGTGGCGGGCTTTGCCAAAGGCAGTGCTGATGTTCTTTTGCACCGCGATGCGGCTGACAGCACGCGGCTGACCTATGTGGCGCAGGTCGATGTGGGTGGGCGCCTCGCGCAGTTGGGCAACCGCCTGCTTAACTCCACTGCTAGAAATCTGACCATAGCCTTCTTTGATGCGTTCATCCAAGAGATCGCGGATAGCGTTTCTGCCTGAATTGTCACCCCAGATCGACCTGAAAAGGGACCCAAGCTATGCCCGATTGTCGTGCCTTGAAACTCCATAACTCTGACAATGTCGCCATCGCGATGGGGGACATTGCGCCAGGTGCACCGGTCTCGGATATACAGTTGACCAGTCTTGACTCGGTTCCGCGCGGCCACAAGATCGCGGTGAGCAATATCAAGGCTGGGGCGCAGATCATCAAATACGGCCAGATCATCGGTCTCGCCAGCGCCGATATCCCGGCAGGGACGCATATCCACGTCCACAACGCGACCATGACGCAGCATGGCAAGCGCGAGGTTCACGGAACGCAGGCAGAGCCAACGCAGATGGTTCCCGAGGCGGAACGCGCAATGTTTCAAGGATTTCGTCGTCCAGACGGCAAGGTTGGCACGCGCAACTACGTGGGCATCGTCACCTCAGTGAACTGCTCGGCGTCCGCTGCTCGCTTGATCGCGCGCGAGGCTGAGAAGCGCGGACTGCTTGAGGCCTATCCCAATGTCGACGGCATCGTTCCCATCGTGCACGGTGCGGGCTGCTGCATCGGCACCGATGACGAGGCGTTTTACAAGCTGCAGCGAACCGTCTGGGGCTTTGCGACCCACGCCAATTTCGCCTCTGTCTTGATGCTGGGGCTGGGGTGCGAGAGCAATCAGATCCCCCTGATGCTGGAGGTGTATGGCAACCCGCCCCCGGAAAAGTTCAGATATCATACGCTTCAGGATGTGGGCGGCACGCGCGCCACCGTCGAGATCGGCCTGACATGGCTTGAAGAGGCGCTGGCCTACGCAAACGAGGCTACGCGCGAGCCGGTGCTGGTGTCCGAGTTGACGGTAGCTCTTCAATGCGGCGGCTCGGATGGCTATTCCGGAATTACGGCAAACCCCGCCTTAGGTCATGCGGTGGACCTGCTTGTCCAGAACGGCGGCACAGCGGCGCTGGCCGAGACGCCCGAGATCTACGGCGCCGAACACCTCTTGACCGACCGCGCTGCCAGCCAAGAGGTGGGCGACAAGCTCATGAAAATGCTGGATTGGTGGGAGGACTACGCCTCCAAAAATGGCTCAGAGATGAATAACAACCCCACACCAGGCAACAAGGCTGGGGGCCTGACCACGATCCTTGAGAAATCGCTGGGTGCCGTGGCCAAAGCGGGCACGACAAATCTCAACGGTGTCTATGGCTATGGCGAGCAGATCAAGGTCAAAGGCCTCGTGTTCGTGGATAGCCCTGGCTACGACCCTGTGTCGATTACAGGGGAGGTCGCCTCGGGTTGCAATCTCATCGTATTCACCACCGGTCGCGGATCTTGCTATGGCAATAAGCCCGCGCCGTCGATCAAGATCGCCACCAACACGCCGATGTATGAACGCATGCGCGAGGATATGGACATCAATTGCGGCACCATCGCGGACGGCGAAGAGACGGTGCAGGAGGCCGGCAAGCGCATCTTTACTGAGATGATCGCCGTGGCGTCGGGAAAACTCACGCTGTCGGAGGAGATGGGCGTTGGCGATGCCGAGTTTGCGCCTTGGCAGACATATGCTCAGATGTAGGCTGTGGCCATGGTTCGAATAAAGAGTGCGCTGAGTGCCGACGCAGGTGTGGCACTGATCGCAGACGGTGCCTCGGGGTTCTGTCAACGGATCCCAGCTTGAGGTCAGCCGATCTGCCGCCTACCCAGCCGGCATGGCAAAATGTGACCCTTTCGTAAGACCGCATGTCTTTTTCCAGCGGGGCGCGCATGACGGATCAGCCTGTATTCTGATCGTATGACTGCGACTGCCGTTGATCTGCGGTGGAGGAAGGCATGACAAAAGAACAATCAACGATCTATGTCGGTATTGATATTTCGAAGGACAGGCTGGCAGTTGCGCTTGCCGGTGGTGGAGTGCGTGACGACGTTCCCAGCCGTCCACATAGACACAGTTGCTAGCCCATGCCGCAGCCGCATCAATGATCAGAATGTCCCGCATAGTTGGTGGCTCCTTTTTCAGCCGTGCGATTTGCTCAACCGTGCGATTTGGTGGGAAGCAATCACATCATCATCGTCCCCGCACAGCCACTCAAAATCGGGGTTCCTCAGGGTTAAAAACGTCACACAAGACGACACTTTCGGTGTGTGACGATTACTAAAAATGCCAATAAAACAGGGGCGTGATGTGATACATTGAGAATCGAGTCTTCTCGACCGCACCATCATCTTGCCTTTGGTAACTTTCTCGTTTGAAGATTTTTGACTGACCGCGATTCTGTTCCGGCGACAGAAACTTTCGGGGATTTTCCCGTTCCCGCTTTGGACAAAACCGACAGAACCGGCATGACTTTGTTCATGCCGGGGGCCGTGTCCCGGTTTGCGGTGAAAGAGGCCGCGCGCGGAGTGCCCCGGCACAGCGCAGCGTGCGGCCGCCGGACGCGCGGCGACCGCCAGTGTCGCGTCCGTTCAGCTGTCCGGCTGGAAGCTGACGGGCTCCGGGATATCCCAGCCAGCCTCGCGGTAGTAGCGCTCGGCCCCGGGGTGCAGACGACCCGGAATCAGTTGAAGGCCGGTCTCGGGCGTAATGGTGTTGCTCATCCATTGCGCTGTCTCATGAATCTCGTCGAGATTCTCCCAGATCGCTTTCGTGACTTGATATACCGCCTCCTCGGGCACATGCATGCCTGCCGAGAAGTTCACAAGAGCCCCATGCGTGCGGATCGGTGTTTCGTTGAGCTGGTTCTCTCCGTAGACGTCCGGGCCGATTTCGTTGGTCGTGGAACTGACATGATTGATCGTTCGCTTGTCCACGTCGATGTCGAGCAGGCGAATTTCCTTGGTCAGGGCAAACTGCTGAATCGACGGCGACGGCACGTTCGTCGGGAGCACGATGACGTCAATCTTGTCATCCTGAAACGCCTGGACCGCTGCATCGAATCCGAATTCCTGAACGTTCATGTCCTCGGGTGTCAGCCCCGTCACATCCTCGATCATCCGTAGAACAACCCCCTTCGCCGCGCCGCCCGGCGGGCCGGCAAAGACGCGCTTGCCTTCGAGATCCGCCAACGTTTCGATTCCGGAGTCCGCGCGCGTGACATAGTGATACGGGCCGATCTGATAGGAGAAGATCATGCCGACGTTCTTTTCAAGCTCGGCCCCGTTGTCGAAGCTCTTGAAGGGACCGATCTGATTGGCGAGCAACCAGTTGATCGTGGCCGAGCCAAAGAGGAAATCGACTTTGCCCGCGGCGGCGTCGATGAAATGCCGCGTTGCCGCACCCGTTGCGCGAACCTGCAGGTCCACGTCATCGCTATGCGAGTTGACCACCTTGGCAATCGCGGTGTTCACCACGAACGGTGACATTCCGGGAGCCGTGGAGGTGACTCTGTAAAGCTCAGCCACCGCCGGCCCGGCCATAAGCCCGGCCGCAAGCAGCCCGACTGTGGTACGTTTGAGAGTTTGAATGAAGGTCGGTGTCATATCTTCCCTTTCGGTGTTTCGATCATCTTTGATCGCGGCATCATCTGTTTTACCTATTGTTATTGGGGTCTCGCTTTCCACAACTCCAGGCGCGGAAAGAAAAACCCGAGAATGGCCGCGCCGATCACGGCTGTGGCCCAAATCGGTGCGAGAGGAATCATCGCGCCAGCACCGAGACTCAAACGCACTGCCCGCTGCGCCAGCCCCAGCTTGCCCACACGCGGGTCCGCGCCTCCGAAGGCGCTGGCCAACATCCAGATCGCCACCAGCAGCCGGAGGATGGTGGAGCCCAGTTCTGCCCAGCTGAAGGGTCCGGCCACCAGCAGCAATGACGGCGAGTAGACAAAGACATACGGCACGAGCAGCCCCACGATGGACAACCTGAGTGCGATGAAAGCGGTGGTGAGCGGGTGCCCCCCCGCGATCGGAGCCGCGATGTAGCAGCCATATGCGATGGGCGGCACAATCGAGGAATAGACCGCGAAGTAGAGCACGAACATATGCGCCGCCAGCGGCGGCACACCGGCCTTGATGATCGCGGGGGCAATCATGATGGCGATGATCAGATAGGCGGGAAGCGTGGGAAGCCCCATGCCGAGTATCAACGCGCCGAACATGGCGAGGATCAACGCCAAGAGCAGAAAGTCGTCGCCGACGGCTGCAATCGAAGTGGCGAAGCGGATGGCAACGCCGGTTTCATTCACCACGGCCAGAACGATGCCGATGACGCCGACCGCCAGCATGATCTGTGCGGCCTGAATGCCACCATCGGCCAATGCCTGCAGGACGCGAACCGGCTCTCGCCGGAAATCGGGGTTCAGCACGAAACCCGTTACCAGTGCAGTCAGAACACCCACGAGGCCAGCCACGGCAGGTGATTTGCCCACAACGAATGTGGCCATCAGAGCGGCAATAGGCAGGGCCACCAGCAACGAGTTGAGCCAGTCCCGTCGCGTGAGGACCGGAACCTGATCTTCGGGAAGCGGCTCGATATCCATTCGGATCGCCGACGCGTAAACCTGTGCGAAAAGGCCAATATACTTGAAAAGCGCCGGAAGCGCCGCCCCGACAATGACCATTGCGAAGGGCATGCCGACAAGGTCGGCCATCACGAAGACGGCTGCCGCCATGATCGGCGGCGTAAGTTGTCCGCCAGAGGAGGCGGATGTCTCAACCGCACCGGCGAAATTGGCGGAAAACCCCTGCCGTTTGATCATCGGGATGGTGAAGACGCCGGTGCCGGCGATGTTGGCGGCGACCGAACCGCTCATCATTCCGAAGACGCCGCTCGCCACAATGGCCGCATGCGCCGCCCCCCCGCGGATGCGCGCGGTCAGCGCTGTGGAAATGTGGATCAGGCTTTCGCCGGCGCCTGTCCTCTCCAGCACGGCGCCGAAAATCAGAAAGACAAGCACGGTGTCGGCGACAAGTCCGGTCGTCCGCCCGAATACGCCATCGAAGGAATACCAGGCGATCTGCATGAAATCGCCGAGATACATGCCCCAATGCTCAAGTAGTCCGGGCAGCCACGGGCCCACAAAACCGAATCCGACGAAGGTAAGGGCCATGATCACCAGAGACCACCCCCAGGCCCTGACCGTCAGAAGAAGCAGCACGGCCATGCCCATGATGCCGGCGGTAATATTCTGAGGATTGGCCATGAAGAAACCCGAATAGAGTTCCTGCTTGACCCGGAAAAACCAGATCGCCGCCCAGCCGAAGGCGACAACAAGAGCCGCATCGACAGTCCAGCCGACCCAGGGAATACGGGTGAATAACCGGGTGCTTTGTGTCAGTGGCTTGGTCAGAACGACGATCAGGGCGCTGAGCGCCATGATTCCAAAGCGCGCATTGGCCTCGTCGAGAACAAAGAACGCGATCACGACAAGGATTGAGAGCGAGAACAGCGCGGCGATCACCCGGCCCGCCACCTGCACTGGGTGGCGGGCAGTGATCGGCGCGGGGGGCGCGGCGCTCATTTCAGAACTCCCGACATGAATGCTCGATCTTCGTTGTCGGTGCTGATTTTTTTCAGGATTCTCATGAACTCCGCACATTCTTCGGGCGTGAGTGTCTCGACAGTGACCTCATTGCGCTCCTGAGTGTAGACCAGTGCCCGGTCGTGCAGGTCGCGGCCCGCCTGTGTGGTGCGTATCTGGATCTGGCGCGCGTCCGTTTCAGAGGGAAGGATCTCGATCAGGTCGCGCTTGCCAAGCGCCTTGACTGTTCGGCTGAGCTGACCCTTGTCCATCACGAGGTAGCGATAAAGTTGGTTGAAGG
Organism: Salinihabitans flavidus; assembly: GCF_900110425.1. Lineage (GTDB taxonomy): Bacteria > Pseudomonadota > Alphaproteobacteria > Rhodobacterales > Rhodobacteraceae > Salinihabitans > Salinihabitans flavidus. The sequence continues at coordinate 228,467 of NZ_FODS01000004.1, read as the reverse complement.
GCACGCATTGCATCGCCTGCGTCACGCCCAAAACCCGCCACTCTGTCAGCGTGAGCCCGAACTGTTCGCGAAAAAGCGCGTTGCCGGCCTTTTCGTTGATCGCAGCCAAGCGCGCGATTCGGAACGACAGCGCATCCATCAACGTGGTGATCGGTGGGTGGACGCGTGGCTTCGTTCCGGGTCGCTTTTTTGTCTCGGTTGTATGCATCAGCTTTACCTCTGGGCATCAAACTACGGAGCTATTGTTGACATCGTCAACGTTATTCATTGATTATGTCAACAAAAATCTATGGAGATACTTATGCTGAAGGCAGACAAGATCTGGACAGACGGGCATTTTTTAACGCTTTGGCCCGAAGCGCCAGAGGTCACGGCGATGGCCGAAAAAGACGGCCGGATTATCGCTGTGGGCCCGGATTCCGAGATTGAGACGCTGAAAGGGCCCGGCACGAAACACATTCGGATGCACGGGCGATTCGCCATGCCGGGGCTCATTGAATCGCATACCCATGCGCTCTGGGGGGCCTGCCGGGAGCTTTTCGAAGTGTATGTCGGCTACACCGCAACGCTGGATACGCTCCTGCACGCCGCTGGCGCGCGGACGGCGGATGTCGAGTCCGGTCGTTGGATTACCGGCGGTCCCTGGCGCTCGGAGATGCGAGAGGGGATGGGCCGTCGCCCGCGCGACCTGCTCGACCGGATCGCGCCGGCACATCCGGTCGCCCTTGCCGATGTGACGCAACACTCCTTGTGGTGCAATTCACGCGCTCTGGATCTGGCTGGCATTTCCACTTCGGACCGATTTGGCGGGGGGGTCGAGCGTGGTGACGATGGGCACCCAACAGGCATTCTTCACGAAGCCGCCTGCGCCCCGGTCAGACAGATGACCACGCGCACACCTGAAGAACTGTCACGCGCTGTCAGCCATTTCACGCGCTATTTCGCGAGCCTGGGCTACACCGGGTTCAAGGAGCCGATGGCCACAGAGGCGGATCTGGCGGCCTATGCGTCGGCGGATGCAGCCGGGAAGCTTCCCATACACATGGCGGCGCATATCGCCTGCTTCGCGCCACTGGGGCCCGAGCCGCTGGGTCTGGATGAACTGACACAGTTGAAGCGGCAGTACGCCACTGAGAATCTTCGTACGGGCTTCGCCAAGCTCTTCCTTGACGGCGTCGCACCATCCTTCACGGCATCGTTCTTGGCACCTTATGTCGGGCCTGACTACGATGCGGCCGGTCATGACCCGAATGCGACCCTCCTGATCGAACCGGAAGCATTGAATTGCTGGGTCACCCAACTGGATGCAGCCGGTTTTGTTTTGAAAATGCACGCTGTCGGCGACAATGCGGTGCGCAAGGGACTGGATGCCGTGGAAGCGGCCCGGCTGGCGAATGGCCCGTCCGGTCCGCGCCATGAGCTTTCTCACAGCGCCTTTATTGATGAGGAGGATTTACCCCGTTTCGCGCAACTGAACGCGGTGGCGGAAGTCTCACCGAAGCTTTGGATGCCCAACGCCGCAACCCCTGCGCAACTGGCCGTGCTGGGGCAGGAGCGTATGGAAAGATGCCATCCGATCCGCGACTTGCTGCGCGCCGGAGCCGAGGTGATATTCGGCACTGACTGGCCCGCGGCGGCCCCCGATGCCAACCCATGGACAGGGCTCGCCGGTATGATCACCCGCCGCGACAGCACGGGCCGATTCCCTGGGACTGTCGGACCGGATCAGGCCATCACGCTCGAAGACGCATTGCCTCTCTTCACCGTAAACGCCGCGCGTGCGCTGGGAATGGAGGGAGAGACCGGGCAACTCAGACCGGGAGCCTGGGCGGATTTCATCGTGCCCGGCATGGATATCCGAAAGGGTGCGCCAGACCAGATCGCCGCGTGCACGGTTCAGGAAACCGTCTGGAAGGGGCAAACCATTCATACAACCTGAAACCAACCGAACGCGGATTTGCCGTGGGCGGACGGCTTTCAGACCGATCCCAGATCATGAGGGGTGACATTCGCAGGTGTCGAGAGGGGCGCATCGGGAGGATGCGCCTTTCCTTCAAAGTGGACTAAATCGAAATTTGGTATACAATTTTGATTTACAGGACACAAAATCGCCCCTAGCCTGATGTGAAAGAGGTAGTCACATGGCACATTCACTTCGACAAAAACTGGCTGATCTCGTTCTGACAGGGGAGCTGCGCCCCGGCGACCGCCTTGACGAGCAGTCCCTGGCGACCCGGTTCGGCGTGTCCCGAACCCCCATCAGGGAAGCGATCCGGCAACTTGCGGCGTCGGGCCTGATCGAAACGCGGCCACGGCGATCTGCCGTCGTACGCAGCTTCAATCGCGAAGAACTGGGCGAGGCTTTCGAGGCGATGGGAGAAATCGAGGCGCTGTGCGCCGGTCGGGCGGCGCTCCGCATGAACGAGGCAGAGCGATTGCGACTCCGCTCGGTGATCGCCGCCTCCGAAGACACCTGCGCACGCGGTGACCGGACTGCCGCGCTGGAGTTGGACTTCGAGTTTCACGGGCTGCTCCACGATGGCGCACGAAACTGGATGTTGAAGGCGATCGCCGAAGAGACTCGCATGAAGATCACACCCTACAGTGCCGCCCTCTTCACAATGGAGGACTACGAGGCCGATCTGCTTCAGCCTCACCAGCAGCACGCGGCCATCGCTCAGTCGGTTCTCGATTGCGACGCGGTAGCTGCCGGCAAGCTGATGCGCGAGCATATCGCGCAAACGCTGATCGCGTTGGAAACCTTCTTCGAGACGGCAAGCGAGAACAACATCACATCGACGAAAAAAGGGAGCGGCGGATGAGCCATGATTATCAGGGACCGGGACGCGCGCCGATGCTTGCGAGCAATGCGATGTGCGCCACCTCTCATCCCTTCGCGGCCCTCACGGCAATTGATATCATCAAGCAGGGCGGCAACGCGGTAGATGCTGCTGTCGCCGGTGCGGTTGTACTGGGGTTTTGCGAGCCGGCCATGACCGGGCTTGGCGGAGATGTGTTCGCGCTCATCCATGACAGCAAGACCGGAAAGAACATCGGCCTGAACGGTTCGGGCCGCGCTCCGGCGGCGCTGAATGCCGACTTTCTTCGCAATCAGGGGTGTGAGTCGGTTGCCCTGAATTCGGTGCATTCGGTGACTGTTCCGGGCGCGGTGAATGCCTTCGAGCATCTGGTGTCCGGGTATGGGCGGCTCGATCTTGCGACCGTTCTCGCCCCTGCGATTGCTCATGCAGAGCGTGGAGTTCCCGTCCATCGCCGCAGCGCAATCGACTGGGAGACGTTTGGCGAGCGGCTTCAAGCCTCTGGTCGCACTCATTTCCTTAAGGATGGCCGTCCCTACCGGGAAGGCGAGATCTTCGCCGCGCCCGCTCAGGCGGAGGCACTGCGTCTTGTCGCTCGCGGCGGGGCCGATGCTTTCTACACGGGTCCAATCATGGAAGACATCCTGGCGACGCTCCGTGCTGCGGGGGGCCTTCACAGCGCCGAGGATTTCGCCACGACCGCCGCAACAGAGGTGACGCCCATCCGGCGGGGCTATCGTGGGCACGACCTGGTGGAGCTGCCGCCCAACGGTCAGGGCGCAACCGCCCTCATGATCGCGGGGATTCTCGAACGCTTCGAAATCGACCGTCTCGACCCGAATGGGGCCGAGCGCGTTCATCTGGAGGCCGAGGCAACGAGGCTGGCCTATAGCGCACGAAACCGCTACCTCGGCGATCCTGACCATAACGAACTGCAACTCGACGAACTGCTGTCCGAAGACACGATCGACCGGCTCGCGGCGAGCATCGATCCCCGTCGGGCCGGGACGGATATGGAGCCGCGCCTGGAGGCGCTGCACCGGGACACCGTCTACATCACCGTCGTTGACGACGCCGGCTTGTGTGTATCGCTGATCTACTCGACCTTCTGGCCTTTCGGGTCGGGCCTCGCCTCGGAGCGGTACGGGATCAGCCTGCAAAATCGCGGTGCCGGTTTCTCGCTTCAGCCCGGCCATGTCAACGAACTCATCGGCGGACGGCGCCCACTGCACACGCTCATTCCCGGCCTGCTGGAGCGCAAGGGCGATTACGCGATGCCGTTCGGGGTTATGGGCGGACCCTTTCAGGCCACTGGCCATGCGCATCTGGTTTCCAACCTCGTCGACTATGGAATGGATATCCAGCAGGCCATTGAATCGCCCCGCAGCTTTCTCAACATCGCAACGGGTGTCCTCGAAATCGAACGCGGATTTTCGGACGCGACAGCCGCCCAGCTTTCCGAGATGGGCCACAAGGTGTCGCGCGCTGCGATCGGAATGGGGGGCGCGCAGGCGATCCGGCGCGACGCGAAGACCGGGCTGCTCACCGGCGGTTCCGATTCGCGGAAAGACGGCGTGGCCTTGGGGGTGTGATCGATGGCAATGCTCAGATTTATCCGCAGGCGAAAATTCGGCCCGGTGGCATGGCTTGACGCACTTGCGGCAACAGCTGTGATTGGTTTGCTCGCTTCCCAGATCGTGATTGTCGCGCTGCGCTATGTGTTTTCATTGGGCTGGCCGTGGGCGACCGACCTGCTGACCTACCTGTTCTTCTTCATCGTATCGCTGCCGCTTGTTCGTGTGCTGCTGCATAATGAAAGCGTGCGCGTCAACGTTTTGAGCCAATCGTTCCCGCGCCCGGTCATGGAAGTGATCGAGCGGGTGGCGCTGATAGGTCTTCTGTGCCCGGCGATGACCTGGGCCGCGTGGAATACCATCCCGATGGTAAAAACATCATGGCGTGTGCTGGAGGGGTCTCCGACATTGGGGGGGCTGCCGGGCTTCTTCATCATCAAGACGCTGGCCGCGCTGGTCTTCGCCGCGCTCGCAATCGTGTCCCTTGTCATGGGGCTGCGCCGCCATCCCTACCGCAAAGGCGAAAAGCAATGAGTGCCCTGATTCTGGGCCTGCTGGGCATCCTTCTGCTGATGGGTATCCTTTCTGGTGCCCCGGTTTCCTTCGTGCTGATCGGTGTGCCGACGGTTGTCGCATTTCTCGCCGCTGCGCTGGGGCATTTCGACCTCGGGTTTCTCGCGGCCTTCCCCTCGCGCGCCGTCGCGATCCTGACCAATTCGATCTTTCTGTCGGTTCCGCTCTTCGTTCTCATGGGCGGTATCCTTGAGCGTTCGAACATCGCCCGGCGCATGATGCTCACGGCTGGCGCCCTTTTCGGCGAGCGTGAAGGCGGCATGGCCTATGCGGTGATCATTGTCGGCACCCTTCTGGCCGCGTCGACCGGCGTGATCGGCGCGACGATATTCATGCTCGGGATGATCGCCATGCCGGCGATGCTTTCAGCCGGATACTCGAAGTCGCTCGCCTCCGGGGTGATCTGTGCGTCGGGGTCCCTTGGTCAGATCATTCCGCCATCCATTTTGTTGATTCTTTTGACTGACCAGATTTCCTCGGCCTATCAGGCCGGGCGCCGCGCGGCAGGGGACTGGGCCGCGGAGCCGGTTTCCGTGGGCGATCTCTTTGCGGGCGCGCTGCTGCCGGGCCTGCTTCTGGTCGTGCTCTATATCGCGTATATTTTCGTGACCTCACTTCGACGGCCCGAAAGCTGTCCTCCGGTGATCGACCGCGATGAATTTGGACAGCGTCGCAAGCTCGAATTCCGCGAGATCGCCTACTCTCTGCTGATGCCGCTCCTGCTGATCCTGATCGTGCTGGGTTCGATTCTCGGCGGCGTTGCAACCGCAACCGAAAGCGCTGCATTCGGCGCGGCCGGTGCTCTGGTCATGTCCGCCCTCGACCGCAAGGATCTGCCGCTGTGGCGTGTGGTACTGATGGGATCGGTGTTGCCCGCCGCGCTGGTGCTCATCCTTGTCAAACTGACCGGCGGAACTCAGGCCGGCATGGTCAGCACCGTAATCGGGTTCACCGCGCTCGTCCTTCTCTGCCTCGGCACGCTTGTGGCCATCGCGCAGGAAATCCGTGACGGTCCACTCTGGGAGGTTGCAACCGAAACTGCCGGGCTGGTCTCGATGCTGACGCTCATCGTACTTGGCGCCACGATGCTGTCGCTGGTGTTCCGGGGCCTTCAGGGCGAGGCGATGGTTGAAGACTTCCTCCACGGGCTGCCCGGTGGAAACCTGCAGGCGGTGCTGGTGACGATGGCGATCATCTTCCTGCTCGGGTTCATAATCGAGTATGTGGAGATCATTTTTATCGTCGTTCCCATCGCGGGGCCCCCGTTGATGGCCGCCGGGGTGGACCCGGTCTGGTTCGCCATCCTGATCAGCCTGAACCTTCAAATGAGTTTCCTGACTCCGCCATTCGGCTACGCGCTGTTCTACTTCCGGCGTGTCGCCCCTGTGGAAGTCAGGACAAGCGACATCTACAGGGGGATCCTTCCCTTCATCCTCTTGCAGATGCTCGCGCTTGCAATCGTCGTTCTTGTCCCTGGACTGGCGACGTGGTTGCCCGACGCGATCTATCACTGACGCAACACCAACCGGGAGAAGAAACATGAAAAGAAGATCACTCATCGCTGCGGCTATTGCCGCTCCGGCCGCGCTTGCCGCACCGCGCGTGGCGCGTGCCCAGGCGCAGCACAACTGGAAACTCGTGACGTCGGTACCGCGCGGCCTGCCCGGGCCCGGGGTTTCTGCCCTGCGCTGGGCGGAGCGGATCACACAGATGTCAGGAGGCGAGATTCGCGTGCAGGTCTTCGGCGCCGGCGAACTGGTGGCGCCCTTCGGCACGCAGGAGGCTGTCGAAAGCGGCACCGCAGAAGCCTATCACGGTTCCGGCTCCTGGTTCTCGGGGCGCGACATCGCGCACTCATTCTTTACCGCAGCCCCCTTCGGTCTCACGTTCGACGAGATGCACGCCTGGATGTACTACGGTGGCGGGCAGGAGTTGCTGAATGAATTCACCAACGACCGAAACCTGCAGATCTTCATCGGTGGCGGGTCGGGGGTTCAGACCGCTGGCTGGTTCAAGAACGAGGTGAAATCGCTCGATGATCTGAAGGGCGTGAACTTCCGTGCCGCCGGCCTCTATGGTGAGGTGCTGCGCAAGGTCGGCGTGAACCCTGTCTCGATCCCGCCGGGAGAGATCTTCGCCGCGCTTCAATCCGGCACTCTGGACGGCGCAGAGTGGGTCGGCCCCGCGAACGACCTCGCCTTCGGTTTCGAGAACGTCGCCGGGTACATGTATGCGCCGTCGCCGGTCGAGATCTACGGCGGTATCGAATTCGGCATCAACCTGGATGCATGGCAAGCCCTGACAGACGCACAGCGCACCATGGTGGAGGCCGTGTCCGAAGCCGAGGCGAACCGGTCCTCGGCGGATACGTTCCATGCCAACCTTCAGGCCTACGAAAAGCTCAACGCGGCGCCGGATCTGGTTATCGACACCTTCCCGGACGATGTCTGGCAGGCTCTGAAGGATGCGTCGCGAGAGGTTATCGACGAAGTCAAAGACACGAGCGACTTCCACCGGCGTTTTGTCGAGGCGTACTACGCATACGCCCGGAAATCGACGGAGTACAAGCGGTACTACGACACTCCGTTCCTCGTCGAACGCGAAAGCTTCTTCTCCTGATCGCCATGACCGACCCGCCGTTCCGGCGGGTCGGTGCATACGCAAGATAACGCGAGGAATCACGGTACCCGGAACCGGGCCGAGAATACTCCCGGATCTCAGGTGGAAACCGAAAGGACGAACAATGAACGATCGCGGCGAAACACTCTACACCGGCCCCGAACTTTGTGCCCTCGGCGCGGTCGAGGTCGTCGATCTGCTCAGGCGGGGCGACGTGTCGCCCATGGACCTTGTCGAGGCGGCACAGACCCGGCATGAACAGACAGACTCCGCGATCAATGCGATGCCGACAACCTGCTTCGATCATGCCAGACAGGCGGCCGACGTCCTCGCGAACAGGGAGCCGGATCAGCCCGGTGGGCTCGCTGGGCTCCCCCTGGGCATCAAGGACCTTACAGCGGTCGCCGGGGTGCGCAGCACTTGGGGCACACCGGCGCTCGCCGAGTATGTCCCGGAGACATCCGATCCGCTCGTCACCCGTATTGAAGAGCGCGGCGGCATTATTCTGGGAAAGACAAACACGCCGGAATTTGGCGCGGGCGCCAACACCTTCAATGCAGTGTTCGGAACCACGCGCAACCCTTGGGATACCCGCTACAATCCCGGTGGCTCCTCCGGTGGTGCCGCGGCACAGCTCATCACGGGGCAGGCATGGTTGAGTCACGGGTCCGATCACGGTGGTAGCTTGCGCACACCTGCCGCCTATTGCGGTGTTGTCGGGCTTCGCCCAAGCCCCGGTCTGGTCGCCGGCGGGCCAGCACAGGCGGGATACATCACTGAGGGCGCTCAGGGTCCGATGGGTCGTTCGGTTCGCGACTGTGCACTTTTCCTCGATGCGATGACCGGCTACGACCCACGCTATCCAATATCCTATCCGCCCATCCAGACCACCTATCAGGCCGCCGCGGAGCGTGACCTCGCCACCGGGCTGCGGATCGCATACGCGCCTGATCTTGGCGGTGAATGTGCCGTCGATCCCGACATGCGCCACCACCTGGACCAGGCGATGGAAACCTTCGCAAGGCATGGGGCGACGGTGGAGGAGGTTCAGCCCGACTTCACCGACATGAAACGGAGCTACTATGTTCAGCGCGGAATTCTCTGGGCCACGTTGATGCGCGACATAGATCCGGAAATCCGCAAGGGATTCAAGGCGACGCTGGAGGACAACGTGCAATTCGGCCTGGGCTTGTCCATGGACGATATTATCGACTCCCATCTCATTCGCTCGCGCCTGTACGACGAGATGCAGGGAGTGTTCGCGGATTTCGATGTATTGGCCTGCCCGGTTGTCGGCTGCATGCCGCACGCCGTTGAGGAGGAGTGGGTCGATACGGTCGATGGCAAGACCATGGAGACCTATATGGACTGGCTCGATTGCGCCTTCCTCGCCACCACCGTCGGACTTCCCGCGATCTCTGTTCCAGTCGGCTTCGGACCCGGTGGTTTGCCCGTGGGGGTGCAACTTGTCGGACAGCCCCGTGGCGAAGAGGCGCTTCTCTCCGCTGCCGGCTTTGTCGAAAAGGCGGCTGGTGGGCCCATCGGCGTCATAGATCCAAACTTGCGGCACTAGCAACCGTGTCGATGGAGCAGGAATGCGGCTGCATCGCGCCCGGCGCGCTGGCCTGAGGGCGCCTAGCCGTCCCCGGCGGGGACGAGGTAAGGGGCGAGATCGTCGGGCGGGTTGATGACCGACACGATCTTGAGCTGCGCAATGGTCCGGTTCAGGGCGTTTTCCAGATGGGTCGAGAGCATGCTCGCCGCCGCCGTGGGGGTGCCCGCCTGAAGCAGATCGATGACCATGCACAACTCCAGCAGGGATTGTCTGTCCGGCGGCAGGCCGATGGAAAAGAGCACGCGCTGCAACGCCCAGAGCGCGCCGCGGTTGGCGCTCACGTAGTGGATAAGATCCTGATTGGGCGTGGACAGGATGGCGAGTTCGAAAAACCTGTGATCGAGATCGAACCATGTCTCCGGCGCGACGGGGCGATCCTCGGGCAGGGCGCGGATGTCATTGGCCAGCGCCACAAGCGCGGCCGTGTCAGGCTCGGACGAATAGAGCGCCGCGACCTCAAGCACCATGCGCAATTCGAACTTGTCCTTGATGCGTTGCGCGGTCAGCGGCTCTACCACCCAACGGGAACTGGCGCTTTTCTGCACCAGCCCGCGTTCCTGAAGCCGCGAGAGAACATCGCGCACCACGGTGCGGCTCACATCGAATTCCTGCGCGACGAGCGCCTCGACCACCCGGTAGCGGCCAAAGATCAGACATCGTGAGAGCGCGTTTTCGACCGCATCCTGAATACGCAACCAGTTCGGCTTGCCCACCGTGTCGTCCAGTGTTTCAAGATCGAGATCGAGGGTGCGCAGGTCGAGCCGGCGCGGTGTCTCGTCCGATCCGGTAACAAGGTAGCCGCGTCCCGAGAATTTCCGGATCAGACCTTCCTGCGCGAGAATCGACAGAGCGCGCTTAACGGTGGCGCGCGACATCGACAGCCGTTCAGACAACGCGCTTTCCTGAAGCACAACGCCGGCACCGAGCTTGCCGTCGGCGATATTCGCACGCAGCAGATCGGCGGCCGCCTCGAAGAGAGTGGCGGGCTGCGGATCGGATACGACGGCGGCAGTCGCCTTTCGGGTCATGGTCTGGATCTCCTAGGTCCGTGTGGGAATCGGATCGGATACCACCATAGGGTGTTTTTGCCCGCTGTAGTGATTCGATTGTTGTATGCAAAGAGCAAATAAAATCATGGCCAGAATCCCAATTCCTCTCTGTATGAGCGCCTCACGGCGAAAAATAGCAGGAAGATGCACTGATTTTCCACTGAAAAATCACCAAAGACCAAAAATATTGCGCTTTGCATACAGACATCATTTTCTTCTTGCCTGACTCGAAAAACGATGTTTGTGTGCGCAAAACGTTCAAGCTGGGAGAGAAACGTGCTGAAGCTTAATGGCGTGACACGGCGATACGGTGACATTGTCGCTCTGGACGGCCTCGACCTGATTGTTCCCGATGACACCTACCTGTCACTTCTCGGCGCATCCGGGTCGGGCAAGACCACGTTGCTGCGCCTCATTGCGGGCTATGAAGAGCCGAACGAGGGCGAGGTGTTGCTGAACGGCGAGCGTCTGGACGGCAAGCCGCCGCATCGCCGCGACATCGGCTTCGTGTTCCAGAACTTCGCGCTTTTTCCCCACCTTTCGGTTTCGGACAACGTCGCCTTTGGCCTGCGGTACCGCGAGTCCGGGGCGATCGAAAGCAAGGCCCAGATCAGGGAGCGCACCGAAGACGCGCTGAATCTTGTCGGGCTGGACGGCTTCGGTCATCGCGGTGTGGGGGAGATTTCCGGCGGACAGCGACAGCGCGTGGCCCTGGCCCGGACACTGGTGACAGAGCCGCGCATCGTGTTGCTCGACGAGCCGCTTGGGGCGCTGGACGCCAACCTGAGGGCCCGCATGTGCGATGAGCTTCGCGCGATTCGAGAGCGTCTGAAGGTCAGCTTCCTGCATGTCACCGGCTCCGAGACAGAGGCGCTGACCATGGGCGACACTGTGGCGGTTCTGGCCGACGGCAAGATCGCGCAGGTCGACGATTCCAGCACGCTCTTCTCACAGCCGAAAAACCCGGCCGCGGCGCGTCACCTGAACGCATGGAACCTTCTGCCGGGTGTGGTGGAGGGCGGCGCCCTGCGAACTTCGGTGGGATTGCTGCCGATCGTGGAGCAGGTGGCCGACAATACGCCCGTGCAACTGGCGGTGCGCTTCGACGAGATCGGCGTTTGCGATCCGGCGCAAGTGCCCGAGGCGCATGACCATTTCGAAGCGACCTATGTGACGGGCGAATTCAACGGCCCCACGGCGCTGTCGTTTTTCCGAACCCCGGACGGTGAGCTGATCCAGGTGGTGGACCACCTGAGCGACTCGCGCCTGCCGGATCTCAAAGAGGGCCAGGCCTACGCCCTGCACTTTCCGCCCGACGCGGCGGTGCTGTTCAAGGGAGCCGCGTGATGACCACGGTAATCGAAGACTTTCCCGACGAGCCCGCCGTAAGCCCGGCCGCCACGCGTGAAGCCAAGGATCGCCGCCGTGCGTTCCTGCTGTTGACGCCCGGTGTGTTGTGGATGGTCCTCTTCATGCTGATGCCGCTGGTGATGGTGATCTACGTTTCCTTCTGGACCCAGAGCACCTTTGCCGTTGAACCGACCCTGACCACGGCGAGCTGGGAGCGGTTCCTCAGTTCCCCGACCTACCTGACCGCGATCGGCACGACGCTGAAAACCTGGATTATCGTGCTTCTGGCCACGATCGTCGTGGGCTACCCGGTCGCGCTTTTCATCGGGCTTTTCGTCAAGAACCGCACGCTTCAGACCGCCCTTCTGGTGGCCTGCGTGATTCCGTTCTGGACCTCGTTCCTCATTCGTGTGATCGCATGGCGGCCCATGCTCGGCACCGAAGGGGCGATCAACATAATCCTGCTGAAGCTCGGCATCGTTTCAGAGCCTCTGAGTTTCCTGCTCTTCTCTGAATTCTCGGTCTATGTCGGCATGACGCAGATCTACTGCGTGTTCATGGTCGGGCCGATCACATTCATGATCGCGCGGATCGACGACTCGATCATCGAGGCGGCCCGGGATCTTGGCGCGTCGTTCGGAACCATTTTCCGCCGTATCGTGCTGCCGCTGTCGCTGCCGGGGGTCATCGTCGGGACCATCTTCGTCTCGGTCATGGTGCTGGGGGAGTTTGCCACCGCCGCTTCGCTTTCGGGGCGCAAGGTGAACCTTCTGGGGAACATCATCGTCAGTCAGGTCGGATCGCTCAAATGGGCCTTCGCCGCGGTGGCCGGCGTGGTGCTGACCGTCATCATTACCGCTGTCATCACGCTCGCCCTGCGGGTCGTCGATATCCGGAAGGAGATGTAATCATGCAAGTCGGATTGCTCCGTCCCGCGCTCGCGCTTTATGCCGCCTTGTTTCTTCTGTTCCTCTACGGGCCAATGATCGTTCTGGCGATCCTCAGCTTCCAGAGCCAGGGCGGCGGCCCGCAGTTCCCGATCCAAGAATGGTCGGTCTACTGGTACAAACACCTTCTGGGGCTGGCCGAAACCTCGCGCGTTTCGCAGCTTCCGGTGGGCGACAGCCTGATCCGCTCGCTGGTGCTGGCCTTCCTGACCACGGTGGTGTCGGTCACGCTCGGCACCATGAGCGCCGAAGCCTTCCGCACCCGGTTCAAGGGGTCCGGGCCGGTCTTCTATCTCATCATCCTGGGCATGATGGTTCCGGGTGTTCTAGTCGGGCTCGGTGTCGCGCTTCTGTCGAACTTCCTCGACATCGGGCGCGCATGGTGGAGCACGTCCTTCGTGCTGCACGTGGTTTATACGTTTCCATTCGCTTTTCTGGTGATGCTGGCGATCTTCAATCGTTTTGACAGATCGGTGGAGGAGGCGTCGCTGTCGCTTGGCGTGAGCCCGGCGCAGACCTTCCGGCGCGTGACCTTCCCGCTCATCTTTCCCGGTGTGCTGTCGGCCATGCTGTTCAGCTTCACGCTGAGCTATGACGAATTTTCCCGCACGCTGTTTACCGCAGGGGCCGATCTGACGCTGCCGCTGGCGATCTACGGAACCTTCTCGGTCGAGATCTATCCCAACGTGTTCGCCTTCGGGGTGCTGACCACGCTGTTCAGCTTCACGCTGCTGGTGATCTACGGGCTGCTGATGAAGCGGTTCACGCGGAACAAGCGCTTTGCCGGGCAGGAGGACGCATGATCGCACTTGTCACAGGCGCGGGGTCCGGCATCGGCGCGGCCATTGCCGATCGGCTGGGGCGCGAGGGGCACAGGGTTGCGGTCAATGATCTGCACCTTGAGACCGCCGAGGCCGTCGCCGCGCGTATCCGCGATGCAGGGGGCGAGGCGCGCGCCTATGCCGCCGACGTGAGCGACGAGGCGGTGGTCGGCGCGATGATGGATCGGCTGCGCGCCGAGATGGGCGCGCCCGAGATTCTCGTCAACAACGCGGGCTTCGGCCATCAGGCGCCGTTTCTGGAGATCGAGCCGGCCGACTTCGACCGTATTTTCGCGGTGCATGTGCGCGGCACCTATCTGATGACCCGTGCCTGCCTGCCCGCGATGCTGGAAGCCGGCCGGGGGATCGTCGTCAACATCGCCTCTCAGCTTGGACAGATCGGCGGGGTGGAACTGGTCCACTACGCCGGCGCCAAGGCGGCGATCATCGGCATGACCAAATCGCTGGCCCGCGAAGTGTCCGGGCGGGGCGTTCGCGTCAACGCCGTGGCACCGGGGCCGGTCAATACACCGCTGGTGGAGGCGCTTTCGGACGACTGGAAGGCGGCCAAGAAGGCGGAGCTTCCGCTTGGCCGCTTTGGCGAGCCGGCAGAGATCGGCGGCGTGGTGGCGTTCCTGTGCTCTGACGACGCGGCGCTGTTCGTGGGCCAGACGCTCGGACCGAATTCCGGGGATGTGATGCTGTGAGGGACAAGATGGACAAGAGAGTTGTAATCGTGACCGGGGCCGGAATCGGCATCGGACGGGCGACGGCGATGCGGTTCGCGGGTCAGGGCGATCATGTGGTCGTTACCGATGTGCTCACCGATGAGGGCGAGGCGACCGTGGCCGGGATCACCGCCGCCGGGGGCAGCGCCGAATTCATGCCGCTCGACGTGCGCGACACGCCCGCCGCCGACGCGCTGGTGGCCGATGTGGCCGGGCGGCACGGCCGGATCGACGTGATCGTCGCCAATGCCGGGATCGCCCACCGGGTGCCCATCTCGGAGATGACCGACGAGAGATGGGACGCCACTTTCGACATCGACCTGAAGGGTATGCTGCGGGTGATCCGCCCGGCGCTGCCCGTGATGAAGGAGGGCGGCGCGATCGTCTGTCTCAGCTCCATCATGGGGGTGGCCTATGGCTGGGACGAACATGTGCATTATTCCTCGGCCAAGGCCGGGGTTGTGGGGCTCGTGCGCGGCCTCGCGGTGGAAATCGCCAGGCGCGGCATCCGCGTGAATGGTGTTGCACCGGGCTACACGCGAACCGCGCAGCTTCTCAGCGAGAAGAACAGCCTCGGGCCAAAGGCGGCGGAAATCGCGTCGCCCTACATTCCGATGGGCCGTCTGGGCGAGCCTGAAGAGATCGCAAGCGTCATCGGTTTTCTGGCATCTGCCGACGCCTCCTACCTGACCGGGCAGGTGGTGACGGTCGATGGCGGCCTTTTGCCGGGCCGCTACTGAACTTCAACCAACTGAAACAGGGAATATCGACCATGACATCAACCAACCGCCGCAATTTCATGAAGGGCTCCGCCGCGCTCGGCGCCGCCGCCCTTGGCACGGGGATGCACCCGTGGACAAGCTGGGCACACGCACAGGGCCTGGGCGATCAGGCGCTGCGCACGACCGGCCTGTCGACCACCGTTCAGGACCGCATCCTGGAGATGTTCCAGAATGCCAGCGGTGTCGGCTCTGTCTCGGGCACGCCCGCGACCTTCCCCGATTCGCAGACAAAGATCCTTTCGGGTTCTTCGGATTTCGACACATGGGAGATCATCGCAGAGCGTCTGCCCGCGCTGATCGCCACGGACAATGTCGAAACCATTCCGGTATCGGACGTTCCCAACTGGGCCAACATCCGCGATACCTTCACCAAGCCCAGCCCCAAGTGGGAGACGCGCTCGCAGATCGTCGGCCAGATCTGGGCCGACGAGGCGCAGACCGAACTCTACATGGTGCCGGCGGTCTACAACTATGACTCCATCGGCTACAACCCGGAGGTTCTGTCCGACGAGGAAGCCAACACCTGGACGGCCATCTTCGACGAGAAATGGCGCGGCAAGTCGGGCCTGAACGTGGACCCGCTGATCGCCTTCGGTCAGGCCATCATTGCCATGAACACCTGGGGCATGCTCGATGTGAAAAACCCCGGCAATCCCAGTGTCGAGGAAATCGACGAGGCCACGAAATTCCTGATCTCCAAGAAGAAAGACGGTCAGTTCCGGGCCCTCTGGGGTGACTTCGGGGAGTTGGTGAACCTGATGGCGTCGGGCGAAATGGTTGTCTGCGACGCATGGCAGCCGGCCGTCATGGCGGTTAAGGCTCAGGGCAAGCCCGCGAAATACGCACGGCCGAAGGAAGGCTATCGCGCATGGTCCATCGGCCCGTCGATGCTCAAGGGCACGCCGAACCGCGAAGCCGTGATCGCCTATGCCAATTTCTGGCTCTCCGGTGAGCCGGGGATCGCCGTCACGGAGCAGGGCTACTATTCGCCCTCGACCAACATCAAGAACGTGATGGACCCCAAGAAATACGCCTTCTGGTACGAAGGCGCGCCGTGGGAGGGTGAGGCCGAGCGTGGCATCAACCCCGGCGACCTGCGCGATGGCGGTTCGCTTGAAGAGCGCGCCGCGAACGTCGCCTACTGGCACCAGTGGCCGGATGAGTATGACCACCTGATCCAGCGTTGGGACGAGTTCCTGAACGCCTGATCCACGGCACGGGCGCGCGGACTTCTTCCCGCGCGCCCACCGCTTCACTCCCCAACTCCCGAGGCAAGGTAAGACATGCTCTACGATCTTGAACTTCAATCGGTCGGCAAGACCTATCCTGACGGCACGGTTGCGGTGTCGGATTTCGACCTCAAGGTCGAAAAGGGTGAATTCGTGGCCTTCCTCGGGCCTTCTGGCTGCGGCAAATCGACGACCCTTCGGATGATCGCCGGTTTCGAGGAGATCACCAACGGCGAGATCCTCATCATGGGCAAGAATATCTCGCACACACCACCCGAACGTCGCCCGACCTCGATGATCTTTCAGAACTACGCGCTGTTTCCGCACATGACGGTGCGCCAGAACATCGCCTTCGGGCTTGATGTCAAGAAGATGGAGACGGCCGAAAAGAAACGGAAGGTGGATCGCATTCTCGACATGTTCGACCTGACCGAGTTCGCCGATCGCACCGCCGACCGCCTGTCGGGCGGACAAAGACAGCGGATCGCGCTGGCGCGCGGGCTGGTTGTCGAACCTGAAATCCTGCTTCTCGATGAGCCTCTGGGCGCGCTGGACGCCAACCTGCGCCGCATCATCCAGAATGAGCTGAAGTTGCTTCAACGCGATCTGGGGATCACCTTCGTTTTCGTGACCCACGCGCAGTCGGAGGCCTTGGGCCTGTCGGATCGCGTCGTGGTCATGTCGAATGGCGTGGTCGAACAGATCTCTGCCCCGAAAGAGCTTTATACCCGCCCCGCGACACCCTTCGTGGCCGAATTCATCGGCTCCAACACGATCATCGAGGGCAAATCCGGCAAGATGCTCGACGGCGGATTGCAGCAGATCGAAACACCCTACGGGCCGATGGCCGGTGTGGGCACCGCCGGTGCCGACATGGCCGTGATACCGGCGGAATCCTTCAGGATCGGACTGCGCGAGACGCCCGGCGAGATCGCACTGGAAGGGACCGTGGCGTCAAAGAAACTTGTCGGTTCCATCGGGTACATCCGCGTCAAGCTCAGCGACGGGCGCGAGATCGACGTGGAAACGCACGCCGGATCGCCAGAGGCGCAAAGCCTTTCCGCCGGCGCGTCCGTGACCCTTGGGGTGGACCCCTCATCGGTCACGCTGATCCATCACTGACTCAACAAGGAGACTACACATGGCTAAAGATATTCAGGTCGGCTTCGGTATCGACGTTGACGCCGTTGCGGGCTGGCTTGGCTCATACGGCGGCGAGGACAGCCCCGACGACATCTCGCGCGGGATGTTCGCCGGCGAGGTCGGATCGCCCCGTCTGCTCGATCTTTTTGATCAGCAAGGGCTGACCACGACGTGGTTCATTCCCGGCCACTCGGCAGAGACCTTCCCCGACCAGATGCGCGACGTGGCCAAGCGTGGCCATGAAATCGGGATTCACGGCTACAGCCACGAAAACCCGATCGCGATGACCGCCGAACAGGAAGAGGCGGTGCTCGACAAGGGGATCGAACTGATCACCGAAATCTCCGGCAAGCGGCCCACGGGCTATGTCGCGCCGTGGTGGGAATTTTCCAATGTCACCAACGAGTTGTTGCTCAAGAAGGGGATCAAGTACGATCACTCCCTGATGCACAACGATTTCACCCCCTACCGGGTGCGCGTGGGCGACAAATGGACCAAGATCGACTATTCCGCCAAGCCCGAGGACTGGATGAAGCCGCTGGTGCGTGGAGAGGAAACCGATCTGATCGAGATCCCGGCAAACTGGTATCTCGACGATCTGCCGCCGATGATGTTCATCAAGAAATCGCCCAACAGCCACGGGTTCGTGAACCCCCGCGACATAGAGCAGATGTGGCGCGATCAGTTCGACTGGGTGTACCGGAACATGGATTACGCGGTGTTTCCGATCACAATTCACCCCGACGTCTCGGGCCGTCCGCAGGTTCTGCTGATGCTGGAGCGTCTGATTGCGCATATGAAGTCGCATGAAGGTGTGCGTTTCGTTACCATGAACGAGATGGCGGACGACTACGACAAGCGATTCCCGCGCGGTTGATCCGCACGCAAGACATCGGGCTGTCCCCGCGAGGGGGCCGCCCGTCACCCGACAAGAGGCAAGAGACATCATGTGTTCGCTATGCGGAATTCTGGGCTGTGACGACCACTGGACCCACTCTGTGGATCGGCCCGGGGTCTTTACCCGCAACACCGACCGGCATTCGCGCCGCTCCGAAGGGGCGCGGCGCGTTGCGGCGGCCAACCGGGTGCTTTCGTTTCGCCGGGTGACGCTCGCCGAATGGCAGGGCACGTCCTACGTTGTGTCCAACGCGACCGGCGCATCAACCGTCTTCGAATCCTTTTCCCACCTGTGGCCCGAGGCCGAGACCCTCGCTGGACGCGAGATCGACCCGCTGGACGATGCGCTCATCGACTGGATGGAGGCGCGATGATTTCCGTCACGCTGCTTACCGGGTTTCTGGGATCGGGCAAGACGACCCTCCTGCAACGGCTGCTGACCGATCCGGGCATGGCGCGGGCCGCGGTGCTGATCAACGAATTCGGAGAGGTCGGGCTCGATCATCACCTGCTCGACCGGATCGACGACAATGTGGTTCTGATGAAATCCGGCTGCATCTGCTGCACCGTGCGCGGCGAGGTGGCCGACGCGCTGATGAACCTGCAAAGCCTGCGCACTCGCGGCGAGATCGACTTTGATCGCGTGGTGATCGAAACCACCGGGCTGGCCGATCCCTATCCCGTGCTGCAAACCCTGCGCGCGCACCCCGTGCTGCGCAGCCATTTCGAAAACGGCGGCGTTCTGACCACGGTGGACGCCGTGAACGCCGCCCGACAGGTGGAACACCGGGCCGAGGCCGTCCGCCAGATCGCCGCCGCCGACCGGATCATCCTGACCAAGACCGATCTGGCGCAGGAGGCGGAGATCCCCGCCCTTCGCGCCACGCTGTCGCGGATCAACCCATCGGCGCGGGTGGTGACCGGCTCGGACGCCACCGACGCGATCGTCGGCCGTCTCGATCCCTCCCTGCCGCCCCTTCCCGATGAAACCGAACCCGACGGGCACCATCGCCATCACCACAACCTCAATGAGGATCTGGGCGTCGTGACCTTTTCCATGACGATCGAAGAGAGGGTGGACTGGACCGATTTCGGCATCTGGCTGACGCTTCTTCTGCATCGCCATGGCGACCGGATTTTCCGGTTCAAGGGGATTCTCGCCATCGAGGGCGAAGATCGTCCTGTCGCCGTCCACGGTGTGCAGCACCTTGTCCACGCCCCGGTTCATATGGAGCATTGGCCCGATGGCCCGCGCGTCTCGCGGCTGGTGTTCATCCTTGAAGGCCTCGACCCCGAGCAGATCCGCCGGTCGTTCTCCGCGTTCATGGGGCTCAAGCAAGTGAAAGCTGTCGCCTGATGGAGCCACTGCGCATTCTCTGCACCGAGATTCTGCCATGGCGGCTTCTCAAGGATCAGGCGGAGGCCGATCTCGGTTTTCCCATCGAGTTCATGGAGCAGGATTTCGTCTCCGCGCAGCGCACCGCCGCCATGGCGCCGGACAGCTATGATGTCTACGATCAGTGCTTTCACAACCTCGACATCGTCTGGCACTGGCGCGCTATTCAACCCATCGACACCGCCCGGATCGACACGTGGAACGAGATGAGCGATCTTGCCCGTTCCGCCGGCGTGGGCGGATCGGGCGGCGGGCTGGGGGATGCCCCCGCGACCCGGCTTTATGTGCAGCCCGACGCGACGCTGTCGGCAAGCCCGACGGGGCGCATCTCCATGCTGCCCACGGTGTATAATTTCGACAGTTTCGCCATCAATCAGGGGACGGCGCCGCTTGACGTGGATCGCGATGTGACCAGTTGGGCCGAACTGCTCGATCCGCGCTGGCATGGCCGGGTGGCGCTTGTGGACGAACCGGCAATCGGGGCCTTCGATCTGACGATGGCACTCGTCGCGGCGGGCCGGATGGAGGTGGGGGATCTGGGCAACATGACCGTGGCCGAGATCGACGAGATGTATCATCATGCGGTGGAACTGGTGAACTCCGGCCATCTCGCACCGTTCTGGCGCCGGGCATCAGAGCCGGTGGAACGGTTCGCCAGCGGTGAGTTGTCTATCGCGTCGATCTGGTCCCCGGCCGTTGTGGCGATGAAGGCGCGCGGTCTGAACGTGCGGCAGGCATCCCCGGCAGAAGGCTATCGTGCATGGCACGGCGGCCTGTGTCTGGCCCGGCATCTTGAGGGTCGGCGCCTTGATATGGCCTATGCCTGGTTCAACTGGTTTCTCGACGGCTGGGCGGGGGCCTGCATGGCGCGGCAGGGCTATTACATGTCTGTGCCCGACCGGGTGCGCGCCTTCCTCGACCCAGAGGAATGGGACTATTGGTACGAGGGCAAGCCAGCGGCCTGCGAGCTTCCCGATCCGGATGGTCGGTGTGCGATCCGCGCCGGCGAGGTGCGGTCCGGCGGATCCTACCGCGCGCGTTCCAAGCATATCGCAGTCTGGAACAGCACGATGGATGAGCACAACTTTCTCGTCCGCCGCTGGAACGAGATTATCGCGCTCTCGGAGGGGCGTCGCAACCGCCGCCGCGCCGGTTAGCGCGGGGCGTGTCCGCAATCTGAGGGGATGCCATGAAGACTGTGACTCTGATCGCCACCGGGGGCACCATCGCCTCCACCGCCGACAGCGCGGGCGGGCCGGTCAACGCGGGTCTCGCCGGGGAACGGCTTCTCGATACGCTGCACGCGCGGCCCGAGGGGATCGCCGTGCAGGTCGAGGATTTCGATGCGGTCGGCAGCTACGCGCTCGATCTTGAAACGGTTCATCGCCTGTGCGCCCGGATCGACGCGGTTCTGGCCGATGACGCGGTGGACGGGGTCGTTGTCACCCATGGCACCGACACGATGGAGGAAAGCGCCTTTCTCGCCGATCTTCTGGTCGCCTCTGACAAGCCGGTGGTCTTTACCGGCGCGCAGCGTCACGCGGGCGCGCCCGACACCGACGGGCCGCGCAATATCGCCGACGCCCTCCGCTGCGCCGCCAGCGGCGGGCTGCGGGGGCAGGGGGCCGTCATCCTGTTCGAAGGCGACATTCACGCCGCCCGCGAGGTGACCAAGGCGCATACCTCGCGCGTCGACACCTTCCGCTCGAACGGGCTGGGCAAGCTGGGCGAGGTGGATGACGGCCAAGTCTATCTCTACCGCCGCACGGCGGCGCGGCAGAGCGTTCCCGCGCCCCGGCTCGATCCGGGGGTGGAGCTGCTGTTGCTGGGCCTTGGCAGCACGCCGGACTATCTTGATTACTGCGAGGCGTCGGGCAAGACCGGCGTTGTTCTGGCCGCCTTCGGGCGCGGCAATGCCCCGCGCGGTTTTGCCGAACGGATCGCACGTCTGACCGCGAGCGGGGTGTCGGTCGTCGTGGCCTCGCGCTGCGCCGAAGGGCGGACGCTACCCGTTTATGGCAAGGATTCGGGCGGGCGCACGCTTGAGGACGCGGGCGTGATCTTCGCCGGCAGCCTGTCGCCGATCAAGGCGCGGCTGCTTCTGAGCGCGCTGCTGGGCGCGGGGGCCGGGGACCGGGAGATCCGCGCGGCCTTTGCCGATGCGGAGCGGTCGCCCCCCGGAACGGCGATTTGACTGCAACCTGCGCAATGCACTGAGGTTTTTCGGATTTGGCTGGCATCAAGCGCGACAACACCACCGATGGATCCCGCGCGCGCTCGCAATGCAAGGATTTATGCGCGAATCGCCAAGAACACACGCCGTTTTGTGGCAGTATCCGGTCATCACGGGACGTGTCGACACTTCAACGTATGGGCACAAGAGACAGAAAATGATTATCAACAGTGGACGTTCTGCCGCCCCGACAGGCGGCGACAAGTGGCAAAAGGTGGTGTCGGAGGCGTATTTCCCTCTCGATACCGATTGCCGGAATCGCACCGATTTCTTCGGAGAGATGGATCGCTGGTCGCTGGGGGTCGTCGGGCTGTCACGGATTCATTGCGACAGCATTCTCTACCGGCGGCAGCGCCGTCACTTTCTCGATGAAACGGAAAGCTCGCTTCTGATCGCGATCCCGGAGAAGGAGGAAGTGCAGTTCTCGCAGAACCAGCGCCGCACCTCCTGCAAGCCGGGCGGCTTTCTCGTGGAGCGCAGCGACGCCCCCTACGAATACTGGCATGATCACCGCAACGTGCAATGGGTGCTCAAGGTGCCCTCCGCGAGTGTGCGGGCGCGGATCGGGCCGTCCGAACGGCTTGGCGGGCTGACCTTCGATGCGCGGCAGGGCGTGGCCAGCTATTTCCTGAGCACCCTGCGCACAGCCGTTTCGCATATTCAGCAGCTCGACGACGCCGCGCGCGAAGCGGCGGGCAGCCATCTGCTCGAAATGCTGTGCCTCGCCATTCGCAGCGATCAGAGGGTGCTGGGCAGCAACACCTCGTCCATCCGGGCGGCACATCTTTATCGGGCCGAGCAGTTCATCCGTGAGAACCTCAAGGAACCGGATCTGTCGCCGCGCATGGTGGCGGATGCCTGCGGGATCTCGCTGCGCTATCTTCAGCAACTGTTCTCGGAATCCGATCAATCCATCAACGGCTACATCCGCGACCGGCGCCTGATCCGCTGCAACGAAGATCTGCGCGCCGGCGGGCAGGGCGCGACCGTGGCCGAGATCGCCTATCGCTGGGGCTTTGCCGATCAGTCGCAGTTCTCCAAGCATTACAGGGCGAAGTTCGGATGCACCCCGACCGAAACGCGCAAGGAGGCGGGCCGCTTCCGCAAGGCGATGTGACCGCCGCGGGCCGGGGCCGCCCGTAGCGGCGCCGATCCCCTCACCCGAGACAATCGTTTCACCTATCCCGCCGAAGGCCTCCCTTCGGCCAACGGGCGGGTTTTGCCCGGACCAACCCTGAGGAGCTAACATGGCCAATACCAGAGTCGCCGTCGATGTGGGCGGCACCTTCACCGACATCTGCATCATGGACGAGACGACAGGTCAGATCCGCATCGAGAAGACCGCCTCGACGCCGGATGACCCGATGCGCGCGATCATGAACGGCATCGAGCAGGGGAAGATCGACCTGTCGGACGTGTCCATGTTCTCGCACGGCACGACCGTGGCGACCAACGCGCTGATCACCCGCAACCTGCCGCGCGCCGCGATGGTCTGCACCGAGGGTTTCCGGGACGTGGTGGAGATTCGCCGCGCCAACAAGGAAGACCTCTGGGACACCTACAAGGACGTGGCCAAGCCCTATATCCCGCGCCGCGACCGCCTGACCGTGCGCGAGCGCGTGAACGCAGAGGGCGAGATCCTGATCGACCTGAACGAGCAGGACGCCTACCGCGTGGCCGAGGTGCTGAAAAAGCGCGGCGTGGCGGCGATCGCGGTCTGCTTCATGAACTCCTACGTGAACGGCACCAACGAACAGCGCATGCGCGACATCCTCAAGGAGGTGATGCCCGACGTGCCGGTGTCCATCTCCTCGCAGATCATGCCCGAGATCTTCGAGCATGAGAGGTTCTCCACCACGATGGCCAACGCCGTGGTCTCGCCCGTGGTGGTCGATTACGTCGCGCGGCTGGCCGACAAGCTGGCCGAGGGCGGATACGCACGCGAGCTTTTGTTGCTGCACACCGGCGGCGGCGTGATGACCACAAAGGCGGTGCGCGACTTCGCGGCGCGCCTTGCCGGATCGGGCATCGCGGCGGGCGCCATCGCCAGCCGCTTCATCGGCAACCTCTGCGGCTATCCCAACACCATCGGGTTCGACATGGGCGGCACCTCCACCGACGTGTCGGTGTCCTACAAGGGTGAGCCGCGGATCACCAAGGACTGGTATATCGAATACGGCTATCCGATCCGCTTTCCGTCGATCGAGGTGCTGACCATCGGCGCGGGCGGCGGCTCTCTGGCGTGGAAGGACGAGGGCGGCAGCCTGCGTAACGGGCCGCAGTCGGCGGGCGCCGACCCGGGGCCGGCCTGCTACAAAAACGGCAACGAGGTGGCGACCAACACCGACGCCAACGTGGTGCTGGGCCGGCTCGGCACATCGCTTGCGGGCGGCAAGATCACGCTCGATCCCGCGCTGGCCGAAGACGCCGTGAGCACCACCGTGGCGGAACCGTTCAACATGGAACTGCACGAGGCGGCAGAGGCGATCGTGCGCGTGGCCAATGCCAACATGGCCAACGCGGTGCGGCTTCTGTCGATCTCGCGCGGCTATGACCCGCGCGACTTCGCGCTCTGCGCCTTCGGCGGGGCGGGGGCGCTTCATGGCGCCGCCGTCGCGCGTGAACTGTCGATCCCGACGGTGATCGTGCCCCCCAACCCCGGCGTGACCTCCGCGCTTGGCTGCCTGCTGGTCGATATTCAGCACGATTTCTCCGACAGCTTCATGCGCGCCGCCAAAGGCACCGACCCGGCCGACCTCGAAACTGCGTTCCAGCGGATCGAGGATGAGGCGCGCGCCCAGCTCACCCGCGAGGGCGTGGAGGAAAAGGACATGATGCTGCAACGCACGGTCGAGATGATGTATCAGGGACAGTGGCGTTCCCTGGAGGTGCCGGCGCCATCGAGCATCACCGACATGGACGATCTGATCGAGGCGTTCCACGAAGAGCACGCCCGCGAATACAGCTATTCGCGCAGGGATGCGCCGGTCTCTCTCTTCCGCGCGGCGGTCAAGGCCATCGGCATCGTGCCCAAGGCCGAACCGGCCAGAAGCGAGGTGAAGACCTACACGCCAGAGCCGGGCAGCCAACGCAAGGTCTGGTTCGACGGCGCGGCGCATGATGCCGCCATCTATGAGCGCGAGACCCTGACCGCCGGCGCCACCTTCAGCGGCCCGGCCGTCGTGGAGCAGTTCGACTCCACTACCGTGGTCCCGCCCGCCATGAAGGCCGAGGTGGACGCCTACATGAACATCCTCATTCACACGAAGGCATGACCCATGACACAGACGACACATGACCAACTCGACCCGGTGACCTTCGAGGTTCTGAAAAACTCCTTCATCACGGCGGTCGATCAGATGGCCGAACAGATGCTGCGCACCTGTTACTCCTTCGTGATCTACAACCGCGACTTCTCCAACGGGCTGCACGACGCGGAGGGCAATTCCGTCGCGCAGGGCAATCAGGACATCGCCGTGCATGTCGGCACCCTGCATTTCACCTGCAAGGACGTGATCCGCGTTTTCGGGGGCGAGATGATGCCCGGCGATGTCTACGCGATCAACGATCCCTACGCGGGCGGCACCCACTTCAGCGACGTGCGCCTTGTTCGGCCCATCTTCGACGATGACACGCTGATCGGCTTTTCGCAGTCGAACGGGCACTGGTCCGATCTGGGCGGCTCCGTCCCCGGATCGTTCGACGTCAGCGCCCGTGACATGTTCCGCGAGGCGGTGCGCATCACCCCGGTGCGCCTGTTCCGCGCGGGGGAGTTCTGCCACGATGTCGCGGGGATGATCGCCGCCAACACGCGCGATCCCGCCTCGATCATCGGCGACATTCATTCGCAGGCGCAGGCCACCCAGGTGTCAGAGCGTGAGGTGCTGCGGCTTGTCGCCAAATACGGCCGCGATCAGGTGCTTCAGGGCATGAACGAGGTGCAGGACTACGTGGAGCGCGCCGTGCGTCAGCGTATCGCCGCCCTCCCCGACGGCACATGGGAAACGGTGGACTACATCGACCGCGACCCCGGTCAGGGCGAGGGGATGATCCCGATCCACATCAAGATGACGATCAAGGGCGACCGCATCCACTATGATTTCACCGGCAGTCACGCCACCATCGCGTCGATCTACAATTCGGCGCCCGGCGCGACCTTCTCGGCCGTGGTGGCGGGGATGAAGACCTTCTTCCCCGATCTGCCGCTCAACAGCGGATTCTACCGGATGATCGACATTTCCGCGCCTGAAAACAGCGTCGTCAGCGCCCAGTGGCCGGTGGCCGTGACCGGCTTTCTGATGCCGTTCGAGAAGATCATGAACGCGATCTTCGAAATGTGGTCCAAGATCATGCCCGAACGCGCCATCGCCTGCGCCTTCAACCTCGAATACCTGCTGGCCGGCGGGCGCGACCTGCGCACGCCCGAAAAGCCGATGTTCATGTTCTATGAATGGCTGCCCGGCGGCTGGGGCGGGCGCAACGGCAAGGACGGCTCCGACGTGACGACGGCCTGTTTCGGAACCGGCCTGATGTCGCAGCCGAACGAGGGCAACGAACGCGTCAACCCGACCCGCACGACCGAATTCCAGATCCTGCGCGACAGCGCCGGTCCGGGCAAATGGCGTGGCGGCACCGGGGTGCAGAAAACCTCCGTCCTGCTCGACAGTGAGGATGCTGTGATGTCCTATATCTGCGACCGCGAACGCGCCGTGGTCTGGGGGGTGGAGGGCGGTCTGCCGTCGATGCCGCACGGGCTCACGATCACCCGCAGCGGCGAGTCAGAGCCGAAATGGCTCGGGTCTGTCTTCTCCGATTACCCGGTCTATACCGGCGACGAGTTCGCGCGGCCCACGGCGGGCGGCGGCGGCTTCGGCGATCCGCTCGACCGCGATCCCGAAAAGGTGCGCGAGGACGTGATCGACGACTATGTCTCGATGGATCGGGCGGCGCGGGATTACGGCGTGGTGCTGCGGGAGATCGACGCCGACCTTTGCGAGTATGAGATCGACACGGCGGCGACCGACAAGCTGCGGTCCGAGATTCGCGCCGAACGCCTGTCCTGGGCCCGGATGGACCCAGAGAAGGTGTCGCAGCTCTACAAGGCGGGCGAGATCGACACGCTGGACGCGGTGCGCCGCTACGCGGTCATCCTCGACTGGGAAACGGGCGATCTTCTGCCGAAGACGACCGGGCAGTTCCGCGAATCCTTCGAGCGTCGGACGGCGGCCCACTGGACCTGAGCGCTGCTCCCCCCGGTGAAACTATCCCCTGACGGCGGGCCCGCCGCTTCGTCAGGGGACACGACCGGCCCCCGAAAACCACCGCGCGCCGTGTTAACGGGGCGCGTTTCGGTGGTTTTGCGGTATTCGGTACCGACGCAATACCGACGTTTTGCCGACGTAATACCGAAACGTGTTTTTCAGCAAATTCAGCGCGTTAACCCTGATTCGCTGTCAGGGGCGTGATTTCGGGATCTTCGGGTGATTGCCGCTCAGTAATGCGGCGGCCGCTCATCGCCAAGAAGGACGCCGCCGGGACTGTCGGCCTCGCGCCCGGCTTCCCTTGCGATCAGCATCTCGACCTTGTGGGTCAGCTTCGCAATCTCACGGTCCTGCCGCGCGATCACGTCGGACAGTTCGTCAACCACACGGGTGAGATGGGCGATGTTTTCTTCAAGCCGGTCCATGCCGCAGCGGTAGCCCCACCATCGCGGCGCGTCAAGCTATGCCGCTTGCCTTGAGGCTCGCGGAATGTTCGAAAGGAGAAAGAAGGAGGGATGAACAATGTCAATCGGGATCGAAACCAGGGGGCGCGTGCGGATCGTGACGATCGACCGGCCACAGGCGCGCAACGCCGTGGACCCCGCCACCGCCCCCAAACTTTTTGAAGCTTTTCAGGATGTTGAGGACGACGACGCCGTGGATGTCGCCATACTGACCGGCGCGGGGGCGCACTTCTGCGCGGGGTTTGACCTCAAGGCCGCGGCAGAGGATGACGGCGCGGCATGGATCGCGGCGGTGGAGATTCCGCCCGACTGGTCGGATGCCCGCACCCAGCCCCTGCCGGGGCCGATGGGGCCATCGCGGCTTGTTCTGTCCAAGCCCGTGATCGCCGCGGTGGAGGGCTACGCCGTGGCCGGCGGGCTGGAGTTGGCGGCCTGGTGCGACATGCGCGTGGTCGGCGGGGCGGCCACCTTCGGCGTGTTCTGTCGCCGCTGGGGCGTGCCGCTGATCGACGGCGGAACCGTCCGCCTGCCGCGCATCATGGGGCAGGGGCGTGCCAATGACATGATCCTGACGGGCCGGCCCGTCGGCGCCGAGGAGGCGCTGCGCTTCGGGCTGGCGGACCGCGTGGTGCCCGAAGGCGCCGCGCTCGATGCCGCACTGGAAATCGCAGAGGGAATGTGCCGTTTTCCCCAAGCCTGCCTGCGCGCGGATCATCTGTCGGCGCGGCTGTCGGGACCGGGTCTGGCAGCCGCGCTCCGGCGGGAGTGGGATTCCGTTTCCGCCTTCGAGGCCGAGGGCATGACCGGGGCGGCCCGCTTTGCTGGCGGACACGGACGAGGCGGCGGGTTCGACGATATCTGAGGCGCAAATGCGGCCAAGGCCCCGTTTTCGGGCGGAATTCAGCGATATTTCCGGCGTGAAGACAACGTGATGCAGGCCGCGCCCGGCAACGCGCCTTGCCCCCCCTTGGGCCATCCGGTAGATGCCTGCGCAAAGGCAGTTGCGAAGGACCGCGAAAATGGCCAAGCCAAAGAAAGCTCCGCGCCCCAATGCGGAAACGCCCAAAGGCTTCCGCGACTATTTTGGCGCGGAAGTGACCGAACGCGCCGAGATGCTAGGCAGGATTGCCGGGGTTTATCATCGCTACGGCTTTGACGCGCTGGAAAGCAGCGCGGTCGAGACGGTCGAGGCGCTTGGCAAGTTCCTGCCCGACGTGGACCGCCCCAACGAGGGGGTCTTTGCGTGGCAGGAGGATGATGAGGGCGGTAAGGGCGACTGGCTGGCGCTGCGCTATGATCTGACCGCCCCGCTCGCCCGCGTCTATGCCCAGCACCGCAATGAGTTGCCCACGCCCTACCGCCGCTATGCCATGGGGCCGGTCTGGCGCAATGAAAAGCCGGGGCCGGGGCGGTATCGCCAGTTTTATCAATGCGACGCGGATACCGTGGGCACCGCGAGCATGGCTGCCGACGCGGAAATCTGCGCGATGCTGGCCGACACGCTGGAAGAGGTGGGCATTCCGCGCGGGGACTACATCGTGCGGGTGAACAACCGGAAGGTGCTGAACGGAGTGCTGGAGGCGATGGGCCTCGGAGACGACGAAGCGCGCAGTGCCGCTGTAATGCGCACCATCGACAAGTTCGACAAGGTTGGGGAAGAGGGCGTGCACCAGCTTCTGACCACCGGCCGAAAGGACGCCTCGGGCGCCTTCATCGAGGGGGTGGGACTGACTGAGGACCGGGCTGAACTGGTTTTGGCGTTTCTCAACTCAAAGACCATTGTCGAAAAAGAACTCCGCGACGGCCCCCCTCAGCCCGACGAAAGGATTCCGGGTGGTATGGGGGTTAAGTTGAATGATCTTCAGGATCGCAGTCATTCGGCTGGCCAAGCGTGGAATTGGGCTGTCATGGATCACCTGATGCGACTGGTCGGACAAACCGACATCGGCATGCAGGGATTGAAGGAACTGGGTGAGATTGCCGATCTGCTCGCCGCCCAGGGCTATGGCCCCGACCGCATCGTGATCGATCCCTCCGTGGTGCGCGGTCTCGGCTACTACACCGGCCCGGTGTTCGAGGCAGAGCTGACCTTTGAAATCCTTGACGAAAAGGGGCGCAAGCGGCAATTCGGCTCTGTCGCGGGCGGCGGACGGTATGACGATCTGGTCAAACGGTTTACCGGGCAATCGGTGCCGGCGACCGGCATTTCCATCGGGGTGGATCGCCTTCTGGCCGCCCTTCGCGAAAAGGGTCGGATCGGTGGGCACGTCGAGGGGCCGGTGGTTGTTACCGTGATGGATAAGGGGCGCATGGCCGATTATCAGGCGATGGTGGCAGAGTTGCGAAACGCTGGTATTCGGGCGGAGGTCTATCTCGGCAACCCCAAGAATTTCGGCAACCAGCTCAAATACGCGGACCGGCGCGGCAGCCCTGTCGCGGTGATCGAGGGCGGGGACGAGAAGGCGAAAGGCGTCGTGCAGATCAAGGATCTGGTGCTGGGCGCGAAGCTCGCCGAAGGCGCCACGCTTGAGGAATGGAAGGAACGACCCAGCCAGTTCGAGGTGCCGCGCGGTGATCTGGTCGCCAAGGTGCGCGAGATCCTGTCCGCTCAGCAGGGCGGGCGGCACTGATGCCTCAGCGGGCGGAGATTCGAGCACGGGCCGATGCGCTTCGGGCGCGGTTCGAGGCAGCAGGCGCGGTGCGGGTGGAGACATCGGTTCTGCAACCCGCCGAAGTGCTTCTCGATCTCTACGGAGAGGACATCCGCGCGCGGGCCTATGTGACCTCGGACGCGCTGCGCGGCGAGCAGATGCTGCGGCCCGATTTCACCGTGCCGGTGGTGCAGATGCACATGGAGCATGGCGCCGAACCCGCACGCTATACATATACCGGCGAAGTGTTCCGCCGGCAGGAGGATGATGCCGCGCGCCCCAATGAATACACGCAGGTCGGCTTTGAGATCTTCGCGCGCCAAGCCCCGGCGGATGCGGATGCAGAGGTGTTCGCGTTGATCCGCGACGCACTGTCGCCGCTGGATCTGCGCGCGGCGACGGGCGACATCGGCATCCTGAAGGCCGCCGTGCAGGGGCTGGAGACGACGGAGCCGCGCAAACGGGCGCTGGCGCGGCATATCTGGCGGCCCAGACGCTTTCGTGCGCTTCTGGAGCGGTATTCGGGCCGGGCGCCGGTGCCGCCGAGCCGTGCCGCGCTTCTGGCCGACGGCGACCCGTTGGCGCGCGCCGCGCCGCTGATCGGGCTGCGTTCGAAGGCAGAGGTCGCGGCGCGGATTGCGGCGCTGCGCGAGGATGCGGCGGCGACGCCGATTTCCGCGGTGCAGGTGGATCTGATCGACGCGATCCTCGACGTGCGCGAAACGCTTCCCTACGCGCTGGAACGCCTGCGCGACATCGCGGTGGATATGCCGGCGATCACCGAGGCGGTGTTCTGCCTGCAGGATCGGATCGAGGCGCTGGACAAGCGCGGCGTGGACGTCGGCGCGCTTGAATTCGAGGGCAGCTACGGGCGCACGCAGATGGAATATTACGATGGGTTCGTCTTCGGGTTCTATGCCGGGACGCGGCCCGATCTGCCGCCCGTGGCTACCGGCGGACGCTATGATGCGCTGACCCGCGTTCTGGGACAGGGGCGCGAAATCCCCGCTGTGGGTGGGGTGATCCGGCCCGGCCTGCTTCTGCGGCTGGAGGATTTGGCATGAGCGTGAAGCTGGGCGTGCCTTCCAAGGGGCGGTTGATGGAGAAGACCTTTGACTGGTTCGGGGCGCGGGGAATTGGACTGGCGCGGAGCGGGTCGGAGCGAGAATATGCCGGGGCCGTGGAGGGGGTCGAGGGGGTCGAACTGGTGCTTTTGTCCGCCGGGGAGATCCCTCGGGAACTGGCCGCCGGGCGCATCCATCTTGGCGTGACGGGCACCGATCTGGTGCGCGAGAAGCTGGGACAGTGGGAGCAGCGGGTGGCGGTTCTGGCGGAACTGGGCTTTGGTCAGGCGGATCTGATCATCGCCGTGCCGCAGTGCTGGGTCGATGTGGACACGCTCGACGATCTGGATGCGGCGGCCGCCGCGTTCCGGGCCGAGCACGGGTTTCGGCTTCGGATTGCGACGAAATATCATAGGCTTGTGCGGGATTTCCTGCGCGAGAACGGGGTCGCCGACTATCAGCTTGTGGACAGTCAGGGCGCGACCGAGGGCACGGTAAAGAACCTGACGGCCGAGGCGGTCGCCGACATCACCTCCACCGGGGAGACGCTTCGGGCCAATCACCTGAAGCTTCTGGCCGACGGGCTCGTGCTGCGCAGTCAGGCGACGCTGTACCGCTCGCGCAGTGCGCCGATGGAAGGCCCCGACCGGGAGGTGATGGCGGCGCTGGAGGCGCGGCTGGGCGTTGAGGGATAAGCGGGCCTCGCCCGTCCTGGGCGAATCAGCACAAGCCCTTGTTAAGGCAGAAAAACCCATGTCGGTAAAACGTCGGTATTTTGTCGGTATCGCGTCGGTGTCGCCGTCCGGATTTGCGCCTTTAACCTGGCGTTCGGTAAGATGTCGGAAAGCTTGTTGAAGACGCAGTTAAGAAAGCCGCATCCGGGGAGCATTGGGATGACAGCGCAAAGGGCTCTGCCCCGTCGCCGCAAGGCGGCGGCTTCCCGGAGTGTATGACCAAAGGTGAAGCCGCGATGGGCGGCGGGTCTTTACGCAAGGTCAAAATGCCGTTTCTGTCCGGCGAAAAACCAGTTCTTTCAATGGACTGGCCGCGTTCCCGGCTCCCCTTCCGCGGTGTTTCGGGGGCTGCGGCCTTCATAATCGTTGCGAGATGATCCAACGCATGTAAACTCGTCTCAAAGGGGCGGCGCCTCCCGAACGTCAAGCGGCAGCGAAAAGTCGCAGGTTCGGACAAGGCGCGCGTCCGGGGAGGGCCTTTCGGCCATGTGATCGGGATGTCCGCGCTGTCTGGCGCGGGACGCTGTCGCGTGGCTGCGGGGGAGGAGACAAGGACCGGCATTTCATGCTGAAGATCGAGGATCTGCATCTGTCCTTTGGCGGTATCAAGGCGTTGCAGGGCATCAGTTTCGAGGCGCAGGCGGGGGAGATCACCGGCGTGATCGGCCCCAATGGCGCCGGAAAGACCAGCCTGTTCAACGCGATCTCCGGGTTCTATCAGCCCGACCGGGGGCGGGTGTGGTTCGACGGGCGCGACATCACCGGCATGGCGCCGGACCGCCGCGCGGCCCTCGGCATTGCGCGGACGTTTCAGAATATCGCGCTGTTCCGGGGGATGACCGTTCTCGACAATATCAAGCTGGGCGGGCACACGCGGCTGAAAACCGGGCTTTGGGGGGCGCTGCGGTATTTCGGACCGGCGCAGCGCGAGGAGTTGGAATTCCGCCGCGACATCGAGGAGCGGGTGATCGATTTCCTTGAAATCGACCACATCCGCAAGGTGCCGATCACCGCGCTGCCCTATGGCCTTCAAAAGCGGGTGGAGCTTGGCCGGGCGCTGGCGATGCGGCCGCAGGTTCTTTTGCTCGATGAGCCGGTGGCGGGGATGAACCGCGAGGAGACGGCGGACATGGCGCGTTTCATCCTCGATGTGCAGGAGCGGTTCGGCACCACCATCCTTCTGGTGGAGCATGACATGCATATGGTGATGGACATCTGCGCGCATATCGTCGTGCTGAATTTCGGCCAGCAGATCGCCGAAGGCTCCCCGCAAGAGGTGTCGCAGAACCCGGCGGTGATCGAAGCCTATCTCGGCGCGGCGGCATAGGGGGGCGATCATGGGTCAGATTCTGCAATTCGGGATCAACGGGCTGATGAGCGGGGCGATCTATGCGCTGATCGCCGTGGGAATTGTCAGCGTGTTCAAGGCCACGAAGGTGGTGAATTTCGCGCATGGCTATCTGATCATGTTCGGGGCCTATTTCTACTTCACCTTCGCGGTGCTTCTGCCGGGGATGAGCTGGGCGCCGGCGTGGTATGTGAGCTGGGAGCCGGCGTGGCTTGTGGAGATGAAAGAGGGGCTGCCGATGTTCTCGCCTCTCGGTGCGGTTCTCGACTGGCTGACCAACCTGCCTCGGGTGATCATCGGGCTGATCGGGGCGCTGGCGGCGAATGCGGTGGTGGGGCTGATCATCGAGCGGGTTCTGATGCGCCCGCTCATGGGACAGTCCGTGTTCGCCATGATCATGGTGACGGTGGGCCTTATTTCGGTGATGAGCGGGGGGGCGCAGCTTATCTGGACGGCGGATGCCAATTACGTGCCGTCCCTCGCGCCCAACACGCCGATCCGGTTCACCCTGTTCGA
Organism: Salinihabitans flavidus; assembly: GCF_900110425.1. Lineage (GTDB taxonomy): Bacteria > Pseudomonadota > Alphaproteobacteria > Rhodobacterales > Rhodobacteraceae > Salinihabitans > Salinihabitans flavidus. The sequence goes on along the minus strand of NZ_FODS01000004.1, from coordinate 194,654 downwards.
CACGCAGATCTTCCTGTTCGGGACGGATCTCGTGAACGCGGTGATCGCGGTTTTGCTGTTCGGCGCGATCGTGGCGATGGTGCAGTTCACCAAGGGCGGCGTGGCGATCCGGGCGACGGCGGAGGACCAGTCCACCGCCTATAGCATGGGCATATCCGTGCCGCGGGTCTTTGCGCGGGCGTGGGTTCTGGCGAGCCTGACCGGCGCCATCGCGGGGGCGATCCTGGCCACGCGCAACGGGGTGTCGCCCTCGCTCGGCCTGTTCGGATTCTCGGTGCTGGCGATCGTGCTGATGGGCGGACTCGACAGCTATGTGGGGGTGTTCATCGCGGCGCTCGTGGTCGGGGTTCTCGAGGCGATGACGCAATGGAAATTCGGCGGCGACTGGGCCGGGATCGTGCCCTATGTCGCGGTGCTTCTTGTGATTCTGGTCCGGCCGCATGGCCTGTTCGGTCAGAAAGAGGTGGAGCGGATATGATCAACGGCAACCTCAAGGCCAGCTATGCCGATGACGAGCGGGTTCTCGACAACAGCTACAAGAAAGCCTTCGTCTACGGGATGATGGTCGTTCTGGCCGGATTTGCCGCCTTTGCCAACGATTACCTGATCCTCGTGGCCTGCCAGATGGGGATCATGCTGATCGCGGTGGTCGGGCTGAACGTGGTGATCGGCTATACCGGGTTGATGAGCCTTGGCCACGCCGCCTTTATCGCGGTGGGGGCCTATGGGGTGACGATCCTTCACAATCTGGGGGCCGGCACGGTTCCCGATGCGGTGATGCCGTTCATCGCGGTGCCGGTGGCGGTGGCGATCTCGGCGTTGATCGGGATCGTCGTGGGGCTGCCGAGCCTGCGGGTGAAGGGGCTTTATCTTGCCGTGGCGACGCTGGCGGCGAATTTCATCGTGATTTTCGTGATCGAACAGGATCTGTTTGCCCCCTGGACCGGCGGCATGACGGGCATCGAAACGCCCGCGCCGAACCTTGCGGGCTGGGTTCTTGATGACAAGCGCGAGATGTTCGTGCTGATCGCGGTCTTTGCCTTTGCCACGATCCTGACGGTGCAGAACCTGTTTCGCACGCGGGTGGGCCGCGCCTTCATCGCCATCCGGGACCGCGATTATTCGGCCGAGATCCTTGGCATTTCGCTGTTGCGGTTCAAGCTGACGAGCTTTGCCATATCGGCGGCGTTCTGCGGGCTGGCGGGGGCGCTGCTGGCGTATTTCTATGCCTCGATCCTGCCCGAGCAGTTCGAACTGGCGCTGTCGCTGCAACTCGTCGCGGCCTTGATCGTGGGCGGGATGGGGCGCACGATGGGGCCGGTCTTCGGCGTGATCGTGATCGTCATGGTGCCCGAGGTGATCAAGGTCGTCTTTGGCGCGGTGTCGGGGGGCGATCCGAGTGTCGCGCAGCTTCGGGCGCCGTTGCAGGAGATGGCGTTCGGGTTCCTGATCATCTTTTTCCTGATGTTCGAGCCGCTGGGCATCGTTCACATCACCGACCGTATTTTGCGCGCGCTGAACCGTTGGCCGTTCGCGCGGGGATAATAACGCACAGGGCCAGAGCCAAAAGGGAGGATACCATGAAACTCAACAGACGTTCATTTCTCGCCACCGGCGCCGCCGCGACCGGGGTGATCGGGCTGCCGGCCATCGTGAAGGCACAGCCCAAGGAATACGTGGTGGCGCAATCACTGCCCATGACCGGGCCGTTCGCCACCGCCGGGCAGCTTGTCTCGCCGGCCTCGAAGATGTTCGAGGCGATCACCAATGCCGAGGGCGGGATCGGCGGGGTGCCGATCCGCGTGGAGGTGGAGGATTCCGGTTACGTGCCGCAGCGCGCGCTTGCCAACTATCAGCGGGCGCTGGCGACCGAGGATAACCTGGTGATGTATTTCGGGGATTCCACCGGCTTCATGAAGCTGGTGGCGCCGGAGCTGAAGGGCAAGAACGCGACGCTGATGGGGTCCACGTCCTTTGCCACGGAACTGGCGAACCCCGAAAAGAACCCCTATCAGTATGTCGCCGGTCCGACCTACGAGGACCAGTTCGACATCCTGCTTCAGAACATCGCCAACGAGGGCGGGAGCACCGTCGCCTTCATTTATTCCAACACCGAGTTCGGGCGCGATCCGCTGGCGCATGGGCGCCAGAAGGCCGAGGAGCTTGGCATCGAGGTGGTGCTGGAGGAATCCACGAAGGCCGAGGGCGCGGACATTCCGACCCATGTGACGAAGCTGGCGCAGTCGAACGCGGAATACTGCATCCTTCAGGGCTATGTCACCGGGGTCTGGCCGCAGCTGATCGGCGGCGCGCGGCAGCTTGGGCTTCAGACGAAGTTCATGGGCACGTTCTGGGGCATGGAGAAGCTCATCGCGGACCGTGTGACGGCGGAGGCCGGGCCGTTCCTTGAAGGGTATCTTGGCGTGATGCCCTATCGCTATTCCTATGATCAGGAGGACGCGCCGCGCTATCGGACCTATGCCGCCTTCCAGAAGGAGCATTTCGCGGGCACGCCGCTTGAGAATTACATGCCGACATGGGGGATCGAGGCGCTGTGCTCGATGGAGATCGGGCTGGAGGCGCTGCGGCGGGTGGCCAACAAGGGGCTGGAGCTGACCGCCGACAATGCCGCCGAGGAGCTGGCCGGGATTCAGGACTGGGATTCGGGCGGCTTCTTCGGGCCCAACGTTTCGATGGTGTCCAACAAGATCGGCACCGGGCGGGTCTATCAGTATTCGACCGAAAGCGGGCTGTTCGAGCCGAGGTCGGACTGGCTGTCGGTCTGACGGGAACCGAAACGCGCCGTCCCGGCGGGCAGCCGGGGCGGCGGCAACTCCGGAAGGGAGAAGGCAGGGCGTGCTGAGCATCGAGAATATCGAGGTGACCTATCACCATACCGTGCAGGCGCTGCGCGGACTGTCGCTGGAGGTGCCCAAGGGCCGGATCGTCACCCTTCTGGGCACCAACGGCGCGGGCAAGACCACCACGCTCAAGGCGGCCAGCAATCTTCTGCGGCTGGAGAATGGCGAGGTCGGCGAAGGGCGCATCCGGTTCAAGGGCGAGGACACGCGCCATATCGCGCCCGATATGCTTGTGAAGAAGGGGTTGTTTCACGTCCGCGAGGGGCGGCGCATCTTTGCCGAGATGACCGTGGAGGACAACCTGATCGCCGCCAGCTATGCGCTTGACGGTCGGCCGGGCCTGAAAGCCGATTTCGACAAGGTCTATGATTTCTTTCCGCAACTGCGGGAGCGGCGCAAACAGATCGCTGGCTATCTGTCGGGCGGCGAGCAGCAGATGCTGGCCTTTGGCCGGGCGATGATCGCGCAACCGGAGATGATCCTGATGGATGAGCCGTCGCTTGGCCTTGCGCCGAAGGTGGTCGAGGAGATCTTCGAGACCATCCGCCGACTCAACGCCGAGGATGGCACCACCATGCTTGTGGTGGAGCAGAACGCGGGCGTGGCGTTCTCTGTCGCCGATTACGGCTATATCATGGAAAGCGGGCAGATCGTGATGGAGGGCGACGTGCCGACGCTGCGCAACGATCCCGATATCCAGAGCTTCTACCTCGGTGTGGGGGGCGAGGGGAACGTGCGCCAGTCCTTCCGAGATGTGAAACACTACAAGCGCCGGAAGCGCTGGTTGAGCTGAGGGGGCGGGGATGAGTTACGACAGCAGCCAGTTCGCCGCGAAAGGGTTTCGCACCAACGTGCAGGTGATCCGCGACCACGCCGCGAGCGATCCGGACCGCGTGGCAATGCGGCAGAAGGAATTCGGCATCTGGCACGAGCTGACATGGGCCGGGGTCGAGGAGATTATGCAGGCCCTCGCGGCCGGGCTCATGGAGGTGGGCATGCAGGCGGGCGAGCATGTCGGCATCCTGTCGGAAAACCGCCGTGAATGGGTGCTGGCGCAGTTCGGGATCAACAGTGCCGCCGGCGTCGTGGTGGGGATGTATCCCACAAGCCCCGCGGCGGAGATCGACCATCTGGTGAACGCCTCGGACACGTCTATCCTGTTCATCGAGGATCAGGAGCAGTTCGACAAGATCGTGGATCTTGAGGGACGGGTGCCCAGGCTGCGCCAGTTGATCGTGTTCGACCCCAAGGGCACCGCGAAGAGCGATCTTCTCAACCTCATGAGCTTTGACGATCTGCTCGAACTGGGCCGCGCGCGGATCGCGCGCGAGGGCACGGGCGCGGTGGAGGCGCGGATCGAGGCGGTCGCGCCGGACGATACGGCGATCATGGTGTTCACCTCAGGCTCCACCGGCTTGCCCAAGGCGGCGGAGATCAGTTTTCACAACCTCTGGGTCGCGGGTTGCTATGCCGCGCAGTTCTTCGCGGAGTTCAGGCCGGGCACGAATATCCTCAGCTATCTGCCGCTGTGCCATATCGCCGAGCAGAACGTGACAGTGACCAACGCGCTTGTCGGGCAGATGGTGATGAATTTCGGCGAGAGCCTGCGCACCATCGGGATCGACCTGCGCGACGTGGCGCCGGAGATCTTTTTCGGGGTGCCGCGCATCTGGGAGAAGATGCAGGCCGATATCATGGTGCAGGCCGAGACGGCGGGGCCGCTGCGGCGGGGGCTGACTCTCCGGGCCCTGAGGGGTGCGCGGGCGCGCGGGGCGCGGCGGCGCGACCGCTGGAGCATGGCGGACCGGCTGGCCAATGCGGTCTGGGATCTGCTGATCTACCGGCATGTGCGAGCCTATACCGGGCTGGGGCGGGTGCGGTTCGCGATCTCGGCGGCGGCGCCGGTGTCGGGTGAGCTTCTGGCGTTCCTGCGGGGGATCGGCATCAACATCCGCGAAGCATGGGGGATGTCCGAGACCACCGGGGCGGCGACGCTGCAACCCGACTGGGGCAATTGCGACGGGCGCGTGGGGTTCTTTGTCGAGGGCATGGAACACCGGATCGCGGAGGATGGCGAGTTGCTGGTGAAGGGCGGGATCGTCTTCAAGGGCTACTATAAGAACCCCGAGGCCACGGCGGAAGCGATCACCGATGGCTGGCTGCACACCGGCGACGTGGCTGAGGAGGCGCCCGACGGGTCGATCTCCATCGTGGACCGCAAGAAGGACATCATGATCAACGCGGCCGGCAAGAACCTGTCGCCGTCGATGATCGAGAACGTGATCAAGGCCTCGCCCTATATCAAGGAGTGCATCGTGATTGCGGACGCGCGGAAGTATGTCAGCGCGCTGGTGCAGATCGACATGGCGACGGTGCGGCTCTGGGCCGAATCGCAGAAGATCGGCTATACCACCTTCCGGTCGCTGGCGGAAAATCCGAAGGTGAAAGAGCTGATCGAGTCGGAGGTCGAACGGCTCAACGCGGAACTGGCGCGGGTCGAGCAGGTCAAGCGCGTCTACCTGCTGCCCAAGGAACTGGATCACGACGATGGCGAGGTCACCGCGACGATGAAGGTGCGCCGGGCGAAGATATTCGATTTCTACGGCGAGGAAATCGAGTCGCTTTACGCCTGAGCGGGCGTTTCCAGACGGAGTGCGCGTGCCGCGCACGCAGGGCGCGCCCTGACCCGCCGTTCGGCCGGTCAGGGCCGTCGGGTGGCCCCCGGGCGGGCGCGCAGCGGCTAAAGGACACCGATTTCGGCCAGCGCGGTGGCAAGATCGTCGGGCAGGGCGTCGTCGCTCTCGCGCGCGGCGGTGAGGTCCGCGGGGCTGTCGGACGCAGGCAGGTAGCGCCAGCCCTGAAAGGGGCGGCGCAGGGCGGTCTGGGTGCGGATCATCGTGGGATCGAGGACGATGGCGCAGCGGCGGATGCCGTCCTCTCCGATGACCTCATCGAGCCGAAGGATGCGCTGCCGGCACCGGATCGCGCCGCGAATCACCCAGTAGATCGAGCCGCCGCCCAGAAGCTCGGCCTCGCGTTTCGGCCACATGCGGGTGATATGGCGCGGCAGACCGTCGCTCGTCTGGGGGCGGCGGGTGGCGTGCCATGCGATCAGCCCGTCGACGGACTCGGTGCCGACGCTGAGCTTTATAAGATTGACGAAGCTTTTGCCCAAGGTTCCATCCAGATGATGTGTTTGATATTAAAGGTATTCCAAATCTTGCGGTTTTCAACCGGGAAGATTAGGCTGGAAAGCCTTCCCCAAGTGATCAGGAAATGCGCCAATGACCCGATTCGCCGCCCCCATCGCCGAAGCCATCTGGGACATGAAATATCGCTTCAGGCAGGCGGATGACACCCCCCTGGACAAATCGGTGGAAGATACCTGGCGTCGGATCGCGCGGGCGACCGCCGAGGCGGAGGCGGAGCCGGATGTCTGGGAAGAGCGGTTCTATGGCGCGCTGGAGGATTTCAAGTTCCTGCCGGCGGGCCGCATCACCGCCGGGGCGGGCACGGCGCGCAATGTCACGCTGTTCAACTGTTTCGTGATGGGCACGATCCCCGACAGCATGGCCGGCATTTTCGACATGCTCAAGGAGGCCGCGCTGACCATGCAGCAGGGGGGCGGGATCGGCTATGATTTCTCGACCATCCGGCCGCGCGGGGCGGATGTGCTGGGCGTGGCGGCGGATGCCTCCGGCCCGCTGTCGTTCATGGACGTGTGGGACGCGATGTGCCGCACGATCATGTCGGCGGGGTCCCGGCGGGGCGCGATGATGGCGACGATGCGCTGCGACCACCCCGATATCGAGGATTTCATCGCCGCCAAGTCGGACCCCGCGCGGCTGCGGATGTTCAACATGTCGGTTCTGGTCACGGATGCCTTCATGGAGGCGGTCAAGGCGGATGGATCGTGGGAGCTTCAGTTCGGTGGCAAGGTCTATCACACGGTGCAGGCGCGCGATCTGTGGAACACGATCATGCAGGCGACCTATGACTATGCCGAGCCCGGGGTGATCTTCATCGACCGGATCAACGAGGCCAACAACCTGAGCTATTGCGAGACCATCGCGGCGACCAATCCTTGCGGTGAACAGCCCCTGCCGCCCTATGGCGCCTGCCTTCTGGGGTCGATCAACATGGCACGGCTGGTGAGCGATCCTTTCGGGGAGGGGGCCGCACTTGACGAGGCGGCGCTTGCCGATCTGGTGGCCGTGGCGGTACGGATGATGGACAACGTCGTGGACGTGTCGAAATTTCCGCTGCCCGAGCAGCGGGCCGAAGCGCAGGCCAAGCGCCGGATCGGGCTGGGCGTGACCGGGCTGGCCGATGCGCTGCTGATGCTGGGGCTGCGATATGGCTCCGAGGAGGCGGCGCGTCAGACCGAACGCTGGCTGCACGCGATCGCCCGCGCCGCCTATCTGGCGTCGGCGCAACTGGCCAGGGAGAAGGGGGCGTTTCCGCTCTTCGACCGCGAGGCCTATCTCTCGGGCGGGCTGGTGCAACATCTGGACGAGGATGTGAAGGCCGCGATCGCGGAGCATGGCGTCCGAAACGCGCTTCTGACCTCCATCGCGCCCACGGGCACGATCAGCCTCTACGCCGGGAATGTCAGCTCGGGGATCGAGCCGGTCTTTGCCTACAGCTATACCCGGAAGGTTCTGCAGAAGGACGGAAGCCGCACCGAGGAGGAGGTGGTCGATTACGCTGTGCAGATGTGGCGCGACCGGTTCGGCGACGCCGCACTGCCGGAGTATTTCGTCAATGCCCAGACCCTCGCCCCCACCGATCACGTCCGCATGCAGGCGGCGGCACAGAAGTGGGTGGATTCGTCGATCTCCAAGACCATCAACTGCCCCGAGGATATCGGCTTTGACGATTTCAAGACGGTCTACATGATGGCCTATGAAACCGGCTGCAAGGGCTGCACGACCTACCGGCCAAACGACGTGACCGGCTCTGTCCTGTCGGTGAGCGAGGCCGCGGATGTGGCACCCGGCGAGACCAGGGGCGACGGGGTCGCGGACGGCGGCGAGGTGATCTACATGTCCGAGCCGCTGGAGCGGCCACAGACGCTTGAGGGGGTGACCTACAAGCTCAAATGGCCCGACAGCGAACATGCGATCTATCTGACGGTGAACGACATCGTGATGGGCGGGCGGCGTCGGCCCTTCGAGGTGTTCATCAACTCCAAGAACATGGAGCATTTCGCATGGACCGTCGCGCTCACGCGGATGATCTCGGCGGTGTTCCGGCGCGGCGGTGATGTGTCCTTTGTTGTCGAGGAACTCAAGGCGGTGTTCGATCCGCGCGGCGGGGCATGGATGAACGGGAAATACATCCCCTCGATCCTGGCGGCCATTGGCGGCGTCATCGAACGGCACATGATCGCGATCGGCTTCATCGACGGTGAGGGAGCGGGGCTCAAGAGCGACCCGCAGGCCGGGGTGGTCAATCTGAACGCGCCCCGGGGCATGCCCTGCCCGAGCTGTGGCCAATACGAGATGCGCATGATCGAGGGCTGCATGACTTGCGCAAGCTGCGGACATAGCAAGTGCGGGTGATGTGGCGGGCAGACATTTTGTAGCGACCACCAAATTGGGGTGCGCTTCGGGTCGATCCGGTGGAGGTCAAGCGTCACGCGGCAGCCAGCATAGCTGGCCTGTCACCGATGGCGGCCTTGGGCTCGCTGAAGATCCCGAGGGACGTCGGCTGGCGTCTGGTGATGGGTGTCCGAAGGAGGTGAGCCTGGCCGTCAACTGGATCGTCGGCCCCGATGACGGCCACCGGATCCTGCGGTTCGACCCGGCGGTCGTGGCTGACTTCAAGGCTCGGCTCATTCATCCGGCGAGGATTGCCGTGTCCCATAATCTCCAGATCGGGGAGGTGGTCGGCCGACCGACACGACGCAGCGTTCGCCCGTGGTGGCGACGTCCGAGATCGGCGTGACTTCTACCAGCGATCTGGAGCCGGATCTGATCACTCTCAGTCCCAAGCCATGAAGGTATCGCGAAACCGCCTCATGTGGGCCAGCGCCTGACGGGAAGTTTTGATCGATTTCACCTTCTCTATAATCCCGAAGCCAGAAGATCGATGGCAGCTACGATTTCGTCGCGCCAAGCTGCCGGCCTCAATCCTTATCGAGAACTACGCCCCTTGCGACAAGTTTCTCGATTTCTTCCTCGCGCAAGCCAAGATTATTTTTGAGGACATCACTGGTGTCTTCCCCAAGCAGTCTGGGCGCCCTCGCGGCCGACGGGCCCTCGCCATCGAACCGGATCGGTCCACGGACCAGCCGCATGCTACCCTCGGTCGGGTGCTCGGCCGTCTCGATCAGTCCGCGGTCGCGGACATGCGGCTGTTCCAGCGCCTCCCCGATCGACAGGATGGGGGCGTTCGGAACGTCGAACGCGCTCAGGCGATCCAGCCAGTAATCCGTCGTGTCGCACGTCATCCGATCCTGGATGATCACCTGCAACGCATCGCGATTGGCCAGTCGCTGTTCGTAGGCCGCGAATCGCGGATCCTCGATGAGATCCGCGTGACCAAGACATCGCGCGAAGTTGTGCCAGAAGCTTTCAGTCAGGCAGGCGACGATCACATGTCCGTCAGATGTGGGGAAGGAGCCGTAGGGCACGATGCTTGGGTGCTGGCTGCCGACCGGCTGCGGGCTTTGTCCGGTCACGAAGTAGATTTGCGACAGGTAGCCCTGCAAGGCGATCAGGCTGTCCAGCATGGCGACTTCGACATGCCGTCCCTTGCCGGTGGCGTTGCGCTCGTGCAGGGCGGCCAGAAGTCCGAAGAGCGAAAAGATGCTTCCAGCGATGTCGCCCAGGGGAATACCAAGCTTGTTTGGCGCCTGGCCCGGCTCGCAGTTCACGCTCATCACACCCGACAGGGCCTGCGCCACGATGTCGAACGCAGGCTTGTCGCCAAGGGGGCTTTCCTGTCCGAAGCCGGTGATCGTGCAATAGATCAACCGCGCGTTGTCCTTGCGCAGGGTCTCATATCCAAGCCCGAGCCTGCTCATGACACCGGGACGAAAGTTCTCGAGCACGATGTCGCTCTGCCGGGCGAGATCCTTGGCGATCTCTACGCCTTCGGGCGACTTGAGGTTGAGAGCGATGCTCTGCTTACCGCGATTGAGCGCGATGAAATAGTGGCTGAGCTTGCCCTGAAAGGGCGGGAACCCCCGGGTCTCGTCGCCTTTTTCGATCGGTTCCACCTTGATGACTTCGGCGCCAAGGTCAGCCAGGACCATGCTGGCATAGGGACCCGACAGGATCCTTGAGAAGTCCAGCACCTTCACCCCGGCCAGGGGGCCCGTACGTTCGGCCGTGTCGTTCATTTCGTGTGCCTCGCTTGCGTCGTGGTTTTCATGATGGCCGATGCGGATGCGATCGGGCCGGTGACACAGGATACTTCGGCTTCAACGAAGATCAGGTTCCGGGTCGCGTGGCGGATCTCGGCACGGGTTTCCAAGAAATCGCCGACCTTGGCCGTGCCCAGAAACCGTGTGTCCATCTGGACGGTCACAGTCGGCTGACGGTCCGCCGCGTTCCAGGCCACGATGGCCAGCACCTGATCCATCAGGCTTGTCAGCACGCCGCCATGCACCAGTCCGATGTGATTCCTGTGATTGTCCGTGGTCTGCAATCCATAAGTGTTTTTCTCTTCGATGCCGGTCGATCGAAGCAGAGGCCCAATCAGCCCCATGAATCCCTCGATCGGGACGGTTTTCCAGCCATCCGGCACAAAATTATGTGTACTCAAGTTTTAGCTCCCTGTTTCAATCTGCAGGTCGTTGATATGGTCGCGGACAGCCTGCATGGCCTTGGCCAGTTTCGGAATTTCCTTGTCCTTCAGGCGCTCGGAAATGCCGATGGCGACGATGGATCGCGACATCGTTCCGTTATTGCTGAAGACGGGTACCGCCACGACTGTGACGCCCGAGATATAGGTGCCATGGTCCACGGAATAGCCGCGGTCCCGTGCTTCGCGGACTTCGTCCATCCAGTCATCGAAGGTTGGCGGGTGATCCCAGACCAGTTTGTCAAAGCCCGTTTTGAGGGCAACCTCGTCCTGGACGTTGAAAGCGGCAATCAGACGACCCGTCGCGCTGATCAAGGCGGGAAATCGGCTGCCAAGGTCGACCTGAAGGCGGAAGGGTAGGCTGGATTGCGACAGGGCGACGACGATCATCTGGTTGGGTTCAGCCAGTTGCGTTGCAATGCCAGTGACGCCAAACTTTTGCGACAAGCCTGAAAGCTTCGGCTGGACCAGGGTTGAGAAGGTGTTGCGCTGTAGAGCCGACCTGGCGAGCGGCAGTATGCCGATCCCGATGGAGTAGCGTTTCGTTTCCGAATCAAATTCCACCAGTCCCTCATCCTGCAAGACGCGCAGAATGTGTAGGCAGGTACTGGGGACCAGTTTCAGCTCGCGCGCAATCGGATTGACCCCGACCGGTTCGGTAGATCGGGCAAGAAATCTCAATATAGCAAGGGCGCGTGTGACGGCGGGCACCTGCCGTTTAGTCGAAGATGTGGCCTGATCTGTTGTCATTCTAACCTCGATATCGCTGAATATCATTGCCTATATACAATAATATTAGCGTATTGACAATAATTGCCTCTAATCTCTACCGTTGTCAACGAGCCGGATGAGCACCCTGCGGTGCGCCGAATACGAGACTTTGGGAGGCAGACCAGAATGACCCGCCTGACGGATTTCACGTCGTACGCAGACGCACAGAAGCATTATTCGAAGGATGGACTGTGGAAGCTGTTCGATGGAAACCGGGAGCGTTTCAACATTGCCCATGAATGCATCGACCGTCATGTGGATAGCAACAGGGTGGCCCTGCGGGTCGCTCATGCAAACGGCGCAGACGAAGTAATCACTTTCGAGGAAATCTCGCGCCGTTCATCGCAAATCGCCCACTTCCTCACGGAGAAGGGCGTAGGCAAGGGCGACCGCGTCGCCGTGATGATCGATCCGTCACTGGCGTTCTATTGCGCGCTGTTCGGTGTGATCAAAGCTGGCGCCGTCGCGGTGCCGATGTTCTCGCTGTTCGGGCCGGATGGCATCCGGCTGCGTGTGGGCGATTGCAAGCCTGAGGTCTTTTTCACCAACGCCGAAAAAGCGGCAGAGGCGCGAGAGGGTAACGCGAAGAACGTCACCGTTGTCGATCAGGACTTCCTCGATGGTCTGAGCGACTTTCCCGCGACGTTTGACTGGACCACGACTGGCAGTGACATGGCGGCGCTGCAGTACACTTCGGGCACGACGCGGGCATTGCCTGCGGCAGTCGAGCACAGCCACCAGTCCATCGTCACGCTGATGGTCGCCGCACTCTACGCCACCGGGATCCGACCCGGCGACAGGTTCTTCTGCCCATCCTCACCGGCTTGGGGGCATGGTTTGTGGCATGGGACGTTCGCGCCGCTGGCGATGGGGGTCTCGACCGGCACTTTCAGCGGCAAGTTCGATCCCGTGCGATTGCTCAAGGCACTGCATGATTTTGAAATCACCAACCTGACGGCTGCGGCAACCCATTACCGGATGATGCGCAATTCCGGAGAAGCGGAGAATTTTACCTACTGTTTCGACAAGCTGTCCTTCACCGGTGAGCCCATCGACTCGGAAACCGCCAATTATGTGGAACACGTGTTCGGCACCAAGGTGCGGTCCATGTACGGTACCACCGAAATAGGTGTGATCATCGCGAATTACCCCGGCGCCGACGATCTCGAAGTTCGGGAAGGTGCAATGGGCAAGGCGGTCCCTGGTGTCGAGGTAGAAGTGCAACGCGCCGATGGCAGCCCCGCCTCTCCCGGTGAGACCGGAGAATTGATGGTCAGGAAACGCGGCGAATGGTTCCCGACCAAGGATTTGGGGCACGTCGACGAGGACGGGTATTTCTATCACGGCGGACGAGCCGACGACGTGATCATCTCGGCTGGCTGGACCATTGGCGCGGTCGAAGTCGAAGACGCAGTGCTGAGCCACCCGGCGGTCGCCGAATGCGGCGTGATCGGCGCACCCGACGAACTGCGCGGACTGGTGGTCAAGGCATTCATCATCCTCAGGACCGAGGAGACTGATGGCCTCAAAAAGGACATTCAGGACCACGTGCGTGCCCGGCTCGCACGGCATGAATACCCCCGCCAGATCGAGTTTGTCACTGAACTGCCGAAAACCCCGGCTGGCAAGGTCAACCGCAAGATCCTGCGCGATCAGGAAACCAAGAAATTCGAAAACGCGGAATGACCCGCGCGCCCGATAGATAGTCTGAGGAGAAAGAAGACCATGAACGACATGACCCATAGAAAATTCCCCAAGATCACCGAGGAGGGTCTGGACGATCTGCGCAAGCGGATCGGTGTAAAGATCGAGAAGACCGTCGAGCCGTGGTGCTATGAAGCCACTCGCGACAACATTCGTCACTACGCGCACGGCATCGGCGACGACAACCCGCTCTGGTGCGATCCAGCCTATGCCAAAACCACTGGGTACGGCGACGTGATTGCGCTGCCCAGCTTCCTGTTCGCCACGAACCGCATCATCTCCGGCTACGTCGGCGGTCTGCCGGGCGTGCACGCCATGTGGTCCGGCGCCAATTGGAACTGGCACAAGACCATCACCCGCAACATGGAATTCCGCACCGAGGCGGTGCTGAAGGACTTGATCGAGCATGACACTCGGTTCGCTGGCAAGGCCGTTCAGCAGATCTACCATGTCGATTTCTACGACACGGCATCCGGTGATCTGGTCGCCGATGCGGACAGCTGGTGCTTTCGGACCGACCGCGACCAGGCACGCGAGAACGGCACGAAGTACACCGAGGCCAAGGAGAAAGGCCGTAAGGTTTGGACCGAGGACGAACTGAACGAATACTACAAGTATTACGAGCAGGAGACGATCCGCGGTGCCGAGACCCGCTATTGGGACGACGTGGCCGAGGGTGAAGAACTGCCCACGATGGTCAAGGGCCCGATGACGGCTACCGGTTTCATTGCCTATGCGCAGGGCTGGGGCGGTCTGTATATTCGCGCCAATAAGCTAGCTTGGCAGCTTCAGCAGAAACACCCCAGCGCAGGGCCGAAGAATCGCTACGGCATTCCCGACTGCCCCGAGCGTGTGCATTGGGAAGAGGAATTTGCGCTCGAGGTCGGCGCACCCGGCGCCTATGACTACGGCCCTGAGCGCACCTCATGGCTGACCCACCAGATCACGAACTGGATGGGCGATGACGGATTCCTGCGGCAGGCCAAGTGCCAGGTTCGCCGGCACAATCCCGAGGGAGACATCATTCTGATTCACGGCACGGTCATCCGGAAGTTTCAGGAGGACGGTCGCTACCTGCTCGAGATCCAGCAGCGCGCGGAGCAGCAGGACGGCGAGTTGTCGGCCATGGGCTCTGCCATTGTGGAACTGCCAAAGCGCTGAAACCGGGAACTGCAACGGCAAGGGAGGCAAGGCCGATGCTTGAAAAGGTCCTTAGCAAACTGGAGGACATCCTGCATCTCGCGGGGTGCCTCAGCCTTGTCGCCGTGGCAGGACTGATCAATGCCGACATCCTGCTTCGGCTTTTTGCGAACAGACCCGTGCAGATCCAATTCGAACTGACCGAGCTGTTTCTTATGCCGGCGCTCGCCACTTTGTCGTTGTCGCGAGTCTTTCGCGATGGCGGCCACTTGGCGCTGGAATTCACGCCCAAAGTCCTGCCGGGCCTACTCGGGCATGTGATTTCCCTGCTGCGCCTTCTGCTGCCGGCGGCCTTCTTTGCCGCCGTCACTGCCATGTCCGGAAAATTCGCCTTCGAAGCCATAGCGCACGGGCATGTGGAATACGGGGTGATCGATTGGCCGCTTGGGTGGGCCTATGCCGTCATCCCTCTGGGATGCGGTGTACTGGTCTTGCGGCTACTGCACGACGCGTTGATGAAGCGCGATCTTGCGGGGACCTGAAGACAAAAATCCAATGGGAGGAGACCAAAATGAAAACGACGACTACTTTTCTTGCGGCACTGACTGTCGCAGTTACATTCGGAACGGCTGGTGTCTACGCGGAAACCTTGCGGCTCGGGGACTTCCAGTCGACCAGCCATATCGTATCCGTCGAGGGTACGACCAAATGGATGGAGGCCGTGGAAGAGGCCACCGGCGGCGAAATTGCGTTCCAGCATTTCCCGTCGCAGCAGGCGGCGAAATCGAAGGCCCAGCTCGATGCGGTCACCAACGGCATTCTTGACGCTGCGCTGCTGGGCACACCTTACCACGCCGATGTACTCCCGCTGAATTCAGTGGTCGCCTTGCCGGGCTTCTATGGCTCGGCAGAGCAGGGCACCGAGGCGCTGCAAACCATGCTGAAAGAGGGACCTCTGCGGGAAGAGATTCTGGCAACGGGTGTTACGCCGATCTTCGGCTTCGTGTTGCCGCCCTACCAGGTACTGGCCAAGACGCGGCTGGGTGAGCCCACGGACTGGGACGCTCAGGACATCCGCACGTCGGGTTCGACCCAGGCCATGACGGCGCGTGCGCTTGGCGGTGTCGGAATCTCGATCCCGGGGCCCGAAGTCTATACCGCGGTGGAGCGCGGCCGTCTTGACGCCGTGCTGTTCCCGCTGGCCTCGGTTCCCGGCTACAAGCTGAACGAGGTGGTAAGCCATATTTCGACCAACGGCTCGTTTGGAGGCTACAGCTTCGTCATGGTGGTCCGCAGCGACCTATTTGACGGCCTGTCAGCGGAAACGCAGGCTGAGTTGATCCGCCTCGGCGACGAGACCGCGCTGCACGTCGCGCAAGCCCAAGACGAGTCGGTCGCCGGTCTCATCGAGAAGTGGACCGCAGAGGGGATCGATACCTACGAGTTCACAGAGGAAGAGCTGGCGGCCATGTCCGCCGAGCTGGAAGCCGTGAGCGCTGATTGGGTCACTCGGATCGATAACGACAAGGCGCAGGCGGTTCTGGAAACTTATGGCGAACTGATCAGCCAGTAACCTGATCCCGAAAACCATCGAAGGCAGTCGCCGTTTGCGGCGGCTGTCTCACACCCCTGAAAATGCGCGGACCTTAAATGCTAACATTTATTGCCATAGTCGTTCTGTTGGCTGTTCTCATGACCTTCAGGGTTCCCATTGCCTTTGCGATGGGGATCGCCGGAACCGTCGGCATTGTCGCGCAACTGGGCGCGCGCCCGGCCCTTGCGGTGCTCGAGCGGACCTTCTTTGACACTTCTGCCTCTTTCATCTTGGTTGCAATTCCGCTCTTCATCCTCATGGCCGAGTTGCTGACCGCAGGGGATGTTACGCGGCGCGCCATCATTGCCTGTCAATCGTGGATCGGCCACGTCAAGGGTGGACTGGCCATGGCGACGGTCGCCGCGTCCGTCATCCTGGCGGCATTGGTGGGCAGTTCCACGGCCTCGACCGCGGCCATGTCGGCCTCGGCCTTTCCCGAGATGCGGGCGCACCGGTATTCTGATCGTCTCGCGGCGGCGGTGGTCAGCGTCGGCGGAACGCTGGCCGTGGTCGTGCCGCCATCGATCGTACTGGTGGTCTACGGCGTGCTGACCGAGACTTCGATCGGCAAGCTATTTATCGCCGGGATCATTCCCGGCCTCCTGACTGCGTCCGGCCTCGCCGTAGTGATTAAGATCATCGCCCAAACCACCGATCAGGCACCCAAGGGGGAGCCGTTCGCCTTGAAGAAGGCGGTCAAGGAAAGCCGCCACGTCATTCCGATGGTATTGTTACTGGTGGCGGTGATTGGCGCGATCTATGGCGGTCTTGCCTCACCGTCGGAGGCGGCTGCGTTGGGCGTCATGGGGTCGTTGCTGATAGTCCTGTTTCAGCGAACGTTGAGCTTCGTTCAATTCAACAGATCCGTCAGTGGAGCGATCCGCGCCACAGTGATGATCGTTGCCATTGTTGCCTGTTCCGCAATCTTCTCGAATTACTTGGCTTTCACGCGCATCACGCACAGCATGTTGGAATTCGTCGCAACGACCGAAATGCGGCGCGAGGTCATCATGGGGATCATCATTCTCGTACTGTTGGTGATGGGCATGTTTATGGATCAGCTTGCGATTCTGTCGCTCGCCATGCCGCTGGCCTTTCCCACGGCGATGGCGCTGGATTACGATCCCGTTTGGTTCGGCATTGTCGTGACCAAGACCGTCGAGATCGGACTGTTGACGCCGCCTCTGGGCCTGAACGCTTATGTGGCGGCGGCCCAGACGCGTGTGCCGCTCGGCACAATCTTTCGTGGGATTCTGCCCTTTCTTGGCATGGAGATTGTCGTGTTGATCCTGTTGCTGTCCTTTCCGCAGATCACGCTGTTTCTACCGGACCTGATGGCCCGCTGACACCGGAGCGGACTACCCGACTTTTAGCGCAGATCCTGTCCCTTTCATCGAGAGGGCAGGTGCCGGTTGTGCACCGACCACATGGAGACCGAAGACAGATTAGCATTTTACAGAGCAGCCTTGGCCCGAACACTCCCGTCCGAGCGCCTCACCGGGTATTCTCACAACACCGGCGGGCAGGCGCTTGGCAATGTGCCGGTCGCGCTGGAACTCGGTCTGCGCACTTTTGACAGCACGGTCGGGGGGCTGGGCGGCTGCTCCTATGGGCCCGGCGCCAAAGGTAACCTGTCCACAAGCGCATTGGCCACGGCCGAAGCTATCGTATGTCGATATGCCGTTACTCGGGGGACATTTCCTGTAACCTCCCAAGTTTGGGAAGAAGGAGATGTTCATGACGAGGGATCAGCGTATCCCTCGGTTCGACCGATTTCAAATCTCGGTTCATCCATCCGGCGAGGATCGCTGAAAAGCATGACTTCCAGATTGGGGAGGTGATCGGTCGGCTGAAACGGCACGGCGTTTGCCCTGTGGTGGCGAAGTCCGAGATCGGCGTGGATTTCTGCCGGGTCGGAGACCTCGAGGCCGGTCTGTCAACTTAACATAATAGGGCTGCGGTCCCAATTGGTCATGATCGAAGCTTGAAACCACCCAATAGGGCGGTTTTTGTGTCCTGAATTCTGGCTCGCGAAGAGCATCAGATGATGGCCAAGTCAGGTTTTTGTCGTCGCTGCGGCAGTTGTTCATGGCACCGGATCGAACGGAAAGATCGGGCGCGGAATATGCTTGAATTCCAGCCGATCAAGACGTGGACTTGCCAATCCCCCGCCATCTACCAGCGCGATGCGATGTGCGACCGGCGCGTAGGCGGCGCGGAAATGCTGGGTAGACTTCAACGCGATCACCCGCTTGTGCAACGGCTCGACTCCCAAGGCGCGAAAGATGTTCATGTCCAGCGCCTGCGTGGCGGCACATGTCACCAGAACGTCAACGCCCGCGATGCGCAGCAAGGCGGACGGCCCGCAGGACTGTGCTACGCCGTTCCACATCGGACTGTCGCATACATAGCGCCCATCCCCCAATGCCAGAACCAGCGCCGAGGTAGGCAGGGGGCCGCCGCCGAACCCGGCGTCGAAATGCCCGCCCAGTGAAATCTGCGCCGTCTGCCCCGCTCCGGCCTGCTGCGCAGCGTGTACGGAGGCGGGATCGCATAATGCGCCGAACAGAATATTGTCGCCGCCACCGTTGATCAGTTCCGCCAGCAGGCTGGTCGTGTCGCCATAGGCGCCGTCGCCGGGATTGTCGGAAGGATCGGCCAGAACGAGCGGCTCTGCCGCGTCATGCGACCGGGCAAGTTGTGCTGCCTCGGGAGGCGTCAGCATCTCTTCGGCGGGGGCATTGCGTGCGTCCCACATCGCTTTGGCCACCTGATCGGCCGCCGCCTCTGCCGCCATTTGCGCGCCGCTGTGGCAAACGGTGACGGTCGGACCGATTTCCGGAACGTCGGCCAGCGAGAACCCGGCATTGATGGAGATGTCCAGCAAATTGGCATTGTCCGATTCCAGTCTTGCGGCCAGCGCCATCAACCCCAGCATCGGCTCGCTGTCGGTGCGGCCGCCTTCCGGCAGAGTTAGCATGGGCAGTTTGCGAATGGTTGTGGCCACGGCCATCCGGTCCTGCATCCGACGCTGAAGAGCCAGCGCGGCCTTGCGTCCGGTCTGGCGCATGTCGACATGCGGAAAGGTCTTGTAGGACATGACGATTTCCGCGTCATCACACAGGACCGGGGCCAGGTTGGCATGCAGATCCAGAGTCACGGCGATGGGCACATCCGGCCCGAGAATGTCGCGCAGCCTGGACACCAGTGCGGCGTCGCCATCCGTGCCGTCCCGTCGGACCATCGCGCCATGCAGGGACAGGACCACCCCGTCAAACGGGTCCTGACGGCGCGCTGTGTCCAAGATGCGGCCGGCGAAGGCGTCCCAGGCGCGGTCCGTGACCATGCCGCCCGGGGTGGCGAATGTGGCCACCGTCGGGATCAGCGTCCAGCCGCGTGCGCGCGCGATATCCACAAAGCCGCCTACCTCGTTGGCGGTGTCGGCCAAGGCGGACAGCACGTCATCGTCCTCGTGGCAGTAGAAGGCGCGAAAGGCGTCCTCGTCGGTTACTCTTTTGCAGAAGGTGTTGGTCTCGTGCATAAACTGCCCGAGAAGTACCCTGAACGCCATTTTTGAATCCTCGCAAGTCGCAAAGTTGTGCAAGGATAAGTTTGCAGGGTCGTCGGAGTGCCCCGGTTCTAATACGAGCCTGCCGCGGGATGCAACTTGGAAATTCGAACGGACGTAATCGGTGCTTGATCCCAACCTGAACTGTTTCCTGATCGTGGCGGCCGAAGGGTCGATCCGCAAGGCATCGGAAAAGCTGAATATCGCAGCCTCTGCCGTCAGTCGGCGCATCACCGGGCTGGAGGAGGATCTGGGCGTGCCGCTGTTCGAGCGTCACGCGCGCGGATTGCGCCTGACTGACGCGGGGGGGATTTTCATGGATCACGCCCGCCGCGTCAGGCGCGACGAAGCCTTTGCCATGGGTGAGATCGAGGCCCTGCGAGACCTGCGGCGCGGCGCCATCCGCATCTCCTGTGTCGAGGGAACGATCAGCGGGCTGATCACGCCCGCCATCGTGGAATTCCGACCCAATTCGAAGGATGTCAAATTGTCGGTGGTGCGCGCGGGCAGCACTGCCGTCATGCGCGCGGTAGCGGCCGATGAGGCGGATCTCGGTCTTGCCTTCGATCCGCCCGCGCATCGCGATGTCGCGGTCGTCACACAGACGCCCGCGCCGCTTTATGCGGTGGTGGCACCGGGATACGCCCTGCCCGACGGCACGTTGGGACTGGCCGATATCGCGCATCTGCCGATCGCGATGCCCCCCGACAGCATCTATGGTATCCGCGATGTGATCGACCGGGCCGGTGTCGCGCTGGACCCCGCGCTGAAATGCGATTCGGTTTATGGCCTGGTGGGTTTTGCGAAAGAGGGGCAGGGGATCTCGCTACTGCCGATGTGTTGCATCCATGACCAGCTGGGCGCGGGCGCGCTCGTGGCCCGGTCGCTGCGCGATGCGCCGCTTAAGAACGCGACCATCTCGCTTGTCGCCCGGCGGCATCGCAACCTGCCGCCGGTGACGCGCCGGTTTTGCACCATCCTGTCCCGCATCATGGAAACCGCCCCTTTCTGACGCGGTTCAGGGCGACCGCGGCGTTGGGACCCTTGGCCCGGCGCAGGCAGCGATTCGATGTTGCGCTTCATCCTTGATGCGGGGTGTCTCTGGTGGGTCACCCACCGCTCCAGCGTTCTTGTTTCGGCAAACCGGTGTGCCAAACTCTTGCTTGTTTCTGAACGCTATCCATTGAACTCTCACGGCGAGATCAGGGGTGACTTTGCCGGGTGTCGGAAGTTTGGTGCGGTTCCCGCTCAAGAAAAAATGGCGCGCACGACATGCGCCGGTACTGACAGGAGAATAGTTCATGAAGACCATTGCATCCGCCTTTTTCGCAACGGCCCTCACCGCCATCGTAGCGGTTCCGGCCTGGGCGCAGAGCGTGACGATCACTCTCGCCCATGAAGAACCCGCAGATACCGCAACCTCTGCGGCGCATATGTCCGCAACCGTGTTCAAAAGCATCGTCGAAAGCCTGTCCAACGGGGATATGGCCGTGGATATACAGGCTTCCAGTGCGTTGGGTAATCAACGCGAGCGGATGGAACTGACGCAGGCTGGGATTATCCAGGTCAACATCGCCTCCATCGGCGGGCTGGCACAGTTCTACCCGGCGATCAACGGGCTGGAACTGCCTTTCGTGTTCCCCAATGAAGTCGTGGCCGAGCGAGTGTTCGACGGCCCGTTCGGGCAGACCCTGTCCGACGAATTGTCCGCTGCGACGGGCCTGAGGCTGCTGGCGGTGACGGCAGGGGATTTCTATGTCTTCACCAATGGCACCCGCGCGGTCAAAACGCCCGAGGACATGAAGGGTTTGAAGGTCCGCACCATGTCAGTCCCCAGCCATGTTGCGTTGATGGATGCACTGGGCGCCGCCGCAACGCCGGTGCCATGGGATGAGCTCTACGGCGCGCTGGAGACCGGCGTGGTCGACGCACAGCACAATCCGGTGCCGATCATTGCCATCGGCAACCTGCAGGAGGTCCAGAGCTATGCGACCATCACAAATCACCTCTACGGGGCCGATTGGTGGGTCACGTCCGAGGACTTCCTGTCCAGTCTGACGCCCGAACAAAAGCGAATCTTCACCACCGGGGCCGAAAGCGCAAAGGTGGCAGGACGCGGCGCCAAGATGGCCCTGCGTGCGACACAGTTCGGCAACGAGTTCCTCAAGAATGCCGGCATCGAGGTTTATGCACCTTCAGCCGATGAACTGGCCGCCTTCCGCAACATTGCCATTCCGGCCGTCACCGCCACGATGGAGGCCGAGTTCGGCGCCGAGGCCGTGGCCTTGGGCAAGGATTTGCAAGAGGCGGTCAAGACCGCTGAGAAAGACCTTTACGCGGACTGAGCGCGCAGGGACAAGTTTCCGGGATCGCGTGGGATAACCATCGCGGTCCCGGCCATTCAGGGCAAAGGATAGCGGCACCATGAAATCCCGGATCGTGACAGGACTTTGGCGGATCTCGAAGGCGGTCAACATCGCCGTCGCTATACCGCTTGTTGCTGCAGGATTCCTTATGGTGGCGATCGTGATCGCCGGCACGGTTGCTCGCTATGTCTTCAATGCGCCGCTGATCTGGTCCGAAACATCGGCGCGCTATCTGATGATCTGGATCGGACTTGTTGGCGCGTCGGTCGCGCTGCGCCATGGCGACCATATTGCGATTGACGTGGTGCGCACCCGTCTGCCCCGCCTTCTGCGCCATGCGGGCGACCTGCTGGTGGCGCTGGCGGTCGCGTGGTTTCTGTGGGTGATGACCGTCGAGGGATGGGCCGCCGCCCTGCGCGGCAGCAACCAGATGTCGCCGGCACTGGGCCTGTCGATGTTCTGGCCGCTGGCATCGGTGCCGGTGGCGGGGGCGCTGATCCTTGTGCAGCATGTCCTGCACACCGCGCTGCGCCTGCTCGATGCCGAGAAGACGGGCGATCACCTGCCCGGCGGCGGGGCGATCTGATGCTGATCCTTCTGGCGGCCTTTGCGCTCCTTGTCCTTCTGGGTACGCCGCTGGCCTTCTCCATCGGAATCATCGGCCTGATCGCTCTGACCCAGCCTGACGGTCCCAGCCTGCTTCGTCTGGTGCCGATGCGGCTGTTTTCCGGAATCGACATGTTCTCGCTGATGGCGATGCCCTTCTTCATCCTGGCGGGCGATATAATGAACCGCATCCAGATCACCGACCGGCTGATCGATCTGGCCAATGCGCTGGTCGGACGGGTACGCGGGGCTCTGGCGCATGTGAATATACTGGTGTCGGTGCTTTTCGCCGGGCTGACCGGCGCAGCGGTGGCCGATACGGCGGCGATCGGGCGTATGATGATCCCGGCGATGGCCGATCAGGGCTATCGCCGTCCCTTTGCCGCGGCGGTGACAGCGGCCTCGTCGGTGATCGGTCCGATCATTCCGCCTTCCATCATCATGGTTATTTACGGATCACTGATGCAGGTGTCCATTGCGGGGCTTTTCGCCGCCGGGATCCTGCCCGGGATAATGATGTCGGTGGCGCTCATGTCCTATGTCGCCTGGCGCGCGCGCAAGGAGGATCTACCCATCGCGACGCTGGACCGCGAGGTGCCGCCGGTGCGTGTGGCGCTGAAACGGGCGATCCTGCCGCTGATGATGCCGCTGATCATCTTGGGCGGCATCCTGGGTGGTGTGTTCACCCCGACCGAGGCAGCAGCGGTGGCCGTGGTCTATGCGCTGGCGGTGGGGGTTCTGGTTTACCGCAATTTCAACCTGCGCGATCTGTGGGATGTCCTCTACGAGATGGTGCGCGCCTCGGGGGCGGTCTTCATTATCCTTGCGGCAGCCTCCATCCTGGGATGGGTGCTTGCCAAGGAAGGCGTGCCACGCGATCTGGCCAATTTTCTCGGGGGGATCAGCAGTGACCCGCTGATATTACTTCTGGTTGTCACCTTTGCGCTGCTGCTGATCGGCATGTTCATGGAGATGACAGCCGTGCTGATCATTCTCGGCCCGATCCTGCATCCGATTGCCGTGTCGATGGGGGTGGATCCGCTGCATTTTGGGATCATCATGGTGGTGAACCTGAATATCGCGCTCATCACCCCGCCGCTCGGGGCGTGCCTGTTCGTGGCCTCCTCGGTCGGCAATGTTCGGTTCGAGGCGGTGGCAAAAGCGATCCTGCCCTTCATGCTGGTGGAGCTGGCGGTGCTGTTGCTGGTGGTGGTTTTCCCGGCCCTATCGCTGACCCTGCCGCGCCTTCTGGGCCTCGACTGACCACAAATGCACAAGGAGACATGCAAATGACGCGGGAGGTCATCCTCTATGGTCTGGGGTCCATGGGCCAGCGCATTGCACGGCTGGCGCTGGAGCGCGGCTATCGTATCGCCGGGGCAATTGATCTGGACCGCGCCAAGGCGGGACAGCCGCTCAGCCGCGTCTTGGGCCTGCCCAAGGGGACGTGTGACGCGACCGTCAGCGATGATGCCGCCTCCGTCCTTGCCGCCACCACCGGCGCGGTCGTGCTGCAGGCCACATCGTCCTTTCTGGCACAGGTTGCAGGACCGATCGCGCATTGTCTTGAGCAGGGTCACGACGTGATCTCGATTGCCGAGGAAATGACTTTTCCGGCCGCGGCCAGCCCGGAGACGGCAGACCGGCTGAACCGGATCGCTGCACAGCACGGCGTGCGACTGTTGGGCACCGGGGTCAATCCCGGTTTTGCAATGGACATGCTGGTGCTGGCGTTGACGGTGCCGTGCGGGCGGGTGGATTACATCCTCGCGACGCGCACAAACGACCTGTCCGATTTCGGTCCCACCGTGCTGACTGGGCAGGGCGTGGGACTGAGCCCGGATGAGTTTCACAGCGCCGTCGCCGATGGCCGTGTCGTAGGCCATGTGGGGTTTGACCAATCCGTTGCCCTGATCGCCCGCCATCTGGGCTGGAAAATCGACCGCGTGGAAGAAACCCGTACGCCAATCATGTCGACAGTGACGCGCGCGACGGACCATTTGACGATCACCACCGGACAGGTCGCTGGCTGCCTGCACTGCATGAAAGCCTTTGTCGACGGGCGCGAGGTGCTGCATCTGGAACATCCCCAGCAGATCCGCCCAGATCTTGAGGCGCAGGCCACGTCGGACCGCATCATCATCACAGGGGATCAGGCCATAGACATGGTCATCGCCCCCGAAATCGGCGGTGGCGCGGGCACTGCAGCCGCGGCTGTGAACGCTATCGAATACCTTGCCTGCACGGCACCGGGCCTGATCCACCTGACCGATCTGCCCCTCAACAGCCCGCGCGCCCTGACCGCCTGAAAGGAGCCTTCATGACATCATATGCCGCAGACTGGGTTCAGATCCACAAGATCATCCTACGCCCCGATGAGCGCCCCAAGACCTTGCCCGCCGAAACCCGTGCCGTGCCGCTGGAGATGCGCGTCAAGGGCTGGCAAGTGACGGAAAGCGCTGAAATCGGTGACCAGGTGCGCGTCCGCACGGTTCTGGGTCGCGAACAGACCGGCGAACTTATCGCGGAGAATCCCGAGTACGGCCATGATTTCGGCCGCGCAATTCCCGAATTGCTGGCCGCCGGCGACGAACTGGTCGCGATGATGCGCGATATGCCAAAGGAGGACTGACATGACCAAGACCGATTACGCTTCTGTCATGGCTCGCAAGGGGGAGATCATGCTGTCCTCTCTGGGCATTGATTATGCACCCTTCATGGCGCATCCCGTGACCTTCGACTACGAGGCCCTGATGGGCCTTGTGCCCTATGACATTGACGAGGTCCGCCAGGTTCAGGCTCGCGCAGGTGTCGGCAGTACCGCCCTGATCGAACTGCGCCAGATCACCCGGCTGGCCCGGAGCCTGTCCTCCAAGGGCAAGGGCGCGCGCATCTTCGTCAAGGATGAGGCAGCCAATCCATCGGGGAGCTACAAGGCGCGGCGCGCGGCGCTCAGCCTGCATCACGCCGAGCAGGCCGGCTTCAAGGGCGTCGTCACGGCCACCAGCGGCAATTATGGCGCCGCCGTCGCCAGTCAGGCCGCGCGGCGCAACCTGGATTGTGTCGTGGTTCAGGAAGTGTTTGACAGCCACGGCATCGGCCAGCCCGAGATCCTTGAAAAGGGCCGCGCCTGCGAAATCTACGGCGCCGAGGTGATGCAGCTTTCGGTAGGTCCGGAGCTGTTCTACAGTTTCCTGCGTGTACTGGAGGAAACAGGCTATTTCAACGCCTCGCTCTATACCCCATTCGCCATCGCCGGGGTCGAGCCGCTGGGCTTCGAGATTGTCGAGCAGATGCAGACTGCCACCGGGGCAGCCCCTGACGTGGTGATCTGCACCCATGCTGGCGGCGGCAATCTGACCGGTACTGCGCGCGGCCTTCGCAAGGCGGGCGCGGACCGCACCCAGATCATAGGTGCCAGTGTCAACCTGACCGGGTTGCACATGGCCAGCGACACCGATTTCAACCGCAAGCATTTCACCACCGGGCATACCGGCTTCGGCATTCCTTTTGCAGGCTGGCCGGACCGGACGGACGTGCCGCGCAACGCCGCGCGAGTGCTTCGCTATATGGACCGCTACCTGCTGCTGAAGCAGGGTGAGGTATTCTACATGACCGAGGTGTTGGCCCGTCTGGAAGGGTTGGAACGGGGGCCGGCGGGCAACGTATCGCTCGCCGCCGCCTTCGCGCTGAGCCAAGAGATGGACGCAGATCAGACCATCGTGGTTCAGGAAACCGAATATGCCGGTGCGGGCAAGCAACCCTCGGCTCAGCTGAGCTTTGCGCGTAGCCGCGGAATCGAAATCCTGCGCGGCGATTCAGAGGCGGAAATTCCGGGTCAGACGGTGATCATTCCTGATGGCCCAGGCCGCATCCAGGTGCGGGACTTGGACATGACCAAACTGCGCCGGGGGCTTGTGAAAAAGGCGGCGGCCATGGTGGAGGATAACGCCCGCGATGACGCCCTCGTTCAGTTCTTGGCTGATGAAACGCAGATGTCGCCGACCGAGATCACCGGGCTTCTGTAACATGAAGCCTTGGTGCGTCCTGTTAGGTGGTTTTGGTTGGCAAAACTCAGGATCCCCGCTTTGTCGGCGTGGGTTGCTGGTGCCAGATGCGATGGTCCAGAAGGCCCCGTGGAGTGATGGCCGCCGGTGAGAGAGCATTGAGCCGTCTGATAGCTCGATCTCGACCGGTTGCTTTTCGATCACCTAGCCGTACTGTCGCTCCGGGCCGGCCTTCGAGCGGGCGGCTATGGCGATCTACGATGACCTTCATATTTAAGGACTGCCGGCCGTCAAGCTTCGGCATGCCACGTCCTTTGACCGCCATGCTGAACCGGACACACCCCGACGACTGGCCATATGGACGGGCCACACGTACCACTGATGCACGGCGGCAGCTTCCGGTACTATCTCGCTTTATTCCGACGAATAGCGCCGGACCAAGAAGAACCATCCGGATTCAAACTCGAGAGACGTTCGGTGAATTCGAAAGCTTCGGCACCCGGGCTCGCTGAAATCGACAGAAACCGCGACCGACACCGGCGCGAGTAATCCTCCCCGGCCAAGACCCGACATCGGGGCCGGCGGTTTTGGGGACGGTACGCATGCCAGGAGGTCGGACACGATGGAGTTGAACAGGCAGAAATCGCTCTCGAAGCAGATTGTCGCCTCGCTTGTCGTCCTGCTGGGCACCGGGCTGCTGACTTTGGTGTTTGTCGGCTATAACGCAATCAGGATTGCCGATGACGCTTCGTCCGCTCGTCAGGAGCGGTTCGCCGCACGCAGCCTCGCCGAGGAAATCGCCGATCTGCCAAACGACCAGCGCAGCGTCACGATCTGGGATGACTCCGTTGTCTGGACACGCGCCCGTGATGCAGACTGGATGGACGGGAATCTCGGCGCCTGGGTGCAAGGTTACTTCGGTCATGACGAAACCTATATCCTCGATCCGGAGGGCGTGCCCTACTTCGCTTCGATCCAGACCGAACGGGTCTCATTTGATCGCTACGAGGACCGGGCCGACCGCATCGCTCCGCTTGTGGCGCAGCTTCGCGCGGCGATGGCCGAAGCAAGCCTCGGGATTGACAATCCCTATGAAGAGCTTGCCGATGTGTCGGTCGTGGCTGCCCTGCGGTTCGACGACGTGGCGGCCATCGTCAGCGTGGTTCCCATCGTTTCGGACACCGGCGATATCGTTCAGTCCGCTGGAACGGAATCGCTGCATGTCGCGGTGCAATATATCGATGCGGATCTGGCGGGGCGGATCGGCACGCCCAACGAGCTTCGGGATGTGGCTTTCGGACCTGCTCCGCCCGAAGGCAGTTTCACAGGCGTCCCCGTGACCGATGCCGACGACACCGCGATCACATGGCTGACCTGGCAACCGGAACGACCCGGCACGGCGATTTTCATGCGGATGCTGCCGGTTCTTCTGTTTTCGGTGCTGGCCGGTGTAGGCCTGCTGTGGTGGATGGTACATCGTCTGCTGAGGCTGTCGGGGCAGTTGCATGTCAGCGAAGCGCAGGCGCGATTCCTGGCAAATCATGACGCGCTGACCGGTCTTCCGAACCGCAAGTTGTTCCAGGATCGTCTGACGCAGGCCATGCATGCGACGGCGCGCAGCGGCCAGCCTGTGGCGCTGATCGCGATCGATCTTGACAGGTTCAAGCTGATCAACGACTCGCTCGGTCACCCGGCGGGGGACGAATTGATCCGTCAAGTCGGCAGTCGGCTGGTCGAACTGGTCCGGGCGAGCGATACCGTCGCCCGGTTCGGCGGTGACGAATTCATGATCCTCATGCGCGACGTGGCTGGTGACGACGACCTGCGCCGCTTCTGCGCGAGGATCGTCGAACAGCTGTCGCGCCCCTATGACCTGCTGGGAAATACCGGGAGCATCGGGGCCAGCGTCGGCGCGGTGCGGGCCGGTTCGCTCGACAGCAAGCGGGACGACCTGATGCGCCGCGCGGACATCGCGCTTTACCGGGCCAAGACCGAAGGAAGGGGCCGCTACGTTCTGTTCGAGTCGAAGATGGGCAAGGTCGAGCATGAGCGGAACCAGATCGAGAACGATCTGCGCGCGGCGCTGGACACCGGAACCGGCCTCAGCCTTGTCTACCAGTCCATCTGCGACGAGAAAGGCCGCGTGACGGGCGCCGAAGCACTTTGCCGCTGGGATCACCCGGAACATGGGGCTCTTTCGCCCGAAATCTTCATCCGGGTTGCCGAAGAACGCGGGTTGATCGACCGGCTTGGTCAATGGGTGCTGGAAACGGCCTGTCGCTTTGCCGTCGGCACCAATCTTGGCAAGATCGCCGTCAACGTGTCACCAATGCAACTGAGGCATCCCGGATTTGTCCCTATGGTGCTCGAAACGCTCCGCACGACCGGGCTTGCGCCGACACGCCTCGAACTCGAACTGACCGAACGGGTGCTTCTGGACAAGACTGTCGGCATCCGGGAGAAGATCGGGCAATTGCGCGCTGCCGGCATCACCATCGCGCTGGACGATTTTGCGACCGGCGACTCGTCGTTACAATACCTGCGTGACTACCGGGTCGATTCCATCAAGATCGACCGATCCTTCGTCGCGCGCCTCGGCCAGGACGAAGAATCCGATCATCTGGTGCAGGCAATCTTCGGACTGGCCCGTGCCATGGGCGTTGCCGTGACCGTCGAAGGTGTCGAGACCGAGATGCAGCATGACCGCCTCGCTGCGATGGGCTGCAGGACGTTTCAGGGGTATCTGCTGCACCGGCCGATGGACTCTGAACAATTCGCTTCGACGATGTCCGAGGGACACATCGCCATCTCGTAAATCGTGCCTCGTACGATAATGCGCCCATCGGTGAGCGTTCTTTCTTCTGCAATTTGACTATGTGGATCCCAGTCGGCCCGCTGAAGAGCGGGTGCTTTGAACTTGCTGCATATCGCGTTCCCAAAGGTTAGATTTCTTCATGTTGCCATGGGGTTTATTCCTCCCGACGCAGTAACGGCCCCGCACCAGATCGCAAGCTTAGATTGCAGCCGTCCAAGATATCCTTGCTGACCGATAGCAGGATCTGTGCGGCGAGTACTTGTGCGGGCCGCCCGCCGAGGACCAGGTCGAAGTTCTTGACCGGGAGGTACGCCGCGAATGCGGCGGGGCCATGCCCGGCGGAATCCGTGTCGCGGTACGGACACGCCGCCATGGCTTTGGCCTAACGGGAGTGCATCACAGAGGGACGGCATCCATTCTCTCCTCTAACTATTGGCTTGTTAGGCACACGGCTTGTTTGGTCTTATGTGGGGATGAAGATCACCGGAACTGAACTGCATCTCCTTGCTGTTTTCAACAGCGTCGTTCGCAACAGCGGCATCTCTGCAGCCCAGGTCGAGCTTGGGCTCAGCCAGCCTACCATATCCAATCACATCACCGCCTTGGAAGAGCGACTGGGGGTAAAGCTTTGCCAACGTGGGCGGCGCGGGTTCCTGCTGACGGAAAAGGGCCGGATCGTTCATGAGATGAGCCAATCGCTGCTCGCCACGATGGCCGCTCACGAGAGCAAACTGGCTGAACTGCGGGGCAGCCTCGTGGGGTACATCAAGATCGCCGTCGTCGATTGCCTCGTCAGTGATCCGGAATTCCGCCTGCCGGAGGCGATCAAGGTCTTCGTCGAAGCCGCCCCGGCCGTTCGCGTCGAACTGACGGTCGAGCGCCCCCAGGACATCCTGAGCGGCATACTCGACGGGAGCTTCGACGTGGGGATAGGCGGGTTTGATAACCTCGTCAGCGGGCTGGATTACCAGACGCTCTACCACGAACGCCACGCGCTCTACTGTGGCTCGCCCCATGTCCTGTTCGATCAGTCGGACGGTAGCCTCACAGATTGCGACTACACCGGCTTCGCCTGGGCTCATCGCCGCTACTGGAGCAGGCGGCGTCAGCGCGGCTGGCACCTCTCGGAAAAGGATGCCTTCGTTCAGGAGATTGAGGCACAGATGGCGCTGGTTCTGAGCGGCGCATTCCTGGGATTGTTGCCGGAACATGCGGCGCACCCCCATGTGAAGGCTGGCAAGCTGCGCCGCTTGCCCTTTACCGGCCCCAATCTCGACGTGCCCATGAACCTCGTGACCCGGAAAGGCCCGCGGCCCGCCACGATCGACCTCTTTCGCAAGGAGATCCTGTCACTCTACAGATGCAAATGAAATCCTGCCCTGTCAGCCGTTCCTGAACCGCTCAAGGTCTTTCAGATAGCTGTTCTCGGCGCGCTCGCGTTGCAGGAGCCCGGGGTCGAGATCGGCCAGCAGAAGCTTCGGCACCGTTCCGGCGGAGGCCAGCGTTTCGCCGTTGGGACCGTTGATCGAGGACAGGCCGACGAAATCGAGCCCGAATTCCGAGCCTGTGCGGTTCGCGTAGCCGAGGAAGATCTGGTTCTCCATGGACCTGACAGGCACGAGCTGGCGTGCGACGCGCTCATGGGGTGACATGAGCGCGGTTGGCACGACGACGAGATCGGCGCCGGCCTGCGCCTGCTCACGGACAAGCTCGGGGAATTCGACGTCGTAGCAGATCAGAACGCCGACGCGCAGGCCACTGATCTCAAAGAGCGTGGGGTGGCTGCCGGGCACGAAAGTCTGTTTTTCCCACGCCCCGAACAACAGGCGCTTGTAGTAGCGCCCCAGTTCCTCACCGGACGAGGAAAAGACCACAGCCGCGTTGCGCACCCCCTCGGCGGAAACAACATGCGTGCCCATCACGACCGGCACGGCCTTCTCGGCCGCGATCCGGCCGACGGCATTCAGCGCCTCCTCGACATCGGCCAGATCATCGGCTTTCAGCTCGGGAATATGGTAACCTGTCAGGTAGCCCTCCGGGAACACCACGAGATCCGCGCCCGCTTCGACGGCATCGGCAAGAACGCGTTCGACTTCCTGCAAAGTGGCCGCCCGGTCGTCTGGCACGCCCTCTCCCTGCCACATGGCCAATCTCAACATCATCCTGTCTCCCTGTTCGTGAAATCGAGCACGATACGCCCGCGTACATCACCTTGCGCCAGGCGTGCGAGGCCCTCACCGATCCGCTCGAAAGGCAGCACTTCGTGATCGACCGAGAAGCGGTGATCCCTGGCGAAGTCGAGAAACTGGCGGAGGTCCGCGCGCGTGCCCACCGAGGAGCCCATCACCTGATGCCCGCCATTGATGAGCCACATCATGGAAAGCGGCACGGGGTCATGGACAAGCGCGACCGCCACGATCTGGCTCAGCGGATTGGCGGCCTCAGCGATCAGATCCCAGACCGAGGGCGTCGGGGCGAAGTTGAGCGTGATGTCCGCGCCTCCCCAGGCGCGGATTTCCTGCGCGGCGCCGGGTGGCACGGCAAGACTGGCGCCAAGCGTAAGCGCCTCCGCCCGGCGGCGCTCATCGGGTTCGACGACCGCGACACGCAGCCCCCGCGCCTGGGCAATCTCGATGGCGTACTGACCAAGCCCACCCGCACCCACAACAAGAAGCTGCTGCCCGGGGCGCACGTCGCAACGCGCCAGGGCCGACCAGGCGGTGAGCCCGGCACAAAGGAGCGGGCCGGCGGTGACAGGATCAAGTTCGTCAGGGATGCGCGTCGCGAAATGGCCATCGAGAAGTGCGAACTCCGCGAACGCCCCCGGGGCATCGAGACCGCGGGCCTTCTGCTCCGGACAGAATGTTTCCCTTCCGCGCAGGCAGGGGTCGCAGTCAAGGCATGTCTGGTAGAGCCAGGGCAGGCCGACCCTCGTCCCAATCGGGAGCGGCCCGTCGCCAGCCACGATACGGCCCACCCCTTCGTGCCCAAGGATCAGCGGAAAGGCCTCATCCGGCATCGGCTCGTCGCCCTGCTGAACGTGGAGGTCGGAATGGCATAGCCCGCAGGCTTCCATCCTGACAAGGTATTCACCCTTACCGGGCCGTGGCACCGGAACTCGGTCCAGGCGCAACGGCTTGCCCGGCGCGTCGCACAGCGCGGCCAGCATGGTGTCGGGAAGCTCAGTCATTCCCGACCCTTTCGGCCCCGAGAAGGCGCGGAAGGTTCCCGTAACGCCCGATCAGGCCGAAGGCCAGCGCGGCGAGGCCCACGAAGATCACCGAGACCACGCCCATGATGGGCGTGTAGCCATAGCGCAGGGAGTTGAAGATCTTGATAGGCAGGGTCTCCACGGTGAAGCCGGCGACCATGTAGGCGATGATGTATTCGTTCAGCGACAAGACGAAGGCGAAGGCGTAGCCCGAAATCATGTAAGGCGTCAGAAGCGGGAGAATGACGGTCCGCAGGACCTGCCCGCGCCGCGCCCCCATGGTCCGGGCCGCTTCAACCAGAGACGTGTCCACCCCGGCCAGGCCGAGGCTTATCGTGACGACCGGCAAGGTGACGAGAAACACGCCGTGCGAGATGATCGTGGCCGTCATCTGGCCATACATGCCGATCGACACCCAGAACACCAGAAATCCAAGCGCGGAAATGACCGGCGGCAGCATGAATGGGGCAACCCCCAACACGTAGAGCGCGCGTGCGAGCCGGTTGTTTCGCGACCAGACATGGAGCGCCAAGGGCAGCGCGATAGCGACGGCCAGCAGGCTGGAAACCGCGGCGATGATGAGGGAATTGCGCAACGGCACGAGCCAGTCGGAGTTGCGGAAAAGCTCTGCGTACCATTTCAGCGAGAGATCCTGCGGCGGAAACCGCAGGCTTTGCTGGCCATTCAGGGACACCCCGGCCACGACGACGATCGGTGCGGCCAACAGCAGCAGGATCACGGTCACATAGAAAATTTGCAGGTGGCGCGTCATGTGTCAGTCACCTTGTCACGGCCGAGCAGCAGAGAGAGTCCAACCATCGCCAGCGACACAAGCAACAGCAACACGGCCATGGCGGCGGCGAAGGGCAGGTTCGACTGGAATATCGCCTGGTCGGTGATGTGAACGGACAACGTCCAGTGCTGCGGTTGGCCCAGAACCTGCGGAAGCAGGTAAACGCCGAGCGTGAACACGAAGACGAGGATGAGCGCGCCCATCATAGGCTTGCGCAGCATCGGAACCGTGACCGTCCTGAACGTCTGAAACGGGCTCGCGCCCATCATCCGGGCCGCCTCGCCCAGCTCCGGATCGAGGCGCGATACGGGCGGGTAGAGGACGAGAACCGAGTAGGGCAGAGCAAGATAGCACATGCCTGCCATCAGCGCGAACAAGCTCGGCGTATAGGCTCGGGATTCCTCGATGAACCCGAGGGCGGCCAGCAGGTTGCCGACCCCCGCCGTCTTCGACAGCAAGGTGGACAGCGAGAAACCAATGATGACCTCGGAGAGCGAAAGTACCGACAACAGTATCACCAGCACGATCGTCTGCCCGCGTTGCTTCATCCGCGCAAGGCTGAGTGTGAAGGGAAAGGCAAGCAGAACGCAGATCACGGCGGCGCCGGCCGAAATCAGGATCGATGTCAACAGAATGCGCCCGAAGAACACCGAGAAGAAGCGCAGGTAGCTGTCGAACTCGAAACCCGGTTCGTAAAATCCGCCCGGCACCCGGTGCGCTACGCTTACCGTGAGCATGATGGCGAAGGGCACGAGGAAGAACAAGAGGAGCCAGGCCACCGGCACAAATGGAAGCCAGCCCGGCGTGGAATTCTGACGCATCCCGCTCATGCCGGGAACACCACGCGCTTGCCCGGCGCGAAGGTCACTCCGACCTCCTCGCCGAGACCGATGTCGGGCCGGGCGCTCGGCGCATAGAGCGCGTAGATTTCATGGTCGCCCTGATCGAGCACGAACTGGATGCTTTCGCCCAGGTCACGAATGAAGATGACTTTCGCCGGGATACCCGTGCTTGGCGCCTCCAGCCGCACATCTTCCGGCCGCACCGAGAGTACGAGACCGGCGCCGGGATCACTCTTGAGACGATCCTCCTCTTCCACGTCGAACCGGTAATCGAAAACCTCGATGCTGCGGTCAGTGTTGAGCGTGCAGGGAAGCAGGTTGGACGTCCCGATGAAACCCGCGACGAAGGCATTGGCGGGATCGCGGTAGATCTCCATCGGCGAGCCGATCTGCTGAACCCGTCCCTCGTTCATCACGATCACGACATCGGCCATGGTAAGCGCCTCTTTCTGATCATGGGTCACGACGATCGTGGTGACGCCAAGACGCTGTTGAAGCTGGCGCAATTCGACCTGCATGTGCTCGCGCAAATTCGCATCAAGCGCGGACAGCGGCTCGTCCAGAAGGAACACCCTTGGGTCGATCGCAAGCCCCCTTGCGATGGCAACCCGCTGCCGCTGGCCGCCGGAAAGCTGGTGAATGCGCCGGTCGCCGAGGTCGGAGAGTTGCACAAGGTCCAGCAGTGTCTCCACCCGCTCCCGGACTTCCGCCTTCGATCGCCCCCGGATCGTGAGCGGGTAGGCTATGTTGTCCGCGACGCTCAGGTGAGGGAAAAGCGCGAGCGACTGGAATACCATCCCGAATTCGCGTTTTTCCGGCGGAACCGTCGTCTGATCCTCACCCGCGACAATGACCTGGCCCTCGGTCGGCGTTTCGAGACCGGCAAGCAGGCGCAAAAGCGTGGTCTTGCCGCACCCCGACGGACCCAGAAGGCAGACGAACGTTCCGTCCGGG
The DNA here is from genome assembly GCF_900110425.1 of Salinihabitans flavidus. GTDB lineage: Bacteria > Pseudomonadota > Alphaproteobacteria > Rhodobacterales > Rhodobacteraceae > Salinihabitans > Salinihabitans flavidus. The sequence goes on along the minus strand of NZ_FODS01000004.1, from coordinate 159,610 downwards.
ATATCAAGGGTGACGTCTTCAACCGCAGTCAAGCGCCCGAAGCGCTTGGTCATGCGGCGCAGCGACAGCTCTGTCATGGGGGCATCCTTCTTATCGTGACCGGCCCGCAGGGTGTGCGGGCCGGTCAGGCATCGGTGTCTTACCCCGTGACGAGCTCAGACCATTTCTGGTTCACCCAGTCGGCCTTTTCGACATAAAGGTCATAGCGCGGCAGGATGGGTGGCAGTTCCGAGGAGACGGCGGCGAATTCCTCGTCCGTCAAATCCGTCATGTCGCGGGGGATCGTCGGGGCGGTTCCGACGAAACGCGACAGCTTCGACTGGATTTCGGGCTGCGACATGTAGTCGATGAAGACCTGGCTTGCCTCCAGCGCATTGGAGGCTTTCGACACCACCCAAGAGCCAGAATCGAGCACCGCCCCCTCCTTCGGGAAGGTCGAGCGAACCGGCTTGCCGTCGGCCGCAGCCAAACCCGTCACGTCGTGATAATACTGACCCATCGGAATTTCACCGGTTTCCAGCGCCTGCTGGAACTGGCCTTCGTCGCGGTACCACAGGCGGACATTCGGCTTCACTTCGGCCAGCTTGTGCATGACCTCGAGTACGCCGTCTTCGGTGGCAAGGATATCGGTGCCGCCAAAATAGCAATGCGCCGTGATTTCCAGTAGGAATGAGTTTGAGGCAAGCGCCAGCAGCCCGAGACGATTCTCGTTGGATGGATCCCAAAAGGCAGTCCAGCTTTCGGGAGGCTCGGGATAGACATCGGTATTGGTCACGAGGGAGATGTACCATGCCACGGCGCCGGTGCCGTAGAGTCCCCCATCCTCATACCCGTGGAGGAAGTGGTCCGGCAGATTTTTCACGTTGGGCATCGCACTCTGGTCCAGTTCGGCCCAAAGGCCCACGCGCTCACCGCGGATTCGGGCAACCTGGGCCATCATGGACACATCGGCCGGGGCTTGACCCGCGCGTGCCGCCTGTTGCAGCTGAACAAGCCACGCCTCCCCCGTCGGTTCGGCGATCGAATCGACTTCGATACCGGTTGCTGCGGTGAAGTCCGGGTAGATGTGCGTCTTGAAGCTTTCCTCAAAGTAGCCGCCGTAGGTGCCTACCTTGAGGCTTTGCCCCTGTGCCAGCAGGATCGATGGCGCTGCAAGTGTTCCAAGCGCTGCCACGCCGGTCGAAGCAAGAAAGTCGCGTCTCTTCATCATTTTCATTCTCCCTGAAGTTAAGGTGTTGTGGTGCCCTGCGGTACATTTGGAAGGACGCAGAGCATTTCGTACAGCAAATTCGCCCCGATCAGCGCCGTATTGCCCGTCGGATCGTAGGGGGGCGAGACCTCGACGAGGTCGCAGCCCACTATATTCAGGTTGCTGCAACCGCGCACGATCTCCAGCGCCTGCCACGTGGACAGGCCGCCGGGCTCCACCGTTCCCGTTCCCGGCGCGAAGGCCGGATCGAGACTGTCGATGTCGAAGGAGATATACACCGGCATATCCTGCACGGTATCGCGAACTTGCTGCATCAACGGGGCCATGGACCGGTACCAGCACTCCTCGGCCTGCACCACCGTCCAGCCCTGCGTGCGGCTCCAGTCAAAGTCGTCGCGCGAATACCCTGTGCCGCGCAGACCGATCTGAAAGACCCTGTTATTGTCCAGACAGCCGTCTTCCCACGCCCTGCGGAAGGGGCACCCATGCGCAACCTTCTCTCCGAACATCGTCTCGTTGATATCGGCATGGGCATCCACATGGATCAGTGCCACGGGGCCGTGGGCATTCTTCATCGCCCTCAGAATCGGCCATGTCAGCGTGTGATCTCCACCCAGCGTCAGCGGGATCGCACCGGCCGACAGGATTTGGTCGTAATGGGTCTCGATTATGCCGACGGAGGATTTCAGATCGAAGGTGTTGATCGGCACATCGCCGATATCGGCCACCTGAAGGTGATCGAAGGGTGCGGCGCCGGTGGCCATGTTATAAGGTCGCAGCATCCTGCTTTCATCGCGGATCTGACGCGGGCCGAGACGCGTGCCGGGGCGGTTCGAAGTCCCGATATCCATCGGGATGCCGACAAAACACGCGTCGAGCCCCTTCGCGGTCTCCTGCGTCGGAAGTCGCATCATCGTTGCCGGCCCGCCGAAGCGCGGCATGTCATTCCCACCGAGAGGTTGGTTCAAGCTGCGCATCTTGAAATCCCTTCAACTGATACGACCATTTCCAGCTCTCGAATTTACTGGCGTTCTGCGCAGATGGAATACCAGTGTATGAACGAATACATTTGCATATCCAAATGTATTCCCTTGGCCGTCAGTTCAAGCTGATGCCAGTATCACATCATCAATGCCGGTCCACGATGCCGTTTGACAGGCGCCCGTAGCGCAGCCACCTCCGACAAAACCTCCGTCGAAGTGATAGCTCCGATCACGGGGATCCACCAAGCAGCAGGTGTCCGAGTAGCCGCAATGGGTATTCTCGGCTTCAAGCGAAGGCTGAACAGCCGATCACACAGACCGGGACGCAGATTTTCCTTCGTGAAACAGGCAGTCAGGGCACGCGCCGCTATTGGCGGGTGCCGCTTACCGATGGCTACTTCAGGGGCATCGAGTCGAGCCAAATGGGAGCGCCCAATCAGCAGACCGGCTTGTCCCAAGGCGTTATGCGACTGGGCACTCATGGCAGAGGCGACAAAGGCGCTAGTCCGGGTGGTGATCTTCGGACCGGATCGTCGTGAAGTGCTGCCAGAGGGTTTAGCAGGAACTGCCGGCCTTCTGGCGAAACGGTCTGGTTGCCGACGGCTTCGCTCCTGCCCATCTGGTGGCATATACGGAAGGCCGCCGCGTGGCCCTGCCGCAGACAGCGGGATCAGGCCTCGCCTGGACGGGGATGCCGCAGTTTGCCACTCATGCTTTGAACCGTCCTTTGCTGACGAGGGCACGGTAGGTCGAGCGCATCTCGGCGCGGTCGGTATAGCAGCCGCGCAGGTAGCGGTCGCCGCTGGTCGCCGAATAGGCGGCGCGGCCATGCACGATGCGGTGGTTGTCGAACACCATGCATTCACCCGCCTTCATGAGGAATTTCATCACATATTTCTCTTCCTGCAACATCCGGCCGAAACGGCAGAAGGCGGGGTAGTACTCATCGAGCAGGTCCTGCGGCAGGTCGAAGATATCCGCCATATGCTGGCTGATCGTCAGACCCGAGACCTCGCCATGCTGGTCAAGCTCGATCACCGTCTGGCGCGAGCGCATGTCGTAGCTATCATGCTCGCAGTAGAAGGGGGTCGCGACCTCGGAGAGCAGCCTGAAGCCTTCGGGATCACGCTGGCGGAAGTCGCTGGCCACCGCAACGCCATCGGCGTAGAGGCTGTCGCCACCCTGCACCGTGTTCGCGCGGCAATGCAGGAACTGGACGCCCGGAGCGTTGTCCTCGGCCGGCGTATCGGTGTGCAGTTCCAGCGCCGAGGCCGTGTAGGCGGTATTGGTCGGGTTGATGTGAGTCTTCACGTCGAAATAGTCGCCAAAGAATGTTGGGCGCACCTGTCCGATCAGGTTCGCGATCTCGGTCAGCGCCGCATCGCTGTCGGGCATGTCGGTCACGATGGTGAAGCCCTCGGTCAGCATCGCCTCGATCCATTTGGCGCGCGCCTCCGGGTCGGCCACCAGCCGGGGCTGGCTGAAGCGCGGCACGTTCGGGTAGTGGTCGCCATACCAGGCCACGCGCGGCAGGTCGGAAGGATCACGTCGCGGCTTCCCCTCACGGTACGCCTCCAGCCAGCTCAGCGGAAAGCGGGTGACGTGGTCCTCGTCCTGCCAGACGATTTCCAGAGCGTTGTCCTTCACCTCGGCCTGAGCCGCACGGGGCGCCGTGGCAAGGTGAAAGATGTCGAAACTACGCTCGCGCGTGGCGGCGTCGAAGGACGTCGGGCAATTGTCCCGAAGCCAGTAGTAGTTGAAGTAATGGCTCACGCCGTCGGACAGGGCAATTTCAAGTCCCTTGTTTTTGAGCACCGGTGCGGAGACTGTCGGGGCAATCACATTCATATCTGTTCTCGGCTCGTTGGAGGAGGTTCTGGATATTCTGAGCCGAACATCTCACGGGTTTCGCCATCGATACAGGCGGTTTAGAGTGAAGTTATGTTAAGCTGATGGTAAAGTTATGGAACGCTTCCCGCCCCTGCGTCTGCTTGCCACGTTCGAGACGGTCACACGCCTTGGCTCCATGCGCGAGGCGGCGGCGCGACTGAACGTGACGCTGCCGGCCGTCAGCCAGACCTTGAAGGCGCTCGAAGAGCATGCCGGGGTAGAACTGTTCGACCGCAGCACGCGCCCCGCACGGCTGACCGACGCCGGAGAGATCCTTGCCCGCGCGACGCGCGACGGGCTGGGCCAGATCGCGGCCGCGCTGGAAGATATCCGTGCCATGCATGGGCAGGCGGACCGGAATGTCACCGTGGCCTGCACCCTTGGAATGGCGACCTATTGGCTGATGCCGCGCCTGCCGGATTTCTACGCGCGTCACCCCGACATCACGGTCAACGTGCAGGCGCCATCCACGGATCTGCCCCACCTCGCTCCGGGGATCGACATCGCGTTGCGCTACGGTACCGGCGGCTGGCGCGAGGGGCGAACCCGCAAGCTCTTCGACGAACTGGTCTGCCCCGTAGGCGCCCCAGCCCTGGTCAGGCGGCTTCAGGAAGAAGGGGGCGGGCTTGAGCGCGCTCCGCTCATTCATGTGCGCAGCCCCCACAATCCGCACTGGGCGAGCTGGGAGGACTACCTGCGAGAGCGCGGAATCGAGCGTGCCCGGATGTCTGGGGAGAGCTTCAACAACTACGTGCAGGCCGCGCAGGCCGTTCTGGATGGGCGCGGGCTGATGCTGGGCTGGCGCTCGATCAGCGAGAATGCTGTGCGCGACGGGGCACTCGTGCCATGGCCGGGCCCGGCGGTCGACCTGGGGACCGCGTATTACGTGACTGTTGCTGACCGCCTCTCCGGCGATGGGCAAAGCTTCCTTGACTGGCTGACAAGCCATAGTGACATGGGATAGCGGAGCGGTTGTCGGACCCAATTTGAATGATCGAGATTGAGGTCGAACAGAGCGGGGATTGGGCTCTGCGTGAATGTCCGTTGTCGGGATGTAACATGGGTTCTCCGTCGACCGCTTTCCGTGCAGGACGCAGTGAACGACTGCTCTTCGCCCTTCGTGCCGAGTGGTGCGAAGAACCCTTGCTGGTAGATCCGGCCAAGCGAATTTTGATCGCTTGGCGCCTGCTACCTGTCGTATTTGGGTGGCAAGTTGAACAATGCAGTGAACTCGCGGCAAAGATCCGGGGCGCCGGCGATCTGCACGCCGACGTTTTCAGGTGCGACATCTCCATAGAAGACAGCCGCAAGGGGAGGTGCGGCGGGCGCTTTGAAACGCAAGTCAGGGTCTTCCGCCACGCCGCGTGTCACGCGCATCGCACCGTTGGCAAGCCGCACCGTGAACTGCGCGGTGCCGATGGTAAAGACCACCACGGCCTCCATGACCCGCGCCGCGTCCGAATCCAGCATCGTGCGCAGGGACAGCATGAACGACACGGGCGACAGCGGCAGCGTTGGATCGTGCATTGGAGATGCGGCAGCCCAGCGGCCCAGTTCCTGCATGATCGGTTCGGCCGAATAGCCCCAATCCGTCAGACCATACAGTTGTGCCGGGGCCGGCTCGGGCGCAGTGGACCGGATGACCACGCCGTTTGCCTCGAGCCCGGCAAGCCGTTCGGTCAGCACCTTGGCGCTGACCCCCGGCAGGTTCGCGCGGATGTCACTGAAGCGTCGCGGCCCGAACATCAGCTCCCGCACGATCAGCATCGACCAGCGTTCCCCAAGCAGTTCGAGGCCGAATGCCGTGCCGCAGGCATCACCGTACCACCGCCCATGGGGGGATTCCGCCGATTTAGTTACTTTTTGTTTCTTCATAGTTGCCTTTTGTAACTCATAGCGGTTAATCCGTCCATATCGACCACACGACTCGGGAGGAACCGTGATGTCCCAGATGATCTTTATAAACCTGCCAGTGGCGGACCTCGACCGTTCAATGGCCTTCTACGAGGCCATCGGGTTCACAAGAGATGACAAGTTCACCAACACCCGCGCCGGCTGCATGGTCCTGTCAGACGAGATCCGGGTGATGCTGCTGACCCATGAGTTCTGGGCGACATTCACAGAGCGCCGCCGGGTCGACCCCGCCACCGAGGCGCAGGTGCTGCTTTGTATCAGCCGCGAGGACCGGGCCGCCGTGGACGCCATCACCGAAGCGGCGATTGCCGCTGGCGGCATGTCCGATCCTTGCCCGGTGCAGGACCACGGGTTCATGTATGGGCGTAGCTTTACCGATCCCGATGGCCATATCTGGGAGCCCATGTGGATGAGCCCCGAGGCGATCAAAGCGGGGCCGGCGGAGATGTCACATGCCGGTTGATCCGAACGCCCCCATAACGATTGCCGCCCACGACTGGGTGCCCGAATTGCCAAGGGGCAAGGTCGAGACCTGCGCGTCCGCCGGACCCCGGATGAGGCGGGCCGGGACTGTGCCGGTCGGAATCTTTTCAAGCCATACAAGGAGAACTGACATGACCTATGTCGCAGGATTTCTGACCCCCGTGCCCAACGGGAACAAGGACGCCTACATTGAAAGCGCACGCAAGGCCTGGCCGCTTTTCAAGGAATACGGTGCCTTGCAGATCATGGAGACATGGGGCGATCAGATCCCCGAGGGAAAGCACACGGACTTCAAGCGCGCCGTCGCGCTGGAAGAGGGAGAGACGGTCTGCTTTTCCTGGATGATCTGGCCCGACAAGCAGAGCCACGACAGGTGCGGTGCCAGCATGCAGACCGATCCACGCTGGCAGGAGATGGACATGCCCTTTGACGGAAAGTGCATGATGTGGGGCAGCTTCACCCCGATCTTCGAGGAGACGGCGTGAGCGATGCCTGATGAAGACAATGCCAGGCTGACCCTGTGGACCTTCGACTGGGTGCCTGAAGGCCCCCGCGGCTTCGTGCGTGATCTGCGCCTTCGATGGGCCTGCGAGGAGGCGGGGCTGCATTATCAGATGCGGTCCGTCCCCTTTGAGGATCGCGGACCGGACCATCTTACGCACCAGCCCTTTGGGCAGGTCCCGTTCCTGACCGACGGCGATCTGCGGATATTCGAAAGCGGCGCCTGCCTGCTACATCTTGCGGAAAAAGATGCAAGCCTGATGCCGCGGGACACCGGATCCCGAGCGGAAACCATGTCTTGGGTCGTTTCGGCGCTGAACTCGGTTGAGATGGTCAGCGTGCCCTGGTGGTTCGTGGGCCTCGCCAGCCCTCCCGAGAACCCGCTCGAAGGCTGGTTGCGGGCACGGCTCGACAGTCTTGAGCGCGTGTTCGAGGGGCGGGATTGGCTTACCGCAGGGCGTTTCACCGCCGCCGACCTGATGATGGCGGACGTCCTGCGCCTGCCCTGGGTCCGCGCGTTTGGCGATTATCCCGCGACGGATGCCTACGTGGCACGGGTCTGCGACCGCCCGGCCTTCAAGACGGCGCATGCCGACCAGGTTGCCTTTTTCGCTACGGCGGACGGAAACCGTGCCAGGCGCAAAGAAGATGGCGGCTGAGGCGATCCGTTCCACCGGACGCCACCGCGACTTGCTGCCTTCAAACCCGTCACATAGCGTAATAAAGGAGACCGCCATGACTGGCCATACAGCTTCCTCTCTCCGCCGGGCAGGTCTGTACGCCCTGGCCCTGTGCGGCGTGATGGCGTTGCCAGTATCCGCACAGGATACCGCCGGCCGGGCCGTATCCGGTGACTTGGATATCTACTATGAGGTTCACGGTGACCTCGGGTCTGGACTCGTACCCTTTCTCGTCCTGCACGGAGGCATGGGTACAATTGCCGGCGATTTCGGAGAATTGCTTCCCGTCCTCGCGGCGCAGCGGACGGTGATCGGGGTGGAGCAGCAGGGGCACGGTCATACCGGCGGGCGCGATACACCGGTGTCGCTGGAGGCAATGCGAAACGACACTCTTGCCGTGCTCGATACGCTCGAAGTGGACCGCGTTCATGTCGTCGGGTTCTCCATGGGCGGCATGCTGGGGGTGGAAATGGGCGTCGCCGCGCCGGACCGCGTCGCAACGCTGACCGCGATCTCGGTCAGCCAGAATCTCGACGGGATGCACCCCGCGATCGCGGAGGTGAACCGTAATCCCGAGGCCGCGCCAACTCCCGAGGCGCTCGAACTGATGCCCAGCGAGGAGGACTTTGCCCGCATGCAGGCTGGTTTCGTCGAAAATCCGGACGGGCCTGAGCAGTTCCAGCGAACCTTCGCGCAGCTCCAGACCTTCATGGTCAGCGACTGGGGCTGGAGCGACGAAGACCTCGCATCCGTTGAGACCCCGTCGCTGATCATTCTTGGCGACAGCGACTTCATGTCCGTCGATCACGCCGCGAGGATGGCGGGGCTTGTCGGCGCCCAGCTTGCCGTTTTGCCCGATACAACGCATCTGTCAATCATGCGCCGTCCCGACTGGCTTGCACCCCTGATCGAAAACCGGATCACGACGGCCGACGAGGGCTCGCGGACCACGTTCCACTGAAAGGAGAAGGACGATGACGAAACGAATGGCCGCGGTATTCCTCTGGTTCGACACCGAGGCAGAGGCAGCGGCAGAATTCTACGCCGCCACCTTCCCGGACAGCCACGTCGATAACGTGATCCGCATTCCCGAGGGCGCGCCGAACGCACCGGCCGGGACTGTTCAGGTGGTCGAGATGACGCTTCTCGGTCTGCCCTACGCGCTTCTCAACGCCGGCCCGCATGTGCAGCCCAATGATGCCTATTCGCTTCAGGTTTACACCGAGGATCAGGCGGAGACGGACCGGCTCTGGGACGCCATCTTGGACAATGGCGGCGAGGCGATCATGTGCGGCTGGTGCAAGGATCGCTGGGGCTATCGTTGGCAAATCACCCCTCGGATCCTGATGGAGGCGCTGTCGCACCCCGACCCCGCCGCCTCAGGGCGCGCGCAGGCCGCGATGATGGAAATGCAGAAGATCGACATTGCGGGCATCGAGGCTGCCTTGCGTGGCGCTCCATGAGACATGAGACCACAACGTCCAAGATCATCGGCGGCCCGGAGGGCTGGTATGCCCTTTGCACCTGCTGATTGACAGCGCCGGGATCAAGGTTGCGCGCGAAGGCGAGAGGCACACCCACAAGCACGGTGGTTCCAAGTGATGATCTCAGCCAGCAAGCATCTCCACCAACCTGCGCTCCAGTTCACTCTTGCGAAAGGGCTTGCGCAGAAAGCCGATGCGCGGGTCAAGCTGCCCGTCACTGGCGGCGATTTCTTCCGCGTGGCCAGAAACCAGTAGCACAGGAAGTCCCGGCCGTTCCCTGAGCATCATTTCGGCCAGTTGCCGGCCGCTAACCCCGCCGGGCATGACAACGTCGGAGAGCAGAAGATCGAACGGCTCACCGCCGCGCAACCGGACCAGGGCCGTGGTCGCAAGGGGTTCGGTCTCGACCTCGTATCCCAGCGACCGGACGATTATGGTGATATACTCCCGCACTTGGTCGTCATCATCGACAACCAGAATGCGCCCGCGCGGCGCGGCTTGCTCTGGTGCGGTTTCGGCCTCCGGCCTTTCGTCGTCGTTGACAGGCTGGACCTGACGCGGCAGCAGCAACTCGACAGTGGTGCCCATGCCCAAGCTGCTTTGAATGCGCAATTGCCCACCGGACTGGTGCACGAAACCATGAACCATGCTGAGACCCAACCCGCTGCCTGCGCCGACTGGTTTGGTGGTGAAGAATGGCTCGAATACCTGAGCCAGCGTGTCCTCATCCATCCCTTCGCCGGTGTCCGAAACTGCCACGCGCACGTATTCGCCCGCCTGCGGCGCATCGGGAGCGGTCGATCCGGTCAATGTCACCGCGCTTGTTTCGATGCGGAGCGTTCCGCCTTTGGGCATCGCATCGCGCGCATTCACGCAAAGATTGAGAAGCGCGTTTTCGAACATTGCCCGATCAACATGTACCATGCCAAGATTCTCGGCCAGTTCGAGCTCCAGCGTTATCGCCGGGGTTAACGAGCGTTCGACCAGCATCTGCATGCCTTCGACGATCTCATTTGCGTGGAAGTCACCGGGCGAGAGTGGCTGTTTGCGCGCAAAGGCGAGCAGGTGCTGCGTCAAGTCCGCAGCGCGTTCCGAGGCGATTATGATCTGCCGAGCTGTGGTCGCGCTCGGTTGGTCAGCGGGGAGCGTTTCGGCCAGTATTTCGGCATTGCCGAGGATCACGGTAAGCAGGTTGTTGAAATCATGCGCAATTCCCCCTGTCAGCTGACCCACCGCATCGAGCCGTTGTGACTGGCGCAACTGCGCCTCCAGCGCCTTCTGCTCGGACAGGTCGACGATGTTACCGATCATCCGGACCGGCTCGCCGGTGTCGTTGCGCAGAATGCTCGCCCGTTCGTGCACAGGGGCGTAGACGCCATCGCGTCTCCGAAGCCGATATTCACCCTCCCAAATGACCTCACCGCTACTGATCGCGGACTCGATTTGCATCAGGATATCGTCGCCGTCGTCGGGATGGACACAATCGACCCACGCGTTGCGCGGGACTTCGCGGGCTCCAGGAGTGTAGTCGGGGAGCCAGGCGGAGGCGTCGTTGACCCAGGTCATGTCGCTGGCGAGGTCGCGGTCGAAGATGAAGTCGCTTGACGCTTGCGCCACATAGCGGAACCGTTCTTCGATCCGGCACTGCGCGGTCACATCCCGAAAGAAGATCGTCAGTTTTTCGGGTGCTGGATGCGCATGCACTTCGAACCAGTTGCCGAGTCCTGCATAGTATAGCTCGGTTTTCTCCGGCGTCTGTCGCTCCATCGCTTTGCGAAAGTGAGAGTCAAACTTGCTGCCCACCAGGTCCGGAAGCAGATTCCAAAGGGAAATGCCTAGGAACGGGCGGCCAGAGAAAAAGAGATCTATGGCGTTCTGGTTTGCATAAGTGACCCGCCAGTCAGCGTCCATGGAAAGCACGCCATCTGTCGTGCTGGCCAGCACGGCCGAGAGTTCCTCCTCGCTTTCGGCAAGCTGTCTGGCGCTATTTTCCACCTCGTGCCGCAACTCTCGTTCCGCTCTGATCAGCGCGTATTCACGCAGGGCTAGCAAGACCGCAAAGCCGAACATTGTGGGCAGGACGAAGATATGCTCTGGGCGCAGATGCTCCCATCTGGCTGCCACGCCCGCTGCCAGGATCGCTGCGATCGCCAGTGCGGGAATCAAGGCTTCCACCGGACGGGGCGCCTGCCTGGGGAGCGCTGTGGGGTCAGCGGCGATATCGCTCGTATCCCTGTGCTCCAACCCAGCCCAGGCCAGGAAAACAACTGCGGCGATCCACAGCACATCATAGAAGGTGCCGGCGGCATAGGTTTCGTTCAGAATATCGAAGCCCAGGAAGAAATTGGCGACGGCATTGGCGCCGGTTGCGACCAGAATGAGCAGAAATGGAAAGCGGCGATCGCTCCGGACATACAAAACGAAGCATAGGAGGCCGAATGTCCAGGCGCTGAGACCCAAAGCCGCGAAACTGAAAACGACGGCAGCGCCCAGCCACCCTATCCCGGAGCCGATCAGAAGCGGCCCGTAAAGAAGGAACCCAATGGCCACCGTCGAGCATAGCGCAAGGGCGAAATTGGTCACCTGGATGCGGCTTCCGGGCGAACCGGCCAGAGAATAGTGAAACATGCCAACCATGACCAGAAGGCTGGAGGCAAAGAAGAATGCGTCGGCCGGGCTCGGCACAGGCAGAACCGCGCCAACCCAACCGTAGCCCAACCAGATCAAGTTGCCAGCCATGAACATAAAGCAAGCCAGCCCAAAGCAACGCCAGGCTTTGCGTCCCGACCCATCGCATTTCGCAGAGACGCGCAACACAATCAGACCGGCCACCAAGGCCGATGCTATCCAGCCTGCGATATACCAAAGTTCAGTGCCATACGGGCCCAGCCTGAGCAGCGCCGGGGCCATGGCGAAGAGAGCCAGAACGATCACCAGCAGGATCAGGACAAACCATCGTCTGCCGGAACTTCCCGAGCGAGCATCTGCTTCGGACCGCCCTTCGGTGGACTTCACGTATTCCACTGGCAAGGGTCACTCCTCATGCCCGTTTGTCCACCGTGGCATAGAACATGCAGAAGTCAGGCGGGTCCGCAGTCCGCAGGAAAACCGAACGATGGCCTATTCGGCAGAGCCGCGATAGCTGGCCATATGGGGAGGTGCGGTTCGCGCGTCCGCGTGGCCCGGCGTTCCAGGTCGTTGCTACACCTTTCCCGCCGGTTTACGTGGATTTTATCACGCGCGTCGCTGTCGTGAGAGAATAGCTTGGGCCCCAAGTCCAGAGATCGCTATCGGAGTCCATGACGATGGGGCCTGCCGTGGCGCAACTCGTGATGATCAGGCGCGCGGCAATGCTCTCCTCATCGCGCAGACCCGCCAAAACGATCCTGATCTTCTCTTCGGGATTGGGATAATAGCGATCGCGTGGCGCTGTCGGACGAAAGCGGCCCACACCTGCCGCTTGGCGATGTGGGCGCGTTGCATCTTGGCTTTATCGTACCGGCCTTTTGAACTTGCCGAAGCGAAATTGGCATCGCAAGGTTGGCGATGCGGAAAGTACCGTCGTGCCAGCCTGGGAAGAGGGCGGGGTTGCCATGCAAAACTGGCTCGGATAATGACAAGACACAATTAAAGGGAGGAAATCCATGACGTTTATTTTCAGCCGCTTGGCGGTAGCGGGTTCTCTTGTTGCACTCGGATTACCCGCCTTGGCTCAGACTGAGGTCAAGATTGCCTATGCGCTTGCCTCTGATAGCCACTACGGCGTGGCTGCTCAGAAGTTTGAAGAGGTGGTGTTGGCCGAAACCGGCGACCAGTTCGAGTTCAACCACTTCCCTTCATCCGGTCTCGGCGGTGAGCGCGAGGTGATCGAGGGACTTCAAATCGGCACCATCGAAGCGACCATCGTGTCCTCCGGCACCCTGGCGAATTTCGTGCCGGATACGGGTGTCTTCGATATCCCGTTCCTGTTTCGCGATCTTGACCATGCCCGCGCCGTACTGGACGGGCCGATCGGCGAAGAAATCCTTGGCAAGTTCGATGATGTCGGTCTGCACGGGCTGGCGTGGGGCGAACAGGGCTTCCGCCACATTACCAACAACCGCAACCCGATCAGAACCCCGGCCGATGTCGAGGGACTCAAGATTCGCACGATGGAGAACCCTGTCCACCTCGAGGCTTTCAACGCCATGGGTGCTGCGCCGACGCCGATGGCGTGGCCCGAGGTAATTTCCTCGCTGCAGCAGGGCGTGATCGATGGGCAGGAAAACCCTCTTTCTGTGATCGTCTCGGTCAAGCTCGACGAGGTTCAAAAGTATCTCACTCTCTCAGGTCACGTCTATTCCCCGGCGATGCTGCTGGTATCCAAGCCGTTCTGGGACGGGCTCGACGACAGTCAGAAAGCCGCTTTCGAAAACGCGGCCGCCGAGGCAGTGAAGGCGATGCGTGGCTATGTCGACGATGTGGAAACGACCGGCGTGAGAACGTTGGAAGAGCGCGGTATGGAAATCAATCAGTTGTCGAACGAGGAAAAGGCCACGTTCCAGGACTCGATCACCTCCGCCTATGAGAGCTACTACGAGACCTACAGTCAGGATTTGGTCGATTCGATCGTAAACTTCGAGTGACACGTTACCGCCGACGCCATCTTGGCGTCGGCTTACTTGCCGAGGTCGCGCCTTGAAACGGTTGGAACGGATATTTGTTGCCCTGAACGCTTGGGCATTGATTATCATGTTATCTGCCATGACTCTTGTCATCGGGGCGAACATAACGTTTCGATACCTGACCGGACATTCTGTTCCCTGGGCCGACGAGGCCGCTCGTTACCTGATGATATGGCTGACCTTCACCGGTGCGGGGCTGATACTGCGTAACGGCGGCCATGTGGCCATCACCAACCTGCAAGACGCTTTGCCTGCCTCAGGGCAAAAGTTCTTGCGTGCGGCTATCGTCGTGGGCCTGTTGATCTTCTTCGGTTTCATGGTCCATGTCGGCCTGCAATATGCGCAGCGCATGCAACTCCAGTTGACACCAGCCCTGCGCATCCCCTTTATCTACGTCTATGCCGCAATGCCGATTGGCTTCGGCCTTCTCATCATCCACTTGCTGATTATAGCGCGCCTATTCATCACGGCGGGCACCTACAAGCGTTCCGACGATGCCGGTGCCAAAGTCAACTCGCTCCCGGGTGGCCCCATTGGCTGAGATCCTTTTCCCGGCACTCTTTATTTTGCTGGCGCTTGGCCTTCCTGTGGCCTTCGCCATGGCAATCGCCGTCTTCGTAGCGCTCAGCTTCGGTTCCAACTACCCTCATCTCGTCGTCGTAAAGGAAATGTTCTCAGGCCTTGACAGCTTCCCTCTACTCGCGGTGCCGTTCTTCATACTGGCCGCCGAGATCATGACAGGCGGCGCCGTCACTTTGGCCATCCTGCGCCTCGCGCAATCGCTGGTCGGCCACATGAGAGGCGGTCTCGGGCACGCAAATGTCGTCAGTTCCGCAATGTTCGCAGGTATTTCCGGCAGTGCACTGGCCGATGCCGCTGGTCCTGGGACGATGATGATACGGATGATGGAAAAGGGCGGGTACGACCGCGCCTATGCCGGGGCGCTGACAATCGCCAGCTCCGTCGTCGGGCCGATTATTCCACCGTCCATCACGATGATTATCTACGCCATGCAGGATCAGTCGGTGTCGGTCGGATCGCTGTTCATGGCGGGCGTGCTGCCGGGGCTTTTGATCACCGCGCTGGTACTCATCGCGAACGCACGGGTCAGTCATGTTCGCGGCTATTCGACTGGCGCCCCCATGCCGCCGTTCAATGAGATCGCCCGCATCGCCTTTTACGCGTTGCCGGCCCTGTTGCTGATTCTGCTCATCGTGGGAGGTATCCGATTCGGTATCTTCACCCCGACCGAAGCCTCGGTGATTGCAGTATTCTATGCACTCTTCGTGGGGATGTTCATTTATCGATCTCTGCGGATCCGCGACCTTCCCGACATCATTCTGCGTGCGGCGCTCACATCCGGGGCGGTGCTTCTGATCCTCGGGGCAGCGCGCGCCTTTGCCTGGATCCTGGTCATCGAGAGCCTGCCGCAATATCTGGCTCAAACCATCATCGCATGGGACCTCGCGCCCATCGTGTTCCTGCTTTGTGTCAACGTGCTTCTGCTTGCCTTCGGTCTCTTCATGGACCCGCTGCCAGGTGTCATCATCCTCGTGCCGATCCTCGCGCCGATCAGCCTGGCCCTGGGGATTGATCCCAACCACTTTGCCATCGTGGTGATCTTCAACCTGACCCTTGGCCTGACCACGCCCCCCGTCGGAAGCCTGATCTTTGTCGTCTCCTCAACAGTGCAACTGAAACCGTCGGTCTTGATCCGGGAAATGCCGCCGTTCTTTTTGGCGCTGGCGGCGGCGTTGCTGCTCATTACCTTTATCCCGTTCCTGTCCACTTGGTTGCCAAACGTAAGCGGGTTCTGAGTAGAACGGACCTTTTGTCGATGACTCGCCCCTTTGAATTCGAGCTATGGTTAGCTGGTAAAGTGGTGGATCCTTGGCGCGACCTCGCTCGTCGCGACGATCAAGGCACCCCCGCGCGCCGGAGCCCATCCAGAAAAAACTCCAGATGTGACGGATCGCGCACGAAGAAGAGCCGCGAGCGCGCAAATTCGCGGGAGAAGCCGGGGCAGCCCCGCTTCAGCGGCGCGACGTTGGCATGCGCGGCGTCGAGGTCACCCGAATGCGCCAGCCATGAGATCAGCTTGGCGCGCGCCCAGTAGTGGGCGTTGGGAACCAGCGTGGCGCTGCGCGCCCAGTGCACGGCCCCCTCGCAGTCTCCGGCAAACATGTGCGCGAGCGAACGATAGGACATGAAGGCCCAGCGGAACGGATCCTGAGGACTTAGCGCGAGAGCGCGCTCGAAGCAGGGAATGGCGGCCTCGGGCCGGCCGTCTGAGACCAGCGTGTCCCCCAGTCCACAATGCGACAGGGCATGACAGGGGTTGAGCTCGAGGGCGGTCTCGAGCGCATCGATCGCCAGTCCGTACTCGCCGCGTGCCAGTTGCACCCGCCCGAGCGCGAAAAAGGAGTTGGCCTCCTGATCGTCCAGCATCACGCTGCGGTCGGCCAGCCGCAGCGCCTCGTCCAGATGGGTCTGATCCGTCGGCCCGTCAAAATAGACGCTTTCAAGGATCATGGCATATGCCAGCCGCGCGTATGGTTCCGGAAAATCCGGCGCGCGTGCGATCGACTGGCGCATCAGTTCCTGGCAGCGCCGGTTGCCCGCGCCAGTGAAGCGATAGAACTCGGCGGAACCGAGCTGGTAGAGTTCCCACGCCCCGAGGCTGCCGGGCCGCAGCCGCGCGGCCCGCTTCTGTTCGCTAATGCCGAGTTGGCTGGCGATGCGTGCGGCGACGAGCTCCGAAAGCTCGTCCTGCAGGTCGAAGATGTCCCGAAACGGACGGTCGAACCGTTCCGACCAGATGCAGCGCAAGCCCGGCGTCTGCGTCACCTGAAAGACGGCGCGGACCCGGTCCCCGGCAAGGCGCACGCTGCCCGTCACGGCATAGTCGGCACCGAGCCGGTCGAGGACCTCGTCAAGCGGTTCACCCGAGCGCCCGAGCGCGAAGGCGGAGTTGCGGGTGACGACGCGCATCCAGCGATTGCGCGACAGCGCGTTGATGAGATCTTCGGTCAAACCTTCTGCGATCACCGCGCCCCGCCCGTCATCGCCGGTCGGGGCACAGGGCAGGACTGCGATGCAGGGAAGCAGTTCGTGGCGTTGAGCTGGCGCATGCCGCGTGGTCGGTGTCGATCCGGCAACATCGGGATCGGGGTTGCTACGCAATCGGAAACCGCGGCCATGGACCGTGGCGATGACGGCCTGGCGCGTTCCGTCGTCACCCAGGGCCTTGCGCGCCGAGCGGATCTGGCTGCTGAGAGCCGCATCCGACACGAACCGCCCCGGCCATAGCTCCCGGAAGATCTCGTCGCGCGTCACCGTCCGGCCGCGATTGCAGGCAAGCAATGCGATCAGATCAAAGGTGCGCGGCTCGAGCGGCACGGGCCTGCCATCGAGGCGCAGTTCGTAGCGGTCGAAATCCAGCTCGAACGGGCCGAAGCGTAAGGCCCCGGTCGGCTTGCCGGGCATCGCGCCGACGGCGGCACCTTCCGAGCTGTCCTTTGTGCGCCCGATCAGGCCCGTAGCTGCGGCCGCCTGCGACGCCATCACTCGCCTTCTCCTGCAGTGCGGCCGATTGCGGCCGCATGCTGCATCGCTGCTGAAAGAGACAGTGTAGCGAATCTGACGCCGCCGCTCAACGCGGGCGGCGAACGGGGCGCCCTGCGCCCTCAGTCGCCGGGATTGCGCGCGCTGATCACCCAGGAGGAGCTGTCGATGACGATGCCATCGGCGTCGCGCACCTGGTCATCGATTGCTTCCGCCAGCGCGGCCTCGATCTCGGGTCGCTTCTGCTCGGCGAGATCGCCGGCCTCGCGGAAGACCTCGCCGGCCGGGCCGATGGCAAGCTGAAAGGCGATGGCGTCCTCGACATCATCGCCAACACGCACCGGGGCGTCGACGCGCTCGAACGCGATGTCGGTGTAGCCTGCGATTTCCATCATCTTGCGCACTGTCGCCTCGTCAGCCATCGAAAACGGGCCGGGACCGCATGTGCGCGCATCCTCGCCCGGTGCCGGGAGGTATTGCAGCACAATGTCCTTGGCCATCGAGAGCCACGGATTGTCGGCCGGGTCGCGCCAGACGATATGCACCATCCGCCCGCCCGGCCGTAGCGCGCGGCGCATGTTGCGCAGCCCGGCCACCGGATTGGCGAAGAACATCGTGCCAAAGCGCGAAAAGACAAAGTCAAATTCTCCTTCGGGTAGCGCCACCTCGGCGTCACCTCGCATGAAGGTCACGTTTGTCAAATCCGCGTCGGCCAGATCGGCCTTTGCATCGGCGAGAAAAGCGTCGCAGCAGTCAATGCCCACCACCTTGCCCTCCGGCCCGACGATACGAGCCAGCTTCATCGCTGTATCACCCCAACCGCAGCCCACGTCGAGCACGCGGTCCCCCGCCTTGACAGGCAGTTTCGGGAACACCGCCTCACTATGATAGGTGAGCCCGTCCACCAGAACGTGGCGGAATCGAGTGAATTTCGGGGCCAGCACCTCGTTCCAGAAGCGGACGAATTCCGTGTCTTCCCGGGGAGCGTCGGTTGCCGTTTCGGCCATGCTCATGGTTAGATCCTCCCTGCTGAATGTCTCTGGACCGCGCGGCTGAAGCAAGCCGGGCCCACAAGTTCATCCTACCCCTGTCAGACGCTGCGAAGCTTGTCGGATGTGTGGCGATTTCCTGATGATCGGTCGGGTCGGTCGCGTGCAGTCTGGTGCCATTTCAGGCCGTTGCATCATCCTCAGGATTTGCCCGACAGATCGTCAGAAGACCGACAAGCCCAACACGATCCGATCGTCTAACCTCGGCCGGAGGGCGCTTTGCCTGCGCCGGTGCAAATACAGGCATGACATGCAACCATGTAACACGGAGGAACTGTTCCCATGAAACGAGCACGCTTGCTGACAGGACTTGCGACGTCTATCGGTCTAGTGGCCGGAGCCGCGGCGGCTGACGAGATGTTCATCACCCATGATCTTGACATGGATCGTGCCGAGGCGGTCGCGACCATCCGTGATCGGGTCGAGGCCAAGGAGGATTGGCTTTTTCTGGGCGAGTTCGGACTCGCGGGCGGCGCCGTCACGGCGTTGAAGGTCTGCTACCTGCCGCTGGGTGGAGATATCGTTGCAGCCGGCCTTCACGTCATGGCGATGATGCCATGCGGCAACATGGCCTTTTACGAGACCGAGGACGGCAGCACGGAAATGTCCATGCTGGATCTTCGTTTCATGACCGAACTTTCCGACGCACCCAGCCTGGAGAAGGCCGTGGAAACCGGAAAACCCGCCTTCGACGCACTGCTGGCGGACACACTGGACGTTCGGTGAAACCCGCGTTGGTCAAGATGGCGGACCGTTGGGGAAACATCGAAATTCGCGCCCGCGCGGCACGGTTCGGTTCGTGCGATAGCCAAGTGCCCGCACAAGGGGCATATGGAACTCACGCTAAAGATCGATTTCCGCAAGGCCGTTCGATAAAACGGGACGATTGTCAGCGTCCACGACCTGAAACGACACCCGCTTCGCGCCATTGTGGATATCGATCACGCGATGCCGCATGAATAGCTCGGAACCGACAAACGCCTTGCCAGTCATGCGAGCGCCAAGACGTGTCAACCGCGTCGGGTCGCCATCTGCGAAGTTCCGCACGATCCAAAGCCCGGCGGCGCCCCAAGTGCAAGTCCCGTGCAGAATCGTGTCATCCAGCCCGGCTTGCCGCGCCGCGCTGCGTTCCGTGTGGATCGGGTTCCAGATGGTAGCGGCCTCAGAATATAGATGCGGCAGTGCGTGCGAAACGGTCAGCATCGGTGCGACATCCGGGATGAATTCATCCCCGATGGGGCCGAGGTCTGGCGGTTCCAAGATACTCCGGTCGGGTCCCTCCACATTGTCGCCGAGAAAGATTCCACAGAACCAGCTTTCTGCGATGGCCTCCCCGGTGTCGGCCGCCGAGGTGTCGAGCCGGACCGCTATATAGGCACCGATCCGAGTTTGGCGCAGCACACATATCTTGCCGCTTGTGGTGACGTGGATATCGGGACGCAGGCACTGAAACACCTTCGAATCCTGCTGAACATGAATGCACCTCCATATCTGGGCGTTGTCGGCACCCAGAACTGATCGGTAGGACTCACCATTCATCACTTGCCATTCGGAAATGACAATAGAAGTCGGTAATCCGACGATTCCGCCATCGCGCAGGTCGTTCAAGTAGACGTCTTCTGTCGCGCCAAGCGACGCAGCATAGCTCATCAGACGCCGCAGGGTGATATGGGTCTCGGCAGGGGGGATATCGGTTCCGACGATGTCGGAGCTAAGCACGTTTGACATAGTGTTCCTTTTTCTCAAGCTCGCCCAGGACAGCATCAACAGCCCCTGAAGAGTGCATCCGGTGCTCGTCATATGCCCTGATCACTCTCAGGGCTGGACCGAACACGAGCCCTGACTGTGCAAAGTGCCCGGTGATGCGATGCTGCACTACGCGCGCGCCTGTCGACAAGACTTGAGGCAGGGGTTGTGCGGTCAATCACTTGTTTTGGCGTTCCCTGCGCCGACGAGATTCTTCTGTATTTCAGATCCAAGTTGCTGTATCGCCGCTACTGCTGTTTGGAATCATGCAAAGATGATAGTGGGAATTGGAATGAAACAGGGTATTTTGAATTTCGGATCAAGCGTGGTTGTCACGTTTTTACTGGCTGGCCCGACACTCGCGCAATCTTGGCGCGGTCGAGGTTGGTGGGGAGACCGCGATCCTGGTCCAACTCCTGTTGCCGTGCCTGAAATTGATGCCTCGACCGGTCTTCTGGCTCTTGCTGCTGTTTTTGCGGCCACGCTCTTTATCTGGGAGCGTCGGCGCCGGCGCGCTTGAGCAGCCCTTAAAGCGATGCCATATTGTTGTGTGTGGGTTCGCGTATTGCGATTGACCCGTTGTTTGTAGTCTCCGATGAATCGCGAGGCGGCTGGGCGACGTGAAACCTTTCCGGCTTGTGTGGACGTCCCATTCTTGTGTCATATTGCCGTCAGGGTTCCAGTGGCAAGCGCCCATACGGCAATGAGCGAATTTGCCACCACATGCGCCAGTATAGCATCGCCCAAACGACCGCGCCGGATCATGATCAGCGCAAGGATGACGCCTGCGACGAACGCTTCTATCCAGCGTCCATGCAGCACCGCAAATAGCGCACTTGATGCCACGACGGCGAAGATCTGCCCGGTTCTGCCGCCGGTATCAAGCCGGCCAAGCAGGTAGCCGCGAAAGAACAATTCCTCGACGACAGGCACCAGCAGCATTGTGCCGATCAGGCGGCTTATAATCCAAAGCGTCAGAACGGTCGCACCAAGGCCATTCAGGGTCGTCGCAAGGGCTGCGTCAGTTGCGGATGGGGGTGGCTGAAAGACGATCCATGCTGTTCCGACAAGTATTCCCCCAGCGATCGCCACAGGGTCGACTCCCGAAATCAGATGCCAGTATTGTCGCCGAAAATAGGCTAGGGTCAGAAGCAACACGACCGTTGTCAGAGGATAGGCAAGGTCGGGATGAACCGAGATCGCAGAGGTCAGAATTCCCACCACCATGAAGGCAACGAAAGGGATAATGCGTGCAGCAAACCAGTCTTCGCGCAACGGAATTTTTAGACTTGGGGACGAAGAATGGCGATGGATCCAGGGCATGACTTGGGCCACAAACAACAGGAACACCGCGAGAACGGTAAAAAAGAGCCATCCCGCATAGCTGTGAAACCCTTTCACCGCGATTTCGGGGGATATGTGGGTTCCGATCATCACCAGGCTAGCGATGCGCACGACATTCAAAATCCAACTCAGCAACAGGCCCAGCGGTAGCATGATCAGCCAGAACCGGATGAAATGCAGATCGCGGCGAAACAGGAACCAGTAAAATCCGATAAAGACGGTCACCAGTGTGATCCCCTCCAATCCGGAACATTGGCTGGAGATGTGGACGCGAAAGGATTCGGTGCCGATGATGTAGGTTCCGGGATCAGCATAGACGCCCGACGCAAAGACAAACAACACGGCCACAACCGCGTCGAAAGTGAAACCCGTCAGCGCCTGCCAACTCCACAAGGGGAGTAGGTTGTTCGCAACATCGGGAATGACAATGGCCATGAAAAGAATGGGCAGCGGCCTAAACCGTTCCATCCGCAACCAGTCGCGCCAGACCCCCAAAGGGGCCGCAAGCGCAACGCCGGTTGCCCCGGCAAGAGCAAGCCCGCTCAACCAAGGGATAAGCGCGTAATAAAACTCGCCGGTCATATTGCGGGCGCCACCGACAATGAGGGGCAACAAAATCAACCCGACGCCGATCAGATGGGCGCCCCAGACCCAGCGTGCCGGGGGTTTTCGCGCCCGGCCGAGATGCAAGAGCCGGCTGTATGCTTCGGGTCGCGCCCAGAAGTAGAACCCGAGTGCCGCCAAGCTAACGATGCTGCGCGCGACAAGGCTTCGTAAAAGTTCACACCCGGCTTGTGCTCCGGTTTCACTACAATTGACAGTGGCAAAAAACTGATAGGCAACGGCAATACCGACAATCTCTGCCAGGAGCACAGCAGGGACCACAATGATGCGGGTTTTGAAGTTCGTCACACGCCACCATCCTACCCAGATGTTTTGAGACTATAGGGAAGGGCAAGAAAATCAACGCTGTCAGGATGGTGGTGCGCTCTTTCAGCCAGTTTTCCGGTGGTCCAGGAGGTTGCGCGCGGAGCCTTCGGCGCAACGAACACAAACCAGTTGCAGGTTGCCGCCCCACTTCGGCCCGAGCGCCAAAGGTCGAGGTCGGTTGCCAAGCGCTTTGTCAACCCGCCAATGAACACGGCCCCGAGGAGGCCGCATTCTCGAACTTTGGTGCCTCTGGCAACTTACCCTGCGATGAGGCCCAGGGACTCCAGCTTGAGGATGACTTGATGGGCGCAGTTGTCCACGTCCACGTTTTCGGTCTCAAGTCGCAGTTCGGGATTCTCCGGCACGTCATAAGGATCGGAGATGCCGGTGAATTCCTTGATCTTGCCAGCGCGGGCGAGTTTGTAGAGCCCCTTGCGGTCGCGGCGTTCGCATTCCTCGATCGATGTGGCGACGTGCACTTCGACAAAGGCGCCGTATTCCTCGATTTCCTCGCGCACGGAGCGCCGGGTGGCGGCATAGGGCGCGATCGGCGCGCAGATGGCGATGCCGCCGTTCTTGGTGATCTCGGAAGCGACATAGCCGATGCGGCGAATGTTCAGATCCCGGTGCTCTTTCGAGAAGCCCAGTTCCGAACTGAGGTTCTTGCGCACGATGTCGCCATCGAGAAGCGTGACCGGACGGCCGCCCATCTCCATCAGCTTGACCATGAGCGCGTTGGCGATAGTCGACTTGCCAGACCCGGAGAAGCCGGTGAAAAAGACCGTGAACCCCTGTTTGGCGCGCGGCGGGCGGGTGCGGCGCAACTCGGCCACCACTTCTGGGAAGGAGAACCAGTCGGGAATCTCCAGACCCTCGGCCAGACGTCGGCGCAGCTCGGTCCCCGAGATGTTGAGGATCGTAACGTTGTCGCGGTCCTCGATTTCGTCGGCGGGCTCGTATTGCGCGCGTTCCTGCACATAGACCATGTGCTTGAAATCGACCATCTCGACGCCGATTTCATCCTTGTACTGGCGAAACATGTCCTGCGCGTCATAGGGGCCGTAGAAATCCTCGCCCGCGCTGTTCTTGCCGGGGCCGGCATGATCGCGGCCGACGATGAAGTGGGTGCAGCCATGGTTTGCACGGATCAGCCCGTGCCAGACCGCCTCGCGCGGGCCGGCCATCCGCATGGCAAGGTTGAGCAGCGACATGCTCGTGGTGGCCTGCGGATATTTGTCGAGCACCGCCTCATAGCAGCGCACACGGGTGAAGTGGTCCACGTCGCCGGGTTTGGTCATGCCGACCACGGGGTGAATGAGCAGGTTGGCCTGTGCCTCCTTGGCGGCGCGGAACGTTAGTTCCTGATGCGCACGGTGCAGCGGGTTGCGCGTCTGGAACGCCACGACGCGTCGCCAGCCCAGTTTGCGAAACAGCGCGCGCAACTCGTTGGGTGTATCACGGCGCCCGCGAAAATCGTAGTGAACCGGTTGCTGGATACCGGTGACGGGGCCGCCGAGATAGACGGTGCCAGCGGTATTGTGCAGATAGTTCACCGCCGGATGCGCACTGTCGTCGGCTCCAAAGACCTTTTCGGCCTCGCGGCTCTTGTCCGGGGTCCAGCGGTCGGTCACAGTCATGGTGGCCAGGATCACGCCCTCCTGGTCGCGCAGGGCGATATCCTGCCCGATCTCCAGCCCTTCGGCGAATGTCTCTGCCACATCCAGCGTAATCGGCATTGGCCAGAGGTTGCCGTTGGCCAAGCGCATGTTCTCGACGACACCGTCGTAGTCAGCCTCGGTCATGAATCCCTTGAGCGGGTTGAAGCCGCCGTTCATCAAAAGCTCTAGGTCGCAGATCTGACGCAGGGAGAGATCCCAGCTAAGCAGGTCGGCAGCTTCGGATTTCAGCTTCTGTGCGGACTCATATGAAACGTAAAGCTCCGGGATAGGGGCGAGGTTCTGGCTGGTCATTTCAATCTCTCGGTGACTTGGGCATGATGAAATAGGGTCCGGGAAATCGGGGCCCCGCTGCGCCGGGCCATACTCCCGGTTCCTGAGCAAATTCAAGCGTGAAACGGGCAAGGCATACATTTTCGGGGGAAATGACGCTGTTTCGACGCAGTGTGGAAAATTCTTTCCAAGGATTGCCATTTCCCGGACTGCGATCACGGTAACCCGAGCTGGATTGATGCAGGTCATTGACCGCGCCTCTGGAGTCTTAGTAATAATAAGTTGCGCGCGGAATTTTCATTGATCACCTTGGAGGTAGTTCATGCAACTTTCCCGATATTTCGCGCTTTAAACTGCCATGGCCGTGGCATTTGCGACCACGGCACAGGCGTCAGATGAATTGCGCAACTTGGCCAAAGACTTTTTTGAGCCGTTGCCTTCGACCGTCCCGGCGTTGGCCGACAACATTGTCACACCCGAGAAGGTTGATCTGGGTAAAGCCCTTTTCTTTGACCCGCGCATGTCGGCGTCGGGTGTTTTCTCCTGCAATTCCTGTCATAATCTGGCAACGGACGGCGATGACAACATGCCCACGTCCATCGGTCACGGCTGGCAGAAGGGGCCGCGTAACTCGCCAACCGTTTTGAATTCCGTCTTCAACGAGGCACAGTTCTGGGATGGGCGCGCGGCCGACCTTGCCGAACAGGCCAAGGGGCCGGTGCAGGCGGGGGTCGAGATGGCCAACACTCCGGCGAATGTTCTGGCGACCCTCAATTCGATGCCGCAGTATGTCGAATGGTTTGAGGAGTCCTTCCCGGGGGAGGAGGATCCTGTCACCTTCGACAATTTCGCGAAGGCCATCGAAGCCTATGAGGCCACACTGATCACGCCTGCGCCCTTCGACGCCTGGCTGAACGGCAACGATGCCGCGATGACGGACGAGCAAAAGGCCGGGCTGGAGGTGTTTATGGAAGCCGGATGTGCCAGTTGCCACAACGGTGTCAATATCGGCGGGCAGGGCTACTATCCGTTCGGCCTGATCGAGCGGCCGGGTGCCGAAGTTCTGCCTGTTGGTGACAAGGGGCGCTTCGCCGTGACCGAAACCGTTGATGATGAATACGTTTTCAGGGCATCACCGTTGCGCAATATCACCGAAACGGCGCCGTACTTCCACTCCGGGGTGGTCTGGGATCTCAAGACCGCCGTCGATATCATGGCGTCATCTCAGCTTGGCGCTGATCTTGACGAGACCGAGATCGACCAGATCACCGCGTTTCTGGGCGCCCTGACCGGTGAGATGCCAGAAGTTGTCTATCCACTGTTGCCCGCTGAAACATCTGATACGCCGCGGCCGACGGGTGAGATTCTTCCCTGATCGCATCGGGGCAGAAGAATGAAGAGAAGGCGCGGGGTATCCCGCGCCCTTTTTCGTGATTCAAGGTCACCAGTTTTGGGTGCAGCAGGTGAGATGTCTCACGGCGGTCGTGCGGCAGGACTGGATCAGTCGTCCTGTTCCGCGAGGAAACGCTCGGCATCGAGCGCCGCCATGCAACCCATTCCGGCGCTTGTCACGGCCTGACGGTATTTGTGGTCTGTGATGTCTCCAGCAGCAAATACGCCGGGCACGGAGGTTTCGGTATTGTCGGGCCCCACTTTCACATAGCCGCCATTGTGAAGCTCCAGCGCGTCCTTCACCAGTTCGTTGGCCGGGGCGTGGCCGATGGCGACAAAGACACCCTTGCAGGGAACTTCGGTGATTTCGCCGGTTTCGACATGTTTGACCTTTACCGATTCCACGCCGAGCGGGTTGTCGGTGCCCACGACCTCGTCAAGCTGATGATCCCAGAGAGTTTCGATTTTCGGATTCTTGAACAGGCGGTTTTGCAGGA
This sequence comes from Salinihabitans flavidus, assembly GCF_900110425.1. GTDB lineage: Bacteria > Pseudomonadota > Alphaproteobacteria > Rhodobacterales > Rhodobacteraceae > Salinihabitans > Salinihabitans flavidus. Next base: position 133,330 of record NZ_FODS01000004.1, on the reverse strand, counting down.
TTTTTTCGGCGCGCAGTTCGTCGCGGCGGTGAATCAGAGTTACCTTGGAGGCGAAGTTGGTCAGGAAGAGCGCTTCCTCGACCGCCGTGTTACCGCCGCCGATGACAACAATCTCCTCGCCTCGATAGAAGAAGCCGTCGCAGGTGGCGCAGGCCGACACGCCGAAGCCCTTGAATCTCTCTTCCGTGGGCAGGCCAAGCCATTTGGCCCGCGCGCCGGTTGCCAGAATCACCGCGTCTGCGGAATAGGTGGTGCCGCTGTCGCCCTTTGCGGTGAAGGGGCGTTCGGACAGGTCTAGATCGGTGATGATATCACCAATGATCTCGCATCCCATGGCCTTGGCGTGGGCTTCCATGCGCACCATGAGGTCGGGGCCCTGCACCTCTGTGTCGCCGGGCCAATTTTCCACCTCGGTGGTGGTGGTGAGCTGCCCGCCGGGTTCGATCCCCTGAACCAGAACCGGCTCCAGCATGGCGCGGGAGGCATAGATCCCGGCCGTATATCCCGCCGGGCCGGAGCCGATGATCAGAACCCGTGTGTGTTTCGTTTCGGCCATTGGGCACCTATGTTGTTGCAGTCATCCGTCAGCGACGGGATATAGCTGGCCCGGCTCTCGCCGGAAACCCCTGTCAGGGTTGCCATGCCGGGACTGCATGACGCAGGGAGGTTTCGCTTCGGACTGAAGGTGATACGTAATCTTGCGCTATCGTGAAACATTATTGCGCCTGTCATGGCTGGTGATATAACAACCGCAAATATTCCTCGGAGAATCTGCGATGTCCGGCACACGGCTTGATCCCATCGACCGCAAAATTCTGGCCGAGTTGCAGGCCGACGGGCGCATGACGAATGTGGAACTGGCCCGGCGCGTCGGCATCTCCGCGCCGCCCTGCCTACGCCGCGTGCGCACGCTGGAGGAGGCGGGGTACATCAAGGGCTATCACGCGGATGTGGACGCGCGCGAGCTTGGCTTCGAGGTGCAGGTGTTCGCCATGGTCGGGTTGCAAAGCCAGGCGGAGGCCGATCTCGTAACATTCGAGAATCGATGCCGCGCATGGCCTCTGGTGCGCGAGTGTCACATGCTCAACGGCGAGGTGGATTTCATCCTCAAGTGCGTGGCGCCGGATCTGTCCACCTTCCAGAGCTTTCTGACCGAGGATCTGCTGAGGGCCGAGAATGTCGCCAGCGTCAAGACCTCTCTCGTGATTCGCGGCGCCAAGGATGATCCGGGGGTACCGTTCGAAGTTCTCGAAGAGCGGATGATGCGCACGGCCTGAGCGCAGAGACCGCCAATTCCCTCAGGGCAGTGACCGACAAGGAAAAGGCCGCTCCCCGAAGGAAGCGGCCCATTGGCCTGTTCCGGTCCGAGGGGGCCGGTCAGGCGGTTTTCTGCATGCCCTCGGTGCTCTCGCCATCTGGAGCAGCGCGGTTTGCGATCAACGCTTGGCGGCGCGGGCCCCGGCTCCAAGGCATGGCGGGGGTTGTGGTGTCATTGGCCGCCGCGACGATCGATTTTATGAAACGCTGTCTTGCCATGTCCTTGGTCTCCTGCTGGGCCGTGCGGCCAACTTCTCGCTTGAGACCAATCTCTCGCCTGATTGGGGCGGAGATGGGGCAGGAATGGTGAATTTTAGCGGTATGAATGCTCGCGTGCGGTGGTTCGCGTGCGGTAGTCAGAGCCGAATGGCCGAGAGAAGGCGGCCGTAATCGGCCTCTTGGTTGTGGGTGCTGCGGCGGTAGGAGAAGAAGCGCGTGGGATCGGAATAGGTGCAATGGCGCGTCCATTCGGCATGACCGACACCCGCCTGCCGCAGCCTGTGCAGGCCGAAACCGGGCAGGTCGAACAGCATCCTGTCGCCCTCGCCGTTTGCGAAGAACCGGGCATTTTCCGGGTCCTCCTGCATAAAATCGTCCAGGAACTCGGGACCGACCTCGTAGGCACGTTGACTGATGGTCGGGCCGATCACGGCGATGATATTGCCCCGATGGGCGCCAAGGATTTCCATCGCGGCGAGCGTCGCCTCAAGCACCCCGTCCAGCGCGCCACGCCAGCCTGCATGGGCCGCGCCGATCACCCCGGCGTCATGATCGGCAAGCAGCACCGGCTGACAATCGGCAGTCAGAATGGAGAGTGCCAGCCCCGGCGTGCGCGTCACCATCGCATCGGCGCGGGGTAGTGGGTGGGGCGCCGAGCCGTCGAGTGTGACCACGTCGGCGGAATGGACCTGATGCACGAACTTGAGCGCGTCCGGTTCAACCTGCATGGCTGTGGCTGCCCGGGCGCGGTTGATCGATACGACTTCCGACTGGTCCGTACTGCCCGCGCCGCAGTTGAGCCCTTGAAAAACGCCTGACGATGCGCCGCCCTTGCGCGTGAAAAAGCCGTGGCGCAGGGGCGCGAGGCTGTCGGCGGTGAGAATCTCCAACGTCATTGCGCATACCCCGGGGGTGGCGTGGCGCCCTTGGGATAGAGCGCCAGTGTCTTGAACAGGTTTCCCATTTCCCCCGGATGCGTCAAGCGGCGATGCGCGGCGACGTGGCTTTGCAATGCCTCGCCGGACAGTCGCGCGGAGAGCGCCTGCGCTCTCTGCGTGATGCCAAGACGTTCAAGAAACACGCCCTGCGGGGTGAGCCGGGAATGCGCACAAGGGGCGGCACGGGCGATCGCCTCGAAGTCCACATGCACTGTCAGATCGGCCTCGCCGGGATTGTCCAGCGGTGATTCGCTTCGGTGGCCCCGCAGCGCTTGAAGCGTGTCGCCAAGGCTGCTCCAGTCGCCATAATCTATGATCATCGCCGTACCGCCGCGCGCCGCAATCTGCGCCCCGATGCGCATGGCGATGGGGACGGCGGCGGAGCAGACCTCTACCAGATCGCCTTCGTGTGTATCCTCCATCCGGTGAGTGAGCGCGGGCTGTGGGACGACCTCGCCAAGACCGAAAGCAAGTTGCCCGTCCTTTGCGCCGATGAGTCGTTCGCGCCAGCCTGCGCCTTCGCGCAGGAACTGGCGGGTCGGGAGTGCATCGAAAAATTCGTTGGCCACAAGGAACAGCGGTTGATCTGGCAATGTGTCCAAGCTGTCGTGCCATGTGGGTGTGGAGCCGAGCAGGGTACGCTGCTGGGTGCGCAGCGGCTCTGACGCCTCGACAAGGTGCAATGCGGCGGCGTCGTGAAACCCCGGCACGTTACGGGCGGCGCGCAGGATATCGGCCATCAGCGTGCCGCGGCCGGGGCCGAGCTCTGCCAGTGTGAAGGGAGCGGGGCGGCCTTGATCCATCCACGCCTGCGCGAGGGCGAGGCCGAGCATCTCTCCGAACATCTGCGAGATTTCCGGCGCGGTGGTGAAATCGCCCTTTGCGCCCAGCGGGTCGCGCGTTGCGTAATACCCGTATCGGGGATGCAGCAGGCAATCGGCCATGAACTCCGCCACGGTCAGCGGGCCCTGCGCCGCAACGCGGGCCACAAGCTCTTGCGCGAGCGGGGTCATGGCGCGGCGGGGTGACTTTGCGCTCGGACGGCCCGGCGAGCGAGCCAGAGGCCGAACACGATCATCGGCAGCGACAGGAGTTGCCCCATTGTCAGGCCATAGCCCCCGACATGCAGCGCAAGGCCGAGCGGGTTGCCCTCGGTTATGAACTGCGCATCCGGCTGGCGCACGAATTCCACGGCAAAGCGGGCAAGTCCGTAACCCAAGAAGAACAATCCCGCTATGAGACCCGGCCATTTCAAGGCGCCCCTCCGCCATGCCAGCCAGAGCAGGAGCGCGCCGAGCAACAGCCCCTCCAGCGCCGCCTCGTAGAGTTGCGAGGGGTGGCGCGCGCACAGGCCGGTGATGGCCGGCCCGCAGTCCTGCGCCATCTGGCCGGGAAAGACCACGCCCCAAGGCAGGTCCGTGGGGCGGCCCCAAAGCTCCGCGTTGACGAAATTCGCCAACCGCCCGAGCAGAATTCCCGGCGGTGCAGCCAGCGCCATAACGTCGGCAGCGGACAGGGAGGGAATTTTCTGCCTGCGGCAGTAGAGCGCCCCGGCCAGCACGACGCCGAGAAATCCACCGTGAAAGGACATGCCGCCCTCCCACAGCATCAGGATTTCGGCTGGATGATCCAGATAATAGCCGAAGCGGTAGAACAGCACATATCCCAGACGCCCGCCGAGAATCACCCCGAGAATCACCCAGGTGAGCAGGTCCTCCACCTGACGCGGTGCCATCGGCGGGGTATCGTCGCGCCAGAGCGCGGGGCGCCGGACGACGGCCACCACAAGGCGCCATGCGATCAAAAGCCCCGCAATATAGGCGAGCGCATACCAGCGCAGAGCGAACTCCATGCCAAAGAGCGAGATGGAGAACAGCTCTGGCGAAAGGTCGGGGAAGGGGATCATGGCGTACATATGGGTTGTCATGCCTCTGGCCGGCGGGTGAAGTCAACCTTGTGGCGCAAGCGCGGAAGGCCCATATAAAGGGCGACCCGAAGATGGAGAAACCGATGCAGACCCGGAACAAATTCATGGACGATGTTTCGCAACTCATGACCAATGCGATGGGTGTGGCTCAGGGCGCACGGTCAGAGGCCGAAACCGCGTTCAATTCCATGATAGAGCGCTGGCTTGCGGATCGTGATTTCGTCACCCGCGAGGAGTTCGACGCGGTGCGTGCCATGGCCCAGAAAGCGCGTGAAGAGAATGAGGCGCTCAAGGCCCGGCTTGAGGCTCTGGAAGCTGCATCCGATAGCAAGTAGGGCCTTTCCCGGCCGATGGGTGGGGCGGCGCTGCCCGACACGGGCGCAATGCGAGGGACAGCATGGCCGAGGACCGCCCCGACGCGGGACTTACATTCACAACGCGCGGCCTGACGAAGGTTTACGGCGAAGGTCCGGCTGCGGTGCACGCCCTGCGCGGTGTCGACCTTAACATTCCCGATGGTGAGATCGTTGTTCTGCTTGGCCCCTCGGGGTCGGGCAAGTCCACACTGCTCAATATCATTGGCGGGCTTGACCGGGCGAGTTCGGGGCGGGCGTGGTTCCGAGATCTCAACCTGACGGAGTTGTCGGATCGCGAGTTGACCCGCTATCGCCGGGATCATGTCGGATTCGTGTTCCAGTTCTACAACCTCATGCCCTCGCTCACCGCGCGCGAGAACGTGGAACTGGTGACGGAGATCGCTGCCGACCCGATGAGCGCCGAAGAGGCGCTTGCGCTGGTCGGGCTGGGCGAACGGATGGATCATTTTCCGGCGCAATTGTCGGGAGGCGAACAACAGCGCGTGGCGATTGCCCGCGCCGTCGCCAAGAACCCCAATGTGCTTTTCTGCGATGAGCCGACGGGGGCGCTCGATTCCACAACGGGGCGGGCGGTGTTGCATGTGCTCAACGATGTGAACGCCAAGCTGGGCGCCACGGTGATGATCGTTACCCACGCCGCGGCAACGGCCGCGATGGCCCATCGGGTGATTCATTTCGCCGATGGCGCCATCCGTAGCGTGGAGCGAAACAGCACCCGCCAGAGCCCCGACGAGATCGAGTGGTGAGATGCTAAGCGCGCTCGACCACAAGTTGCTGCGCGATTTGTGGCGCATCAAGGGGCAGGCGGCCGCGATCGCGCTGGTGGTGGCGGTGGGGGTGCTGCTTCTAGTGATGATGTCGGGGATGCTCAATTCGCTGGAGGAGACCCGGCGCACCTATTACGAACGCTACCGGCTCGCCGATGTCTTTGCCCCTGCGGTGGGCGCGCCCGAGCAGGTGCTGGAGCGGCTGCGCGCGGTGCCCGGTGTGGCGGCGGCGGAGGGGCGCGTGACGGGGGCGGCGCTTCTGGACATGGCGGGGCAGGATCTGCCGGTGCGGGCGCGCGCGATCAGCCTTCCGGCACTGGGGGCGCCGCGTCTGAACGCCATTTATCTGACCGACGGACGGATGTTTACGCCGGGACGCACCGGGGAGGTTGTCCTGCTCAAGGGGTTCGCCGAGGCGCATGGGCTGCGCCTTGGCGATCATCTGCGCGCCACGATGAACGGCGCGCGGCGTGATTTCACCATTGTCGGCATGGCGCAGGCGCCGGAGTTCCTGTTCACCACCGCGCCGGGAGAGATCGTGCCCGATGACGCGCGGTTTGCCGTGATCTGGATGAACCGCGAGGCGCTCTCGGCGGCGCTCGATGTGCAGGGGGCGTTCAATGAGGCGCTGATCGCGCTGGATCGCGGCGCGCGGCTTGCGCCGGTGCTGGCGGCGGTGGACCGGATACTCGATCCGCATGGTGGTCTGGGCGCTTACGGGCTGAAGGATCAGATATCCGACCGATTCCTGACCGAGGAGATCCGGGGGCTGCGTGTCAGCTCTTCGGTGGTGCCGCCGATCTTCATGGCGGTGGCGGCCTTCCTTCTTTACATCGTGATCGCCCGGTTGGTGCAGGCGGAGCGCGAGCAGATCGGCCTGGTCAAGGCGTTCGGCTATTCCGATTGGGAGGTCGCGCTGCACTATTTCAAGATGGTGCTGGCGATCGCGGTTTTCGGGGCGCTTCTGGGCTGCGCGCTCGGCATCTGGGCGGGCCGGGCGATGGCCGGGGTCTATCAGGACTTCTACAAGTTCCCCTTCCTGATCTTCCGCGTCGATCCGGCGTCTTTCGTGACCGGCGTTCTGGTCAGTGTCCTTGCCGCCTCCGCCGGCGCGCTGTGGGTGTTGCGGGGGGTGTTTCGCCTGACGCCCGCGGTGGCCATGCGCCCGCCGGCCCCGGCGGATTTCTCGCGCACCGGGGCGCTGAACGAGCGCCTGAAGGGCTGGCTCGATCAGCCCAGCCGCATGGTAATCCGCCGCATCCTGCGCAATCCGGGGCGGATCGCGGGGGCGGTCGTTGGTATCGCGGTGGGCATGGGGCTCAGTTCGGCGCAGTTGTCGCTTCTGTCCGGGTTCGACCGGACGCTTGACCTGACGTTCGGGGTGATCGACCGGTCCGACGTGTCGGTGACGTTCGTGCAGCCGATGCCGTCCGGATCGGTCCATGCCCTGCGCCAGCTTCCCGGCGTGATCGAGGTGGAGCCTGTGCGCACCATCGGCGTCACCCTGCGCAACGGGGCGCAGAACTATCGTGGCGCCATCAACGGTCTGGTGACGCAACCGAGGCTCAACCGGGCGGTCACAAGCCAGATGGACACCATCGCCATGCCGCGAGAGGGGGTCGTGCTGGCCCGCGCACTGGCCGACATATTGCAGGTGAAGGCGGGAGACGTGGTGCAGCTTGACGTGCTCGAAGGGCGCCGGCCGACGCTTGAGGTTCCCGTGACCCGTATCGCCGAGACGCTTCTGGGGGCGCCCGCGTTCATGCACATGGACACGCTCAACCGTGCCCTGCGGGAGCCCGGGCGCGTGTCGGGTGCCTATCTGCGGGTGGACGGGGCGCGGATACCGGAGGTGTTCGCGGTGCTCAAATCCATGCCGACGGTGGCCGGCGTGGCGCGCCGCGAGGATGCGCGCGCGGCGATGCAGACCCTGATGGATACAGGCGCGGGGATGATGCGCTATGTCATGGCGGCGATTGCCGGGATCATCACCTTCGGCATCGTTTACAACGCGGCGCGCATTTCGTTCGGAGAGCAGGCGCGCGATCTGGCGAGCCTGCGGGTGATCGGTTTTTCCACGGGCGAGACGGCCTTTGTCCTTCTGGGGGAGCTGGCGATTGTTGTTCTGCTGGCGCTACCGCTGGGGGTGGGGATCGGGCACTACCTGTCGTTCCTGATCGCGGCGGGGTTCAGCACCGATATCTACCAGATCCCGACCCGGTTCCGGCCTGATGCCTTTGGCACGGCGGCGCTGGCCGTGATCGTGGCGGCAATCGTGTCGGGCCTGCTGGTGAAACGTGATATCAACCGGGTGGATCTTGTCGCCACCCTGAAGACACGAGAGTGAGACTCATGGCAAAACGGCAGTCACGACGTATTCTGATTCTTGCGGCGACGATGCTGGTCGCGGCGGGGCTGGTGGCGGCCTTCTGGCCGCAGCCACAGATGGTGGATACCGGCACTGTGCGGCGCGGGGACATGACCGTGACGGTCGACGAAGAAGCCCGCACACGGGTGCGCGAGGCCTATGTCGTATCCACCCCCATTGCCGGGCGGCTTCTGCGCGTGGCTCTGGAGCCGGGGGCCTATGTCGAAGAGGGCAAGACGGTTGTGGCGCGGATGCTTCCGACCAATCCCGCCGCGCTCGATATCCGCACGCGCGAACAGGCGCGGGCGGCGATCTCCGCCGCAGAGGCCGCGCTGCGCGTGGCGCAGGCCGATCTGCACAGGGCGATGGCGGACCGCGACCTTGCGCGGACGGAGCTTGAGCGGTCGCGCAAGCTCCATGCAAGCGGGAACATCGCGCAGATGGCGCTCGACCGGGCCGAAAGCCGCCTGCGCTCGGCGGAGGCCAGCGTGGACACTGCACGCGCGGCGATTTCCATGCGCGTGGCGGACCTTGAGAATGCGCAGGCGCGGCTCATCGGGTTCGACGATCCGGGGCTCTATGCCGCGATCTCGGGCAACGGGGCCATCGACCTGCCCGCCCCCAAGACTGGGCGCGTTCTGCGTGTCATACAGCAAAGCGAGACCACGCTGCCGGCCGGCGCGCCCATCCTCGAAATCGGCGATATCGAGGGCGATCTGGAAGTGGTGGTCGAGCTTCTGAGTGCGGACGCGGTGCAGGTGAGGATGGGCGATCCGGTCCTGATCACCAACTATGGGGGGCCCGAACCGCTGCACGGGGAGGTGGCGCGGATCGACCCCTGGGGCTTTACCAAGTATTCCGCCCTCGGCGTGGAGGAGCAGCGGGTCAATGCGGTGATCCGCTTTACCGACCCGCCAGAGGCGCGCGCTGCCCTGGGTCACGGCTTCCGGGTGGAGGTTCGCATCGTCGTTTGGCAGGCGCGCGAGACGCTGATCGTGCCGTCCTCGGCGTTGTTTCGCGACGATGGCGACTGGGCGGTTTTCGTGGCTGAAGGCGGGCGCGCGGTGAAACGCGCGGTCACGCCGGGACGCAACAACGGCATCGACGCACAGGTTCTCGGCGGTCTGGAGAACGGCGCGCGCGTGGTGCTCTATCCGTCGTCGGCCCTGTCGGACGGGATTCGGATCGCGGAACGCGGGGCATCCTGACGGGCACCGTTCCCGTCCGTCTCGCGGGTGCGCCCGGTCAGCCGCCCGACCAGAAACGAGGTGCGCGGCGACCAGATGTAGCGGGTGCGGTTGCCCGGCGAGGGGCGCGCCCGCATGCGTATCAGCCCGTAGACCAGCAATCCCGCATGGGCCACGCCGATCATGATGAAAAGCGCCGGATAGCCGAAGAACGCCATCACCGTGGAGGCGGCATAGGGCGCCGCGATGGCCCCGACCGCATACCAGAACATCAGCGCGGCGGATAGTTCCACCCGCTCTTCGGTTTCGGCAAAGTCGTGGGCGTGTGCGGCGGAGACCGAATAGATCGGAAAGGTGGTCAACCCGAATATCGCCGCGGTCAGCATCACGCCGCCGGTGCTCAGCCCCTGAAGCGAAGCGGTGGCGATGCAGCTCAGGATCGCGGCGAAGGAGAGCCAGATCAGCACCCAGCGCCGGTCGAACTTGTCCGCGAGCCAGCCGATCGGATACTGCGCCAGTGCGCCCCCCGCCACGAACGCGGCCAGGAAAAAGGCGATCTGCCCGACCTCCAGCCCGACGCCTGTGCCATAGACCGGCCCGACCATACGGAAGGAGGCGCCCGAGATCGCAGCGGCCACCACCCCCGCCACCGCCAGCGGCGAGCGGGTCCAGGCCAATCCCGGACGCAGGCGCGGCGCCTCCGGCGTTTCAGGCTGGCGCACGCGCGTCAGGGTGAGCGGCAAAAGCGCCGCACAGCACATCAGCGCCAGCAGGTTGTAGGACACGTAGGAGGCCGGCTCCAGCACGGAGATGAGCAGTTGCGCAGCAAGAGAGGCGCTCATGTCCGCCACACGGTAGGTGCCCATCGCGCGGCCCCGGCTCTCGTTCGTGACCGCCGCCTGAAGCCAGGCCTCGATCACCGTGAAACAGCCGGCCACACACAGGCCCGACGCCACCCGCATCGCCGCCCAGGCGTAGGGGTCGATCACCAGGAAATGCGCCAGCATCCCGATTGCCCCGGATGCCGTGAAGGCGGCGAAGGCCCGCGAATGGCCGACGGTGCCCATCAGCCGCGGCGCCCACCAGCAACCGATGAAGAACCCCAGGAAATGCGCCGAACCCAGAAGCCCGATCTGCGCCGTGGTGAACCCGAGCGCGATGCCCGAGATCGCGTCGAGAGGTGCAATGCCGCCGGAACTGAGTTGCAACAGGATGACGGACAGGAACAGGGCGGAGAAGGACAGGATCAGGCGCATGAGGGGCCAAGTTTATGGCTGAAAGGGCGACAACGCCCCGCGAACCCTTGTCCCATCGCCCGCGATTGTCCAGCCCTATTCCACCCGCTGCCGGACCGCGCGTAAAAGCGCAATAAAGGGTGGAACTCATAAAATAACATGTAATGGTGTATGAATTCTTAAGGGAGGAAACGATGAAACGCATAACAGGACTTTTTGCTACGGTCGGGATGCTTTGCCTTTTCCTGGCATCCCCGCTCATGGCGGACGAGGATGGCTTCGAGATCAAGAAACTCGCGCTTCAGGTCAGCGACAATAACCCCGGCACGATGAACAAGGTGCTCAATGTGGCGGCGAATTTCGCCCGCGGCATGAGCGAGGCCGGGCATGAATATGAAATCGAGATCGTCGCCTATAATGCCGGGCTTCATATGCTGCGTGAGGATACCTCTCCGGTGAAAGAGAGGGTTGCCAACTTCCCCACGAGCATCCCGAATGTCACGTTCTCGGCCTGTGGCAACACCATCGCTGGCATGACCCGCAACGAAGGTGAGGTCCCACCGATCATGGAATTTGCAAACCATGTGCCTGCCGGAGTCATGCGCCTCATGGATCTGGACGACCAGGGCTATTTCGTGATGCGACCCTGAGACGACGGGATGACCCGGCACTCGGGTCATCCCTGATCGCTTGCACTCCTCGGCCGGTGGGCTAGGCTGCGTGTCGAGACAGGACGGCAGGGAGACCTCAAATGAAAATGAACCCGCTGGGCCGCACCGGGCTCGAGGTGTCGGCCCTGTGCCTTGGTACCATGACCTATGGCACACAGACCGATCTTGACGAGGCCCATGACCAGATCGACCATGCGCTTGCCGCGGGCGTGAATTTCATCGACACCGCAGAGATGTATCCCGTCAACCCGGTGCGGGCCGAAACCACCGGCCGCAGCGAACGGATCGTCGGGCAATGGTTCGTGAAACACGGGCGGCGGCAGGATGTGATCCTGGCGACCAAACATTCCGGCGAAGGCATGATGCACGCCCGTGATGGCGCGCCGATCTCCTCGCAAACCATCCCGCAGGCGGTCGAGGGTTCGCTACGCCGGCTGAACACGGACTACATTGATCTCTATCAGTTTCACTGGCCCAATCGGGGCTCCTACATGTTTCGCAAGAACTGGACCTATGACCCCTCGGGGCAGGACAAAGCGGAAACGCTTGCCCATATGGAGGATGCGCTGGGCGCTCTTCAGCGCGAGGTGGAGAAGGGTCGGATCCGGCACTTCGGGCTGTCCAATGAATCGGCCTGGGGCACGATGCAATGGCTGCTTGCGGCGGACCGGACGGGCGGGCCGCGGGCTGCAGCGATCCAGAACGAATACTCTCTGCTGTGCCGGATGTTCGACACCGATCTGGCGGAGCTGAGCGTGAACGAGGATGTGGGGCTGCTGGCCTTCTCGCCGCTCGGGGCGGGGCTTCTGACTGGAAAATATCAGGACGGGGCCGTGCCCCAAGGCTCGCGCATGTCTCTGGTTCCGGAACTCGGCGGGCGCAAGAATCCGCGTGTTTTCAAGGCGGTTTCTGCCTATCTGGAACTTGCGAAACGGCACGGACTCGATCCGGTGCATATGGCGCTGGCATGGGCGATGCAGCGTCCCTTCATGACCTCGACCATCTTCGGCGCGACCCGGCTGGCGCAGCTCGACCATGCCTTGAAAGCCGCGGATATCAGGCTTGAGGACGAGGTGCTGCGAGAGATCGATGAGATCCATCGTAGCCATCCGATGCCGTATTGAGGCGAATCAGGGTTAATGCGCTGAAATCTCTGAAAAACCCGTTTCGGTATCACGTCGGTAAAACGTCGGTATTGCGTCGGTATTGAAGACTGTCTCGCGCCGTGCCGGGGCGTTGTGAACGCGGCGCGCGTTGCTTTTTGAGTATTTTCTGGAACAGAGAAAGGGCATGACTCCTGCTGCATCTTCTCGGGTCAAATATCTCGGGGTCCGGGGCAGAGCCCCGGGGGTGGATCACACCGGGAAGGCCTGTGCAAACGGGGATGAAGCGGGTAAGGGGGACGTCCGGCATGGACAGGAGAGTGACGGACATGGACGATGAGGTTCTGGTGATGGTGCGCGCTTCTCCGATGCGGCGCGCGTTCGGGCTCGCGGCGCTGCTCGGGCTTGCGGGGATCGTGCTCTATGTCGCTATCGCCACGCCGCCGGCCTTGGGATGGCAGGTGTTTCTTGTTGTGTTGGGGGCGGGGGTGTTGTGGATGACGGAGCGGACACGGCGAGCGACCGCCACGGCGATCGAGCTCACGCGCGAGGTACTGCGCTCCACCAATGGAGACGTGATCGCCTCGCTTGATAATATTGCCGGGATCGACCGGAGCACTTTTGCCTTCAAACCGTCGAACGGTTTTCTTCTGACCCTGAAGACCCCCGGCGCGCGGCGCTGGGAGCCGGGCATCTACTGGGCTTTCGGGCGTCGGGTCGGGGTCGGCGGCGTTCTGCCCGGCCCGCAGACAAAGTTCCTGGCGCAGACGCTGGAAACGCTTCTTCTCGAACGCGCGCAGGCGTGATCAGCTTCCGGACCAGACCAGTTGCGGGGCAAAGCGGGGCCGGGTGAAGATGAAGGTTTCCAGATCCAGTTCCGACACGCCGACATTCATCGATGGTGTGAAGGTGGCGAAGGTTTCGACGAGTATGAGAGCCTCACCATTGGCCATATCCGGCAGATCGTCTGCCAGTGCATCGATATCTTTATCTTCAAGGGCGGACTTGGTGCCGGCGATGTGCGACCAGTGCAGTTCGTGTCTCTGTTCCTCTCCGTCCCACGAGATCAGAGAGACCCGAAGGGCAGTGCCGCTCTCGTCGTCCTGCGTTCCCGAGAGAAAGCGGAACAGGTCCAGCGAATTGTTCAGATAGGTCTGGTTGATTGCCTGTGTTTCGCGCGAGAGCATGTCGGAGATCGTGTAGGCGGCCTTTGAAGCGGTGGAGTTGGCGCGATACATGTCGAAGAAGATAAAACTGCCCATATAGGCCCAGAGCAGTATCGGAAGGATGATAACGGCCTCAACGGAGACGGAGCCTCTGTCGTTCGGCCAGAAGCGGCGGAAGCGGCGGAAGATCGAGTGGGTCATGGTGCTACCTCGGCTCCTGCACAAAGGCGGACATGCTGACGAGTGCGACATCGCCCGAGCCGTCCTTGGCCAGTTCAAGACCGAATCCCGTGTTGGGAAACAGCGGTGTGAATTTCGCGCAGGCGCGCAGCAGCATCAGGTCGTTGTCCATGCCGGGTGTGAATGTGGTCACGGGTTGCGACTCAAGCGACAGGTCGTTGCAGGTCACCTCGCTGGAGGGTTCGACATAGGCCCGCGGACTAACCTGGATCATTTCCAGCGCCAGACGGTCGAAGCAGTTCGGCAGCATGCCAAATTCGTCGCAGATCATTTGCTTCAGCTCATCGTGATCGGGTGAAAAGCCTGTGGACAGGCGCACCTCGCGCACGGTCAGATCGAGTGCGCGCTCCAGCAGGGAGTAGCGCATTGTCATCAGGCCAAGTTCGATGGCCGAGAGCATGATCACCAGGAAGATCGGAAAGATGATCACGAACTCGACGGTGGCATGGCCGCGCTCATCCCGCGCGAGCCTGCCAGACCGGAACAGGGGGCGGCGGCTCATTGGGTCAGCCTCAGCTGGTTGATCTGCCGTGCGATCGCCGAGAAGGCATCGGAAATCTCGACCCCTTCGACCCGGAAGAAGTGGGCGTCCGACGAGGCGCAGCTGCGCATGACATCCGCCCCGTGGTTCGTTACCTCGAAGCCGATCGACCAGATGACGATGCCCTGCGCCCTGGCGGCGTCACAGATATTGTCCAGCAGGTTGTCGGCGTGATGGGCCGAGTATTTCGTATAGTAGAACCCGCTTCGATAATACCAGCTCACATAATTGTTGAGATAGTAGTAGAGCGGATAGCGGTTCCAGTGGGAAATCTCGCTTTCGCTGTCGTAATAGTGGTCGGCGATTCGCCGGGTCGTGACGTTTTCCCCGTCGGTCATCAGGATCACGGTCTTGAGCGTTTCGCTGTCGTTGAAGGCGGCGGGGCGGCCTGAGAACTCGCTATCCACATGGCCGCCGGCGGCCAGCGCGCCGGTGATCGGCTGGAATGACGGGTCGAGCAGCGCCGCGCCCCATTTCATTCCGAGATGAATGGAGGTGTTGGCGCGGGGTCGCAGATTGTCGATCTGATCCTTGAGCGCGGAGCCATTCTGGCTGAATGCGGTGATGCGCTCATAGTCCCGGCGCGGACAGCCGGGGTTGGTGATCGGGTTGTTGTAGTAGGACCCGGCCTCGAAGTGCTGCATCTGGTTATAGGTGCGTTCAGTGTCGAGCGCGGTGGTGGAAAACTCGCTGTCGTAGAATTCGATGCAATGCGAGAAATTATGCACCTGATTCACGTTGAGCTCATTGAAGATCAGCGGCCCGGCATTCACCTGCGCGGTGTAAGGCACGATGGAAAGCGAGATCAGATCCTCGGTCTCGGGGCGGATCACGGCATCAACGAATTCCTTGGCGGCGGCACGCAGGTTGGTAATTCTGCTGTTGCCGGCCATGGACCCGGAAATGTCGAGCACGAGCGAAATCTCGACATTGGCGATGCGTTCCTCGGCGGTGCCGCGTGCCGGAACGGTGAGGGTGTCGACGCCGGCGAGTTTCATGAAATGAGTATTCATGGTCATCGAGGCGTCGGCGGACACGGTGCGATAATTCAACCCGTCGTCGACCGTGACACTTCCGAGATAGTCGGTCAGGCCGGTGGCGTCGAAATAGCTGCGCACCACCAGTTCCGGATCGCGATCCTGATCGAGGTCGGCGGCGGCGAGGATGGCGCGGTCGAGGGTGTTCTGCAGGTCCGTCCGGCGCATTTCGGAGCGCATCAGGTCGATGCCGAGGCCACCCACCATGAGGATTATCAGGAAAATGAAGATTGCCAGGCCGGTCACGACCCCGCTTTCGTCGATGGCAAGGCGCGCCAGATGGCGCCTGAATCCCCGGGCCGGGCCGGTTTCAGGGGGAAGTGCTGCCTTTGACTGGGTCATTGTAATCCGCCCTCCGCGGGAGCCTGCTAAACTGGATTCACTCGTACGGCACAGATTGCGCCACCGGCATATGTCGCAACGCATTACGGCGTAAATTTGGCGGAAATGGCTCTGAGGAGCGGTTTTTTCGGTTATTTACGCGCTGTTTTCGTTGACTGGAGCCGAAGGGGCGAGAAGAATTCGCGCGATCCGTGTGGTGTTCAGGTGCCGCTCAAGTTTTGTGCAAAACCGAAAGTTCAAACTCGCATCTTGCCCGGTTTCCGGCTTAGGCTTCGGGTATGCGGCTTTGAGTCGCAACAGGTGCTTTGGTTTGGAGGGCGAGAATGGACGCGACATCAGTGAGAGAGCCGAGTTTCCGCGAGAGCGTGGATCTGATGTTCAACCGCGCGGTGGCGCTGATGGATCTGCCGCCCGGCCTGGAGGAGAAGATCCGTGTTTGCAACGCGACCTATACCGTTCGTTTCGGTGTCCGGCTGCGGGGGCAGATGCATACTTTCACCGGCTACCGTTCGGTGCATTCGGAGCATATGGAGCCGGTCAAGGGCGGCATCCGCTATGCGCTCGCGGTCAATCAGGACGAGGTGGAGGCGCTTGCGGCGCTGATGACCTACAAATGCGCCCTGGTGGAGGCGCCGTTCGGCGGCTCCAAGGGGGGGCTGCGGATCGATCCGCGCGAATACGAGGAACACGAGCTGGAGCTCATCACCCGCCGCTTTGCCTATGAACTGGCCAAGCGCGACCTGATCCACCCCAGCCAGAACGTGCCCGCCCCCGACATGGGCACCGGCGAGCGCGAGATGGCGTGGATCGCGGACCAATACGCCCGGATGAACACCACCGACATCAACGCGCGGGCCTGTGTCACCGGCAAGCCGCTCAATGCCGGGGGCATCGCCGGCCGGATCGAGGCGACGGGGCGCGGGGTGCAATTTGCGCTGCGCGAGTTCTTCCGCGACCACCGCGGCAAGGAAAAGGCCGGGCTGAGCGGTACGCTCGACGGAAAGCGGATCATCGTTCAGGGCCTTGGCAACGTGGGTTATCACGCGGCCAAGTTTCTCAGCGAGGAAGATGGCGCGGTGATCACCGGCATCATCGAGCGCGACGGTGCGTTGTTCAGTCCCGAGGGGCTTGACGTGGAGGCGGTTCACGCCTGGATCGCCAAGCATGGCGGCGTGACCGGATTTCCCGACGCCACCCACTCGGCCGAAGGGGCTGCGGTGCTGGAGGAGGAATGCGACATCCTCATTCCGGCGGCGCTTGAGGGGGTGATCAACCTGACCAATGCCGACCGCATCAAGGCGCCGCTGATCATCGAGGCGGCGAACGGGCCGGTGACGGCGGGCGCCGACGAGATCCTGCGCAAGATGGGCGTCGTGATCATACCGGACATGTATGCCAATGCCGGCGGTGTGACCGTGTCCTATTTCGAGTGGGTCAAGAACCTCAGCCATATCCGGTTTGGCCGGATGCAGCGCCGGCAGGAAGAATCGCGGCACCAGCTTGTCGTGGACGAGTTGGAGAAGCTGTCGGATTCGCTCGGCAAGACATGGTCGCTCACCCCGAACTTCAAGGAGAAATACCTGCGCGGGGCCGATGAGCTTGAGCTGGTGCGCTCGGGTCTCGATGACACGATGCGGATCGCCTATCAGTCGATGCGCGATGTCTGGCACGACCGGGAGGATGTGTCCGACCTGCGCACCGCCGCCTATCTGGTCAGTATCGACAAGGTGGCCAAGAGCTATCGCGCCAAGGGGCTTTGAGGCGCCGGGCGGCAAAATGACCTTTGCGGATGATTTCCCAGTGCCGCGCCCTCCGCCGACTGTCGGGAGGTCGTCGCGGCGTGCTGCCAGCGGGCAACCCGATGCCGAATTTCACGGGGTGGCGCTTGCCGCGCAGGGTGTTAGTTTCGCGTTGACGCGCCGATGGCGCGCCGGGGCAGGAAGGATGAACAGATGCGGTTTTCCGGGTTACGTGTTCTTAAAGAAGGGCTGACCGGCAACAAGGGGTGGGGCCCCCATTGGCGCGATCCGGAGCCGAAAGCGGAATACGACGCCATCGTCATCGGCGGCGGCGGTCACGGGCTGTCGACCGCCTATTACCTCGCGCGGAACCACGGGCTGACCAATGTCGCGGTTCTGGAGAAGGGCTATCTCGGCGGCGGCAACGTGGGGCGCAACACCACCATCGTGCGCGCCAATTATTTCCTGCCCGGCAATTCGGAATTCTACAGTCACTCGCTCAAGCTCTGGGAGGGGCTGGAGGAAGACCTCAACTACAACGTGATGCATTCGCAGCGCGGGCTGATCAACCTGTTTCACAGCGACGGGCAGCGCGATGCCTTTGCCCGTCGGGGCAACGCGATGATCAATCAGGGCGACGATGCGATCCTTCTCGACCGTGAAGGGGTGCGCCGCTATCTGCCGTATCTCGATTTCGACAACGCACGCTTTCCGATCTATGGCGGGCTGTATCACCCGCGCGGTGGCACGGCGCGGCATGACGCGGTGGCCTGGGGCTATGCGCGCGGCGCGGACCGGCGCGGCGTGGACCTGATCCAGAATTGCGAGGTCACCGGCATCGACATCGAGAACGGCAAGGTGACCGGCGTGCAGACCACGCGCGGTTCGATCCGGGCCCGGAAGGTCGGTATCGTGGTGGCGGGCCGCTCGGGTCAGGTGGCGGCGATGGCGGGGATGCGTCTTCCGATCGAGAGCCATGTTTTGCAGGCCTTCGTCACCGAGGGCCTGAAGCCGGTAATCGACCATGTCGTGAGCTTTGGCATGGGGCATTTCTATATCAGCCAGTCGGACAAGGGCGGGCTGGTGTTCGGGGGCGATCTGGATTTCTACGCCTCCTATGCGCAGCGCGGCAACCTGCCGATGGCCGAGCATGTGATGGAGGCGGGCATGACCCTGATGCCGATGCTCGGCAAGGCAAAGGTGTTGCGCAGTTGGGGCGGGATCATGGACATGACGCCCGACGGCTCGCCCATCATCGACCGCACGGGGGTCGAGGGGCTCTATCTCGATTGCGGCTGGTGCTATGGCGGGTTCAAGGCGGTGCCGGCCTCTGGCTGGTGCATGGCGCATCTGATGGCGACCGACAGCCCGCATGAGGTGGCGGCGGGCTTCCGGCTCGACCGGTTCCGCAGCGGGATCGGCCTGATGGATGAAGAGGGCACCGGCGCCCAGCACAACCTGCATTGACGGAGGTGGGGGCGATGGCGGGACATGAGTATTTGAAGAACAGAGAAAGGGCAGGTTCCGGCCTGCGCGGGGGAACGGCATGAGGATCACCTGTCCGATTTGCGGTGAGCGCGACCGGCGAGAGTTCTACTACGTGGGAGATGCGGTGCTTCTCGAACGGCCTGACCCGGAGGCGGGGGAGGCGGCCTGGGACGATTACCTGCACAACCGCGACAATCCGGCCGGGGACACGCGCGATCTTTGGTCTCACGAGGGCGGGTGCGGCGCCTGGGTCGTGGTGACGCGCAATACGGTGACGCATGAGGTTCTGGCCACCGAACTGGCATCTGATGTGGCCGCGGACCTGCGGGAGGCGCGGCCATGAGGGTGACGGGAAAGGGCCTGATCGACCGGAGCACGCCGGTGAGTTTCACCTTCGACGGGCGGCGGTATGACGGGTTTGCGGGCGATAGCGTGGCATCGGCCCTGCTGGCCAATGACGTGCGGCTGATGGCGCGGTCGTTCAAGTATCACCGCCCGCGCGGCGTGATGGGGGCGGGCAGCGAGGAGGCCAACGCGCTGATCACGGTCGGGCGGGGCTCGGAGCAGGACCCGAACGTGCGCGCGACGGTGCAGGAGGTCTTTCAGGAGCTGGAGGTGTTCTCGCAAAACCGTTTTCCATCGCTGGAATGGGATCTTCTGGCGCTCAACGATCTGGCGGCGCCGTTCCTTGGGGCTGGGTTCTATTACAAGACCTTCATGTGGCCCAAGTCGTTCTGGGAACGGGTCTATGAGCCGGTGATCCGGCGCGCGGCGGGGCTTGGCGCGCTGAGTGGGCAGGGCAATACTGACCGCTACGAGAAAGCCTTTGCCTTCTGCGACTTGTTGGTGATCGGGGCGGGGCCGGCTGGGCTCAGCGCGGCGCGGGCGGCGGCGCGGGCGGGGGCGGATGTCATATTGGCCGATGAGGACAGCCTGATGGGCGGGCGGCTCAATTCCGAAACCCACGAGATCGACGGCATGCCCGGCGCGGAATGGGCGGCGCAGGCGGTGGCCGAGCTGGCGCAGATGGACAATGTCCACCTGATGCCGCGCACCACGGTGACCGGGGCCTATGATCAGGGCACCTTCGGCGCGCTGGAACGGGTGGCGCATCACCGGCCGCGCGGACAGGCGCCGCGCGAGTGTTTCTGGCGGATCGTGGCGCAGCGGTCCGTACTGGCGACCGGCGCGATCGAGCGTCCCGTCGCCTTCCGCAACAATGACCGTCCGGGGATCATGACGGCGGGCGCGGTGCGGAGTTACCTCAACCGCTATGGCGTGGCGCCGGGGCGGGCGACCACGATCTTCGCCAACAACGACGACGCGCACCGCACGGCGCGCGATCTCGTGGAGGCCGGGATGCATGTGGCCGCTGTGATCGACAGCCGGCTCGAGGCGCCGGACGGGCAGGGATACCCTGTGATCAAGGGGGCGCAGGTCTGCGATACCGCGGGGCGCAAGGGGCTGGAGTCCGTCACCTATCGTGCGACCAGTGGCGAGGAGAAGATAAAGACCGATTGCCTTGCCATGTCGGGCGGATGGAACCCGAGCGTGCATCTGTCCTGTCACATGAACGGGCGGCCGGTCTGGGACGAGGCGGTGCAGGCGTTTCTGCCTGCGCCCGGCGCGGTGCCGGGGATGCGGATGGCCGGCGCGTGCAACGGGGTGTTTTCCACGCATGGCGCGTTTGTGCAGGGGGCGGAGGCGGCGGTGGCCGCGCTGTCGGACCTTGGGATCACGACCGAGGTGGGCGAGACGCCGGAGGCCGAGGACGCGCCCTATCGCCTTCAGCCGCTGTGGGCCGTGCCGGGCAAGGGGCGCGCGTGGCTCGATTTTCAGAACGATGTGACGGTCAAGGACGTGACACTTGCCGCGACGGAGAATTTCCGCTCCGTCGAGCATATGAAACGCTACACCACGCAGGGGATGGCGCCGGATCAGGGGCGCAATTCCAACGTCGCGGCGCTGGCGGTTCTGGCCGATGCGACGGGACGCGGGATTGCCGAGACCGGCACCACCACCTTCCGCCCGCCGTTCAGCCCGGTGCCTGTCGCGGCGATGGGTGCGGGGGCGCAGGGGCGCGGCTTCGCACCGGAGCGGTTCACCACCAGCCACAAGGCGAGCGTGGAGCGCGGCGCGCCGATGATCGAGGCGGGGCTTTGGTATCGCCCGAGTTACTTTCCCGCGCCGGGCGAGACGAGTTGGCGGCAAAGCTGCGACCGGGAGGTGAACATGGTGCGTTCCGCGGTGGGGGTCTGCGATGTCTCCACGCTGGGCAAAATCGACATTCAGGGCGAGGATGCGCCGGCGTTTCTCGATCTGGTTTACACCAACATGTTCTCCACGCTGAAGGTCGGGCGCACGCGCTATGGCCTGATGCTACGCGAGGACGGGCATGTGATGGACGATGGCACCACGGCAAGGCTTGGCCAGACGCATTACGTGATGACGACGACCACCGCCGCGGCAGGGCCGGTGATGCGGCATCTGGAGTATGTGCATCAATGCCTGCGTTCCGAATGGGATGTGCGTCTTGCCTCTGTCACGGAGCAATGGGCGCAGTTCGCAGTCGCGGGCCCGAAATCGCGCGAGCTGCTGAACTCGATCCTCGATGAGACCATCGACGGTGAACGCTGGCCGTTCATGGCCTGCGGCGCGGTGCGGGTGCAGGGGGTCGAAGGGCGGCTCTTTCGAATTTCGTTCAGTGGCGAGCATGCCTATGAGGTGGCGGTGCCCGCGCGCTATGGCGACAGCCTGTTTCGGTTGCTTCTGGCACGGGCCGGGGCTCTTGGTGGCGGTCCTTACGGGATGGAGGCACTCAACGTGTTGCGGATCGAGAAGGGATTCATCACCCATTCGGAAATCCATGGCCGGGTGACAGCCGACGACATCGGCATGGGCCGGATGGTGAGCGCGAAGAAAGATTGCATCGGCAAGACCATGAGCGAGCGGCCGGGGCTCAGCGGGCCGGAGCGCGAACAGCTTGTGGGCCTGAAGCCGGTGGGCACGGTCAGGCAACTGACCGCGGGGGCGCATTTGTTCAACGCCGGCGATCCGGCGGAGCGGGCGTATGGTCAGGGCTATGTCACGTCGGTCGGGTTTTCCCCGACTTTGGAGAGTTATCTTGCGCTCGCGTTTCTGAAGAACGGCAGGGCCCGGCATGGCGAGGAGATCCGGATGGTCGATCAGCTGCGCGGGATCACCGCCCGCTGCGAGGTCTGTCACCCCGTCTTTCACGACCCGGAAGGAGAAAAGACCCGTGGCTGAGTTGATTGCGAAAACCCCCTGCGCGGGGCTGTTGCCGCTTGAGGGCGGAGCCGTCGCGGTGACGGAAGTTGTGCCGGAGGCGATGACGCTGATGGCGCCCTTCAATGGGCGGGAGGCCGCGTTTTCGGATGCGCTCAAGGACGCGCACGGCATGGCCACCCCGGCCCCGAAGCGGGCCACCGGGCGCGAGGGGGCACGGGCGGTGTGGTTCGGGCGCGGGCAGGTGATGCTCATCGGGGCGCGCGCGCAGACGGCGCTTGCCGGTCACGCGGCGCAAACGGACCAGTCGGACGCATGGGCGGCGGTGCGCATCGCGGGGGACGATGCGGAAGCCGTGCTGGCACGGCTGGTGCCGATGGATCTGCGCCAGCGGGTTTTCAAGCGCGGGCATACAGCCCGCACGTTGTTGGGCCATATGACGACGTCGATCACGCGGGTGGGTGACGATGCCTTCATGATTCTAGTCTTTCGGTCAATGGCTGAAACGCTGGTGCATGAGCTTCAGACCGCCATGAAGGGGGTTGCGGGGCGCCGTGGCGCCTGACATCAAAAGACATCGACTTTGACGCGGAGGAGTCTGTCATGCGAGTGCTGATACTGTCGATTGTGGCCGGATTGCTGGCCGCGCCCGCCCTGACGGCGGAGGAATCCAAGAATGCCAGTTGCGCCGTGCAGGCCGGGATCGTGGATGGCGCGGCGCAGATGCGGCGCGATGGCCGTAGTGAAGCACGCACGACACGCGCGCTGACAAAGGCGGTCGAGGAACGCTACCAGCCGGCGGTGCCGCATCTGGTCGCCTGGGTCTATACGCTTGAGAAGGACGCGCTTGAGCTTGAGATCGGCGAAGCCTATGCGGAGCAGTGCCTCAACCATTGAAGCGAAGGGGCGTGGACGCTATCTGGACAGTATCCCGCCACTGCCGTTATGATGCCGCATGAGCCTGCCCCCCGGATTCCTGGATGATCTGCGATCACGCATCAGCCTGAGCCAGGTTGTTGGGCGCAAGGTCGTGTGGGATCCGCGCAAGTCCAATCAGGGCAAGGGGGATCTCTGGGCGCCGTGCCCGTTCCATCAGGAAAAAACCGCATCTTTTCATGTCGATGACCGAAAGGGCTTCTACTATTGCTTTGGCTGCCACGCCAAGGGGGATGCGATTTCCTTTATCCGCGAGACCGAGAATGTCGGTTTCATGGAGGCGGTGGAAATCCTTGCGCAAGAGGCGGGGATGCCGATGCCGGAACGCGATCCGGCGGCGCAGGCAAAATCCGACAGGCGCGGGGAACTGGCCGAGGTCATGGAAATGGCCGTACGGCATTTCCGTCTTGCGCTTCAGTCGGGTGCGGGGTCGGCGGCGCGCGAGTATCTGGATGGGCGCGGGATGCGCGAGGACACGCGGGACCGCTTCGAGATCGGATTCGCGCCCGACGGCTGGCAGGGGCTTTGGGAGCACCTGCGTGGCAAGGGCGTAGCGGAAGAATTGATCCATGATTGCGGGCTGGCCAAGCCGTCGCGCAAGGGCGGGAAGCCTTATGACACGTTCCGCAACCGAATCATGTTTCCGATTCGCGATGCGCGGGGGCGCTGCATCGCCTTCGGCGGGCGGGCGATGGACCCGAACGACAGCGCCAAATACCTCAACTCTCCGGAAACCGAGCTGTTCGACAAATCGCGCACCCTTTATAACCATGGCCCCGCGCGCGAGGCGGCGGGCAAGGGGGCGCCGCTGATCGTGGCCGAAGGCTACATGGATGTGATCGCGCTTGCGCAGGCGGGGTTCGGGGCGGCGGTGGCGCCGCTTGGCACGGCCGTGACAGAGCAGCAGTTGCAGACCATCTGGAGGATTGCGCCCGAGCCGGTGATCGCGCTCGATGGCGATACGGCGGGACTGCGCGCGGCGATGCGGGTGGTCGATCTGGCGCTGCCACTCGTTGAGGCAGGGCAGAGCCTGCGATTTGCGGTGATGCCCGCCGGACTGGACCCCGACGACCTGATCCGGGCGAAGGGGGCGAAGGGCGTGCAGGACGTGCTGAACGCGGCGGTCCCGATGGTCCAGTTGCTCTGGCAGCGGGAGACGGAAGGCAAGGTCTTTGACAGCCCCGAACGGCGGGCCGCGCTCGACAAGGCGCTGCGCGAGAAAATCTCCATGATCCGCGATCCGTCGATCCGGCGGCATTACGGAGAGGCGATCAAGGAATTCCGCTGGCGGCTTTTCCGCCCGCAGAGGGGCGGCGGGGCCGGTCAGGGCAAGGGGCGCTGGCAGCCGCCGGTCACGGTGAGGCCGGGCACCAAAAGCTCGGTTCTGGTGGCTGCGGACACTGCGCATTTGCGCGAGGCGGTGATTCTGGCCACGGTGATCTGCACACCGCAGGTGCTGGACCAGTTCGAGCACGGTATCGAAGAGTTGGAGTGCGCCGATCCCGGGCATGGGGCGCTTCGGTCGTGTATCCTGCGCCATGCGGCGGAGGGGGCCGAGGCGCTACGCAGCCGGATCCTGGCCGAAATGGGCGAGGCGCCGCTTGAAACGCTGCTGAGCCATCCCCATGTGCGCATTGCACCGCCCATGCGACATCCGGGGGATACCGATCTGGCTCGGCAGACCCTTGCTGAAGAGCTTGCCAAGCTGGCGGCGGAACGGGGTCTGGATGCAGAGATTGCCGAGGCTGAAGAGGATCTTGCCGGGGGGGCCGGTGAGGCGATGACATGGCGTCTCAGCCAGGCGACAGAAGCCCGTAATCGCGCGCTGCGCACGGGGCTGGAGGATGACGTGGAATTCGAGCGCGCCCCGAACGGTGCCCCGATCGACAAGGATGAACGCGCAGAATTGGATGCGCTGATGGAGCGAATCAGTTACACCAAGCGGCGCCCCTGACCTTGGAGATGCGTATTATGGTGAGGAAGTCGTAAACAAATCAGGGTAAACGGGTGTGCGAATCGCCATATCGCGTTATTGATTCGGTCTAGCGAATCATCCCTCAGCCCTTCTTGCAGGAGCATTGCATGGCCGCCAAGGATACCGACGACCAGAAACCCGCCGATCAGGACGCCGAGATGTCGCTCGACATGAGCCAGAGCGCCGTCAAGAAGATGATCGCGGAGGCGCGGGAGAGGGGCTTTATCACCTATGATCAGCTCAACCAGGTGTTGCCGCCGGATCAGGTGAATTCCGAACAGATCGAAGACGTGATGTCGATGCTTTCCGAAATGGGCATCAACATCATCGAGGACGAAGAAGCCGAGGACGAGGATCAGAAGACCACGGCACTTGTTGATGCGTCCTCCAACCGGGATGTGGCGGTCAGTTCCAGCGCGCAGGAAAAACTCGACCGGACCGACGACCCGGTGCGCATGTATCTGCGCGAGATGGGCAGCGTCGAGTTGCTCAGCCGCGAAGGCGAGATTGCCATCGCCAAGCGGATCGAGGCCGGACGCAACACGATGATCGCGGGGCTTTGCGAAAGCCCCCTGACCTTTCAGGCGATCACGATCTGGCGCGACGAACTTCTGACCGAAGACATTTTGCTGCGCGATGTGATCGACCTTGAGACCACCTTCGGCAACCAGATCGACGGTGAAGAGGGTGTGGACGAATCGCTGGCCGATGCCGCCAACGTGGACAAGGCCCCGAAGAAGGAAGAGGAAGAGCCCGAGCTTGACGCCGACGGCAACCCCATCGCCAAGGAAGACGATGAGGATGACGATGAGCAAGCCAACATGTCGCTCGCGGCGATGGAAAGCGCGCTCAAACCCCGCGTTCTTGAAACGCTGGACCGGATCGCGGATGATTTCGTCAAGCTGAGCGAAATGCAGGATGCACGCATCTCGGCGACGCTCAATGAAGACGGCGCGTTTTCGGAAGAGCAGGAGAGTGTTTATCAGAAACTGCGCTCCGAGATCGTGGAACTGGTGAACGGGCTTCACCTTCACAACAACCGCATCGAGGCACTGATTGATCAGCTTTATGGCATCAACCGCCGGGTGATGGCGATCGACAGTGCCATGGTGAAGCTGGCAGATCAGGCCCGGATCAACCGCCGGGAGTTCATCGACGAATATCGCGGGCGCGAGCTTGATCCGACATGGCTTGAAGCGATGGCGCAGAAGCCGGGACGCGGCTGGCAGATGTTCATGGAGCGCTCATCGGACAAGGTGGAAGAACTGCGTGCCGAGATGGCCCAGGTCGGGCAGTATGTCGGCCTTGATATCAGTGAGTTCCGCCGCATCGTGCAGCAGGTCCAGAAGGGCGAGAAGGAAGCGCGCCAGGCGAAAAAGGAAATGGTTGAGGCCAACCTGCGCCTCGTCATCTCCATCGCCAAGAAATACACCAACCGCGGTCTGCAATTCCTCGATCTCATTCAGGAAGGCAATATCGGCCTGATGAAGGCGGTGGACAAATTCGAATATCGCCGCGGCTACAAGTTTTCGACATATGCGACGTGGTGGATCAGGCAGGCGATCACCCGGAGCATTGCCGATCAGGCGCGCACCATCCGCATCCCGGTGCACATGATAGAGACGATCAACAAGCTGGTGCGCACCGGGCGCCAAATGTTGCACGAGATCGGCCGCGAGCCGACACCGGAGGAACTGGCCGAAAAGCTGCAAATGCCGCTGGAGAAGGTCCGCAAGGTGATGAAGATCGCCAAGGAGCCGATTTCCCTCGAGACGCCGATCGGCGACGAGGAAGACAGCCAGCTTGGCGATTTCATCGAGGACAAGAACGCGGTTCTGCCCCTCGACGCGGCGATTCAGGATAATCTCAAGGAAACGACCACGCGCGTGCTGTCATCGCTGACCCCGCGCGAGGAACGCGTGCTGCGCATGCGCTTTGGCATCGGGATGAACACCGATCATACGCTTGAGGAAGTGGGCCAGCAGTTCAGCGTGACCCGCGAACGCATCCGGCAGATCGAAGCCAAGGCTTTGCGCAAGCTGAAACATCCGAGCCGGAGCCGAAAGCTGCGGTCCTTCCTCGATCAGTGAGGTTGCGGCAGGGCGGTGCCACCGGGCTGGCTTGACAGAGAACACATAGTGTGACTCCTTTGCACGCATCAGACCAAATGATGTGTTTATGTTTCAAACAGTTGAACTTTCAATCCCTTACTGGGCCGTCCTGGTGTTTGCGGTTGCCGTTCTTGTTGCGGTTCTCTGGCTCATGCGTGGCTTTGCGGGCGCGCGTGCAGATCAGGCCGCGCTGAGGGCGGAAATGGCCCGCTCCGAGGAGCGCGCGAACCTTGCGAAGCAGCGCGAAGATCACCTGGCGCAGCAGATTGAGCAGCTAAACCTGCGTGCAGAGTCCGACAAGGCAGAATTGAAACAGGATCGGGACGACCTGCGCCGGCTGCTGGATGGCGAGCGCAACACGTCGTCGCAGCGTGACGGGACAATCCGCGAGTTGAAAACCACGCTTCACAAGGAACGAGAGGCCAGCGCGGAACAACTCGCCTTGCTGAAATCCGTTCGCGAAGAGATGGAACAAAGGTTCAAGGCAATGGCCGATCATTCGGTCAAAACCCAGGGCGAGGTGTTGTCGAGGGTCAGCCACGAGCGACTGGAAGCGCTTCTCAAGCCATTGCGTGACAATGTCGGCAAGTTCGAAATCGAATTGCGCAATGCGCATCAGGGCGCCGCAAAGGAACGCGAGCGCCTGAAGACCGAGATCGAGCAACTCTCCCGCCAGTCCGAGGCAATCTCGAAGGAAGCGGTGAACCTCACTCGCGCGCTCAAGGGCGATACCCGGCAGCAGGGGGCCTGGGGCGAAATGATCCTGACAAGCCTGCTGGAGCGGTCGGGCCTGCGCGAGGGGGAGGAATATTTCACTCAGAGCCACTCCACCGATGAGGAAGGCCGCCGATATCGTCCTGACGTGATTGTCCGCCTGCCCGGCGCCAAAAGCCTTGTTGTGGATTCCAAGGTGTCGCTGGTGGCCTATGAGCGTGCGGTCAACGCCGACACTGAAGACGACAGAAGCCTTGCGCTGCGCCAGCATTTGGCGGCACTTCGGGCCCACATCGACGGGCTGTCATCCAAAGCCTATCACCGATTGACGGATGACACTGTCGACTACGTCGTGATGTTTCTGCCCATCGAGGGGGCCTTGTCCGAGGCGTTGCGACAGCAGGGCGATCTGACCGGCTACGCACTGGAACGTCACGTTACCATTGCCACTCCGACGACGCTGATGATGGCGTTGCGAACGATAGAGAATGTCTGGGCGGTCGAACGGCGCACCCGCAATGCCGAAGCCATCGCAGACCGTGCGGGAAAACTATACGACAAGGTGTCCGGTTTCGTGGATTCGATGCAGGAGGTGGGAACCCGCCTGAAGCAGGCCACGTCGGCACATTCGACCGCCATGAACCGCCTTGCCACGGGGTCGGGTAACGTCATACGGCAGGTCGAACAACTCAGGGAACTTGGCGCCAAGACGACAAGGAGTATCGCGGTGGAAAGTCTTGATTCCGACCCGGTCGAGACCATTTCCGAGGGTGAGAAAGAAACCTAAGCCCCGCCAGTGACTCCTGAAACCGTGCGATTTTCGTGGTGCGCTGGTCATGACCTTTGCACCGAAGGGCACCGATTTCACAATCCTGATCACCATCGTATGAACGTGTGTTTGTGGCACTGTGGTTTGATCCGCCTATATCCTGGAAAGGGTCATGAAAAAAGGGGATTGTCCATGTTTCGCATTGCCACAGTATTCATCAGCGCCGCAGTTGCCGGGGCGTTGTCGGCCTTTCCCTATCCCAATCTTGAGAGGCTCGACGTGAATCCTCTTCCCGGGCAGGGGAATTTCGAGGTGATCGCCGGGGTCCGATCCGGTCCGACGGACATCTGGTGCGCGGCGGGCGATCATGCCGGTCGAAAGCTGGGGGCCGGCAGCAATGACCGGATCTATATCACGCAAGGCTACGGTCCGAGCCGGACAAAGCCCGGCTTTCGCGGCGTGTCCTTTACCATTTCGCCCGATGAATCGTTGCGAGACGGGCCACGACTGGGAGAGGGGGGAAATTACTCTGTCTCCATGCGCACGGTCGGCTTCAACATCTCGGTATCGCTTGCCGAGCAATACTGCCGCACATCGCCGGACATCCTGTAATCTGACGCCGGCTGGGCAACGTGGGCATTTCCCCTATCTTGGGGTATGATTTCCCCCCTACCCAAACCCTAGAGGCTGCCATATAGTAACTGTGGATAAGTGGGGGAGACGCCCAACCCACAGAGGCAGAGACGACAAATAGGGGAAGGTCCATGCGCTGCCCGTTTTGCGGTAACATTGATACTCAGGTAAAGGACTCACGCCCGGCGGAGGATCATGTCTCCATCCGGCGGCGGCGGTTCTGCCCGGCTTGCGCGGGGCGTTTCACCACATATGAGCGCGTGCAGCTTCGCGATCTGGTGGTGGTGAAAACCAATGGTCGGCGCGAGGATTTCGACCGTGACAAGCTTGAACGCTCGATCCGCATCGCGCTTCAGAAACGGCCGGTGGAGCCGGAGCGTATGGAACAGATGATTTCCG
This sequence comes from Salinihabitans flavidus, assembly GCF_900110425.1. Taxonomy (GTDB): domain Bacteria; phylum Pseudomonadota; class Alphaproteobacteria; order Rhodobacterales; family Rhodobacteraceae; genus Salinihabitans; species Salinihabitans flavidus. Next base: position 103,885 of record NZ_FODS01000004.1, on the reverse strand, counting down.
GTATCGTGCGGCGTCTTGAAAGCATGGGAGAGACAGACATCCCCTCCAAGGTGATCGGGGAGATCGTGATGGAGTCTCTGGCCCGGATCGACACGGTCGCCTATGTGCGCTTCGCCAGCGTCTACAAGAACTTTCAGGAGGCGGACGATTTTGACAGGTTCGTCTCGGAACTTCGACCGACACCGACCGTGGAAGAGTGACGACAGAGCGCGATACACGTTTCATGACAATGGCGCTGGCGTTGGGGCGCCGGGGTCTTGGCCGATGCTGGCCCAACCCCGCTGTCGGCTGCGTCATCGTACGAGAGGGGCGTGTGGTCGGGCGCGGCTGGACCCAGCCGGGTGGCCGACCCCATGCGGAGACAGAGGCGCTCTTGCAGGCGGGAGAAGCCGCGCGCGGCGCCACCGCCTATGTCACGCTGGAGCCTTGCTCGCACCATGGCCAGACCCCGCCCTGCGCAAAGGCGCTGATTGACGCGGGAGTGCACCGCGTGGTCGCAGCGGTTGGAGACAGCGATGGCCGAGTCGCGGGACGTGGGTTCGCCATGTTGCGCGACGCAGGCGTCGCGGTCTCAACCGGCGTGCTGGCCGATGAGGCCGCGTGCGATCTGGAGGGGTTCTTTCTCAGGACAGAACAGGGCCGCCCCTTTGTCACGCTGAAGTTGGCGGCAAGTCTCGACGGCCGTATCGCCACCGCCACGGGCGAAAGCCAGTGGATCACCGGCCCGCAGGCGCGCCGCGTTGTGCATGCCATGCGCGCGCGGCATGATGCGGTCATGGTGGGGGGAGGCACAGCGCGGGCCGACGACCCGTCGCTGACGGTGCGCGGACTGGGCATGGATCATCAGCCGGTGCGCATCGTGGTGTCACGCCGGATCGACCTGCCGCTTCTGGGGCAACTGGCGCGCACCGCCCGGGATGTGCCGGTCTGGATCGCCCACGGCCATGACGCCGATCCCGCGCTGATCGAGACATGGCAGGGCCTTGGCGCGCGCCTGATCTCTTGCGATCCCGACGGGGCGCAGCTTTCCCCGCGCGCGCTGTTGCAGGCACTGGGGCAAGCCGGGTTGACGCAGGTGTTCTGCGAAGGCGGGGGGGGGCTCGCGGCCTCGCTTCTGGCGTCCGATCTGGTCGATGAACTGGCGATGTTCTCCGCCGGTCTGGCGCTCGGCGCCGAAGGGTATCCGGCGATCGGCGCGATGGGGGTCGAGGCGCTGGCCGATGCGGCGCGGTTCACCCTGCGCGAGGAGCACAGGATCGGCCCTGATTTGCTCAGTCTGTGGGGCCGCGCCCTCTGACATCCGCCGTTGTCCGGCGCCCCGGCCGTGCCCGCGAGATCATGCTTTACCCTCTGCGCGCGCGGTCCTATAACCCGGCCATGACCCGTATTGCGGCGATCATCATTCGAATTACATGCCCGGCGCTCTGATAGATCATGAGCCGCCGGGACAAGGCGTATGGGCACCCCGCGCCGCCTCTCACCCAGATCCGACCGATGACGAAGGACGCCCGAAATGAGCGCCGAAACGCCTGACTACAAAGACACGCTGAACTTGCCGAAGACCGATTTCCCGATGCGCGCGGGCCTGCCCAAACGCGAGCCGGAATGGCTGGAGCGATGGGAGCGTATCGGGATCTACGACCGCCTGCGCGAGAAAGAGGGCCGCGCGCCCTTCACGCTGCATGACGGGCCGCCCTATGCCAACGGGCACCTGCATATCGGTCACGCGCTCAACAAGATCCTCAAGGACATGGTGGTGCGCAGCCAGCAGATGATGGGCCGCGACGCGCGCTATATCCCCGGCTGGGATTGTCACGGCCTGCCCATCGAATGGAAGATCGAAGAGGAATACCGCGCCAAGGGCATGGACAAGGACAAGGTCGATGTCGTCGATTTCCGGCAGGAATGCCGCAGTTTCGCGACCGGCTGGATCGACATTCAGCGCGATGAGTTCAAGCGGCTGGGCATCACCGGAAAGTGGGAAAAGCCCTATCTCACGATGGATTTCCACGCCGAGCGGGTGATCGCCGAGGAATTCATGAAATTCCTGATGAACGGCACGCTTTATCAGGGGTCCAAGCCGGTGATGTGGTCGCCCATTGAAAAGACCGCGCTGGCAGAGGCGGAGGTGGAGTATCACGACAAGGAAAGCTTCACGGTTTGGGTGAAGTTCGAGGTTGCTGGCATCAGTTCAGATTTCGCCGGTAGCCAAGGTGATGAGCCAATCGGAGGGTGGCCGAAAGACCTTATGGGGGCCGATGTCGTCATCTGGACCACCACTCCCTGGACCATCCCCTCCAACAAGGCCGTGGTTTATGGACAGGATATCTCTTACGGCCTCTACGAGGTGACGGGCACGCCCGATGAATGCTGGGCGAATGTGGGCGACAGGTTCATCCTTGCCGACAATCGTGCCGGTGACGTGATGACCCGTGCGCGGCTGTCGGATGATCAATGGACGCGTGTGCGGGATGTCACCTCCGAGGAATTGTCCAGCCTTTCGCTGCAACATCCCCTTGCCGGGGCCGAAGGCTCTGACGGCGAATGGGACGACCCCCGCGATTTCCGCGCCGCCGACTTCGTCACCGATGAGGAAGGCACCGGGTTCGTGCATTGCGCGCCGTCGCACGGGATGGAGGAATTCGAGCTTTACCGCGATCTGGGGATGCTGGAACAGGTCATCACCTACAACGTGATGGACGACGGGTCCTTCCGCGAGGATCTGCCCTTCTTCGGTGGCACATACATCCTTGATCGCAAAGGAAAAGAAGGCAACGCGAACAAGACCGTGATCGACAAGCTGGTCGAGGTGGGCGGCCTTCTGGCGCGCGGCAAGATCAAGCACAGCTATCCGCATAGCTGGCGGTCCAAGGCGCCGGTGATCTATCGCAACACGCCGCAATGGTTTGCCGCCATCGACCGGCCCGTGGGCGACGGGCAGGACGACTATGGCACCACGATCCGCCAGCGCGCGCTGCGTTCCATTGACGATCTGGTGACATGGACGCCGAAGACCGGGCGCAACCGGCTCTATTCCATGATCGAGGCGCGGCCCGACTGGGTGCTCTCGCGGCAACGGGCATGGGGTGTGCCGCTCACCTGCTTCACGAAGAAGGGGGCGCTGCCGACGGATGACGATTTCCTGCTGCGCAACGCGGAGGTCAATGCGCGGGTCACGGCCGCCTTTGAGGCCGAGGGTGCAGATGCCTGGTATCAGCCCGGCGCGAAAGAGCGGTTTCTGGACGGGATCGTGGACCCGGACGCCTATGAGCAGGTGTTCGATATTCTCGATGTGTGGTTCGATTCCGGCTCGACCCACGCGTTCGTTCTGCGCGACCGCGAGGACGGGTCCGAGGATGGTCTGGCCGATCTCTATCTTGAGGGCACGGACCAGCATCGCGGCTGGTTCCATTCCTCGATGCTGCAAGCCTGCGGCACCATTGGGCGCCCGCCCTATCGCGGGGTTCTGACGCACGGGTTCACGCTCGACGAGAAGGGCAACAAGATGTCCAAGTCGCTGGGCAACACCGTGGCGCCGGAGGATGTGACCAAGCAGTATGGCGCCGATATCCTGCGGCTCTGGGTGGCGCAGTCCGACTATACCGCCGACCTGCGGATCGGGCCGGAAATCCTCAAGGGGGTGGCCGATGGCTATCGCCGGCTGCGCAATACCATGCGCTTCATGCTGGGGTCTCTGGCGCATTTCTCAGACGAGGATCGGGTGGCGCCGGCGGATATGCCAGAGCTGGAACGCTGGGTGCTGCACCGGCTGGCGGAACTGGATCACAAGGTGCGCACCGGCTATGATGCCTATGATTTTCAAGGGGTTTTTCAGGCGATCTTCAATTTCGCCACGGTCGAGCTTTCGGCATTCTACTTCGATATTCGCAAGGACGCGCTCTATTGCGACGGCGATACGGATCGTCGGCGGGCGGCGCGGACGGTGCTCGATTTGCTGTTCGAGCGGCTGACCACATGGCTTGCGCCGGTGCTTGTCTTTACCATGGAGGAGGTCTGGCTGGAGCGGTTCGGCGGCGAGGGCAGCTCCGTGCATCTGGTGGATATTCCCCGCACGCCTGCCGACTGGCTCGATGAGCCGCTGGCGGCGAAATGGGCGAAGGTCCGCGCCGCACGGCGTGTTGTGACGGCGGCGCTGGAGGTGCAGCGCACCGAGAAGGTGATCGGCGCCTCGCTGGAGGCGGCGCCGGTGGTGCATGTGCGCGAGGCGGAGGTTCTCAAGGCGCTCAAGGCGGTGAATTTCGCGGATGTCTGCATCACCTCCGACATCGTTCTGACAGGCGATCCCAGTCCGGCGGAAGCCTATCGTCTGCCCGAGGTGGAGGGGATCGGCGTGGTCTTTGAAAAGGCCGCAGGAGAGAAATGCCAGCGCTGCTGGAAGATCCTGCCGGATGTCGGACGCCATGCGCATCCGGGAACCTGCGCGCGGTGCAGTGAGGCGCTGGGGTAGGGCGAAAGGTGTCTGCCGGCCCCGTCCGGCTGCGGTTTTCCGGCCCCTCCGCGGGGGCGGGAAACCGCATCTTTCCCAATGAAGGCTTTGATCTTATAGGGATTTCTCAGGGATGATCTGCTGGGCAATCCCTGCGAGTATCAGGTAGATCGAACTCAGGACAAGCCCCCAGGTGGCCCAGCTTTCGGGGTGGAAATCCACCCATGCGGCCCAGCCGGCAAAGAAGGTCCAGGCCAGCGCCACGGGCAGGGACACCACGCGCCAGCGTTTCGTGCGCACCGGGTGAATGAACTTCAGCGGCAGGAACATGGTCACCGCCAGCACGGTGACGATGCCGAGAATGATCCAGAAATCAGGCTCCACCGCGAACATCACGATCACCAGCATGTTCCAGCAGCCGGGAAAACCCTGAAACGAATTATCGTTTGTTTTCATCTTCGTATCGGCGAAATACATCGCCGATGCAAAGGTGATGACGATCAGCGTGACCCAACCTGTCCAGCCTGACATCAAGCCCGACTGAAACAGGGCGAAGGCCGGGATGAAGACATAGGTGAGGTAGTCGATGATCAGGTCGAGCAACTCCCCGTCGAAGCGTGGGGCGTTGTGTTTCACATGGTATTTGCGCGCCAGAGGGCCATCGACGCCATCGACGGCGAAGGCGACCACGAGCCAGAGATACATCAGGCTCCATTTCTCCTGCGCGGCGGCGAGGAGCGCGAGCATCGCGAAAACGGCACCCGTGGCGGTGAGCAGGTGGACGAGAAGGGCGCGGGCATGTGGTGTCATGAGGTTGTCATGCCGCAAATTTCCGACCCTTGCAACGGCGGTATCGGGCTGTTTTGGCGAATCAGGATTAACCCGTTGGAATCGCGAAAAATGCCGCTTCGGTATCACGTCGGTAAAACGTCGGTATTGCGTCGGTGCCGCCGTCGCTTGTTCAGCCTTTTGGGCCATGATGAACATGGCGCGCGTTGCCCGTGCGGACCGGGGTGCGGGCGTTGCGCGATCGCGGGCGATGTGCAGAGGGTTCAGCGCGCGGCGGCGGGCGGCGGCGGGACGCGGCGCTGGCGCAGGAGGGTATAAAGCCCGCTGCCCACGATCACCGCCGCGCCGGCCAGCGTGAGCAAGTCGGGGCGTTCACCGAAGAGCCACGCGCCGAGGATCAGCGCGAAGAGCAGGCGGGTGTAGCGAAAAGGGGTGACCACCGCGACCTCGCCCATGCGCATGGCGGCGGTCAGCGCATAGTAGGCCAGCACGCCGAACCCGATGGCGCCGCAGAGGGCGAGCGCCTCGGACCCCTGCGGCAGGCGCGCGCCGCCGGTCACGGCCACCATGGCCGCGCCTGTGGGGATCAGCACCGCGAACCCCCAGACGCCAAGCTGCATCCGCGACAGGATGGGCGGAGCCGCGCGGGTCATCAGATCGCGTCCGGCAAATCCCAGAAGCGCCGCGACCGCCAGAAGCGAGGCGGGATCGAAGCTCTGCGGCAGGGGACGCAGGATCAACAGCACCCCGGCAAAGCCGATGGCGATGGCCGACCAGCGCCGCCAGCCCACACGCTCGCCAAAGACCAGCGCCGCGCCTAGCGTCACCACCAGCGGCGCGGCCTGAAGAATGGCAGAGGTGGCCGACAGCGTGGTGAAAGCCAGCGACAGGGTGAAAAAGACACGCCCGCCAATCTCGAACCCGATGCGCAAAAGCATGACCGGGCGGGCGGCTTCGGGGACAAGCGCGCGTTCGCCGCGCGCCCATGTCAGGCCCAGAAAGATCGCGGTGCCGCCCAGACCGAAAAGCGCGATGATCTCGCCCACGGGCAGGGCGATGGCGGCGGTCTTGATGAATGTATCCTCAACCGCGAACGCGGCCATGGCAAGGATCATCCAGAGGCTGCCGCGCAGGTTGTCCATCACCCGTCCCCGCAAAAGAAAAGGCGCGCCGAAAAGGGCGCGCCGTTTTCGGATGTGAGACTCGGGATCAGGCGGCTTCGGCCCGTTCAGCGGCGTGGCGGCGCTCACTCTCTTCGCGCGACAGCGCGACGGATGTGCGCACACCCTTGCCCACGAACTCCATCAAGCCCGTGACCACACGCTCGTTGGGGTCGATGCCGGCACAGCTCAGAACTTCGCGCCCGTCGCGAGAGCGGGCCCAGCGGGCGATCTGCTCGGGGCCATTGCCGTATTTCTTGTCATCTGCAATGGCATCATCCAACGCTGCCAGAACCACGGCCGCAAACAGCTTGCGCGCCCGGTTGCCCTGTTCATTGTTGAATGCCGTTCCATCAACGAAATCTCGCATCTCGTCGTCCTTGTATTATTGCTCTTGCGTTTTTCGGCGTGACGCCCCTTATGACGAAACTTTGCCGATTCGGATAGCGTATTTTTGCATAGCATCCATGCAATTTGAGCATATCTTTCTGCGTTGGCAGCACGAAATAGGCCGTCTTGTCACCACTTACTCAGCGATATATAGGTGCGCGCACAACCTGATCAACCTTTTGCCACGGTGTCGCCCCATGTCCAAAATCAACGGAAACGAGATTCGCCCCGGGAATGTGCTGGAGCATAACGGCGGCCTGTGGGTCGCTGTGAAGGCGGACCATGTGAAGCCGGGCAAGGGCGGTGCCTTCGCGCAGGTGGAGATGCGCAACCTGCGCAACGGATCGAAGCTCAACGAGCGGTTCCGCAGCGCCGACAAGGTGGAGCGGGTGCGCCTTGAGCAGAAAGATCAGCAGTTCCTTTACGAGACCGACGGAATGCTGGTCTTCATGGATACAGAAACCTACGAACAGATTGAATTGCCAGCAGAAATTCTGGGTGAGCGGCGTCCGTTCCTTCAGGATGGCATGACGATTCAGGTGGAGTTCCACGAGGACGAGGCGCTCAACGCGACGCTGCCGCAGAAAGTGGTGTGCAAGGTCGCCGAGACAGAGCCAGTGGTGAAGGGCCAGACCGCCGCCAACAGCTTCAAGCCCGCGATCCTCGACAACGGGGTGAAGGTGATGGTGCCGCCCTTCGTGGGGCAGGACGAGGACATCGTGGTGAACACCGAAACGCTCGAATACTCCGAGCGGGCCTGAGCGCCGGGGATCGGCGGAGGTTTGCCGATCTCAACGGCGCGGCGTGAGATGGTGCCGCGCCTTTTTTGTCCAGACGGTCAAAAAAAGTGACGCGACGTCATGTCGTGCAGGCCTCCTGCGGGGTCCAGCGCACGGTGGCCTCTCCGGCTGAAAGCGGCCCTTTCGCGCGGTCGAAGCGCAGGTAGGCCAACGCCTTTCCCCCCGATTGCGTGTAGAGCGTTCCGGCCGGTTTGCCGTCTTCGGTGGTGATGGCGGTGCCGACCGGGGCGGCGCCTTCGATCTCGACGGTGGTGAGGCCCTTGCGCAGTTCCGTCTTGTGCTTCATGCGGGCCGTCACCTCCTGCCCGACAAAGCAGCCCTTCTTGAAATCGACGCCGTTCAGCCGGTCGAACCCGGTTTCAAGGATGAAGCTGTCGGGGGTGAGTTCCACGCCAGATTGCGGCACACCGAGCGCCACGCGAAGCGCCTCCCAGTCGGCGGCGTCCTTTTCCTGCCGGGTGTCGCGCCACGCCCGCCAGCCAAGATCGGGGTGGCGCGGATCGGTGAAGCCATCCTCGGGCGGCTCGCCCGTGCCGCGATGCACATGCAGGCCGGTGCGTTCGATGGAGACCTTCGCGCGCAGCTTGTACATGGAAAGCCGCGTCTCCAGCGTGTCGGCCAGTTCCCCGGCGACATCGAGGCCGATGCCATCGTCCAGCGGGGCCAGAAAGAAATCGGCGATATATTTGCCCTGCGGCGTGAGAAGGGCGGCGTAGATCGCGCCGCCCTGCAGACGCGACAGGTCGTTGGTGACGAGCCCCTGAAGAAAGCTCTCTGCCTCGGGGCCGGAGATTTTGAAGATCACGCGCGTGTCGGTCATTTTGAATCCTGTTCCTGTCCTTACCAGTCATATAGGCAGAACGGCAGGGTGCAACAGGGGGCCAGGGAAACGCGATGCGCGCGCCGGTATCGGTGATCATACCCACATTGCAGGCCGAAGCGGCGCTTGCGGGCTGTCTTGCGGCGCTGATGGAGGGGCTGGAGGCCGGTCTGATCCGCGAGGTGATCGTCAGCGACGGTGGATCGCAGGACGCCACGCACCGGATCGCGGACGGCGCGGGCGCGATCTGGTGCGCCGGGCCGCCATCGCGCGGCGGGCAGATCCGCCGCGGCTGCGCGGCCGCGGGGGGCGATTGGTTCTTGATCCTGCACGCCGACACGCGGCTTGCGCCCGGTTGGAGCGGGGCCGTTGCGGCGGCGATGACGCGCCCGGAGACGGCGGGGTATTTCCGGCTGCGGTTCGATGAGGGGGGGCTTGCGGCGTGGATCGTCGCGGGCTGGGCCAACCTGCGCGCGCGGGTGTTCGGCCTGCCTTACGGCGATCAGGGGCTTTTGATCGCGCGCGGCCTTTACGAGGCTGCGGGGGGATACCCCGATATGCCGCTGATGGAGGATGTGGCGTTGGCGCGGCGGCTGCGCGGGCGGCTGCGCGCGATGGATGCGGTGGCGATCACTAGCGCGGAGAAGTACCGAAAGCAGGGGTGGTTGCGGCGGGGGGCGCGCAACCTGTGGACGCTGGCGCGCTACTTCGCCGGGGTCGCGCCGGAGCGGCTGGCGGCGTCCTACCGGCGCTGACCGGGGGCGGTCAGAGACGGGGCAGGCGCGACAGCAGGCGCCCGACGAAGGTGCGCCGGCGGCGGGTGCGCGGCGGGTCCGCGACCGTCTGCGCGGCGAGCCGGTCCTCGGCGGTGGGCCCGCCGGTGTTGAATTGCAGGTGGTAGAGACCGGCATAGATCCCGTCATGGGCGATCAGCTCGTCATGGGTGCCCTCGTCCACCACGCGGCCCTTGTCCATCACCACGATGCGGTCGGCCTCTCGCACGGTGGACAGGCGGTGCGCGATCACCAGCGTGGTGCGTCCCGCGGCGAGCCGGTCGAGCGCGGCCTGAACCACGGTTTCGGACTGCGCGTCGAGCGCGCTCGTCGCCTCGTCCAGAAGCAGAACGGGGGTGTCGCGCAGAAGCGCGCGGGCGATCACGACGCGCTGGCGCTGCCCCCCCGACAGGTTGGAGCCGCGCGGGCCCACCTCTGTGTCGAGCCCGTCCGGCAGTTTTTCGAGAAAGTCGCTGACATGGGCGGCGTCGAGCACCTCTTTCAGGCGCGCGTCGCTGACGTCGGTGCGGCCCAGAACGACGTTTTCGCGCAGCGTTTCGTCGAACAGGAGCGCATCCTGCGACACGACCGAGAACAACCCGCGCAGGTCCGCCACGCTCAGCCGGGTCACGTCCACCCCGCCAACGGCGACATGGCCGTGCTGCGGATCCACCAGCCGCGTGAGCAGGTTGAAGAGCGTCGATTTGCCCGCGCCGGACGCGCCGACGATGGCGGTGGTCTTGCCCGCCTCGGCGCGCATGGTCACGCCGCGCAGGATCTCTGCCTCGCCATAGAACAGACGCACATCGCTGAGCGCGACATCGGGCGTGCCGGACGGGGGCGGGACGGGGGCGGCCGCCTCCCTGAGGGTCGGTTCCGCGTCCATCAACTCGCGGATGCGTTCGATTCCGGCGGCAGCCACCTGCCACAATCCGCTGATCGCACCCAGCCGCCGAAGCGGTTCAAAGGCAAAGATCATCGCGGTAAAGAAGGCCATGAACTGCCCCACGGTCTTTTCGCCGGCGATGATCTCTCCGCCGCCGTAGAACAGGACAGCGAGGAACCCCAGCCCGGCCATGATGTCGATCAGGCCCGGAATGGCGGCGGCCCCGATGGCGGCGCGCACCTCTGTGCCGACAAGACGGTTGGTCAGATTGCGAAACTGGGACGACTGGTAGCTCTCCAGCCGGTTGAGCTTGATCGGAACGATGCCGTGAAACACCTCGTCGAGCCGTGTGGCGAGCCGGGCGCCGAGATCGCGCACCTCGCGGGACCGGCGGCGGACGAACCGTTGCACCACGAGCGAGGGCAGCACCAGAACCGGAAGGCCGATGCAGGCCACCAGCGTCCAGCGCCAGTCCACGTTGAGGGCCACGCCCATGAGCACGACAAGCGAAATCGCGTCGCGCCCGGCGCCGGTGATGATCGCGGACCAGACCTGATTGATGGAGGCCACGTCGGTCTGCACGCGCTGGATCAGGTATCCGGGCGGGTGCGTCTTGTGAAAGGCCACATCCTGCGCCATGAGGCGGTCAAGCAGGGTCGTGCGCACGTCGGCGGCGGTGTGTTGCGAGATCCGGGTGAGCAGAACCTTCTGCACCACGCTTGCAATCGCGCGGCCCGCGAAGATCGAAAAGATCGCCATTCCCACCCAGGCGAGGGCGGAGCCGTCGCCCTGCATGAACACCTGATCGAACATCGGTTGCATCATGTAGCTGAGCGCGCCGAGCATGGAGCCTTCGATCGCCATGAAGACCAACGCCACCAGCAAAAGCCAGACATGCTTGTGCAGGTAGCCGCGCCAGAGCCAGAGGACCAGACCGCGCGCCTGCGCCTTGTCGCGGGCGGCCGCCTGTGCCGTGTCATTCTCTGCGGAGGTCTGGGTCATGACGCGGGCACCTTGCGGTCAAAGCGATCCTGAAGCGCGGCGTGATCGTATTCTGTGGCGATCCAGTCCGCGAAGGGCAGGGGTGCGCGGGCGTTGCGCGCCGCGTAGCTGTCGAGGATGTAATCGAGGATGCCGCTTTTCGTGAAGCGGAAGTGAATGTACCGCGGGCTTAGCATCTTGCGCGCCTCCTCCACCGGGCAGCCTTCCATCACCATGAGCCAGATGGCCGCGGCAAAGCCTGATCGGTCCGCGCCTGATTTGCAATGCATGACGAAGGGGCGGTCGATGGTGCGGAAGGTTTTCAGCAGGGTCTCGATCTCGGCGCGGGGAGCGGCGGCGCGGGCCCTGAGCGGGATGGAAATCAGCCGCAGGTCAAGGTCGCGGCAAATTTCCGCCTCGGTCCAGTGCTGGGCCGATTGCGACACGCCGCGCAGGTTGAGCACGGTATGGATGCCCATGGCCTTCATCTTCGCAAAGCGCCGCCGTGTGGGGTGATTGGAGCGATAGACGCCGGGCGCGATTTCGGAAAAATTGGCCCAGAGGGCGCGCAGGATGCCGTGATCGAACCATGCGTTATGAATCGCCGCGCGGCGGCGGTTTTCGGGCGTGGACAGATCGACATTATAAGAGGCGCGCAGACTGCGTTCCCATGTCTTGAAGCGGTCCTTCAGGCCCATTTCATGCGCTCCGGCAAATGGCCGCCCCGTGCGGGGCGGCGGCGGATCAGCCTCGAACACCGGCAAAGCGGATCTGCCAGTCTTCGCGCTGCTCATCGGTGATCTTGGCAAAGAGCACGTCCGGCACGGTAAAGCCATGTCCCGGCGCCAGCGCCGAGAGGGCGGATGGCACGTCTTCCGGCCAGTCGCGGTCATCGCAGTTCAGCGCGGTCAGAAGCCGGTCGGCGGCATCGGGGATGAAGGGCGCCGACAGCACCGCGTAGAGCCGGATCAGGTTGAGCGAGAAGCGGATCTGCGCCGCCGCCGTGTCGGGATCCGTCTTGAAGATCGCCCAGGGCGCGGCCTCTTGCAGATACTCGTTGCCCGCCACCCAGATGGCGCGCAGCGCGGCGGCGGATTTGCGCACCTCCATCGCCTCCATGTGGGTTTCATAGGCGCGGATGCGGGTTGTCAGCTCCTCGATCAGCGCCGCCTCGCGCGGGCCGGTTTGCCCGCCGGCGGGCACCTCTTCGGAAAAGCGCGAGCGGCAAAATTTCGTCACGCGCGAGACGAAGTTGCCCAGAACGTCGGCCAGATCCTTGTTCACCGATTGCTGGAAGTTCTCCCATGTGAATTCGGCGTCCGAGCTTTCGGGGGCGTGCGACAGAAGCCACCAGCGCCAGTAATCGGCGGGCAGGATGTCGAGCGCCTGATCCATGAAGACGCCGCGCCCCTGGCTGGTGGAGAACTGGCCGCCGTCGTAGTTGAGGTAGTTGAACGACTTGATGTAATCCACGAGCTTCCACGGCTCGCCGCTGCCAAGGATGGTCGCGGGGAAGGAGAGCGTGTGGAATGGCACGTTGTCCTTGCCCATGAACTGCGTGTAGCGCACGTCGTCCGCGCCCTTGTCGGTGCGCCACCAGCGTTCCCATGCGGCGGCGGGCTTGCCATGCGCCTCGGCCCATTCGGCGGCGCAGGCGATATACTCGATGGGGGCGTCGAACCAGACGTAGAAGACCTTGCCCTCCATGCCGGGCCAGTCCTCCTCGCCGCGCTTGACGGGAATGCCCCAGTCGAGATCGCGGGTGATGCCGCGATCCTGCAAGCCGTCGCCGTCATTCAGCCATTTCTTCGCGATGGAGGTGGTCAGGATCGGCCAGTCGGATTTGGAGTCGATCCACGCTTCCAGCCTGTCCCGCATCTGCGACTGACGCAGATAGAGGTGACGGGTTTCGCGCACCTCAAGGTCGGTGGAGCCGGAGATCGCGCTGCGCGGGTCGATCAGGTCGGTGGGGTCGAGCTGCTTGGTGCAGTTCTCGCACTGGTCGCCGCGCGCCTTCTCGTATCCGCAGTTGGGGCAGGTCCCCTCGATGTAGCGGTCGGGCAGGAAACGGCCGTCGGCCTTGGAATAGACCTGCTTTTCCACCACTTCCTCGATCAGCCCGGCCTCAAAGAGCTTGCCGGCGAAATGCTGCGTCAGCTTCTGGTTCTGCGGGCTGGAGGAGCGGCCGAAGTGATCGAAGGAGAGGCCGAAACCGTCCGCGATTGCCGACTGCACACCGTGCATTTCGGCGCAGTATTCGGCCACCGGCTTGCCGGCCTTGGCGGCGGCCAGTTCGGCGGGGGTGCCATGCTCGTCTGTGGCGCAGAGGAACATCACCTCATGTCCGCGCCCGCGCTGATAGCGCGCGAATAGATCGGCGGGCAGCTGGCTGCCCACGAGGTTGCCCAGATGCTTGATCCCGTTGATATAGGGAATGGCAGAGGTGATGAGATGGCGCGCCATGTATGGTCTTCCCGTTATCCGTCTGTCGCCCCCCTCTAGAGCAATCCGGCGGGCAGTGCCAGAGGCCAGCGCCGCCGGGGCCGGCGCGCGGATCAGACCGGGTTGGGCAGGGGGCGGCCCTCGGCATGGGCGAGGCAATTGTCCACCGCCATGTGCCCCATCGCGACCCGCACCTCAAGCGCGGCGGTGCCCAGATGCGGCAGCAGCGTGGCAGTGTCCAGCGCGCGCAGCGCCTCGGGCACATGCGGCTCATGCTCATAGACATCGAGCCCGGCACCGGCGATGCGGCGTTCGCTCAGCGCGTCGATCAGGGCAGCCTCATCCACCACGTCGCCGCGCGAGATGTTGATCAGATGGGCATGGGCGGGCATGGAGGCCAGCACGCCGGCATCGACGGTGTGGCGCGTGTCCGCCCCGCCCGGCAGCGCGGCCACCAGAATGTCGCACTGCGCGGCGAGGGCTGACAGGCCATTGACCCGTTCGGCCGGAAATTCGAGCGCCTTTTCGGAGCGGTTGAAGTATTTCACCGTCATGCCGAAGCCGTAGTGGCAGCGCCGGGCGATGGCTTGCCCGATGCGGCCCATGCCGAGAATGCCCACCGTCTTGCCCGACAGGTGCAGGCCGAGCATCTGCGTGGGGTGCCAGCCCTCCCAAGCGCCGGAGCGCACGAGGCGTTCGCCCTCCGCGGCGCGGCGGGCGGACATGAGCATCAGCGTCATGGCCAGATCGGCGGTCGCGTCGGTGACGGCGCCGGGGGTGTTGGTGACGGCCACCCCGGCGGCGCGCGCGGCGTCCACGTCGATATGGTTATATCCCACGCCGAAGTTCGCCAGCAGGCGGCAGCGCGGATCGGGCACATCGGCAAAGACCACGGCGGAAAAGGCATCGCGCAGGGTGGGTAGCACCACGTCGTAGTCGCGCAGCGCCATGCGCAGTTCGTCATCGGACAGCGGCGCGGTGGATTCGCGCCGGGTCACGTCGAAGGCGGGGCGCGCGGCCTCCACCACCGGGTCGGGCAGCGGGCGGGTGATCAGCAGTTTCGGCGGCATCAGTGCATCCGCCCGCCGTTCGGCACCCGCTCATCGGGGCCAATGAGCACGATTTCCCCGGTCGCGTCGGGCAGGCCGAGCACGAGAACCTCGGACCGGAACTTGCCGATCTGGCGCGGCGGGAAGTTCACCACCGCGAGCACCTGCTTGCCGATCAGCACGCCGGGGTCGTAATGCGCGGTGATCTGGGCGGAGGTCTTGCGCTCTCCGATCTCGGCGCCGAAATCGACCCAGAGCTTGAGCGCGGGCTTGCGCGCCTCGGGATAGGGTTCGGCATGGGTGACAGTGCCCACGCGGATATCGACCTTCAGAAAATCGTCAAAGGAAATCTCAGCCATTGGACAGCTCCCGCGAACGGTTGGCGGCGGCGGCCACGGTGTGTTTCAGCAGCGGCGGCAGCCCGGTTTCGGTATCCATGAGCACGTCGAGCCCGGCCTGCGTGGTGCCGTTGGGGCTTGTGACGTTGCGGCGAAGCTGCGCGGGATCTTCGGGCGCCTCCATCGCCAGCGCGCCGGCGCCCGCCACGGTTGCCTTGGCCAGTTGCATCGCCAGATCGGGGGCAAGGCCCTGCGCCTCACCCGCGGCGGCGAGACATTCGATCATGTGAAAGACATAGGCTGGACCGGAGCCGGAGACGCCGGTGACGGCATCCATCTGCGACTCGCCCTCAAGGCGCACCACCTCGCCCACGGCGGCCAGAAGGGTTTCGGCCAGATCGAGCCGCGCCGCGCCCGCCTGCGCGTTGCCGATGATCGCGGTGATGCCGCGCCCGATGGCGGCGGGGGTGTTGGGCATGGCGCGGATGACGGGCGTCTGGTCGCCCAGCATCGCCTCGTAGCTGTCGATGCCGATGCCGGCCGCCACCGACAGGAACAGCGTTTCGCCGTTGCCCATGGCTTTGAGAACGGGCAACGCCTCGGCCATGACCTGCGGTTTCACGGCGATGAGCACCACCGCCGGGGCCTGCGGGAGATCCGCGTTCACATGCACGCCGGTTTCACGCAGCCAGTCGCCGGGGTTGGGATCCTGCACCCAGACCGAAGAGGAGGGCAGACCGTCGCGCAACCAGCCCTGAAGCAGGGCGGACCCCATCTTGCCGCAGCCCAGAAGCACAAGACCGCGTTCGGCCACGAAATCCAGATTCATTGCAAACCCCCTGTCTGTGTCGTCGGGGGCCAGTGTTACGCGCGGCTGGAAGCCTGTGCAAGTTAGGCGCGGCCGTAAGCCTCTGCGATGGCGACCTGCATGGCCTGCTCGACCGTCCGGTCGCCCCAGATGGCAAGCTGAATCGCGGGATAGAAGCGTTCCGCGCTTGTCACGGCGGTGTTGATCAGCGTGTCGATCTGTTCGGGGCCCGCGATCTGTCCGCCCGCGAGCACAAGCCCGTAGCGGTAGATCATGAGTTTCTGCGCGTCCCAGTAGGTGAAGGCGCCAGCCCAACACTGATCGTTCATCGCGTTGAGCGTCTCATAGAGCTTGGGCAGTTCCTCGGCGGGCGGCTCCATCTCGAAGGAGCAGATCAGCCGCAGGGTTTCGTCGAACCCCGACCATGCGAGGGTGATGGAGTAGGTGCGCCACTGCCCTTCGACCGCCATTGCGATCTGGTCGTCGGCGATGCGGTCAAAACTCCAGTCGTGATGTTCGGCGAGATATTCGACGATGTCGATGGGGTGTAGGTCTTCTTCGAGGATGTGTTCGGACAATGCCATTTCGCCACCTCTTTCCCTGTTGCGCCAGGGGGAGGGCAGCGCCCCAAGCGCTTGATATCTGCTCTAGGGGTGCGTTGTCACAAGCATCCCCTTACTAGATATGGTGCTGTGCCGGGGGGGATGTGTAAAGCGATATTTTTGTGGATAACGCAATAAGTTGTGGATTACCGCCAGCGGGCCACAAGAACTTTGGGGCCTACGTGCGGCCTGTCCGTGCCCCACATGTGGACAATCCGCCGCGCCGCCGCGCATCAGGCAGGCGCTCGCGGATCCGCGCGAAATGGCACGAATATCCGACCCTTCCGGCGGGAGGGCCCGCATCTATGACCTCAATGGCACAAAGAGGGGCGGGAAACAGGTTTCAGGGCCGGTTCGGCGCGACAGCACCGGCGCGCTTCGCTATAGTCACCGCAAAGCGGCCCGCGAGGGGCCCGACCAGAACCTTGAGACGCAGAGCCGCAATGCCCAACCTGTTTGCCCAATTCGTGATAGCGATCTGGCCGTTCGTGGCCTATGCGCTGTTTCGGTCCTTGCCGATGGGGCGGGCCTTGATCTGGGCGACGTTGATCGCCTTTCTTCTGTTGCCTCCGCGCCCGGCGGGGTTCGATTTTCCCCTCATGCCGCCGCTGAACAAGGAAACTCTGCCAAATCTTTCGATTCTGCTGGTTGCCTTCCTGTTTCTGGGAAAACGGCTGAGCCTGATGCCGCGGTCATTGACGGGTCGCGGGCTCGCCCTGCTTTTCGTGCTTTCCCCGATCGCGACGGTGGCCGTCAATGGAGAGTCGCTGAACTATGGCCTGGAGACGATACGGGGGCTGGGCGTGCGGGATGCGCTGGCGCTGACGATCACGCAGGGGATCTTCCTGATCCCTTTCCTGCTCGCATGCCGGTTCTTGCGCGATGAAGCGGCGCAGCGCGATCTTCTTCTGGCGCTGGTGATCGGCGGGCTTGCCTATTCGCTGCCCATCCTTCTTGAGGTGCGGATCAGCCCGCAGCTCAATATCTGGATCTACGGGTTTTTCCAGCACATGTTCGAGCAATCCATCCGGGGTGACGGATATCGCCCCATCGTTTTTCTGTATCACGGGATCTGGGTTGCGTTCTTCGTCATGTGCAGCTTTGCCGCGGCGCTTGCCCTTGGCCAGACAGCGGACGGAATGTCGAGGTTGAAGTATCTTCTGGTGGCGCTCTGGCTCGCCATCGTTCTTGTGCTGTGCAAGACGCTTGGTCCCCTGATCTACGCGGTCTTCTTCGGCGCGGCGGTCATGTTCCTGACGCGGCGGATGATGATACGGCTCGCGGTGGTGCTCGCGGTGATCGCGCTGACCTATCCGGTGCTCAAGGGTGCGGACCTCGTGCCGACCCAAGCGATCCTGTCGCAGGCCGAGAAGGTCAGCGCCGAGCGCGCGAACTCCCTTCGGTTCCGGTTCGACAATGAGGACATGCTTCTGGAACGCGCGCGGCAGAAACCGTTGTTCGGCTGGGGAAGCTGGGGCCGCAATCATATGCGCAACCCGGTGGACGGCACGATCGAGACCGTCGCGGACGGGCGCTGGGTGATCACCTTCGGGGTCTACGGATGGACGGGCTATGTGGCGGAGTTCGGGTTGCTGGCGCTGCCGATCTTCCTGTTGTTTCGGGAAGTCGGGCGGCTTGACCGTGGTCGGGTGCCGCCGGTGCGGCGTCGTCCGCGTCTTCAGATTCCCGTCGTCCTGCGCCGGCGCGGACCGGATGCCGACAGGCTGCGCCCCTCGCCCTATATCGGGCCGCTTGCGCTTCTTCTGGGGGTGAACATGATGGAGCTTCTGCCCAATGCCACGTTGACCCCCATCACCTGGCTGATTTCCGGGGCGCTTCTGGGGCACGCGGAACTGCTGGCCGAACATCGCAGCGCGGCGCACGAGGCACGTGACGGCGCGATTGGCAGGGCCGAACCGGACGTTCCGAAGGCGTTGCCGGCGCAGTCCGCGCCCAAACGCCGCCGAAGCGTGCTTTGAGTCTCGGCATGGCAAAGCCCCGCGTTCTGATCATCGCCGAAGCGGCCAATCCCGAATGGGTGAGCGTGCCGTTGATCGGCTGGTCGCTGTCGCAAGCGCTTGGCGCGGTGGCGGATGTGCATGTGGTCACGCAGATCCGCAACCGCGAGGCCCTCCTGCGCGCAGGCTGGCAGGAGGGGCGGGAGTTCACGGCAATCGATTCCGAAGCCTTCGCGCGGCCGCTGTGGCGACTGGGCAGCGCGCTGCGAATGGGCGAGGGCAAGGGCTGGACCATGCTTCAGGCGGTGAGCGCGCTGTCCTACCCGTATTTCGAGCGGCTGGTGTGGCACCAGTTCGGAAAGCGGATCGCGGCGGGGGTCTTCGACGTGGTGCATCGGGTCACGCCGCTTTCGCCAACCGTGCCGAGCCTTCTGGCGGCACGCTGCGCGCGGGCGGGCGTGCCCTTCGTGCTTGGCCCGCTCAACGGCGGCGTGCCCTGGCCCAAAGGGTTTGACGCCGAGCGGCGGCGCGAGCGGGAATGGCTGTCCTATCTGCGCGGCGCCTATAAGGCCCTGCCGGGGCGGCGGGCGACATTGCGTCACGCGGCGGCGATCCTTGTGGGGTCACACCATACCGAAAGTGAAATCCCCACGGCGCAGCGCGGGAAATGCGTCTATCTGCCGGAGAACGGCATTGATCCGGCGCGGTTCAGCCGTCAGGCGACCCCTGCGCCGGGGGCGCTGCGGGCCTGTTTCGTGGGGCGCATGGTGCCCTACAAGGGGGGCGATATGTTATTGGAGGCGGCGGCGCCGCTTCTGCAGGCGGGTCGGATGACGCTGGACATGGTGGGCGACGGGCCGATGCTGCCGGTGCTGAGGGCACAGGCCGAGACGCTCGGGATCGCTCAGGCGGTGACGTTTCATGGCTGGCTGGCGCATGAGGATGTGCAGGATGTGCTGTCGCGCGCGCATGTGCTCAGCTTTCCGTCGATCCGCGAATTCGGCGGCGGCGTGGTGCTAGAGGCGATGGCGCTTGGGATGCCTGCGTTGATCGTGGATTACGCCGGGCCGGGGGAGCTTGTGACGCCGGACGTGGGCTTCAAGGTGCCGATCGGCACACGGGCAGAGATCGTACCGCGGTTTCGCGCGGCGCTGGAGGATCTGTCGGAGCATCCCGGAAAGGCCGCCGAGGCGGGGGCGCGGGCACGCGAACGGGTGGCGGCGCATTTCACATGGCCGCGCAAGGCCGCGCAGGTGGCGCGGGTCTATGACTGGGTGCTGGGGCGGGGCGGCAAGCCATCCTTTTTCGATGACGCGCCCTTTGATGCCCCCTGAGAGATCACCCGCGCGGGCACGCCCGCCACGGTGACGCCGGAGGGCACGTCGCCGGTGACCACCGCGTTCGCCCCGATTACCACATTGTCGCCCACGCGCAGCGGGCCCATGAGCTTGGCGCCCGCACCGATGTCCACATGCCCGCCGACGTTCACCGCATTGGCAAGCGTGACCTGTTGAAAAATCAGGCAGTTGGGGCCGATCCGGGCGTCGGGGTGCAGGATGATGCCCGTCGGATGGGGTAACAGGAGACCGCCCCCGATCTGCATTTGCAGATGAATCTCCGATTGCGTGATCACCGACCAGACGCGATGCACCAAGGCCCAGTATTTCGAGGCGAGCCAGCCGAATAAACCGCCGCGGGCGCGGGCGGCCTGATAGCGGCGGATCGTACGCAGAAGTTTCGGCCCCGGATCCCAGAAGCGGCGGATCGCCTCGCGCGTCCAGTCGGGATCGGTTGCCGATACGTTCATATCCTGTTCCAATCCGCTCTCCTGTTCCGTTTCACTGCGACCGCAGACGCAGCGCGCGCAGGGTCAGGCCCGGCAGGATCGCGGCACAGCGTGCGTAGCGGGCCACGAGACGCGAGGGATCGCCCAGCATCCGCCAGAGCCATTCCATCGCCAGCCGCCGCACCCAGCGCGGCGCGCGTTTTTGCGTTCCGGCCAGAAAGTCGAGCCCCGCCCCGATCGAGGCAAAGCCGACATGCGGCACCTCGCGGCGTCCGCGCGCGGCAAGGAGTTCCTGTTTCGGTGCGCCAAGGGCGATAAAGCAAAGGCCCGCGCCAGAGACGGCGACACTTCCCAAGGCCTCCAGCGCCTCCTCGCCCTCGGGGTCGAAGCCAAAGGGCGGAGCCTGTTGCAGCGCGACCCTGAGGTCCGGGACCATCGCGCGCAGCGCCGCGGCGGCGTGGTCGAGCGCCTCTGGCGTGCTTCCCAGAAGGGCGACGGACACGCCCTCGCGCGCCGCGATCTGCGCCAGCGGCACCACCAGATCGGAACCGGGCAGCAGAGAGACCGGCCGCCCGGCCAGACGCGAGAGCCAGACAATCGGGTTGCCGTCGGCCACCACAAAATCCTGCGCGGCATAGGCGCGCGCGAACTCGGGACTGTTCAGTTTCGTCAGGTGGTCGAGATTGAGCGTGGCCAGCGCGAAGCCCCGGTTGTCGCGCAAACGCTCGACCACCGCGCGCACGAGCGCGGCCTTGTCGGGAATGTTGACCGTGACGTCGGCAGTGCCGATGGTGAATTGCACGGATGGGGTCTCCGGTCAGGGTGGTGTTCTGCGGATACCATATCGCGGCTTCCGGCGCTTGCCAGCCCCGCAGTGCGCCGCCACCGGGATCGGGTTGAAATGGCAACAGCGGCGGCGGGCCGGGGCAAACAACTGGAATCGCGGGGCGGGTGCGGTATAGTCGGCCCCGAAACCGCCGGCCGGGGGCTTGGCGATCTGCTTGACTTCGGGTCGGAGGCGCAGGCAAACGGGTTCGGCACGAAGGTGAGGTGAGATGCGGGCGGTCTCGATCATTGGCTGCGGCTTTGTCGCCGATCTCTACATGCGGTCTCTGGCGCTCTATCCCGATGTCGAGATCGGTCTGGCGCACGACCGCGATCCGGATCGGCTGGCGGCGTTTTGCAAGTATTGGGATGTGCCGGGCGAGCCGTCGCTCAATGCGTTTCTGGATGCCTTGCCGAAGGGGGCGCTGATCCTGAACCTGACCAATCCGCATTCCCATCCCGAAGTCACGCGCGCCTGCCTGAAGGCGGGGCACCATGTCTATTCGGAAAAGCCGCTTGCGATGACCATGAAAGAGGCGCGGGAACTTCACGCGCGGGCCGCGGACGCGGGGCTGATGCTGGCCTCCGCGCCTTGCAGCCTTCTGGGGGAGGCGGCGCAGACATTGGGCCGGGCGCTGCGCGACGAAGTTGTCGGGGTGCCAAGGCTGATCTATGCGGAACTGGACGACGGGTTCGTCCCGCAGGCCCCCTTTGCCGGATGGCGGAGCGAATCGGGTGCGCCCTGGCCCGCGGCGGACGAGTTTCGCGTGGGCTGCACGATGGAACACGCGGGCTACTACCTGAGTTGGCTGATCGGATTTTTCGGGCCGGTGCGGCGGGTCGTGGCCGCCTCTGCCGAGGTGCTGCCGGACAAGATGCCCGGTGGCGCCGGCACGCCGGATGTCTCGGTCGCGGTTCTGTTTTTCGAAAGCGGACCGGTGGCGCGGCTGACCTGTTCCATCGTGGCGCCGCACGATCACCGCATCCGGGTGATCGGGGATGGCGGCGTGCTTGAGGTCAGGCGTGCGTGGGATAACACCGCGCCGGTGCGGTTTCACCGCCGGCTGCGGATCCGGCGCCGGTTGCTGGAACATCCCATCGGGCGGCGCATCCGTCTTTCCGGCCCGACCCATCCCAGGGTTAGCCGGCGCGGGGCGGCGGCGATGAACTTCGCGCTTGGTCCGGTGGAGATGCTCGATGCGCTCGATCAGGGCCGGCCCGCACGCCTGTCGGCGGATTTCGCGCTGCATCTCAACGAGGTGACGCTGGCGATCCAGACTGCGGGCGATGCGGGCGGCGCGCAGGACATGACCACGCGTTGCGAGCCGGTGGCGCCGATGGAGTGGGCGCGATGACCGGGCCGGTCGTGATCACCGGGGCCGCCGGTTTCATCGGCCGCCATACCGTGAAGGCGGCGCGGGAGGCGGGGCTTTCGGTGCGCGCGGTCGTGCGGCGGGCTGCCACGGCACCGGAGGGATGGGCCGCAGAGGACGGGATCGAGGTGTTCGAGGCGGACCTGACGAAGCAGCCCGACCTCACGGCGGTTTTCGCGGGGGCCGAGGCGGTGATCCATGCGGCGGCGCGCATGACCGGGCGCGCGCAGGAACAATGCGGCGACACGCTGGCCGTGAGCGAAGCGGTGCTTGGCGCGGTGCTGGCCGCGCAGGTGAAGCGCGTGGTGCTTGTCGGTTCGATTACGGTCCATGATGTCACGGCGCTGGCGGATTTCGACAGGTTGAGCGAGGCGACCCCGCTCGAGTGTGATCCGGCGCGGCGCGATGGCTATGCGGCGGCGAAGCTGGCGCAGGAGGAGCTGTTTCAGGCAACGGCGCAGATGGGGGAGTTTTCGCTGTCGGTGTTACGGCCCGGTGCGGTTTACGGGCCCGGACGGCTTGGCAATGCGCATCTGGGGCCGGGGCTGGGCTCGCTTCTTCTGCTGCTCGATGGCGGGGGGGAGATTCCGCTGTGCCAGGTGACGCTCTGCGCCGAGGCGCTGGTCCGCGCGGCGCAGGCGCCCGAAGGGGTGGGCGAGATCAACCTGATCGACGACGATCTGCCGGATCGGCGCCGGTTCGTGGCGGCGCTGCGTGCCAGCGGCTGGCCGCGCAGAGTGTTGCGCCTGCCGTTGGGGCCGGTGCGGCTGGCGGCGTGGATCACGCCCAATGGCGGCTTTATGCCGGGACTGTTGCGGCGTAAGGTGCTTGAGGCGCGGCACAAGCCGCTGCGATACGACAACGCGCGGATGCACAATCGCCTTGGCCCGGTCACAATGCCGCCCTTCGAGGAGGCTATGGCCCGTGCCATTGCGGCTGAGCGGGACGAGACCAAGTGACGGGCCAGGAAAAGCCAGCCATCGCCTATCTGACCGGCGAATACCCGCGCGCGACCGACACCTTCATTCAGCGGGAGGTGGCCGTGCTGCGCGCGCTGGGACATGTGGTCCATACCTGTTCCATCCGCCGCACCGGGGCGGAGCATCTGGTGGGCGACGAGCAGAGGCAAGAGGCCGGGGGCACCTTTTACGTGCTGGCCGCCGCGCGGGCGCCGCTGCACCTTCTGGCCTGCCATGTCGGGGCGCTGGGGCGGGCGCCGGGGCTGTATCTCCGGGCGCTTCGACTGGCGTGGCACACCCGGCAGGCGGGGCTGCGCGGGATGCTCTATCAGCTTTTCTATTTCGCCGAGGCCGGGGTGCTGGCGGCGCATCTGCGGCGCAAGCGGGTGCGTTTGCTGCACAATCACATTGCCAAGTCGAGCTGCACGGTCGCGATGCTTGCTTCCGAGATGTCGGGCGTCCCCTACAGCTTTACCCTGCATGGGCCGGACATCTTCTTCGCGCCCGAGCACTGGCGGCTTGACGCCAAGATCGCCCGCGCGCGTTTCGTGGCCTGCATCAGCCATTTCGCGCGCTCTCAGGCGATGGTGTTTTCGGATCAGGCGCATTGGCGCAAACTGCATATCGTGCATTGCGGGGTGGAGCCTGAGCGGTATGCCGGGCAGGCGGGCGGCGCGGGCCGGAACCTTGTGTTTGTCGGGCGGCTGGCGGCGGTCAAGGGGATCGCGGTGCTGCTGGAGGCCCTTGCCACGTTGCGAGAGAGCCACCCCGATCTGCATCTGACGCTGATCGGGGACGGGCCGGAGCGAGTGGCGCTGGAGGGCCGGGCGCGGCAGCTTGGAGTAAAGGGCTGCGTGACGTTCGCCGGTTACAGGTCGCAGGACGAGGTGGCCGGCACCCTGCGGGGCAGCGATCTTCTGGTGTTGCCGAGCTTTGCCGAAGGAGTGCCTGTGGTGCTGATGGAGGCGATGGCGGCGGGGTTGCCGGTGGTGGCAACGCAAGTTGCGGGCGTGTCCGAACTGGTCGAGGACGGGGTGAGCGGGCGGCTTGTGCCGCCGGGCGACGCCGGGGCGCTGGCGGATGCGATCGACACGATCCTGCGTGACCCGGAGGAGGCTGTGCGCTTGGGGCAAGCCGGACGCGCCAAGGTGCAGGCGGAGTTCACGGTCAAGGCCGAGGCGGCGTGGCTTTCGCGGCTCATGACAGGCTATCTTGAGGGGGAGGCGCCCGATACCCTGCGCCCTGAAGGCAAGCCATGATCGGTGTGGTGGTGATTGGCCGCAACGAGGGCGCGCGGCTTCTGGCCTGCCTTGTCTCCCTCAAGGGGCAGGCGGACCGGATCGTTTATGTCGATAGCGGATCGCGCGATGGCAGCGTTGCGGCCGCGCACGAGGCCGGCGCCGAGGTGGTGGAGCTTGATCCTGCCCTCCCGTTTACTGCCGCGCGGGCGCGGCAGGCGGGGTTCGAGGCGCTGATGGCGGGGATGCCCCCGGAGGCAGTGCAATTCGTGGATGGCGATTGCACGGTGGAGCCGGGCTGGCTTCCGGCTGCGCGGGCGGCGCTCAACGCGGATGAAACACTGGGCCTTGTTACCGGCTGGCGGTCGGAGATTCACCCTGAGATCAGCGTCTACAACCGGATGTGCGATGTGGAATGGCACCGCCCTGCCGGCCCCATCGAGACCTGCGGCGGTGACATGATGGTGCGCGTGCGTGCCTACCGGCAGGCGGGTGGTTTCGATCCCGGCCTGATAGCATCGGAAGACGATGAATTCTGCCTGCGACTGGCCAAGGCGGGCTGGCGGCTGGAGCGCCTTCCGCGTGTCATGACTCGGCACGACATCGCGATGACCCGTTTCAGCGAATGGTGGCGGCGGCTGGTGCGGGCCGGTCACGGGATCGCCCAGGTGGGGCACATGCATCCCCCCCGGTTCGCAAGAGAGCGGCGGCGTGCCCTAGTGTTCGGGTTCATCCTGCCGCTTGTGGCGCTTCTGGGATTGGTCACGACGTTGTGGCTATCGCTTGCGGTCGTTCTGATCTACCTGTTGTCCTATGTGCGCACCGTGCGCGGGTTGTGTGTGACCGAGGGGCTGCCCCTGCGCGAGGCGCTCCACCAGTCCGTGTTCCTCAGCCTGTCGAAATTTCCAAACCTGATCGGCATGGCCCTGTTTCACTGGCGTCGTTTGCGCGGGAAATCCATGCGAATTATCGAATACAAATGACAAGGGGCATGTTGACGAAAGGCGCAGGTCCGGCGCTTTGACGGAAATTCCCCGGGCCTGCCATGATTTGACCGGAATTCGGGCATAGCCCGCAGGTAAACAGAGCAAAACCAGAGCCTTGCATCCGCAGGGTCCAAACGGTGAGAGAGATGACACAGGACGGCAAGACAGACACGGCGAATCTGCCCGTGGCATTGGAGGCGGAGGAGATCTGGACCGCGCTTGAGCCGGTGCAGTTGAGCTCTGAGCAGCTTGCCCGTAACCGGGTGGTGAGCGCGTCCCGCCACGATCCGGCGCATATGTCTTTCGACATGCTGCGCACCCGGCTTCTTCTGGCCATGCGTGAGCGTGGATGGAGCCGGATCGCGGTCAGCTCTCCGACGGAGGGGTGCGGCAAGACCTTTGTGGCGGCCAATCTTGCCGTGGCGCTGGCGCGGCGCGAAAGCTGCCGGACGGTGCTGATGGACATGGACCTGCGCACCCCCGGACTGGCGCGGATGCTGGGGGTGTCGCATCCCGGCTCGATCGCTGAATATCTTTCCGGGCATATCGCGCCGGAGGACTTTCTGCTGCGTGCGGGGCCGGGATTTGCGCTGGCGTTGAATGATATGTCAGTTCGCAATGCCTCCGAGCTTCTGGCGGAAACCATGACGTCGGACGTTCTGGATGAAATGCAGGACCTGTTGATGCCGGAGATGGTGATTTTCGATCTGCCCTCTGTGCTTGAAAACGATGACATGATCGCGTTTCTTCCCAATGTCGACGGGGTGTTGCTGGTTGCGGCGGGCGGCATCACCAGCGCCGATGAGGTGCTCGATGCGGAGCGCGCACTGGGCGAAGCGACGCCGCTTCTGGGCGTGGTGTTCAATCGCGCCGAGGGCGAAATATCCTACTGACTGGGATCATGAACGGCTCGATCCGTCGTTGAACCGGGCTCGAGTCAGAACCACTGTCCCGGCTCCATCAACCCCAGATCGAGAAGCTGGCGCGAGTGCCATTCAAAGGGCACCGAATTGTGCCACTGGAAGCTGTGGATGTCGAACCGGCTGCCGGGATTGTGCTTGAGCGCCTTGGCGGTGCGGAAAGAGCAGACGGCCGCCGTCAGGTTGTTGTGCCACTTGCAACTGTAGGTATTGTATTCCTCGTCATCAAAGGTGAAATCGGGCCGCAGTATCAGGTCTTTGCGCGTGCGAAACAGCGAGATGCGGTCGATCTTGCGGCGGTCAGGGGGCACATGCTCTTCGAACCGCCAGCGCAGCCCGCCAAAGAAATCGAGCTGCCGTTCCTTGGGATAATTTTTGTTACCGGGATCGGGCCGTGCCAGCGCGTAGTACCCCGATCTGTCCATCATCGCATCATCGAGCGACACGGCATCGGGGCAGGTGTCCAGATCGGCGGCATAGAGGTCGATCACGTAGGTGAGCATGGCGTCGCGCCGCTCTTCGCGGTGGAAGGCGATCATTTCCCCGACAGTGCGGGATTCGCAGAAGGGAAAGAAGAGATATTCCGCGTTGAAACAATAGTATAACCAGATGTCCGGAGCGGCCTTGATCACCGCGTTCACCGCCGAGATCACATCCCCGCCGGCCGCGATGTCGAAGCTCACGCGTGTCACCGTGTCGTTCAGGTCGTCGGGCAGGGCGAAGGCGTCGGGCATGAAGGCGATCACCTCTTGAAACCCCAGTTGCCGGTGATGGCGCAGGGTGGTGCTCAGTTCAACGTCATCCTCCGCGAAGACGAGAGCGACCGGCCCCTTGGCGAAATGTCCCCTGCCGGATTTCGTTAACGCTGCCAGAGACTTGTAATGCATATCCGGATTCCGCTCCTGTTTTGGCGGAGAATCGGCCAATTCCGCCCGCATTGCAAGCCGGCGGCAATATGGTATAGGCAGGCGATCTTCAGGCACGGGCAAACGGGTGTCACATGACCGCGACGAAAAAGCTCTATATCAAGACATACGGCTGCCAGATGAACGTCTATGACAGTGAGCGCATGTCAGAGGCATTGGGCGGAGCAGGATACGAGACGACCGACAGCCCCGATGGCGCGGACATGATCCTGCTCAACACCTGCCACATCCGCGAGAAGGCCGCCGAAAAGGTCTATTCCGAACTGGGCCGGTTCAAGAGGCTGAAGGCCGAAAACCCCGAACTCAAGATCGGCGTGGCGGGCTGTGTTGCACAGGCCGAAGGCGAAGAAATCATGCGTCGTCAACCGCTTGTCGATCTTGTCGTGGGACCGCAGAGCTATCACCGCCTGCCCGAGATGGAAGCGCGGACCCGTGGCGGGGAACGGGCGATCGACACCGATTTTCCCGAAGAGGACAAGTTCGAGAAACTCAGATCCCGTCCCAAGGCGCGGCGCGGCCCGGCGGCGTTCCTGACGGTACAGGAGGGCTGCGACAAGTTCTGCGCCTTCTGCGTCGTGCCCTATACCCGCGGCGCGGAAATGAGCCGCCCCGTCGATCGTGTGATGAGCGAAGCGCGCGATCTGGTGGAGCGCGGGGTGCGCGAGGTCACGCTTCTGGGCCAGAACGTCAACGCCTATCACGGGCAGGGGCCGACCGGGGAGTATTCCCTGGCCCGCCTGATCCGGACGCTGAGCGACATCGACGGGCTGGAGCGGATTCGTTTTACCACCAGCCACCCCAACGACATGACCGACGACCTGATCGCGGCGCATGGCGAATGCGAGAAACTCATGCCCTACCTGCATTTGCCGGTGCAGTCGGGCAGCGACCGGATTCTCAAGCGGATGAACCGCAGCCACACCGCCGAAAGCTATCTGCGCCTGATCGAGCGCATTCGCGCCGCACGTCCCGACATCCTGATTTCGGGCGATTTCATCGTCGGATTTCCCGAAGAGACCGACGCGGATTTTCAGGCCACGATGGATCTGATCGAAGCGGTGCATTACGGGCAGGCGTTTTCCTTCAAATACTCCACCCGTCCCGGCACCCCGGCCGCGGAGCGCGCGCAGGTTGATCCGGACGTGGCCACGGATCGGCTGCACCGCCTTCAGGCCCTGATTTCCAGGCAGCAGCGCGCGGTGCAGGACTCGATGGTGGGACGCGAGGTCAGCGTGTTATTTGAAAAACCCGGTCGCCTGCCGGGGCAAATGGTAGGCAAATCCGATCACCTTCATGCGGTGCATGTCGCCGATTCCAATGCGTCGGTCGGGGAGATCTCGCGGGTTCGCATCGAGGACAGCGGCCCCAATTCACTGGCCGGGGTGATACTTTGACCTGCGACACCGCTGGAAACAATGCCGCCACATTATCGGTATTGGTGCGTATTTGTGGGCAATGGGAAGATATGCGCGCCCTTTGACTGCGTGAGCCGCAAAAACAGTGAGCTCCGACCACCAGATATCGTGAAATTATCTTCACATGACCCGCTTTTTTGTTAGACTGCGGGCCATTAGGGAACTGAACGGGCTTGGCTCGTCGCTGCCGTTCCCGGGGGGATAACAAAGGATATAGCTGTGGCGAATAAGAGTATTTCGACTGTTCGGGCTGTGCTCGGGGGGGCTGCTGCCGTGCTGATTGCACTGGCCACCCTGGCACAGCCTGCATTTGCAGATCAACGCACCGTTCGGGGCGAAAGATACGTGCCCACGATCTGGGTCGATCCCGATGGGTGCGAACATTGGGTAATGGATGACGGCGTCGAGGGGTACATGAGCCCTCATGTCAACCGACAGGGCATTCCGGTCTGCCGCCGGGGGAATGTCTGCGGTGTGATGAACACCGATCAGTTTTTCGCGACCGACAAGTATAACATCAGCCGTTCCGGTCAGGAGCGGCTGCGCCGGTTCTTCAGCGAAGCCAGCGCAACCGCATTCGTGATCGCCGGTCACACCGATGCGCGCGCCAGTGATGCCTATAACATGCGGCTGAGCTACAATCGCGCGAATGCCGTCGCCAAGGTCGCGGCCAGCACAGGGGCCCGGGTTGTCGATGTGCGCGGCTACGGGGAGCGGATGCCACGGGCGACGAACAGCACGGCCGCCGGCATGGCAGAGAATCGCCGCGTCGAAATCATCTGTATCCGGTAAAGGGGATCGTTCATGAAACTGCTCAAGGGAATAATCCTCGTCGGACTGGTCGCGTCGGTTTCGGGCTGTATGGGAAACAAGGTCGACAAGACCGTGGACCGCGGCTTCGACAGCAAGCATCTCAGCCAGTTGAAGGCCGGGATCTGGGTCGATCCGAACGGGTGCGATCACTGGATCATCGATGACGGGGTTGAGGGGTATCTCAGCCAGCGCCTCGACAAATACGGCAAGCCTGTCTGTTCGGGTGTGGCCCCCCCGGGTGTGGCCACCGGCCCGTTCAAGAAAGGCTCCGCCTTCCCGGATCCGATCTGATTTCGGGGTCGAAAACGGAAAAGATGGCCGCATGGTTTCGCATGCGGCCATTTTTGTAACGCTTTGTTGAATTTTACTCTGCACTGCTTGCGCAGGGGGCTACAAGTTGGCACGATCAAGTGACAACTTTCGCTCGCAGGAGACTTGTTTGGCCATAGGCGCCCTGACCCCACCGCCCCCTTCCGAAAACCCGGCCGAGTCGCTGGTCGAATTTCCGGACAACCGTCTTCTCATTGACCTTTGCGGTGAATACGACCGCAACCTCGCTGAAATTGAACAGAAACTCGGGGTGCAGATTCTGCGCCGCGGCAATCTTCTTGCCATCCACGGCGAGGAGGCGGCGCAGAAAGAGGCCGTCGAGGTCCTTGGCGCGCTCTACCAAAGGCTCGAATCGGGGCGTGACGTGGGCCAGGGCGACATCGACCGTGAGATCCGCATGGGCGGGGGAGAGACGGAAACCGGAACCCGCGATGGCGATCAGCTTGAAATGTTCAGGGGCGGCCCGGTCGAGATCAAGACCCGCAAGAAACTGGTGGAGCCGCGCACCGAGGCGCAGAAAGCCTATGTGCTCAATCTGTTTCAGAACGAAATGGCCTTCGGGATCGGACCGGCGGGCACGGGCAAGACATATCTTGCCGTTGCGGTGGGGGTTTCGATGTTCATCGGCGGGCATGTGGACAAGATCATCCTGTCGCGTCCGGCGGTCGAGGCGGGGGAAAAGCTCGGCTATCTGCCCGGGGACATGAAGGAAAAAGTCGATCCCTACATGCAGCCGCTTTATGATGCGCTGAATGATTTCCTGCCGGGCAAGCAGCTCGCCAAGCTGATGGAGGAAAAGCGGATCGAGATCGCGCCGCTGGCCTTCATGCGCGGACGGACGCTGTCGAATGCCTTCGTGGTGCTCGACGAGGCGCAGAATGCCACCACGATGCAGATGAAGATGTTCCTGACCCGGTTGGGCGAAGGCTCGCGCATGGTGATCACCGGCGACCGGACACAGATCGACCTGCCGCGCGGAATGCATTCCGGTTTGGCTGACGCCGAACGGTTGCTCTCGGGGATCGACCGGATCAGCTTCAACTACTTCTCGGCCTCCGACGTGGTGCGTCACCCTCTGGTCGCCGCGATCATCCGGGCGTATGACGCCGATATGGAAAAGAGCTGACGATCCTTTCTTTGTTCTGGAAATACTCACGGGGGTCCGGGGGTGGTAAACCCCCGGCTGTCAGGGCGCATGCTGACCGAGATCGTATATGAAGAGTCCCGCTGGCAGGAGATCGGCCTTGAGCGTATCGCCGAATCCGCCGCGCGAGCCACCCTCTCCCACCTCGGGTTGGGCGTAGGCGACTATCAGATCGGCCTTCTGGCGTGTGATGACACCCGGATTGCCACGCTGAACGCCGAATTTCGCGGCAAGGCCTCGGCCACCAACGTGCTGAGTTGGCCGTCCGAAGAGCGCGCCCCCGAGGTGCCGGGAGCAGTGCCCGCCCCCCCGGTGCCGATGATCCCGGGTGAGCCGGAGGAGCTGGGCGATATTGCGATCGCCTGGGACACCTGCGCCCGGGAGGCCCGCGACGCGGGCAGGCCGATGGCCGATCATGTCACCCATCTGATCGTGCACGGTGTGCTTCATCTTCTGGGATATGACCATCTGCGTGACCCGGATGCCACTTTAATGGAAGGGTTGGAGGCAGAGATACTTGGCAAACTGGGGGTGCCTGACCCATATAGGGACTAGTCGGGGAACATCCCCTTTGTTGGAAAGGTAAAATGGGCGACAGTACGGACGGCTCTTCTAACGCGGCGCATAGCGCGCAGCCCGAAGACCAGACAGACAACGGCGGCGGGTTCTTACGCCGCTTTTTCGATTCCTTCTCGACCTCAGAGGACGACGAGGATTCTGACGGCAAGACCACAGAACGCGTCGCCTTGACGTCGCACGGCATGATAAACCTGCGCCGGATGCGGGTGGAGGACGTGGCCATTCCCAAGGCCGATATCGTTGCGGTTCCGGTCTCGATCACCCAGACCGATCTGGTCAAGGTCTTCCGCGACAGCGGCCTGAGCCGCCTGCCGGTTTACGAGGGGACGCTCGACACGCCCATCGGCATGATCCACCTCAAGGATCTCGCGCTCAAGCACGGGTTCAACGGCGCCGCGCAAGAGGCTTTCGCGCTCGATCAGATGTTGCGCCCGCTTCTCTTCGTGCCACCGTCCATGCCCATAGGCGTTCTGCTCACCAAGATGCAGACAGAGCGGCGCCACATGGCGCTGGTTATCGACGAATACGGCGGGGTCGACGGGCTCCTCACGATCGAAGATCTGATCGAACAGGTGATCGGCGAGATCGAGGATGAACATGATGTCGATGAGGACCAGTTCTGGAACCTCGAAAAGTCCGGGTGCTATATGGCATTGGCCAAGACCCCGCTGGAGGACTTCGAGGCCGAGATCGGATTCGATCTTTCGGCGACGGACGAGGTGGACCCCGAGGAAATCGACACACTGGGTGGCCTTGTCTTCATGCTCGCGGGGCATGTCCCGGCACGCGGGGAGGTGGTCCCGCATCCGGCAGGACTGGAGTTCGAGGTGATCGACGCCGACCCGCGCCGGATCAAACGGCTGCGCGTGCGCCTGCCCGAAGCCCAAGACAACGCTCTTCATGACTGACCCCGGCGCGCGCGCCGGGGCTCTGCCCCTTTTTATGTCGGCAGGGGCGGGTGCCTTCGCGGCGCTGGGGCAGGCGCCGGTCTCGCTCTCGCCTTTCACGCTCATGGGGCTGGTTCTCGCGGTTCATCTCTTCGCCGGGACGCCGAGCCCGCGCCGGGCCGCGCTGATCGGCTGGGCCTTCGGCGCGGGGTATTTCGCACTGGCCCTGAACTGGATCGTTGAGCCGTTCCTTGTCGACGTGCCGCGCCACGGCTGGATGGCGCCCTTTGCCCTCGTGTTCATGGCCGGAGGACTTGCGCTGTTCTGGGGTCTGGCATTCGGTCTTGCCCGCTGGCTGAGCCGGGCCGCATGGCCGCTGATACCGACCCTTGCGGGAGCAGAGATCCTGCGCGCGAAGCTTTTTACCGGCTTTCCCTGGGCGATGCCGTCGCAGGTGCTGGTCGATGGGGCCGCCGGGCAACTCGCCGCCTTTCTCGGCCCGCACGGGCTCAACCTCCTGCTCTTTTTCGCGGCTTGGGCCATTGCACGCGCGCCCCGTCTCGGGGCCTACGCGCTCGCACTTGGGGTGGTCGTGGCGATGCTCTGGCCGTTGCCTCCCGCGATGTCCCCCGATGAGGACCGCCCGCTGATCCGGCTAGTGCAGCCCAATGCGCCGCAGCACCTCAAATGGGATCCTGACCACGCGCCGCGCTTTCTTGCCCGCGCGCTGGAATCGACGCGCCCCGGTGCCCAGCCCCCCGATCTGGTGATCTGGCCCGAAACATCCGTCCCGTCAGAGCTTTCAGCCGCCGGGGAGACGCTGGCGCGGATTGCGGAGGCAGCGGGCGGCGTGCCGGTCGTGCTCGGCCTTCAGCGCGGCGAGGGGTATCGCTACTACAACTCGGCCATTCTTCTGGGTGCGCAGGGACAGATCGCGGATACCTATGACAAGCATCATCTGGTGCCGTTCGGTGAATACATGCCCTTTGGCGGCCTGATGTCGCGCCTAGGCCTTTATGGGCTCGCCGCGGACGAGGGGTTCGGTTTCTCGCCGGGGCCGGGGCCGCGGCTGATGGATCTGGGCGAGCTGGGCACGGCGTTGCCGCTGATCTGCTACGAGGTGGTGTTTCCCCGCGATGTGCGCGGCGCGCCGGAGCGCCCCGAGTTTCTCATGCAACTGACCAATGACGCGTGGTTCGGGCGGTTCTCGGGGCCCTACCAGCATCTCGCGCAGGCCCGGATGCGCGCCATCGAACAGGGGCTGCCTTTGGTGCGGGCGGCCAATACCGGGGTGTCGGCGGTGATCGACGCGCGCGGCCGTATCCTGACCTCGCTGGATCTGGGCGAGGGGGGACATGTCGAGGCGCGGCTGCCCGTCCCGCATGCACCGACGCTCTATGCCCGTGTCGGGGATCTGCCGCTGAGTATTGTGTTGCTTCTGCTGCATCTTGCGCTGATCGCGCGCCGCTTTGCCAAAAGCGATTGACCCTTTCCACATTGCACCGTAACTGACGTCGAATTGATCCGTCACAACGGCTTCCTGGCGTGGCGGGGAATAACCCAACGGAGCACTTTCATGTCACGACAGAACTATGTTTTCACTTCCGAGAGCGTCTCGGAGGGGCATCCCGACAAGGTGTGCGACCGCATCTCCGATGCTGTTCTCGACGCCTTCATTGCCGAGGAGCCCAGGGCGCGTGTTGCCTGCGAAACCTTTGCCACGACCAACCGCGTGGTGATTGGTGGTGAGGTGGGACTGTCTGATCAGAAAAAGCTCGCCGAATACATGGGGCGGATCGAGGGGATCGCGCGCGAGTGCATCCGCGATATCGGCTATGAGCAGGAAAAATTCCACCATGAGACGGTGGAGATCACCAACCTGCTGCACGAGCAATCCGCCCATATCGCACAGGGCGTTACCGGCGATGGCGGCAAGGACGAAGGCGCCGGCGATCAGGGGATCATGTTCGGCTTTGCCACCAATGAAACCGATGCGATGATGCCGGCCCCGATCCAGTTTTCCCACGCTATCCTGCGCCGTCTGGCGGAGGCGCGCAAAAGCGGTGCCGCCCCGATGCTGGGGCCCGACGCCAAGTCCCAGATCACGGTTCAATATGATCGCGGGAAGCCGGTGGGTGTGCATTCTCTGGTGCTCTCGACCCAGCATTTCGATGAAACCCTGACCAGCGCCGACATCCGCGAGATCGTCTCTCCCTATATCGAAGAGGTGCTGCCCGAGGGCTGGCTCAGCGCCGAGACGATCTGGCATGTCAATCCGACCGGGAAATTCGTGATCGGCGGGCCGGATGGCGACGCCGGGCTGACCGGCCGCAAGATCATCGTCGATACCTACGGCGGCGCGGCCCCGCATGGGGGCGGCGCGTTCTCCGGCAAGGACCCGACCAAGGTGGACCGCTCCGCTGCCTATGCCGCGCGCTATCTGGCCAAGAACGTGGTCGCCGCCGGCATGGCCGAACGCTGCACCATCCAGCTCTCCTATGCCATCGGGGTGAGCCAGCCGCTGTCGATCTACGCCGATACTCATGGCACTGGCGAGGTGACGCCGCAGGAGATCGAAAGAGCCATTGCACAGGCGATGGACCTGTCGCCGCGCGGTATCCGCGATCACCTGCAACTCAACAAGCCGATCTATCAGCGCACCGCGGCCTATGGCCATTTCGGGCGCGCGCCCGATGCCGATGGCGGGTTTAGCTGGGAACGCACGGATCTGGCCGAGACACTCAGGAACTCGGTCTGACGCGACCCGGGCGCGGCCCTGAAACGGGCCGCGCCATGGACGCCGGCGCCCATTGATCCCGGCACGTCAAGCCGCTAGGACGCGCGCCATGAGCAAGACAACCCACCCTTCGGGCGCCCCCTGGCGTAATTTCTATGGCCGGTTCAGGGGCAAGGGCCTGCGCAAGGCGCAGGAGGCGTATCTGAACGAAGACCTCGCCGCCCTGTCGCTTGGCAAGGTGGATTGGGAGGCGAATCCGGAACGGACCCCGATCAACCTGTCCGCCCTGTTCGGCGGGCGCGACCTCTGGCTTGAGATCGGGTTCGGCGGTGGCGAGCATATGGTGCATCAGGCGGCCCGGAATCCCGGCATCGGCCTGATCGGGTGCGAGCCCTATATCAACGGCGTGGCCATGCTTCTGGGCAAGATCCGCGAGGCGGGGGGCGACAACATCCGCGTTCATCCCGGCGACGTGCGCGATCTTTTCGATGTGCTGCCCGATCAAAGCATCGCGCGCGCCTTTCTGCTCTATCCCGACCCATGGCCGAAAAAGCGGCATCACCGCCGCCGGTTCGTCATGCCCGAATATCTCGAGCCGCTGGCGCGGGTGATGAAGCCCGGGGCGATCTTTCGCGTGGCCACGGATATTCCCGACTACGTTCGCCAGACGCTCGAACAGGTGCCGCGCCACGGGTTCGACTGGCTGGCAGAGAGGCCGGACGACTGGCGCATCCCTTGGGACGACTGGGTGCCGACCCGCTATGAGCAAAAGGCGCTCCGCGAAGGGCGGGTGCCATATTACCTGACGTTTCGCCGGCGCTGACCCTGCCTGCGCGGGGCGGAAAGCTGCTGGTTCGGCCGATAGGGTGCTTTGCAGCGACTCGCGAAGGTGCTAGTCTTTTCCCACGAGACCCGGAAAACCGGGCGCGCATGAGGCAGAACGGCGGGTTACCCGATGACAGAGATGGTGTATGGCACGCAGCCCGTCAGGGAAGGTGAGCCGATTTTTCCCAAATGGTGGCGGACCGTGGACAAGTGGTCGATGACCTGCATCCTGATCCTGTTCGCGATCGGTCTTCTTCTGGGGCTTGCCGCTTCGCCGCCGCTGGCGGCCAAGAACGGGTTCGAACCTTTCCACTATGTCATGCGGCAGGCGGTTTTCGGGGGGGCGGCGCTGACGGCGATGCTGATCACCTCGATGCTGAGCCCGCTTCTGGTGCGGCGTCTGGCCGTTCTGGGATTTCTCGTCGCCTTCGTGGCGCTACTCGGGGTGCCGTTCTTTGGCACCGATTTCGGCAAGGGCGCGATGCGCTGGTATTCGCTGGGATTTGCCTCGGTGCAGCCGTCTGAATTTCTCAAGCCCGGTTTCGTGGTCGTGGCGGCGTGGCTCATGGCCGCCAGTCAGGAAATCAACGGCCCGCCGGGGCGCATGTGGTCGTTCATGCTCGCGGTGACGATCGCGGTCATCCTCGTGATGCAGCCCGATTTCGGTCAGGCCTGCCTGATCCTGTTCGGCTGGGGCGTGATGTATTTCGTTGCCGGGGCACCGATGACACTTCTGGTCGGGATGGCCGGGGCGTCGATCTTCGGCGGGATGCTGGCCTATGACAAATCCGAACATTTCGCCCGGCGGATCGACGGTTTCCTGAGCCCGGATCTCGATCCGACGACGCAGCTTGGCTATGCCACCAACGCGATCCGCGAGGGCGGCTTTCTGGGTGTCGGTGTGGGCGAGGGGCAGGTGAAATGGTCGCTGCCCGATGCCCACACCGATTTCATCATCGCCGTCGCGGCAGAGGAATACGGCCTTGTGCTCGTCCTGTGCATCATCCTGCTCTATGCGTTGATTGTCGTGCGTTCGTTCGCCCGGCTGATGCGTGAACGAGATCCGTTCATCCGGCTGGCCGGCACGGGTCTGACGGCCATCTTTGGTGTGCAGGCGATGATCAACATGGGGGTCGCGGTGAGGCTTCTGCCGGCGAAGGGCATGACGTTGCCGTTCGTCAGCTATGGCGGCTCCTCCCTCATTGCGGGGGGGATTGCGCTGGGTATGCTTCTGGCGTTCACCCGAACGCGCCCGCAGGGCGAGATCAGGGATATCCTTCGGGGTCATCTGCGGTGATCGGTCTGGAACGCAAGACATGGACAGAGAAATGAAGGCACCCTTGTTAGTCATTGCGGCAGGCGGCACCGGGGGGCACATGTTCCCCGCGCAGGCACTGGCAGAGGCCATGCTGCGCAAGGGCTGGCGCGTGAAGCTGACCACCGATGCACGCGGCGCGCGCTATACCGGCGGCTTCCCGCATTCCGTCGAGATCGAGCGGATCGCCTCCGCCACCTTTGCCCGAGGCGGCGCGCTGGCCCGGCTCGCGGTGCCGTTCCGTATCGTGGGCGGTGTGCTGTCGGCTTTGCGAAGAATGCGCCGCGACCGGCCCGAGGTGGTCGTGGGCTTTGGAGGCTACCCGACGATCCCGGCGCTTGCGGCAGCCCGGATCTTGCGCCTGCCGCGCATGATCCATGAACAGAACGGCGTTCTGGGCCGGGTGAACCGGCATTTTGCGACCCGGGTCGATGCGGTCGCCTGCGGCACATGGCCCACGGACCTGCCCACGGGGGGGGAGGGCACACATGTCGGCAACCCGGTGCGCGGCGCGGTGATCGAACGGGCCGGCGCCCCCTATATCGCGCCCGGCGACTACCCCATGTCCATTCTGGTCATGGGCGGCAGTCAGGGCGCGCGCATCCTGTCCGACAAGGTGCCCGCCGCCATCGCCGCGTTGCCAGAGTGGGTGCGCGGCAATCTTCGGGTCAGCCATCAGGCACGGCAGGAAGACGAAGAGCGCGTGATTCGGTTTTACGCCGAGCATGGCATCACCGCCGACGTGCAGACGTTCTTTCACGATGTGCCCCGCCGGATGAGCGAGGCGCAGCTTGTCATTTCCCGCGCCGGCGCCTCTTCGGTCGCGGACATCAGCGTGATCGGACGGCCCTCGATTCTCATTCCATATGCCGTTGCGACGGGCGATCATCAAACCGCCAACGCACGCGGGCTGAGCGAGGCGGGAGCGGCCATCGTGATACCGGAAAGCCGGTTGACCGAAGAGGTGCTGACCGACCAGATCGGCGCGGTGCTCTGCAATCCCGATGGCGCATTGAAAATGGCGCAGGCGGCGCTTTCGGTCGGGCGGCCGGATGCCACGCAGGCGCTGGTCGCCATGGTGGAGCGTCTGGCCAGCGAAGAATGAAAGACAGGACATGAGCCCAGCAACCAAACTTCCCGACACCGTCGGCCCCATCCATTTCGTCGGCATCGGCGGCATCGGCATGTCGGGCATCGCCGAGGTGCTTCTGAACCACGGCTACACGGTGCAGGGGTCCGATCTGAAGGTCAGCAATCTGACCGCGCGGCTCGAAGAGCGTGGCGCGACCGTGTTCATCGGCCAGTCCGAAGAGAACCTCGAAGGGGCAACCGTGGTCGTGGTCTCCTCCGCGATCAAGCCCGGCAACCCGGAACTGGACGAGGCGCGTCGGCGCGGTTTGCCGGTGGTGCGCCGGGCGGAGATGCTGGCAGAGCTGATGCGGCTGAAATCCAATATCGCCGTGGCCGGGACCCACGGCAAGACGACCACCACGACGATGGTGGCGGCGCTGCTCGACCACGGGAAGTATGATCCCACGGTGATCAATGGCGGGATCATCCACGCCTATGGCTCCAACGCGCGGGTCGGCGATGGCGAGTGGATGGTGGTGGAGGCCGACGAAAGCGACGGCACCTTCACCCGGCTGCCCGCGACCATTGCCATCGTCACCAATATCGACCCCGAACATATGGAGCATTGGGGCAACTTCGACCGGCTGCGCGCCGGGTTTCAGGAATTCGTCTCCAACATCCCGTTCTACGGGCTGGCCGTCTGCTGCACCGACCACCCCGAAGTGCAGGCGCTGGTCGGCAGGGTGACGGATCGCCGAGTCGTGACTTTCGGCTTCAACGCGCAGGCCGACGTGCGCGCGGTGAACCTGCGCTATCAGGGCGGTGTGGCGCATTTCGACATTGCGCTTCAGGCCGAGGACACGATGATCGAAGGGTGCACCCTGCCGATGCCGGGCGATCACAATGTCTCCAACGCGCTGTCCGCGGTTGCGGTGGCGCGGCACCTTGGCATGTCGCGCAACGCGATCCGCGAGGCGCTGGCCGCCTTCGGCGGTGTGAACCGGCGCTTCACCAAGGTGGGCGAGGTCGACGGGGTGACGATCATCGACGACTACGGCCATCATCCCGTGGAAATCGCCGCCGTTCTGCGCGCGGCGCGTCAGGCCAGCGAGGGGCGGGTAATCGCCGTGCATCAGCCGCACCGCTACAGCCGCCTGTCGTCGCTCTTCGACGATTTCTGCGCCTGTTTCAACGACGCCGACGTGGTCGGCATTGCCGAGGTTTTTGGCGCTGGCGAAGTTCCGATACCGGGCGCAAGCCGCGATGATCTCGTGGCGGGGCTGATCGCCCACGGTCACCGCCATGTGCGCGCGATCGGCGATGAGGACGATCTGCTGCGTTTGGTGCGCGAGGAGGCACACCCCGGTGATATCGTGGTTTGTCTCGGTGCCGGCACAATCAGCGCATGGGCCAACGCGCTGCCCGGGCGGCTCCGAGAGTAGCGCCTGCCTCTGAAAGAGACACGCGAAGAAAACAGTTGCATCACGCCGGTGGCTGGGCTGTGCTCCGGGCAGCTTGAGGGGCAGGGCGATGGCGGAACATCTCAAACGTCGGATCGGGCTTGGGCTGCTCACGGCCTATGGCGTCGGGGTCATGGTGGGGGCCGGCATCTATGTGCTGGTCGGCGCCGTGGCCGGGGATGCCGGGATCTGGGCGCCGCTGTCGTTCCTTCTGGCCGGTGTGATCGCGGCGCCCACGGCGCTGAGCTATGCGGAGCTTTCCACCCGCTTTCCGGAGGCGGCGGGCGAGGCGGCCTATGTCGGTCAGGGGTTGAACTCGCAGGCGCTGGCGCTTCTGGTCGGGCTCGCCATCGTGATGGTGGGGGCGATTTCTGCTGCGGCGGTCCTGCGCGGCGGGGTCGGCTACCTCGCCGGGGTGATCGATGTGCCCTTCAACGTGGCGGTCATCGGTCTGGGGCTGGCACTTACGGCGGTCGCCGTGATTGGCGTCATGGAGAGTCTCGCGCTTGCGGCGGTGTTTACCGTGATCGAGGTGCTCGGTCTTGTGCTCGTGGTCTGGGCGGGCGGGCAGGCCGACCCTGTCGCCGACTGGCAGGCGCCTCCGACGATCATCTGGTCCGGGGTCGGGGCCGGGGCGGTACTCGCCTTCTTCGCCTTCATCGGGTTCGAGGATATTGTGAACATGGCCGAGGAGGTGGCGCATCCCGAACGTGTCCTGCCGCGCGCCATACTCATCTCGCTCATTCTGACCACGCTGATATACACCGCCGTCGCTGTCGCCGCCGTTCGTGCCGTGCCGCAGGGCGTGCTTGCAGCAAGCGAACAGCCCCTTGTTCTGGTCTGGCAGGCGGGGCAGGGCGGCAGCGGAAGGTTTCTGTCACTGGTGGCGGTTATCGCCGCGCTCAACGGTGTTCTGGCGCAGATCGTCATGGCCAGCCGGGTGTTGTTCGGCATCGGCAGGCGCAGCGCCGTTCTGTCCATGTTTCACCACGCCCATCCGCGTTTCGGCACGCCGGTTCTGGCAAGCCTTGTGATCGGCGGCGCGGTGATCTTCGGAGCGGTGGCCTTGCAGGTGGGCGTGCTGGCAGAGGTGACGTCCTCCATTCTTCTGGCGGTGTTCGTGCTGGTGAATATCGCGCTGATCGTGCTCAAGCGCCGCGACCCGGGCGCGCCTGCCTTTCGTGTGCCGATGGCAGTGCCGGTCGTCGGGGCCGTTCTGTCGGCGGGTGCGCTGGTCGCCAATTTTCAGGGAGGCCTTTCATGAATCTTTCGATCCTGCTCGCACTGGCGTGGCTGGTGCTGGTGAATCTGCGGGGCATGTTGCCAAGCCGTGACAACCACTGGCGCTTTGCCTACGGCATGATCGGGATCGGCCTGCCGATCCTGGCCTATGCGACTTGGGAAAACGGGCTCTGGACCGGGCTGCTGATACTGGTCGCGGCGATGAGCCTGCTGCGCTGGCCGCTGATCCGGCTGGGCCGGAAACTCAAGGCCGTTGTCGTCAAGCACGCCACGCGCCCATAGGCGCCGCGTCCGGATCCGGAGAGCGCGCGTCGTCGTGGCTTGCAGCCCGGGACGTGGCCCCCTATCACGGACGGCATGACCGAGATGCCTCATCCCCGCGGAAAACTCACCTCCGGCCGGCCGTTGTCCGACTTGACGTGGCTGCGGGTCGGCGGGCCTGCCGACTGGCTGTTTCAACCGGCCGATCACGAGGATCTGGCCGCCTTCCTGCGCGACCTTGACCCATCGGTTGCCGTTTTCACAATGGGCGTCGGCTCCAACCTGATCGTGCGCGACGGCGGGCTGCGCGCGGTGGTGATCCGCATGGGGCGCGGCTTCAACAGTATCACGATAGAGGGAGGCCGCGTTACCGCAGGGGCGGCCGCGCTCGACGCCCATGTGGCGCGCAAGGCCGCGCAGGCAGGGGTGGATCTGACATTCCTGCGCACGATCCCCGGCGCCATCGGCGGTGCAGTTCGGATGAACGCGGGATGCTATGGCACCTATGTGGCCGATGCCTTTGTCGAGGCGCAGGCCGTGACCCGTGGCGGCGAGACGGTCACCCTCCGCGCCGATGATCTGAATTTTCGCTACCGCCAGACCGATCTGCCGGAGGGGTGGGTGATCACGCAGGCCAC
The DNA here is from genome assembly GCF_900110425.1 of Salinihabitans flavidus. Classification (GTDB taxonomy): domain Bacteria; phylum Pseudomonadota; class Alphaproteobacteria; order Rhodobacterales; family Rhodobacteraceae; genus Salinihabitans; species Salinihabitans flavidus. The sequence goes on along the minus strand of NZ_FODS01000004.1, from coordinate 61,912 downwards.
CTTCGAGGGACGCACCGGCGATCCCGAAGACCTTGATCGCCGCATGGCCGACCAACTGGCCCGGCGCGATGCCACCCAACCCACGAAAGAGCGCAGCGCCGGTTCCACCTTTCGCAATCCGGCCGGATTTTCCTCCACCGGGCGCGATGACGACGTGCATGACCTGAAGGCGTGGAAGGTGATCGATGATGCGGGAATGCGCGGGGCCAGCCGTGGCGGCGCGCAGATGAGCGAGAAACATTCCAACTTCCTCATCAACAAGGGTGGCGCGACAGCGACCGATCTCGAAGGTCTTGGCGAAGAAGTGCGAAAAAAGGTTTTCCAGACAAGCGGAATAGAGCTAGAGTGGGAAATCATGCGTATCGGTGATCCGGGCTGATTTTTGCCGGGGTCGGACAGGCAACGATCCCCATCGGCGCATGAGGAAAACAACCGTCTGAAAGGCGGAACGGGGCAAACAGCCCAAGAGCAGAAAGGCGCGGATCGCGCCATATAATAAGGGGCCGAAACGGCCCGGATATTGAGGCACGGATGGGACTGTCGGGCAGGGCGAACCCGAAGGTTGCGGTATTGATGGGCGGCATTTCCGCGGAACGCGAGGTGTCGCTGTCCACGGGGCATGCCTGCGCCGCCGCCCTTCGAGACGCCGGATTTCTGAATGTAGTGGAACTCGATGCGGGCCGCGATGTCGCGCTGCGGCTGGCCGAGATCGCCCCCGATGTGGTGTTCAATGCCCTGCATGGCCGCTGGGGAGAGGACGGCTGCGTTCAGGGCGTTCTCGAATGGATGGCACTGCCCTATACGCATTCGGGCGTGCTGTCTTCTGCGCTGGCGATGGACAAGCAACGCAGCAAGGCCGCCTTTGCCGCCGCCGGGCTGCCGGTGGTCAAGAGCCGCCTCGCGTCCGCCGATGAGGTGCGCACACGCCATGTCATGGACCCCCCCTATGTGGTGAAGCCGCACAACGAAGGTTCTTCGGTCGGGGTCTATCTCGTGCATGAGGCCGCCAACGGCCCCCCGCAGCTTTCGGCGGACATGCCCGAGGTGGTGATGATCGAACGCTTCGCGCCGGGGCGCGAGCTGACCACCACGGTGATGGGGGACCGGGCGCTCACGGTCACCGACATCCTGACCGATGGCTGGTATGACTATGATGCCAAATACAAGCCCGGTGGCTCGCGCCATGTCGTTCCCGCCGAGATCCCGTCGGAAATTTTCGAAGCCTGCCTCGACTATGCCCTGCGCGCGCATGAGGCCCTTGGCTGCCGCGGCCTGAGCCGGACCGATTTCCGCTGGGACGAAACGCGCGGTCTCGACGGGCTGGTGCTTCTGGAAACCAATACCCAACCCGGCATGACCGCCACATCGCTGTCGCCCGAACAGGCGCAGGCCGTCGGCGTGTCGTTCCCCGACCTGTGTCGCTGGATGGTGGAGGACGCCTCGTGCAACAGGTGAGCCCTCCGCGTTCCGACCCCGCTCCCTCCCGCTGGGCCTACAGATTTCAGCGGCTTATGCTCACCCCGCTGTTCCGCTTTGCGCTTCGCGTGGCGGTGCCTTTTGCTCTTGCGTTCGGCGCTGCGGGGCTTTGGCTGTCGGATGCGGACCGGCGCGATCGTATCGTGCTGGCGATTGCCGATATCCGCACCTCGATCCAGAGCCGCCCCGAATTCATGGTCGATCTGATGGAGATCAATGGCGCCAGCCCGGATGTGTCCGGAACCATCCGCGAGATCGTTCCGATAGATTTTCCCCGCAGTTCCTTTGATCTCGATCTGGCGCAGATCCGCGAACAGGTGATGGCGCTTCCGGCGATTTCCGCCGCCTCGGTGCGTATCCGTCCGGGCGGCGTGTTGCGTGTCGATGTGACCGAACGTGTGCCGGTGATCCTGTGGCGCACCGCCGCGGGGCTGGATCTGGTCGATGTGGATGGCGTGGTCGTCGCCCGTGCGGCGGGCCGCTCCGCACATGGACCCTTGCCGATCATGGCGGGAAAGGGGGCTGCGGCGCATGTCGATGAGGCGTTGGCGCTCTTCTCGGCGGGTGAGCCATTGAGCGACCGGCTGCGCGGCCTGGAACGTATCGGAGAGCGGCGCTGGGACGTGGTGCTCGACCGGGGACAACGCATCCTGCTGCCCGAACGCGGCGCGGTTCAGGCGCTGGAACGTGTGATCGTGCTGGCCGAAGGTCAGGACATGCTCGACCGCGACCTCGTGATTGTGGACATGCGGCTGCCCGAGCGGCCAACCGTCCGCATCGCCGAGCGCGCGGTTCAGGACTGGTGGAAACTTCGCAAACTCTCGGCTCGGAGCAATGACTTATGAATGGACTTTACGATAGCCAGCGAGCGATGCGCAACATGCGCAAGGCGGCGATGCAGCGCGGTGTGGTGGCGGTTCTGGATGTCGGCAGTTCCAAGATTGCCTGCCTTGTCCTGCGCTTCGACGGAACCGACAAACTCGCCGCGATGGACGGGGTCGGCCCGATGGCGGGCCAAACGGGGTTTCGCGTGATCGGGGCCGCCACGACCCGTTCGCGCGGCGTCCGTTTCGGCGAAATCAGCGCCATGCAGGAGACAGAGCGCGCCATCCGCACAGCGGTCCAGGCCGCCCAGAAGATGGCGCAGATCCGGGTCGATCACGTCATCGCCTGTTTCTCGGGGGCGGAGCCACGCTCCTACGGGCTGGACGGGGCAATCGACCTTGAAGGACATGTTGTCACCGAACAGGATGTGGCGCGCGCACTGGCCGCCTGCGACCTGCCCGACTATGGCGAAGGACGCGAGGTCGTGCATGCTCAGCCGGTGAATTTCGCGCTCGATCACCGTTCCGGACTTGGCGATCCGCGCGGTCAGATGGGGCAGCAACTGACCTGCGACATGCATATGCTGACGGTGGATGCGGCGGCCGTGGAAAACCTCCTGCACTGTGTGAAGCGATGCGATCTGGAACTGGCGGGGATCGCCTCTTCGTCCTATGTCTCGGGGCTGTCCGCACTGGTCGAGGACGAACAGGAACTGGGCGCGGCCTGCATCGACATGGGGGGCGGCGCGACCGGTCTGTCCATCTTCATGAAGAAGCACATGATCTATGCCGACGCGGTGCGCATGGGCGGTGAACACGTCACCGGCGACATCTCGATGGGTCTTCAAGTGCCCACAGCCACGGCCGAGCGTATAAAGACCTTCTACGGCGGGGTCGTGGCCACGGGCATGGACGACCGCGAGATGATTGAGCTTGAAGGCGACACCGGCGACTGGGAGCACGACCGCCGCACGGTGTCGCGCGCCGAACTCATCGGCATCATGCGCCCCAGGGTCGAAGAGATCCTCGAAGAGGTGCGCGCCCGTCTGGACGCAGCGGGTTTCGAATACCTGCCCAGCCAGCAGATCGTTCTCACCGGCGGCGGCAGCCAGATCCCCGGCCTTGACGGCCTTGCCTCCCGCATCCTCGGTCAACAGGTGCGCCTTGGACGGCCCATGCGCGTTCACGGCCTGCCGCAGGCGGCGACTGGTCCGGGGTTCGCCTCTGCCGTGGGTATGTGCCTTTTCGCAACCCATCCACAGGATGAATGGTGGGATTTCGACCTGCCGGTCGAACGCTACCCCGTCCGTTCCCTGCGCCGCGCCGTGCGTTGGTTTCGCGACAACTGGTAGGGCGCAGAGCTTTCGCAAGGCAGCGGGTAAAACACCCTGCCAAAAGGGATTTTCGGGGTGACGGCGTGGGTGAAACGCGATACGATAAGATCAACCGCCAGAACAAGGCGGATAGATATATGGGCCGAGCAGAGGCCACCGACATTCTGAAACGCAAAATGACTCGCCTGATATTCGGGCGGGGTGTTTTCGCGTGTTGTGTTGACGGCAGTCAAAGCCGCAAGATGTGCCCATATCGGCAAAATACCGCGTGTCGTGATCGATTTATGGCCATATTTCGCGTCAATTTGTGCTTTTTTGGATGACGATTCCCGCTGTCATCGTTAGGATCGTCCCAGAGTAGGCAGAAAAACACCCGTGAAGACGGGTTCAGGCAGCAGGCGGACAGCTCAATGACATTAAATCTCATGATGCCCGGTCAGGAAGACTTGAAACCCCGTATCACCGTTTTTGGTGTCGGCGGAGCCGGTGGCAACGCGGTCAACAACATGATCGCCAAAGAGCTTACGGGCGTGGAGTTCGTGGTCGCCAACACCGATGCGCAGGCCCTTGCCCAGAGTAACGCGGAACACCGTGTGCAGCTTGGCGTGAAGGTCACGGAAGGACTCGGCGCAGGGGCCCGACCCAGCGTGGGGTCCGCCGCGGCCGAGGAGAGCATCGAACAGATCGTCGATCACCTTGCGGGCGCGCATATGTGTTTCATCACCGCCGGCATGGGCGGCGGCACCGGCACCGGCGCCGCGCCGATCATCGCGCAGGCGGCGCGCGAGCTGGGTGTGCTCACCGTGGGTGTTGTCACCAAACCGTTCCAGTTCGAAGGCGCCAAGCGTATGCGTCAGGCCGAAGACGGTGTGGAGAGCCTGCAACGGGTGGTCGATACGCTGATCATCATTCCCAACCAGAACCTGTTCCGTCTCGCCAACGAGAAGACCACCTTCACCGAGGCGTTTTCGATGGCCGACGACGTGCTCTATCAGGGCGTGAAGGGGGTGACCGATTTGATGGTCCGCCCGGGCCTGATCAACCTCGACTTTGCCGACGTGCGCGCGGTCATGGACGAGATGGGCAAGGCGATGATGGGCACCGGAGAGGCCGAAGGCGAAGATCGCGCCATCCAGGCCGCCGAGAAGGCGATCGCCAACCCGCTGCTCGACGAAATCAGCCTGCGGGGCGCGCGCGGTGTGCTGATCAACATCACTGGCGGGCACGACCTGACCCTGTTTGAACTGGACGAGGCCGCCAACCGCATCCGCGAGGAAGTGGACGCCGATGCCAACATCATTGTCGGCTCGACCCTCGACATTGAAATGGAAGGCGCGATGCGCGTCAGCGTCGTGGCCACCGGCATCGATGTCTCCGACGTGAGCAGCGACATCCCGGTGCCGCGCCGCAAACTGTCCGAGCCACTCAAGCAGCAGGTCAATGTTGAAACCCCGGCCGTGGCGCTCGCCGATGCCGAGGAAGACCCTGCGCCCGCCAACGAAATCGCCGCGCGCGAGGCCGGTGAGCCGTCGCTTTTCAGTGATCTCGACACACAGCGCGCCGCCGCCGAGGATCAGATGGAAGACATCTTCGAGGACTCGCCATCACAAGCCGCGCAGTATGTCGAGAATGACGACGGTCTGCCGCCACCGGCCTATCAGCCGCAGGTGGCCCGGTTCGAGCCGCAGCAGGACGCCTATGGCGACTACGAGGAAGACGCGGCCGAGAGCTTTGTCGCCCCCCGCCCGCCAGCCCCCGGCACCCCCTCACCTGAAGCCATGCAACGCTTGCGCACGGCCGTCGGCAAGGCGCCGGGCCAGTCCTCCTCGCAGCAGCCGCAACAACGCCCCGCCTCCACCCAGCCCGAGCAGGCGGGAGCAGAGGAAAAGTCGCGCTTCGGGATCAACTCCCTGATCAACCGCATGACGGGTCAAGGTCAGGAACAGCCCGAGCGCGCCGCGCGCCCCGCCCGCCAGCAGCCCAGCATGCAGGCGACCCAGCAGCGGCAAGAAGATGACGCCGATGAGGAACGCATCGAAATTCCCGCTTTCCTGCGCCGTCAGGCGAACTGATTCGGCAAAAATAGACGACGCAAAAGACCGCCCCTTCCGGGCGGTCTTTTTACTTTTAAATCAAAGACCTATTTCTGATCTGGCAATCTTCCGCGCATCTTCGGAAATGATGTTTCATATCGTTACAAAGAGTGAATTGAGAATACCTGCCTCTACATTTACAAACGCTCAACAATCTTGCCCCCGGCAAAAGGAGGGCATGCATGAGGAAGGGCGACGCGTGCAGAACACTGTCAACTCCATACTCCGCTTTCGCGGAACCGGGCTTCACAGTGGCCGGTCGATCTCGATGGAAATTCGCCCTGCGTCCGCGAATTTCGGCATCTGGTTCCGCCGCCGCGACATCCTGATTGGCGACGCCATGATTCCGGCGCGCTGGGACATGGCCGAACAATCACCGCTCTGCACGCGCATCGTGAACCATGCGGGTGTGTCGGTCTCCACGATCGAACATGTCATGGCGGCCCTTGCGGGGTGCGGCGTTCATAATGCGTTGATCGAGATCGACGGACCCGAGGTGCCGATCCTCGACGGAAGTTCCGCCGAGTTCGTGCGGGCCATTCTGGCTGGCGGGCTTCAATCCATCCACGCGCCACTTCACGTTTTCGAAGTGCTCCGCCCGATCGAGGTCGTGCGCGGTGATGCGCGCGCCAGTCTCGTCCCGTCGAAGCGGTTTCATATCGACTTCGAAATCGACTTCGATGACGCGGCCATTGGCGTTCAACGCAAGGCACTTACGCTGTCGAATGGCACCTTCGTTCGCGAATTGTGTGACAGCCGGACGTTCTGCCGCAAGGCCGATGTGGAGTCCATGCACGCTCAGGGTCTTGCCCTCGGGGGAACATTGGAAAATGCCGTCGTCGTGGACGGCGCCAGCGTGTTGAATCCGGGCGGTCTGCGTCACACCGACGAAGCGGTGCGCCACAAGATGCTCGATGCGGTGGGCGATCTTGCGCTGGCCGGGGCGCCGATTATGGGGGCATACACCGGAATCCGTGCCGGCCACGCGACGACGAATGCGCTTCTGCGTGCTCTCTTTACCACACCCGGTGCGGTTCGGCTGATCGAATGCGCCCCTGAGATGCTGGCGCATCTGCCGGGCAGAGGGGTTCATGCCAGCGAAATCCCCGCTGTCGCCTGAAGCTCACGCGAAAACACGCCAAAGACGTTTTGCACCGGAATTTTCTGTGCTAAGCGAGGTGGCAAGCGCGGGTGGCGTGGGCCGCCGAACTGGTCAGGTCGTCCGCCCGGGGGGAAACGAAGAGGTTGAGCGCATGACAGGCGGCAGGTTCCGGGCGAAATGGATCGGTGCATTCGGTGTGTGCCTGCTGATTGCGGCTTGCGGCACCTCGACGGCCGAGAAGGCGGGACGCGGCGACATCGCGATGGAGCAGTTCACTGCCGAACAGATCTTCGAACGCGGTGAGTATGAACTTGAGCGCAACCGCAATGAGGATGCCGCACGCTTCTTCGGCGAGGTGGAGCGTCTCTATCCCTATTCCGAATGGGCCAAGCGGTCGCTGATCATGCAGGCCTATGCCTTCCACCGGGCCGAGGACTACGAGAATTCCCGTGCCGCCGCGGATCGCTACATTCAGTTTTATCCCGCCGATGACGATGCCGCCTACGCACAGTATCTTCTGGCGCTGAGCTATTATGACCAGATTGACGAGGTCGGCCGCGATCAGGGTCTGACCTTCCAGGCACTTCAATCCCTGCGCAAGGTGATCGAAACCTATCCCGACAGCGAATACGCCCGCTCCGCGATTCTGAAGTTCGATCTGGCCTATGACCATCTGGCCGGCAAGGAGATGGAGGTTGGCCGCTACTATCTCAAGCGCGACCATTTTGCCGCCGCCAGCAATCGGTTCCGTGTCGTGGTCGAAGATTTTCAGACCACCACCCATGTGGCCGAGGCACTGCACCGGCTGGTCGAATCCTATCTCGCGCTTGGGCTGACCGACGAGGCGCAGACCGCCGCCGCGATCCTTGGGCATAACTTCCGGTCGACCGAGTTCTACGAGGACAGCTACAGGCTCCTGACGGGCCGGGGGCTGAAGCCACAGCCATTGGGCGACAACTGGCTCACGGCCATCTACCGTCAGACGGTCAAGGGGGAATGGCTCTGATCACTCACAGGGGCATGGCGGGCTGATCCCCGCATGGGGTTTTTCGGATGCTGCGCACATTAGAGATCCGCGACATGCTGATCATCGACCGGCTGGAGCTTGATTTCCGGCCCGGTCTGAATGTGCTCACCGGCGAAACCGGGGCGGGCAAATCGATTCTTCTCGATTCTCTGGGCTTCGTTCTGGGCTGGCGCGGGCGTGCCGAACTGGTGCGCAGCGGGGCCGATCAGGGCGAGGTGGTGGCGGAATTCGCGCTGACCCCCGATCACCCGGCGCAAGCGGTCCTGCAAGAGGCCGGTCTGCCAACCGGGCCGGAACTGATCCTGCGCCGCGTCAACCGCAGCGACGGGCGCAAGACGGCGTGGGTCAACGACCGCCGCTGCACCGGCGAGGTGCTGCGCGCCCTGTCCGACACGCTCATAGAGCTGCACGGGCAGCACGACGACCGCGGCCTTCTCAACGCGCGCGGGCACCGCGATCTTCTTGATGACTTCGCGGGGCTGGGGGATCTGCGGGCCGAGGTCCGCACGGCCTGGGCCGCTCAGGGCCGCGCCCGCAAGGCGCTTCAGGCAGCGCAGGACGCTCTGGCCGAGGTGCAGGCCGAAGAGGAATACCTGCGCCACGCGGTGAAAGAGCTTGACGCGCTGGACCCGCAACCGGGCGAGGAGGCAGAGCTTGATACCCGCCGCCGCCTGATGCAGGGGGCCGAAAAGGTGCGCGAGGATGTCTCCCGCGCCCATGCCGCGCTGGGGCACGACGGGGCCGAGGGCGCAATGGGCGACGCGCTTCGCTGGCTCGAAGGAGCCGAGGAGGCCGCCGGTGGACATCTGGAAAGCCCGATCGCCGCCCTGTCGCGCGCCATGGCGGAACTGGGCGAGGCTGCCGACGGCGTGATGCGCGCACTCGAGGCGCTGGATTTCAACCCGCTGGAGCTTGAGCAGATTGAGGAACGCCTCTTTGCCATCCGGGCGCTGGCGCGCAAGCACGGGGTCGTGCCCGACGATCTGGGCGGCTTTGCCGCCGACCTGCGCGGAAAACTCGATGCGCTGGAGGCCGGGGCCGGCAATATCGACGCCCTGCGCAGCGCCCTGAAAGAGGCCGAGGCCACCTATGACGCGGCCGCCGACAGGCTGAGCGCAGCCCGCGCAGAGGCGGCCGTCCGGCTCGACGCGGCGGTGACCGGAGAGCTTGCCCCCCTGAAGATGGAGCGGGCTGTCTTCGAGACCCGGATCGTTCCCGCCGATCCCGGCCCCGACGGGCGCGACGCGGTGGATTTCACCGTCGCCACCAACCCCGGCGCGCCCTCCGGTCCGCTGGCGCGCATCGCCTCGGGCGGGGAGCTGAGCCGCTTTCTGCTCGCGCTCAAGGTCTGTCTGAGCCACGGCAATACCGGCGTCACCATGATTTTCGACGAGATTGACCGCGGTGTCGGCGGCGCAACGGCGGATGCCGTGGGCCGCCGCCTCAAGGCGCTGGCCGAGGGGGGGCAGGTGCTCGTCGTCACCCATTCTCCGCAGGTCGCGGCACTCGGCGCGCATCACTGGCAGGTGGTGAAACAGGTGCAGGATGGCCAGACGCTATCTCAGGTGGTGCCGCTCGATCCCGGCGCGCGCGTGGACGAGATCGCGCGGATGCTGGCGGGCGATACCGTCACCGATGAGGCGCGCGGCGCGGCGCGGGTGTTGCTGGACAGTTGAAAACGGGCCTTCCGGTCTTGCCGTGATACGGTTTTGGCGGTTGGGGCTTGGGTTCGGGGCGCGGCTGGCCTAATGCTGGACTACGCGACACGAGATATGCAGGCCAATGTCGAACCCGATCCTGTCCTTTCTTGCCGAAAGCCTGAAACAGGCGGGGCGCACCTGCCGGGGCGGATGGCATATCCTGCTGGACCGGGGGCCGAGCCAGATCCAGTTCTGGTTCATCGCGCTTGGCATCGGGATTGCCGCCGGCTTTGCCGCGTTGTTCTTCCGCAAGGGGATCGAGGCGCTGCAAGCGGCGCTCTACGGCACCGACAATATCAACCGGCTGCACAGCTTCGCCGAAACGCTGCCGTGGTACTGGATTCTCGGCATCCCCATAGCCGGGGGGCTGGTCGTGGGACTGATCCTCGATCGCTACACACCCGGTGGGCGCGTGCGCGCCGTGTCCGACGTGATCGAGGGCGCGGCGCTTCATGACGGCCGGGTCGAGATGCGCGCCGGGATCGCCTCCGCCGTGTCCTCGCTGATCACGCTGAGTTCCGGCGGCTCCACCGGGCGCGAGGGGCCGGTGGTGCATATGGCCGCCGTCATTTCCACATGGGTGAGCGAGCGTATCCGCGCCAGCGGGTTGACCGGGCGCGACCTTCTGGGCTGCGCGGTGGCGGCGGCGGTCTCGGCCAGCTTCAACGCCCCCATCGCCGGGGCGCTCTTCGCGCTGGAGGTGGTGCTGCGGCATTTCGCGGTCCACGCCTTTGCGCCCATCGTGATCGCAAGCGTCGCGGGAACCGTCATCAACCGTCTGGAATTCGGTGGCGTCACCGAGTTTCGTCTGCCCGACAGTTCGGTGTTCCAGTTCTACCAGGAGCTTCCCGCCTTCCTGCTTCTGGGCGGTATCTGCGGTTTTGTCGCGGTGGCGCTGATGTGGACGATCTTCTGGTCCGAGGACATGGCCTCCCAGATACAGGACCACACCGGCATGCCGCGCTGGCTGCGGCCCGCTGTCTCCGGTGCGATGCTGGGCGGGCTGGCGATCTGGTTTCCGCATATCATCGGCGTGGGCTATGAAACCACCTCCGCCGCCCTGACCGGAGAGCTTGTGCTGCATGAGGCGATCGTGTTCTGCATCCTGAAGGTGATCGCGGTGTCGATTACGATGGCCGGGCGCATGGGCGGCGGGGTCTTCTCGCCCGCCCTGATGATCGGTGCGCTCACCGGGCTGGCCTTCGGGCTGATCGCGACGCCTCTGTTTCCCAATGTCTCGGGCTCGCACACGCTCTATGCGCTGGCGGGCATGGGGGCGGTGGCGGCGGCGGTTCTGGGCGCGCCCATCTCCACCACGCTGATCGTGTTCGAACTGACCGGTGACTGGCAGACCGGGCTTGCCGTGATGGTTAGCGTCTCGATTTCCACCGCGCTCAGCTCGCGGCTCGTGCATCAGTCGTTCTTTCTCACGCAGTTGGAACGACGCGGCGTGCATGTGGCGGCGGGCCCGCAAGCGTATCTTCTGGCGATGTTTCAGGTCAAACGCGTGATGCGCCCGATGGATGATGAGCGCGCCGCGCCCGAAGACCACTGCCAGAAGTTGATAGAGGAGGGCCTCTATATCGACGCCAACGCCACGCTGGAGGCCGCCCTGCCGGTGTTCGAACGCTCTGGCCTGACCTTCCTGCCGGTGGTCACTCAAACCGGCGAGGGGCAGGCGCCGGAACTGCGCGGCGCGCTCTTTCACGTCGACGCGCTCAGGGCCTACAACAAGGCGCTCGCCGCCACGGCGGCAGAGGAGCATTCATAGGGAACCGTGCCGGCCGATTCAGATCTGTTCCACGGTCACATCGTCGCTGGGATAGAACGCCAGATAATCCCTGATCCGCGCCACGTCGTCACTGGGGTCTTCATAGCTCCATGCCGCGTTGGGAAGGGTCCGGCTTTTCGTGACGATGGAATAATAGGTGGCATCGCCCTTGTGCGGGCAATGGGTGCTGTGATCGGTTCGGTCGAGGAACGCCGTGGCAATGTCGATACGCGGGAAATAGATCACCGGCGGCAGATCGCCCTCGCTCAGTTCAAGCGCGTTGCTGCTTTCGCCAAGAACGGCACCGCCCGCACGCACGCTCCAGATCCCGTCTGCCTTTCGGATCGTGATTGTTGGCTTGGCCATTGTCGTCCCTCTCTTCTCAAGATCGTCCTTGTCGCCGCGTGCCGAGCAGACAGCGGGCACATGACATCCGTGTGTCACAGCGGCGCAGTCGCGCGATCCAGCCACAGTTGCGCCGCCTTGTCCAGTCTCGGGCCGATCTTCTCGCGGCAAGTGGCATGATAGGCGTCAATCCACGCGCGTTCTTCCCCTGTCAGCATCTCCGCGACAATCAGCCGCCGGTCGATGGGCGCATATGTCAGCGTGCTGAACCGGAGCATCGCGCGATGCGCGTCACCGCCGGGCAGGGGCGGGGCCTCTTCGACCACCACAAGATTTTCGATGCGAATGCCAAAGGCGCCCTCGCGGTAATACCCCGGCTCGTTGCTCAGGATCATTCCCGGCTCCAGCGGCACATCGCTGAGCCGGCTGAGCCGCTGCGGCCCCTCATGCACGCACAGATAGGCCCCGACGCCATGTCCCAGACCGTGATCGAAATCCTGCCCCGCCTGCCAGAGCGGCACCCGCCCGATGGACTCCAGATGCTGCCCGGCCAGCCCCTGCGGCCAGCGCAGACGCGACACCGCGATCATGCCCTTCAGCACACGGGTAAAGGCCGCGCGCTCCGCCTCGCCCGGTGTGCCGACGGGCAGGGTACGCGTGATGTCGGTGGTGCCGTCGCGGTACTGCCCGCCGCTGTCGAGCACCAGAAGATCGCCCTCCGTCAGCGTCCGGTCGGTGTCATGTGTCACCCGGTAGTGGATCACCGCGCCATGCGGCCCGCTGCCCGCGATCGTGTCGAAACTGATGTCGAGCAAGGCACCGGTGGCGCGGCGGCAATTTTCCAGTTCCGTCACCACGTCGATCTCTGTGATGCCGGTCCCGGCCCATTCGTCGAACCAGTGCAGGAACGCGCAAACCGCCGCCCCGTCGCGCAGATGCGCCTCGCGCGTGGCGGTGATTTCGGCCCCGGTCTTGCGCGCCTTTGGCAGCGCGCAGGGATCACCGCCCCAGGTGATCTCCACCTCTGCGGTGCGCAGCGCCTCGGCAACCGCCACCGGCGCGCTGTCGCGGTCAAGCCGCACCGGCCCGGACAGCCCCGCCAGCGCCGCGAGAAACCGCTCCGGCGGCTGCGGGCGCACCTCGGGGCCAAGGTGATCGTCCAGCCCGCCCAGCTTATCGCCCGCCATGAACAGATCGACCCGCCCGTCGTCATGCAGCACCGCGAAGCCATGCGCCACCGGGTTGCGCGGAATGTCCCCGCCCCGGATATTGAGCAGCCAGCACAGGCTGTCGGGCAGGGTGATCACCGCCGCCCGCTGCCCGGCGGCGCGCAACGTCTCGGCCAGATTCGCGCGCTTGTCCGCATGGCTGGCCCCGGCCAGATCGTCGGGATGGGCACGGACCGGCGCCATCGGCGGGCCGGGCTGATCGGTCCAGATCGCATCCACGAGGTTTCCAGCCGGCACCAGCGTGATCCCCGCCCCCTCCAGCGCCGCAGTCAGCTTGTCGATCTCGCCCACTGTATGCAGCCATGGATCGAACCCGATGCGCCCGCGCGCCAGATGCTCGCGCAGCCACGGGCCGGGCCGCGTTTCGGGCCAGTCCACGGGTGTGAAATGCCCGGTATCGACCTGATCCTTCACCTGCACCCGGTAGCGTCCGTCCACGAACACCCCGGCCAGATCGCGCAGCACCACGCAGAACCCCGCCGATCCGGTGAAGCCGGTGAGCCACGCCAACCGATCATCGCGCGGCGCGACGTATTCCCCCTGATACGCGTCCGCGCGCGGCACCAGATAGCCGTCAAGCCCCGCCCGCGCCATCGCCTCGCGCAACGCCGCAAGGCGCGGCGGCCCCTGTTCGGGCCGAGATGTCGCGTCGAATTCCTGTAACATGTGCGCCTCCGTCGATCCGTGCCGGCGCACGCTAACGGCTTGCGGGCCAAGTGCAAGGGGCAGGGCGGACGCGCCCGGTCGGGGCGCGCCGTGTCAGCTCACCTTGCGGATGCCCATGAAGCGTGCTCTGGCCCGCGGGTCGCGGTCGAACAGAGAGGCAAGCTGCTCTGTCATCGCACCGGCCAACTGCTCCACATCGGTGATTGTCACCGCCCGGTTGTAATAGCGCGTCACGTCATGGCCGATCCCGATGGCCAGCAACTCCACCAGCTTGCGCCGCTCGACCATGTGGATCACGTCCCGCAGATGCTTTTCGAGGTAGTTCGCCGGGTTCACCGAAAGCGTGGAATCGTCCACCGGGGCGCCATCGGAAATCACCATCAGGATCTTGCGCGCCTCGGGCCGCGCCAGCATGCGGCGGTGTGCCCATTCCAGCGCTTCACCGTCGATATTTTCCTTCAAAAGCCCCTCTTTCATCATCAGGCCAAGGTTGGGCCGCGCGCGGCGCCACGGCGCATCCGCCCGCTTGTAGATGATGTGGCGCAGATCGTTGAGCCGCCCGGGAAGCTGCGGCCGACCCTCGCCAAGCCATTTCTCACGCGATTGCCCGCCCTTCCATGCGCGGGTCGTGAAGCCGAGGATTTCCACCTTCACGTCGCACCGCTCCAGCGTGCGGGCCAGAACGTCGGCACAGATCGCCGCGATGGAAATCGGCCGCCCCCGCATGGAGCCGGAGTTGTCCAGCAAGAGCGTCACGACCGTGTCGCGGAACTCCATGTCCTTTTCCATCTTGAACGACAGCGGCGTGGTCGGGTTTGCCACAACCCGCGCCAGACGCCCGGCATCCAGAATGCCCTCCTCCAGATCGAACTCCCAACTGCGGTTCTGCTGCGCCTGCAACCGGCGCTGCAACTTGTTGGCCAGCCGCGACACCGCGCCCTTGAGCGGCTCAAGCTGTTGATCGAGATAGGCGCGCAGCCGTTCAAGCTCCACCGGCTCGGCCAGATCCTCGGCGCGGATCTCCTCGTCGAATGAACTGTCGAACACGGCATAGTTCGGATCGGCGTCCGATACGGGCTGCGGCGCCGGTGGATCCAGCGGCGCCTCTCCGTCGGGCATCTCGGTCTCGTCCGACATTTCCTCGTCGGCCATGTCGTCCATGCTGACCTGCGCCTCGGAACTGTCCTGTTCCTCCTCCTGCGACTGCTCGGGATCGGCCTCCTGGTCGTCGTCCTCGCTGTCCTCCTGCCCGGTGCTGTCGGGATCGGGCTCTTCGTCGGCGTCTTCTTCGGACTCGTCCTGGCTTTCGTCGTCAAGATCGTCGGGATCGTCGCCAAGCTGATCGCCATAGCCCAGATCCTCGATCACCCGCCGCGCCAGCTTGGCGAACTGCGCCTGATCCGAGAGCAGCTCGTCGAGCCGCGTCAGCGTCTCGCCGGCGTTCTGCTCGATATGCCCCTGCCAAAGATCGAGCACGTTCTGCGCCGCCGGCGGCAGCGGACGCCCCGTCGCCAGATGCCGGATCAGGTATCCCGCCGCCACCGGCAGTGGCACGTCGGCGGGGTTGGTGACCTGATCATATCCGCGCCCGCGCGCATCGTGCCCGATTCTGGCGTCGATATTGGTGGCCGTGCCGGGCATGTCACGCGCGCCCATCGCCTCGCAGCGCGCGGTCTCCATCGATTCGTAAAGCTCGCGCGCGATCCCCTCGCCGGGGGAGTAGCGCGCATGCGTCGCATCGTCGTGATACTTGCGGTGCAGCGCCAGCGCATCCGCCGTCCCGCGCGCCAGAAGCACCTCCTCGCGCGTCATGCGGCGGCTGATCTGCGGCAGGCGCATCGCCTCGCCCGACAGGCCCGAGGGGTCCACCGTATAGCTGACCGTCAGATCGGGATCGTCGGCCATGACCTTGGTGGCCTCGGCCAGCGCCTTCTTGAACGGATCGGCCGGATTGTCCGTCTTCTGTGCCATCACACCGCCTCCCGTGCGTCCGGGCCGCTGCCCCGGCACCAACGCGGTGCCGGACCGTCCCGGTGATCGGGGACCATCGCCCCCCGCAGAAACATAATGCGCCGTGCCCCGCGCGTCACCACCGCATTGCCCGGCCTCAGCCGAGGCTCAGGCTGGCCGCGCTTTCGGGCAGTTCCTCGTCGAACAGTCGCTGATAGAACTCGGCCACGGTCTCGCGCTCCAGCTCATCGCACTTGTTGAGGAACGACAGCCGGAAGGCATAGCCCACATCGCGGAAAATCGAGGCGTTGAGCGCCCAGTTGATCACCGTGCGCGGGCTCATCACCGTGGAAAGATCGCCGTTCATGAAGGCCGTGCGCGTCAGATCGGCCACTGTCACCATCTGGCTGACCGTCTTGCGGCCCTTTTCGGTGTTGTAATGCGGTGCCTTTGACAGAACGATCGCGGTCTCCGCGTCATGGCTGAGATAGTTGAGCGTCGCCACCATCGACCAGCGGTCCATCTGCGCCTGGTTGATCTGCTGCACCCCGTGATAGAGGCCCGTGGTATCGCCAAGCCCGACCGTGTTGGCGGTGGCAAAAAGGCGGAAACAGGGGTTGGGCGTGATGATCTCGTTCTGGTCCAGAAGCGTCAGCTTGCCGTCATGCTCCAGCACCCGCTGGATCACGAACATCACATCGGCCCGGCCCGCGTCGTACTCGTCGAAAACGATGGCGACGGGATTGCGCAGCGCCCAGGGCAGGATGCCCTCGTGAAACTCCGTTACCTGCTTGCCGTCGCGCAGCTTGATCGCGTCCTTGCCGATCAGGTCGATCCGGCTGATATGGCTGTCGAGGTTGACCCGCACGCAAGGCCAGTTGAGCCGCGCGGCCACCTGCTCGATATGGGTGGATTTGCCAGTGCCGTGATAGCCCTGGATCATCACCCGGCGGTTGTGCACGAACCCGGCCAGAATTGCCAGCGTGGTATCGGGATCAAACTTGTAGGTCGAATCGATGTCAGGCACCCGGTCGGTTTTCTCGGCAAATCCACGCACTGTCATGTCGCTGTCGATGCCAAAGACATCACGCACCGAAATGTCTTCGGTCGGTTTTGCGTTCGCGTCCATAATGCCGTGTGCCATAACTCAAATCCTTCTCTTCGGGCGGTCGGTCCCAGTTCCGCCACTGGTGCAACATATCGCCGTCGCCCGCAAGGGGAAGGGGCAATCGGGCGCACCGCGGCGCGTCCGGTCGCTCACGGCATTTTGCGCGCGCTTCATTTGCCCCTTCGCCTTGCGCGCCCCATGTTGATCCCAAGCGAAAAGGAGGCAGAGATGAACAGACGACAGATGATTGGCAGAACCGCCGCGACCTGCGGCCTGGCGGCCCTTGCACCCGGCGCCGCGCTGGCCGAAGGGTTCGAGGTCACCCGGACCGAGGCGGAATGGCGCGCCATGCTCACCCCGCTGCAATACAAGGTGATGCGGCAGGAAGGGACCGAGCGCGCCGGCACGTCGCCACTCGACAACGTCTATGAGCCCGGCACGTATCATTGCCGCGGCTGCGATTTGCCGCTTTATTCGTCCGAGCATAAATACGACAGCGGCACCGGCTGGCCGAGCTTCTGGAAGGCGTTGCCCGATGCCATCGGCACGAAAGAGGACAACACCCTCTTCACGACGCGCACCGAATGTCATTGCCGCCGCTGTGGCAGTCACCTGGGCCACATCTTCGAAGACGGCCCGCCCCCCACCGGCAAGCGGCACTGCCTCAATGGCGCGAGCCTCGTGTTCCGGCCCGCCTGATCGCCGTAGCGCGCGGCGCGCACCCGTCAACGGCACATCATCGTGACCGATATGTGATCGTCGCAGGTGAACCACGCCCGCTTTCGCCCCGTATCCCTCCTACATCCGGCCAAAAGGTCGGGTCGCACAATGACAGGAGAGAGATATGTTCAACCTCAAGACATTCGCCACCGCGGCCACCCTTGGCCTCGCAGCCCCCCTTGCCTTCGCCGGAAGCCATTCCGAGAGCGGCAATCCGATGGTGGGCGGCGCGGAAATGTTCGCCGACAAGACCATTGTCGAGAACGCCGTGAACTCCGCCGATCACACCACGCTGGTCGCCGCCGTGCAGGCCGCCGATCTGGTCGAGACGCTGCAATCCGAGGGGCCGTTCACCGTCTTCGCGCCGACCAACGACGCCTTCGGCATGCTTCAGGCCGGCACGGTGGAATCCCTGCTTGAACCCGAGAACAAGGGCGCGCTGACCAAGGTGCTGACCTGCCACGTTGTCGCCGCAGAGGCGATGTCCGGCGCGGTCGTGTCGATGATCGAGGAAGGTGACGGCGCCGCCGCGATCGAAACCGTGGGCGGCTGCATGCTTCAGGCGTCCTTGGACGGCGACATGGTCGTTCTGGAAGATGAGCGTGGCCGTTCGGCCCGCGTCACCATCGCCGACGTGAAGCAGTCCAACGGCGTGATCCACGTGATCGACCGCGTGCTTCTGCCCGCGATGTAAGCCAACCACTCGCGCGCGAACGGGAAAGGCCGGGTCACAGCGCCCGGCCTTTCTCTGTTCCGCAAATACTCGAACAGGACGCCCGATCGCGCGACCACGTCGCCTTACTTGAAATACCGGCTGTCCTTGACCTGATCCCAGGCCCAGACCACCAGTTGCAATTGTTCTTCCTGGCTGCGGTCGCCGCCGTTCATGTCTGGGTGCAGCACCTTGATCAGCTTCTTGTAGGCCTTGCGCACCTCCGCCTTCGACCAGTGGTCCTCCGCTTCGAGGATCTCGATCGCGCGGCGCTCTGTCGGTGGCAGGCGGCGCCTGTTGGCGTTGCCGCGACGCCCCGGATTCTTCGTGGCATTGGCCCCCAGCACCTGATGCGGGTCCTCGATCCCCAGCCGCGCCCAGGCCCGCTGCTCGGGGTCGCTCATCGGTTTGGTGGCGCGTTCCCAGACCTTGTCTTTCGATTGCTGCGCGTTCAGTTCCGCCTCGGTGGTGCCATCGAAGAAATTCCACTTCAGGTTATACTCGCGCACATGCTCCTTGCAGAACCACAGGTAATCGTCGAGAACGTCCGGCGCGCGTGGCGCCCGGTATTTGCCCGGCTTGTCGCAACCCTCCTTTTCGCACACGCGGGTAGAGGTTTCCTGCGCGCCGGTCATCCCGCGCCGACCGCGCGGGTTTTTCTTCTTTGCGGATGACACCGAAATGTCGAATCCGAAGGGGTCTGGTTTCCGCATGAACTTACCTTTTCGACTCGGAGCAGGGAGTGTAATCCAAAGCATGCCGGATTGAACAGGGGAGCTTCGAAAAATGTCCGTGACCGAGGAAATACACGAACGTCTGACACGGGCTTTCCAGCCTCGCGTCCTGGAGGTTGTCGATGACAGTGAAAGCCATCGTGGCCATGCTGGCTACATAGAGGGCGGGGAAAGCCATTTCAATGTCACCATCCGCGCCGATGCCTTCGCGGGGCAGGGGCGCATCGCCCGGCACCGCGCGGTGCATGCCGCGCTCGGACCGGACCTTCTGGCGCGCATCCACGCGCTGGCGCTCGACATCGGGGAATGAGCGTCGAGTGGCTCAGTCCTCGCGCCCCAGCGACTGCCGTGCCCGCGCCATCATGCGCCGTGCCGCGCTTTCGGCGCCGCCCTTGGCGTCATCCTCGCCATTCGCCGTTGGTGTGGGGGGCGCGGCCTTCGGTTCCGGCTCTGCCGGAGCCTCGGCCTCGGCCTCGGTGGGCGGGGCGGGCCGCTCCAGAAGCTGCGGCTCGAAAGCGTCCAACGTGTCCTGCCGGATGCGGCGAAACACCATGAGGCTGCGAAACTGCGTCGTGGTCGAGGTCAGCCCGGACCGCTCGTCGCTGGGAAGCGTATCGGTGCGCTGATACTCCCATCCATCTTCGGCAAGCCGGTTCATCTGCCGTTCCACGGCCAGCGCGAACCGCGCTTCGGCCCCCTTCACACCGCGTTCCTTCACGCCCCGGGCCGGTGCCGGCACGACCTTGTATTCATAGCCCATTGCGTCCCTTTCCCGATATCGCCGCAGAGCAGCCTATCAGGCCGCGGCGCGGGGCTGAAGGGGCGAGTGGACGAAAAGAAAATCGCCCCGTCCGGCCGCAACGCGTCTTCACGGCGCGTCAGCCCCGGCGCCGGATTCCGATGGACCGGCCGGCATCCACGGGACGGGGCAGGGCGGCGTGATCTTCGGCCATCGCCGACACCTTCGCCCGGATATCCTCGGGCATCGGCACCACCTTCGGCCCCGTCATGTCCACATGCAGCGTGAGCGACTCCGCGCTCGCCGCGATCCAGCCGTCCTCGTGATAGAGGGTCTGAAAGGCGTGAAATCGTTTCTCGTCGTGATCGAGGATCTGGAACGAAATGCGCACACGGCTGCCCAGATGCAACTCGCGCAGATAGCGAATGCGGAACTCCCCGGTGTAGGTCGTGAGCTTGCGCGCCTCCGCATAGGCCGGGCCGAATCCCATCGCCTCGAAGGCTTCGTCCGCGCCGCGGTCGAACAGCACCAAGTAATAGGCCATGTTGAGATGGCCGTTGTAGTCGATCCACTCCGGCTCGATCTCCATGAAACTTGACATGAAAGGCGCGCTCATCCGTCCCCGTCCCGTAGTTGGCCGCCCACCGCCCGGCATACCGATAAAATACCGACGTTATACCGACGCGATGCAGACAGCGGTTTTCACAGCCCCAGCTTGGCGCTGACGATCTCGTTCACCGCCTTGGGGTTGGCCTTCCCGCCGGTCGCCTTCATCACCTGACCGACGAACCAGCCCGCCAGTTTCGGGTTTTGCCGGGCCTTCTCCACCTGCGCCGGGTTGGCCGCGATCACCTCGTCCACGGCGGCCTCGATCGCGCCGGTGTCGGTGACCTGCTTCATGCCCTCGGTCTCGACGATCTCTTCCGGCTCCCGGCCCGAAGTATAAGCAATATCAAAGACATCCTTGGCGATCTTGCCGCTGATGTCGCCCTTGGTGATCAGCTTCACGATCTGGCCAAGACGGTCCGCCGGGATCGGGCAGTCGGTGATGTCGCACTCGTCCTTCTTGAGCCGCCCGAACAACTCGTTGATCACCCAGTTGGCCGCCAGCTTGCCGTCGTTGCCCGCCGCGACCTTCTCGAAGTATCCGGCCGCCTCGGCCTCCGCCGTCAGCACCGACGCGTCATACTCCGAAAGGCCGAAGTCCTTGACAAATCGCGCCTTTTTCTCGTCGGGAAGCTCCGGAAGCGCGGCCTTGATCGCGTCCACCCACGCCTGCTCGATCTCCAGCGGAAGCAGGTCGGGATCGGGGAAATAGCGGTAATCATGCGCCTCCTCCTTGGACCGCATGGACCGCGTCTCGCCCTTGTCGGGATCGTAAAGCCGGGTTTCCTGCACCACCTCGCCGCCCGCCTCGACAATGGCGATCTGGCGCTTGGCCTCATAATCAATGGCTTGCTGGATGAACCTCATGGAGTTCATGTTCTTGATCTCGCAGCGCGTGCCCAGATGCGAGAAATCCTGCGTCTCCATGTAACGCTCATAGGCACCGGGCCGGCACACCGACACGTTCACATCCGCGCGCAGGCTGCCGTTCTGCATGTTGCCGTCGCAGGTGCCGAGATAGCGCAGAATCTGGCGCAGCTTGGTGACATAGGCCGCCGCCTCCTCGGGCCCGCGAATATCGGGGCGGCTGACGATCTCCATCAGCGCCACGCCCGTCCGGTTGAGATCGACGAACGACATGTTGGGGTCCATGTCGTGAATGGATTTGCCAGCGTCCTGCTCGATATGAATGCGCTCGATGCGGACCTTGCGCGCCACGCCCGGCGCCATATCGACAAGGATTTCCCCTTCGCCGACAATGGGATGGTAAAGCTGGCTGATCTGATACCCCTGCGGCAGGTCGGGGTAGAAATAGTTCTTGCGGTCGAAGGCGGACCAAAGGTTGATCTGCGCCTTCAGGCCCAGCCCGGTGCGCACCGCCTGCTCCACGCAGAATTCGTTGATGACCGGAAGCATCCCCGGCATCGCCGCATCCACGAAGGACACGTTGGAATTGGGCTCGGCGCCGAATTGCGTCGAGGCGCCCGAAAACAGCTTCGCGCGGGAACGGACCTGCGCGTGAACCTCCATCCCGATGACCAGTTCCCAGTCATGCTTTGCCCCGGCGATCACCTTGGGCTTTGGGGGGTCATAAGTGAGGTCGAGCATCCGCCTGACTCCTTTGGCTGCCATCGCTGCGGGTTCTAGGCCAGCGCGGGCAAAGGGGCAAGAGGCACGGGGCCTAGCTGCCGAGGATGGTAATGCCCTCGGGCGTGAAGCTCACCGTCTGACCGTCCTTCAGGCCGGTCAGGAACGGCAGCGAAATCGCCCGCAGCGCCGACTCGCGCCCCCGCCTCAGGATGCGCTCACCAGAAATTCCCGCCGGCACGCTTTCAAACCCGAGCGACGCGTGCCCCCAGATCATCGGATGCACTTCGCGCAGATTGTTCTGTACCACATCCTCGAAATGGTTGCGCAGGGCGCGCGCGATGCCGACCCGCATGCCGAATTCGGGGCAGGGCTGCCGCACCCGCTGCCAGCCGTGATAAAGCTGCGCCGCCACGAGATTGGCGAAATGCTGGCTCTCCTTGCGGTCGAGGATGTCGGTCATCCCGTCAAGGAAGTAGTCCATGTCGATATGGGAATACCCGCGCGGATCAAGCAGCAGCGCGTCGAACCACACCCAGGCATAACCGCCCGCCCCCCACAGATCTCCAAGCCGCGCCGCCGTGCGCCGCGCCTCCAGCTCCAGCCGCTGGAAATCCCCGTACCAGCGCGGCAGCATGTAGGTGCCAAGCTGGCGCATGGGACGCGGGTTGCGTGGGTCAAAGTCGATCAGGTCTTCGAAATCGTCGGCCACACGTTCGGCGGCCTTGTCGAGCCCCGGCAAAAGCGCGCAGCGCGCCGCCGTGAGCGCCGGCGAGTCGAACTCCTGATCGCAGAACTTGTCGAGAATGTCGCCCGCCCGCGCGAAATGCGCCACGAAGGCTTCGCGGTTGACCACCGCAACGCTGTCCTCGGCGCCGGTCCCGCGCCAAGCCCAGCCGATGTCGATATGCGTATTGGCCACCATCAGCGCCAGGCCATAGTCCTCTGGATGCTCATCCATCATCGCTTCCAGCGCCTCGATCCCGGCCATGAAACGCGAATCGCGCGCCGGGCTACCGTGCAAAAGCGCATGTTCCGCCGCAGACACGGCGTCGCTGCGCGCGCCCTGAAGAAGAAGCTCGGCCTTGGGCTGGCCGCTGCGGGTGATGGCGCGCATCCGGTCGCTGGTGCGCACCTCTTCGCCCAGATCCTCCCAAAGATCCTGCCGCGCAAGAAACTGCCCCCGCGTGCGCAATTCCGCGCATTCGATTTCTTCGCGCGGATTGTCGTTGACCGGAATGATCAGCCGCGCCTTGAGTTCCTCGAACGACATCACCCGGCCCGTGCGGTGCGCCTTTTCATCGTCTTCGGCACCATGCGGAAGGAACTTCTGCACCGCGTCCCGGAACGATTTGGGCATCAGACCGGCAAAGGGGGTCGACAGGTCGTGTTTCAATTTCATTGGTGGCTCCTGCATTCGCCAGACGAAGATGCAGGGCCATTCAGGCCGAAACGTGGCGGTAAATTGGTATCATGAGGCCAAGTTTCAACACCCGGCGGGAAGTTGCCGAAATCCGGGCGATTATGTTAAAAGTTACTTAAAGGAGTGTGAAATGACGCCGCTCTGTGGCGATACCGCGCGCCCGAAGCGCGGCTTCGAACGCCTTGTGTGGTGGCAGCACGTCATGGGGCAGGCGCAGCTTGCCGCCATCGATCAGAATGGCCGTCACCCGCACCGACAGATCGAGCCTCGTGTCGAATCGCATCACCCGGATGCGCGCCGGCGGCAGGTCGATCTCCTGCCCCCGGCTCGACCAGCGCAGCCCCGCGTCGTCAAGCGTCAGGCCGGAGGTCGGGTTGGCCAGCAGATCCCAGAACGCCGGCAGCGTGAACAGCGCCAGAAGCGCCACGATCCACCACATCGCCCCGATCAGCACCAGCCCCCCAAGCCCCGCCCAGGCGAGCGCGAGCCCCACCGCCGTCTTCACGCTGCGCCCCTGGCTGCGGTGGGTGAGGGCTGTGCCCATCCCGCTCACGCCGCGAGGATACGGCCGATCATTTCCGAGGTGTCGCCGCTCAGCCCGTCAAGCGCCGCGATTCGCTCAAGCTGCGCGCGGATCATGTCCTGCCGGTCCGCGTCATACCGTTTCCACGTCTGGAAGGCGGTGCACATCCGCGCCGTGGTCTGCGGGTTGAGCGGATCGAGCTTCATCAACCACTCCGCCAGAAGCCGGTAGGCCGCGCCGTCCCGGTAATGGAACCCCGCGTGATTGCCCGCCAGCGCACCGAACACCGCGCGGAATCGGTTGGGATTCGTCATGTCGAAGTCCGGGTGCTGCGTCAGCCGCTCGGCCACCGCCGCGGTTTCCTCCGGCGCCGCCAGCATCACTTGAAGCGCGAACCACTTGTCGATGACAAGCCGGTCGCCCTGCCATTGGTCATAGAACCGCCCCAGCGCCAGATCGCCTTTGCCCGCGTCGATCAGCGCCGACAGCGCCGAAAGCTGCTCGGTCATGTTGCCGGCGCGGTCGTATTGCGCCTGCGCCTGCGCGCCGTGATCGCGGCGGCTCAGAAGCGACAGCGCCGCATTGGCCAGCGCCCGCCGCCCCGCGCTCTGCGCGTCCGGGCTGTAGGGGCCAGGCACCTGATTGTCCTCGTAAAGCCCCGGCAGCAGCCCGGCAAACGCGGCTGCCTTGGCATCGCGCAGCCCCTCCGCTGCGTCGTGAATCGCCTCCGGGTCCGGGGTTTCGCCCCGCTCATACAGCAGCCCGGCCAATTCGCTTTGCGTCGGCTGGCCCAGCATCAGCGCGCGATAGGCCGGATCGAGGCTCTCGTCCCGGATCACCGCCTTGAGCCCGTCGAGATAGGCGGCATCGGACGCCGCCCCCGTCAGGACCGTCTGCACAAGACTTTCGCGCGCCAGCTCCCGCCCCGCCTCCCAGCGATTGAACGCGTCGCTGTCATGCGCGAGCAGGAACGCCCGCCGGTCCTTTCCCTCCGCATGGTCGAGCATCACCGGCGCCGAGAAACCGCGCAGGATCGACGGAATCGGCCGCACCCGCAGCCCCTCGAAGGTGAAACTCTGCTCGGCTTGCGTCATCTCGAGGATCTGCGTCGGCGTCACCTCGTCGCCATTGGGATTGAGAAGCCCGACCGCGATCGGGAGGACCTGCGGCCCCTTGTCCGGCTGGCCGGGGGTGGGCGGCGTCTCCTGCCGGAAATGAAGGGTGAAGGTGTCGCCCTCATATTCCTCTCGCACATGCAGGCGCGGCGTGCCCGATTGGCTGTACCAGCGCTTGAACTGGCTCAGATCGCGGCCCGTGGTATCCTCGAACACCTTGAGCCAGTCCTCGATCGTGGCCGCGTCGCCGTCATGCCTCTCGAAATAGAGATCGAGCGCGCGGTGATAGGCGTCGTCGTCCACCAGCCGCTTGAGCATCCCGATCACCTCGGCGCCCTTCTCATAGACGGTGGCGGTATAGAAGTTGTTGATCTCCTGAAAACTTTCCGGCCGCACCGGATGCGACAGCGGCCCCTGATCCTCGGGGAACTGCCGTGCCCGCAGGTCGATCACGTCGCTGATGCGCTTGACCGGCGCGGACCGCATGTCCGACGTGAACTCGCTGTCACGATGAACGGTCAACCCTTCCTTGAGGCAAAGCTGGAACCAGTCGCGGCAGGTGATGCGGTTGCCGGTCCAGTTGTGGAAATACTCATGCGCGATGATCGCCTCGATCCGCTCGAAGTTGCCATCGGTGGAGGTTTCGGGGCTGGCCAGCACGCAGGAGGAGTTGAAGATGTTCAGCCCCTTGTTCTCCATCGCGCCCATGTTGAAATCGTCCACCGCCACGATGTTGAACACGTCCAGATCGTATTCCCGGCCGTAGACCTCCTCATCCCAGCGCATGGATTTCTTCAGCGCCTCCATGCCGAAGGCGCATTTGCCCTCGTCTCCGGGCCGCACCCAGATCGCCAGATCGACCTTGCGCCCCGAGGCAGTGGTGAAACTGTCACGGTGGGCCACCAGATCGCCCGCCACCAACGCGAAAAGATAGGCCGGCTTCGGCCACGGGTCGGTCCATTCCGCGAAATCGGCGCCCCGCGCGCCGGGGTTGCCGTTCGACAGCATCACCGGCTGATCGCCCTCGATCCGCACCTCGAAGGGCGCCATCACGTCGGGTCGGTCGGGGTAATAGGTGATCTTGCGAAAACCCTCGGCCTCGCATTGCGTGCAATACATGCCGCTCGACATGTAAAGCCCTTCCAGCGCGGTATTCGTCGCGGGAGAGATTTCCACCTCCGCCTCGAAGGTGAACGGCGCGTCCGGCACATCGGCGCGCAGCCCCGCCTCGCTCAGCTCCGGCGTGATCTCGCGCCCGTCAATCGCCGCGCGGATCAGCCTGAGATCCTCGCCATGCAGGAAGAAGGTCCTGTCCGATGCCTCCGGGTTGGGCAGAAAACGGATGCGCGACAGCACGCGGGTCGCCGTCGGATGCAGGCGGAAGGTCAGGTCCACCGCCTCAACGATGAACCCGAAGGGCGTGTAATCCTCAAGATAGACCGTCTGTGGTGCCGCGTCGCGCATGGCGTTCTCCTGCAACTGTTGTTGCGCACGGTGTAGCGCACCTGCACCGGCGCCGCAAAGGGACATGGCGCATTGACAGATCCGGGGGTCTGTGACGGCATGAACCGACCGTGCCGGGTGCGGCGCGACACCTTAGCGAAAGGCAGAACAATGACGCTGACCGGGAACTGGAGCTACCCCACCGCCATCCGCTTCGGTGCGGGCCGGATCGCGGAATTGCCCGAAGCCTGCGCCGAGGTTGGCATTCGCAACCCGCTGCTCGTCACCGACAGGGGGCTGGCCGTGCTGGAGATCACGGGCCACGCGCTCGATATCCTCGACGCGGCGGGACTGGGCCGCGCGCTCTTTGCCGGGGCCGACAGCAATCCCACCGGCGCCAATCTCGATGACGGGGTGGCGGCCTATCTTGCGGGCGGCCATGACGGGGTGATCGCCTTTGGCGGCGGCTCCGGGCTCGATCTGGGCAAGATGGTGGCCTTCATGGCCGGGCAGACCCGCCCGGTCTGGGACTTCGAGGATGTGGGCGACTGGTGGACGCGCGCCGACGCGGCGGCCATCGCCCCCATTGTCGCGGTGCCCACCACTGCCGGAACCGGCTCCGAGGTGGGGCGCGCCGCCGTGCTCACCGACACCGCGACGCGCGCCAAGAAGATCATCTTTCATCCTCGCGTGCTGCCCGGTGCCGTGATCTGCGATCCGGAACTGACCATCGGCCTGCCACGCGAGATGACCGCGGGAACCGGGCTTGATGCCTTCGCCCACTGCGTGGAGGCGTATTCGAGCCCGCATTATCACCCCATGTCGCAGGGCATCGCGCTGGAGGGGATGCGGATCGTCATCGACGCTCTGCCGCGCGCGGTTGAGAACGGCAGCGATCTGAAGGCCCGCGCCGACATGATGAGCGCCGCGCTGATGGGGGCGACCGCCTTTCAGAAGGGGCTTGGCGCGATCCACGCCCTGAGCCATCCGGTCGGCGCGCTCTGCAATACCCATCACGGCACGACCAATGCAGTCTGCATGCCCGCCGTGCTCAACCTCAACGCCCCGGCCATCGCCGAGCGTTTCGACCGCGCGGCGCCCTATCTCGGGATAGAGGGCGGATTCGACGGGTTCCGCGCCTTCGTGCAGGGCTTCAACGACAGCCTCGGCATCCCCCGTCGTCTCTCCGATCTCGGGGTGAGCCGGGAGAGGATTCCCGAACTGGCCGCCATGGCGCTGAAAGACCCAAGCTGCGGGGGCAATCCGGTGCCTCTGACCGCCGCCAATGTCACCGCTCTGTTCGAGGCATGCATCTGAGGGGCGTTGCCGCGCAGGGGAGCGGCCCGCGCGTTGCCCCCCGCGGCGCGGCAACGCACGCTATCCCAAAGGCGCGGATCTGGCGGTTTTCGGAAAATGGCACCGACGCAATACCGACAAAATACCGACGTTTTACCGAAAGGCGATTTTCCATAAAATCAAGGGGTTAACTCGAAATCGCCCCGACAGGCGCGGCCCCTGCCATACAGGGACCGCGCGTTGCGCCGTTGCCTCAGCCAAGCACCTGTGCCGCCGCTTCGGCGGTTTTGCCCGCAACCTCGTCCGCCTCGGCGCGAGTCAGGCAGAACGGCGGTGCGAAACCAAGGATATCGCCCTGCGGCATGGCGCGTCCGATGACCCCACGTTCCAGCAGCGCCGAAGCCACCTGCGCGCCGATCTTCTCGCTCGCGTCAAAGAAGATACGTCCTTGTTTTTCCTTGATGAATTCCACCGCGCAGAGCATCCCCTCGCCGCGAACCTCCCCGACATTGGCATGTGCGGAAAGCGCCTCGCGCATGACCTTGTTGAAATAGGCGCCGTTCTCACCGGCCTTTGTCACCAGATCCAGATCGTCGATCAGCTTGAGGTTCGCCACCCCGGCCGCCGCCCCGATGGGGTGCGCCGAATACGTCCATCCATGCCCAATAGGCCCGTTTTCGTCGGTGCCCTGCTCCAATACCTTCCACATCTTGTCCGAAACGATGGACCCCGACAGCGGCGCATAGGCAGAAGTCAGCCCCTTGGCGATCGTGATCAGGTCCGGCCGGAGGCCGTAGTGCTCGCTCCCGAACATCGTGCCAAGCCGTCCGAAGCCGGTCACGACCTCATCGGCCACCAGAAGAATGTCGTGCTTTTCCAACACCTTCTGAATCGCTTCCCAATATCCGGCGGGCGGCGGAACAAGGCCCCCGGTGCCCAAAGCCGGCTCCCCGATAAAGGCCGCGATCGTGTCGGCGCCCTCGCGTTCGATCAGCGCCTCAAGCTCGGCCACGCAATGCGCCACGAACTGCTCTTCGGACTGCTCGATATCGTCGCGGCGGAAGTAATAGGGCGCCTCGGTATGGATCACCTGCGCCAGCGGCAGGTCGAATTTCTTGTGGAACAGTTCCAGCCCGGTCAGAGAGCCGGTCACGAGCCCCGACCCATGATAGCCGCGCCAGCGTGAGATGATCTTTTTCTTCTCCGGGCGGCCCAGTATGTTGTTGTAATACCAGATCAATTTCACATTGGTTTCATTGGCGTCGGACCCCGACAGCCCGAAATAGACCTTGCTCATGTTCTCAGGCGCGCGATCGAGGATCATCTTCGACAGCGTGATCGCCGCCTCTGTGCCATGGCCCACATAGGCGTGATAATAGGCCAGTTCCCGCGCCTGATCGGCAATTGCCTCCGCGATCTCCTGACGACCATAGCCGACATTGACACAGTAGAGCCCGGCAAAGGCATCCAGCAGCCGGTTGCCCTCGCGGTCGGTGATATGGCAGCCCTTTCCGCTGGTGATTACGCGGTGCGGGGCCTCGCCTCGGGCGAATTGCGCCAGATGCGTGGACGGGTGAAAGAAGTTCTCGCGGTCCCACTGCTCCAGTTGATCGTTTTTCAGCATGTGCTGTCCTTTCTGTTTCTTTTCTGATGCTTGCCGGGGATGGTGACGCACGTCGCGCCGCGATCAGGCCCAGTCACGGCAGACGTATTTGATTTCCATGAACTCTTCCATCCCGCGCCTCGCCCCTTCGCGGCCAAGGCCCGATTGCTTGGTTCCGCCAAACGGGATAGGTGCGCCCGTCACCTTGGTGCGGTTCACGGCCACCATACCAAACTGAAGCGCGCGGGACATGCGATAGATCCGTCGCGGGTCGTGACTGTGAAGATAGGCGACCAGGCCGTAATCGGTGTCATTGGCACGGCGGATCACCTCTTCCTCCCCATCGAAGGGGGTGATGGGCGCCACCGGGCCAAAGGTCTCCTCGTGCATGATGGCGGCCTCGTCCGGAACATCAGTCAGCACCGTCGGCTCAAAGAAGAGCGGCCCCAGCGGATGCCGCCGCCCGCCACAGGCGAGCGTCGCCCCCTTGGCCAGAGCGTCGGCCACATGCTCTTCCTGCTTGGCCACGGCTTTCTCGTTCATCAGCGGGCCGATGTCGGGGTCGTCCATACCGATCCCGATGCTAAGCGCCTGTGTCGCCTCGATAAAACGGGCGCAGAATTCCTCGTAGATCGGCCGCTCCACGAAAATGCGATTGGCGCCGAGGCAGTCCTGACCCGTTGTGGCGAATTTTGCCTTGATCGTCTCGGCCACCGCATTGTCGAGATCGGCCCCCTTGAACACGATCATCGGCGCATGCCCGCCCAGCTCCAGCACAAGTTTCTTCACCGTATCGGCGCAGTTGCGGTAAAGCAGACGCCCCACCTCGGTCGAGCCGGTGAAGGACAGGGCGCGCACCCGGCTGTCGTCGGTCCATGGCGGCACAACCGTGCTGGCGCGCCCGGTGACGACATTGAAAACCCCGGCCGGCACGCCCGCACGCTCGGCCAGTTCGGCCAGTGCCAGCGCGGAATAGGGCGTCTCGGATGACGGATGTGCCAGAACCGTGCAACCCGCCGCGATCGCCGCCGCAGCCTTGCGGATGAGCATGGCAGAGGGGAAATTCCATGGCGTGATGAGCGCCACGACCCCCACGGGTTCAAGCCACAGCTCAACCTCCGCATCGGGCAGGTGGCTCGTCACGCCCTCGATATTCGGGCGCTTGGCCTCTTCGGCGTAAAATTCGAGAAAGGACGCGGCATAATCGATCTCTCCGCGCGCCTCCGAGATCGGCTTGCCCTGTTCGGCCACCATGATCCGCGCGAGATCCTCGCGGTGCTCGATCATCAGATCGAACCACTTGCGCAGGATCGTGGATCGTTCCTGCGGCAGCCGCGTGGACCAGTCGTCATAGGCGATCTGCGCGGCATCCACCGCCGCCGCGCTTTCATCCGCCGAAAGTTGCGCGACCTCACCGATGGGGGTTCCGTCAGCCGGATTGGTGACGGCGATCACCTGCGCGTCCCCCGCGCCGGTCCACTTGCCATCAACATAGGAAAAGCTGCGCAACAGCCGCATATCGGCAAGAGTGACGGGAAATTGGATCGGGTCATGTGTCATCTGGGCGCACCTCCTGTGTGGTTCGTGGCCAGTATCGCGAAAGACACAGTTGGATTGGGCCTGAATATGACCACGCCGGAAGAGAGTTCCTCTCTTATTCCCGTGATTAACGGAGAGTTAGTCTTTTGCTGCTACCAAGGCAGCAAGCGGAGGGGACGCAGGCCCTTTCACCGGCTTCGTCACGATGTAGGAAAAGTATCGCGCCAAGCCGATATCGCGTTCGAGAAGCCCGTCCATGAAGCGCTGAAAGGCGTCGATGTCGGGCGCGATCACCTGCATCAGATAGTCATACCCGCCACCGACCGCCCAGCAACCGGTGATTTCTTCGATCCCCTGCACCGCGGACTCGAACCGCGCAAAGCTCGGCGCGGTGTGGTCACGAAGTTCGGCGGCGACGAAAACGCTGGTGTGCGGCGCGATGCGGCGCAGGTCCACTTGCGCGCGATAGCCTGAAATCACCCCCGCCTCCTCCATCTTGCGCAGGCGGTTCCAGCAGGGGGTCGGAGAGAGATTCACCTTCTCAGCAAGCGCGGTCTTTGCGATCCGGCCTTCGTCAATCAGGACCTGAAGGATAGCAATATCTCGGCTGTCGAGCTTCATTTTCTCTCCGGGTCGGGGATGCGCGCAGGCACTGGCAGGATGACAATGCGGTCAAAACCGCCCGGTTTCAATGCCCCTCGCATCCACCCCGTCAGATACAACGCCCGCCATCGACCTCCATGCAGACGCCGGTGACCATGCTGGCCTCGTCCGAGCACAGATAAAGGGCCGCGTTGCCCATGTCTTCGGGCGTGGAAAAGCGGCCCAGAGGGATGGTGGAGAGGAACTTGGCCCGCACCTCCGGCGTGTCCTCGCCCATGAAGCTCTTGAGAAGCGGGGTCTCGCCCGCGACGGGGTTGATCGCGTTGACGCGAATACCGAAGGGCGCAAGCTCCACCGCCATCGTGCGGGTGGCGGTGTTCATCCAGCCTTTCGAGGCGTTGTACCAGTTGAGATTGGGGCGCGGGCTGACTCCGGCGGTGGAGGCGACATTCAGAATCGCCCCGGCGTTGCGCTCTTTCATCAGCGGCACAAGCGCGCGCGCCGTCAGGTAGACCGCCTTGCAGTTGACCGCGAACACCCGGTCGAAATCCTCTTCCGACACGTTTTCGAGCGGCGCGGGCAGATGGGTGACACCGGCATTGTTCACCAGAATGTCGATATGACCCCAGGCCTTCTGTGCCGTCTCGACCATCGCCGCGGCAGAGGCGCCGTCGGCCACGTTGACCTGACAGGCCAGACCGCCCGACCTGGCCTTTTCCTCGGCGGCCTCGGCGTTGATATCGGCGATCATCACCTCGGCCCCTTCGGCCAGGAACTTGTCAACGATACCGGCGCCAAAGCCCGAGGCGCCGCCAGTCACGATTGCTGTTTTTCCCTTGAGACGCATGGGGTTCTCCTATGTTTGGGGCCGGGGTGCGGGATGCCTTCGCACGTCCCGGCGGGATGGTTCTGGCAAGAGGAAAAGGCGCGCCTAGCCGTGCAACGCAGCCACGGTCTTGAGCTGCGAAAAACCATAGAGGGCTTCGAACCCCTTTTCGCGCCCATGCCCGGATTTGCCGGTGCCGCCGAACGGAAGCTCGACCCCGCCGCCCGCGCCGTAATTGTTCAGAAAGACCTGACCCGAGCGCAACTCGCGCGCCAATCGCATCTGCCGCGCCCCATCGCGCGACCAGACCGAGGCAACAAGGCCGTAGTCGGTGCCGTTGGCGATGGCAAGGGCCTCCTGCTCATCGTCAAAGGGGATAAGCACCTGGACGGGCCCGAAAATTTCGTCCTGCGCAAGGCGATGGTCCGAGGGAACATCGGCAAAGAGGGTGGGGGCGACGTAGTGGCCACCAGAAGGGGCATTACCCGCGACCTTGCCGGTTGCGGCGGTTTCAAGGTCGAAACCCTGACCGATGAAGGCGGTCACGATCTCCTTCTGCCGGGATGAGATCAGCGGCCCAAGGTCGCCATCGTCAAGCGCGGGGGCGGCGGTCAGGGTGCGATAGCGTTCAGCCATGCGGTCAAGCACTTCGGCATAGACGCCGCGCTGCACCAGAATACGCGATGAGGCAGAGCAGGTCTGCCCTGCGTTTTGCACCCCGGCATTGACGAGAAACGGAAGCGCCGCGTCGAGGTCGGCATCGTCAAACACAAGCTGCGGCGACTTGCCCCCAAGCTCCAGTGTCACCGGCAGCACATTTTTTGCGGCAGCCGCTTGTATGAGGCTTCCAGTGGCGACCGAGCCGGTGAAAGAGATGTGATGCACACCGGGATGGGCTGACAGCGCCGCGCCAGCCTCAGCGCCAAGTCCGGGCACCACGTTGAGGGCCCCTTCGGGCAGGCCGGCCTGCTGCGCCAGATCGGCAAAGGCGAGCGCGGTCAGACACGCCTCCTCGGCGGGTTTGAGAACGGCGGCGTTGCCCATCGCAAGGGCCGCCCCGACTGACCGGCCGATAATCTGCATCGGGTAGTTCCACGGCACGATATGGGCCGTCACACCAAGAGGTTCGCGCAGCGTGTAGACGGTGTAGCCGTCCAGATAGGGAATCGTCTCGCCGTGCAGCTTGTCCGCCGCACCGCCGTAGAACTCCATGTAGCGGGCAAGCGCCACCGCGTCCGCCTTGGCCTGTTTGAGCGGTTTGCCCACGTCGAGCGATTCAAGTCGCGCGAGTCTGTCCACGTTTTCCAGCACAAGCTGACCGATCCGGGCAAGGACACGCCCTCGCTCCACCGCCGGAACGCGGCCCCACACGCCCGCCCGCGCCTCTGCCGCCGCAGCGACGGCGGCGTCAATGTCGGCGGCACCACCTCGGGCGATGTCGCAAATGAACGTACCATCGGACGGGTTGCTCAAGGGCAGGGTTTCACCCGACTGAGGCGGCGTCCAGACGCCGCCAACCAAACATTTCGAGGGATCGAACCACAAATCAGGATTGGACATTCAGGGCCTCTTTCAAATGGCGGACATCGGGCAGTATGGGGGCCGCCGCGACAAGGGTACGGGTATAGGGGTGTTGCGGATCGCCAAAAACCCGCCCGGTCTCGCCTTCCTCCACGATCTCGCCATCCTGCATGACCATAACCCGATCGGTGATGGTGCGGACAACGGAAAGATCGTGACTGATGAACAGATAGCTGAGGGAATAGGCGCGCGAGAGATCGGCAATCAGGTCGAGGATCTGTGCGCGAATGGATACATCGAGCGCCGATACCGCCTCATCGAAGATGATAAGCTCTGGCCGGATGATCAGAGCTCGTGCGATGGCGATCCTCTGCCGCTGCCCACCGGAAAACTCGTGGATGTATTTGCGCGCATCCGACGGCTGAAGACCCACGGCGGTGAGCGCCTCCGAAACCGCTGCTTCCCGCGCTTTGCCGGTGGGCGCGTTGTCGATGAGATGGTAGGGTTCGGTCACGATGCGGGACACTTTGTGGCGCGGATTGAAACTGCCGTAGGGATCCTGAAACACGACCTGAAGACCACTGCGCAGTGCGGGGTTCATGCCCGGACCGACAGGTTTGCCAAAGGCACGGATTTCACCGCCCTGAAGCCTCTCCAGCCCGAGGATCGCCCGGGTCAGTGTGGATTTTCCGCACCCCGATTCCCCCACCAGTCCGATCCGGTCGCCCTTTCGGATTGTGAAACTGACGCCCTTTACCGCCCTGTGGTATTCACGCGGGCCAAAAAGGGTGGTGCGGGGTAAGGGGTAGTCGCGCACCGCCTCGCGCACTTCGAGGATCGGATCGGGGGCGTGTTTCGTTTCGGGCAGATCGACAATATGTGCCGATGCCTCGAAAAGGGCGCGGGTATAGGGATGGGTCATGTTGGCGAAAAGCGCGCGTGTCTCGCCGGTTTCAACAACCTCTCCATGGCGCATTACCACGATCCTGTCTGCCAAGTCTGAAACGACGGCGAGATCGTGGGTGATCATCAAGAGCCCCATTCCGAACTCTGCCACAAGATCCTTCAGCAACGTGAGGATCTGTGCCTGCGTCGTCACGTCGAGCGCGGTCGTAGGTTCATCGGCGATAAGAAGGCGCGGACGCCGGGCAATGGCCATTGCGATAACCACCCGCTGCCGCTGCCCACCGGAAAGCTCATGCGGATAGCGGGTCAGGGGAAAACGTTCTTCAGGCAGACCGACGCGAGCCAGCATGTCGCGCGCGCGGGTCATGGCGGTGGCGCGGTCCTCGTTGCCATGGACCAGAATAGTTTCTGCCACCTGCGCGCCGATGGTCTTCACCGGGTTGAGCGCGGTCATCGGCTCTTGGAACACCATGCCGACCTCGTTGCCGCGCAAGGCACACATCCGAGCCTCGCCCACCTTGGTGAGGTCTGTTTCTCCAAGCAGGATGCGTCCCGTAACCTGCGCACGGTCCGGCAGAAGCTGCATGACCGCCAGTGCTGTCATCGACTTGCCCGATCCGCTTTCGCCGGTCACGGCAACGATCTCTCCGGGCGCGATTGAGAAGCTGACATCTCTCAGGATCGGAAGCGATCCGATCTGAAGGTTCAGGTTTACGATCTGCAGCAGGTTCATGTCCGTTCCACCCGAATTCGCGGATCGAAAAGATCACGCAGTCCGTCCCCCAGAAGGTTGAGACCGAGAACGCTGATCACAATGGCAAAACCCGGGATCAGTGCGAGATGGGGCGCAAGGCTCACCATCGTCTGCGCATCCGCCAACATTCGTCCCCAGCTTGGCACCGGGGGTTGTGCGCCAAGTCCGACATAGCTGAGCCCGGCTTCGGCCAGAATACCAAGACTGAACTGTATGGTGCCCTGAACGATCAGCAGGTTCATCACATTCGGAAGGATATGTTCCACGCTAACCCGGATGGCGTTCTTGCCCGAGACACGGGCGGCGAGAATGAATTCCCTCTCCCACAGGCTGAGCGCCGAGCCGCGCGTCAGGCGGGCAAATACCGGGATGTTGAAAATGCCGATGGCGATGATTGCGTTGACCGCGCTCGCCCCGAAGACGGCGGTAATCAGAATGGCGATCACCAGGCTTGGAAAGGCAAAGATCAGATCGTTGGAACGCATGATGATCTCATCGGTCCACCCTCCCGTGCGCGCAGCCGCCCAGAGGCCGAGCGGAACGCCGATCCCCATGCCTATACCGACCGCGACAAGCGCCACGGCAAGAGATGTGCGTGCGCCTATCATGATCATTGAAAAGATGTCGCGCCCGAAATGATCGGTGCCGAACCAATGCACAGCCGAGGGTGTCTGAAGCTTGTTGGGAATGTCCATCAGGGTGATGTCGAACGGCGTCCACACGAAGGAGATCAGCGCCCCGAAGACCACCACGATGCAGAGGATTGCCCCGATATACAGACTGCGCGATTTCATGTGCGGTTCCTCAGTCGGGGATCCACTGCGGCATAGGTCAGATCGACGAGGAAGTTGACCAGCACAACCGAGAAGACAAGAAGCATCACGACGCTTTCCACCACGATGAGGTCACGCGCGGAAATAGCCTGAAAGATCAGCCGCCCGAGACCGGGAAGAAAGAAGACCTGCTCTATGATGATGCCGCCAGCCAGCAGGAAGGAAAATTGCAGCCCCATGATCGTCAGCACCGGGATGAGTGCATTGCGTACTCCATGACGCCATAGCGCCTGTCGCCGTGTCAGCCCCTTGGCGCGCGCCGTGCGCATGAAGTCCTCGCCCAGAATGTCGATGAGTGAAGAGCGCATGACCCGCGCAAGGATCGCTGCCTGAGGCAGGGCAAGCGCGATCGCCGGAAGCGTAAGCGCCTTCATCGCGGGAAAGATGCCGACCTCCCATCCGGGAAAGCCGCCGGCACTGAACCAGCGCAGGTTGATGGACAGGATCAGCACCAGCATCATGGCGAACCAGAAGTTCGGCACCGCCACACCAAGTTGCGTTGCGCCCATCACCGCCATGTCGCCAGGTTTGCCCCGACGCGCGGCAGCATAGATCCCGGCAGGAAAGGCGATCAGGGTCGAAAGCGCGAGCGCATAAAGCGCGAGCGGCAGAGAGACCCAGAGCCTGTCTGCGATCATCTCCCCCACCGGGGTGCGATAGGTGTAGGAGGTGCCGAAATCGCCGGTCAGCATGCCGCCTACCCACGCCAGATAGCGTTCCGGATTGGACATATCGAGCCCAAGCTCGGTTCTGAGTGCGGCCACGGTATCGGGTTGGGCGTTGAGGCCCAGCATGAAGGCGGCCGGATCGCCCGGTGCCACCTCGATCACCAGGAAGATGACGACAGAGGCCACCGCAAGACTGATCACCAGCGACAGAGTGCGTTTGAGAACGTAGCGGATCATGGGAAACGATCATTCATGAGGTGGTCCGATCCGATGCGCTGGCACCGGACCGGGAAGGACAATCGAAGTGTCCGGGGAATTGTCAGTATAGAGACAATGATCCGGGTTGCATCAATCAGTCCAGCGCACGCCTGTCAGGTCTGTGGCCTGTGTCGGTGCATTTTCCCACAGCCCTTCGATCTTGGCGTTGGCCACGGTCGGGAAGGCAAGCTGGAAGAGATAGCCGTTCACATAGTCCTCGGCGATGATCGTCTGTGCCTGCGCCAGCAACTCTGAGCGCGCCTCCGGATCGGTTGTGCGTTGCAGCGTATCCATGACCTCTCGGAACTCGGGGTTGTCATACTGGAAATAGTAGTCGGGCCGCGCGTAGATACCGATGTCGAAGGGTTCGGTGTGGCTTATAATGGTCAGGCCGAAATCCTTGCCACGAAACACCTGCTCAAGCCACTGCGCCCACTCAAGATTGGAAATCTCGGTTTCGATCCCGATTGCTCGCAATTGCGCAGCGACGATCTCGCCCCCACGTCGCGCATAGGACGGCGGCGGAAGTTTCAGCGTTGTCTTGAAGCCATCCGGATAGCCCGCTTCGGCGAGAAGTTCCTTCGACAGTTCTGGATCGTATTGCGACAGATGGGTCAGATCCACATAGTCGGGATGATGCGGCGCGAAATGCGTGCCGATCGGCGTGCCAAGCCCGAACATGGCCCCGTCAATGATCGCCTCTCTGTTGATGGCATGGGCAATGGCCTTGCGCACCTTCAGGTCGTCGAGCGGCTGCAACTTGTTATTGATGGAGAGTATGGTTTCCCCTTCCGAGCTGCCCCGCAGCACGGTGAAGCGCGGATCGGCATCGAATTGCGGCAGGTTTTCGGGGGCCGGGAAGCCGACGAAAGCGTCCACGTCCTCGGCCATCACCGCGGCAAAGGCGGCTGTGGGGTCCGAGATGAATTTGAAGGTCGCCTCTTCGAGTGCCGGGGCATCGCCCCAGTAGTCCTCGTTTCTGACAAGGTCGATCTTGTCGCCCTGAACCCAGTCGGCGAATTTGAAGGCGCCGGT
The DNA here is from genome assembly GCF_900110425.1 of Salinihabitans flavidus. Lineage (GTDB taxonomy): Bacteria > Pseudomonadota > Alphaproteobacteria > Rhodobacterales > Rhodobacteraceae > Salinihabitans > Salinihabitans flavidus. Next base: position 23,843 of record NZ_FODS01000004.1, on the reverse strand, counting down.
ACCGACAGGGTTGTTCTTGATCCCCTCGATGGATTCGGGCGCAACGATCACCGCATCGCCCCAGGCCATGTTGAACAGGAAACTCCCGTCCGGTTCGCTCAGCGTCACGCGCACGGTCAGTGGATCCACGACCTCCACATCCGCAATCCCGGTGAAAAGCGCCTTCTGCGCGTTCACGCTGTCCTCGGCGCGGGCGCGGTCGAGCGAGAACTTCACGTCCTCTGCATCCATCTCCGTGCCGTCATGGAAGGCCACGTCTTCATGCAGGTGAAAGGTATAGGTCAGCCCGTCTTCGGAAATATCCCACTCTTTCGCCAGTCCGGGAACCACGGACCCGTCTGCCATAAAACGGGTGAGTCCTTCGAACACGTTGGAATACAACACGCTGTCGATCGCACCGGCCGCGGCCGAGGTCGGATCAAGATGCGGCGGCTCCAGTTGCAACGCTACGGTGATGTCCGTTTGTGCCGCCTGCGCCGATCCGATCCCGGCGGCGAGCGCAAGGGCACTGGCAAAGGCCAGTTTGCGCGGAATGACTGTCATGATTTCTTCTCCCTGAAGTTATTGCTATGTCCTTGGCGCCTCTCGAGGCAGCAGAAGCTGTGCCAGCGTATGCGCCATGACCTTGGCACTGTCGAGCATGTCCTGCACGCCGATATATTCGTCCGGCTTGTGCGCCAGTTCAAGAATGCCGGGACCATAGGCTATACAGTTCTTCAGCTTGCCGATACGATCAATATGTTTTTGATCGTAAGTGCCCGGCGAGGCAACAAGGTCGGGTGCCTTGCCAAGCACCGCCTGCACAGATTTTCCGACCGTCGTGACCACGGGTGCGGTGCGGTCCGTCATCGACGGGGCGACGTGGTTCAACTCGCGCATGGCAAAGCGGAAATTGCTGCGATTTTCCGCCAGATCCTTGAGGAGCGCCTCGACCTCACCCGAAACCTGAGCATGGTTTTCCTCGGCCAGATAGCGACGGTCGATAACGATGCGGCAGCTATCGGGGACACAATGCGACGGCAGTCCGGTGTAGTCATCGGCCTGCTCGGGCTGTCCGCCGTGGATCGAGTTGATATTCATCGTCGATTGCCGAGCTCCCTCAGGGATAACCGGCATATCCGTCCGCCGCGCCGCCATGGCCGGGTAGAGATCGGTTTCGAAGCGCTCCAGAACGGCGCCCATGTGGCGCACGGCACAATCACCCAGGAACGGCATACAGCCGTGCGCGATCTCGCCAAACGTCTCGATTTCGGCCCACCAGCCACCGCGATGGCCAAGGCAGATCCGATCCTTGTGAAGCGGTTCCGGTATGATCACATGCTGCACGCGCTGTGGAGAGAAGAACCCCTGTTCTGCCAGATAGGCCACGCCGCCGTAACCGCCTGATTCCTCATCCGCCGTTCCGGAAATCTCGATCGCACCCTGAAAGTCCGGATAGACCTCGATGAAGGCTTCGGCTGCAATGATCGAGGTCGCGAGACCGCCCTTCATGTCGCAGGCACCGCGTCCGTAGATCAGATCACCGTCAATTTCACCGCCGAACGGATCTCGGGTCCAACCGCGTCCGATCTCGACCACATCGGTATGCGAATTGAAGTGCACGCAATCTCCGGCTCCGGCCCCCTCGCGCCGCGCAACGATGTTCCAGCGCGGGTAGCGGTCACTGTCGCCAGGCGTTCCGGTGGCGCGCACAAGCTCGGTCTCAAACCCGTGCTCCTTCAATCGCGTATCGAGAAATTCGCAGATCTCCCGATAACAGTCTCCTGGTGGGTTGAGCGTGGGAATGCGGATCAGTGCCTGCGTCAGCGAAATGAGATCGTCGCGCTTGGCGTCGATCCGCGCCATCAACTCGTCCTGAGACCCAGTAACCGCCTGATCCATCACTTCCCCGCAGGATTTCCACATTCAGGGTGAAACCTTGCGCGAAGCCGGCTACGGTCTCAATACCGTAATCCTACGGTATGGGGGCATGAAATGGATATCGAAACGCTGGCTTTCGAGGAGGCGCCGGTTGGTATCGTGCTGACAGAGTGCCGGATCATCCGCGCCTGCAATCTTACATTTTCCAGCATGCTGGGCTATCGCCGCGAAGACCTGATTGGACAGTCTTTTCGGATGCTCTACCCTTCTGGCGAAGAGTTTGACCGTATCCGCGATATCGGGCTGGAGCCACTCAAACGCGATGAGTATTACTCTGATGAACGCATGATGAGCACTGCCAATGGCGTGATGATCTGGTGCCGGTTCCGGGCACATTCGCTCACCCCATCTGACCCTTTGGCACAGGTGGTCATGAGCTTCACCCGCATCGCGGATACGCCTCCGGTTGCGCTCAGCCCACGCGAGCGGCAGGTTCTGGGCGGAATCGGCCGGGGCTTGACCAGCAAGGAAATTGCGCACGAACTGGGCCTCTCGCCGCGCACCATTGACGATGTGCGCGCGCGCCTGTTGCGCCGGTTCTCGGTGCGCAACGCAGCGGAGCTTCTGGCCAAGTTGACCTATCTCGACCAGTAAATGCGATGGTCACGGGGGCGGCTTGTCAATGAGCCCCCGCTGCGCAGCACACGGGTCTTAAACAATCATTCATCTGCCTGCACCATCATTGCGGCAATCCGCAAGGAAGCCGCAACTCCACAAGATGGAAAAGCAAATGAACACGAGTCGATCCCAGAACTGGAAAGCCATCGAGATGGCGAATGAGGACATCTTTTTCTCGCGCACGGACGAGAGAGGGGTGATCCAGTCGGGCAGCGATTTTTTCCAGGAGATCGCGGGCTTCGACTGGGAGGAGTTGCTTGGCGCGCCACACAAGATCGTGCGCCATCCCGACATGCCCAAGGCAGTTTTCTGGCTACTGTGGAACAACCTGAAGGCCGGAAAACCGCTCTCGGCCTATATCAAAAACCAGACAAAGGATGGCGGCCACTACTGGGTTATGGCCTCTGCGATACCGGTTGAGGGGGGATATATTTCGGTTCGCATCCGGCCGCAGTCGCCGCTGTTTGCCAGGATTCAGGCCGAATACGATGCGCTACGCACATGGGAGCGCGAGACCGGCGCCAAGGCGGAGGAAAGTGTGGAGCGTTTTCAGGCGCGCCTGTTGGAACTCGGTTTCAAAGACTACCAGGCATTCATGGGCTATGCGCTTTCGGCCGAACATACGGCGCGGCAAGAGGCGCTCGGCCGAGAAACCGATCGCGTCACGCGGTTGATCGAAGACATGTCGAGCCGGGTTTCTGAAACCAGCGCGGTCACAAACCAGCTTCTCGCTGGCTTCCGCCTGATCCGTTCGGAGCCGACAAACATGCGTATCCTATCCACTCGATTGGAAGGCGGTGGGAACGCGATAAGCGCGATTTCCCAGAACTACGAACTGATGGCCTCGGAGATTTGGCAGCAAATCCATGTTTTGGATGAATCGGGGGGTAATGTCTTTGGCGAGGTGACTAAGGCTCTGAACGAGGGGCGCTATCTGCAATCTCTTGCAGCGGTGATGCGTGAACAGGCCGATCAGTTCGCGAACAGTTCTCTGGACTTCGCCGCCCTTGGGATCGACCAGTCGAAGGAGCCGACGATTATAGAGGGGCGCGCTGCGGCGCTGTCCGCGGAGGCGGACCGCACACTTCAGGACATTGCCGACCGTGTGCGGAACCTGCCCGATCTCTGCCAGAACCTTAGGCGCCATGTGAATGGCCTCGACGTGGTGAAACTTCTTTGTCGGGTCGAAGCAGGCACGCTCCGCGGCCAGGAGACCGGTCTCGACAGTATAATTTGTCGCCTCGACAGGTTTCACGCACAAATCGAAAACCAGCTCACACAGGTATCGTCCGGTGCTTCCGATCTCTACCGCGATGCCCGCGCGCTTCTGATCTGATGCCGCAGCTTTGGAATCTCGTGCAATTTTTCGGTACTTTCCGGGGTGCCTCAATCGGTTCTCCAAACGGCGTTAAACCTGCCTTAAAGCCCGCGGCACATGCTGATCGCGGGCTCCTATCAGGGCAGCTACCAGTCTTCCGATGATAGACGCGACAGCACTGCTGTGACGCGACAGACCCGCGAGAGATACCAAAAGCAAAGAGACACCACAGGCAAAGAGGCTACGATGAAAAACAAGACTGATCCCAATGCGGCGATCCCGTTCCACTCCGATTTACCCGCCGGTGGCATCCGGCTCGGCGTACTCCAAAGGATCGCGGCACTTCTCGCCATGGGTCTGCTGCTCTCGCTGGCGGTGAACTCCCTTTTCAACTACATCACCGTGCGTGACGAGATATACAACATGTCGCGCCATGCACATGAAGAGGTCACGCGACTGATCGCGGCCGAAATGGTCGATTCGATCCGCTTCGAGGAAACCGCTCACATCGAGACCATTTACAAAGAGGTCTCGAAATCAGAGGAACTTGGATTGAGGCGGTTGGTGGTTCGTACGGCAGAAGGCATGACCCTCGCGTCGTGGGGGGCAGGAGCCAGCCCCGACGCGGATCTGGTCGGCATCGCCGACACGACCTTGAAAAACGGGACCATGGAAAATCATGAACTGGACACGGGGCACGCAGTGGCGGTTCCCGTGACGTCTGGCGCGCCAAAAGTAACTGTTGGGGCTATCGTGACAGACTGGGATCTTTCCATGCTGGACGCCCGCGTCCGCCACGATGCCTTGTTAAGCTTTGCCAAATCCGGCGCGGCAACGCTGGCAATTCTCGTACTGATCATGTTGGCGATGTCACGCGGGATTATTCGCCCCCTCATACGGCTTTCAGCTGCAATGAGGGCTATCGCTGACAAAGCCTATGATACCGAAGTTCCGGGTCGTGATCGCAAAGACGAGATCGGTCAGATGGCGGGCATTCTCACAAGTTTTCGCGACCGACTGGCAGAGGAAGAAACGGCGATGCAAAATCGCGAGCAAAAGGCCAATCTAGAAGGTGAGGTCTTTGACAGGCTGAGTCATGGACTTGGACGGGTCGCGCAAGGGGATCTGACACCCCGGATCGACCTTGCCCTGACCGAAGGGCTTTCCGATCAGCACATGAAGGTATGCCGCGATTTCAACAATCTGGTTGATGCATTCGAAGAAGTCATCGTGACGGTGAAGACCAGCGCAGACGCGGTGAGAAACGGGTCCGAAGAGATCAGCCAAGTCGCGAACGAGACCGCGAAACGCTCCGAGATGCAAGCCGCCACGCTTGAGGAATCTGCCGCCGCACTTGATGAACTGACCAGCAGCGTGAAATCTGCCGCCGAATACGCGGTGCAGGCCGATCAGGCCATCACCGAAAACCGCCGCCAGGCGGAGGCAAGCGGCGAAGTCGTGCAGAACGCGGTCGAAGCGATGCGCCAGATCGAGCACAGTTCGGGACAGATCACACAGATTATCGGAGTGATCGATGACATCGCCTTTCAAACCAACCTTCTGGCGCTCAATGCCGGGGTCGAGGCGGCGCGCGCGGGAGAGGCCGGGCGCGGCTTTGCGGTGGTCGCCTCCGAGGTGCGCGCATTGGCGCAGCGGGCCTCGGATTCAGCCAAGGAGATCAAGACGCTGATTTCGAAAAGTTCGCAGCAGGTTGAAGAGGGGGGCGCCCTTGTTGGCGAAACCGGAACAGCCCTTGGCGAGATCATTGCTCGAGTGGCCAAGCTGTCCACCCTGGTTGGTGAGATCGCATCCTCTGCGAAGGAACAGTCCTCCGGACTGGAAGAGATCAATACCAGCGTGAATGAGCTTGATCAGGTAACGCAGCAGAACGCGGCCGTGGTGGAAGAAACCTCCGCCTCGAGCGAAAACCTACGCTCAGAGGCCGAACGCCTTGCGTCGGCGCTGGCGCGGTTCAAGACCACAATGACCCGTGAGATGGAAACCGCACCCAAAGCAGAGAGTTCGCATTCCACGTCCAGCCACGCGACACATGTGACTTCAGAAACGGCACGAACCGCAGCGGCATCTGTCGACGAAAACCAGACTGCAACGCTTGCCGCGACCGGAACGGGCGGATGGCAAGACTTCTGACCGAGATAACGCGTCGATCGCGCTGCGTATGGGGAGCCGTTGGTCCAGACGGTTTCCCGACACCTGCTCCGAAAGCAATCGGATGTACATCGAGGACGAAGCTGTGATCACCGTCTTGCAAGGGCAAAGTCATGTCTCAGGTCGGCATGGGGATGTTATCTCCACGATCCTGGGGTCCTGCATTGCGACCTGCATTTGTGATCCTGTGGCGGGAGTGGGTGGTATGAACCACTTCCTGCTTCCCGGCAGTCCTGAAGATCGCGACACCGGGCTGCAATATGGTGTCAACGCGATGGAGATCTTGATCAACGCGCTGATGCGCGCGGGGGCGCGCAAGGAACGGATGCAGGCGAAGATCTTCGGAGGCGCGAGAATGTTCACAAGCCGCGCAAATATCGGAGAGAAGAATGCCGAATTTGCGACCTGGTTTCTGAAGAGTGAGGGTATCGAGTGTATAGGGGGCAGCATCGGTGGCGAGCAGGGACGCAAGCTACGTTATGTGCCTGTGACCGGCCAAGCGCGCCAGATGTTTCTGGAGCAATCGCGACTGAACGTGGTCGAGGACCCGCTATCGGCCACCTTCGAGACGCCACGCCGCCGCCGAACCGATCCCGGGCAGGTGGACCTTTTCTGACACCTGCGACCGCTCGTCTTGAGCGCGAGAGCCTCATCGGCTATGACGTCCGGGCGCCGAGTCCTTTGCCCGTCTTCTGTCGGCGTGCTTTCACACGGTCTTTCTGTTGGCGGGATTTCCGCAACGGGCCGAAGCGGGCGCTTGACGTGTGAGAGGAGCCGACCAATGCCCGAAACCCTTCTGAAAAATGCCGATATGGTCGTCACCATGGATGATGATCGCCGCGAATTGATCGGGTCAGATGTGTTGCTACGCGATGGACGTGTCGCGGCAGTGGGACCGGGGCTCGACACGTCGGGCGAGGTAATACAGGCGAAGGGTTGCGTGATCACACCGGGATTGGTGAATACGCACCACCACCTCTACCAGAGTCTGACCCGCGCCGTGCCCGGTGTGCAGGATGCGCTTCTGTTCGGGTGGCTCAGAACGCTTTACCCGATCTGGGCACGGTTCGGTCCCGAGGAAATCTTCGTTTCCGCACAGGTCGGGCTTGCCGAACTGGCGCTATCGGGCTGCACGCTGAGTTCAGATCATCTCTACCTTTATCCCAACGGAGCGCGACTCGACGATACGATCGTCGCCGCGTCGGATCTGGGGATGCGGTTTCATCCCACGCGCGGCGCGATGAGCATCGGCGAAAGTGACGGGGGCCTGCCGCCCGACTCTCTTGTCGAGCGGGAGAGATACATCCTTGAAGACTGCATCCGCGTGATCGACGCGCATCATGATACGCGTGAGGGGGCCATGTGCCGGGTCGGTGTTGCCCCCTGTTCGCCGTTTTCGGTGAGCCGCGATTTGATGCGTGAAGCGGCGTTCCTGGCGCGCGACAAGGGTGTCATGCTGCACACCCATCTGGCCGAGAATGACGAGGATATCGCCTACAGCCTTGAAAAATTCGGCTGCCGTCCGGGGCAATATGCGGAGGATCTGGGCTGGACGGGAGCCGATGTCTGGCATGCGCATTGCGTCAAGCTCGACCGGCAGGAGATTGATCTTTTTGCAAAATCCCGAACGGGGGTTGCGCATTGCCCGTGTTCGAACTGCCGTCTCGGATCCGGAATCGCGCCGCTTCGTGAAATGCGGGATGCCGGTGTCCGGGTGGGGTTCGGCGTGGACGGGTCGGCCAGCAACGACTGCGGCAATCTCATGTCCGAGGCGCGGCAGGCGATGCTGTTGCAGCGGGTGACGCGGGGGGCGAATGCGATGAGCGCGCGCGAGGCGCTTGACGTTGCGACGCGCGGCGGGGCGGACGTGCTCGGCCGTCCCGATTGCGGACGGATCGCGGTCGGCAAACGCGCCGATATCGCCGTCTGGGACATCTCGGGGATCGAGGCCGCGGGAAGCTGGGATCCGGCGGCGCTTCTTCTGGCCGGGCCGGCGCGGGTGCGCGATCTGTTCGTCGAGGGGCGCGGTGTGGTGCGCGGCGGAACGGTGACGACCATAGACCTGCCCGCCGTTATCGCGCGGCAAAATACGTTGGCGCAGCGGCTGGCGGAGACGGTCTGAGCGGTTGCACGCACCGCTTCCTTCCCGGATGATGCCCGCAAACGCATCATCAGGAGGGTCCCATGAGCGAGTTGCCTATCGTCGGCGCGCAGTTGAGCGTGCTGGATCTGGATCGTCACCGCGACTGGCTGTTCGAGAAGGACCGCGATCTGGAACTGCCGGAATTCTGCATGGCAGATATCCTTGCATCGCCAGACGCCTGTATCGACATGGCCCGGTCCAGGCTGGATGGCTGGCAGGGGCGGCTCGGGATACACGGGCCGTTCTCGGGCTTTGAGCTGGACGTAAAAGACAAGGAAATCAGGGCTGTGGTGCAAAAACGGCTCGATCAGGCGCTCGATGTCTGCGGTCGTTTGGGCGCGCAACAGATGGTTATTCATTCGCCCTTTGACCATTGGGACCATCACAATCTCGATAATTCCACCCGGTCCCGCACAACGCGGGTTTCGGCCTGTCTTGACACGCTGAAACCGGCCTTGGCGCGTGCCGAGGATATGGGCGTGACGATGGTTCTGGAGAATATCCAGGACTGCGACCCGGAGGTGCGGGCGGCAGTGGTACGGGCGGCGGACTGTCCGGCGTTGCGCCTGTCGGTGGACGTGGGACATGCCCATTGGGCGCATGTGATCTGCGGGGCCCCGCCGGCGGACCGTTACATTCAGGCGGCCGGGGAGGCGCTGGGGCATGTGCATCTGCAGGATAGCGACGGCTATGCCGACCGGCACTGGCCACTGGGTCGGGGCAATATCCAGTGGTTCGCCATGTTCGAGGCGCTCAAGGGGATCAAATCCGAGCCCCATCTGATCGTCGAGATCAACGATTTCAGCCAGGTCGCCGAGAGCGTCGCGCATCTGGAACGGCTTGGATTGGCGCAATAGCGCGAATCAGGGTTAGCGTGCTGATTTCGCCGAAAAACCCGTTTCGGTAACACGTCGGTATAACGTCGGTATTGCGTCGGTGGCGGTGTCGGTAAAACGGGCGGCGCGGGCCGCGTTACCCATGCGCGCGTTGCCGGCGGTCCGGGTGCAACGCGCGTTGCCGGGTCCGAACAGGGGCGAGAAAAGGACAGCGGGGGATCAGTTGAACCAGAGGCGCGGTTCCGCGATTTCGAGCGAATTGCCCGCCGGGTCGCGGAAGTAGATCGAGCGCGCGCCGTTCGGCCAGTCGAATTCCGATTCGATCTCCACGCCCGCAGCGGTGAGGCGATGACGCCAGGCGACGATCCCGGCCTTGCTGGCGGCCAAGCAGAGATGCCCCGGCCCGCGCGCGCCGTGCGGGGGGACGGGCAGGCGGGGATTCGGTGTCGGTTGTTCCGTCTGATCGGGGTTGAAGATGAGCACCACCGTGTGCCCGGCGCGAAAGAACACATGCCGCCCCGGCACCTTGGCGATTCGCTCCAGATCCAGGATGGCACCATAGAACCACTCGGCCGTGTCGAGATCGGTGGCATAAACCGCAGCCTCCAGCACCCCGTCGGGGGCGGGCGCATGGGGCAACGGGGCTGTCGTCTCCGGGTCACGGGCCATAAGCAGATCGTAACCCGAATCCGGGGTGCGGCGAAACCCGCGGATGCCGCGATTTCCCGGGCTTGTGGATAACTGTCATGGCCCTGTCACGGAATCATCCTAGCTCCATAGGGGTCCGGCGTAGATCATGAGGCTTGTCACGCGGCGGACCCGATATATAGTGAGAGCATGCGGGGGCGGAGCTCATCCGCCTCGGCGCCCGAAGCACTGGCGGATGAGGTGGAGGACAGATCGGTCATGGATGGCGATTTCAGAACGGAATTCGTGCGTGAGCGCGCGGGGATGCGTAATCATCCCGCCCTTGTTCTCAATGCCGATTACAGGCCATTGTCCTATTATCCGCTGTCGCTCTGGCCATGGCAGGACGCGGTGAAGGCGGCCTACCTCGACCGGGTGGACATCGTCGCGGAATATGACGAGCTGGTCCACAGCCCCAGCATCGAGATTCGCATTCCATCTGTCGTGGTGCTGCGTGACTACGTCAAGCCGCGCAAGCGCGTCGCCTTCACGCGGTTCAACCTGTTCCTGCGCGACGAGTTCTGCTGCCAGTACTGCGGTGCGAAAGGGGATCTGACCTTCGACCACGTTGTGCCGCGTGCGGCGGGAGGCGTGACGAGCTGGGAGAACGTTGTGGCGGCCTGTTCGTCGTGCAACCTGCGCAAAGGGTCGAAATCGCTGCGCCGCACGGGCATGTCGTTGCGCAAACCCCCGCGCCGCCCCGGCACGGAGGAATTGCGCAACATGGGGCGAAAGTTTCCGCCCAACCACTTGCATGAAAGCTGGCTCGACTTTCTCTATTGGGATGCCGAACTGGAAGCGTGAACGGGCGTGACCTGATGGTGTGCGCGCGGGGCGCGCGCACGCATGATACGCTTTGCCCCGCCTTGAGGCCGGGCAAAGCCGTTGGGCCTCAAGGCTCACCCAAGCAAATGCCCCGGAGCCGCCCCGCGCCTTTCCCCTTGCCTGCCATCCCCGCGTCGGCCCGCCAAGCAAAACAGATCGTATCCCCACGCTGCGCGCGGGGCCCCTCGGCGGTTTTGCCTGTCTGTCCGCCGCGGGGCCGGCGGGGCGGGGTCAGGCGAAGGGCGGCTCCGAAGCAAATGCTTCAGGGCGTGATCTGCGCGCGGGTCAGCATGCCGAAGAGGTCGCGCGGATCGTCGGGGTCGGCCAGAAGGTCGAGCGGGTCGAAGAAGGGCGTGCCCGCGATCCGGTCGCGGATGAAGCGCAGGGCCGAGAAATCCTCGATCGCGAAGCCGACACTGTCGAAAAGCGTGATCTGCCGCGCGTCGCGCCGGCCGGGTTTTGCACCGGTGATCACCTCCCATATCTCGGAGACGAGGAAGTCGTCGGGCATCTGCTGAATCTCGCCCTCGATCCTTGTCTGGGGCGGGTATTCCACGAAGACGTCGGAGCGGGCGAGGATGGCGGGGGCCAGTTCCGTCTTGCCGGGGCAGTCGCCGCCGATGGCGTTGATATGCACACCGCTGCCGACCATGTTGTCGCTCAGGATCGTGGCGTATTGCTTGTCGGCGGTGCAGGTGGTGAGGATCTGCGCCCCTTCGATCGCCTGTTCGGCCGAGGTGCAGGGAACGGTCGTCAGGCCCGTGGCGGCGAGGTTGCGCGTCACCTTCGCGGTGGCGGCCGGGTCGATGTCGTAAAGGCGCACCGTGTCGATGCCGCAGAGCGCCTTCATCGCGAGGCTTTGAAATTCGGCCTGCGCGCCGTTGCCGATCATCGCCATGGTGCGCGCGCCTTTCGGGGCGAGATGCCGGGCCACCATCGCCGAAGTTGCCGCCGTGCGCATCGCCGTAAGCAGCGTCATTTCCGTCAGCAGCACCGGGTAGCCGTTATGGACATTGGCCAGAAGGCCGAAGGCGGTCACGGTCTGGAGCCCATCGCGCGTGTTGCCGGGGTGGCCGTTGACGTATTTGAAGCCGTAAGCTTCCCCGTCGGAGGTGGGCATCAGCTCGATTACCCCGACGTCGGAATGGGAGGCGACGCGCGGCGTCTTGTCGAAGAGCGCCCAGCGGCGGAAATCGGCCTCGATATAGCTGGCCAGATCGCGCAGCATCTCTTCGATCCCGACGTGATGGATGAGCTTCATCATGTTCTCGACGCTGACGAAGGGTACGAGCGCCTTGTCGGACGGGTGTGTCATCGCGATCTCCTGTCAGAAACGGGGGGTGGGGCGGTCGAAGATCCGGCGCCCCAGCGCGGAGGCGGCCATATCGACCATGAGCGAGGCGGTGCGTCCACGTTCATCGAGGAAGGGGTTGAGCTCCACCAGATCGAGCGAGGTCAGGCAACCGCTGTCGCAGATCATCTCCATCGCCAGATGCGCCTCGCGCACGGTGGCGCCGCCCGGCACGGTGGTGCCGACGGCGGGTGCCACCGAAGGGTCGAGGAAATCCACGTCGAGCGAGACATGCAGCGCGCCCCCGGCGCGGGCGACGGTGTCGAGGAAGGCGGCGAGGGGGCGGGCGATGCCGGTCTCGTCGATCTCGCGCATGTCGTGGCGGCGGATGCGGCTGTCTTGCAAGGCGGCGCGTTCGGCCGGATCGACCGAGCGCAGGCCCAGAAGGCAGATGTTTTCCTCGGGCACAGGGGGGGTGAGCGGGGGAAAGCCGTCAAATCCCGCGCGCCCGGCGATATAGGCCACCGGCGTGCCGTGCAGATGGCCCGAGGCGGTGCTTTCGGGCGTGTGAAAATCGCTATGGGCATCGAGCCAGAGCACGAATTGCGGGCGTCCCTGCCGGACGGCGTGACGCGCGACCCCGGCCACCGTGCCCGCCGAGAGCGCGTGATCGCCGCCGAGAAAGATCGGCAGGCCAGAATCCATTGCGGCCTCTGCGGCCTCTGCCAGCGCGCGCGTCCAGCCCACGGTTTCGCCCCAGGCGTGCAAATGGCCATCGGGCGCGGGGGTGTCGTGAAGGGCCGGCGCGAGATTGCCACGGTCGGTGACGGTCAGGCCGAGGTCCGTCAGGCTCTCGCGGAGCCCGGCGGTGCGATAGGCGTCGGGGCCCATCAGGCAGCCCCGGCGGCGTTTGCCGCTATCGACCGGGGCGCCGATGAGAAGGATATGTCGTGTCATGGCGTGTCGCCCAGTTGTGTCGTCCGACGCGATACTGGTTCCGGTTCGGGTTGATTGGCAGGGGGTAATTTGCGCATAATGGAGAGGAATCGTGCAAAGCGGACGAGGATATTTCCAGAATGGATGATGTGGATCGCCGATTGATCTCTGCGCTGCGGCATGATGCGCGCGCCTCCCTGTCGGATCTGTCGATCGCGCTGGGGGTGTCGCGCACGACGGTGCGGGCTCGGATCGAGCGGTTGAGCGCGCGGGGCGACATCCTCGGCTTTACCGTGGTGCTGAAGGAGGAGGCGCGGCGCGATCCGGTGCGCGGGCTGATGATGATCGGGATCGAGGGGCGCGGCACCGACCGGATCGTGCGCCAGATCATGGGACTGACCGAGGTGCGGGCGGTGCATTCCACCAATGGCCGCTGGGATCTGGTGGTGGAACTGGGCACCGAGACGCTGGAGGACCTGGACGCGGTGCTGGCACGGATCAGGCGGTTCGACGGGATCGCGACAAGCGAGACGAACCTTCTTCTGGCGACGCGCAAGGCGGGATAGGGCGCGACCGGCCGATCAGAAGATGCGCCTGTCCACCTCGGATCGCCGGGCGACCCAGACCCACAGAAGCGCGAGGATGGCAGAGCCGATCGCGTTGAGATTGGCCATGGTGAAACCGTGGAACGCCCAGGCGATCTCATCGCAGCGCACCAGCGGGGCCGACATGATCCGGTTCATCAGCTCATCCGCGCTCACCCCGCCCACGCCGGAGGAGGAGCAGGTGGACGGTCCTTGCCACAGGCCCCGTTCCACCCCCGAGTGATAGAGGCCGAGCAGGGCGGTCGTGGCCAGCGCCGCGGCGGCCAGCCAGGACCACAACCGCGCGCCAAGCGCCATGCCGATCAGGCCGAGCGCCACCGCCGCCATATGCGGATACCGCTGCCAGTAGCACAGTTTGCAGGGGGCAAGGCCGCCGATATACTGCGATCCCCAGGCGGCCAGAAGCATCGCCGCGGAGGCCAGCGTCAGCAGCAGGGTCAGGGTGGTGCGTGACAGTCTCATAGATACCTCACGATCAGAAATCCGCCGAACAGACACAGCAGAAACAGAGTTGTGACAAGGCCGAGCCGCCGTTCGATGAAATCCCGTATGGGTGCGCCGAAGCGCCACAGAAGAACCGCGACCACAAAGAACCGAAGTCCGCGTGCCAGGATCGCGGTGGCGGTAAAGGTGGCCAGCGGCATTCCCGTCCAGCCCGACATGATGGTGATCACCTTGAACGGGAACGGGGTAACACCCGCTATCAGCACAGTCCAGAATCCGAAATCGTTGAAGCGTGTGTTGAACGCTTCCGCCGCATCGGACTTTCCCAGAGTTTCAAGCACGGGGCGGCCCACCTCTTCAAAGGCGAAGGCGCCGATGGCATAGCCCAGGAGCCCGCCGAGAACGGAGGCAACCAGTGCCACGCCCGCGATCACGAAGGCGCGCGAGGGCCGCGCGAGGATCATCGGGATCATCAATACATCGGGCGGGATCGGAAAGACGGAGCTTTCGATGAAAGCGACAAAGGCCAGCGCCCAGAGCGCGCGCGGATGGTCGGCCAGCCTGATTGTCCAGTCATAGAGGGCGCGGATCATGCCATCCCCGGCTTTGGGTTGCGATCTTGAGATGCCTACGCGCTGCGGCGTTGAGTGCAAGCCCATTCTGCCATCCGGGCGGGGTTTTGCCGGGGCGGACGGCGCGCGGACCCCATGCGAAAGAGGCCCATAACGGCGTTTGCCACAGAGCCCTCCAAGTTGCTATGCTGGCGGTTGGCAAGGGGGGACTGGCAGATGACCGTATTGATCGCGGGCGGCGGAATTGCCGGGCTCACTCTGGGGCTCTCGCTGCATCAGGTCGGGGTGCCGTTCCGTATTTTCGAGGCGGTGGAGACTATCCGCCCGCTTGGCGTCGGGCTCAACCTGCAACCACATGCGGTGCGCGAGCTCATGGCGCTTGGCCTTGAGGACGGGCTGGATCTCGTCGGCCTGCGCACGGCGGAGGTGGCTTATTTCTCGCGCCAGGGCGGGCTGATCTGGGCAGAGCCGCGCGGGCAGGAGGCGGGCTATCGCTGGCCGCAGTTCTCCATCCATCGCGGCGGGTTGCAGATGCTGTTGTTTCGCGCGCTTCAGGAACTGGCCCCCGGCGCGATTCGCACCGGCGCGGCGATCCGCGACTGGGACGAGACGGCGCAGGGCGTGAAGGTCCGGCTGTGCAACCGGGTGACCGGCCATGATCTCGGCGTGGCGGAAGGCACGGTATTGGTCGGTGCGGACGGGATCAATTCATCGATCCGCGCCCGGCTTTACCCCGATGAGGGGCCCGCCCGATGGGGCGGCACGATGATGTGGCGCGGGGTCAGCTACGGGCCGCGGTTTCGCGGCGGGCGCAGCATGGCGATGATCGGTGAGAAGGCGCGCAAGTTCGTCGTCTACCCCATTGCCGATACCGAGGACGGCGGAAGCCTGCTCAACTGGATCGCGGATCTGACCATGCCCGAGGGCTATCGCTGGCGCGAACAGGACTGGAACCGCGCCGGGAAGTTTGACGATTTCCTGCCGCGCTTTTCCGACTGGCGGTATGACTGGCTCGACGTGCCGGGGGTGATCGGCGCGGCGCAGGCGGTTTACGAGTTTCCGATGGTCGATCGCGACCCGCTGCCACGCTGGAGTTTCGGGCCGGTGAGTCTGATCGGGGACGCGGCACATGCGATGTACCCCATCGGCTCCAACGGTGCGTCGCAGGGGATCATGGACGCCCGTGTTCTGGCGCGTGCCCTGCGTGACATCGGCCCCGTGCCCAAGGCGCTTTGCGCCTATGAGGACGCACGGCGCGAGAGCGTCAACGCGCTTGTGCTGCGCAACCGTGGCGACGGGCCGGACCGCATCCTCAATATCGTCGCCGCCCGCGCGCCCGAAGGCTTCGAGGATATCGAGACCGTGATGCCCGAAGCCGAGCGCGCCGCGCTGGCGGACGACTACCGCCGCGCGGCTGGTATGGAAATGGCTGCGCTCAACGCGAGCGATCCGATCATCCCGCCCTAGGGCGATTTCACTCTGGACCTCGTCCGCGTGCTTGGCTATCTGTCTGGCTGGGCCCAAGTGGCGGAATGGTAGACGCAGGGGATTCAAAATCCCCCGGTGGCGACACCGTGTGGGTTCGAATCCCACCTTGGGCACCATTGATTTCATTGAAGAATTCGAGAATTCGCATCTTTTCGGGGTGAGCGAACCGGGTGTTTCACGACCGCGACTCACCCAATCGGATTTCGGGGTTCACTCGCCCATGAAGCTCGACGGTTCTGAGCCGTCAGAGGTGCATGCAGGACCTGTATCGGGGTGCTCTGGACCTTCGTTTTGCAGAGTTGAAGCGGGCGGTCCCGCGCCCTGTGGCGCCCCTGATTGGCCTGTCTACGAAAATCGTCACTTGCAAAACGAACAGTTTTTTGGAAACATTAACTGGAACAAATGTTTTGGAGATGGGCATGCACATCATGATCGCAAGGTTCTGGTATGAGGCCAACTCCTTCGCTCCCGGCGTTGCGGACCTGTCGGCCTTTCAGTCTCGTGAATGGCTGCGTGGCGAGGAGGTGCCCGATGCATTTCGCGGGACCGCGACGGAGATTGGTGGCGCTCTGGCATGGGCGGAGGAGCGGCCGGATGTGTCGCTTGCCTTCTCGCGCTGCGCCTCCGCCCCCCCGGGCGGGCCGGTCGAGCAAAGCCTCATTGACCGGATCTTGCAGGAGATCGCCGAGGATCCCGTGTTCGAGGCGGCAGATGGCATCTATCTTTCCCTGCATGGCGCGTCGCTGGGAACCGAGACGCTCGCACCGGAAGAAGAGATCGCAACGCGGCTGCGCGCCCGTTTCCCGGCTTGTCCCATTGTCGCATCGTTTGACATGCACGCCTGTCCAACCGGAGCGTTGCTAACGGCGTTGAACGGGGCGACGGTTTATCGCAGTTATCCGCATGTGGACATGGCCGAGACCGCCCGAGCGGCGCTTGACCTGCTGGCCGATTGCGTGACCCGTGGGACGCGGCCAAACGTCCTGATGCGGGCGATCGGAAAGGTTCTGCCCAGCTTTCGGATGCGGACCGATCCGGGCGCGCCGATGACCCGGATTGAGGAGGCCGCCGCGGCGCTGGTCGATCCCGGTCAAGGGGTGCTCGCAGTGTGTCCGTTTGCCAGCTTTGCCTACGCCGACACGCCGGCGGCGAACGCGGGCGTTCTGGTCACCCATGACCGCGGCAGTGATGATGCAGCCCGGGCCGTAGCAGACTCCGTCTGTGATCTGATGAAGGAATTGCAGGCCGATTTTCGCCCGGACCTGCCCACGGCAGCCGAGGTTCTGTCAGACCGCCCATGGGCGGACGGGGCGCGCATTGCGGTGCTTGAGCCGTCCGACAATCCGCTTTCCGGCGGGGCAGGGGATACGCCCGCGCTGTTTCGGGCCGCAATGGAGGCGGACCTGCCAGAGGGAAGCGTTTTCGCCTTCTTCAATGACCCCGAACTGATCGCCCGCTGCGCCGCCGCCGGGATCGGCGCGCGACTGGACGTGGCGCTCGGGGGGCGGCTTGACGATCGTTTTGGCGCGCCGGTCAAGGTGTCGATCGAGGTCATGCGGCTGACGGATGGCCGTTTCCGGAATGCCGGTCCGATGGAGGCCGGACGCCCGACGGAACTGGGCCCCACCGCCCTGTTGTGCGCCGGGCCGCTGCGGGTGATCGTGACGGCCACCGCGCAGTCTCCAAATGACGTCAATTATTTCACCCTTCAGGGGATCGACCTGGACAAGGTGCCGGTCCTTCTTGCGAAGGCAAAAAACCATTTCATGGCCGCCCTCGGGCCTGCTTTCGACGCGGTCGTGCAGGTCGATACCCCGGGGCCGGCCATGGCCGATGCGAGCGCGTTGCCATTCCGGCATGTGCCGCCAGATCGCTTTCAACTGAGCGAAAACTTCAATCCGAACCAACAGGAGATAACATGAATATCATGCGTGCCATTTTAGCGGCGTCCTGCGCCGTGACAGCCGTGGCCGGAGCCGCGAACGCGGTTGAACTGACAGCCGCATCCTGGGTCGGGCCGTCGCACCCGACGATCCGCGCAGGCTACAATTTTTACTTTCCGGCGGTCGCGGAGGCCACGGGCGGCGCGGTGACGTTCAAGCTGATCTCTGGCGGAGCACTCATGTCGGGCAAGGAGACGCTGACGGGACTCGGTGACGGGATCGCGGATGCCTCTGTGCTCGCTCTGACCTACAATCCGGCCCAGTTGCCGGCGAGTCAGCTGGTCTCGGAACTGGCGATGCTGTCGGGTGAGTCGCTCGCGGTGGCGGCCGCTGTCACCGAATTCACATTGCTGGAATGCGCGCCGTGCATCGCGGAGTTCTCGGAGCAGAATGTCGTCTATACCGGAAGCTATGCCACGGCGCCCTATGCGCTGATTTCCAAGGACAAGATCGAGTCGCCGGCGGATCTCGAAGGCAAGCGTGTACGTACTCCGGGCGGCGCATGGGATCGTTGGGTCGCTGAAAGTGGCGGCACCGTTGTCCATACGTCCAGTTCAGAGATGTATGAGGCCATCGACAAGGGCATCATCGACGTGGCGATGCAGCCCGGCGCAGCGCTCAAGAGCTTTTCGCTCTGGGATGTGGCCGATCACATCACCCTGGCCGACCTCGGAGTCTATAACTCCGGGCCTTTCCTGGCTTTCAACAAGGATGCCTGGTCCGAATTGAGCGTCGAGAACCGGCGGGTGCTGCTTGACCAGTTGCCCGAGGCGTTGGTCGCCACGACCGAGGCGTATCTGTCGATGAACGATGAGGCCCTGTCGGAAACGGCCGATCACGGTGTCACGGTCACAGAGAAACCAGAGTCGCTTCAGACATGGGTGACCGAATTCAACGACCAAGATCTGAGCGCGGTCATCGAGAAGGCCGAGAGTGTCTATGGTATCGACGGGGCCGAGGCGCTGGTGCAGGCCTATTCCGAGACGCTTCAGAAATGGACCGACCGGCTGGACTCCGGAATGAGCCGAGATGACCTGGTATCGGCGATGAAAACCGAGATCTTCGACAGGATCGACGCCGCCGCATACGGCATATGATCCACACGGCCCGTGCGCCGTGCGCACGGGCCGTCTCACTGTAGTCTTCCGAGGGCCCTGACCATGACCACATTCGACCGTGTCTCCGACCGGCTCGGCCAGATACTGGCCGTGCTGGCAGCGTTCTGTCTGACAGCGATGATGCTTCACATCTGCATGGACGTGGTCGGGCGCTTCGCCTTTTCACGCCCGCTGCCGTCCACGATCGAGATCGTGGCCGAATGGTGGATGCCAGCGTTGATCTTTCTGCCCATGGTGGCTGTCGCGCGGCACCACGAGAACATTACAGTCGATCTTTTCTACGACAGGTCGGGGCCGAAGATGCGGGCGTTCATGAACCTGATGTCGAACGCGTGCTTTACCGTCTTTCTTGGTTTCATAGCCTGGGGGGCGGGGGAACAGGCGCTGCGGGCCTATGGCGAAGGTGAGTATATCGTCGGGATGATCCCCGTCGTCACATGGCCCGCGCGGTTTTTCCTGCCGGTTGCGGCCACGCTGACCGGCCTTCTGACGTTCATGCGCGCGTTGCGGGCGTTGCGTCACCTTACTGCCGGTCCGGGGCACGACGCTGGCGGGGAGATCTGATATGGATGGCATCACACTTGCGGTTGCCGGTATTGGTCTCCTTTGCGTCTTGCTTGCCTTTCGGGTGCCGGTTGCTGCGGCATTGGGGCTGGTGGCGATCGGCGGTATCTATCTTCTGGTGGGTGAGCGCGCCACCTGGGGGGTGCTGCGGTCCATACCGCATGGGTTTGCGGCGAGTTGGAGTCTCAGTGCCATCCCCATGTTCCTGCTGATGGGGTATGTGGCCTTTTCTGCGGGTTTGACCGAAGGCCTGTTCCGGGTGGCGCGGGCATGGCTCAGCTTTCTGCCAGGTGGCCTCGCGATCTCATCCGTGGGCGGCGCCGCGCTCTTTTCCTCGGTGTCGGGGTCTTCGGTCGCCTGTGCGGCCGCAATGGGCAAGATCGCGGTCCCGCCCATGATCGACCGGGGGTATGACAAGTCCCTCGCGGTTGGAACGATTGCCGCCGCAGGGACCATGGGGTCTCTCATCCCGCCCTCGACGGTTCTGCTGCTCTACGCGGTTTTCGCCGAGGTGCCGGTGAGCGAGCTCTTCATCGCGGCGGTCATCCCAGGTGTGATAACCGCGCTCTTCTATATCGTAATGATCCTGCTCCGTGTGTTAAAGAACCCTGCTCTCGCACCGCGCGAGGACAATATCGGATGGGACGAACGTTTTGCCGCGCTGGCGGAGGTCTGGCCGTTGCTTGTGCTGGTCGTCGTGGTGTTCGGCGGTATATTCGGCGGTTTCTTTTCGGCGACGGAAGCCGGCGCCATCGGAGCACTTGCGGCGATCGGCATCGGTGTCGTTCGGCGTAGTTTGAGCCTGAGCGCGCTGTACGGCGCGGTGATGGAAACCGTTCGGGCCACATCCTCGATCTTTCTGATTGCCGTGGCCGCGGCGCTGCTGACGCGCTTCTTCGCTTTTGCCGGGTTGCCCGCCTATGTCGAGGAGATGATTGGCGGCTCCGGCCTGGGGCAGGTGGAGATTATCATCGCGGTGGCGCTGCTCTACGTGGTGCTGGGGATGTTTCTCGATCCTATCGGCGTCATGCTGCTGACCTTGCCGGTTCTGCTTCCGGTCTTCGAAATCTCGGGGATCAGCCTGATCTATGCCGGCGTCGTTACGACCAAACTGCTTGAGATCGGGTTGATCACGCCGCCCGTGGGTCTCAATGTCTTTGTCATAAAGAACGTGATCGGCGATCTGATGTCGGCAGATCAGGTGTTTCGGGGGGTGCTCTGGTTTCTCGTGGCGGATCTCTTCACGATGATCATTCTGGTCGCCTTCCCCGAAACCGTGCTCTGGTTGCCGGAACTCATAAGTGGCGGAGGGGAACGATAGGCATGAAGCTCGAAGAATTTCAGGCGAAACTGGTGGCGGCGCTGCCGGATATCCCGGCAAAGGTACAGCGAGGCGGGCGCTATGTGCTCGACCACCCGGACGACGTGGTGATCTATTCCATGCGCGAGGTGGCCGAGCGTGCGTCCGTTTCGCCGGCTACGCTGGTGCGGCTGGCCAATCTGCTGGGCTTCGGGAAATGGTCGGAGATCCGGATGATCCATTCCGAAAGCCTGCGCTCCGCCCCGGCGGCCTATCTCGAACGGGCATTGGACGTGGTTGGCAGCACCGGCCGCGATCTTGTGCAGGAGACATTCGTTTCTCATCAGGCGAACCTGTCGCACACCGAGGCGGTGAACGGTTCCGCCGCGATCCGCGACGCGGCCGAGACACTGGCGCGGGCAGAGCGGATCTTTGTCTCGGCCTTCATGAGTTGCCGCGCGCCGGGGCACACCTTTGCCTATCTCTGCCGGATGCTGCGCGATGACGTTGTCGTTCTCGACACCGAGACACTGCCGGCTGAACTGCTGTCGCTGCGCGAAAACGACGTGGTGCTGGCGATCAACTTCCAGCCCTATAGCCGCGAAATCCTTCAGGTGGCCGAGGGAGTCCGCCGGTCCGGGGCCGGCCTTGTCTGCCTGTCCGACAGCCGCGCGTCGCCTTTGACGCCGCTGGCCGATCACGTTCTGCTGTTCGGCCCCAACGGCCCGTCGTTCTTTCCCTCGATCACCGCTGCCGCCGCGCTTGTGGAAAGCCTGCTGGCGGCGATGCTTGCCAGCCTTGGTGAAGAGGCCAAAGACCGGATCGGTGCCATCGAACAGGATCTCTATCGCAGCGGGATCTACACCACTTCACAAAGATCGAAGAAGGGAACCTGATGAGTCACATCTTTCATCGTGGAGGGGGCGGCGCTCCGCCATTGGCTGTAAGCGCGAAGGGTTTGTGGGTCGTCGATGAGGCGGGGCACAGCTTTCTGGATGCAAGTGGTGGCGCGGCTGTGTCCTGCATCGGCCATGGCGAGCCGCGGGTGGTCGAGGCGATCCGCGCTCAGGCGGCCCGGCTCGACTATGTCCACAGCGGGGCCTTCACGAATGCGCCCGCCGAGGCCCTGGCCGACCGCATCTGCGCCGCGACTCCTCTCGGGATGGAGAAGGTCTATCTGGTCGGGAGCGGTTCGGAGGCCGTCGAAACGGCGGTCAAGATGGCCCGCGGCTATCATGTGGCGCGCGGGGAAGGGGACCGGCATCATGTCATTGCGCGGCGGCAAAGCTATCACGGCAACACGCTCGGTGCACTGGCCCGCGGCGGCAGCGAGGCGCGGCGGCAGCCGTATCTGCCCATGATGACCGAGACGCCGCGTGCCGCGCCCTGCTTCGCCTTCCACGAGAAGAAGACAGGCGAAAGCGAGGAAGACTATGCCATCCGCGCCGCCGACACACTGGAGGCGGAGATTCTTCGCCTCGGGGCGGAAACGGTGTCCGCCTTTCTGGCCGAAACCGTCGTCGGTGCGACGGCGGGCGCCGTTCCGCCGAGTCCCGGCTACTTTGCCCGAATACGCGAAATATGCGACCGCCACGGTGTGCTTCTGATCCTCGACGAAGTCATGTGCGGCACATGGCGGACGGGATCATTCCTCGCCTGCGAGGACGAGGGAGTTCGCCCTGACATCGTGACGTTGGCCAAGGGGCTCGGGGGTGGATATCAGCCGATCGGGGCGGCCGTTTGCACGCGCGAGGTCCACGAGGCCTTTGCCGACGGGCGGCGCGGTTTTGTCCATGGGCACACCTATATGGCCCATCCCATTGCCTGCGCCGCGGCTCTTGCCGTGCAGGACGTGATCGCCGCGGACGGGATGGCGGAAAACGTGGGGCGGGCCGGTGAGAAACTGCGGCAGGCGCTTCAGGCCCGCTTCGGAAACACGGCTGAGGTGGGCGACGTGCGGGGGCGGGGTCTGCTTCAGGCGATAGAGCTTCTGGAAGATCCGTCGCGGAAGGCCTCCTTTGATCCCGCGCTCAATCTTGCCGGCCGGATCGGCGACGCATGCCAGAGGCACGGGCTGCTCGTCTATCCGGGTCGCGGGACGGTGGACGGCTGGCGCGGCGATCATGTTCTGCTCGCACCGCCCTATAACATCACAGAGGCCGATGTGGCAGAGATCGTCGACCGGCTGGGCCGGGCCGTGGACGAGGCGCTGGCGGACGTGCCGCACCGCACCTGACAGGAAAGAGAGTCAATGAGCAAACCCTGCATCATCTGTGTTGCCATCACCGGCTCCCTGCCCCGCAAGGAGGACAACCCCGCTGTGCCGATCACTGTCGAAGAGCAGATCGAAAGCACGCAGGAGGCCTTTGAGACGGGGGCGAGTATCTGCCATGCGCATGTTCGCAATGACGATCAGACGCCGACAGCGGACCCGGAGAAGTTCGCGCGGCTGATGGAGGGGCTGAAGACGCATTGCCCCGGCATGATCATTCAGCTGTCCACGGGCGGGCGCACCGGGGCGGGCAAGACGCGGGGCGGGATGCTTGCGCTGCGCCCTGACATGGCGTCGCTTTCGGTCGGATCGAACAATTTTCCAACGCGCGTGTATGAAAATCCCCCCGACCTGGTGGATTGGCTCGCCGCTGAAATGCGCAAACACGAGGTGACGCCCGAGGTCGAAGCCTTCGATCTGAGCCACATTCTTCAGGCCATCCGCATGCATGGCGAAGGCGCGCTTTTCGGCAGGCTCTACGTGCAGTTCGTGATGGGGGTGAAGAACGCCATGCCCGCGGATCGCGACGTGTTCGACTTCTATGTGCGGATGATGCGCGAGCGTGCGCCAGAGGCGGAATGGTGCGCGGCCGGAATCGGTGCCAACCAGATCGTGGTGAACGAATGGGCGATTGCCGCGGGTGGTCATACGCGCACCGGGCTGGAGGACAACGTGCGCCTTGATCGCGACACGCTCGCGCCCTCCAACGCGGCGCTGGTGCAACGGGCGGCGGCGCTTTGCGAGACATACGAACGCCCGGTGGCCAGTCCCGCGCAGGCGCGCGAGATACTGGG
>NZ_FODS01000011.1 GCF_900110425.1 Salinihabitans flavidus | reverse complement strand
CATCAGACCATGAAGAATCGTGTTCTGCTGGAGAATTACTACCTGCCCGGTCATCTCGAGCGACAGATCGGGGACTTCGTCGACTACTACAATAACCAGCGCTACCACGAGAGCCTGAAAAACGTCACACCCGCTGACGTCTACTTTGGCCGGGACAAGGCCATTCTGAGAGAAAGGGAGAAGATCAAGAACCTGACGATCCGACAGCGCCGCTTGCAACATCAAAAACAAGCAGCATAATCAATCACACAACCGAACCAGAGCCTCCAATGTTCAAGCCACTCTGATGTCCCATTTTATATGACGACGGACAGTTCTTGTCACCAGGCTTCTTTTGCTCATGAAGCAGATCGTAGAGAGGGGCTTTCACGCTTTCGGGCGTTCCCACTGGCTGGCCAGTCAATACGTCGATCGGACGACCGTCGCCTTTCACCCAGCCCTCCACTGCGTCAAAGAGCTTGCGGTCGCCAGTCGCTCGGACGTACTCGATTGCGTATTTCAAATCGACCGGCGTGCCAGGATCGTAATGCTCCCACAGGTAGTGAGCACACTCGATTGGGTCTTTGATGCCGCAAGTCCAATCGATCTGTTTCGTTTTTGGATCATAGACCCACCAAGGTTTCCTAGTCATGCGATAGCTCCCCCGGCTGCCACGAAGGCATTGTTAGCAAGGTCCCTGCCCTGTGGATGCTCGGGCTATCCGCCATTCTATGCCCCAGCCTTCTGCATCGGGACAACGTTTTCTCCGGTACCTTTGTCGCCCAGAAGGGCGGCCCATGCCTCCATCATCGGGCGGCGCTGTTCGGTATAGATATCGCGCTGATACGCCTGTTCCACGCTGTCTCCGAACTGGTGAGCCAAAGCAAGCTCTGCGTGTTCGCGGCTGAATCCTTGCTGCCCGGCCCAGACTCGGAAGCATGAACGCAGCCCATGCGGCACTGCCGGGCGTTCGCTGTCCTTATCGAGGAACCCCAGCCCGCCCGCCTTCAAGTCAGACTCGTGCATCCGCTTCATGGTGGCGCTGAGCGTCATATCCGACATCTGGCCACCGCGCGCTGCCGGGAACACTAGACTTTCCATGCGCGGCAACGCTTTCAGCAGAGCCATGGCATCCACAGGAAGGGGCACGGTGTGATCGCGCTTCATTTTCATTCGCTCTGCCGGGATGGTCCATACGCCTTTGTCCAGATCGATCTCATCCCAAGTTGCCCCGCGAACTTCGCCCGAGCGCACCGCTGTCAGGGCAAGGAATTCCAACGCGCGGCTGCCCAACCCCTCCCGCTGGCGTAGATCGGCCATCCAGCGAGCCGCGTCTTCGACCTGTAGGGCGGGCTGGTGCGTCACCTTCGCCCCGGCGGTCTTTGCCGACAGCTTGCGCTTTATCCATCCTGTGGATGCTGGATTCGGGCCTGACCGTTGCTTCTCATCCTCTGCCCAATCCAGAACTGCCGCAATGCGGCCTCGTACCCTTCGCGCGGTATCGGGCGTTCGTTTCGCAATCGGCTCAAGGCAGCGCCAAACGTCTTCCTGTTCGACCTGATCGACCTGCATGTCTTGCAGGCCCTCAACAGCGCGCACGGAGCTGAGCCAGATCAGTCGGTGCTTTTCACTGCTGAACTTGTGCAGATGCTCTCGGTCCCAGCCATCAATTGCCTGCGCGAACGTCAACTTGGCTACCTCGGCGGCCAACGCGACGCGCGCCGCTTTACGTTCTTTTATTGGGTCAATGCCTTGCCGGATCTTGTCCTTGGCCTCGCGCGCCCGGTCGCGGGCCTCGCCAACGCCGACCTCGGGATAGCTGCCCAGACCAAGCGACCGGCGCTTGTACTTGTCCGTGCCCGGCACCCGCACCGAGTAGCGATACGTCCAGCTCTTGCCCTCGCCCGGCGTCAGTTGCAGGTGCAACCCTGCTACACCACCGACAGCTTTGAATACCGGCAGGGGCTTGTTGCCCTTCGCCTTCATCTCCTCGTGCGGATACTCCAAGCGCTTCACTTCAAGCGCGCTCAACTCCTTCACTCGCTTTGGCATATGCTTAATCCTATGGCCTTTCCTATTTGCCATAAGAATTGCCATTTATTACCGAGGCAGGCAAGCCGTTGCCTACGGTTTTTCCATATTATTATTAAACTTCAGTATTCTGAGGCCGATGATTGCCTAAGAATGCCCAAGGATAAATTCGGTAGCAGATAGCCCTACGGGCTACCACCTTGCCAAAAAGCGCTGAAATCATTCATTTTGTGCCGATTTTGCATCCGGAATCGCGGGTGACACACTGTTCCCCGTTTGCCCCTCGCCCCCAACACCTTTCCTAAAGCCGCGAGGTCGCCCGTCCATCTGACAGCACCTCCGGATCAGCTTCACGTACGTTTGCAGCTTGTCGAAGTAGGTATCGGGAACAAACCGTCACCGCATCTGTTGTAGTGATGGGTGACACTGGCGGCATCCCACCGTCGCGATAAACCGATGAAGTCCGGCTTGGACTGCCCCGATGCAATCCCTCCGCTGGGGCATGGCTCTGGTCGCGTTTCGTGTCCCCCGTGGGCGGCGCCCTATGCCAGCCCTTGCGCCGCGGCGGAAACGAACCCTCCCCGTCGGTCGCCGCGGCGCACTTTCCCGGCAAAGCCTGGTTTCCCGCCTCAGCCCTTTGACCAGTCCTCAAGTCCCTCGACAACGCTTTTACCGATGCCCCGCGCTTCGGGCGTCAGAAGCGGACAGGGAAGAGACAGCCGCGCGTTCATGTCCTCCGGATGAAACCCGTCCGGCCGCGCCAGATCGTCCAGCTCCTCCCACGAGACCGGAACCGCGACCGCCGCACCGGGGCGGGCTCGAAGCGAGTAGGGCGCAATGGCAGTGGCACCGCGTTCGTTGCGCAGCCAATCGATGAACACCCGCCCCTTGCGTTTTGACTTGGACATGGTCGCGGTAAAGGCGTCGGGATCGCGATCCGCCAGGATCTGCGCGAAGGTGCGGGCAAAATACTTTACCGTGTTCCAGTCCGAAATCCGGCGCAGGGGCACGATGACATGCACCCCCTTGCCCCCGGTCACCATCGGCACGGACTGAAGGCCGCAAGCTGTCAGCCCCTCACGGACCTGCTGCGCCGCCGCCTTGACTTGCCTGAAATCCAATCCTTCGTCGGGATCAAGATCGAACACCATGCGGTCGGGCCGTTCGATCCGGTCGCGCACCGCGCCCCAGATATGGAACTCGATCGTTCCCATCTGTGCCGCGCCGATCAACCCTTCGCGCGTGGAGACATGCATGTAGTCCTGCACCTCGCCGTCCTTTTCCTCGATCGGCATGGTTTTCACTGCATCGGGAAATCCCTTGCCCGCATGTTTCTGAAAAAAGCAGTCGCCCGAAATCCCGTCCGGGCAGCGCAACAGCGACAGCGGGCGGTTGGCGGCATGGGTCAGCATCCGCTCGCCCACCCTTGCGTAATGCTCGGCCACCCCGCCCTTGGTCAAACCGGCCTCGGGATAGACGACGCGCCCCGCGCTCGAGATACGGACGCCGCCGACCTCCAGTTCTTCATCGCTTTCGCTGTCGGTCTCGGCTTCCGCTTTGGCACTCACGTCCTTGGCCTCCTTGTCCTCGCGCAGGCCCTTGAAAACGCCGTGACGTATCCGGCCTTCGCTGGTGAATTCGGTATATTCGGCTTCGACAACCAGTTTCGGCGTGACCCAGTTGGCGCCGTCTGCTTCGGATGGCAAATCGCTGCCGAAAGGCGGTGATTTGCGGGCAAGCGGGGCAAGCGCTGATTGCAATGTGTCGAAATCCTCTGCGTCAAAGCCCGTGCCGATGCGGCCACGATAGACCAGTTCGCCGCGCTCGTAGCTGCCAAGGATCAACGAGGCGAAGGGCCGCCCCCGCTTTGTCGAGGGCGACCAGCCAGCGATTACGAACTCGGCCCGGCGGACGCATTTGGACTTGATCCAGCTTTTGCTGCGCCCACCGCGATAGGGCGCATCGAGTCGCTTCGAGATGATCCCCTCGCCGCCCGCGTCACACATCGCCGCCAGCGTCGCGGCACCCTCGCCCTCTATGATGGGGCAAAGCCGGATCGGGCCGCGCGGCGGCAGGCCCCTGAACAGTTTCTCCAGCGCCTTGCGTCGCTCCGAAAGGGGCTTCCCGGTCAGGTCCTCGCCATCCAGCGCCATACAGTCGAAGGCATAGCAGGTCAGCGCATCGCCCGATTTCAACGCCGTCTGCAGCGTCGAGAAATCGCCGCCACCGTCCCCGGCAATCACTTCGCCGTCGATCAACGCGGAGTCGCAGGCAATACCCGCCGCCGGTTCGCAAAGCGCGCCGAACCTGTCCGACCAGTCCTTGCCACTGCGCGAATAGAGCCGCACGCCCCCCTTGCCCAAGGCGATCACGCAGCGATAGCCATCGAACTTGGCTTCGTGCTGCCAGTTCTCGCCCTCGGGCGGCGCATCCTTCAGCGTCGCGAGCTGCACCTTGCGAAATCGTGGCCGCGCCTTGCCGTGGCGGGTAGGGGCCGGGGCCTTTCCCTTTGCGATCTCACGCATCGCCCGCCCCGTTGTCACGCTTGTCCTGTGCTTCCGGGTCAGCGCATCTGCGCCCGAATCCGCGAATTCATCGCGCTCCTTGATCAGCAGCCAGTTCTCACGCTTCTCGCCCGCCTTGGCGCGCATCCGCACCAACGCCCAACCGCCCTTCATGCGCGCGCCGTGCAGGCGAAGATGCAGCTTGCCTTCCTTCAACCCCTCTTCGGGGTCATGCAGGGGCTCCCACCAGCCGGTATCCCACAGCATCACAGTGCCGCCGCCGTATTCATCCTCCGGGATCGTGCCCTCGAATGCCCCATATGCCACGGGATGATCTTCGGTCCGGACCGCAAGTCGCTTTTGCGAAGGATCGGTCGATGGTCCCTTGGTCACCGCCCAAGACAGGAGCACGCCGCCCCATTCCAGCCGGAAATCGTAGTGCAGACGACTGGCATCGTGTTTCTGCACCACAAAGGACAGGCGATCTCCGCCTGCCTCGACCAGCTCTGCTCTCGGTTCTGGCGTGGCATCAAAATCACGCTTCTTCTCATACTCCTCAAGCGATCTCATGACGCCTTCTTGCGCCTCCCACCGGACTTGCCGCCCTTGCTTTCCTTGAGGCTTTTCTTCAGCGCGTCCATCAGGTCGACGACGTTCTCGCCCTCGGGTCGATCATCGTCCCCCTCGGCCTTGGCGCGCGGCGTCTTCTTAGAGCGCATTTTGCGGTCGATCAGATCCTTCAGAGCCGCCGCATAGTGATCCTCGAAGGCCGACGGATCAAATGGCGCGGTTTTCCTGTCGATCAACTGCGTGGCGACCTCCAGAAGCTCTTCGTCGGCGGCATCGTCCGCGATCCCCGAGAACAGCGGATCGGCGTCGCGGATTTCCTTTTCGTAGTGCAGGGTCTCCATCAGCAGCCCGTCGCCGCAGGGTCGCACGGCACAGAGATATTCCTTGCCGCGCATCGTCAACTGGCCCAGTCCGGCCTTTTTCGTCTGCCGCAACGCATCGCGGACGACACGGTAGGCATCCTCGGCCAGTTCGTCCGACGGAACAACGTAATAGGGTCGATCAAACCAGATCGGGGCGATCTCCGTGGTCTCGACGAACTGAACCAGTTCCAGCGTCCTTTTTGTCTCAAGCTTGATCGCATCGATCTCGTCGGGCTCCATCAGGATATATTCGCCATCTTCCGTCTCGTAGCCCTTCATGATGTCGTCGCTATCGACAGGGCCGACGCCTTGCACCGTTTTCTGGTAGCGCACGGGCTTTCCGGTCGGCTTGTGGATCTGGCGAAATGACACCCGCGAGCCGGAGTTGCGGGCCGAATGGATTTCCACTGGGATGGACACCAGCGAAAGCCGCAACTGCCCTTTCCAGATTGCTCTTGATGCCATGCCGTGACCCCTTGAGTTACGCGTCGCACGACGCAGCCAGTTCCATGCGGGGCGTCGCACAAGCGGCTACTATCGCTCGATTTCGCCGTCGCGTGGTTCGATCGCTTCGGTCGGTGCGTCTTCGGTCGCCTCCACATCCCCTTTGGGACGCTCGGCCTCCGCCACTTGCGGGTTCGTGTCGGGCGGACCAATGGCGCGGCACCTTTCCACTTTGGAAATCAACGGCAGCGGACCGGAAATGTTCCAGCGGCGGGCGGTGGTGGTTCGCCGCGCTTGTCGTTCTTGGCCCGCACTTGGCGCTCGGGTTCTGAACCCGGCACGCTATCGCGTGCCGGGCATGGATTTCAAGCATCCGTCAATGCCGGTGTTCGGGCAAGCTCTTCAATTCATCCTTGGTCAGCAGCGTGGTCGCATGAACCTTGCCGTTCTCATCGCGCATGAAATTCAGCGCGGAAACATTAAGTGAAACGGGCTTGGCACCGAGGCCCAGAAATCCACCCACATCCACAACCACCTTGGCCGTCGCGCCGGAGCCGTGGAAATGCGAAACGCGGCCGATGTCGTGGTCATCGGGTCCGTAGACATTCGTGCCTTCCAGATTCGACGCGTTCAACTCTTCGGGGCGAAGCGGCGTATGTGCAGAATGATCCATGAGTGAATCTCCCTTGATGCTTGTGTTTCGAGCGGAGGTGAAACAGCTCATTCCCACCTATGTTCCCTCCCGCGCCATAGTATTGGCGAAAGCCCGCCCAGTGGCATCGCGACAGGATCGGTGGGTTGATTGTGGCGCTTGCATGAGCTGCATTTCGCGTCTCTTCCGCCGGTCGGGGAACTCTTAGGCATCACGCGTTGTTCCCCAACTGTCCGCGTCCCCGTGCAAGGGCGCGAACGATGAAAGGAAACGCCATGTCGGACGCGAAAAAGACCACCAGGATCATCCCCACCGAGGTTCAGCGCAAGCGGGGCAATGTCATCAACCAGACCGCTCAGCAGATCGACCCCGCGGGGCGGCACCGCGTTGACGTGAACGCCAATACAGAAGGCGGTCTCAACACCAAGCAACCCGGTCATCTGCCCGAGGACCTGCCCGCCCAAGGGCCCGACCCGCAACAGGACCGCAAGTCGGTTCGCGACGCTGGGACCGAAGAGATGGAGAACCCGCCGAAAAGATGGGACGAGGTCGACGAGGAAAACGACGAGTCCTTTCCGGCGAGCGATCCACCGGCCAATTACTGACTTTACAGACGCGACCGGCTTGGCACGGCTGCCCCAGTGGCTGGGGTCATTTGTCCGGGCGACCGCGCCCTGAGCCCGGTCGCGGGTCATCATCGCGTTGCCAGGGTCTCTCCAGTCCACATTGCGCGCAAACCTCGCGCAGGGCGGTCTTCAGGCCTTCCTCAAGCGTCGGGTGATAAAAGGGCAGTTCCAGCGCCTCGCTTGCTGTGGCCTCGCCTTGGATCAGCCATGCCAGCAGATGCGCCAGATGCTCGCCCCCCGGCGCACAAAGCGACGCGCCGATCAGCTTGCCGTCACTGGCGCGGGCATGAAGCCGGGCAACGCCATGCGCTTGTCCCATCACCACCGCGCGCCCCTGATCCGCGAAGTCCACCACGCCGGTGACATGGCCGCTGTCATCCTCTTCGGGGATCGTGCCGATCACCGCCGCGGCGGGCTGTGTAAAGGCGATGCTGAGCGGAACCTTGCGCGCGGTGCTGCGCAGGTCGGGAAAGGCAGCGGCATTGCGCCCCGCGATCGTGCCTTCCTGGGATGCTTCGTGCAACAATGGCCTGTGATGATTGGCATCGCCCGCGATGAACACCGGCGCATCGCCGCATTGCATCGTCGTCGGATCGAAATGCGGAGTTCCGTGATCGTCAAGGTCCAGCCCGGCGTTCTCAAGCGCCAGTGATTTCAGGTTTGGTGGCCGCCCCGCGCCCATCAGGATCCTGTCGAACCGCGCCTCGCCGTCCCTCCAGCGCAAGGCGACCCCTTCAGGATGCGGCGCGGGGTCGGGTTTGCAATTCAGGTGGATGGAAAAGCTCTGCGTCAGGATGTCGAAAAGCGCCGCACTGGATTCAGCGGGAAGGCCGGCAAGCCGATCACCGGCATCGAACAGTTCGACTCGGACTCCGAGCCGATGCATTGCCTGCGCCATTTCAAGACCCAACGGCCCGGCCCCGATCACGCCCAGCGTTTCGGGCAGGACGTCCAGCCCGAATACCGTGGCGTTGGTCAGGACATTCTGCGCGACCGCCTCATATGGCGCGGGCAGGGCCGGGCTGGCGCCGGTGGCGATGACCACGCTGCGGGCCTCGACCCGCTCGCCATTGTCAAGCGCCAGAACCCCCGGGGCCTCGAAACGGGCGCTGGCCCTGATGCAGGTGCCTTCGGGAAGCGCGGTGATGTCCTCGAGGACTCCCCGGACGAAATCATCGCGCAGTCGGCGCACCCGCTGCATGACGTCGCGCCCGTTGACATGAGGCGCGGCGTGAACCCCGAATTCGACCGCGCGCCTTGCGCCATCTGCCGCCTCGGCGGCGGCGATCAACAGCTTCGAGGGCATGCAGCCCACGGTCGCACAGGTCGTGCCTGCGAAGTCCGGGTCGATCAGTAACGTGCGCGCACCTTCCCGGCGGGCATGGCGTTCCGCAGCCAGACCGGCAGTTCCGGCCCCGATGACCGCAACGTCGGCGCGGTGGGTATCGGTGTTCATCGACGCCTCCAACAGGTGCAAAGGGGATCAACCATCGAGGGGCGTCGCTGGTTCCGTCGGCCCGGCAGGTTCACCCTGGGCGCGCCGCTCTCCCTCGGTCGCACGGATGACCGAGAACGAGCCGTCGGATTCAAGTATCACCGCCGCGATCTCTTTTGTCCCTCGCTGGCCCTCGGTGCGCACCACCGTTTCCAGTTCCGCCCGTGTGACACGGGCCTTGCGCATCGCCTCGGGCAGCGGCTCGCCGTCCCGCAGCAGAAGCGTAGGCTCCGAGCGCACCGCCCGCGCGAACCCTTTTGAGCGCACCGACAGGGCCGTGACCGCATATTGCAGGGCGATCAGCAAGACGAGCGCCGTCATCCCTTCGGTCAAGGCGACATCTTCACCCAGAAGAATGGAGGCCAGCGTCGAGCCGAATGCAACCGTGATGACCAGATCAAAGGCGTTGAGCTTGGCCAGCGTGCGCTTGCCCGACACCCTCAGCGACACGACGAGGAACAGGTAGGCAAGCGTTCCAACGATGATCGTGCGCGCGATTCCGCTCCAGCTTTGAAAGAACATCTCGGTCCAGTTCACGCTTGCCTCCCTGCCTCTTGCGAGGGGCGGGCCCCGGCCCGCGTGCCGATCTGGCGCAAACCGATCAGCGCGCAATGGTGTTCGATCCGCAGCAGCAGCGCCATGGCAGGTCGTCTCCTTCTTGTCTTCAGGGTGCAGGTGCGGCTCTTCAGGGAGCGGTGTAGGATTCAGCCTGAAGCACCACGTTGTACCCGCGCGGGTCATTCTCGAAAATGAACGCGCCTTGGCGTTTCGAATGCGAAGGCAGGTAGCTGAAGGTCACATCGGCCGATTCGACGCTGCGTCCCTCGCTTCGCAATTCAGCGCGGAACTTGATGTTCGCTGCCGTGCCACCGCCCTTGTTCCGCGCGCTGATCTCCATCCTGTAACCGTTGGACACGGGGGTGACGCTTTTCACCACCGCCAGTGGATCGGGATCGGCGTCGGCCTTGGTGAAGGCCTGAAAAAGCAGGAAACCGAGCATCGCCGCGACGATCACGCCAGCGACCGACGCGACCACCCATTCAAGCGTGGCCCCTTTCAGCGTGCTCTGCGTCCGGTCCCGTGAATGTTCAGCCTGTCCCATGAATCCACCTCAAAGAATCAATCTTGCCGCCGCCGCACCGACAGAAGCCGGAAATCCCAGAACCGAGGCCGCGATCGCAATCTGCGTCCAGGATACGTCCTGCGTGCGCCCGAAAGTCCAAAGCACGTAGAGACTGCCGCCTATCGCAATGGCGTAGCCCACAACGGTAAAGAAGAAGAATGCCCCCCGACTGCCGGTATCCGGCATCGGCGCCGTGCCGGTGAACTCGAGCGCATAGGTAAAACCGTGCATGACAATGATCGAAAGCACGATCAGCGCCACGGCATGCCATTCGGTCATCTTGTATGAGATAAGCACCATCTCTTCTGTCGGGGCGACGTTCAGCTCCAGAAACAGCGCGCCGATAAACATCAGGAATAGCTGGCTGAGATAGGTCCGCGTTTCGGTATGCTCCTCGACTTGGGCGGAATCAGCGCCAAGCTGCGACGATCCCAGCAAGGCGCCGATGCTCGCGGGCACGGTCTGTACGGCGATCTTGCCGACGATCTCGTCCGCCGTCATGTTTGCGCCAAGCAGACCCAGAACGGACAGGATCGCACCACACGTGATCAACCCGATACCAAAGGCGATCACGCCATCTCGAACATCGTCCTGCCAGCATTTGGTTCTTTCGAAACCGGCATGATGGGATAGCAGGGCCAGCAGCGGGAGGTTCAAAAGCAAAAGCAGAACCAAGCGGCTTCGCTCAATGTAGAATCCCAGCCACCACATCTCCATCGTCATGAACAGCGGCAAAGCAAAAAGCAACGCCCCGCCAAATCCACGGCCCAGACCCCTCAAAACGTCGGGGATGCGCTTGTCGCCTGGTTCTGTTCGCTCCGCCTTCCCCGGGTCCATGTCCATTCCCGTGAATCCCCGCTTTGCCGTCACTCACGCTGGCGCAGGATTCGCGGCGGGTCATGGTGTTCCGTCGACGCCTCCTTCCAGCCCAAATGACAAACTCGCATCTCGCCGTGAGGTTCCTACGCAAGCGGATCGCGCGAGGGGGACCTGCGGCATTGTCAGACCAAATCGACGTGATACAGTTTTGCAATGGGCGCCCGGCTGGTTTGTTCCGCGTTGCGCGACAGGCGCTGTGAATGAAAAATCACGCCAGGGAACGAAGCTCAGGCCGAGACAAGCGCGAGCCAACCAAACGTGAAATGCCTCACGAGGACCCGCAGCTTAGAGACAGCAAAGGCGTGTGTTATTTTCCGAGTCGTACCCGAACCGAAACCCGATGAAGACGTTCATACCAGAGCAACAGCTTTCTACGGATGACAGGAGCAGGTCGAGATGGAAGGGATCTACTGCGGACCGCCACCCCCACCGGACGCAATCTGGACAAGCTGGAACTTCGATCCGGCGCTGCTGGCCGCGCTGGTTGCGCTGGGTTTCATGTTGCGGCGCGAACCGGCCGGGATATGGGCCGTGGCGATCCTGATCCTGGCCTTTGTCTCGCCGCTGTGCGCGCTGTCCTCGGCGCTGTTTTCGGCGCGGGTCGTTCATCATGTGCTGCTTGTCGCCGTGGCGGCGCCTTTGCTGGCACTTGCGCTGCGCCCCGCGATCCGCGGCGCAATCGCCCTGCCTTTTGCGGTGTCGACCTTGTTCCTCTGGGCGTGGCACCACCCGGCGGTCTATGATCTGGCCCTCGTTAATATCGCCGTCTACTGGTTGATGCAGATCACCCTGCTGGGTAGCGCGATCTGGTTCTGGGCGGCCATTTTCACCGCCGGCAGGACCCCGGTGGACCGGATTCTCTTCATCGTTGCCGGTTTTGCGCAAATGGGGATGCTGGGCGCGCTTCTGACCTTTGCGCCATCGGCGCTGTATGCGACCCATGCGCTGGCGCCGTTCGATTGGGGGCTGACGCCGCTACAGGATCAGCAGCTTGGCGGGCTGATCATGTGGGTGCCCGCGGGCCTTCCTTTTGGCGTGATCGCGGGGTTTCTGGCGCGGCGAAACTGGGCTCAACTCAGGGATGGCGCGGTGTGCTAGACTGGCTTCTCGGGACAATTCCGATCTTCAAGATCGTTCACATCGCCGCGCTGGTGATCTGGTGCGGCGGTCTTCTTGTGCTGCCCTTGATGCTGGCACGTCATGATCCGGCCGTCATCGCCATGGAATACCGTCTCATTCGCCGTGCGACGCACATCACCTATACACTCTGCGTCACGCCAGCGGCGGTCATCGCGGTGATCACCGGAACCTGGCTGATCTTTCTGCGCGAAGCCTTCGTGCCGTGGTTTTTTGCCAAGCTCGTTTTCGTCGCGCTGCTTGTCGTGGTCCACGCCTGGATAGGCGACAATGTGGTGAAGGTCGCCGAGGATCCCGCAAATCACCGACCGCCGCACCCGGCGTTTCCGGTCACGGCCGGGCTGTTGGCCATGATCGCGATCCTGACCCTCGTGCTTGCCAAGCCGGCACTGGACTGGATCGTCTTTCCCGACTGGCTGCTTGAGCCGAGAGGCGGTCAGATGCCCTTCGAGGTCCCGAGCCGATAATCGAAAACGAGCTTGCCGCCATGCCAACCCGTGAAACCCACCACCAGAACGCAAAGGCCCGACAGCAGGATGCCATAGGGCAACACCGCCTGTTCGTATCCATAAAGCCGATAGCCCCAGTTCGCGCCGAGAAGCGCAAGAAGCGTCACCGCGATGATGAAATGGGTCCAGGCGGGCGCGCGCGCGCGAATGCCGGAGACAAGCAGAAGCTCTGCCGTCCCGGCAACCCCGGCAAGCATGCCGAACAGAAATCCAGTGCCGGCGGCCCAGAGGGCGGCCCGCGCCCAGAAGGTCTCCCCGGTCCACCAGTAAAACGCATCGGCGCCCAGAACGCAGAAGGTGAGGGCCACCGGAAAGGCGACGCTCATGGCGTGGATGGGATGGCCGAGCACGGCGATCCGCGATTCCGTCTCGTTGAACCCCGGCAGTTCCGCGATCGGGTCGATCAATTCTTCGGTTTCGTCGTCTGTCTTTTGCGTCATCATGCCGGCATGCTCCTTCGTCTTCCCATCGCGGGTATAACGCTTGGCGCGCTTTCTGGTTGCGAAGGAATGTATTCGACACTCGATCCCGCCGGACCGGCGGCGCGAAACATCGCGACGCTCTGGTGGGTGATGCTGGGCGGCGCGACGTTCATCTTCGGATTGGTGATGATCCTGCTGTTGCTGTCATTCACCCGCCGCAAGGGTGCGGGCGGCGAGGCGCGCCAGCTGAGGATCTGGGTCATCGGACTCGGGCTTGTCTTTCCGCTGGCGGTTCTGGGCGCCCTCTTTGCCTGTGGCCTTGTCATTGGCGAGCGGTTGCTGGCGCGCGCGGATCCGGAGGTCACCCGCGTCAGTGCCGAGGCGCGGAGCTGGGCCTGGAGTTTCGCCTATGAGGACGCCCCCGGCCAGAGAACCGAAGGCGTGCTTCATATTCCCGCCGGGCGGCCTGTGGATGTGGCGATCACCACCGCCGACGTGATCCACAGTTTCTGGGTGCCGCGCCTTGCGGGCAAGCTCGACGCGATACCGGGGCGCGTCAACGTGCTGAGGATCGAGGCCGACCTGCCCGGCACCTATCGGGGTCTCAGCGCCGAGTTCAGTGGCGCCGGGTATGGGGGCTTCACCTTCCAGGTCACCGCCCATGATGCCGCCGGGTGGGACGCGTTTCTGGAGGATGCCCGCCGATGAATGCGCTTGAACGTCACCGCAGGCTGACCACGATCTGGGCCTCCGAGCCGGGGATGCGGGGTTGGGTCTCGACCGTGAACCATACCGATCTGGGCCGGATGTTCCTGTTCACCGCGTTCGTCTTCTTTGTCATCGGCGGCCTGCTGGCGATGCTGATCCGCGCGCAGCTTGCGACGCCGCATTCGGCCTTCGCGGGACCGGAGATCTATAACCAGATCTTCACGATGCACGGCACGATCATGATGTTTCTATTTGCCATCCCCAGTTTCGAGGGGCTGGCGATCTATCTGCTGCCCAAGATCCTGGGCACCCGCGATCTCGCCTTCCCGCGCCTGACTGCCTATGGGTATTGGTGCTATGTCTTTGGCGGGGCGATGCTGCTGGTGTCAATGCTGCTGGGGATCGCGCCCGATGGCGGTTGGTTCATCTATCCGCCCCTGTCCGGGGCGATCCATTCGCCCGGTATCAATATCGATTTCTGGCTGATCGGCATCACCTTCGTCGAGATTTCGGCCATCGCCGCCGCGGTCGAAATCACCGTGTCGATCCTCAAGTATCGGGCGCCCGGCATGTCGCTTGAGAAGATGCCGATCTTCGCCTGGTATGCCCTGATCACCGCGCTGATGATCCTGACGGGCTTTCCGCCACTGATCCTGGAGTCCGTTCTGCTCGAACTCGAGCGCGCCTTCGGGCTGCCGTTCTTTCAGGCCGAACTGGGGGGCGACAGCCTGCTTTGGCAGCACCTGTTCTGGCTGTTCGGCCATCCCGAGGTCTATATCATCTTCCTGCCCGCGGCGGGCGTCATCTCGACCGTGCTGCCGGTGATGTGCCGAACCACGCTTCTGGGCTATGGGTGGATTGTCGCGGCGGCGGTGGCGCTTGCCTTCTTGTCCTTCGGGCTCTGGGTTCATCACATGTTCACCACGGGCATCCCTCATATGGGGCTGGCCTTCTTTTCGGCGGCCTCGACGCTTGTGGCGGTGCCGACCGGCGTGCAGATCTTCGCCTGGATCGGGACGATGTGGAAAGGCCGCCCGGAGTTGCATCTGCCGATGCTGCACATCCTCGGGTTTTTCTGCACCTTCGTCATCGGCGGTCTGACCGGGGTCATGGTCGCGGTGGTGCCGTTCGACTGGCAGGCGCATGACACCGCCTTCATCACCGCGCATCTGCATTATGTGCTGTTTGGCGGTTTCGTCTTTCCGATTCTTGCGGGGGTCTACTATTGGTTGCCCCATGTCACCGGACAACGGCGGTTCTTTCGCCTTGGCGAACTTGCCTTCGCGCTTGTCTTTCTGGGCTTTCACGTCACGTTTCTTGCGATGCACTGGGTGGGTCTGATGGGCCAGCGGCGGCGCATTCCCACATATGCGCCCGAGGATGGCTGGACCGCGATCAACCTGATCTCCTCGATCGGCAGTTTCGTTCTGGCGATCGGCCTCGCCATGATCGTGATCGACGTCGTCCTGCATGCGCTGATCGCCGCGCGCGGCAAGCGCAACCCGTGGGGCGCGGGCACGTCGGAATGGGCGATGATGACCCCGCCCCCGGCCTACAACTTTGCCAGCCTCCCGCATGTGGACAGCCGCGCGCCTCTCGCCGCTGATCCGAATTTGGCGGTCCGGTTGGCGCGCGGAGAGGGCTATCTGGCCACGCCCCGCAAGGGCTGGCGCGAAACGCTGAGCGTGGACATCGCCACCGGACGACCCGAAATGCATGTCATCTATCCGGCCAATACCCGCCTGCCGGTCACCATGTCGGCGGTCACCGGCCTTTTCTTTCTGTCGCTGCTGGTGAAATTCTACTGGACCGTGCCGCTGGCGCTGGCCGGGGTCGTCATTCTTGCATGGAAATGGGTCTGGGGGCTTGGCTGCAAGGAGGATCTCGGCGCGCTGCGGGTGCGCGAGGGGGTCACGCTGCCGAACGCCGCCACCGCGGAGCGGTCGCCGGGATGGTGGGGAACGCTGTTCCTGCTGACCGCCAATGCCACCTTCTTCGGCTCGCTGCTGTTCGGCTTCGCCTTCCTCTGGACCGTCGCGCCGGGCTGGCCGCCGCCGGCCTGGTTCGCTGGCTCGATGGTCACGGCCGGCGTCGGTTGCCTTGGGGCGTTGCTTGGCCCCGTCGCGATGCGGCAGGCGATCCGTGCCAACCGGCGTGGCGACACCCCGCTGCCCGGCATCGTGTTGGTGCTCATCGGTGCTTTGGGCGTGGCGATCGCCTGCACGGCGATGATGCTTCAGACCCCCGCTCCGATGGGGCACGCCTATGGCGCGACGCTGCTTGTGCTGGGCGGCTATGGGCTTTTCCACGCCGTTCTGGGCGTGCTGATGGCGGTTTTTCTAACCGCGCGCGTACTGTCCGGCTTCACCTCGCCCGCGCGGTGGGCCGAGTTCCCCATCGTGTGCCTCTGGATCGACTACCTTTCGATTGTCAGCCTGCTCATTCTGCTGGCCGGACATCTACCCGGTCTCCTGTCATGAAGGATCTGCTGCGCATCCTGATTGCCCCGTTGGTGTGGCTCGCGACATTCAGCGCAATCTACGGGCTGCTGGGGCTGATCTGCGGACATGGGATTGGCGGGACAGTACTGGGCCTATCCCTGCCCCGTGTGCTTCTGATTACGGCCTATGCGCTCGCCATTCTGCTGCAAGTCGCGCTGCTGGCGGTGCTTTATCATCCGCGTCTGGCCTCGCGGTCCGGTTTTGTGCGTTTCGTCAGCCGCATCACGGGCTGGGTCGGCCTTGTTGCCACCGGATATGCCCTATTTCCGGCCACCGTGTCGTCCGTTTGCCTCTAGGATCGCTGAGGCGGATCGAGACAATATCGCGGCGTCTCGACTTCGATCTCGGGGTTATGCAGTAGCGGATGGCACCCACGAAGGTGCATCTATCGGACAAGGAGGCGGCCCACGCGTGACCGCCCCGCTTTTAACGCGATCTTCACAATCGTAAACGCGTCCCTAGCGAACGCCCTGTTAACGGTGCGATTCTGGAAAACGAGACCGACGCGATACCGACAAAATACCGACGTTTTACAGACCCGGGTTTTCGTGCGTTAACAGGGGTTTGCGCTGAGTCGCGGTGCGGGGGCGGGGTGGCAGCGTGCGCCGCGTTCAGGTGGACAGTCCCTTGGCGCCGATCTCCATGAACTTCTTGCGCCGCGCCTGAACCACCGTGCCTCGGTCCATGTCGTCCATTTCCGACAGCATTTCGGCAATGGCATCGCCCACGGCGGCCACGCTCGTGTCGCGGCCGCGATGCGCCCCGCCAAGCGGCTCTCCGACGATGCGGTCGATCACGCCCAGCTTGAAAAGATCTTGCGCTGTCAGACGCATAGCCTCCGCCGCTTCGCGCATTTTCTCAGGATCCTTCCACAGGATCGAGGCGCAGCCCTCGGGTGTGATCACCGAATAGACCGAATGTTCCAGCATCGCCACCTTGTTGGCCGAGGCAAAGGCCACCGCCCCACCCGATCCGCCCTCGCCAATGATGACGGAGACCAGCGGCACACCGATTTGCAGGCATTTCTCGGTCGAGCGGGCAATCGCCTCCGACTGCCCCCGCTCTTCCGCGCCCTTGCCGGGATAGGCGCCGGGCGTGTCCACAAGGGTGATGACCGGCAGGTTGAACTTGTCGGCCATCTCCATCAGGCGGATCGCCTTGCGATAGCCCTCGGGCCGGGCCATGCCGAAATTGCGTTCGATCCGGCTTTTGGTGTCGTGGCCCTTTTCCTGCCCGATCACCATCACCGGGCGGTCATTGAACCGCGCCAATCCGCCCATCACCGCGTGATCGTCGGCAAAGTTGCGGTCCCCGGCCAGCGGGGTGAACTCGGTAAAGAGCGCTTCGATATAATCCTTGCAATGCGGCCGGTCTGGGTGGCGGGCCACTTGGCATTTACGCCATGGAGTCAAGGACTTGTAGAGATCGGAAAGCAGGTTAGCGGCCTTGCGGTCAAGTGCCGACACCTCGTCGTCGATGTCCATTTCCTCGTTCTGGCGAGCGAGGGCGCGCAGCTCCTCGGCCTTGCCTTCGATCTCTGCGAGCGGTTTCTCGAAGTCGAGATAGTTGGTCATGGTGCCCTCTGCCGTCTGCGTCCCGCTATATGACCGCCACCGGCGACAATTGCAACGGGGGCGGCGTCACTCGCCGCGCATGCTGCGTGCGGCGCGGGCGATGAAAGCGGCACAGTCCTCGGGCGCGGTGATCGGTATCATGTGGCCGCGTCCGGGCAGAGTTTCGAAGCTCCAGCCATAGTCGGTCATCGCCTTGCCCTGGGCTTCGGGATCAAGAAGCTGATCTTCGGCGCCGAACAGAACCGCGCCGGGCAGTTTCAGTTCCCCTGCATAGCGCGCGGCCTGATCCGCGATTTCCGTTTGTGATGCCACCATATCCTCGGACGCGGCGATGAACCCGCGCGGGCGCAACCCCAGGGCCCCACCGCCGCGTTCCAGAAAATCCTGAGGCCAGTCCTCCGGCGCGAATACCGCGTCGAGCACCTCTTTCGCGGTTCTGAGCGCCATCGGCACGGCGATCGTATGCCCCAGCAGTCGGCGCAGCGCGGGGGTCTTGATCATCAAGGCACGAAAAATGGCGGGGGGCTCTGGCGTCGGATGGGTGAGCGGGCAGAGAAGCGCCAGCCCCGATATGTCATCGGGTCGCTGCAGGGCGAGCGCCAGCGCCACGGCCCCGCCAAGTGAATGGCCCACGATCAGGGGCTTTTCGATCCCGCGCGCGCTCAGGAACTCCGCGATCATGCGCGCCTGCGTTTCCAGCGTGGCATCCGCTGCGCCGCGCCGGTCGGAATAACCGCTGCCGGGGCGGTCGATGGCGATCACCCGAAAGACGTCTGACAGGCGTGGGGCTATGCCATAGGTAAAATGCTGCAATTGTCCCGACAGCCCGTGAATGAGCACGATGGGCGGGGCGTCCCTCGGGCCGGAGTCGACGAAATGGATCATGCCGCCGGGCACGGGCTGAAGCTCCCCTGCCATCGGCACGTCGCGGACGGCCTGCGCGGCGAGCTTGCGAGTGCGCCATGCCGCGTGCCCCAGATAGGCCGCCACGGTGAGCGCCAGACCGAGGGCGATGGCCAGAAGGGTGAGGATGAAGCCGGACATGGAGCTCTTTCTGCAAACGATTGCCTTTGCCGCCACGCTAGCAGCGCCGGAACACTCTGTCAGGAGGCTTTGCGGCTCAGCCGGGAAAGAGCACAGGGTAGAGCGAGCCAAGCAACAGCAGCGCCATCAGCCAGTTGAACACGGTGAGTCGCGCCGGGCTATGCAGAAGGCGGCGCATCTGTTGGCCCATCACCGTCCAGACGCTGACCGAGGGCAGGTTGATCGCGCCGAAGACCGCGGCCACGAGCACCACGGCGGCAAGGCTGCGCTCAGGCGCGTAGAGTGTGATTGCCGTGAGCGCCATCGTCCACGCCTTGGGGTTCACCCACTGAAAGAGCGCGGCCTGAACGAAGGTCATGGGGCGTCCCGTGCGGGCGGTTCCGTCGGGCGCGCTGGCGTTGGCGATCTTCCACGCCAGCCAGAGCAGGTAGACG
Source organism: Salinihabitans flavidus (assembly GCF_900110425.1). Classification (GTDB taxonomy): domain Bacteria; phylum Pseudomonadota; class Alphaproteobacteria; order Rhodobacterales; family Rhodobacteraceae; genus Salinihabitans; species Salinihabitans flavidus. Next base: position 93,974 of record NZ_FODS01000011.1, on the reverse strand, counting down.
ACACTGACTACCCTGAGTATGTTGTAGGTGAGGGGAAAGGCGTCGAAGACGCGCATGAGCCCGGTTCCGACCAGAACGATCATCACCGTGAATCCGATGCCGATTCCCAGCATGTGCGGAATCGTGCGAGCGAATCCAAAATTCGCCCCCGAGGCCATCAGCATCAGGTTGTTCGGTCCTGGCGTAATCGACGAGACGAGCGCGAAGGCGGCCAGCGCAGTGAGAATATCCTGTGTCATGGCTGCAATTTATGCCCGTAAAACCGTGGTGTGGAATTGCGTATTGCGAAAACTTGTGGCGAAATACGCAACTAATGGCGAACTTTGACCGCATTGACGAGAAAATATTGCAAGAGCTGACACGGGATGGGCGTATCAGCAATCTCGATCTGGCTGCGCGGGTGGGGCTGTCGCCCTCGGCCTGCCTTCGGCGGGTCTCGGCGTTGGAGCGGCGCGGCGTGATCACCGGCTATCGTGCGGTGCTGGATCGCGGGGCGCTCGGCACCGGGTTCGTGGCCTATGTAACGGTCGGGCTCAACCAGCATACCAAACCGGCGCAAGAGGCGTTCGAGGCGGCAATGGCGCAGTCCCCCGAAGTGCGGGAATGTCACAATATCACCGGCGCGGTGGAATACATGTTGCGGGTGGAGGCGACGGATCTTCAGGCCTACAAGGCGTTTCATACCGATGTGCTCGGCACTTTGCCGCAGGTGCATTCGATAACCTCCTATGTGGTTATGGGCTCGCCCAAGGACGAGCGGGCCTGACGGCGCTTTCCCGCCACAGGTGGAGTGTGGGGCTTTGCCTGACGGGATGCCGTGAGGTATGACAGCACAGATGAAAAAGCAGGAGATCCCGGATGCCCCAGTTTTCCAGGCGTGTGTTTCTGGCCGGTGCGGTTCTGGCGCTCGCAGGGTGCGGGCGCGATCGGGCATCAAGCCGGGGGCGCGCGTCCTATCGCGATGACAGGCAGCTTTATCCCAACGAGACCCCGCAACTGCGCCAATTGATCGAGAAATACGCGGCGCGCTACGAGGTGCCGGTTGATCTTGTGCAACGGGTTGTCGTGCGGGAGTCGACCCACCGGCCTGAGGCGCGGAACGGACCCTACTATGGGTTGATGCAGATCCTGCCACAGACGGCGCGGACGATGGGGTATCGCGGGCCGGCTTCGGGGTTGCTGGATGCGGAGACGAACCTGAAATACGCCGTGAAATACCTGCGCGGGGCGTGGCTTCTGGCCGATGGCAGCCATGACCGGGCGGTGCAGTGGTATGCGCGCGGGTATTACTATGAGGCCAAACGGCGCGGGATGTTGCAGGAGACGGGGTTAAGAGCCTGATTCCATAGGGTTTTATAAAAGGAGTGCGCACGGGGCGCGCGCACGCGGTGTGCGCTTTGCCCCGCCCCCGGGGGCCGGGCAAAGCCGTGCGACGAAAAGTGACGCCCCCAGGGCGGGTCTTGGAAAGCGGCAAAACCGGCTGTCTGTGAAACGTCGGTAAAACGTCGGTATTGCGTCGGTGTCAGGTTCCGCCGGCGATCATCTCGGACTGACGCACGATCACCTCGGCCTGTTTGATCGAGGCAATATCGACCAGCCGGCCCTTGTAGACGGTGGCGCCTTCGCCCTTGGCCTTCGCCTCCTCCATCGCGGCGAGGATCTCGCGCGCCTCGGCGACGGCGGCTTCGGAGGGGGTGAAGACCTCGTTGGCGAGAGTCACCTGCTTGGGATGGATCGCCCATTTGCCGACCATGCCCAGCGTGGCCGAGCGCAGCGCCTGCGCGCGAAAGCCCTCGTCATCAGAGAAATCGCCGAACGGGCCATCGACGGGCAGCACGCCGTGAGTGCGGCAGGCGGCGACGATGGCGGCCTGCGCCCAGTGCCACGGATCGGACCAGTGCTTTTGCCCCTCGTGCAGCATGTAGTAATTCTCCTGCGTGCCGCCGATGCCGGTCGTGGCCATGCCCATGGAGGCGGCGAAATCGGCGGCGCCGAGGCTCATGGCCTCGAGCCGGGGGGAGGCGGCGGCGATCTCTTCGACATGGGCGATGCCGGCGGCGGATTCGATGATCACCTCGAAGGCGATTTTCCGCCCGCGCCCCTTCGCCGCCTCCACGGCGGTGACGAGGGCATCGACGGCGTAGATGTCGGCGGCGCAACCCACCTTGGGGATCATGATCTGGTCGAGCTGGTCGCCGGCCTGCTCCAGCAAGTCCACAACGTCGCGATACCAGTAGGGCGTGTCGAGCCCGTTGATTCGCACGGAGAGCGTCTTGCGGCCCCAATCGATGTCGCCAATGGCCTGAATGATATTGGCGCGGGCGCTGTCCTTGTCGCCGGGAGAAACCGAATCCTCGAGGTCGAGGTTGATCACATCCGCCGCGCTTGACGCCATCTTTTCGAAGATCGCGGGGCGTGAGCCGGGTCCGAAGAGCTGGCAGCGGTTGGGGCGGGCAGGGGGTTGGGGCTGGATGCGGAAGCTCATGATGCGACCTCTTGGTAAGGAAATTACGTTTTCATTCCTCGCAGGGTTAAGAAATTACGCCTCGCGCCGCAAGGGTATTGTGCGGCTGCGGCATGGCGTGCGCTGCATCGCGGCGTGATCGGGTCTCTTGAGGAGGCCGGATCGAGGGGCATGGCGGTTCGACGATCGGCAGGCATATCGACATGAGACGGAAGATTCTTCAGAAATACGGGCAGATTGTCGAAGAAGCCGCTGTGATTCTGCGTCATCTGCGCAGATAGGGGATATAATTGCGGGTGTGTTTCGGCATACTCCGGCCAAACTGACTCATGGGAGACGCGTGATGATCGAGACCCCTTATCTTCTGTTTCTGGGCGATGCACCGGACATGCTTGCCGCCAAGGTGGCGATCGGGATCCGCGACTGGCGCCCTGACAACGCCGTCGGCCAGATCCGCCTTCCGGGGTGCGGCGCGGATCTCGGCCTGACCGACATGACGCTGGCCGAGGCCAAAGCGGCGGGGGCCAAGACCGTTGTGATCGGCGTCGCCAACCGGGGGGGGGTGATCTCTGCCGCATGGAAAGAAGTGCTGATCGAGGCGCTGAGCATGGGGTTCGATCTGGCCTCGGGATTGCACAACCTGCTGCGCGACGAGGGCGATCTTGTCGCCGCCGCGCAGACCCATGGCGCAACGCTTCACGATGTGCGGGTGCCGACGGTCTGGTATCCCATCGCCAACGGCAAGAAACGCAGCGGCAAGCGCTGTCTGGCCGTGGGCACGGATTGTTCGGTGGGCAAGATGTATACTGCGCTGTCGATGGATGCGGAGATGCGCGAGCGCGGCATGAAATCGTCGTTCCGCGCCACCGGGCAGACCGGCATCCTGATCACCGGAAGCGGTGTGCCGCTCGATGCGGTGATCGCGGATTTCATGGCCGGATCGGTGGAATACCTCACGCCGGACAATGACGACGATCACTGGGATCATATCGAGGGGCAGGGGAGCCTCTTTCATGTCTCTTATTCCGGGGTGACGATGGCGTTGATCCACGGGGGGCAGCCCGATGCGCTGATCCTCGCGCATGAACCGACGCGCACGCACATGCGCGGCCTGCCCGATTACGGCCTGCCGTCGCTGGAGCAGCTGCGCGATACGGCGCTGCCGCTGGCACGGGTGGCCAACCCGGCCTGTCAGGTGGCGGGCGTGTCGGTGAACACCCAGCATCTTGGCGAGGATGAGGCACGCAGCTATCTTGCCGAGGTGGAAAAGCGCATGGGCCTTCCGGCAACGGACCCCTACCGTTTCGGCGCCGGGGGTCTGGTGGACGCGCTGGCGGCGCTGTGAGGCTCTGCCTGTCCGTCGGTGGCGCCTGCCCGGTGCCTCCGGCGGGAGTATTTTGGAACAGAGAAAGGGCGGGGTTTTCATGCGGATCACCGTGACACGCGATACCTTCCGGCTGGCGCAGGTGTTCACCATCTCTCGCGGCTCGCGGAGTGAGGCTCAGGTGCTGACCGTGGCGATCGAGGACGGCGGCGCGACCGGGCGCGGGGAATGCGTGCCCTATGCTCGCTATGACGAGACGCTGGACAGCGTGGCCGCCGAGATCGCAGGGCTGCCGAAGCGGTTCACCCGCGCCGGATTGCAGGGGCTTCTGCCTGCTGGCGCGGCGCGCAACGCGGTGGACTGCGCGCTTTGGGATCTGGAGGCCAAGCAGGCGGGCAAACGGGTCTGGGAACTGGCCGGGCTACCGACGCCGGGGCCGGAGATCACCGCCTATACGCTTTCGCTCGATACGCCGCAGGCGATGCGGTCGCAGGCGGCGGCCAATGCGCATCGTCCGCTTCTGAAGATCAAGCTGGGCACGCCCGACGACATGGCCCGGCTGGAAGCGGTGCGCGAGGGGGCGCCCAAATCGCGGATTATCGTGGACGCCAACGAGGGCTGGACTACGCAGGTCTATGCCGATCTGGCGCCGCATCTGGTGCGGCTTGGGGTGGACCTGGTCGAGCAGCCGCTGCCCGCCGGTGAGGATGACGCGCTGATCGGGATGGCGCGTCCCGTGCCGGTCTGCGCCGACGAAAGCTGCCATGACCGGGCGTCGCTTCCTGCGCTCAAGGGCAAGTATGACGTGGTCAACATCAAGCTCGACAAGACCGGGGGGCTGACCGAGGCGCTGGCGCTGCGCGATGCGGCGCGCGCCGAGGGGTATGAGGTGATGGTGGGCTGCATGGTGGGCTCGTCGCTCGCCATGGCGCCGGCGACGCTGGTGGCGCAGGGGGCGATGGTGACCGATCTTGACGGGCCGCTGCTTCTGGCGCAGGACCGCGCGACGCCGCTGCATTTCGACGAGGACGGGGTGCACCCGCCCGAGGCCGCCCTTTGGGGATGATACGCACCTCCGGGGCCGTGACAGACAGAGAAAGAGGACCAAGAGTGATGCGCACCGTTTACGTGAACGGCGACTACGTGCCCGAGAATGAGGCCGTGATCTCCATCTTCGACCGGGGGTTTCTGATGGCCGACGGGGTGTACGAGGTCACCTCCGTGCTGGGGGGCAAGCTGATCGATTTCGAGGGGCATGCCGCGCGGTTGGAGCGGTCCCTGAGCGAGCTGGATATGCCGCATCCGTGCACCAAGGACGAAATGCTCGAGATTCATCGAGAGCTGGTGCGACTGAACGGGATCGAGGAGGGGCTGGTTTACCTTCAGGTCACACGCGGGTCGGACGGGGACCGCGATTTCGTCTTTCCCGATCGCGAGACGACGAAACCAACGATTGTGCTGTTCACGCAAAGCAAGCCGGGATTGGCCGATAACCCGGCCGCGAAGCGTGGGACAAAGGTCATTTCGATCGACGATATCCGCTGGGGGCGGCGCGACATCAAGACGGTGCAGCTTCTCTATCCGTCGATGGGCAAGATGATGGCCAAGGCGGCGGGAGCGGATGACGCCTGGATGATCGAGGACGGGGCCGTCACGGAAGGCACGTCCAACAACGCCTATATCGTCAAGGACGGAAAGATCGTGACTCGGGGATTGTCGAGCGACATCCTGCATGGGATCACACGAGCCGCCGTGCTGCGATTCGCGCGCGAGGCACAGATGGAGGTCGAGGAGCGCGCCTTCACCATCGAGGAGGCGAAGGCGGCGGAGGAGGCGTTCTCCACCTCGGCCTCGGCCTTCGTGATGCCGGTGGTGGAAATCGACGGCGTCCCCTTGGGCGACGGCACGCCGGGGCCGGTGGCGCGGCGGCTGCGGGAGATCTATCTGGACGAGAGCCTCAAGACGGCGATCTGACCGGGCGGGGCGCGCGTTCCGCGCGCGCTCTTGCAGTGTGCGCTCAGGGCGCGCGGCCCCTGGGGCGCTGCCCCAGACCCCCGAGGTATTTGACCCGACAAGATGCCGGGGTGCGAGAGTGATCCCGGTCAGCCGACGCGCAGGACGATCTTGCCGATATGTTTGCCCTCTTCCATGCGGGCGTGGGCCTTTGCCGCCTCGGCGAGGGGGAATTCGCTGTCCATGACCGGGGCGACGCGGCCCGAGTCCAGCAAGGGCCAGACCTTTTCGAGAAGCGATTCGGCGATCCTGGCCTTGGCCAGATCGCTTTGCGGGCGCAGGGTGGAACCGGTGATCGTCAGCCGCCGCGCCATGACCTGCGCGAAGTTCAGCTCCGCCTTGGGCCCGGACAGAAAGGCGATCTGCACCAATCGGCCGTCATCGGCCAGCGCGCGGACGTTGCGCGGGATATAGTCGCCGCCGACCATGTCGAGGATGAGGTTGGCGCCGCCCTCCTCGCGCAGAATTTCGACGAAATCCTCCTGCCGGTAGTTGATCGCGCGCTCTGCCCCCAGCGCGCGGCAGGAGGCGCATTTCTCGTCCGATCCGGCGGTGGCGAAGACGCGCACGCCGAAGACGGTGGCCAGCTGAATCGCCGTGGTGCCAATGCCGGAAGAGCCGCCGTGAACGAGAAACCTCTCGCCGGCCTGAAGGCCGCCGCGATCGAATACATTGGTCCAGACGGTAAAACAGGTCTCCGGCAGGCAGGCGGCCTCTTTCAACCCCATGCCTTGCGGGATCGGCAGGCAGTGGGCGGCGGGCGTGAGCGCGTATTCGGCATAGCCGCCACCGGGGAGAAGGGCACAGACCGCGTCGCCTTCGGCCCAATCGGTCACGCCCGGTCCGATGGCGGCGATGGTGCCCGATGCCTCCAGCCCCGGCAGGTCCGAGGCGGTCGGGGGCGGCGCGTAGGCGCCTGCGCGTTGCAGCGCATCGGGGCGGTTCACCCCGGCATAGGCGATCCTGAGCACGACCTCGCCGGGGCCGGGATCGGGGATCGGGCGGTCGGTCAGGCGAAGCACATCCGGCCCGCCGGCTTCTGAAATCTCGATTGCGCGCATGGTGCCTCTCATCCGTCGTGTTTGTATTGCGTGTCGTGATGCCGGCCCGGCAGGTCATCGCGCCCGGCTGGCGGGCGCACCCGCGACAGCGCCGAGAGCGGACCGGAGAGCGCCTTGCCCAGCGGGCTTTTGTTGAAACCGGCCTTGGCCTTTTCGAACTGCATCACGTTGTCGATCCGGCGATCCAGAAAGGCCCATGTTGCGGCGTGGCCGGGGCTGTCGTCGCCCAGCCAGTAGAGCACGGTGGCGGAATAGACCGCGCCGAGCGTCATCCGCTTGGTATACCAGTTGATGTCGTCGGAGCTGTCGCCAAGCGCGGTCCAGATCGCATCCGCCGTCCCCCAGATCAGGTCCGCGCCGGTGCCGGCGTGCTGCGGCAGGGCAAAGAGCGTCATGCCGCGGCGCACCACTTCCTTGTCGTCGCAAAGCGCCAGCCGGATCTGCACCGCGCGGGCGATCCGGTCGCGAAACCGCAGATCCGATAGATCCTCGGCGGCAAGTCGCGCGCGCATCTCGGCATCGCCCCGGCGGTGATAGGCCACGGCGAGATCGACTGCCCCTCGCGGGCAAAGCGCGGTGGCAAGCGCCGGATCGGTGCCGGTGTCGGCCACGGCGGAGTCAAAGCTGTCTTGTGTCCAGCCGTCGAAGGGCACATGCAGCAGGGCCGCGTCCAGAAGACGTGATTTGATGTCCGGGTCTTGAGGGTCTTGCATCCTGCTCTCCTTTTGCGCTGAACATAGGGGGCGCTCGCGCGAATGTCACGCCGGTGGTGCGGCAATGCCTGCCCTTGGGGGTGGACAGGCGAGCGTGTCTTTGCTATACGCCGTGCTCCTGCAATTTCATGCAACTCAACTTAGAAAGGTGGTGACAACCACATGCAGGTTAGTGTTCGCGACAACAATGTCGATCAGGCGCTTCGTGCCCTGAAAAAGAAGCTGCAGCGCGAAGGCGTGTTCCGCGAGATGAAGCTCAAGCAACATTTCGAGAAACCGTCCGAGAAAAAAGCGCGCGAGAAGGCTGAAGCGATCCGCCGTGCCCGTAAACTGGCACGCAAGAAAGCACAGCGCGAAGGTCTTCTCTAAGACCGGACGCAGCTTTGAACACACAATGATTCTGACGGCCCCCGGACCCCGGTCTCGGGGGTTTGTCGTTTCTGCGATCAAGTTTCGTTGAAGGGAAATGAGCGCAAGGGATTTGTAATTCCCCCTCTCCCAAGTGACAGTGCGGCCAAACGACGAAACAGGACGGAGTCTCCGATGAGCGACAACAGCAGCTATACCCCCCCGAAAGTCTGGACATGGGAGGCCGAAAGCGGTGGCCGGTTCGCCAGTATCAACCGACCCATTGCCGGGCCGACCCATGACAAGGCGCTGTCCGTGGGCAAGCATCCGATCCAGATCTATTCCATGGGAACGCCCAACGGGGTAAAGGTGACCGTGATGCTGGAGGAGCTTCTGGCCGCCGGGCATAGCGGGGCGGAATACGATGCCTGGCTTGTCCGTATCGGAGATGGCGATCAGTTCGGTAGCGGGTTCGTGGAGATCAACCCGAACTCCAAGATCCCGGCGATGGTGGATCATTCCACCACTCCGCCGACGCGGGTGTTCGAATCGGGCGCGATCCTTCTGTATCTCGCGGAGAAATTCGGAGCCTTCATCCCCGAGGGGTATGTGGGTAGGACCGAATGCCTCAACTGGCTGTTCTGGCAGATGGGCAGCGCGCCCTATCTGGGCGGCGGTTTCGGGCATTTCTACGCCTATGCGCCGGAGAAGTGGCAATATCCCATCAATCGCTTCGCGATGGAGGTGAAGCGGCAACTGGATGTGCTGAACCGGCATCTGGCCGACAGTGAATTCATGGTGGGCGGCGATTACAGCATTGCCGACATGGCCATCTGGCCGTGGTATGGGCAGCTTACGCTCAGCCGGCTTTACGAGGCGGGGGAGTTTCTGGACGTGGAAAGCTATTCCCATGTGCAGCGTTGGGCCAAGGCGATTGACGCGCGCCCGGCGGTGACGCGGGGGCGGATGGTCAACCGTACCTTCGGCGACCCGGCGATGCAGCTTCTAGAGCGTCACGATGCCAGCGATTTCGAGACCCGCACGCAGGACAAGATCGGGGAATAGTCATGGACACGATTTTGTGACGTTTCCGTGACATCGGTGGTTTGCATCCGCTGCCCGGAGCGATAGACACTGGCGCAACGTCTTTCGCAATCCGGGTGGTGCCATGTCTTTGATCCAACAGGTTGACCGTTTTCTTCTGGCCCTCGTTGTTGTGGCTCTTGTCGTGTCGGTCGGTGTCGCGATGTGGGACGGAGATTTCTTTCAGTACCGCTATGCGGTTGAGGATGGTCCGGTTGAAAACGCCACCGCCCTGTTCCTGTTCGGGGCGGCGGTCGTGCTGGCCTCCCATGGGCGGTCGCTCTTGGCGCGGGGGGCTGCGCGGTTGGCGGCGTTCACCTTTCTCTATGCGATCGTGTTCGTGTTCGGCGCCGGCGAAGAGATTTCCTGGGGCCAACGTGTATTTGACTGGGATACCGGGGAATTCTTTCAAGAGCACAATATCCAGAATGAAACCAACCTGCATAACCTCGTTGTGGGGGAGACGCATTTGACCAAATCGCTATTCGGCCCGATCCTCACCCTTATCATCCTCACCTATCTGGTCGTGCTGCCGCTGCTCTATGGTCGGTGGCATTGGCTGGATGGCGTCGTGAACTGGATGGCGGTGCCGGTGCCGGGGCGGCGCCACGCGGTGCTTGCGGTGCTCGCGACCGTGGTAATCGGGGTATTGGCGGCAACGCGCAAGTGGGAAGTCTACGAGCTTGTCTTCGGACTTCTGGCCATGTCGGTGTTTCTCTTGCCGCAGAACCGGGACAAGATCGTCTGAGATGGTGTTAGACCGGCAGCGCGGTGGTCTTGAATACGGTGCGCAGGGCGAAGGAGGATTGCATCTGCATCACGCCGGGCAGGCGCGAGAGGTGCTGGCGGTGGATGCGGGCGAAATCGTCGGTGTTCTCGGCCACGATCTTGAGAATGTAGTCGGCGGTTCCCGCCATCAGGTGACATTCGAGGACATCGGGAATGCGCGCCACCGCGGTCTCGAAGGTTTCAAGAAGATCTTCTGCCTGTCCGGCGAGCGTGATCTCGACGAAGACGGTGGTGGGCAGTTCCATCTTGCGGCTGTCCAATAGCGCGACATAGCCGCGGATATAGCCTTCGCCTTCGAGCCTTTGAACCCGTCGGTGGCAGGCCGAGGGCGACAGGTGGATGCTCTCGGCCAGATCCGCGTTTGACATGCGTCCGTCCTTCTGAAGCGCGCGCAGGATGCGACGATCGGTTTCGTCGAGTGCCATTTGTGGGTGATCCTTTCGTTTGCTCCTTTCTTATGCGAAGACTCTTCGAAACGGAAGTTTTTGAATTGCCCAGATAACAAGCACATTTCACTTGATCCGTGCCAGGATGCGGGTCGAGTTTCGGGAGGGAGCATAATGAAAATCGGATGTCCGACAGAGATCAAGCCACAGGAGTTTCGCGTCGGGGTCACGCCCAATGCCGCGCAGGAAGCGGTTTCGCACGGCCATGAGGTGATGATTCAGGCCGGCGCGGGCAATGGCGCAGGCTTCACCGATGACGATTACCACGGCGCCGGGGCGCAGATCGTCGGGACGGCAGAGGAAATCTTTGCCAGCGCCGACATGATCGTGAAGGTGAAAGAGCCGCAGGCGGTGGAGCGCAGGATGCTGCGCGAGGGGCAGGTGCTGTTCACCTATCTGCATCTGGCCCCGGACCCCGAGCAGACCAGGGATCTGATCGCGTCGGGCTGCACGGCCATCGCCTATGAGACCGTGACGGACGATCGCGGGGGTCTGCCGCTTCTGGCACCCATGTCAGAGGTGGCCGGGCGCCTTTCCCCGCAGGTGGGGGCGTGGACCCTGCAAAAGGCCAATGGCGGACGCGGCGTGCTGATGGGCGGTGTGCCCGGTGTCGGCCCGGCCAAGGTCGTTGTGATCGGCGGCGGCGTTGTGGGCACCCATGCGGCCAAGATCGCCGCGGGGATGGGCGCGGATGTCACCGTTCTCGACCGCTCTCTTCCGCGTCTGAAATATCTCGACGACGTCTTTGGCGGCACCTTCAAGAATCAGTATTCCACCGCCGGGGCCACGGCGGGACTGGTGCGGGAGGCCGACATGGTAATCGGCGCGGTCCTGATCCCCGGCGCGGCGGCGCCGAAGCTCATCACCCGCGCGCAACTGTCCGAGATGAAACCGGGGGCGGCGCTTGTGGATGTCGCGATCGATCAGGGCGGCTGTTTCGAGACGTCGCATGCCACCACCCATGCCGATCCGATCTATGACGTGGACGGGATCATGCACTACTGCGTTGCCAACATGCCGGGCGCCGTGGCGCGCACCTCGACCATCGCGCTTGGCAATGCGACGATGCCGTTCATGCTGGCGCTGGCCGACAAGGGGTGGCGTCGGGCGTGCGAGGATGATCCGCATCTGCTCAACGGGCTGAACGTGCATGCGGGCAACCTGACCTACTACGCCGTGGGCAAGGCGCTTGGCATCGACGTGCTGTCGCCCGCCATGGCGCTCAAGGCCTGACTGGTCGGAAACCGGAAACGAAACAGGCCGGCGGAAAGCATCCCGCCGGCCGTTTGTGCGCGTCGGCCGATCAACCCTGTTTCTGAATTTCGACCGTGTGCGGGTAGGGGATGGTGACGCCTTCGGCGTCAAATGCCTCTTTCACCGCCTTGGTGAGGGTGAATTTCAGATCCCAGTAATCGGCGGCGTCGCACCAGAGCCGCGCGGTGAGATCCACTGAACTGTCGCCCAGATTGGTCACCCGCACCCAAGGGGCCGGTTCGGGATGCACCCGCCCGTCGTCCACGGCCAGCCGGGTGATGATGTCTATCGCCTTGTCGGCATCGTCGCCATAATCGATCCCGAATGTCAGATCGCAGCGCCGCGTGGCGTGGTGCGAATAATTGGTGATTACCGATCCCCAGGCCTGACCGTTGGGCAGGATGACCTGCACGTTGTCGGGGGTCACAAGCTCTGTCATGAATAGGTTGAGATCGGCCACCGTGCCGGAGGTGCCGCCGATATCCACGTATTGGCCGAGCTTGTAGGGGCGAAACAGTATGAGCATGAAACCCGCCGCCAGATCGCTCAGCGTGCCTTGCAGCGCCAGACCGAGGGCCAGCGTCGCGGCGCCGAGAATGGCAACAAGGCTCGTCGCCTCGATCCCGAATAGACCGAGCACGGCGATCAGGGTGATGACGATAATCACCCAACGCACGATGTTGGACACGAAAGCGCCTATCGTCGCGTCGATGCGCGGGTGGGACGTGACGCGCTTGCGGATGGCGCCGCTGATGATTCCGGCGAGGATCCAGCCGATCAGAAGGACGACAATCGCCTTGCCCACGTTGAGGGCAAGCGGGCCGTAGCTTCCCATTTGACCGATCATCTGTTCCATGTTTCCCGTTCCTTCCTGTCCTGTTCTCATCTTGTGGCAGGCAACCTGCCAGCACACGTCAATGCCGAGCCAGTCCAAATCGCCGGCGGTAAAAATCCCATATGCCTGAAGAGTTCACGCCCTGCGAACCTTACTGCGGCAGTTCGCCGGTGAGCACGTAGCGCAGGATGTCCACCACCTGCCGTGGCTGTTCGGCCACGCCGAGCGCGGCAGCATGCACCTCCTTGAGCGCGTGCTGGTGTTCCGGCGGGCTCAGCACGATGATGGATTTGCCAAGCGCGGCGGCATAGCCCGCATCGAAGGCGGCGTTCCATTGCTTGTACTTGTCACCGAAGCGGACGACGACGACATCGGCCTCTTCGATGCCCTTGCGGGTGCGGATGGCATTGACCATCGCGCCCTTGTGGTCATGCCAGTACTTGCTGTCCTCCGGCCCGAGGATCGCCGCGCCGCAATCATCGCTGGCGGCATGATCGGTCACCGGGCCGTTGAACGTGATGTCGAGACCCTGGGCGCCGTCGATGACCTGATCGCGCCAGTCGGTATGAATCTCGCCCGAGAGATAGACGTTCAGCATGGGCTGTCTCCTTCTTCGTTGTCCTGTCCATTCGTACCGCGCAGCATGGCGGCGACCTCGTCATCGCGCACCTGCGGGAAGTCGGCGTAATGCACTCCCACGGCGTAGAAAGGGTGCGGCGTGGCAAGGCAGATCACCTCATCGACCAGCGGACGCAGCGCCTCCAGCGTATCGGCGGGGGCCACGGGGACTGCAAGGATCACGCGGGCGGGCTCGCGCGATTTCAGCCCGCGCAGGGCGGCGCGGACCGTAGCGCCGGTGGCGATGCCGTCATCGACGACGATGGCATCTTGCCCGTCCAGCGGCACCGGTTCGCGCCCGATGAAATACTGCGCGCGGCGGGCGGCATTCTCGCGGCGCTTTTCCGCGATGGCGTCGGCGAAATCCGCGCGGGTGAGTCCATGAGCACGCAGCACATCGTCGTTGAACACGGTCGCCGCGTCCTCGACCACGGCGCCGGCGGCGTATTCCGCATGGCCGGGCAGGCCGAGCTTGCGCACCAGCAGAAGATCGAGCGGCGCCGCCAATGCCTGCGCGACCGGAAGCGCCACGGGCACCCCGCCGCGCGGTAATGCAAGCACCACCGGACTGTCGAACGTCCTTTGCCGCAGTTCTGTCGCCAGCCGTTCCCCGGCGTTGGTTCGATCCTGAAACATTTGGTCCTCCCTTGACGCGCGGACCCACTATAACGCGGCAACCAGGAAAGGACACAACCGCGCCCTTTCTCTGTTCGCAAAATACTCAAATCCACTTTCTCAGCCGCGCAGCACGCCGCCGGTGGCCTTGGTGACCTTGTCCACGATCCGGGCCGCCACGGCCTCGATCTCGGCCTCCTTGAGGGTCTTTTCAACAGGCTGAAGGCGTACTGTGATCGCGAGAGATTTCTTGCCCGCGCCAAGGCTGCCGCCGATGAACTCATCGAAAAGCCGCACATCCTCGATCAATGTCCTGTCGGCCCCGGCGGCGGCATTGATCAGCGTGAGCGCCTCGACCTCCGTATCCACCACGAAGGCGAAATCGCGTTCCACCGCTTGCAGATCGTGCAGGTGGAGCGCCGGGCGTGTTGCCGACTTGCGGCGCGGCAGCGGCACGTTCTCGGGGTAGAGGGTGAAGGCCACGGCGGGGCCTTTCACGTCCAGGGCCGAGAGGACCTTCGGGTGGAGTTCCCCGAACACCCCAAGCACCTTTTTCGGGCCAAGGCAGATCCGGCCGTGGCGACCGGGGTGCCACCACTCTTCGGCGCCGCGCAGGATCTGCACCTTGGCGGGGGCGCCGATGGCCGACAGGATCGCCTCCGCGTCGGCCTTGGAATCGAATAGATCGACGCTGCGCGATTGTCCGTGCACATCCTTGGGCCCGGTGCGGCCGACGAGAAGGCCGCTCACCTGAAGGTGCTGGTCTTCGGGCTCTCCGCCGTGGAAGGCCGCGCCCACCTCGAACAGGGCCAGGTCCATGAACCCGCGGGCCTGATTGCGGGCGGCGGCCTGTAGCAGCCCCGGCAGCAGGTCGGGGCGCATGTGGCTCATTTCGCTGGAGATCGGGTTTTCCAGCATGGTGGCCGCACCGCCGCCGCCGAAGAGCGCGGCGCTCGCGGCGTCGATGAAACTGTAGCTGACGCATTCATTGTAGCCGAGCGCCGCGGCGGTGCGGCGGGCGGTCTGCTCGCGCTTCTGCTTGTCGGTCAGGATCGGGCGCGGCACGCCGGGGTGGGTGCGGGGCAGGGGCTTGCCTTCGAGTTTCGTGAGCGAGGCGATGCGTGCCACCTCCTCCACCAGATCGGCCTCTCCCTGCACGTCGGGGCGCCAGCTTGGCACATGTGCCATGTCGCCTTCGAGGGTAAAACCCAATGCTTCCAGTGTCTTGCGCTGCTGATCGGCGGGGATGTCCATACCCACGAGCGATTGCACCCGCGCGGTGTCGAGCCGGTAGGCGCGGCTTGTATCGGGCACCTTGCCGGCCACCACCACCTCTGACGCCTCGCCGCCGCACAGATCGAGGATCATCCGCGTGGCAAGGGCGTGGCCCTCCATGTTGAATTCCGGGTCGATGCCGCGCTCGTTACGATAGCGGGCGTCGGAGTTGATCTTCAGCGCGCGGCCGGTGAGCGCGATCTGGATGTGATCCCAGACCGCCGCCTCCAGAAACACGTTGGTGGTCTCTTCGGTGCAGCCTGTGGCCAGCCCGCCCATGATCCCCGCGATGCTTTCGATCCCTGTGTCGTCGGAGATGACGACCTGCCCCTCGGAGAAGGAATACTCCTTTTCGTCCAAGCCTGTAAGGGTTTCACCGCCCTTCGCCCGGTGGATGCGCAGATCGCCCGTCACCTTGTCGGCGTCGAAGACATGCAGGGGGCGGTTGCGGTCGAAGGTGAAGAAATTGGTGATGTCCACCAGCGCCGAGATCGGGCGCAGCCCGATGGCGCGCAGGCGGTCCTGAAGCCATTGCGGCGAGGGGCCGTTCGTCACCCCGCGGATGAGCCGCCCGGCGAAGACCTCGCAGCCGTTCTCGCGCGTGTCCTCGTCGATGCTCACGCCGATGGGGCAGGGGAAATCCCCCTTTATTTCAAACGTTTGCGCGGGTTTCAGAGTGCCGAGGCCGCGCGCGGCGAGATCGCGCGCGATGCCCCGTACGCCAAGCGCGTCGGGGCGGTTGGGGGTGATGGCGATCTCGATCACGGCATCGACCTTGGCCGGATCATGCGCGGCGAGCCAGTCGGTGAAGGGCTCTCCCACCTCGCCAGAGGGCAGTTCGATGATGCCCTCATGCTCGTCCGACAGCTCCATCTCGCGCTCGGAGCACATCATGCCGTGGCTTTCCACGCCGCGGATCCTGCCGACCTGAATGGTGGTGTCGATGCCGGGAATATACATCCCGGGCTTGGCGATCACGACGGTGATTCCGGCACGCGCGTTGGGCGCGCCGCAGATGATCTGCTTCTCGCCCTCATCGGTAAGCACCTGACAAACCTTGAGTTTATCGGCGTCCGGATGCTTTTCCGCGCTCAGCACCTTGCCGATGGTGAAGCCCTGAAGCTTGTCGGCGGGATTGGAAATCTCTTCCACTTCCAGCCCAAGATCGGTCAGGGTCTCGGCAATCTCGTTCAGCGACGCCTCTGTATCGAGGTGATCGCGAAGCCAGGAGAGGGTGAATTTCATGTCGGCCTACCTTGCAGCAAAACGCGGTTTGGCAGGGCATAGCCGATTGCGGGGGCGGGGAAAAGGCCCGGCGGGCCGCCGCGGCGGGGCCGGTGCGCGGCGGTCTCGGCAGGGCGATGAGACGGGTCAGTGACGGGGATGGGGCGAATCACCTCAAGCCATTGTTAACGCGGAAAAACCCATGTCGGTAAAACGTCGGTATTGCGTCGGTATCGCGTCGGTGCCGGTGTCGGGATTTGGCCTGTTTAACGCGGCGTTCGGTGGCAAGGCGTCAATATCGGGTTAATGCCGGGGGAAGGGCAGGGTCCGGCCCATCGCAGTCAAGGGCGCGGGATCAAGGCGCGGACCGCGCCGCCGCGCAGCGCCCGACCGCCCCCTCGGGCGGGCGCTTTTGCAACCTACCGCGCCTTTGATAGCGCGCATGATGTTGGCTGGCATAAAGTGCGATCCACACCCGTTGCGGCGCCCACCCGGCGGTCGGGCACCGCGCGGCCCCCGTCGCCGCGCGGCGGCGACTCTCCGACATATTGTAGCAAAGATGAAGCTGCGCGGCGGGTTGGCGCCTTACCGGCTCAGCCCGCCATGCAGCGTCGGGATGTCGAGCGCGGAGAAGCCGTAGTGGCGCAGCCAGCGCAGATCGGAATCGAAGAAGGCGCGCAGGTCGGGGATGCCGTATTTCAGCATGGCGATGCGGTCGATCCCCATGCCGAAGGCGAAGCCCTGCCACTGGTCGGAGTCGATCCCGCCGGCGCGGAGCACCTTGGGATGGACCATGCCGGAGCCCAGCACCTCCATCCAGTCGTCGCCCTCGCCGATGCGCAATTGCCCGTCCACCCAGGAGCATTGGATGTCGACCTCCGCCGAAGGTTCGGTGAAGGGGAAATGCGAGGCGCGAAAGCGGGTCTTGATGCCGTCGATCTCGAAGAAGGCGGCGAAGAATTCCTCCAGCACCCATTTGAGGTTCGCCATGGAGATGTCGCGGTCGATGGCCAGCCCCTCCACCTGATGGAACATCGGGGTGTGCGTCTGGTCATAATCGGCGCGGTAGACCCCGCCGGGGCAGATGATGCGCAGCGGCGCGCCCTCGGCCTCCATCGTGCGGATCTGCACCGGGCTGGTATGGGTGCGCAGCACATGCGGCGGGCGGTCGTCGCCCGGCTCGCGGTGCATGTAGAAGGTGTCCATCTCGGCCCGCGCGGGGTGGTGGGCAGGGATGTTGAGCGCGTCGAAGTTATACCAGTCGGTGTCGATGCGCGGCCCTTCGGCCACGGCAAAGCCCATGTCGGCGAAGATCGCCGCCACCTCTTCGGAGACCTGGCTGACGGGGTGGATCGTGCCCTGCCGGCGCGGGCGGCCCGGCAGCGTCACGTCGAGCCATTCGCCGCGCAAACGCTCATCGAGCGCGGCATCGGCCAGCGCGGCCTTTTTCGCGGCCAGTGCGGAGTTAATCTCATCCTTGAGCGCGTTGAGCGCGGGGCCGGCGATCTGACGCTCTTCGGGGGACATCTTGCCCAACTCGCGCATGCGCAGGCTGATCTCGCCCTTCTTGCCGACCGCCTGCACGCGCAGCGCCTCCAGCGCGTTTTCATCCGCGGCGTCGGCGATCAGGCCGATATACTTGTCTCTGAGATCGTCCATCCGGGCCTCCGTCAGCTTTGCGCCTCTGCTAGCGGCAGCACGGTGCGAATGCAAGCCGCGCCCTTGCGCCCGCGCGCCGGGCGCGACAAGCTGCGGCGCAAAAGAGGAAAGGCAGAGCGTATGACCCATTCGACGGAGGAGCCGCTGCGCCCGTGGCTGGTGTTGACCGGGCTGGCGCTGGGGGTGTGCGTGACCAACGGTTTCGCGCGCTTCGCCTATGGGCTGATCCTGCCGGCGATGAAGGACGACCTGAGCTGGAGCTATGCGCAGGCGGGCTGGCTCAATACCGCGAATGCGCTTGGCTATATCGCGGGGGCGGTGCTGACGATGGTGCTGATCGCGCGGATCAGCCCGTCGCGGCTTTTCTCCGCTGGGCTGGTGGCGACGACGCTGTGCCTTCTGGCGACAGGGCTGCACGAGGCGCTGTGGTGGCAGACGCTCTGGCGGGGTCTGACGGGGCTGTTCGGGGCGCTATCGTTTTCCACGGCCGGGGCGCTGACCGCGCGGCTGTTCACCGACAACCCGCGGCGCAACGCGCTGGCCATCGCGATCCTGTTCGGGTCGGGGGGCGGCATGGGGATCGTTCTGGCGGGCGCGGCGCTGCCGCCGATGATCGAGGTCTGGGGCAACGGAAGCTGGCCCTGGGCCTGGGTTCTCGTGGGGGGCGCGAGCCTGACGTTTCTGCCGCTGGGGCTATGGTCGGCGCGGGTGCTGCGGGCGCCGGTGCAGCGCGGGGCGGTGGCGGCGCCGCTGCCGCTGCGGCGGATCTGGCCGGAGATCGGGGGATATGCCGGTTTCGGCCTTGGCTATATCGTTTATCTGACGTTCCTGTCGGCATGGATGGGCGAGCAGGCGATGAGCGCGCTTCAGATCGCGCTTGTCTGGGTGCTGCTGGGTCTGTGCATCAGCCTGTCGCCCTTAGTCTGGCGGGGGATCTTCGCGCGCCATGCCTCCGGCGTGCCGCTGGCGATGGTGCTGACCGGGATCGCGGTCGGCTCGGCGCTGCCGGTGCTAGTGCCGACGCTGGCGGGGCTTGTCCTGTCGGCGCTGGTGTTCGGGCTGTCGGTGTTCATGGCACCAGGGGCGGTGACGCATTTCACCCGCCAGAACCTGCCGCCCGAAAGCTGGGCGCGGGCGATCAGCCTGTTCACGGTGGTGTTTTCGGTGGCGCAGACGGTGGGCCCCTATGGCGCGGGGCTTCTGGGGGACATGGCCGGCAGCATCGGGGTGAGCCTTCTGGTGGCGGCGGGCATCCTGATCTGCGGGGCGCTGGTGGCGCTCTTGCAGCGGCCGCTGGAGCTGTGAGCCATGCGCAAGGGTCCGCTTCTGCGAAGTCCTGAAGTCGTTTCGCCCTGCGCGGCGGTTCGTGCAAGGCTTTGAGGTCGTCCGGATCTGGCAGGGATAAAGCACTGGCCCACAAACGTCGGATCGCAGCACCACGGCCCGTCGATGCGCGCCTTGGAAGAAATGGCCGCCAACGGCGCGGAGCGGTCATTGCGCTGCGGGCCTCCGGATCACGGATCTGCATCATTTATTGCAAAAGGGCCGCCCCGGAAAGGCGGCCCTTGCGGTCTGTCGGTGTGCGGTGCGGTTACGCGGGCAGCGCGGCCTTGGCCTGATCGACGATGGCGCTGAACGCCTCGGGCTCATGCACGGCCAGATCGGCGAGTACCTTGCGGTCCACCTCGATCCCGGCGAGCGACAGCCCGTTGATGAAGCGCGAGTAGGTCAGCCCCTCATCATGGGCGCGCACGGCGGCGTTGATCCGCTGAATCCACAGCGCGCGGAAATTGCGCTTGCGGTTCTTGCGGTCGCGGGTCGCATACTGGTTGGCCTTGTCGACGGCCTGACGCGCCACCTTGAAGGAGCTCTTGCGGCGGCCATAGTAGCCTTTCGCGGCGTCGACGACCTTCTTGTGACGGGCGTGGGTGACTGTTCCACCTTTGGTACGGGACATATCCGGGCCTCCTTAGCGCGCGTAGGGCATGTATTGCTTGACGATCTTGGTGTCCGGTTCGGACATCACGGTCGTCCCGCGTGCATCGCGGATGAACTTGTTCGTCCGCTTGATCATGCCGTGACGCTTGCCGGCCTGGGCGTGTTTGATCTTGCCGGTGGCGGTCACCTTGAACCGCTTCTTGCAGCTCGCCTTTGTTTTCATCTTGGGCATTTCCGTCTCCTTTTACGGTCGGTATTTTGCGCGGACCGGCATGCCACTTGGGCCGGGCGCGCGCATGAGGGCGCCGTATACGCCGCAAGGCGGGGCAAGGCAAGGGGGTATTCGGCGCGCGGCCCGGCGCTCAGCGGATCATTCGGGCGATGACCTCGATCACCACATTGGGCACGTCTGCCAGCTCATATCCGCCGGGTTTCTGCGTGACCGCCCAGGCGATGGTCGCGGCGGCGAGGATGAAGGCGGCCATGGAATAGCGCGGCGCGCGATCCTCGGAATAGGCTGAAAGCATGGCGGGGATGGAAAAGACCCCGATCAAGAGCCCGATGGTCAACGCCGTGTCCGTATTCATACCTGCCCGTCACCCACAAAAAACCGAACTGTCCGACAGATTACTCCGGATCGGTGTTGTAAATCAAACGTTCATCGCAGGGCGCGACGCGCAGGATGTTGGTGGTGCCGGGCACGTTGAACGGCAGCCCGGCGGTGACGACGATCTGATCTTCCGGCTCGGCATAGCCTTGCGCGCGGGCGGCCCGGGCGGCGGAGACCACGGCCATCTTGAAGCGCGTCACCTCGCTCGTGATGACGCAATTGGTGCCCCATGTGAGCGCGAGCCGGCGTGCCGTGCCGCGCAGGCTTGTCAGCGCGATGATCGGCACGCGAGGGCGTTCGCGCGCGGTCAGAAGCGCGGTCGTGCCGGATTCGGTGAAACAGCAGATCGCCTTGATTTCCGTGGTCTCGGCAATCTCGCGGGCGGCGGCGACAATGGCGTCGGCCACGGAGGTGCGGTTGGCGGTGCGCTGCGCCTCGATGATCTGGGTATAGGTGGGATCGCTTTCGACCTCGACCGCGACGTTGTTCATGGTCGTGACCGCCTCGACCGGATAATCGCCGGCCGCCGACTCCGCCGAAAGCATGATCGCATCGGCGCCTTCATAGATGGCGGTGGCCACGTCGGAGACCTCGGCCCGCGTGGGCATCGGGCTGGAAATCATGCTTTCGAGCATCTGGGTCGCCACGATCACGGGTTTCGCCGCCGCGCGGCAGCGGCGCACGAGGCGTTTCTGGATGGGCGGCACGTTCTGCACCGGAAGCTCCACCCCCAGATCGCCGCGCGCCACCATGATCCCGTCGGAAGCGGCCAAGATCGCCTCGAAGCCATCCACGGCGGAGGGCTTTTCGATCTTCGACAGCACCGCGGCGCGGCCCTGCACCAGAGCGCGCGCTTCCTCCACGTCCTCGGCGCGTTGCACGAAGGACAGCGCCAGCCAGTCCACGCCAAGCCCGCAGACGAATTCCAGATCGTCGCGGTCCTTGTCCGAGAGCGCGGCGAGCGGCAGGACCACATCGGGCACGTTCACGCCCTTGCGATTGGAAATCGTGCCGCCCGCGATCACCTCGCAGGTGGCGAACTCGGGGCCGCAGTCGGTCACGCGCAGGCGGATTTTCCCATCGTTGACAAGCAGATGGGCGCCCTTGGACAGCGCCGCGAAAATCTCTGGGTGGGGAAGCTGCACGCGGGTGGCGTCGCCCGGCACATCGTCAAGATCGAAGCGGAAGGTGGCGCCATCGGCAAGCTCTTCCTCCTCGTTGGCAAAGACGCCGACGCGCAGTTTCGGCCCCTGAAGGTCGGCCAGAATGGCGATCGGACTGTCGAGTTCCTTCTCGATCTGGCGGATGATGCGGTGTTTCTCGCGAATCTCGTCGTGGGTGCCGTGGCTCATGTTGAGACGGAACACGTCGGCTCCGGCCTCGTAGAGGGCGCGGATCATGTCGTAATCTTCGGAAGCCGGGCCGAGGGTGGCCACGATTTTCACATTTCTCAGGCGTCGCATGGTGTATCCGCTTGCAGTTCGGGGCGGCGAGGCCGCTGTTATCGCTAACTAACGCCGTGGTCGCAGAGGTGCAATTCCATTCCGGTGCGAAAGCCCCTAAATGAAAGGCGAAAGAGATCACGGGCGTATGACATATCAACCCTATACCATAGACGGCGCCGGGCGTGTATCGCGCTGGCTGATCACATGCGATCACGCGGCCAATACCGTGCCGGAGGCGGTGAACGGCGGGGATCTTGGCCTCGATCCGGCGGATATGCAGCGGCATATCGCCCATGACATTGGCGCGAAGGCGGTGTCGCTTCTGCTGGGGGAGATGCTGGAGGCGCCAGTGATCTGTTCCAATTTCTCGCGTCTGGTGATCGACCCGAACCGGGGAGAGGACGATCCGACCCTGATCATGCAGCTTTATGACGGGACGATCATTCCGGGCAACCGGACCCTTGACGCCGCCGAGCGCGAAAGGCGGCTGGAGGCGTATTATCGCCCGTATCACAAGGCGTTGGAGGATCTGGCGGCGCGGCGCGAGGATACGGTGATCGTGGCGGTGCACAGCTTCGCGCCACGGCTGAACGGGCGCGCGCCGCGCCCGTGGGAGGTGGGCATCCTGCATGCGCCATGGGAGGAGCGGTTCAGCCGCGCGCTGATCGAGCGGCTGCGCGCCGAGGGGGATCTGACGGTGGGCGAGAACGAGCCCTATCCCGGCCATCTGCCCGGCGATTCGATGGATTGCCATGCGCTTCGCCACGGGCGGGACAACACGCTGATCGAACTTCGCCAAGACCTGATCGCGGATGCCGCCGGGCAGCGGCACTGGGCCGGGCGGCTTGCGCCGATCCTGCGCGATGTGCTTGAAAACATGTAGAAAACACTGGAGGATCACATGGACGATAAGACCAGAACTGAGCTTGAGGCCGCGGCCTTTCGGACGCTGCGCGAGCATTTGATGGAAAAGCGCACCGATGTGCAGAACATCGACATGATGAACCTTGCCGGGTTCTGCCGGAACTGCCTGTCGCGCTGGTATCAGGAGGCGGCCAACGCGCGCGGGATCGAGATGGGCAAGGAGGAGGCGCGCGAGATCTTCTATGGCATGCCCTACGACGAGTGGAAGGCCAAACATCAGACCGAGGCCAGCGCGGACAAGCAGTCGCAATTCGAGACCGCGTTCCGCGAGAATGTGGAGGGCAAGGACTGAACCGGGCGAATCGGTTCAAGCCCCTGTTAACGCTGAAAAACAGCAGGCTGTAAAACGTCGGTATTCTGTCGGTATCGCGTCGGTGGCGGTGGTCGGGATCGGCCCGGTTAACGGGGCGTTCGGTAGGCAGACATGACAAAGGCGCCCCGGGGGACGCCTTTGTTCCGGGCCGGATCGGGCGCACTGCCTATTTTCGCGGGGGGCTGCGCTCGAACGATCCCTCGCCGTGGCCGGACCATCCGCCGGAGACTTCCTCGGTCGATTCGGCCGAGAGATCCTCGGGCAGGATGAGGTTGAGCACGATGGCGATCACGGCGGCGGGCAGAAGGCCGCTTGTCATCAGAACCTTGGCGGTGTCCGACAGGTGCTGCACCGCACCGGGTTCGAGTTGCAGGCCAAGGCCGACCGACAGCGCGATGGCGAAGATCACCATGTTGCGGCGGTTCCAGTGGACATCGGACAGCATCGAGATGCCCGCCGCCACCACCATGCCGAACATCACGATCACGCCGCCGCCCAGAACCTCGATCGGGACGGTGCGGATCACGCCGCCCACCTTGGGGACAAGGCCGCAGATGATCAGGAAGATCGCGCCGCAGGTCACAACGTGGCGGCTCATCACGCCGGTCATGGCGATCAGCCCGACGTTCTGCGAGAACGAGGTGTTGGGCAGCCCGCCGAAGATGCCCGCCACGGCGGAGCCGACCCCGTCGGCATAGGTGGCGCCGGCGATTTCCTTTTCGGTCGCCTCGCGGCCCGCGCCGCCCTTGGTGATGCCCGACACGTCGCCCACGGTCTCGATCGCGGAGATGAAGGCCATCAGGCAGAAACCGAGAATGGCGGCGATGGAGAACTCGATCCCGTATTTGAAGGGCTGCGGCAGCGCGAAAGCGGCAGAGTTCTGCCACGATCCGGCGATCGCCTCGAAGGTCAGCATGCCGATGGCCAGCGCGTAGATGTAGCCGACGATCAGCCCGATCAGCACCGCCGAGATGCTCAGCATGCCGCGGGTGAAGAACTTCAGCCCCAGCGTGACGAGGATCACCACGATCGCCGCCGACCAGTTGAGAAGCGAGCCGTATTCCGGCGTGCCGATGGCCGGAACGCCGCCCGCCGCGTATTGAATGCCGACCTTGACCAGGGCAAGGCCGATCATCGTGACCACAAGCCCGGTGACGAGCGGCGGCAGCGCAAAGCGCAGCTTGCCCACGAATGTGCCGATGATGGCGTGGAAGATGCCGCCGACGATCACCCCGCCGAAAAGCGCGGCGAGACCGTCCACCCCCTTGCCCGCCACCAGCGGGATCATGATCGGCAGAAAGGCGAAGGAGGTGCCCTGCACGATGGGCAGCCCGGCGCCGATGGGGCCGAGGGTGAGCGTTTGCAGCAGCGTTGCCACCCCGGCGAAGAGCATCGACATCTGGATGAGATAGAGCAGTTCGGGGAAATCGGGCGAGTTCGAGCCGAAGCCGAAACCCGCCGCCCCGGCCACGATGATCGCGGGCGTGACGTTGGAGACGAACATCGCGAGAACGTGCTGGATGCCCAGCGGAATCGCCTTCATCAATGGCGGTGTGTAATTGGGATCGCGGAGCTGTTCCGGTGTCCCTATCGAGGTGTCAGACATGTCTTTCTTCTCCTGTCGGTCGTTGGGGCTGCCGCTTCTGATCAGGCGGCTTGCGGTGTCAGGTCGGCACGACCGTGTAGGGCGTGTCGAACCAGAATTCTTCGAGGTTTTCGCCGGGGCCGATCCGGTCCACGACGGCGAAGAGGCCGGGGGCCGAGAGCGGGGTGAGCACCCCGTGCCATGTGCCCCGGTGGTAGTTGATGGCCTGCCCCGGCGCGGTGAGAAAGGCGCGCGGCGTGCCGGGGCGGCCGCCGTCATCGGGGGCGACGATGACGAGGAACGGCGCCTGCGTCATGGGAATGAACGCCTGCGATCCTTCGGGGTGACGCTCCATCATGTCGAGCCGGTAGGGCAGGCGGCGCGGCTCCGCGTCGAAAAGGGAAATCCCCGCGCGCCCGTCGGTGCCGAACTCGAGCCGCGCCAGATCGTGATGGCGCCCGCAGAGCCCCTGATTGATGATCTTGTCGGGGGCGCCGCGCAGGGCGATCACGTCCCCGAAGGGGGCGAAGGCATCGGCGGTAAGGGGTTGGGCGATGATCTCGGTCATGGGGTGGTGCTCTGTGTTGGACGGGCAATCCCGTGCCCGGATCGCTTGCGATCCGGGATGCGCCCGCCCGCGTGGGGATACAGGAAGCTCACGGCAGCATGTCCTTCAGGCGCAGTTCCGCGATACGCTCCACCTGTTTGCACGCCTCCTCGAATTCCGTCCTGCGGTCGTTGCCGATGCGGCGGTGGAATGCCTTGAGGATGCTGTCCTTGGTGTTGTCGCGCACGGCGATGATGAAGGGAAAGCCGTGCTTTTCCACGTATTCGGTGTTCAGCCGGGTAAAGGTCTCGCGCTCTTCGTCGGTGAGCATGTCGAGCCCCGCGCCGGCCTGCTCGGAGGTGCTTTCTGCGGTGAGTCGCCCGGCGGAGGCCAGTTTTCCGGCCAGATCGGGGTGGGCGGTGAGCACCGACAGGCGCCGCTCGTCGCCGGCGGAGCGGAAGATGCGGGCGAGCGCGTTATGCACACCCGCAGCGCAGTCATGGGCGGGGCCGAGTTCGAGCGCATGGGCGCCCTCGGCGATCCATGGGGAATGTTCGAAGACGGAGCCGAATGTCGCAACGAAGGTCTCGCGGTCCATCGTGCTGGGCCGGTCGCGGCGCCGATGCGGGTGGGTGGCGGCCCAGTGGTGCGCGATGTCGAGGCGGCAGGGCGTCCAGACCCCCTCAACCCCTGCGATATGGTCGAGGAAGCGTTTCAGCCCCGCCAGCTTGCCCGGTCGGCCGATCAGGCGGCAGTGCAGCCCGATCGACAGCATTTTCGGAGCGCCCTCCTGCCCCTCGGCGTAAAGAACGTCGAAGGCGTCCTTGAGGTAGGTGAAGAACTGCTCTCCGGTGATATAGCCGGGCGCGGTGGCAAAGCGCATGTCGTTGGCTTCGAGCGTGTAGGGGATGATGAGCTGATCGCGCGCGCCAAATTCGCGCCAGTAGGGCAGATCGTCGTCATAGGCGTCGGAGATATAGTCGAAACCGCCCTCTTCGGCGACGAGGCGCACGGTGTTTTCGCTGCACCGCCCGGTATACCAGCCGCGCGGACGCTCTCCCACGACTTCTGTGTGCAGGCGGACCGCCTCGGCGATGGCGGCGCGCTCTTCCTCCTCGGGCATGTCCTTGTGCTCGACCCATTTCAACCCGTGGGAGGCGATCTCCCAGCCGGCCGATTTCATCGCGGCGACCTGTTCGGGCGAGCGGGCCAGCGCGGTGGCCACGCCATAGATGGTGAGCGGAATCCCCGCGCCGGTGAACAGCCGGTGCAGCCGCCAGAACCCGGCCCTCGCGCCGTAGTCGTAGATCGATTCCATGTTCCAGTGGCGCTGCCCGGGCCAGGGCGCGGCGCCGGCGATGTCGGACAGGAACGCCTCGGACGCGGCGTCGCCGTGCAGCACGGAGTTTTCCCCGCCCTCTTCGTAGTTCAGGACGAATTGCACGGCGATCTTCGCATCACCGGGCCATTGCGCATCGGGCACATCCGGCCCGTAGCCGCGCATGTCGCGGACATATCGTGTCAAACTGATCCTCCGCTTTCGTTCGACTAGGTTCTATCCCAGAACAATATGGAAGACTTTCTTATTCTTTTTGAAAGAGCTATTGGCACAAGCCCGTGTCCTTTGCCAATGTCCTGCGCGATAAACGGGCAGAGTGAATGAAAGAGGTGACGCATGGCCGGATTTCTGACCACACATGTCCTTGATACCGCGCGGGGGTGCCCGGCGCAGGGGCTGAAGATCGCGCTTTACCGGATCGAGGGGGAGGAGCGCGAGCATCTCAAGACGGTGGTGACGAACGCTGACGGGCGCACCGATGAACAGATCCTGCCGGAGGCGGAGTTTGCCGTGGGCACCTATGAGCTTGTGTTTCACGCCGGGGACTATCTCGATGCCAGCGGCGCGGCGCCGGAGAGCCCGAGGTTCCTTGACGTGGTGCCGATCCGCTTCGGGATGAGCGAGGCGGCGCACTACCATGTGCCGCTGTTGCTGTCGCCGTTCGGGTATTCGACCTATCGCGGAAGCTAGACGGGGCGCGCGTTGCTGTCGCAGCGCGGCTTTACCCGCCCGGGACCGGCCGGGCGGCGTCTGTTTTCGCCTGAAGCGCGCCCTGTATCCGGTCCACCATGAAGTCGATGAAAAGCCGGGTCTTGGGGTCCTGATGGCGGCGGTGGGTGTAGAGGCAGGCCATCTGCGTCGGAATCGGGGGGAAGTCGGTCAGCACCGGCACGAGCGCGCCGCTGGCCAGTTCATCCGCAATCTCGAAGGCGGGTTTGAGCACGATGCCATGCCCGCCAAGCGCCCAGCCGGTGAGCACGTCGCCGTCGTCAGATTCGAACGGGCCGGTGACGGCGAACCGCTGCACCCCTTCGGGGGTCTGAAGCGGCCACTGGAATTCCGGTGCGCCGGGGTAGCGCAAGTTGAGGCAATCATGGGTGCCATCGGTCAGATCGCGCGGGTCGCCCGGCGTGCCGCGCGCGGCCAGATAGGCCGGGGCGGCGCAGAGCAGGCGCGGGCAGTCCGCGATCTTGCGGATGCGCAGCGTGCTGTCCTCGGGCAGGCCGAGAAAGAAGGAGACATCGAGTCCTTCGGCGGTCAGATCCAGCTTGCGGTCCGAGAGCCGCAGGCGCAAATCGATCAGCGGATAGTCCTGTTTGAACGCGGGCACCTGCGGCGCGATCAGCCGCCGCCCGATGCCCAGCGGCGCCGCGACATAGAGAGAGCCGCGCGGACTTTGGGTGACGGAGTTCACCGCCGCCTCCGCCTCGTCTATGGTCTCCAGGATCTTGCAGGCGCCGGTGTAGAAGATCCGCCCCTGTTCGGTGGGTTGAAGTTGCCGTGTCGTGCGCTGAAACAGGCGCACGTTGAGATATCCCTCAAGCTGCGAGATGCGCGAGGAGGCGACCGCCGCGGAAATGCGCTGATCGCGGGCCGCGGCGGACATGTTGCCCAATTCGTAGACGCGGACAAAGGTGCGGACATTGGCAATATAGGACATTTGCTCTTTTTATTTGAAACTGTTGGGCATTTTTCCTTGATAGAGGATAATCGCGCGTTGCGCTAGCGTGGGGCGGCGCATCAGACGAGGAGACAGAAATGTTCGAACTTGCCATCATGTGGGACTGGCTCGGCTTTGCCGTGCGCTGGCTGCATGTGATCACGGCGATGGCCTGGATCGGGTCGTCCTTCTATTTCATCGCGCTGGACCTTGGGCTACGCAAGGCGCCCGATCTGCCCAAGGGCGCGCATGGCGAGGAATGGCAGGTTCACGGGGGCGGGTTCTATCACATCCGCAAGTTCCTTGTGGCGCCCGAGGCGATGCCGGAGCATCTGACGTGGTTCAAGTGGGAAAGCTATTCCACATGGCTGTCGGGCGCGGCGCTTCTGATGATCGTCTACTGGGCCGGCGGTGAGCTTTACCTGATCGACACGCACAAGGCGGATCTGGCGCTCTGGCAGGGGATCGTGATTTCCGCCGCCTCGCTGAGCATCGGCTGGCTGATCTATGACCTGCTGTGCAAGTCGGGGCTGGGCGAGCGGCCCACGCTTCTGATGGTCATTCTGTTCATCCTGCTTGTGGCGATGGGCTATGGATACAATGAGGTGTTCACCGGGCGCGCGATGATGCTTCATCTGGGGGCGTTCACCGCGACGATCATGACCGCCAACGTGTTCTTCATCATCATACC
This sequence comes from Salinihabitans flavidus, assembly GCF_900110425.1. Classification (GTDB taxonomy): domain Bacteria; phylum Pseudomonadota; class Alphaproteobacteria; order Rhodobacterales; family Rhodobacteraceae; genus Salinihabitans; species Salinihabitans flavidus. The sequence goes on along the minus strand of NZ_FODS01000011.1, from coordinate 65,201 downwards.
CAATCAACGTGTCGTGGTCGCCGATCTGAAGGCGGGGCGGACGCCGGACCCGAAATACGGCAAGATCGCCAAGCTGCGGTCGACCCACAACAATTACCTGACGCTGCCGGTCATCTTCCTGATGCTGAGCAACCATTATCCGCTGGCGTTCGCCACGGAATATAACTGGATCATCGCGTCGCTGGTGTTCCTGATGGGGGTGACGATCCGGCATTTCTTCAACTCCATGCACGCGGGGCGGGGGCTGCCGTGGTGGACATGGGCCGCGACCGTCATCCTGTTCATTGTCATCATGTGGCTGTCGGTCGCGCCGTTGGAACAGCGCGATCTGGCGGAGGCCGAGAAGGCGGGCATTCCGGCCTCTGCGCAGGCGTTCGCCGAGGCGGACGGGTTTCAGGAGGTCAGCGACATCGTGATGGGGCGCTGTTCGATGTGCCATGCGCGCGAGCCGTTCTATGACGGCATTCACCGCGCGCCGAAGAATCTTCTGCTGGAAACACGCGGGGACATCGCCAAGGCGGCGCGCGACATCTATCTTCAGGCGGGGATGAGCGATGCCATGCCGCCCGCGAATGTCACATGGATGGAGACCGAAGAGCGCGACGCGATCATCCGCTGGTTCCGGGCGGCGCAGAAGGGCTGATCCACTGGCATCGGTGCCGCGCCGTTTCACGCCCTTGGCGATCACGCGCCCCGCGCGGCGGCCTGAATCGCGGCCAGTTGTGTGGGCAGATCGCGCCCCGGTGCCGGGAATGCCCCGTCGAGCGCCGCCGTGCCGATGGTGAACCCGGCGGCCCCCGCCGCGCGCGCCGCCGCGATCCGGTCCGGCCGGTCAATGGAGCCGGCCATGATCACCGGCTTGTTCACACTCTCGCACACCGACCGCATGAGCGCCGCCGCATCGCCATCGTTGCGATAGGCCAGAAGGTCGATCCCGTCCACCCCTTCGACCGCGCAGAGGGTGCGGGCGGAATGGCGGATATGCTCCGCCGGGCCGTGCAGGACGCTGGGATGCCCGCTGACCCGCCCGGCAAAGGGGTAGTAGCGCAGCCCGTGCCCGCGCAGCAGCGCCGCGACCTGCGCGGCATGGGTGCCGCCAAGCAGCACGTCCACCCCGACGCGCAGCGCGGCGCGGGCCGATTTCACCTCTGCCTCCAGCCCTGGCGAGACCACTTCGAGATAGGCGGTCGCCCCGGCCTGCCGGATCACGCGGATGAGTGCGGCCAGATCGGCCTCCGGCAGGCCGGTGTCCTTGACCCCGATATGGGTCACGCCCGCGGCCAGCGCGGTTTCGAGGTGCAGCGCCGCATCGGTTACGGTGCGGTCATTGCGGGTGAGCATGAAGATGAAATCGAATGGCATCGTGCGCCTCCGGTCGGTTCGGTCAACTGTGGCGCAGCCCGCCCGCCCGTGGCAAGGGGCGGCGCGGGGAGCGCGTCTCTTCGGCTTGCGGGCGCTTGTGGGTGGTGATTTTCCGGGCGGAAAACAGGTGCCCCATTTTTGTGAATGTGTTAAGGATATGCGGGAAAGACCCGGCACGACCACGTCCCGAGAAAGGCGAAACCCATGGCCAAGGCGAAAAACATTCTCTTCATCATGTTCGATCAGCTGCGCTGGGATTACCTGAGCTGCTACGGTCATCCGCATCTGCAAACGCCCAATATCGACCGGCTGGCGCGGATGGGGATGCGGTTCGACCGGGCCTATATCCAGTCGCCGATCTGCGGCAGTTCGCGCATGTCCACCTATACCGGGCGTTATGTGCAGTCGCACGGGGCGTCCAACAACATGGTCCCGCTCAAGGTCGGCGAGATGACGATGGGCGATCACCTGCGCCGCGCGGGGATGGGCTGCTGGCTGGTGGGCAAGACGCATATGGCCGCCGACGCCGAGGGGATGGCGCGCCTTGGTCTTGCGCCCGAGAGCGAGATCGGCGCGCGGGTGGCCGAGTGCGGTTTCGACATCTTCGAGCGCGATGACGGGATGCGCCCGGAGGGGCCGGAGGGACTCTATGATCCCAAGGGGGCGCTGACCTATAACGCGCATCTGCGCGAGAAGGGCTATGACAGCGACAACCCGTGGCACGACTTCGCCAACTCCGGTCTGGACGAGGATGGTAACGTCCTGTCCGGCTGGTTCCTGAAAAACTCCGCCCATGCGGCCAATATCGCCGATGAGGACAGCGAGACCCCCTATCTGACCACGCGGGGGATGGAGTTCATGGCGCAGGCGGAGGCGCCGTGGTGCTGCCATCTGAGCTATATCAAGCCGCATTGGCCTTATATCGTGCCCGAGCCCTATGCCAGCATGTACGGCCCCGAGCATATCCTGCCCCCGGTTCGCAGCGATGCGGAATACGCGGCGGCGCATCCGGTGCTGCGCGCCTTCATGGACACGCGCGTGGGCAAGGCGTTCAGCCGCGAGGACGTGCGCGATGCGGTGATCCCGGCCTACATGGGGCTGATCAAGCAGGCCGATGACCAGATGGGGCGGCTGTTCGACTGGATGGAGGAGACCGGGCGGATGGACGACACGATGATCGTCCTGACCTCCGATCACGGAGATTTTCTTGGCGATCACTGGATGGGGGAAAAGACGTTCTTCCACGATGCCTCCACCCGCGTGCCGCTGATCGTCTATGACCCGGACGCGGCGGCGGATGCCACGCGCAGCACGGTGAGCGATGCGCTGGTCGAGAGCATAGACCTTGCGCCGACGTTCCTTGAGGTGGCGGACGGGGCGCCGGCGGGGCATGTGCTTGAGGGGCATTCGCTTCAACCGATCCTGCACGGGCAAGCCACGGAGACGGGGCGCGCCGTGGTGGTCTGCGAATACGATTATTCCATGTCGCCGCTGGCCGAGACGCTGAACCGCGACGTGGGCGACGCGGTGATGTTCATGGTGGCGGACCGCAAATGGAAGCTGATCCATTGCGAAGGGGGCTATCCGCCGATTCTGTTCGATCTTCAGAACGATCCCGGCGAACTGACCGATCTGGGCCAGAGCGCGGAGCATGAGGCGGTGATCGCGGACATGTACGACCACCTGTTCACATGGGCGCGGCGGGTGTCGCAGCGCACCACTCTCTCGGAAGAGCAGATCATCGCGCGGCGCGCGAAGGGGCCCGCGCTCAAGGGAGTGTTGATCGGGGTCAACGACGAGGACGATCTGCCGCCGGAGATCACGGAACCCTATCGCGGGCGCACCGCGCGGCCCTATACCGACCTCAAGCGCGAGAGCTGACAGGGGGCGCCCGCCTGCGGGCCCCTTCGTTGACCCATATCAAGGACAGGACGGGCACCAGCCCCCAGAGTTCGCGGCAGGCGGATGAAGGGGCAAAACTTGTGTTGAAAAGAGTGCTGATCACGTTGGGCGCGGCGATCCTGTGCGTTCAGACCGCGCTGGCGGGTCCGTTCGTCGTCATATCCGAAGGTGACGGGCCGACCGAACGGGTCGTCGAGTATCGGCTTTCGCCCGATGGGGAGGGACTGTCGGACAACAGTGTCGAGGCGGTTCTGGGTGCGATGCAGACAGAGCGCACGTCAGCGATCATGCAATCGGCACTGAATACCGGTTTTCAGATGTTCGGCGATGGCCTCGGGGCTGCGGGGGGGCTGGCGACGATCGCTGAACATGCGGTGATGATTCCCTCTCTGAGCACGACGAATAACATTCTGGCTTACGCGGGGCTTGTCGTCACGGTGGTGCAGGTTGCGGGCGATCTTCGCGCGGGCGAGCACAAGAGCGCAGGGGTCAATGCCTACAAGGGCACGCTGAGCTTCGTGGTCAGCAAATTCGGCTGGGGCGCGTTGCAGATCGGCGGTGTGTCGCTTTTCGTCGTCGATGTCATTCTGCGCGAGGTCGAATCCGGCGCGCGCGACATTTACCTTGATCGCTGGCGCCCGGTCTTCGCGCGATACCTGCGCGAAGCCCCCGAGGCGCGGCGCAGCATCAACGACTGGAAACGGATTGTCTGGAACCTTTACCTGAAGGCGGAAAGCTATGCGGGCGACGACAGCGAAGAACGGCGAGACTATTTTCGTGGGGCCCTGAGTGACGAGATCGCCAGCTATCTGGGCAAGGCCGACATGGCCAGCATCAGCCTTTACGCCGATTTCGACCGAACCGGGGGCGGGACCAGTGGGCTGAATGACGAGATCCTCAAGGACCTTAGGGAAACATTCACCTTCCGGTTGGAGGCGATGCTTGCGCGTGATGTGCTTCCAGAGATCATCGAGCGCGCGGAAGAGCGTCAGCTTCGGCTGATTCTGGAGCGCATGAACCGCGATCTGCGGCCCGAGATGAACAAGCCGGTGCGTCTGGATGTGACCGCTTGGGGCGTGCCGTCGGGGCAGGTTCGCATCCCCCTCGCCGAGGGCGAATGGGGCGGGCCGCTGGAGCCGAACGGCACCTTCAGCATGGAGTTCACGAATTTCGCCTGGATCAAGGCCGGCTTGCCGCAGAAGATCATTCTGGACGGGCCCGATGGCCGGCAGGAGGCGCCGCTACAGGTGCAGGGAGATCGCGCCGTCGCCATCTTCGGTCAGCCCAAGGCATCGCTTATCGCGCGATCGGTTCTGACCGAGGGGAGGCGTTATTGTGCGCTTACGCGATATACGCTCGACCGGACATTCATTGATCACGAAAGACGCGAGGACCGCGACCGCGCGCCGGTGACTCTCGATACCGCGACCCTGCCGGATGGGCTGGTGATCGTGGGCCGCTATGACGGCGACACAGGGCAATGGACGCAGGCCTCGCCGGGCGTGTGGCGCTATGGCGATCAGCTTCATCTGGGTGAGCCGCGCATTGACGGCCTGAGCATCCTCGAGAACTGCCGGATTTCACTGCTGACACCGGAGGGCGAGGTGGCGCAAAGCCAGTGCCGTCTTGCGCGGCAGCGCGAATGGATTCGGGGCGGGGAGTTGCGGAGCCTGCGGTGCGACAGCGATGCCGAGGTCGATCTTCGGGGGGTGTTCGCGGATGTGGGCGAGGGGATGCAGTATTACGCGCTCGATGGGGAAGTCGGAACGATGTTGACGCAGATTCTGCGGCGCTCGATCAACGAGGGGGTCGAAGACATGTCGCCCGACATGTTGCAGGGGTTGAGCGGCGGTTTGCCGGGGGGAAATTGAGATGAAACGACTTGGAAAACCGCTGATCTTTCGCGCCGTGATCGTTGCGGCCGCCTGTCTTGCACCGCCTGCGCTGTTTGGTCAGACGATGGAGACGCTGGCCACCGAAGCCTATGAGCTTGTGCCGCAAGAGGCCCCCCTGCCGCTTGGGCAGCTTGTGGATACGGATGCACCCCTGCCCGATCTTGCGGAGCTGGACTTTGACGCGCCCGTTGCGGAGACGGAGCCGGGAATCGCACCAGAGCTTTGGGTCGAGGCGGGGCTGCCGGATGCCGTGCCACTGGACGCCGAGGCGGTGCGCGAGGGTGGGGCCGGTTCGGGCATGGAGCCGGTAGAGACGCCCGCGACATGGGCCCGGCACGATTTCGAGGGCACGGAGTTTGCCGTGCCCGGCGACTGGGCCGTGATGGAAGAGGACGATCTGGAACTGGTCGTCTTTTCCGGCGATACCTCGCCGCCGACCGGCCACATCCTGATGATCAGCATCAGCGATAGCGATGGCGACAGCATCGACGAGGTGATCGCCAGCGCCGAGGATGATGGCGGTGTCGTGGGCGACCGGGGCGAGATCGCCCTGCCCGGTGGGGAAGTGTTCGAGTGGGCCGATCTGGAGATGAAACTGGGCGGTGTGGCAATGGATGTCCGCATGTATGTGTCGCGGTCCATGTTCACGGAGGATCGCGCGCCGTTCCTGCTTTCGGTGGGGACAGTCGGCGCGGCGGAGCCGTTCGATCCGGCGGTGCGCGATGCCTTTCTGTCCAGCTTTCGCTTCGCGCCGCAAAGCCCCCTGCCCGAAGAGGTGCCCGAACAGGAGAGCGCAGGCACAGGTCAGATTTCGGTGCTGAGCGGGCGTTTGACGTTCACGCCCCCGTCCGGGTGGATGGTGATCGAATACCCCGACGAGGCGGCGCTCACCGCGCCCGACAGCAGCGGGTCGGTGCGCTTCCTGCGGGGCGTTGAGCTTCGGCAACGGCTCGCCCGGTTGCCGGATGGAACGAGGCATGAGGAGGACACGCTGGCTGGGTATCCGGTGCGATCCTATGAGACAACCGAGGGCACGCTGAGCGTCTGGACACATTGCCCGCGCCCCGATGAGCCGCTGGCGGTTCTGGTGGCGGGCGATGCGGGGTTCTTCGGGCCGGCGGCACATGACGCGCTGTTCGGCGGTCTGGCGATCGAGGGCATGGAAGGGGCGCCGGAGTGTGCCTTTGCGGCAGCCGCCCTCGGCGGAGAGCGCGATGAAGCGGCCGATGCCGCCGATACCGCGGGTGGCGAACCCGACAGGTTCGAAGAGATCGGCGGCGGCTATACCACCTATCGCAACGCGCGCTATGGCACAGAGGTCTCCTATCCCGGCACCTATTTCGTCGCGCAGGCGGCCCCGGGAAGCGGTGACGGACGGCGGTTCGAAGCGGTGGACGGTCAGGCGCATTTCATCGTCTTCACCCAATACGATGCGCTTGATCGGGGTCTTTCGGGGATGCTGGCGGACATCCGCGCGGAGATGGATGAGGTGCAGGAGGAAACCTCCGGCCCCGGGGTTTTCGAGATCACCGGGACCGAAGGACAGACAAGACGGTTTTTCAAGGTGATTCGGAATGCGGACGGGCTGACGCGACGACTTGAAATCACCTATCCGGTCGCGCGGGAGGCCGAATTTCGGGCTGTCGTCTCCTACATGGCACGGAGTTTCGGCCCGCCGCCGGAGTTGAGTGTTTCGGTGCCGCAGCCGCCCGCTCCTGTTTCGGTTCCGCAGCCGCCTGACGCAGGGGATGAGCCCGCGCCGGTGGCACCGCCGCAAGGCGAGCGTGTCACCGAGTTCTCGAATGGTCGGGCGAATGGCTGGTCGGGGCTGCTCAGCACGGTGGAACCGAAGATGACCGGCGGACCGGAGGGGCGCGGCTATCTTGAGAGTGTGTCACCCGGTGACGGCCATGACGGGTATTATGTCGCGCCGCCGGAATTTCACGGTGACTGGCGCGATCTCGATACCATCGAGGTGCAGATTCGCGGCGCCAGCGGAGACTACTATGGCGCTTTGGGCCGCAAGGGGGTCGATATTGTCATCGAAAGCGACCGGGGCTGGGCGAGCACGGGATTCGACCGGGAGGTTGCCCCCTTCTGGGCGACTCAGCGGGTTCGGCTTGACGATCCGGGCCGGTGGACGCTGACGCGGGGCGCGAGCCGCCTTGAGGACGTTCTGGCGAACGTGACAGGATTCAGGATCAGGGCGGAGTATATTCTGGGCGACACGTCGGGCGGGCTTGCGCGTGTGGTGGTTGTCGTGGCCGGCCCGGATGACGGCCAGAGCGCCGATCCCGCCATGCCGCGGGGCGGGCCGGACGCCGTTACGCTTGGCAATATCTTTACACCAGAGCGGGGCACCGCGACGCGGGGGGAGCTGATGGATGCCGCCCGCGTGCCGATCCAGGGCGAAATCGGGGTGCCGATCCTCTTCGTTGTCGATGTTCTCAATACCGATGGCCACTGGGCTTACTTGCAGGCGAGGCCAGTCAATCGCGACGGCACGCCCGTCAACTGGGACCGCACCCGATTTGCGCGCGAAATGGCGGGCGGGTTCATGAGCGACGTGGTGATGGTGCTTTTTCGCAAGGAGTTCGGGAACTGGGGCGTGATCGACTATGTGCTGGGGCCGACCGATGTGGCCTGGTATGAATGGGTTGAGCGGTATGGCTTTCCCGAATGGTTCTTCATGAAGTGACGCTGCGCCGGGCGCGCCCGTTCGGTCCGCTCAACCGGCGTTCTGGCGATCCAGCTGTGCGCGCAGTTCCTCGGCCTCGCTCCGGGCGTCGCGCAGCCCCTCCATCGCGGCGGATAGCTCTGCCTCGGTCTGGCTGAGCTGGTTGGTCAGTTCCGCCTCGCGCTGTTGCAGATAGGTGATGGCCTGATCGCGGGTCTCCTCGGCCTCGTGCAGTTCCTGGCTCATGCGTTCAAGCTGATCCACGTCCGATTGCGCGACGCGGGTGAAGCGGTGAATCAGCCAGTTGGCGAACCAGCCCATGCAGAACGCCACGAAGAGAATGATCGCGGTGGCGATGATAAACTCAGTTCTGGTCATCCGCGGTCGTCCCCTGATCGCTGTCGCCATCGGAGCCGCTGTCCGGTTCCGATCCGCCGCCTTCTTCAACCGTTTCGGCGTCTTGTGCAACCTCTGAACTGTTCGCGTCGCTGTCAGTTTGTTCGGAACTGACGTCATCGGTATCAGATTGCGATGGGTCTGTTTCGTCTCCGTCGGAAGGGCCGCCCTCCCCGGTCTCGCCACCGTCCTGCGTTTCCGCCTCCTCGGCGCTTTCGGGTTTGATCAGAACGAAGGCGATGCGCCGGTTGTCCTCGCGGCCCTCTTCGGTGTCATTGTCGGCAATGGGCATGGTTTCGCCGTAGCCTTTGGCTGTGAAACTGCCGGTGAGAATGCGCCTGTCCCGAAGCGCGCTCAACACCGACTGGGCGCGCGACTGGCTGAGCGCCATGTTCATTTCCTCGCGGCCCTGGCTGTCGGTATGGCCCTGAATTTCAAGCCGGATCTCGCCGCATTCGCGCAGGATATCGGCGATCTGATCGAGAGTCTTGCCCGCCGCACGGTCGATAGTGCCCGAGCCCGGCTCGAAGGTGATCTGCCGTTCGGCCAACACGGCGTCGATCCGGGCTTCGCACTCCTCGGGTGTCGGAAGCTTGGCGATCGGGTCGAGCGCCTCTTCATAGGTCACGTCGAGCCTGTAGCGCGCGCCTTCTCCGAGTTGTTCGGACAATAGCCGGGAGATGTCCGATTTGGCCTCGGAATCGCCGGTGCGCCCGGTGAGCGCGAGACTGTCCGGTGTCATGCGCAGCGCCCCGTTATGCAGCCGTGAGAGCGCGTCGAGCCCGGCCAGAACCCGCACTTCCCAGCCCCTCGGAAGCGTTTCGTCCTGACGGGTGGCCAAGTGAACATTGGCGGCGCCAAATCGGGCGTGGGCATAGCTTTCGGTGGTCCGGCGGCTGATGTCGCCGCGCAGGCGTCCACGAAGCTGCACCATGCCCTCGGGGCTGAGCGTGGCGATGAACTCGGAGGTGCCGGTGGTTTCCACCTCGGGTTCCGGCAGGACGGCATGCAGGGCGAATAGATCGGGCAGGGCAGAGTCGAGCTTCCCGGTCACCCGGTCGAAGCGTTCCTGCGGGGTGCTTTCGGCGGCGACGAGAGAGATGTCGGCATCCGAGAACGTCACCGAGCCTTCGCCGATCTCTGCCAGCGCGAGGAGCGCCTGTTCAGCGGCCTCGGCCCAATGGGGCGAAGGCACGCCGAGCCCTATGGTGCAGTCCGCCCCGTTCGAGAGCCCGGCCTTGCGCGCGGCGTCGAGGATGCGGCTGCGCGCCTCTTCGGTGTCGGCAGAGCAGGCATCGAACCGCGCCTGCCCCTCGCTTTCGATCACGAAACGCAACGCAAAGGGCGTGATCACCGGACGCGGGGCCGAGATCGAGAGCGCGAGACGAAGGCCGGAGGGCGCGCTTGCATTGAGGCTGCGCTCCAGCCTGCGGCGGTCTTCCTGGCTGTCGCTCATGGCAGTGATGACCACGCGGCCCGGCCGGATCGAGATCTTGGCGCGAGGCAGTTCTTCCATCGCCTCCATCGCGTAGCTCAGGGCCATGTCCCAGCCTTCGGGCACATCGTATTGCGCGGTTTCGAGGAAATCGGACACGCGACCGTCGCCGGACAGCCGGTGCATACGGCGCAGTATGGCGTTGCGGTCGGAGCTTTCGGGCATCAACCCGATGAGCGACACCCCGGCGTCGTTGCGCAGGATCTCAATGGAATAATCCGGCGCGGCGAGGGCCTTGGGCGCCTCGACCTGGATGTCGTCGATCACGCGGGCGGCGTCGACAACGCCGCCGGCGGTTGAAATCGCCTTGAACCGCGTGGCCTCTGACGGGGCGGTGCCCGCGATGAAGACCTGCAATCCTTCGGCGTGGACCTCTGCCCAGTCCAGTCCCTCGCGGTCGAGCGCCTGCTTGACCTCTGCCCGAGAGCTGTCCTCGATCACCGTGGCCGAGATGCTGGCGGCCACGAGGCTGAATATGGCAGCCAGCGCAAAGGTTGCGATCACTATCGCGAGGGAGGACAGGCGCATGTTCACATCTTCATGTTGTCAGAGCTTGGCACTGATACGACGCGGGCGCAGGGGTTTCAATCACACCAGCAAGGCGGTGGCGAAAAACAGCAGAGCGATCAGGCCGGCATCGCGGTTGGAGCGGAACAGCCGCAGCAGAATCGGGTGGTCGTCCATGTCGAAGCGGGTGAGCTGCCAGACCATGTGCCAGCCCATCGCCATCGGCCCCGCCAGTGCGACCACCAGCGAAAGGGGGCTGCGCCCGAGTGCCGCGCCGATCACCGCCAGCCCCATGAGCGCAACCGTTCCGACCAGAAACCGGCGCAGCCAGCGCGGGCTTTCGCCGCCAAAGAGACGCGCGGTGGATTTCACCCCGATGAGCGCGTCATCCTCCGCGTCCTGATGGGCGTAGATCGTGTCGTAGAACAGGGTCCAGCAGATGCCCGCCACGTAGAGCACCAGTGCCGGCCATTCGAGGCGCCCGGAATGCGCCGTCCACGCCAGAAGGGCGCCCCAGTTGAAGGCCAGCCCGAGAAAGATCTGCGGCCACCATGTGAACCGCTTGGCAAAGGGATAGATCGCCACCGGGCCGAGCGAGAGCAGACCGAGAACGATCGCCGCGGGGTGAAAGGTCAGCAGGATGGCAAAGGCGATCCCCGCCTGAGCGGCCATCCACAGCGCCGCCCCGCGCACCGTGACCTGCCCCGAGGGGATCGGTCGCGACCGGGTGCGCGCCACGGAGCCGTCGATGTCGCGGTCAGTGATGTCGTTCCAAGTGCAGCCCGCTCCGCGCATAAGCGCCGCGCCGATGCCGCAGCCCGCGAAGATCCACAGATCGTGCCAGCCCGCGCGCCCGTCATGCAGCATCGACAGCAACAGCCCCCACCAGCAGGGCAGCAGCAGAAGCCATGTCCCGATGGGGCGGTCGGCGCGGCTCAGCCTGAGGAAGGGACGCAGGGCGGCGGGCGCGCGTCTGTCCACCCAGTTGTCGCGCACGGCATCGGCAACCTGTCCATCAGGCTCTGGCGTTGAGGGCGTCCCGGCCATATGTAGTCCCCATGAAAAACGCGAAAATCAGGCTGTATGTAGAGCACCCGCTGGGGCAAGGGCAAACGGTTCCTCTGAACCGCGATCAGGCGCATTACCTTTTCGGGGTGATGCGGCTGGGCGTCGGGGCGCCGGTGCTGCTGTTCAACGGGCGCGATGGCGAATGGCGCGCCGACGTCACGCAGACGGGAAAGCGTGGCGGTGAGCTGACCTGTGCAGAGCAGACAGCCCCTCTGCGGATGCCGCCCGATCTGTGGCTGCTGTTCGCGCCGATCAAGAAGGCGCGGACCGATTTCATCGTCGAGAAGGCCGCCGAAATGGGGGCGGCGCGGATCTGTCCTGTGCAGACCGATTTCACCAACGCCGAGCGGGTGCGGCGGGACCGGCTTCAGGCCCATGCCGTCGAGGCGGCAGAGCAATGCGGCGGCACCTACGTGCCAGCGGTCGACGATCTGCGAAAGCTCGACCGGATGCTGGCGGACTGGCCCGGGGACCGGCAACTGATGTTCTGCGACGAGGCGGAGGCGGGTTCGGTCCAGGCTCCGGGCGCGGCGCGGGGCGGCAAATGGGCGATCCTGATCGGGCCGGAGGGCGGGTTTTCCGAGGGTGAGCGCGCGCGGCTCCGGGCGCTGCCGTTCGCCCATGTGGTCAGCCTTGGCCCGCGCATCCTTCGGGCCGACACGGCGGCGGTGGCGGCGATGACGCTCTGGCAGCAGGCGATGGGAGACTGGACATGAGTTTCCTGCGTCCGGAGGCGCGCGCGACGATCCTGCGCTGGCGCGAGGTGCTGATCGGACTTGGCGTTCTGGCGCTTGGCCTGTGGTGGGCGTCGGGCGGCGGTATCCTGCGGTGGGTGGGAATCGCGGTGGCGATCGGCGGCGCGCTTCTGATCCACACCGGCGTGCAGCGGGCGCGGTTCCGGCGCGGTCAGGACGGCCCCGGCCTTGTGCGCGTGGTGGAGGGGCAGGTGAGCTATTTCGGGCCGATCTCGGGCGGGATCGTCTCGGTGGAGGGGATCGAGCGGCTGGTGCTCGACCCATCCGGAAAGCCCGCGCATTGGGTGCTGGAGCGCCGGGACGAGCCGCCGATCCACATTCCGGTGACCGCCGACGGGGCAGAAGCGCTTTTCGATGTGTTCAGCACGCTGCCCGGTTTGCGTACCGGACAGATGGTCGATGCGCTCGATACGCGCGGGTCCATCCCCGTTGTGGTCTGGGAGCGCAAGCCCTCGCGGCCACCGAACCTGCGGTTGCAGTAGCCCATCACGTTCGCGTCAGGGGACCGTTGCCTTTGCATTGACACCCCCGGCAAATCGACGCAGGTGTGTCAGTCACGAAACAACGGTAAGCGGAGCCCTCTCATGTCCATTCCCCAAACCGGCGGCGGGCCGATCGAACGGCATGAGCAATTGGCCGAATATCTGGCCAGCGGGTGCAAGCCCAAGGCCGATTGGCGGATCGGGACCGAGCATGAGAAGTTCGGCTATTGCAAGGATACGCTGCGGCCCATCCCCTATGAGGGCGAGCGGTCCGTTCTGGCGGTTCTGGAAGGGCTGCGCGACCGGCATGGCTGGGCCCCGGTGCTGGAAGCCGGCAAGCTGATCGGGCTGGAAAAGGACGATGCCAACGTCAGCCTGGAGCCGGGCGGGCAGCTTGAACTGTCCGGCGCGCCGCTGGAGACGATCCACGAAACCTGCGACGAGGTGAACGCCCATCTGGCAGAGGTCAAGGACGTCGCGGACGCGGTCGGCGTGGGATTCATCGGGCTGGGCGCCGCGCCGATCTGGCGGCATGAGGACATGCCGATGATGCCCAAGGGGCGTTACAAGCTCATGACCGACTACATGGACCGGGTGGGCACCATGGGCAAATCCATGATGTACCGCACCTGCACGGTGCAGGTGAATCTTGATTTCGCGTCCGAGGCGGACATGGTGCAGAAGATGCGCGTGGGGCTGGCGTTGCAGCCGGTGGCGACCGCGCTTTTCGCCAATTCGCCCTTCTTCGAGGGCAAGCCCAACGGCCACAAATCCTGGCGCTCGCGCATCTGGCGTGATCTGGACGCGGACCGGACGGGCATGCTTCCCTTCGTTTTCGAGGACGGTTTCGGGTTCGAACGCTGGGCGGACTATGCCCTTGATGTGCCAATGTATTTTGTCTACCGCGACGGGCAGTATATCGATGCGCTTGGCCAGTCGTTCCGAGATTTCATGCGCGGGGAGCTGCCCGCGCTGCCCGGCGAGATGCCGACGCTGAGCGACTGGGCCGATCACCTGACCACGATCTTTCCCGAGGTGCGGATCAAGAAGTTCATGGAGATGCGCGGTGCCGATGGCGGGCCGTGGCGGCGGCTCTGCGCGTTGCCGGCGCTCTGGGTCGGACTGCTCTATGATCAGGCGTCACTGGACGCGGCCTGGGATCTGGTGAAGGGATGGGATTCGGCAACCCGCGAGGGGCTTCGGGTGGCGGCCGCCGAGGATGGCTTGCAGGCCGAGGTGAACGGCATCCGCATGCACGATCTGGCGCGCGAGGTTCTGGCCATTTCGGAGGCGGGGCTGACCGCGCGGGGGCGGTCCGGGTCGGGCGGCATGCTGCCCGACGAGACGCATTTCCTCAACGCGCTAAAGGACAGCGTGGAAAGCGGCAAGACGCCCGCCGACGAGTTGATGGAGCGCTATCGCGGCGACTGGAACGGCGATCTGAGCCGGATTTACGCGGATTATTCCTACTGACATCCTCCTGCCACGGCGGATTTGGCCGAATCGGGGTTAACGCCCTGATTTCGCTCAAAAACGCATGTCGGTAAAACGTCGGTATTGCGTCGGTATTGCGTCGGTGCCGTTCATCCGCGCATCCGTGATTAACGGGGCGTTCGGTGGGAAGGTGTCAAGATCGGGTTAATACTCTGGGGGCCGCCCTGCGACCTATCCTCTTGAGCCGATCCGGGGCTCGGTGCCTTCGCGCAGCCGGGCGATATTCTCGCGGTGGCGGCTGAAGACCAGCGCCGTGAGCACAAGCCCGAGCACCAGCATCGCGCCATCGGTCAGCAGCAGCACCCAGAGCGTGACGCTGGCCGCCGCCGCCAGCGCGGCGAGCGAGGAGATACGCCCCAGCGCCGCCACCACCGCCCATGTCAGGCAACACGCCAGCCCCACCGGCCATGACAGCGCAAGGATCAGCCCGAGAAAGGTCGCCACCCCCTTGCCGCCGCGAAACTCGAGCCAGACCGGAAAGCAATGCCCGGTCAGGGCCATGAGCCCCGCGATCTGGGCTGCGTCCTCGCCAATCACCGCGCGCGCGGTCAGCACCGCGATGGCGCCCTTGCCCGCATCCAGCAGCAGCGTGGCCAGCGCGGCGGGCTTGTTGCCGGTGCGCAGAACGTTGGTCGCGCCGATATTACCCGAGCCGATTTCGCGCAGATCGCCCAGCCCCAGCATCCGGGTGATCACCAGTCCAAACGGGATTGACCCGAAGAGATAGCCCAGAACCGCCCAGAGAATGAGCGTGGGTATGGATTGATCGAAAGGCGGCATCAGGACCTCTGGTAGACGGGGGCGCCGGAGACATAGGTGGCGATAACCTTACCCTGCATCCTCTGGCCGTCAAACGGGGTGTTCTTCGATTTGGACAGCAATGTCCAGCGGTCGAGGATGAAGGGCGCGTCCGGATCGAATAGCACCAGATCGGCGGGCGCGCCGGGGGCGAGGCGCCCGGCCTCCAGCCCCAGCCGCCGCGCCGGGTTGAGTGACATGGCGCGGAACAGCTCCACCAGCGTCAGATGCCCGGCATGATAGAGACGCAGCGCCGCGGGCAGCAGGGTTTCCAGCGCCACCGCCCCGGCGGCGGCCTCTTCGAAGGGCAGGCGCTTGGATTCCTCGTCCTGCGGCGTGTGCATCGAGGAGATCACGTCGATCAGCCCGGTTCGCACCGCCTCGACCACGGCGGTGCGGTCATCCTCGGCGCGCAGGGGGGGCTTGACCTTGAAGAAGGTGCGGTAGTCGGACACGTCCATCTCGTTGAGCGTGAGATGGTGAATCGAGGTGCCGGCCGTCACGTCGAAGCCGTTGGCTTTCGCCCGCTCCAGCGCCGGAAGGGCGCGGGCGGTGGTGATCTGGTCGGCGTGATAGGCTGCGCTCGTCATCTCGATCAGCGCGATGTCGCGATCAAGGCCCATGCGCTCGGCCATCGGAGAGACGGCGGGCAGGCCGCGCAGGGTGGCGAATTTGCCCGAGGTGGCGGCGGCCCCGCGCGACAGTCCCGGCTCCTGCGGATGCGAGAGCACCAGCGCGCCGAGGGCGGCGGCATAGGTGAGCGCGCGCGACAACACGCGGGTGTCGGTCACGACGCGGTCGCAGTCGGTGAAGGCCACCGCGCCGGCATCCATGAGAAAGCCGATCTCGGTCATCTCGCGGCCCTCGCGCCCCTTGGTGAGCGCGGCCATCGGCAGCACATGCACGGGCGCGGCCTCATTGGCGCGGCGGGTCACGAACTCGAGCGTTTCGGGGCTGTCGATGGCGGGGGTGGTGTCGGGGCGGGTGATCATCGTGGTGATCCCGCCCGCCGCCGCCGCGAGACCGGCGGAGCGGTAGCTTTCCTTGTGCCGCTCTCCCGGCTCGCAGACCTTCACGCCGAGATCGACGATTCCCGGCGCGAGGCAGTGGCCGCCGCAGTCCACCAGCGTGGCGCCCTCGGGCGCGGGAATGGTGCCTTCGCGCGCGGCGATGCGTCCCGCGTCATCGACCAGAAGGCAGCCCGGGGCGTCGTGGCCGGTTTCGGGATCGATCAGCCGGGCATTGGTGAAAAGCGTGGTCATGCGGGGCACCTGTCGGGGTTGGGGCGGGCCGGGGGACGGAGGCGCGCGCGTCTCATGGGCGGCCCCCCGATTGCGCGCGGCGGATCGCGGCGATGGTGGCGGCGGTGTCGGGCTGATACTTGATCAGGTGCTTGTCGCCGGAAAGGGTGACGATCTGCACCACCGGGCCCAGAATGTTGAGCGCCTTGATCTCGCCCAGCCGGACGCTGCGGCCCTGCGGCCCGAGGAGCCGGGCGGAGGTGAGGTGCCAGTGGGCCGCCATCTCTTCGGAGCGCATGTAGGCGGCGCGCAGACCCACGGCGGCCAGCCCGCCCACAGCCCCCGTCCAGGCGTGCGGATTGCCGAGCGCCCAGAGGACCGCCATGCCGCCGGCCATCGCGGCGGCGGCCATCCAGGCGTTGCCGCGCAGGTAGGCGCCGGGATCGGGGGCGAAGGTGGCGAGGTGTTCCTCCCCCTCGGTCAGATCGGGAAGCGGTGTCGGGTCGGTCATGACAGCCCCCACAGGAGCAAAAGACCAAGGACGAGCGCAGCGAGCGGCAACGCGAGAAGCGCCCAGAGAAGCATCCGGTGGGGGTTGACCGGGGGCGGGGCGTCGGGTTGCGGCGCGGTCGGCGTGTCGCGCGCGCCTTTCGCGGGCAGCGGGGCGTAATGCACGGGCGGGCCGCCGACATCATAATAGCCCAGCGGGGTGAGCGCGCGGGCCGGGCGCAGCGTGGCGGGTTTGCCGCCGAACGCGCCGGAGTGCAGGATCAGCACCGGGCCTGTGTGTGCGTCGAGACGGGCGCGATCGGGGGCGATCCCCTCTTCGGACACGCCCGCGCCTTCGGTGAGATAGGCCGGCAGGCCCAGACCTTCGAGATCGGCGGTGTCGAAAAGCTCTATATGGTCGGGATCGAGCCAGTCGAGGCTGAGCATCTCCGCCACGGCGGCGGCGGTGGGGGGCTGATCGGGTTCGGGGTCTTTCAGCCGGGCATACTCCGCCTCCGGCAGGTCGAGGGCGAAGACGCGCAGGCGGCCGTGGTCGGCCTCGGGCACGGTCAGGATGTCTTGGCCCTCGGTCATCCGGCCACCCAGACCATGACGGCCACCAGCGCGAAGAGCACGAGCAGCGCCGCGAGGGCGACCATGCCGCTGGCGCGGGGATCCCTGGGATCTTCGGACATGCTCAGACCTCCACCGATTCTGGCTGCGCGGCGCGCAGGTTGCGGGCCAGAAGCTCCATCGCGGCCATGCGCACGGCGACGCCCATTTCCACCTGTTCCTGGATCACCGAGCGGTTGATGTCGTCGGCGATCTCTCCGTCGATCTCCACCCCGCGGTTCATCGGGCCGGGGTGCATCACGATGGCGTCGGGCTTGGCCAGCGCGAGTTTCTCGGCGTCGAGGCCGTAGCGGTGGTAATATTCTCGCTCGCTGGGGATGAAGCCGCCGTCCATCCGCTCTCGCTGAAGGCGCAGCATCATCACCACGTCCACGCCCTCCAGCCCTTCGCGCATGTCGTCGAAGACCTCTACCCCGAACTCCGCGAACTGCGCGGGCACGAGGGTCGGCGGGCCGATCAGGCGGACGCGGTTTTCCATCTTGCCCAGAAGCATGAGGTTGGAGCGCGCCACGCGGCTATGGGCCACGTCGCCGCAGATCGCGATACTGAGCCGGTGCAGCCGCCCCTTGGAGCGCCGGATCGTCAGCGCGTCGAGAAGCGCCTGCGTGGGGTGTTCGTGCCGCCCGTCGCCGGCGTTCAGCACCGCGCAGTTCACCTTCTGCGCCAGAAGATCCACCGCGCCGGAATGGGGGTGGCGCACCACCAGAAGATCGGGGTGCATGGCGTTGAGGGTCATCGCCGTGTCGATGAGCGTTTCGCCCTTCTTGATGGAACTGGCCTGCATCGCCATGTTCATCACGTCCGCGCCGAGCCGCTTGCCCGCCAGTTCGAAACTGGCCTGTGTGCGGGTGGAATTCTCGAAGAACATGTTGATCTGCGTCAGCCCCGCCAGCGTGTCGGAATGCTTGTGCGGGCGACGGTTGAGATCGACGTATTGTTCCGCCAGATCGAGGATCTCGGTAATGTCGCCTGGCGCGAGATGCTCAATACCCAGAAGATGCTTGTGGCGGAACGTCATGGCCCTGCTCCTTGCGCCGGTTGCCGGGGTTATAGGAAGGCGCGCGGCGCGGGGCAAGGCGGGGATGCGCGGCGGGCGGGCTTGTGCCGGTCGGGTGCGCGGGCCCCGCACCGCGCAATCGGCGGGCGCGGCGTCATGGTGTCTTTCGCAGGGGCGCGCGGCGCGGTAGCCTGCGGCCATGGAATCGCAGATCGACTTTCACACCGCGCGGGCGCTGCTGGAATGGCAGGTGGAGCTTGGCGCGACAGAGGCCATCGGGGACGGGCCGGTCAACTGCTATGAATTGCCGCGCGAGGCGGCCCGGCCCGCCGCCGGGGGCGCAGCAGGCCCGGCGCAGGCCGGGCAGGCGCAGGGCGGCACACAGACCCCGTCCCCGTCGATTGCCGCCGGCCCGGACCCCGCAGAGACGGCGCGCGAGGCGGCGGATGCGGCCGGAACGCTTGAGGATCTCAAGGCCGCGCTGGATCGATTCGATCTGTGCGATCTGAAACGCGGGGCGCGGCAAACGGTCTTTGCCGATGGCAACCCGGCGGGGCGGGTGATGATCATCGGCGAGGCGCCGGGCCGCGAGGAGGATCGCGCGGGCAAGCCCTTCGTGGGCCGGGCCGGGCAGCTTCTCGACCGGATGCTGGAGGCGGTCGGGCTGGGCCGCGCCCTGCCGGAGGCGGAGCGCGCCGTCTATATCACCAATATCCTGCCGTGGCGCCCGCCGCAGAACCGCGAGCCGACCGCCGAGGAGATCGGCATGCTGATGCCCTTCCTGCGGCGGCATGTGGAACTGGCGGCGCCGGAGGTGCTTGTCCTGATGGGCAACACCGCCTGTCACGGGGTGCTGGGTCGGCGCGGGATCACGCGGCTGCGCGGGCAGTGGGCCGAGGCATTGGGCCGTCCGGCGCTGCCGATGTTTCACCCCGCCTATCTTTTGCGGAACCCGCATGCCAAGCGCGAGGTCTGGGCCGATCTGCTGGCATTGCAAGCGAAACTGAGGGAAAGCTCATGAAAATACTGGCGTTTTCCGACCTGCACCTGTCCCACCGCGCAGCGGCCGAACTGGTGGAGGCGAGCGGCGAGGCCGACCTTGTGATCGGCGCGGGGGATTTCTGCACCGGCCGCGAGGGGTTGACTGAGGCGCTGGAGATGCTGGCGGGGATCACGGCGCCAATGGTGGTGGTGCCGGGCAACAACGAAAGCGCCGGAGAGTTGCGCGAGGCGGTGCGTGAGGGCATCACCGTGCTGCATGGCCAGGGGGTCGAAATCGCGGGGCTGACACTTTACGGCGTGGGAGGCGGGGTGCCGGTCACGCCCTTCGGGGACTGGTCATGGGATCTGACCGAAGTGGAGGCCGAGGCGCTACTGGAGCCCTGCGCGCAGGCCGATATTCTGGTGCTGCATTCGCCGCCCAAGGGGGTCGCGGACAGCACGTCATCGGGGCAGTCGGTCGGTTCCACCGCGATCCGCGACGCCATCGCCCGGATCCAGCCGCGTCTTGCGGTCTGCGGGCATATTCACGACGCCTGGGGGCAGGAGGGGACGATCGGGAACGCGCGCGTGGTCAACCTCGGCCCCCGGCCCAACTGGTTCGAGTTGGCCGGGCAGGAGTGAGGGCGCATGGGACGGATTGACGAAAGCAAGACCTTCATCCCGGTGCGAATCGCGGTGCTGACGGTGTCGGACACGCGCGACTTGGATCAGGACAGGTCGGGCGACGTGCTGGCGGAGCGGATCGAGGCGGCGGGGCATGCGATCGCCGACCGAAAGATCCTGCGCGACGAGCGGTCGGAGATTGCCGCGCAACTGCGCGACTGGTGCGCCGATCCGGAGGTCGATGTGGTCATCTCCACCGGGGGAACCGGGTTGACCGGGCGCGATGTGACGGTGGAGGCGCACCGCGATGTCTATGAAAAGGAGATCGACGCCTTCGGCACGGTGTTCACGATGATTTCCTATGAGAAAATCGGCACCAGTGCGGTGCAGAGCCGGGCCACGGGCGGGGTGGCGATGGGCACTTATCTGTTCGCGCTGCCGGGCAGCCCCGGCGCCTGCAAGGACGCATGGGACGGGATCTTGAAGTATCAGTTCGATTACCGCCACGCGCCCTGCAATTTCGTGGAGATCATGCCGCGGCTCAACGAGCATCTGCGGCGCACCAAGGGGTGAGCCTTGCGTGACCGGAAGGAGCGCGCGGGGCGCGCGCCGGCTCTCTCGTCGGCGGCCTGCGGCCTTCTCCTCGGGCGCGGCGGGTGGCAGGGCTGCGCGTCATCGCGGGGCGTTTCACTTTCCGGTGAGCGCGGCGACGGAATGCGGGCCATTGGCCGTATAATGATGACTTGCTTTGGCTTTCGCGGTGCGGGGCACAGGGCAAGTCGTGCGGCTGTCGCGTGGATCAGGGGACCGGAAGATGCGCTTTCTCAGACATGGCCTGACGGGGCTTTTCCTGCTGTCGGTGACGGTTGGCCTGCTGCTGTTCGCGGCGCAGATGATCCGGGGCGCGATCGAGGATCGGATGTCGCAGGAGGCGCGGGTGCCGCAAGTGCGCGAGCGGGTCTTTGCGGTCAATGTGACCGAGGCAGTGCCGCGCACCGAGGTGCCGGAGCTTGTGGCCTTTGGCGAGGTGCGAAGCCGTCGCAATCTTGAGGTGCGCACCGCCGTGGGCGGGACGGTGGTTCATCTTTCGCCGCGGTTCGAGGACGGCGGGCAGGTGCGTGCGGGTGAGCGTCTGGTGGAGATCGATCCGGCGGATGCGAAATCGGCGGTCGCGCAGGCGCGCGCCGATGTGGCCGACGCCGAGGCTGAGGCGCGCGATGCGGAGCGCGCGCTGGCGCTGGCGCGCGACGAGCTGGCCGCGGCGCGTGAGCAGGCGGAGTTGCGCGAGCGGGCCCTGACGCGCCAGCGGGAGCTGGAAGCGCGCGGGGTGGGCACGGCGGCAGCGGTGGAGACCGCAGAACTTGCCGCATCGGCAGCGCGGCAGGCGGTGCTTGCGCGGCGGCAGGCGGTGGCGCAGGCCGAAACACGGCTGGACCAGAGCAAAACCCGGATCATGCGCGCCGGGATCGTGCTGGACGAGGCCGAGCGGCGGCTGGCCGATACGCGCATCGAGGCCGATTTCGACGGGACGCTATCGGAGGTGTCCATCGTTGCCGGGCGGCGGGTGTCGGCCAATGAGAAGCTGGCGGTCCTGATCGATCCGGAGGCGCTCGAGGTGGCGTTCCGCGTGTCCACGCCGCAGTATGCGCGGTTGCTGGATGATGCGGGCGGGCTGCGTTCCGCAGAGGTGACCGTGACTCTTGAGGCCATGAGTGTGGGTCTGACGGCGACCGGCACGCTCAGCCGCGACAGCGCGGCGGTGGGAGAGGGGCAGATTGGCCGGCAGCTTTTCGCGCAACTGGAGGGCGCGCGCGGTTTCAAGCCCGGCGATTTCGTGACCGTGCGGGTGCGCGAGGCGCCGCTGGAGCGGGTTGTGCGTCTTCCGGCCACGGCGGTCGATGCGGCGGACCGGGTGCTTGTGCTGGGCGGCGACGACAGGCTTGAGGCGCTGGCGGTGACGGTTCTGCGGCGGCAGGGCGACGACGTGCTGGTGCGCGGTGACGGGCTGGCCGGACGCGAGGTGGTCACGCAGCGCACGCCGCTTCTCGGCCCCGGTATCCTTGTGCGACCGCTGCGGCGCGAGGGCGAAGCCGCGCAGGTGCCGGAGGTGCCGGATATGCTCGACCTCAGCGAGGATAGACGGGCGCGGCTCATGGCCTATGTGGAGGGCAACGCCCGGTTGCCCGACGCGGTGAAGGAGCGGCTTTTGTCCGAACTGTCGCAACCACGCGTGCCGGCCCGGACGGTGAGCCGGATCGAAGCCCGGATGGGGGGCTGAGCCGGTGGGGCGCGGTCTCCTGAGCTATTTCACCCGCCACGCCACGGCGGCGAACCTTCTTCTGGTGGTTCTGATCGTGGCCGGGCTGGCGGCGGGGCCGCGGATGCGGGCGCAGTTCTTTCCCGATGTGATCATCGACAACGTGAGCGTTTCGGTCCTGTGGGAGGGCGCGGGGGCCGAGGATGTGGACACGGCCATCGTGCAGGTGCTGGAGCCGGTGCTTCTTGCCGTCGAGGGGGTCGAAAGCTCTGACAGCCGGTCCACCGAGGGGCGTGCCTCTGTCGTGATAGACTTCGAGCCGGGCTGGGACATGGCGCGGGCCGCCGCGGACGTGCAATCGGCCATCGATACGGTGACGACGCTGCCCGAAGAGGCGGAAGAGCCGGTCGTGCGGCGTGGGGCGTGGCGCGACCGGGTGACCGATGTGGTGATCACCGGGCCGGTGGGGACAGAGCAGCTTGGCGGGTTTGCCGATGAATTCGTTGCGCGGCTGTTCGCGGCAGGAGTGACGCGCACCACCATTCAGGGCGTTGCCGCGCCGCAGACAGTGGTGGAGGTGCCCTCGTCCAGCCTGATCGCGCATGACATCAGCATGGCCGAGATCGCCGGCGCCATCGCGGCGCAGGTCGATACCGACCCGGCCGGGGATGTGACCGGCGCCAACACGCGGGTGCGCACCGGGGTGGAGAAGCGCAGCGCCGATCAGATCGGGGGCATCGCCCTGCGTTCCAACCCCGATGGCAGCACGCTGACCATCGCGGAGATCGCGCGGGTCCGTGTCGAGGGGATCACCCGCGCGCGCAGCTATTTCGTGGGTGAACATCCGGCGATCACGGTGCGCGTGGATCGCAGTGACAAGGGCGATTCCATCGCGATTCAGCGCCGCGTCGAGGACGTGGCGGAGGAGCTTGAGGCGACCTTGCCCGAGGGCGTCTCGGTGGAGCTTATCCGCACGCGGGCGGAGGCGATCACCGGGCGTCTGGATATCCTTGTCGATAACGGGCTGATGGGGCTGGGCCTTGTTCTGGCGCTGTTGTTCCTGTTTCTCAACGCGCGGGTCGCCTTCTTCGTGGCGGCGGGCATTCCTGTGGCGATGTGCGCGGCGATCGCGATGATGTATGCGGCGGGGCTGACGCTCAACATGGTGTCGTTGTTCGGGCTGATCATCACGCTGGGGATCGTGGTGGATGATGCCATCGTGGTGGGCGAGCATGCCGACATGCGCGCGCGGCGGCTTGGCGAAGCGCCGGTGGTGGCCGCCGAGACCGCCGCGCGGCGCATGGCGCTTCCTGTGTTTTCCTCCACCCTGACGACGGTGATCGCCTTTTTCGGATTGATGGCGATTGGCGGGCGGTTCGGGGATATGATCTCTGACATTCCGTTCACGGTGATCGTGGTGCTGCTGGCATCGCTGGTCGAGTGTTTCCTGATCCTGCCCAACCATATGGCCCATGCCCTGACGCACAGCGCGAAGGAACATTGGTACGACTGGCCCTCGCGCACGGTGAACCGTGGGTTCCGCTGGTTGCGCGACGTTCCGTTCCGCCGGTTCAGCGCCTTCGTGATCGCGGCGCGGTATCCGGTGCTGGCGGGGGTGATCGTGATCCTGTCGAGCCAGGTGGCGCTTTTGCTGAACGGGGAGGTGCAATGGCGGTTCTGGAACGCGCCGGAGCAAGCCTCGGTCAGCGGCAATTTCATGATGGCACCGGGAGCCACGCGCGCCGATTCCATGGAGATGATGCGCGAGTTGCAGCGCGCGACGGAGGCGCTTGGTGCGGACTATGAAGAGCGGTACGGGCGCAATCCGCTTGAGTATGTCATCGCGGAGATCGGCGGCAATACCGGGCGCGGGCTGTCCGGAGCGGACACCAAGGATCCCGATCAGCTCGGCGGGATCGCGATCGAGTTGATCGACGCGGACCTGCGGCCCTATTCCAGCTTTGCCTTTGTCGGCGAGTTGCAGGAGCGGGTCGAGCCGCATCCGCTTGTCGAGGAGGTCAGTTTCCGGGGCTGGCGGTCGGGGCCGGGGGGAGATGCGCTTGATGTGCAGTTCTCGGGCGCGGACAGCGAAACGCTCAAGGCGGCCTCCGAGGCGCTGAAGTCCTCATTGGCAGAGTATCCAGAGGTGTCGGCGATGGAGGATACGCTCGCCTATGACAAGGAGGAACTCATCCTCGAGCTGACCCCGCAGGGTCGGGCGCTTGGCTTCACCATCGACGGGCTGGGCCGGGTGCTGCGGCACCGGCTCGGCGGGCTGGAGGCGGCGACCTATCCAGTCGGGCCGCGCAGCGCGCGTATCCGGGTCGAACTTCCCGAAGGCGAGCTGACGGCGGATTTCCTGGAACGCTCCATGATGCGCAGTGGGCAGGGGGTTTATGTGCCGCTTGCCGAGATCGTCAGCGTCGAGCATCGCAGCGGGTTTTCCACCGTGCGCCGCGAGAACGGCATCCGCGTGGTGTCGGTCACGGGCGACATCTCTGGCGACGACGCGGCGCGGGCGGCCGAAATCCAGAGTGCGCTGGCGCAGGACATCCTGCCCGGTATCGCCGCGCGGCTTCAGGTGGACTGGAGGCTCGCCGGGTTGGCGGAGCAGGAGAACGCCTTTCTCAAGGACGCGCGCACCGGGCTGATTCTCGTGCTGACGGGGATATTTCTGGTGCTGGCCTGGGTGTTCTCGAGCTGGACGCGGCCACTGGTCGTGATGGCGATCATTCCGTTCGGGCTGGTGGGGGCGATCTTCGGACACTATCTGCATGGCGTGCCGCTCAGCATGTTCACGGTGGTGGGGCTTCTGGGCATGACCGGGATCATCATCAACGATTCCATCGTGCTCGTGACCACGATCGACGAATACGCGCGCGACCGGGGGTTGATTCGGGCGATCATCGACGGGGCGGCGGACCGGCTTCGGCCGGTGATGCTGACGACGATGACGACGGTGCTCGGGCTTGCGCCGCTTCTGTTCGAACGCTCGCAGCAGGCGCAGTTCCTCAAGCCGACGGTGATCACGCTGGTCTACGGGTTGGGCTTTGGCATGGTGCTGGTGCTGATCGTGGTGCCGGTGCTGATCGCGGTGCAGCGCGATCTGGGCCGGCAGGTGGCCGGGCTGCGGCGCGGGCTGCGCGCGCCGGCGCTGCGCGGCACGGTGCTGGGCGCGGGGGCGATCATCGCGGGCTGGCTGGTGGTGACGATGGGCTGGCAGGTGGCGGCAGGCAGCCTGCATCCGGCGGTGGATGGGGTGCTGCCGGGAACGGCTGCGGGGCCAGTGGGGGCGCTGGCGCTGTTTCTGGCCGGGACGGCGGGGCTTGTGCTGGTCGTCTACGGGATGTCGGCGGCCAGACTGGTGCTTTCCCGGCGGCGGCGCGGCATCGGCGGCGCGCGGTGACTTCCGAAGACAACGCTGCAAGTGTAAAATGCGGGCCGAAAACACCTTCTCCCGGCCCGCGTTTGTAAGGGCGGGAAGGCACCGTTCCCCGGCGGCAGGCGTGTTTTCCTCTCGCCCCGGCGCGGTCTGCCCTTGGCGACGCCGGCGAGTCCGGCCATATAGGGGCCATGCTGCTTCGTTCGGTCAAATCCGCCTGGCATCACGTCCGGTATCTTCCCTTGTGGTCGGCGCTTGCCTATTCACGGCGGCGGGCGTTCGAGTTGCGCTCGCGCGCTCTGGGCACAGCGGTGGGCGAGGTCATGCGCTGGTTTCCCCCGGCCCGGCGCCGGTTCAGCCGCGAGGTGCGGCGCGTCTTTCCCGATATGCCCCGCGCCGAGCGGATGGCGCTCTGCCGCGGCATGGGGCGCAACATGGGCCAGACCCTGTTCGAGATCTACCACAACGCTGAGTTTCAGATCCGGCAGGACAAGTTCCACGTCTCCGGCCCCGGGCTTGCGGCCTTGCGGCAGGCCCGGACAGAGGGAAAGGGGGCGATCATCGTCTCCGGTCATTTCGGTCAATGGGAGGCGGTGCGTGCGGTGCTCAAGGCCGAGGGGATGGAAACCGGCGCGGTCTATCGTCCGCAGACCAACCGCCACTACCAGCGGCGCCTTTTCGCCGGGATCGAGGCGGGGGGGAAGCCCATCCTGGCCACCGGGCGCATTGGCACCAAGGCGCTTGTCCGGCATTTGCGCGGCGGCGGGTTCATTGCGGTGCTGCTTGAC
Source organism: Salinihabitans flavidus (assembly GCF_900110425.1). Lineage (GTDB taxonomy): Bacteria > Pseudomonadota > Alphaproteobacteria > Rhodobacterales > Rhodobacteraceae > Salinihabitans > Salinihabitans flavidus. Next base: position 38,978 of record NZ_FODS01000011.1, on the reverse strand, counting down.
GAAAAGCATCCCGACGGGGTGCCGTTGCCGTTTCTGGGACGTCCGGCGCTGACCTCGCTTTCGCCGGCGCATCTGGCGTTGAAATTCGGTCTGCCGATGGTTCCGGCCTATGGCATCCGCACCGGGGACGGCAGCGAGTTTTCCGTGGAGTTCGAGGCGCCGATTGCGCATACCGACAGCCTGTCGATGACGCAGGCCTTCAATGACAGCCTGTCGGCGCGCATCCGCAGCCATCCCGATCAGTGGTATTGGATGTTGCGCCGCTGGCAGGGCACCTAGGCGCGGTGCGGGATCAGCCCGCGGTGCAGCCCCGGATGTCCACCGCGCGGCTGCCACCGATGACGGTAAAGCGCAGACCGGAGCGGTCGAGCATGAAGGGCTCGCCGTCCACATGCATCAATTCGGTCTCCGCGATGAGCGTGTCACCCTGCCGCGCTGTTTTAGGCTCGGCGACCCACAGCCGTGGATCGGCGGTTTCGATCACGGCAACCTCGGGGCCGCCGGTGTCCGGCAGGATGATGCGGGCGGACAGATGCATTCCGTCGGCGGTGGGGCGAAGTGTGCAGGTCGCCGAGCGCACGCCCGCCTCGCCCTCGGAATAGGGGCGGTCGGCCAGCGCCGCGGCAATGCGCGGATCGCGTGTTCCGCCGGTTCGGGGAAGTGTCGCGCGCGTTGTCAGTTCGCTTGGCACGCAGATGTCGCGGCAGACGCCGATGTCCATTTCGACGTCGAGCGAGATCGGCGCCCCGGCGCGGGCGGGGGTCAGGCGCAGCGGCAGGATCAGCTCCTGCTCATACCCGATGGAACGCAGGCCGTTCTGCGAGATGACTTTCGGGGTCGGCCAAATCGGTTCCACCCCTTTGAGGTTGGATGAGCCGCTCCAGTCGAAGCGGGGCGGGATGCCCGCGTCGCCGGGCGCGCGCCAATAGGTTTTCCAGCCGGGATTGAGCGTGAAGCGCAGCGCCGCCATGTGGCTGCCGTCGGAATTGCGCCAGCCGGGCAGAATTTCCACCTGCACCACCCGGTCGAAGGATTGTGACAGCGCGGCCACAGGCATGGCGAAAAGAGTGAGCAACAGGAGCAAGTGGCGTATCATGCGGACCTAGATGAGGGATCGCGGCGCGATTGCCAACTCACTTTCCGGCGAGGGGATGTGTCAATTTCCGTCCGCGCCGCGACAGGGCTTGCACCGGGCGGCGGCGAACCTCATCTTGAAGGGACTGGCACAGAAGATCAGGAGGCCCCGGACGTGCAGGACGACAAAGAGGCACTCGATCTCAGTGGCAAGATGCTGATCGCCATGCCGGGCATGGGCGATCCGCGGTTTGCGAATGCTGTCGTGTTTCTGTGCGCCTATTCGGACGACGGAGCGATGGGCCTGATCGTGAACAAGCCGGTCGAGGACATGCGCCTGTCGGACCTGCTTGAACAGCTTTCCATCGAGCAGAGCGATCCCAGGGGCAATATCGGGCTGCATTTCGGCGGCCCGGTGGAAGGCGGACGCGGATTTGTCCTGCATTCGCCGGACTATCGCTCGGAGCTGTCCACGATGGCGGTGAGCGAGGGGTTCGCGATGACCGCGACACTCGATATTCTCGAAGAGATGGCCAGGGGGGCCGGACCGGACCGGGCGCTGATGGCGCTTGGCTATGCCGGTTGGGGACCGGGGCAGATCGAGGCCGAGATCGCGGCAAATGGCTGGCTGGTGTGCGATCCGACGCAGACAATGGTGTTCGACCTGCCCGATGCCGACAAATGGACTGCCGCGCTCCGGAGTATCGGGGTCGACGCGCTGACCCTGTCGTCGAGCGCCGGGCACGCCTGAGCGGCCGGGCCTATCGACGGCGGCGTTTGCGCACGCGAGGCACATTGCTGCGCGAGAGGGTATAGCGCGCCTCGGGATGGGGCGGCAGCCCGTCGGTGCGCGACCACCCGCGCGGCCCCCCGCGCCGCAGCCAGATCGGAAGGGTCAGAGCAAGCCCGATCACGAACCCGCCCGCATGCGCCCAGTAGGCGACCCCGCCGCTGGCTGTATCCACCGACACCCCGCTGAAAAGTTGCAGGGCGAACCACACCCCCAGCATGAGCCACGCCGGCACCGGGATGACCTTGAAAAAGATGATGAAGATCAGCAGGACATCGACCCGCGCCCGGGGGTAAAGCAACAGATAGCCGCCCATCACCCCGGCAATCGCGCCCGAGGCCCCGACCGTGGGAATCGCCGAACCGGGGTTGGCCAGAACCTGTGCCAGCCCCGCACCAAGACCGGCCGCGAGGTAGAACAGGGCAAAGCCCGTGTGCCCCATATCATCTTCGAGGTTGTCGCCGAAGATCCAAAGAAACAGCATGTTGCCGCCCAGATGCATCAGCCCGCCATGCAGGAACAGGGAGGTGACGAACCCGTGCATGCGCTGCCCTTCGGACACCGCCGCCGGAATCAGCGCCCAGTCCCCGAAAAAGACGGTGAGGCGGTAGGGTTCCGCGAAGAGCGGCCAATAGGATGCGAAGATCACCACGTTGAGGACAATCAGCGCGTACGTCACATAAGGCGTGCCCGAAGACGGGTTGTGATCACGGATCGGAAACATCCGCCAAAGCTGGAGCCAAAGGGCAGGGGCGTCAAGCCGCCCCGCCCAGAAGTGCGGCGTTTCCGCCTGCCGCCGTGGTATCGACGCAGACATGGCGTTCACCGCGCACACGCGCGGTGTCGGGGATGCCGGTGATCAGTGGCAGGATCGGCCCGGTGCGGCGCGCCAGTGCAATCTCATAGCCGCGTGCCGTCGCCTCATCCCCCCACCACAGCGCACCGGAAATCCCTGGGATCTGTTCAAGCTGCTCTGCGCTGACCTCCGCTGTGGCGACAACGGCGCGTCCGTCAAGGCGACGCACGGTCTCGGCCTGCTCCTGCGCGGCCTCCGGCCCCGGCCCGAGGCAGAGAAGAGGCGCGCGCGGCACGGTGGACAGCCGGTTGGATTCGCCGGTTGGGCCGGGCAGGGTTTTCGTTTCGGGCGGGGCGCCCGGTTCTGCGCGCGCGATCAGGTCGGCCAGCACATCGGCGGGCATCGGCCCGTCCCAAGCGCCGCTCGCGCCTTTGCGTTCGGGGGCTGTGAAGCGGGCGAGGTAGTGCGGCCCGCCCGCCTTGGGCCCGGTGCCGGACAGCCCCTCGCCGCCGAAAGGCTGGCTTCCGACGATGGCGCCGATCTGGTTGCGATTGACGTAGATGTTGCCCGCATGGATGCGGTCGGCGACATGCTGCACTCGGTCGTCGATGCGGGTTTGCAGGCCGAAGGTCAGCCCGTAGCCCGTGCCGTTGATCGTGTCGATCACGGTATCGAGTTCTTCAGCGCGGAAGGTCGCCACATGCAGAACGGGGCCGAAAATCTCCTTGTCGAGATCCTCGATGCCGCCCACCCGGATCAGGGTGGGGGCGATGAAGCTTCCGGTTTGCGGCGTGGAGGTTTGGTAGATCACGCGCCCGTCGGCCTGCGCCTGTGCGATATGGGCGGCGATCTCCGATTGAGCGGCACTGTCGATCACCGGGCCAGCGTCGGTGCTGACGTGCCATGGATCGCCAAGGCGCAGTTCCTTCATCGCGCCGGTGAGCATGTCGAGAAAATCGCCGACGATATCCTCTTGCACGTAGAGACAGCGCAGCGCCGAGCAGCGTTGGCCCGCCGACTGGAACGCGCTTTCGACGATGGCCTGCACCGCCTGTTCGGGCAGGGCGGTGGAATCCACGATCATGGCGTTGATCCCGCCGGTTTCGGCGATCAGCGGCGCGCCGGGGGTGAGGTTTTCGGCCATCGCGGTGCGGATCCGCTGCGCCGTGGCGGTCGAGCCGGTGAAGGCCACGCCGTTCACGCGCGGATCGGAGGTGATCGCGGCGCCGACGACAGAGCCCGCGCCGGGCAGAAATTGCAGCGCCTCGCGCGGCACCCCGGCCTCGTGCATCAGTTTCACCGCCTCATGCGCGATGAGCGGTGTCTGATCGGCGGGCTTGGCCAGAACCGCGTTCCCCGCAGCGAGCGCCGCCGACACCTGCCCGGTGAAGATCGCCAGCGGGAAGTTCCACGGGCTGATGCAGGAGAACACCCCTGCGGGCGGCGCATCGGGAGCGTTTGCGGCGTAATAGCGTAGAAAATCAACGGCCTCGCGCAGTTCGGCCACCGCGTCGAGCGGCGTCTTGCCGGCCTCGCGCGCGATGATCGCAAAGAGTGGGCCGAAGTTTTCCTCGTAGAGATCGGCCACCTTGTTCAGCACGGCGGCGCGGTCCCCGGCCGGGGCCTGCCACGGGCGGGCGGCGTCCAGCGCGGTTTGCACATCCCCGGGGCTGGCGTGGGCGACGCTGCCGGGGCTGTCGGTGTCCAGATAGGGGTTTGTCACCGGCTCCGGCGTCTCGGGCTGCGCCTCGCCGGCGATGATCGGGGCGGCGGCCCATGAGGCTGTGCGCCAGGGATCGCGGGCCGCATCCATCTCCTCCAGCGTGGGCACGTCGCGCAGATCGAACCCTTTGGAATTGACCCGCTCGGGCAGGAAAAGCTCCGGCCCGGTGGGCAGTTTCATGTGATCGTCAGCGAGCGCGTCGAAGGGATCGCGAGCGACTTCTTCGGGCGGCACCTCGTCGTCGACGATCTGGTTGACAAAGGAGCTGTTCGCGCCGTTTTCCAGCAGGCGCCGCACCAGATAGGCCAGAAGATCGCGATGCGCGCCGACCGGCGCGTAGATGCGGCAGCGGGTCTTGTGCTCTGCGTGCACGATCTCATGCAGGCTTTCGCCCATGCCGTGCAGGCGTTGAAATTCGTAGCTGTCGTGATCGTCCGCCATGTCAAGAATCGCGGCGACGGTGTGGGCGTTGTGGGTGGCGAATTGCGGGTAGATCCGGTCGGTCATGCCGAGCAGCTTGCGGGCATTGGCCAGAAACGAAATGTCGGTCGCCGGTTTCGAGGTGAAGACCGGGAAGCCATCGACGCCAAGCACCTGCGCGGCCTTGATTTCCGTGTCCCAATAGGCGCCCTTGACCAGCCTTACCATGATCTTGCGATCAAGCCGGGTGGACAGGTCATAGAGGTAATCGAGCGTGGGGCCGGCGCGTTTGCCGTACGCCTGCACCACGACACCGAAGCCGTCCCATCCGGCCAGCGCGGGCTCGGACAGGACCGCTTCGATCACGTCCAGCGAAATCGACAGGCGGTCGGCCTCCTCGGCGTCGATATTCAGCCCCATGCGCGCCGATTTCGCCAGCAGCGCGAGGCTGCGCAGGCGGGGCACAAGCTCATCCATGATGCGGTCGCGCTGCCCGAGTTCATAGCGGGGATGAAGCGCGGAAAGCTTCACCGAGATGCCCGGATTGTCGCGGATGTCGACCTGCGTGCAGGCGGCGGAAATCGCTGAGATCGCCCGTGAATAGGCAAGGTGATAATGCATGGCGTCGGCGTCGGTCCGGGCCGCTTCGCCCAGCATATCATACGAATATGTATAGCCTTTTTTCTCCATCCCGGCAGCGCGGGACATGGCGGCGTCGATGGTTTCACCCAGCACGAATTGCCGGCCCATTTCCCGCATGGCGCGGCCCACGGCGGTGCGGATCACCGGCTCTCCCAGACGGCGGATGGCGCCGCGCAGATGGCCGACGGGGCCGGGGTTTTCATCCTTGAGCACGCGGCCCGTCAGCATCAGCGCCCATGTCGAGGCATTGACCAGCGGCGAGGTGGAATGGCCCATGTGGCGGCCCCAGTCCGAGGGCGCGATCTTGTCCTCGATCAGCGCGTCGATGGTTTCCGCGTCGGGCACGCGCAAGAGCGCCTCAGCCAGACACATCAGGGCGATGCCCTCGTCGGTCGAGAGGCCGTATTCGGCCAGAAACACCTCCATCAGGCCGGGGCGGCTTTGCCCTCGGATGCGGCGCACCAGATCGGCGGCGGCACCCGAGATGCGGGTGCGGTCCTCGGGCGAAAGCGCGGCCTCTTCGGTCAGTCGGGCGACCAGCCCGGCCTCGTCGCAATAGGTCTCTGTGTCGATCCGGCGGCGGAAATCACGCATGGAAGGCTCTCCTTGTTTGGGATAGTATATCGTGGATCGACTGGTCGTTTCGCCTGAATTTGCGAATATGGATGGCCGGTTGACCTGAAATAGAGGGGCATGGCAATGCAGACCGGACAGGCGGAGCTTGACGCCTTCGATCGCAGGATTCTTGACGAACTGTCCCGCGATGGGCGGGTGTCGGTCACCGATCTGGCGCGGCGGATCGGCCTGTCGAAGTCGCCGACGCAGGCGCGGTTGCGGCGGCTGGAGGCCGATGGCGTGATCACCGGATACCGGGCCATGCTCGATCCGATCCGGCTTGGCCTCGATCATGTGGCCTTCGTGGAGGTGAAGCTCAGCGACACGCGGGAGGCGGCGCTGTCGGCGTTCAACGCCGCCGTGGCGCGGGTGCCGGAGGTCGAGCAGGCGCATATGATCGCGAGCCATTTCGACTATCTTCTCAAGGTGCGGACCAGTGACATGGCCGCCTATCGCCGGGTGCTGGGGGAGGTGATTTCCGCGCTGCCGCATGTGGCGAGCACATCGACCTATGTTGCCATGCAGGCGGTCAAGGAGACGGGGATTTCCGACGTGACCTGACCCATGTGGCGCGAATCACCTCAAGCTATTGTTAACGCTCAAAAACCCATGTCGGTGAAACGTCGGTATTCTGTCGGTATCGCGTCGGTGGCGATGGGCCGGACTCGCCCCGCTAACACGGCGTTCGGTGCAAAGGCGTCACCATCGGGTTAACGCGGGGGCGGTCGGGCGCGGCGCTATGGCAGATCGACGCGGGTGCGGGTGCCGGACCAGCCATCCACCGAGCAGCGCGGTTCGATCCAGATGGCGCCCGAGCCTTCGGGCAGATCCAGACCCGAAAGGCTTCGGGTGAAGGGCTGTTCGTCCACATGCGGGTGATGCAGCACGCGGCGGCCCAGTTCGGTGCCGTTTTCATCCAGAACGCGCCAGCCGTCGGCGTAGTGATTCCAGCCGGTGTCGGGATGCGAGAGGGTGACGGAGACGCGCCAGCTTTCGCTGCTGCGCCCGGCTTCGGCGCCTTCGACCACGGGCGGGTCGGCGAGCGCCGGGGCCGCGAGGAGCAGAAGGAGGGGCAGGGCAAGACGGATCATGGCGCCAGTCTGGCAGATCGGGCCCGCCATTCAATTCACGAGGATGTGTGCAGCAGCGCGGCGCGCGACTGCGAGGCGAATTCGCGGCGCCAGAGCATGATGCCGGTGGCCAGCGTGCCGAGGATCAGCGCGTGCGGGCCGGCGAGCCATGTGACCGCGGCCATCGCGAAATAGAGCGAGCGCATTCCGCGGTTGAAGCTGCGCGAGGCGTAGATGTTGAGATCCGCCGCAGTGTCACCGCGCGGGCCGGCCTGCGGGTCCGACGGGTCGTTGGGCACCGACCCCATCACCACCGCGCAATAGCCAAAGAGCCGGTGCGACCAGACGAATTTCAAAAAGGCGTTGGCGACGAAGAACAGCGCCAGCACGATCTTGATCTCCCAGACGATGGCGGGGGCGGTGTCGAGGGTCAGGTCGGTGGCGACCCCGACGAGCCGTTCGGTATTGCCGATCAGCGCCAGACCGGCGCCGATGGCGATCATCGAGGCGGAGGCGAAGAAGGACGTGCCCTGCCGCAGGATGGTGAGCATCTGCGAGTCGAAGATGCGCGGATCGCGATCGACGAACTGCCGCATCCAGTCGCGGCGGTAGCTGCTCATCAGAACAGAGACGGAGGGACGGCTTTTCGGCGGATGCTCAATAAGGTATCCCGCTACCAGCCACGTCAGCAGCAGCCCGGCCACGGCGGCGAAATCGAGCGTGTCGAAGAGCGTGAGGCGATCCATCCAGTCCATGAGGCGAAGCCTAGCGCGGGGATAAATGGGTTGCCATAGGGTTTGATTGGTTATAATTTCTTACCAATTGCGCGAAAGGATTATATATGGAGATGCCCGCGCCCAATCCGCAGATTATCGCGCAGAAGGCGCGGATCGTGAAGCGCTTGCGCGCGGCGCTGCCCGAGGGGGCGGTGATCGACGCGGAGGCGGAGGTTCGCGCCTATGAGTGCGATGCGCTGACCGCCTATAGCTGCCCGCCGCTGGCGGTGGTTCTTCCGGGCACGACAGAGGATGTCGCGAAGGCGCTGCGCATCTGCCACGAGGCGGGAGTGCCGGTGGTGCCGCGCGGGGCGGGCACGTCGCTGGCCGGCGGGGCGCTGCCGACCGCCGATTCGGTGATCCTTGGCGTGGCGCGGATGTCGCAGGTTCTGGAGACCGATTACGACAACCGCTTCATCCGCGTGCAGACGGGGCGCACCAACCTGAGCGTGACCGGCGCGGTGGAGGAGGCGGGGTTCTTCTATGCCCCCGACCCGTCGTCGCAGCTTGCCTGCGCCATCGCGGGCAATATCGCGATGAATTCCGGCGGGGCGCATTGCCTGAAATACGGGGTGACGACGAACAACCTTCTGGGGGTCACGATGGTGACGATGGAGGGTGAGGTGATCGAGATCGGCGGCGCGCATATGGATGCGGCCGGGCTTGATTTGCTGGGGTTGATCTGCGGATCGGAAGGGCAGCTTGGCGTGGTGACGGAGGCGACCCTGCGTATCCTGCCCAAACCCGAGGGCGCGCGCCCCGTGCTGGTGGGGTTCGACAGCAACGAGGTGGCCGGGCAATGCGTGTCGGACATCATCAAGGCGGGTCTTCTTCCGGTGGCGATCGAGTTCATGGACCGGCCCTGCATCCGCGCCACCGAAGCCTTCGCCAAGGCGGGCTATCCCGATTGCGAGGCGCTTCTGATCATCGAGGTGGAAGGCAGCGACGCGGAGATCGACGCGCAGCTTGCCCGGATCGTGGAGATTGCAGAACGTCACGATCCGGTGGAGATCCGCGAAAGCGGCAGCGCCGAGGAAAGCGCGAAGATCTGGCTGGGGCGGAAATCGGCCTTTGGCGCGATGGGGCAGATCAACGATTACATGTGCCTCGATGGCACGATCCCGGTGAGCGCGCTTCCCCATGTGCTGCGGCGGATCGGGGAGATGTCGAAGGACTATGGCCTTGATGTGGGCAATGTCTTTCACGCAGGTGACGGGAACATGCATCCGCTGATCCTTTTCGATGCCAACAAGCCGGGCGATCTGGAGAAATGTGAAGCCTTCGGCGCCGACATCCTGCGGCTTTGCGTGGAGGTGGGCGGGTGCCTGACCGGAGAGCATGGCGTCGGCATAGAGAAGCGCGACCTGATGGGGCATCAATACGCGCCCGAGGATCTGGAGATCCAGATGGCGGTGAAGGATGTGTTCGATCCCGGGTGGCTTCTCAATCCAGCCAAGGTGTTTCCGCTGGCGGCAACCGGGGCGCGCCGGGAGGCGGCGGTGTGACGCAGGCCGCGCGACCACAAAGCGAGGCGGAGCTTGCCGAGATCGTGGCGGGGAGCAACGGACCCTTGCGGATCGCGGGCGGCGGCACGCGGCGGAGCGGGGGCGCGGGGGCCGCGCTGACGACCCGCGGGCTGTCGGGGGTGACGCTGCATGAGCCGGGCGCGCTGACGCTCGTGGCGCGGGCGGGCACCCCGCTGGCGGAGGTCGAGCGGGTGCTGGCCTCCGAGGGGCAGCGGCTCGCGTTCGAGCCGATGGATCATCGCGGTCTTTTGGGCACCAAAGGCGCGCCGACGATCGGCGGGGCGGTGGCGGCGAACGTGTCGGGGCCGCGCCGGGTCGTCGTCGGGGCGGCGCGCGATTTCCTTCTGGGAGTGCGCTTTGTCGACGGGCAGGGGCGCATCCTCAAGAACGGCGGGCGGGTGATGAAGAACGTCACTGGCTATGATCTTGTGAAGCTGATGGCCGGAAGCTGGGGCACGTTGGGCGTGATCACCGAGGTGTCGCTCAAGGTGCTGCCGGCGCCGGAGGTGACGGGTACGCTGCTGATCGAGGGGCTGAGCGACGCGGACGCGGTGCGCGCGATGGCCGCCGCGCTCGGCTCTCCGTTCGAGGTGACGGGGGCGGCGCATCTGCCGGGGGATGCGCCGCTCACCCTGCTGCGGATCGAGGGGATGGAGGCATCGGTCGCCTATCGCGCCGAGGCGCTTTGCGGGGTGCTGTCGGAATTTGGCGTATCGCGGGTGGAGACAGACCCCGAGGCGGGGGCGGCCCTGTGGCGCGCGGTGCGCGACGTAGAGGCGTTTCACGGCCGCGATGGCCATGTCTGGCGTCTCTCGGTCAAGCCGTCGGAGGCGCCGGAGCTGGTGGCGCGGCTGGGCGCGGAGGCGGTGATCTATGACTGGGGCGGGGGCCTTGTCTGGGCGCTGGCGGCGCCGGGGGTGGACGTGCGCGCGGCGATGGCGGGCACAAAGGGGCATGCCACCCTGATCCGAGGGGAGGGACCCCCGATGTTCCATCCCGAGCCCGCGCCGATCGCGCGGATCTCGGAGGGCCTGCGGGCGGCGTTCGATCCCCGCGGCGTGTTCAATCCGGGGCTGATGGGGTAGCGATGCAGACGAAATTCACCGAAGGGCAACTCAGCGATCCGGCCACGGCGCGGTCGAACGAGATCCTGCGCGCCTGCGTGCATTGCGGGTTCTGTACGGCGACCTGCCCGACCTATCAAGTGCTGGGCGACGAGCTGGACAGCCCGCGCGGTCGCATCTACCTGATCAAGGACATGCTGGAGAACGAGCGAGTGCCCGATCCGCGCACGGTCAAGCATATCGACCGCTGCCTGTCGTGCCTGGCCTGCATGACGACCTGCCCGTCAGGCGTGCATTACATGCATCTGGTGGACCATGCGCGCGATTATATCGAACGACGCTACAAGCGGCCCCTCGGGGATCGGGCGCTGCGCTGGATGCTGGCGCGTATCCTGCCCTATCCCACGCGGTTCCGGCTGGCGCTTCTGGGGGCGAAGATCGGGCGGCCCTTTGCCCGGGTGATGCCCGATGCGCGGCTGCGCGCGATGCTGGAAATGGCACCCAAGCATATCCCGCCGGTGAGCCGGAACGACGATCCGCAGAGTTTCGCGCCGGAGGGCCGGCCTCGGATGCGGGTGGCGCTGATGACGGGCTGCGCGCAGCGGGCGCTCAATACCGATATCAACGATGCGACGATCCGGCTGCTGACGCGGCTGGGCTGCGAGGTGGTGGTGGCGCGCGGTGCCGGATGCTGCGGGGCGCTGACGCATCACATGGGCAAGACCGCCGAGAGCCACGCCACGGCGGAAAAGAACATCCGCGCCTGGACGGCGGAGATGGACGGGCACGGACTCGATGCCATCGTGATCAACACCAGCGGTTGCGGCACGACGGTCAAGGACTACGGCCACATGTTCCGCAACGGGCCGCTGGCCGCCGATGCCGCGCGGGTGGCCGATCTGGCGATGGACGTGTCGGAGATCCTGATGAAGCTGCCGCTTCAGGACAGCGCGCCGCGCGACATGACGGTGGCCTATCACGCGGCCTGTTCGCTTCAGCATGGCCAGCAGATCAAGAGCTATCCCAAGGATCTTCTGCGGCGGGCGGGGTTCGATGTCGTGGAGCCGGCGGACAGTCACCTGTGCTGCGGCTCGGCGGGCACCTACAACCTGATGCAGCCGGAGATTTCCAAGCAGCTCAAGGCGCGCAAGGTGCAGACGCTGGAGGCAAAAGCGCCGGACGTGATCGCCGCGGGCAATATCGGCTGCATGATGCAGATCGGATCGGGCACGGGGGTGCCGGTGGTGCATACCGTCGAATTGCTCGACTGGGCGACCGGGGGGCCGATGCCGCCCGCGCTGAACGAAGAGGCGGGCGTGCCGGATCTACGCTAAGTTGCACGGGAACGCCCTATTTTCGCCCAGACCTGCGAGTAACGCTTGGTCAGGAAGACCTTGCCGGAGCCGATATGTTGCGAAAATCATTGGCCTTTTACGCCGCGATCATGCTCTCCACCGCCGCATTGGCGCAGGACGGGGGGCTGCGCCGGATGGATACGGGCGACCAGACGCGCGGTTGGGAAGGCGTGGGGCGGATCGAGATTGCCGGGCGCGGATTCTGCACCGGCGCGCTGATCGCGCCCGATCTGGTGCTGACGGCGGCACATTGCCTGTTCGACAAGGCGACCGGCCGGAGGTTCTCCGCCGACCAGATGGAATTCAGGGCAGGCTGGCGCAACGGGCGCGCCGAAGCCTACCGCCGCATTCGCCGCGCTGTGACGCATCCCGAGTTCGAGCATGACCAGCGCGCGGTGACAGCGCGGGTGCGCCATGACCTTGCGCTGTTGCAGCTTTACCATCCGGTCCGCAATACCACGGTGCATCCCTTCGCCACGGCGGGCCGGTTGCGGGCCGGAGAGCGGGTGGGCGTTGTATCCTATGCCCGCGACCGGGCCGAGGCCCCCTCGTTTCAGGAAATGTGCCGGGTGCTGTCCCGCCAGCAGGGGGTTTACGTGATGTCGTGCAGCGTCGATTTCGGATCGAGCGGCGCGCCGGTGTTTCGCGTCACCGACGGGGTGGCCGAGATCGTGTCGGTGGTCACCGCCAAGGCCGAGGTGGACGGGCAACCCGTCTCGCTGGGCGCCGGGCTTGACGGGCCGCTGGAGCAGCTTCGCGCGGCGTTTGGCGTGGATACGGTGTTGCAGGTCACACCGCAGGCCGCGCGGCAGAGCACGGGGGCGAAATTCGTCCGTCCCTGAGGGGTTGAAATCGCCGCGATCCTTTCCAATCTATATCCGTGGCGGGGTGCCACCATCGGGCCCTGTCGTGACCTGCCTGTCCCCGCAAGGGAAGGTTTACATATTGTTATCGCTCAAGAAGGAGGATGACCTATGCGCAGTTTCGACTTCGCACCGCTTTACCGGGCAACGGTCGGGTTCGACCAGATTGCCGACATGATGGACCGCGTTCTGGCGAATGATGTCAGCCAGTCCACCTACCCCCCTTACAACATCGAGAAGACCGCCGATGACGCCTATCGCATCTCGATCGCCGTGGCGGGATTCTCTGCCGATGATCTTGCCATCGAGGTCAAGGAAAACGCCCTTATCGTGACCGGGCGCAAGGCCGGGGATGAGGATGGCCGCACCTTCCTGCATCGCGGCATCGCCACCCGCGCGTTCGAGCGGCGTTTCCAGCTTGCCGATCATGTGCGCGTGACCGGGGCAAACCATGCCGACGGCATGCTGCATATCGAGATGGTGCGCGAAGTGCCCGAGGCGCTGAAGCCGCGCCGCATCGCGATCGAGAGGGGCGACGACGACAGCGTCGACAAGGATGTGGTGGACGCCAAGGCGGTCAACTGATCCGGCCTTTGGCGATCTGACGACAGACGAACGCCCGGCGGGGAAACCTGCCGGGCGTTTTGCTGATCGGATGTGCGGCCTGTCGCGGATCAGACCGACATGCAGATATATTTCATCTCCAGGTAATCCTCAATTCCGTGGTGGCTGCCTTCGCGGCCGAGGCCGGATTGCTTGACCCCGCCGAAGGGGGCCACCTCTGTGGAGATGATGCCGGTATTGATGCCGACGATCCCGTATTCAAGCTCCTCGGCGACCTTGTAGACGCGGCTGAGATCGCGGGCGTAGAAGTAGCTGGCCAGCCCGAATATCGTGTCATTGGCCAGCGCGATCACCTCGTCCTCGTCCTCGAACTTGAACAGCGGGGCGAGCGGGCCAAAAGTCTCCTCGGTGGCGAACTCCATGTCGCGGGTGGCGCCGGTGACGATGGTCGGCTCGAAGAAGGTGCCGCCAAGCTCCGACGGGTTGCCGCCAAGAATGACCTGCGCCCCCTTGGCGGTGGCGTCCGCGATGTGTTCCTTGACCTTTTCGACGGCATCGGCGTTGATCAGCGGGCCGAACTGCGTGTCGCCCGAGAGCCCGTCGCCGATCTTCATCTTGGCCACCGCGTCCTTCAGTTTCGCGGCGAATGCGTCGTAGACGCCGGCCTGCACGTAGATGCGGTTGGCGCAGACGCAGGTCTGCCCGTTGTTGCGGAACTTGCACATGATCGCGCCCTCGACCGCCGCGTCGAGATCGGCGTCGTCGAACACGATGAAGGGGGCGTTGCCGCCCAGCTCCATCGAGCATTTCATCACGCTGTCGGCGGCCTGCCGCAGCAGGATGCGCCCGACCTCGGTGGAGCCGGTGAAGGTGAGCTTGCGCACGGCCGGGTTCTCGCAGAATTCCTTGCCGATGTCGGAGGCGCGGGAGGAGGGCACGACGTTGAACACGCCCGCCGGGATGCCCGCACGATCGGCCAGAACGCCCAGCACGATGGCCGAAAGCGGTGTCTCGGCGGCGGGGCGGGCGACGAAGCTGCATCCGGCGGCGAGCGCCGGGCCGGCCTTGCGGGTGATCATCGCGTTGGGAAAGTTCCACGGCGTGATGGAGGCGGCGACGCCGATGGGCTGCTTGATCACGGTGATGCGCTTGTCACGCTGGTGGCCGGGGATCGTCTCGCCGTAGATGCGCTTCGCCTCTTCGGCGAAAAACTCGATGAACGAGGCGCCATAGGCGATTTCACCCGCCGCTTCGGTCACCGGCTTGCCCATCTCGGCGGTCAGGATCACGGCGAGATCCTGCTGATTCTCCATCATCAGGTCGAACCAGCGGCGCAGGACGGCGGCACGCTCCTTGCCGGTCCATTTCGCCCACTCCTTCTGTGCGGTCTGGGCCTGTGCGATGGCGCCGGAGACCTGCGCGCGCGAACAATCGGTCACCTGTGCGATCACGTCGCCGCGGGCGGGGTTGGTCACGTCGAAGGTGGCCTCTCCGGTGATCCATTCGCCGCCGATATAGGCGCGGGTTTCAAGCAGGGTCGGGTCCTTGAGGTGGGATTTGAGATCGGTCACTGTGTCGAGCATTCGGGCCTCCGGGAATTTCACGCGTGCATGGGGAATATTTGGCGCTAATGTCGTCCAGATCGGACCGGAAGTCCAGAATATGATCAATTATGAATCCGACGAAAATCAAGGGGGCAGACATGGAACTCGACGACGCCTACGAGAACGGCGCCTATATTCCCGGAGCGGCGGAATACCCGGAAAAATGGGCCTCACGGGCGGCGGAGTTCCGGGCGGCGCACGGCGGGCGGCTTGGGCTTCGCTATGGCTCCGGGGCGCGCGAGGTGGTCGATATTTTCCTGCCCGATGGCGAGCCGGAGGGGCTGATGGTCTTTGTCCACGGGGGCTATTGGAAGGCGTTCGATGGCTCCTACTGGTCGCATCTGGCCGGCGGGGCGATCGCGCGCGGATGGGCGGTGGCGGTGCCGACCTACACGCTTGCGCCGGAGGCAAGGATTTCCCAGATCACTCAGGAGGTTACGCGCGCCGTGAGCTTTGCAGCGGGCGAGGTGGCCGGGCCTGTCGCGCTGTGCGGGCATTCGGCGGGCGGGCATCTCGTGGCGCGGATGTGCGTGCCCGGCATGCTGCCCGAGGCGGTGGCCGCGCGGCTGTGCAAGGTGGTGCCGATCTCGCCGGTGGCCGATCTGCGGCCGCTTCTGAAAACCACGATGAACGAGACCCTGGGGCTCGACGCGGCGGAGGCGGAGGCGGAAAGCCCTGTCTTGCAAGAGAAACTGCCGCATGTGCCGGTCACGGCATGGGTCGGCGGCGACGAGAGGCCCGCGTTCCTCGATCAGGCGCGCTGGCTGGCGGACGCGTGGCGCTGCGGTCTGGTGGAGGTGCCGGGGCAGCATCATTTCAGCGTGGTGGAGGCGCTGGCGGAGCCCGGCAGCCCGTTGATGCGGGAAGTTTTGCCGAATCGGGGTTAACGCCTTGAATTTGCTGAAAAATGCCATGCGGTAAAACGTCGGTATTCTGTCGGTATTCTGTCGGTATCGCGTCGGTGCCGGTGATGGCGGAGGGCGGGATTAACGCGGCGTCCGGTCTCACCCTGCCCATATTTGACCTGAAGTCCCGAGGTTGCTACCGTTCCCTTGATGTGTAGCCTCAATACATATCATCTTGGGCATCGGCGCCTCGGCCAGTGGCCTCGAAGCGCAGCGAGCCTTTGTGTGGCCAGTTCCGAGCGACAGGGTAACCGCCCTCGAGATTGTGAGGCAATGACCGCGAAAGCTCTGGTCAGGCCCTCGCCGCAGCAGTCCGCGACGTGCTTTTCAGGCCGGAAAGATACGACGAGGAAGGTCAATAGCGTGAAGCTGATCGGCTTGAGCGGACCGCTGCAAGACGCACGGCGGATCGCGTTCCGAAACGATCCGGCAACGCCAGCGTTTTCCACCAGCTTTTTTGAATAATTGGAGGAGAAACAAGAGATGGCAAAGGATGGAATTGATACCCCCGAAGACCTGCCGCAAAGCATGAAACGCCGCAGCTTTCTTGGAGTCACCGGACTGGGACTCGCTAGCGGCATTCTGGGCCTTGGCGCCTCGCTACAGATGACGTCGACACGTGCCCTGGCGCAGGGTGGAGCACTCGAAGGCAAGGACGGGCTGGATCTTCTGAACGACAGGCCTGTGAACGCGCAAACGCCTGCGCACCTTCTGGACGACGCGATCACGCCCATTGATCGACACTTCGTTCGCAACAACGGCGTCGTGCCGGACGATACGTCTGCGGAAGGCTGGATGCTGACAGTGGACGGGCTTGTAGATCAGCCGATGGAGTTGAGCATCGACGATCTTCGTGACCAGTTCGAGGTCGTGACAATGGCGCTGGCTCTGGAGTGTGGCGGCAACGGGCGTGCCATGTTCGACCCCCCGGCTTCCGGCAACCAGTGGACCTATGGCGCGATCGCCTGCTCGGAATGGACCGGTGTGCGCCTGCGCGACGTGCTTGAGGCCGCAGGCGTTCACGAAAGCGTGGTCTATACCGGCCACTATGGCGCCGACGGGCATCTTTCGGGCGACCCGGAGCGATCGCCGCTGTCGCGCGGGGTGCCGATCGACAAGGCGATGACCGATAACGTGCTCATCGCATTCGAGATGAACGGCGAGCCATTGCATCCGCTGAATGGAGCGCCTTTGCGACTGGTCGTTCCCGGCTGGCCGGGCTCCTGCTCGCAGAAGTGGCTGACGCGGATCGAACTGCGGGATCAGAAGCATGACGGGACCAAGATGGCCGCGCCGTCCTATAGCGTGCCAAGCTACCCCGTCGCGCCGGGAACGGACGTCCCGCTTGAAGATTTCGAAACCATCCATGCGATGCCGGTCAAGTCGCTGATTACGCATCCGCAAGACGGGGCAGACGTCGGATCAGAGTTCGAGGTGCGCGGTCACGCATGGGCGGGCGACCGCACCGTGCAGAAAATGGAGGTCTCGTCTGACCATGGCGAGAGCTGGCAGGAAGCCGACCTCGATGACCCGGTCAATGACGGGGCGTGGCAGAACTGGCGGACCACCGTCACCGTTCCCCAGTCCGGCTATTACGAGATCTGGGCGCGCGCGACCGACAGTGAAGGCGTGATGCAGCCCTTCGCGATCAAGTGGAATCCGAAAGGGTATCTCAACAATTCCTTCCACAAAGTCGCCGTGCAGGCGGAGGCTGCCTGATCGACATGGGATGGAAAGAAAAACTTTGGACGGCGGCTCTGGCCGCCGCCTTTCCGATGGCCGTCACCGCAGCGGATGACGGGCATGACGGCACGACAGCCGATGTGGGGGATGTCGGCGCGCTCTATCCGGCAGAAGGTGCCGAGGTGACTTACAACTACTGCGTGGCCTGCCATTCCGAGATGATCGTGGCGCAGCAAGGTCAGACCCGAGAGGGCTGGGACAAGCTTCTGAAATGGATGGTTGAGGAACAGGGGATGCAACCAATCCCGGATGAGGATCGTGAGATCATCCTCGATTACTTGTCCGAGCACTACAATACCGACCGGCCGCATTTTCCCCGCCCATAGCCACAAACAATTGCGTCTCGGACGAGTTCAATGCCTTTGCACGAACAGGAGCCAGATCGCCGGGCCGGGGGGCGGCCCGGCGATGCGCGGCGGCCTTCGGCCTTGTTCCCGCGCGGGGCAATGGAAAACCTCTTCGGGAGTAGTGCGCCTCACGCCTGCGCGTGGTGAACGCCGCGGGCGATGGCGCGGGCGAGGCAGGTCGCCGCCGCGTGGCCGATCATGAGCGTGTCGTCCGAAGGATCGGTCAGGGTCTCCGCGCCGGTGGCGGCGGCAAACACGAGATCGCCGTCGAGCGGGGTGTGCGAGGGCACCAGCGCGCGGGCCATGCCGTCATGCGCGGCAGTGGCCATGCGCGTGCACTGCGCCTGATCGAGCGCGGCGTCGGTGGCGACGATGGCGATCGTGGTGGCCGCGTTGCGCAGCGAATGCTTGGTTGGCGGAAATCCGGTCGGATAGGCGGGCGCGGGGCCGTGGCCGCCGAACTCGGCGCCGATCTCCCACGGGGCGGCCCAGAAATGCCGCCCGTCCACGGTGGCGTTGCCAAGCGCGTTGACCGCCACCAGCGCGCCCACCGTCACGCCGTTTGGCAGCACGACGGAGGCCGAGCCCAGCCCGCCCTTTTCGCAGGCCAGAAGCGCGCCGGTGCCCGCGCCCTCGGCCCCCAGAGAAAAATCCGCCGCCGCGCCGGCCAGCGCCGCCGCCCCCAGCGCGGGATAGGGGTTGGCGGACCAGTCCTTGTCGCCGCCGTTGAGCAGATCGAAGAGAATCGCAGTGGGCACGATGGGCACGCATTGCCCGCCGACGGTATATCCGCGCCCCTGCGCGCGCATCGCCTCCATCACGCCGGAGGCGGCATCCAGACCGAAGGCCGACCCGCCCGAAAGCACCAGCGCGTCGACCTGCTGCACCGTCTTGTCGGGGGCCAGAAGCTCTGTCTCGCGCGTGCCGGGGGCGCCGCCCATGATGCTTACCCCGCAGGTGAAGGGCGCATCGGCGGTCAGCACGGTCGTCCCGCTTCTGATCCGGTCGTCGCGGGCGTTGCCGACGCGCAGCCCGGCGACATCGGTGATCAGGTTGCGCGGGCCGGTTTTCATGGGCGGAGTCCTTTGGCTGGGGATTTTCCGCGCACTCAAGCAGCGGCGCCGGGCGGGCGCAAGGGGGCTTGCGGCGCCGCCGCGCTCGTCACTCGCGCTCTTTCAGGCGCTGTTCGATCGCTTCGAGCCGGGTGAGCACCTCGTCGCGGTAGGTGTCGGTGCGCGCCACATCCTCCGCGTGGTGGGCGTCCTGCATCGAATTCACGATCAGGCCCACAAGAAGGTTCACCACGGCAAAGGTGGTCAGAAGGATGAAGGGCACGAAGAAGGCCCATGCGGCGGGATAAATCTCCAGCACGGGGCGGACGATGCCCATCGACCAGCTTTCCAGCGTCATGATCTGGAACAGCGTGTAGGCGGACCGCCCCAGATGGCCGAACCATTGCGGGAAGTCTTCCCCGAACAGCTTGGTCGACATCACCGCGCCGATATAGAAGATCAGCCCCATCAGCAAAAAGACCGATCCCATGCTGGGCAGGGCGGTCAGAAACCCCTCGACCACCCGGCGCAGGCGCGGCGCGACGGAGATCACCCGCAGCACCCGCAGCACCCGAAGCGCGCGCAGCACCGAAAGCCCGGTGCCCCCCGGCACGAGCGAGGCGCCGACGATCACCGTGTCGAAAAGGTTCCAGCCGCTGGCGAAGAAGCGCAGCCCGCGGGCGTAGAATTTCGACGCAAGCTCGATCACGAAGATCGACAGGCAGGCCTGATCCAGCAAGGTGATGAGCGGTCCGGCGGCATCCATCACGGGCTGCGATGTTTCCAGCCCGAGGATCACCGCGTTGAACAGGATCACGCCGAAAATGAACCTCTGGGTGGCCGGATGGTCGATGAAGGCGGCGATACGCGCGCGCATGCGGGGCTCCGTTCGCTGGGGTCTGCCCCCATATGGCAAGCGCGGGGCACCGGGGCAAGATGGCGTCGGGCGGGCGGGGGCGATATGCCTTGTCATATGCCGGGTTTTCTGCGCCCGCCGGGCGTGCGACTGTGGCGCGGGGCGGTGGCCCCGGATCTGTTCGAAAGGCGGTGGGATGATTGCTCTGATCCGGCTGGTGGGTGTTGGATTTGTCGTTCTGACGATTATTTACGTCGGGCTGTCGGTCTGGTCGCGGCGCGTGCGGCGGCGTAAGCTGCAAGAGCGGTGGGACGCACGCCGGCCCACGGCGGACCGCGAGGCGTTCATCCGGCGGGGACTTGAGAGATACGACAATTCGATCCGGCGCAAGCTGATCCTCGGGGTGTATGTGGTGCCGGTTCTGGTGGTGGTCACGATTATCTATCTGACGAATTTTTATTGAGGGGGCCGTTCATGGTCTATTTCAAATGGGGCTTTATCGGGCTGTTCTGGCTGCTGGTGGCGGCATTCCTGCATTATACGCTGCCGCAGCATGACGTGGTGCGGATCATCGACACCTATGAAACGCGGGTGGATTTCGGGGAGAACTCGATCTTCTGGACCTCGCCGGGAAGCGGAAACGCCGAAGGGCAGGTCAATCGCGACGTGTTCTTCATGCAGACCGTGCGCGAGGACGGCGATCCGGTGATCTATCGCAACGAGGACACCGGCTGGGGCTGGCCACCGTATTTCAAGTTCGACACCTCCAACCTTCAGGCCGAGGCGGCGGACCTGAAATCCGTCAAGGAGTCGCCGCAATGGGTGGTGATTCGGCATTACGGCTGGCGCAACGAGTTCCTGTCGATCTATCCCAACGCGGTGAGCGTGTGGGAGGTCGAGGGGCCGGATGTGACCATCGTGCCGTATTTCAAGATCATCGTTCTGACGTTGCTTGCGGCCATTTTCTGGGCGATCTGGGTGCGCTGGCGGCGGTTCCGCGCGGCGCGGATCGATCCGATGCTGGAGGACATGGGCGACAGTTTCGACTCGGCGGGGGATTCGCTTGCCGAAAAGCGCGGACGCATCGCACGCTGGTTCGGCGGCGGGCGCCGGCGGCGGTAGCCACAATCTGGCCGCATATCGAACCCCTGAGCACGAAATCGCCCGTTTGTGGCCCTGATTGTACCAATTCGGTGGGGTAAGTCCCTGCCTTTGTTGGTGAGTGATCGACCCCACCGGGGGCGGTAGCGTAAAAGGGTGATACCATGCGGGACATGGAGGCAAAGTGGGCGCGGGACGCGGACCCGGAACTGCACGGCGAGATCGTGCGGATCTCGGCGGAGACACGGCGCCGATTGCGCGCAGCGGAGCGGCAGCACCGCAAGGAGCAGGAAAGCCGGGTCGCACGCGCCATGCGGCGCAATGCGCCCGATCTTCACGGGATAACCGAGGTCGAATGGCGTCGGCGTGTGCGGCAGAGTCAGAGATGGATCGTGATTGCCGGCCTGACATATCTTGGCGCGGCGCATCTGTGGCCCTTTGTCTTGATGTTGCCGCAGGCGGCGGTCTTGATGATGGCGTTTGCGGTGCTGATCGGGCCGGAACGGCTTGCGGGCGGTGCCGTGTGTGTGTTGCGGTGGCTGCTGATCGGGCCGGGTGTCCGGTCGGCCTGATCGTGTCGACATGCGGGTGGGTGCAATCCCGCCCTTGAATTCGGCTCCGGGGCCGCGTATGTGGCCCCCTGACCCAGTCGAAGAAGTTGCATCATGGCCAAAACCAATCCCTTTACCTTCATCCAGCAGGTGCGCGCGGAAGTCGCCAAGGTCGTATGGCCGACGCGGCGCGAGGTGTTGCTGACCACTGTGATGGTGTTCATCATGGCGGCGCTGACGGCGGTGTTCTTCGCGCTGGTCGATCTGCTCATTCGCGGCGGATTGCAGGGGGTTCTGGCGTTTTTCGGCTGAGCGGCCGAATGACGTAAAATTGCCCCGGCCTCTTGAATTCGGCAGAGCAGAGTTGTAGAGGGCAGGGAACCTCCGAGAGTTGGCGTGCGGCGATTCGTGTTGCGCGCCGATTTTTTGTTTCGGAGAGGCCGGTCAGGTCTTTGAAAACACGGGATTTTCGGCGACTGGCCGAATCAGGACGGGAAGAACGGATATATGGCGAAGCGGTGGTATTCGGTGAGCGTGCTCTCGAATTTCGAGAAGAAGATCGCCGAACAGATCCGGCTGTCGGTGGCCGAACAGGGTCTTGAGGACCAGATTGACGAGGTTCTGGTGCCGACCGAAGAGGTCATCGAGGTGCGTCGCGGCAAGAAGGTCACGACCGAGCGCCGCTTCATGCCCGGCTATGTGCTTGTCCACATGGAGATGAGCGACAAGGGGTATCACCTGATCAACTCGATCAACCGCGTCACCGGCTTTCTCGGACCGCAGGGCCGCCCGATGCCGATGCGCGACGCCGAGGTGAACCAGATCCTCAACCGCGTTCAGGAAGGCGAGGATCAGCCGCGCACGCTCATCAGTTTCGACGTGGGCGACAGGGTGAAGGTCAACGACGGGCCGTTCGAGGATTTCGACGGCATGGTCGAGGATGTGGACGACGACAACCAGCGCCTGAAGGTGATGGTGTCGATCTTCGGCCGGGAAACCCCGGTCGAGCTGGAATTCACGCAGGTCACCAAGCAGACCTGACGTGCCGAGCGTGGGAGGGGCGGCGGTCGCGACCGCCAAGCCTGACCACGACAACGCAGGCCGCCGGGGCGCGCCCCGGGGGTGTTGGAAAGAAGGAGAGGCCAGATGGCCAAGAAACTAATCGGCAAGATGAAGCTGCAGGTGCCTGCAGGTCAGGCGAATCCGTCGCCGCCCGTGGGCCCGGCTCTGGGTCAGCGCGGTCTGAACATCATGGAATTCTGCAAGGCGTTCAACGCCAAGACGCAGGAGATGGAGCAGGGCGCCCCCTGTCCGACCGTGATCAGCTACTATCAGGACAAGTCCTTCACGATCGATATCAAGACGCCCCCGGCGTCCTATTATCTGAAGAAGGCCGCGAAACTGAAATCCGGCGCGAAGACACCGGGCCGTGAAACCGTCGGCACCGTGACCCCCGCCCAGGTGAAAGAGATCGCCGAAGCGAAAATGAAAGACCTGAACGCGACCAACATCGAGGCTGCCATGCAGATCGTCCTTGGCTCGGCGCGCTCCATGGGCATCGAGGTGAAGTGATGGCAAAACTCGGAAAACGCAGCAAGACGGCGCGCTCCGCCGTCGAGGGCAAGACCAATCTCACCGTCGAAGAGGCGGTCAAGCTGGTCAAGGGCAACGCCACCGCCAAGTTCGATGAAACCGTCGAGATCGCCGTCTGCCTCGGGGTCGATCCGCGGCACGCCGATCAGATGGTGCGCGGCGTGGTCGGTCTTCCGAACGGGACCGGCAAGACTGTGCGCGTGGCGGTTTTCGCCCGTGACGCCAAGGCGGACGAAGCCCGCGCGGCAGGGGCCGACATCGTTGGCGCCGAAGACCTGATGGAGACCATCCAGGGCGGCGAGATCAACTTTGACCGCTGCATCGCGACCCCGGACATGATGCCGATCGTCGGCCGTCTGGGCAAGGTGCTGGGCCCGCGCAACCTGATGCCGAACCCCAAGGTCGGCACGGTGACCATGGATGTGGCGCAGGCCGTGCAGAACGCCAAGGGCGGTGAAGTGCAGTTCAAGGCCGAGAAGGCCGGTGTGGTTCACGCCGGCGTCGGCAAGGCGTCGTTCGACGCGGCCAAGCTGGTCGAGAATGTGCGTGCCTTCATGGGCGCCGTGCTCAAGGCCAAGCCGGCAGGCGCGAAGGGCACCTACGTCAAGAAGATCGCGCTGACCTCGACCATGGGGCCGGGCGTGACCGTCAGCGTGGATAACGCGGCGGCCGAATAGGAATTTGGCTCCCGGCCAACAGGCCGGGGCCAGATGGCGGGGCCAGTCCATTGGCCCTGTCCTGTCCGAGACGGAGGGTGAGCGACAGCTCATAATTCCTTCCCGAGATGGGGAAAACGAGACGAATTTACCGTGTGGCTTCGGCCCTCGGGCGATCTGGCCTCGGGACCCCACGTTGAGGACCCGACTGTCGGGGAAACCCGACGCAACTGAGCCGGGGGGAAACCCCCAAAATTGGAGTGAAACTGTGGATAGAGCCCAGAAAGAGAAAGTGGTCGAGGAACTCGGCCAGATCTTCGAAAGCTCTGGCGTCGTAGTGGTTGCCCACTACGCGGGTCTCACTGTTGCTGACATGCAAAACCTGCGCGCCAAGGCGCGTGACGCAGGTAGCGCAGTCCGCGTTGCCAAGAACAGGCTCGCCAAGATCGCCCTTGAGGGCAAGCCCTGCGCAAGCATTGCTGACCTTCTGTCGGGCATGACCGTTCTGACCTATTCCGAGGACCCCGTGGCGGCAGCCAGGGTGGCCGAGGACTTCGCCAAGGAGAACAAGAAGTTCGAAATCCTTGGCGGGGCGATGGGAGAGAGCGTTCTTGACCGGGCCGGCGTCGAAGACGTGTCGAAAATGCCCTCGCGCGATGAGCTTCTCGCTCAGATCGCTGGCATGCTTGGCGCACCTGCTTCGAACATTGCCGGGGCCATTGGCGCACCTGCTTCGAACATCGCGGGCATCTTGTCGACCATCGAGGACAAGACGGAAGCCGCGTAAGCAACATGAGAACCGCGTTCAGGCAATCGCCCGACGTTGGAACACAACTGTAGAACGGAAAAGAGTCGAGATATGGCTGATCTGAAAAAAATGGCAGAAGAGATCGTTGGTCTGACCCTGCTGGAAGCACAAGAACTGAAAACCATCCTCAAGGATGAATACGGCATCGAGCCCGCCTCCGGCGGCGCCGTGATGATGGCCGGCCCCGCAGAGGGCGCCGGTGGCGAGGCTGCCGAAGAGCAGACCGAATTCGACGTCATCCTGAAGTCGGCTGGCGCATCGAAGATCAACGTCATCAAGGAAGTGCGCGGCATCACCGGGCTTGGTCTGAAAGAAGCCAAGGAACTGGTCGAAGCCGGTGGCAAGGCCGTGAAAGAGCAGGTTTCCAAGGACGAAGCCGAAGAGATCAAGGGCAAGCTGGAAGCAGCCGGCGCCGAGGTCGAGCTCAAGTGATGGTGGGTTGGCACCCGCCGTTCGGGGGGTGCCGCGCGCGTGCAGGGCGGGTGACCGCCGCCGCACCGCAACCCTGATAAAATGGGCTGGGTCCGGGATTTCCGGGCCCAGCCGAACCTGTCTCGGACAGACCCCCGGCAAAGGGGATTTGTCTCAGGCGAGGTTCATGGATCGGGAGGCCGCTGGTGGGCAGGGGCCGGGAATGGATCCGAAACTCGACCATCTCGAGAGGGCGCGATGCCGGGGCCCGACGGCATTGGCGACCGATGAGAAACTGAAAGGCGACCAGACCCATGGCTCAATCCTTCCTTGGCCAGAAACGTTTGCGTAAATACTACGGCAAGATCCGCGAAGTGCTGGAGATGCCGAACCTGATCGAGGTTCAGAAAGCCTCCTACGACCTGTTCCTGCATTCCGGCGACGGCGAAAAGCCTGCCGAGGGTGAAGGGATCATGGGCGTGTTCCAGTCGGTGTTCCCGATCAAGGATTTCAATGAGACCTCGGTTCTCGAGTTCGTGAAATACGAGCTTGAGAAGCCGAAATACGATGTCGAGGAATGCCAGCAACGCGACATGACCTATGCCGCGCCGCTCAAGGTGACGCTCCGGCTCATCGTGTTCGATGTGGACGACGACACCGGCGCCAAATCCGTCAAGGATATCAAGGAGCAGGACGTGTTCATGGGGGACATGCCCCTCATGACGCCGAACGGCACCTTTGTCGTGAACGGCACCGAGCGCGTGATCGTCAGCCAGATGCACCGCTCCCCCGGTGTGTTCTTTGACCACGACAAGGGCAAGACCCATTCCTCGGGCAAGCTGCTCTTTACCTGCCGGATCATTCCCTATCGCGGCTCGTGGCTCGATTTCGAGTTCGACGCCAAGGATATCGTCTATGCGCGTATCGACCGCCGCCGCAAGCTGCCGGTGACGACCCTGCTCTATGCCCTCGGGCTCGATCAGGAAGCGATCATGCAGGCCTATTACGACACGGTCGATTACAAGCTGGTGAAAAACAAGGGCTGGGTCACGAAGTTCTTCCCCGAGCGTATGCGCGGCACTCGCCCGACCTATGATCTTGTGGACGCCGCCACCGGCGAGGTGATCGCCGAGGCCGGCAAGAAGATCACCCCGCGGGCGGTCAAGAAAATGATCGACGAGGGCAACATCTCCGACCTGCTGGTGCCGTTCGAGCACATCGTCGGCAAGTATGTCGCCCGTGACATCATCAACGAGGAAAACGGCGCGATCTATGTCGAGGCGGGAGACGAACTGACGCTCGAGCACGGCAAGAATGGCGAAGTGTCCGGCGGAACCCTCAAGGAGTTGATGGACGCCGGGGTCACCGACATTCCGGTGCTCGACATCGACAATATCAATGTCGGCCCCTACATCCGCAACACCATGGCGATGGACAAGAACCTGGGCCGCGATACCGCGCTCATGGATATCTACCGGGTCATGCGCCCCGGCGAGCCGCCCACCGTGGAGGCGGCCTCGGCGCTATTCGAGACGCTGTTCTTCGATTCCGAGCGCTATGACCTGTCGGCGGTGGGACGCGTGAAGATGAACATGCGCCTCAACCTCGATGCGGACGACACGCAGCGCACCCTGCGCCGCGAGGATATCGTGGCCTGCATCAAGGCGCTGGTGGAACTGCGCGACGGCAAGGGCGACGTGGACGACATCGACCACCTCGGCAACCGCCGGGTGCGGTCCGTGGGCGAGCTGATGGAAAACCAGTATCGCGTCGGTCTGCTGCGCATGGAGCGCGCCATCAAGGAGCGCATGTCCAGTGTCGAGATCGACACGGTGATGCCGCAGGATCTGATCAACGCGAAACCGGCGGCGGCGGCGGTGCGGGAATTCTTCGGCTCCAGCCAGCTTTCACAGTTCATGGACCAGACCAACCCGCTTTCGGAAGTGACGCACAAGCGGCGCCTTTCGGCGCTTGGACCGGGGGGCCTCACGCGGGAGCGGGCGGGCTTCGAGGTGCGCGACGTGCACCCCACCCACTACGGCCGCATCTGTCCGATCGAAACGCCGGAAGGTCAGAACATCGGTCTGATCAACTCTCTGGCCACCTTCGCGCGGGTCAACAAGTACGGGTTCATCGAAACCCCGTATCGCAGGGTCGCGAACGGGCAGGTGAGCGATGAGGTCGTCTATATGTCGGCGACCGAGGAATCGCGCCACACCGTTGCGCAGGCGAACGCCAAACTGGATGAGGACGCCCGGTTCGTGAACGATCTGGTCAGCACCCGCCAGGCGGGCGAATACATGCTGGCGCCGAACGAGAGCGTGGACCTGATCGACGTGAGCCCGAAGCAGCTTGTGTCCGTGGCGGCCTCGCTGATTCCGTTCCTTGAGAATGACGACGCCAACCGCGCCCTGATGGGGGCGAACATGATGCGTCAGGCGCTTCCGCTGGTGCAAACCGAGGCGCCGCTTGTCGGGACCGGGATCGAGGGCGCCGTGGCGCGCGACAGCGGGGCGTCGATCATGGCGCGCCGCGCCGGGATCATCGACCAGGTGGACGCGCAGCGGATCGTGGTTCGGGCGACCGAAAACCTGCAACCGGGCGATCCGGGGGTGGACATCTACCGCCTGCGCAAGTTCCAGCGGTCGAACCAGAACAGCTGCATAAACCAGCGTCCGCTGGTCAAGGTGGGCGATACCGTCGTCCGTGACGAGGTGATCGCCGACGGTCCGGCGACGGACATGGGCGAGCTGGCCGTGGGGCGCAACGTGATTGTCGCCTTCATGCCCTGGAACGGCTACAACTACGAGGACTCGATCCTGATCTCCGAGCGCATCGCGCGCGATGACGTGTTCACCTCGATCCACATCGAGGAATTCGAGGTCGCGGCGCGGGACACCAAGCTTGGCCCCGAGGAGATCACCCGCGACATTCCCAACGTGGGCGAAGAGGCGCTGCGCAACCTCGACGAGGCGGGCATCGTCTATATCGGCGCCGATGTGGAGCCGGGCGACATCATGGTGGGCAAGATCACCCCCAAGGGCGAAAGCCCGATGACACCGGAAGAGAAGCTCTTGCGCGCGATCTTCGGCGAGAAGGCCAGCGACGTGCGCGACACCTCGCTGCGTGTCAAGCCGGGCGATTTCGGCACCGTGGTCGAGGTGCGTGTGTTCAACCGCCACGGCGTGGAAAAGGACGAGCGTGCGCTTCAGATCGAGCGTGAAGAGGTCGAGCGTCTGGCGCGCGACCGCGATGACGAGCTGGCGATTCTGGACCGCAACATCTATGCCCGTCTTCAGGATCTGATCCTTGGCAAGGTGGCGGTGAAGGGGCCCAAGGGCGTCAAGCCCAACTCGCAGATCACCGAAGAGCTTCTGGAAAGCCTGAGCCGCGGCCAGTGGTGGCAGCTCGCGCTGGCCGATGAGGCCGACGCGCAGATCGTCGAGGCCCTGAACGAGCAATACGACCTGCAAAAGCGCGCCCTGGACGCGCGGTTCGAGGACAAGGTCGAGAAGGTCCGCCGCGGCGACGACCTGCCGCCGGGTGTGATGAAGATGGTCAAGGTCTTCATCGCGGTGAAGCGCAAGCTTCAGCCGGGCGACAAGATGGCCGGGCGCCACGGCAACAAGGGTGTCGTCTCCAAGGTTGTTCCGATGGAGGATATGCCCTTCCTCACCGATGGCACGCCGGTTGACATCTGTCTCAATCCGCTGGGCGTGCCCAGCCGGATGAACGTCGGGCAGATTCTGGAAACCCACATGGGCTGGGCCAGCCGTGCGCTGGGTCTCAAGATCGGGGACGCGCTGGACGATTATCGCCGCACTGGTGATCTGACTCCGGTACGTGACTCGATGCAGTTCGCCTATGGCGACGACGTCTACAACGAGGGCATCAGCGGCATGGACGAGGAAACGCTGGTCGAAGCGGCGGGCAACGTCACCAACGGCGTGCCGATCGCAACGCCGGTGTTCGATGGCGCCAAGGAGGAAGACATCAACGATGCCCTCGCACGGGCGGGTTTTGACACCTCGGGGCAATCGGTCGTCTATGACGGGCGCACCGGGGAGGCCTTCGCGCGGCCGGTGACCGTCGGCATCAAGTACATGTTGAAACTGCACCACCTTGTCGATGACAAGATCCACGCGCGTTCGACCGGACCCTACAGCCTCGTGACCCAACAACCGTTGGGCGGCAAGGCACAGTTCGGTGGCCAGCGTCTGGGGGAAATGGAGGTCTGGGCGCTGGAAGCCTATGGCGCCGCCTACACCCTTCAGGAAATGCTGACCGTGAAGTCGGACGACGTGGCGGGCCGGACCAAGGTCTACGAGTCGATTGTCAAGGGCGAGGACAACTTCGAGGCCGGCGTGCCCGAATCCTTCAACGTTCTCGTGAAAGAGGTTCGCGGCCTCGGTCTGAACATGGAACTCCTGGAGGAGGAGGAAGAGGGGTAAGGATTTCGCGGAAAATTCTTACCGGGCGGATCTTTTCGCAAAGGTCCGCCCATCCTTCCACCGTCCCGCACCGATTTGAGGTATCAAGATGAACCAGGAACTGACAAACAACCCGTTCAACCCGCTCACCCCGACAAAGGTCTTTGACGAGATCAAGGTCTCTCTGGCATCGCCCGAGCGCATCCTGTCGTGGTCTTACGGCGAGATCAAGAAACCCGAAACCATCAATTACCGCACGTTCAAACCCGAGCGTGACGGCCTGTTCTGCGCGCGTATCTTTGGCCCGATCAAGGATTACGAATGCCTGTGCGGCAAGTACAAGCGAATGAAATACCGCGGCGTTGTCTGCGAGAAATGCGGCGTCGAGGTGACGCTTCAGAAAGTCCGGCGCGAGCGTATGGGCCATATCGAGCTGGCATCTCCGGTGGCGCATATCTGGTTTCTGAAGTCGCTGCCCAGCCGCATCGGCCTGATGCTCGACATGACGCTGCGCGATCTTGAGCGGGTGCTCTATTTCGAGAATTACGTGGTGATCGAACCGGGCCTGACGGACCTCACCTACGGTCAGATGATGACCGAGGAAGAGTTCATGGACGCCCAGGACCAGTATGGCATGGACGCCTTCACCGCCAATATCGGCGCCGAGGCGATCCGCGACATGCTGGCCGCGATCGATCTGGAATCGGAGGCGGAGAACCTGCGCGCCGATCTGGCCGAGGCCACGGGCGAGCTGAAGCCCAAGAAGATCATCAAGCGCCTGAAAGTGGTCGAGAGCTTCCTTGAATCCGGCAATCGGCCGGAGTGGATGATCATGACCGTGATCCCGGTCATCCCGCCGGAACTGCGCCCGCTTGTGCCGCTGGACGGCGGGCGGTTCGCAACCTCGGATCTCAACGATCTCTATCGCCGGGTGATCAACCGCAACAACCGCCTCAAGCGGCTCATCGAGCTGCGCGCGCCCGACATCATCGTGCGCAACGAAAAGCGGATGTTGCAGGAATCGGTCGATGCGCTGTTCGACAACGGACGCCGCGGCCGGGTGATCACGGGGGCCAACAAACGGCCGCTGAAATCGCTTTCGGACATGCTCAAGGGCAAGCAGGGCCGGTTCCGCCAGAACCTGCTCGGCAAGCGTGTGGACTTCTCGGGGCGGTCGGTCATCGTGACCGGCCCGGAGCTGAAGCTGCATCAGTGTGGCTTGCCCAAGAAGATGGCGCTGGAGCTGTTCAAGCCGTTCATCTATTCGCGGCTGGAGGCCAAGGGTCTTTCGAGCACCGTGAAACAGGCCAAGAAGCTGGTGGAGAAGGAACGCCCCGAGGTGTGGGATATCCTCGACGAGGTGATCCGTGAGCATCCGGTGCTTCTCAACCGGGCGCCGACGCTGCACCGTCTGGGCATCCAGGCGTTCGAGCCGGTTCTGATCGAAGGCAAGGCGATCCAGCTTCATCCGCTGGTCTGCTCGGCCTTCAACGCGGACTTCGACGGTGACCAGATGGCCGTTCACGTCCCGCTCAGCCTTGAAGCGCAGCTTGAGGCGCGCGTTCTGAT
The DNA here is from genome assembly GCF_900110425.1 of Salinihabitans flavidus. GTDB lineage: Bacteria > Pseudomonadota > Alphaproteobacteria > Rhodobacterales > Rhodobacteraceae > Salinihabitans > Salinihabitans flavidus. The sequence goes on along the minus strand of NZ_FODS01000011.1, from coordinate 8,074 downwards.
GATGTCCACGAACAACGTGCTGTCGCCGGCCAACGGCGCGCCGATCATCGTGCCGTCGCAGGACATGATCCTCGGACTCTACTACACCACCATCATGCGCGAAGGCATGAAGGGCGAAGGCATGGTCTTCAGCTCCATCGAGGAGGTGCAACATGCGCTCGACAGCGGGGCGGTGCATCTGCATGCGAAGATCACGGCGCGTATTCCGCAGATCGACGAGAACGGACTGGAAATCTCCAAACGCTATGAGACCACGCCGGGCCGTGTCCGGCTTGGGGCACTTCTGCCGCAGAACACGAGGGCGCCGTTCGATCTGGTCAACCGCCTTCTGCGCAAGAAAGAGGTGCAGCAGATCATCGACAACGTCTATCGCTATTGCGGGCAGAAGGAATCGGTTATTTTCTGCGACCAGATTATGACCATGGGCTTCCGCGAGGCGTTCCGGGCCGGCATCTCGTTCGGAAAGGACGACATGGTGGTTCCGGACAACAAGTGGACCCTTGTCGATGAAACCCGTGATCAGGTGAAGGATTTCGAACAGCAATACATGGACGGCCTGATCACCCAGGGTGAGAAATACAACAAGGTCGTGGATGCCTGGTCGAAAGCCAACGACAAGGTGACCGAGGCGATGATGGGCACCATCTCGGCGGACACAAAGGACGAGGATGGCTCCGTCCGCGAGCCGAACTCGGTCTACATGATGGCCCACTCCGGCGCGCGGGGGTCGGTGACGCAGATGAAACAGCTCGGCGGGATGCGGGGCCTGATGGCCAAGCCGAACGGCGACATCATCGAAACGCCGATCATCTCGAACTTCAAGGAAGGTCTGACCGTTCTTGAATACTTCAACTCCACCCACGGCGCCCGGAAGGGTCTGTCGGACACGGCGTTGAAAACCGCGAACTCGGGGTATCTGACCCGCCGTCTTGTCGACGTGGCGCAGGATTGCATCGTGCGCATGAACGATTGCGGGACCGATCAGGCGATCACGGTCGAGCCGGCGGTGAACGATGGTGAGATTGTGGCCTCTCTGGCCGAGCGTGTGCTGGGCCGGGTGGCTGCGGACGACATCGCGAACCCGATCACGGGCGAGGTTCTTGTTCCGCAGGGGCAGCTCATCGACGAGCGGGCCGCCGATAACATCGACGAGGCGGCGATCCAGACGGTTCGCATCCGCAGCGCGCTGACGTGCGAGGCCGAGGAAGGTGTCTGCGCCAAATGCTATGGCCGCGATCTGGCGCGCGGGACGACCGTGAACGTCGGCGAGGCCGTCGGCATCATCGCCGCGCAGTCGATCGGCGAGCCCGGCACGCAGCTTACGATGCGGACGTTCCACATCGGCGGTGTCGCGCAGGGCGGGCAGCAGTCCTTCCTCGAAGCGAGCCAGTCTGGCACCATCGCCTTCGAGAACGCCCAGATTCTGGAGAATTCCAGCGGCGAGATGCTGGCGATGGGCCGCAACATGAAGCTGCGGATCATCGGTGAGGGCGATCTGGAACTGGCCAGCCACAAGGTCGGCTATGGCACCAAGCTCTTCGTGGCGGAGGGCGACAAGGTGGCACGCGGCGACAAGCTGTTCGAGTGGGACCCCTATACCCTGCCGATCATCGCCGAGAAATCGGGGACCGCGCGGCATGTCGATCTTGTCAATGGCGTGTCGGTCCGCGAGGACACCGACGATGCCACCGGCATGACCCAGAAGATCGTCAGCGACTGGCGGTCGGCGCCCAAGGGCAATGAACTCAAGCCCGAGATCATCCTTGTGGACGACGATGGCGAGCCGGTGCGCACCGATGCGGGCAATCCTGTGCATTACCCGATGTCGGTGGATGCGATTCTGTCGGTCGAGGACGGACAGGCGGTCACGGCCGGTGACGTTGTGGCGCGGATTCCGCGCGAGGGTGCCAAGACCAAGGACATTACCGGGGGTCTGCCCCGTGTGGCCGAACTGTTCGAGGCACGTCGCCCAAAAGATCACGCGATCATCGCCGAAATCGACGGCTATGTGCGATTTGGCAAGGACTACAAGAACAAGCGTCGGATCAGCATCGAACCGTCGGACGAGAGCCTTGAGCCTGTCGAATACATGGTGCCCAAGGGTAAGCACATTCCCGTTCAGGAAGGGGATTTCGTCCAGAAGGGCGATTACATCATGGACGGCAACCCGGCCCCGCACGACATCCTGTCGATCATGGGGGTCGAGGCGCTGGCAAACTACATGATCAACGAGGTGCAGGAGGTCTATCGCCTTCAGGGCGTGAAGATCAACGACAAGCACATCGAGGTCATCGTGCGCCAGATGCTTCAGAAGTGGGAGATCCTCGACAGTGGGGAAACCACGCTTCTCAAGGGGGAGCATGTGGACAAGCAGGAATTCGAGGCCGCCTGTGAAAAGGCGATTTCGAAAGGCGGGCGCCCGGCCAAGGGCGAGCCGATCCTGCTTGGCATCACCAAGGCCAGCCTTCAGACCCGCAGCTTCATCTCGGCCGCCTCCTTCCAGGAGACGACCCGCGTTCTGACCGAGGCTTCGGTGCAGGGCAAGGTCGACAAGCTCGTGGGTCTCAAGGAGAACGTGATCGTGGGCCGCCTGATCCCGGCGGGCACCGGCGGGGCGACGCAGCGCGTGCGCCGCATTGCGAGCGAGCGTGACAATGTCGTGCTGGAGGCGCGCCGCGAAGAGGCAGAGGCGGCGGCACTGGCTGCCCCGTCCGAAGAGGCGGGCGCCGAGGATGTCTTTGGCAGCGGATTCTCCGATGTGCCGGAGAGCCGCGAGGAATAAGCGGCGCTGCCACAACCGAACTTGCCCCCCGGCGGACGCTCCGCCGGGGGGTTTTCTATTGTGGACTGGCCCCCGCCATTGACGATAGATTCGCGTTCATTTGTTTACTGTTGCAGTGTGCTGGGGTTGCGATGAAAGACGTTCGCATTCAGGTTGTCGGGGTCATTCGGTTCTCTGTTCTCGCAGAGGGCTTTGCCGTCGATCTTTACGGGGGGATGGATCGGCTTCGGCAATACCTGTTTGATAGCGGCTCTCTGGGCTGGCGTTTCCACATCTTCGAGAACCTCGGCCTGCCGTCGCTTCTGCGGCAGACCGATCCGGACTTCCAGTTGGTGCTGCTGACGTCGATCGAGCTCCCCGATTACGCGCGTGAACGGCTTGAGGCGCTGGTCGCGCCGTATGGCAATCTGCATGTGCACGCCGAAGGGGTGGAAAAGCAGCACCGCCTGATCCGAAGAGCCTATGACAGCATTCCGCACGATGGATACACCCACCGCGCGGCGTTCCGGCTCGACAATGACGATGCGGTCTGCATGACCTTCGTGGAGCGGCTCAAGCACCTGTCGCATGGCCTGCTTGACTTGGGCGGAACGGACGAGCCCACGGCCATTGCCTTCAACCGCGGCTTCTATGTCGAGATGAAAGAGGATGAACCCCACGAGGTCTATGACACGGTGGAGCGCGAGCCGCTCTCGACCGGCACGGCACTTCTGTCGCGGGCGGGGTATCACCTCAATCCGTATCGCTACAATCATCGCGCGGTGGCGCAGCATTTCAACACTTATTCGGATATTTCCTTTCCGGTGTTTCTCCGGACGGTGCATGGTGAGAATATCGACAGGGTCATGAAGCGCGGTCTTCGTGGCAGGCACGGCCCGCGTCGGATCGAAAAGCAGATCCGATCTCACTTCGGAATGGAAATGCAGGATATATGGCGACTGAAATGCCCGCCGCGGGACTGAGCGACAACGCGCGCGGTGCGCTGATCATGACCGCCAGCATGGCCGCCTTCACCTTCAACGATGCCTGCGTCAAGGCGGTGTCGGGGGACATGCCGCTGTTTCAGCTACTGATGCTGCGGGGGATGGCGACAACGATACTGATCTGCGGCCTTGCCTGGTACATGGGGGCGCTGCGCTGGCGGTTCGGCGCGCGGGACTGGTCGCTGATTGCGGTGCGGTCCCTTGCGGAGGTGGGGGCGGCGTTCTTTTTCATCACCGCGCTGCGGCATATGCCCATCGCCAATATCACCGCTATTCTTCAGGTGCTTCCGTTGACGATGACGCTTGGAGTTGCCCTGTTCTTCAAGGAGCCGGTCGGCTGGCGTCGGATGGTGGCCATTCTTGTCGGGTTTTGCGGGGTGCTTCTCATCGTGCGGCCGGGGCCTGAGGGATTCGACGTCAACGCTGGGTATGCCCTCATGGCGGTCGGGTTCGTGACGCTGCGCGATCTGGTGACGCGGCGCATGTCCTCGGCGGCGCCGTCGATGATGATCACGCTCTCGGCCTCGGTGGGGGTTCTGATCTTCTCGGCCGTGGCAACGACGGGCGAGACATGGGTGGCGGTCGGTGTGCGCGACGCCGGGTTGATCCTTGGCGCGTCGGTCCTGATCTTCGGGGGCTATCTCTTTTCGGTGATGGTGATGCGGGTGGGCGAGATGTCCTTCATCGCGCCGTTCCGGTATTCGGGGTTGCTCTGGGCTCTGGTTCTGGGATGGATCGCCTTCGGTCACTGGCCCGAGCCCTTGACGCTTCTGGGGTCGGCCATCGTGGTGGCAACCGGGGTCTTTACCTTTTATCGCGAGGGCCGGGTGGCGCGGCGCGCACGCCTGCGATCCTGAGCCGGGACTGAGCGCGACGCCCCCGCAATTCAAGCGCGCAAGTGCTGTTGACAACCCCCCCGACTCCCCCTATACGCCGTGCATCCGGCTATTGGGGGTCGCCCCTGCGCGCCGATATCATATCTGAAGTGGTCAAGATCCGGACAATTTCATCGTCCCGATCCTCTGAGAACCCACCGCGTCGTTCACCTCGGAATGGGAGCGATTGCGGTTTTTGCGCTTGTGGACGCACAGGCTGCGCCGAGTTGAGACATCATGCGGGGCAACCCGCGAAACACTTGTGTAGGAAACGGGGAAAGAGGCCCAATGCCAACAATTCAGCAGCTGATCCGCAAGCCGCGTCAGCCCAAAGTAAAACGCTCGAAGTCGCAACACCTTGAGCAGTGCCCGCAAAAGCGCGGCGTCTGCACGCGTGTCTACACCACCACTCCGAAGAAGCCGAACTCGGCCATGCGGAAAGTGGCGAAGGTGCGCCTGACCAACGGCTACGAAGTGATCAGCTATATTCCCGGCGAAAGCCACAACCTTCAGGAACACTCTGTTGTTCTGATCCGCGGCGGTCGTGTGAAGGACCTTCCGGGTGTCCGCTACCATATTCTGCGTGGCGTGCTGGATACCCAGGGCGTCAAAGATCGTAAGCAGCGCCGCTCGAAATACGGCGCGAAGCGTCCGAAGTAAGGAGAGACATCAATGTCCCGTCGTCACGCTGCCGAGAAGCGCGAAATCCTGCCCGACGCCAAATATGGCGACCGTGTGCTGACCAAGTTCATGAACAACCTCATGATCGACGGCAAGAAGTCGGTCGCCGAGAATATCGTGTACAACGCGATGGAGCGCGTTGAGACCAAGATCAAGCGCTCCCCTGTCGAGGTGTTCCATGAGGCGCTCGACAACATCAAGCCCTCGGTCGAGGTGCGTTCCCGCCGGGTTGGCGGTGCGACCTATCAGGTTCCCGTGGAAGTGCGCCCCGAGCGCCGCGAGGCCCTGGCCATCCGCTGGCTGATCACCGCATCGCGCAAGCGCAACGAGCATACCATGGAAGAACGCCTTGCCGGCGAGCTCATGGATGCCGTGAACTCCCGCGGTACCGCCGTCAAGCGGCGCGAAGACACCCACAAGATGGCCGAGGCGAACAAAGCCTTCAGCCATTATCGCTGGTAACCCCAGAGGACTGAGATCAATGGCACGCGAATATCCGCTCGAACGCTACCGCAACTTCGGCATCATGGCGCATATCGACGCAGGCAAGACCACCTGCTCGGAGCGCATCCTGTTTTACACCGGCAAATCCCACAACCTGGGTGAGGTGCATGATGGCGCCGCCACCATGGACTGGATGGAGCAGGAGCAGGAGCGCGGTATCACCATCACGTCGGCCGCCACCACGACCTTCTGGCAGTGGCAGGAAGATCCGACCACTGAGGGCACCTACGAAACCAAGTACCGGATGAACATCATCGACACGCCCGGCCACGTCGACTTCACCATCGAGGTGGAGCGGTCTCTGGCGGTGCTCGATGGTGCGGTTGCCGTTCTGGACGCCAACGCCGGTGTCGAGCCGCAGACCGAAACCGTCTGGCGCCAGGCCGACCGTTACAAGGTGCCGCGCATCGTGTTCGTCAACAAGATGGACAAGATCGGCGCGGATTTCTTCAACTGCGTGGCCATGATCGAAGACCGCACCGGCGCGATCGCGGCCCCGATCCAGATTCCGATCGGCGCGGAGCACGAGCTCGAGGGCATCGTCGATCTCGTCACCATGGAAGAATGGGTCTGGAACAGCGAAGATCTTGGCGCCTCCTGGGTGCGTCAGCCGATCCGTGACAGCCTGAAGGACACCGCCGAGGAATGGCGCGGCAAGCTCATCGAGAACGCCGTCGAAATGGACGACGACGCGATGATGGCTTACCTCGAAGGCGAGGAGCCCGACATTCCGACCCTGCGCAACCTGATCCGCGAGGGCACGCTCAATCTGAAGTTCGTTCCGGTGCTTTGCGGCTCCGCGTTCAAGAACAAGGGTGTTCAGCCGTTGCTCAACGCCGTGGTCGACTACCTGCCGAGCCCGCTCGACGTGGTCGATTACATGGGCTTCCGGCCGGGCGACGACACCGAGACCCGCGACATCCCCCGCCGGGCGGATGACACCATGCCGTTCGCCGGTCTGGCGTTCAAGATCATGAACGACCCGTTTGTCGGCTCTCTGACCTTCACGCGCATCTATTCGGGTGTGCTGCGCAAGGGCGACGCGATCCTCAATTCGACCAAGGGCAAGAAAGAGCGCATTGGCCGGATGATGATGATGCACTCGAACAACCGCGAGGAGATCGAGGAAGCCTTTGCTGGCGACATCATTGCACTGGCGGGTCTGAAGGATACCACCACGGGCGATACGATCTGCGATGCGAAGGATGCCGTGGTTCTGGAAACCATGACGTTCCCCGATCCGGTGATCGAGATCGCGGTGGAGCCCAAGACCAAGGGCGACCAGGAAAAGATGTCGCAGGGTCTGGCCCGTCTGGCCGCAGAGGATCCGTCCTTCCGCGTGGAAACTGATCTGGAATCGGGTCAGACGATCATGAAGGGCATGGGGGAGCTTCACCTCGATATCCTGATCGACCGTCTGAAGCGCGAATTCAAGGTCGAGGCCAACATCGGTGCGCCGCAGGTGGCCTATCGCGAGACGATTTCGCACAAGATCGAACATATCTACACCCACAAGAAGCAGTCGGGTGGCTCCGGTCAGTTCGCCGAGGTCAAGCTCGAGATCGCGCCGACCGAGGCGGGTGAGGGGTATTCCTTCGAATCCCGTATCGTTGGCGGCTCGGTGCCGAAGGAGTATATCCCCGGCGTCGAGAAGGGCATCAAGTCGGTCATGGACTCCGGTCCGATCGCGGGCTTCCCGGTCATCGACTTCAAGGTGGCTCTGGTCGACGGCAAGTTCCACGATGTCGACTCGTCGGTTCTTGCCTTCGAGATCGCATCGCGGATGTGCATGCGTGAAGGTCTGCGCAAGGCCGGTGCGAAACTGCTTGAACCGATCATGAAGGTCGAGGTGATCACCCCGGAAGAATATACCGGGGGCGTGATCGGCGACCTGACGTCGCGCCGCGGGCAGGTGTCCGGGCAGGAGCCGCGCGGCAACGCCATCGCGCTCAGCGCCTTCGTGCCGCTGGCCAACATGTTCGGCTACATCAACACGCTGCGCTCCATGTCCTCGGGCCGTGCGCAGTTCACGATGCAGTTCGATCATTACGATCCGGTGCCGCAGAACATCAGCGATGAAATCCAGGCAAAATACGCCTAATCGAACAGGGAGGGGCAAGGTGCCCCCTCCGCATAAGACAATAGGAGGCCATCATGGCAAAGCAAAAGTTTGAGCGCGGCAAGCCGCACGTAAATATTGGCACGATCGGCCACGTCGACCACGGCAAGACGACGCTGACGGCGGCGAT
>NZ_FODS01000079.1 GCF_900110425.1 Salinihabitans flavidus | reverse complement strand
ACGGGGAGGTGATTGAAGCGCTCAATAGGCACATGGCGGAAAATCCCGTTTCAAGCATCTCAGACATGGCAACCAATCAAGGTCGGGGAGACGCAGCATGAGCGCACCGCATCTAACGCTTGTCGTTTCGAATGAACCATGGCCCGAGGATGGGGCCGGGCGGGATCAAATGTCCTGTCCCAACCGGCTGGAGCCTTACCGGCTGCGCGCCGAGTTTCCCGAGCTATGGTCGGGCTATGTGCGGAGCCGGTTCCGTCGGATCGAGGATGTGGCGGTATTTTTCGACGTCCGGTTCCAGACGGCCTGCAACTGGTGGCACGGCGACAACCGGCCCTCGGGGGACAAGGTGGCGCTGGCGGTACTGACCGATCCCGCGGGCTTTGCGGCGCATTTCGCGGGCGATCGGCGGAGGGCGGCGTGATGGCGTTTCAGACGGATCTGTTGGGGCGCCCGCCGGTGATGCGGCCGATTCCGCGCAAGGAGAAGGCGCAGCGGTACCAGATCGCGCGCTCCGCCCGGCGGGAAGACTGCATCGAGGTGCGGGTGCCTTACGTGATGATTGGCACGGCGGGCCCGGAAGGTGCGGGGCGCAAGGGCGTCACCCTTCCGCGCCCGCCGTGGGAGCGCGAGCTATGAGCGCGCGGCTGCATATTTCCAATGGGACACCGGGGGCGGGCCTTCCCCCGGTCAGAGCGCGGGCGTGTCGGGGTCTGCGCTCCGGGCGCGGGTTGGCAGGTCCCGCGCCCGTTTCCAATCATCAGCTAAAAAGAGTCTTGGCAGATCTATCAAACTACCATAGCGTGTGTGGCAGGGTGGCACTCTATCCAAACTCGATACCCCAACGCCACCCCCTTGGGCGCGTCTGCCAGCTGGCGGCGCGCCCGCTTTTCTTCCGGAGGGCGCGGCATGGCGCGTGATCCGGCGATCCCCGACAGCATCGTGTTTCGCAGGCTCTGGGATGACGGAATGCCTGCGCGGGACATCGCGGAGCGGTTCGGCGTCAGCTACATGACCGTCAACCGGCTGGCGGCGCGCTATGGCTACCCCGCGCGCGGCGCGCCGAAGCTGCCCGATTGCGCCGAGTTCCGGCGGATGTGGGCTGAAGGTGTGCGGACAGAGGATATCGCGGCGCACTTCGGGGTGAGCGCGGGGCTGGTGAGCAGCCGGGCCAAGCAATGCGGATTGCCGCCGCGGGCAAAGATGGGGCCGAAGCTGACCGACAGCGCGGAGT
>NZ_FODS01000003.1 GCF_900110425.1 Salinihabitans flavidus | reverse complement strand
CGGCATCAAACCGGAACGCCTGATCGCGGACACGGCATACGGCAAGGGCGAGATGCTCGACTGGCTGGTTCAAAAGCGCGGGATCGCGCCGCACATTCCGGTCATTGATAAATCAGGACGCAAGGATGGCACATTCGAGCGGGCCGACTTCACCTATGATCCAGAAAAGGACATCTATACCTGTCCGGGCGGCAAGGAACTGACGCAGAACCGCCGGGCCTTTGCAAAGCCAAGAGAGAAGAAACCCGATGAAGATGGTCTGCTCCGTTACAGGGCCAGCAAGGCCGATTGCGATGCTTGTGCCCTGAAAGCGCGCTGCTGCCCGAAAGGACCGTCGCGTAAAGTGACCCGGTCGATTTTTGAGCCATCCCGCGATGTGGCCCGGACGATCGCACGAACAACGCAATACGCAATCTCCTGCAAGCTCCGGAAGAAGGTCGAGATGCTGTTTGCGCACATGAAGCGGATCCTTGGCCTGAACCGTCTCCGATTGCGCGGTCCATGCGGCGCACATGACGAATTCCACCTCGCTGCCACCGCACAGAACCTCAGAAAGCTCGCAAAGCTCATCCCGCCACCACAAGTCGCCCGACAAGCGTAATCGAGAGAACGCACGCCCAGTGAAGTGACCACCTCACCCCGCCGGAAACCTCGAGTTTTTCAACAGAATATGCGCATCCCGGACGTTCGTGCCAGACACAGCGAGCGCCCGCTTCACGCATTCTTTGACCAAATGCACCGAGCGCAGCGGGTCGCGGGTCTACAAATAGATCGCTTTCATCCCGTTCGCCTACCTCCGAGAACAAAGCTGGCCCAATCATCCATCATCACCCGCCGCTTCTCGACCATGTCGCCGCGCCTGTAGGCGCGCTCGACATCGTTGCCCACATTGTGCGCGAGCGCCATCTCCGCCATCTCGCGTGGATAGTTCGTCCGCTCGGCTGACCAGTCCCGGAAGCTGGAGCGCAACCCATGCGGCACAGCCGGACGGTGTGAGCGTGAATCGAGAAAGCCAGGGCGGCCCTCATTCTCCTCGGTGGCGTGGATTCGGCACATCGCAGCAGAGATCGCCATGTCCGAATGTGGGAAGATCGGGTCGCGATCATGCCTCATTCTTACCGCGGCGCCGGCGAAGGCCACCTCAGTAAGCGGAAGGTGATGGCGCAGCCGTTCGAGCGCGAAGGCTCCGAGGCAAAGACTGAAGTGATCTGCACCCTTGGCGAAGTCGGTGGCGTTTGGCCCCAGAGCGTCATGGATGATGCAGCCTAGTGATGTCGATTGTGCCGGTGGTTCTGGTAATGGTCCGGCCTATGTTCGCGGCCCAGTGCGCGTTATCGGGGCTGATGTGTATGGCTTGGATCGGGACGGTGATGGAATAGGATGCGAGTAAAGATACCTTCCGCGAACCGTCTTACCGGGCTCAGCCAAAGAGCGACCTGAGTAGCGTGGCGGTTTAGGCTAACCTTTGTGGCAGCTCCATCACACAATTGGCCGGTGTGAAAAATCTGCGTCGCCCGAGGCGCGTGTTGCTATAGCGGAATTGGCGACGTGTGGTCGCCCCAGACCTACACAACCAAGAGGAAACACACATGACCACAACTTACACGGTCGGTGCCTTCACGTTAACGGATAAAAGCTTGGCTGATCGGCTGACCGCGTTTCTCGCAGAGCTGCCGCCGGAATATCACAGCTATGTCGTAGAGGATGGTCCTTACGGATTGCAATTTTGTCATCCCTTCTGTCACGTTCTAAGCTTCGACGTTCTCCCGGTGAGTAATCTGGTGGATACGATCACCAGTATGAGCGCCATTTATGAGAAAAATTGTGCGAATGGTGATTTTGAAAGTGCCCTCTATACCGTAGTCAAGCCATACCGGCGTGACTACCTGCTCGACCTGATCTATGAGCATGGCGTAGGGTCTTTGTATTCGGCAATACGGTGTGTGTGGGTCGATGTGGATTGGTTTTGGGATTACTACGACCTTTGGCATGAGGTGTGGTCGCGTGTTCAGGATAGCGATGACGGACGCATTCAGGTTATCTCGCCGGAGGACCGGGAGACATTCGACGCCTTGTCGGATACCCTGACCGTGTATCGTGGCTTCCAGTGGTCAGAGGATGGTGATGGCTGTGAGGAGTGCGGCTGGTCGTGGTCGCTGAGCAAGGAAACGGCTGAGTGGTTCGCCCGGCGCTGGCCCGGTGGCATTCCTGCGGTCGCAACCGTAACTGTTCCGAAAAGTGCAGTGTTGGCCTATTTCAATGATCGGAAAGAACAGGAAATCGTGCTGATGCCTGACGACCTTTACGGCAATACCACGGTCGAGGAGCTAAGCCGCGACGGCGGCGACATGATCGCCGAGAGTGGGGCATAGGCACCGCCACGACCACCACCACGACAATGAACCCGCCGGTGATAACTGGCGGGTTTTGCATTAGGTTGACGCAACGTCATTCAGTCCATTTTGAGGCCGGTCACATGGTTACAAAACACCACATAAGTCATTGATTTCATTGGCTATGGTAGGAGTTCGAGTCTCTCACGACCCACCATTGGGAACGACACCCCTGCTGTCGAGCTTCAGGTGGCACAAGATTCTTTCTGCGGTCAACTGTCGAAGCGGCGATCACGATCTCGCGACAGATTGATTTGCTCTCGCGTCACGGTATCATCGATCAACACTTTCAAACCTTCCATCAGGCGACGATGATGGACTGGCTTGCGAAGCGTCACATCTCCGATGGCGCATTTGATGGTGGAGAAATCGTCCCGTGAGACTTTGCTGGTCAGCAACAGGACAGGCACCTGCGGGCAGATTTTGCGGAAGTACATCATCTCGTCGACTGCAATCCATGAATCGCCGGTCACATCAAGGTCAGTGATAACAAAATCCCACGCGTCCGGAGCGTTCAGCACGGTTTCCAGAAGCGCTTCGATATCCGAGACGAGGTGCGTTTCGGCCCCGATTTCGCTGAGGTCTTTTGCGATCGTGCGGCTATGCTCAGCGTTCGGCGCGGCGAATGCGATTCGATGCCTGGGCGGTTCCGACCCAGGGATGGCCGCATAGTGTTGCCATACGTGTGCTTCCAGTGGCGCTCTGAGATCGGCCGCTGTCGCCTTGATACTGACAGGCGATGTCCCCGGTCCGGCGGGGTGGCGCCGGTCTTTCGCACGCTTTGAGCATACGCCGATCACGATTGCGGCGGTCGCGTATTGCAGGCCGATCGTGATCAGGAGCGACCAGCCAAGGGGCAGACCGGCGACCAGAAGACCGACAAGAGACAGCACGGCGACCGGCAGGCTTGCGAAGATGCCCACCAACGCAGGTCCGGGGCGCGTTGGCGTAGTTTGATCCCACTTATTCTCCCGTAAGGCGGAGCCTGAGGCTTTTTCAGAACGATTGAGACGCCATTTGGGGGCTAGCATTTGTCCTCGCATTCTTCGCAATTCCGCCTCGAACCCGATGGGGCGTATATTCGCGGCTTTACCAAAAGGCCGGGGCAGGATTTACAATTGCGCTCCTTGTCTTGGGGCACTCTTGGGATGCATCTCGTCGCCTTGCCCCTTATTTCATTGGGCGGACGTGGTGGTGTCGGAAATTGCTTGCAGATCTGGCGTGCTCTCAAATGGACGCGCGCGACCACATGAGGTTGCACCGCAGGCTCGTTTACCTGCTGTCACTACTCATAAAGATACGACCTGAACTGACAACTCCACACCGATTACCGGCTGCAATTCCGTTGCTTGCGTTGTCCCCGAAACTTATCCGGCAGGGTGCGATAGCCCATACCGTTGTCTGTTTTTTGGCGCACCGTCTTATCGGCTTGCCCTCTTCCCAGATTGCTCTGGGTTACGTCATTTCCCCTAACCTGTTTTAGGTGAAATCATACCGTCCGTCGAGTGTCGCGTCGCAGTTTCACGCAACTTTTACTTGCTTCTCTGGATATTCGTTTAAACTGGACGTGGATTAGCATCAATCCTTGGATCGACTGCTTACTGTTGAAAGATAACGGATAGACCGCGCCATCTTGAAGGCATCTCCGCTGATACCAAACGCGCGATTCGTCCGTGCGGGTATCCGGAGCCGCATCCACTGCAGACTCCGCCGGACGGGACTGATCGACGGTCTCAATTTGTGGCGGCGTGTTGGAGCGGGTAGCGGGAATCGAACCCGCGCGTTCAGCTTGGGAAGCTGACAGGCTACCATTACATCATACCCGCCTGTGCCGTTTGAGGTAGCCAATGGCGGCGACTGCGTCAAGCGGTGCTTGAGGCAAAATCGGCGCCTCGGCCGAGAATCGGGTTAAGCCCTTGATTTCACTGAAAACGCCACGTCGGTAAAACGTCGGTATTTTGTCGGTATCGCGTCGGTGCCGATGGCGCGCCGGGGCGCTTTTGGCCCATGATGAATGTGGCGCGCGTTGCGTTTCGGGGCAGGCTCCGGTGGAATCGGACCATTGGGTCGAATAATGATCCAGATTGACTCCACGCTACAGGCGCGGCGTTTTCCGGCGCAGGCGCGCGGCGCGGCCCCCCCGGCGCTTTTGCAGGCGCGGGGCGCGGTCCGGCAATTCCGCCATGATCTTGCGCCGCTCGTCAGGGTCCATCTTCGACCAGCGGGCGATCTCTTCGATGCTGCGGTAGCAGCCGGTGCAGATGCGTTCCTCGGGGTGGATCACGCAGATCTGCACGCAGGGGCTTTCGACCTCGGGCCGCCGCCAGACGGGGGGATCATTGTTGGTCCTGTCGTCGCTCATGTGCTGCCACTCCTGCCGATATGGGCGAGCCGGTCCAGCGCCCCTTGCAGGATATAGGACGCCGCGACATGGTCGATCACCTCGGCGCGACGTTTGCGTGTCGTATCCGCCTCCAGCAACGCCCGTTCGGCCGCCACTGTCGAGAGACGTTCATCCCAGAACGTCAGAGGCAGGGGCGTCAGCCCGGACAGGTTGCGGGCGAAGGCGCGGGTGGACTGGGCCCGCGGCCCTTCGGAGCCGTCCATGTTGCGCGGCAGACCCAGCACGATCCCCACGATGGCACGGGCGCCGGCCAGCTCCAGCAGGCGCGCCGCGTCCAGACCGAATTTGCGCCGCTTCACCGTTTCCAGCGGCGTGGCGACGGAGCGCATCCCGTCCGAGACCGCCACGCCAATCGTCTTGGTGCCCAGATCCAGCCCCATGAGCGCGCCATGCGCGGGCAGGGTGCGGGCAAACTCCGATATTTCGGCGAAAACACTCGCGTTCATTCCACCAGTCCCGCGCGGCGGGCCCCGCTGCGCACCGTCTCCATCGCGTTGGGGCGATCGGCAAAGACCTTTTGCGCCTCGATCCAGATGGCGCGGGCCTGCGCCATCTCGCCCAGCACGCCATAGGCGCCGATGAGGCGCGCCCATTCATCCGGGGTGCCCCCCTCGTTGGCGAGGCGGTCTGACAGGTTTGAAACCATGCCGCGGATCATCTCCATCCGTTCGGCGGGGCTCATGTCGCCGGCGGCCTGCATGTCTCCGGCATCGGGGCCGGGCAGGGCGGGCGCGGGCGCCGCCGGGGCGCCCTCGGCGGGCGGCGTGAACTCCACCCCGGCGCGCTGTGCCAGCTCTTCGATCTGGTTGCGGATCGGTTCCATCCATGACGCATCGGACGGCCCCTCGCGCAAGAGCGACTCCCACATGCGGAAGGCGAGGTCGGGGCGGTCGTTCTGCGCCAGCATCAGCCCCATGTAATAGCGCGCGGCGCCGTTGCCGCGTTCAAGCTCCAGCGCGCGGCGCAGGCTGCTCTCCGCCTCGGGGGAGACATAGCCCTGCGCGGCGGAAATCATCAGCTCGGCGAGAAAGACGTGATCCTCGGCGGTGGCGTTTTCGCCCTTGATGCGGATCACCTCCTCCTGCGCGGCATAGGCGGCGCGCAGGTTGCCAAGCGCGGCCTCGTTGCGGGCCAGAAGCTGCTGCCCCTCAAGATCGCCGGGACGCCCTGCCACCGTCTCGCGCAGTTTTTCCATCAACTCCGCGTATTCCGGGGCGGGCTCTGCCGGGACGGTGGCGGGCATCCGCGCCTCGATCTCGGCCTGCGTGGGACGGTTGGCGTGACGGTCCTGCGCGGCGGCGATGCGGGACTTGAGCGGCAGATCGCCATAGCCCGGCGCACCGAGCCAGCCGTAAAGCCCCAGCGCCCCGCCCGCCACCGCAAGCGCGGCGACCAGCGCGAGGGCGCGCGCGCCGCGTCCGCCGCCCTGCGTGGCGCTCTCGCGGTGCAACGCGGTATCGGCGGCAAGGATGCGGCGCGAGACCTCGGTGCGCAGGCGTTCGGCCTCATCCGCGCCGATCACGCCGCGGGCGGTGTCGCGCTCCACCTCCTTGAGCTGATCGCGGTAGACCTGAAGGTCATAGGCGGCGGCGGGCGTTTCACTGTCGCGCCCGCGTATGACGGCCAGCGCCAGAAGCCCCGCCACGGCAAGGGCCAATATGCCCGCGATGATCCAGAACAGCATATGCGCCCCCTTGTGTCGTCCTGCCCCCCATCTATAGGCGCAGGGCGCCGGGAAAAAGGGCAAAACCCCGTGATGGCCCGACATGTCGCAACCAGAGGGCAAAGGGGCGGTTTGAATCGTGTGAAGCGCCGTGCCGCAGTTCATATGGTTGCGGATATACCGCCCAGATTGGAATCACTGCCCATGCGACGTTACTCAGCCTTCGCCATCGCCCGGGAGGCGGCCCGATATCATAGCGGCTGGGAACGGGCGTGGCGTTCCCCCGAGCCGAAGAAGAAATACGACGTGATCATCGTCGGCGCGGGGGGGCACGGGCTCGCCACCGCGTTCTATCTCGGCAAGAATTTCGGCATCACCAATGTGGCGATCCTCGAAAAGGGCTGGCTTGGCGGCGGCAACACCGGGCGCAACACGACGATCATCCGGTCGAACTACCTTCAGGATCCGTCCGCGGCGATCTATGAAAAGGCGCGCTCTCTTTATGAGACGATCAGCCAGGATCTCAACTACAACGTGATGTTCTCGCCGCGCGGGGTGATCATGCTGGCGCAGACGGAGCATGAGGTGCGCGGCTACCGGCGCACGGCCCATGCCAACGCGCTTCAGGGGGTGCAGACCGAGTTCATCGGGCCGGACCGCGTGAAGGAACTGGTGCCGATCATCAATCTCGACGGGCCGCGTTATCCGGTGCTGGGCGGGCTGTGGCAGGCGCGCGGCGGCACCGCGCGGCATGACGCGGTGGCCTGGGGCTATGCGCGGGCCTGCTCGGACATGGGGATGGACATCATCCAGCAATGCGAGGTGACGGCGGTGCGCTCCGCGAATGGCAAGGTCACGGGGGTGGAGACGAGCAGGGGCGAGATCGCCTGCGACAAGCTCGGCCTCGTGGTGGCAGGCAACTCGGGGCATCTGGCGCAGATGGCCGGGTTCCGCCTGCCGATGGAGAGCGTCGCGCTTCAGGCGCTGGTGAGCGAGCCGATCAAGCCCTGCATGGACGTGGTGGTGATGGCCAACACCGTCCACGGCTACCTGAGCCAGTCCGACAAGGGCGAGATGGTGATCGGCGGCGGCACCGACGGGTTCAACAACTACACCCAGCGCGGCAGCTTTCACCACATCGAGGAGACGGTGCGCGCCTTGGTGGAGACCTTCCCGATGGTCAGCCGCCTGAAGATGCTGCGGCAATGGGGCGGGATCGTGGATGTGACCGGCGACCGCTCTCCGGTGATCGGCAAGACGCCGCTGGGCAACTGCTTCATCAACGCCGGCTGGGGCACCGGCGGGTTCAAGGCGATCCCCGGCGGCGGCTGGGCCACGGCGGAGCTGATCGCCAAGGCAGAGCCCGGCCCGCTTTGCGCCGAGTTCGGCATGAACCGCTTCATCGAGGGGCGGTTCATCGACGAGAGCGTGGCTGCGGGGGTGGCTCACTGATGATTGATACTATTGGAAGGTATATCAGAAATATCGAATATCTCGTTTTCAATTTCGAGAATTTCGTCTTGGAGTTGAGTATACGGAAAGTGAATGTTCCGAAAAACATCCTTCTTTCTATCTCGAATAACAATCTCTTCTTGGAGAATTCGTCTTTGTTCGGCAACTCTAGCCTCCGCTTGAAGCCATTCGCCTTCAGCAAAGGAGTGCTTGGACGTAGCCTCTTCAAGTTTGGAACGCTTTTGTTGAAGTTCCCAGCTCAGGCTGTGGATATGGTTCCTCATCTTTTGTCACCTCACTGTCGTTTCGGTATTCACTGCAAAGGGATAGTAAAAGCTGAAGCGATGGGGGCGCAATTTGTATGTTTTTGTGGATTACTACGAGTTCACAAGAAAAGTTCAGAAGCTCGCCATCTGGAGGTCGCATCATGCTGATCCTCACCTGCCCCTATTGCGGCGTCAAAGGCGAAGAGACCGAATTCCACTCGGGCGGGGAGGCGCATCTGAAGCGCTTCGGGCCCGGATCGTCGGATGCCGATTTCGAGCAATACCTGTTCATGCGCGAGAACCCCAAGGGCGTGCATCTGGAACGCTGGCGCCATGCCAACGGCTGCGGCAAGTGGTTTCACGCCGCGCGCTGCACCGTCACGCTGGAGGTGTTCGGCACCTACAGCGCCCAGACGACCGAGCCGCCGCAGCACATCCGCGACGCGATCAGCGCGCGGCGGCCCGGCTGGACGTGGCGGGAGTTCTCCTGATGCATCTTTTTGGCACAAATACCTCCGCCGGTGGCTCCGGCATGTCCACCCGCGAAGGGGCTGAACAATGAGCACCAGACTTTCCTCCGGCGGCCGTCTCGTCAATCGCGGCAAGGCCGTGGAATTCACCTTCAACGGGCGGCGCCTGAAGGGCTACGAGGGGGACACGCTCGCCTCGGCCTTGCTGGCGGGCGGGCAGATGATGGTGGGCCGGTCGTTCAAGTATCACCGTCCGCGCGGGCTGGTGGCCAGCGGCGCCGAGGAGCCGAACGCATTGGTCAACCTCGGCGAGGGGGGCCGGTTCGAGCCGAACCAGCGCGCCACGACGACGGAGCTTTTCGACGGGCTGACCTGCACCTCGCAGAACCACTGGCCGAGCCTTGAGTTCGACATCGGCGCGATCAACAACAAGCTCGCGCGGGTCCTGCCGGCGGGGTTCTACTACAAGACCTTCATGGCGCCGCGCGCGGCGTGGAAATACCTGTTCGAGCCGATCGTGCGCCACTCCGCCGGGCTGGGCCGCGCGCCCAAGGACCGCGACGCCGACCGCTACGAGCATTTTTATGCCTTCGTGGACGTGGTGGTGATCGGCGGCGGGATCGCCGGGCTTCAGGCGGCCAAGGCGGCGGGCGCGGGCGGGGCCAAGGTGCTGCTGATGGAGCAGACGCCGCATTGGGGCGGGCGCGCGCCCGTCGATGGCGGAGAGGTCGGGGGCATGGCGGCGGGCGATCATGTCACCACGCTTGTCAATGACCTCAAGGCGATGCCGAATGTCACCATGCGCACCCGGATGATGGGCGCGGGGGTTTATGATCACGGCTATGTGCTGGGTTATGAGCGGGTGCGCGATCATGCGCCCGACACCCCCGGCCCGCGCCACCGCCTTTGGCGCATCCGGGCGGGGCGGATCGTGACCGCCACCGGCGCGATCGAACGGCCGCTATCGTTTGCCGGCAACGATGTGCCGGGGGTCATGCTGGCCTCGGCCATGCGCGATTACCTGGTCGATTACGGCGTGTCGCCGGGCGACCGCACGGTGGTGGTGACCAACAACGACGACGCCTATCGCACGGCCATCGCGCTCAAGCACGCGGGGCTGGAGGTGCCGGTCGTGCTCGATGCGCGGGCGGCGGGCGGCGGCGCGCTCGCCGAAGAGGCGCGCGGCCTTGGCATAAGGGTGGCGACCGGCAAGGGCATCGCCAAGGTGAAGGGCGGCAAGCGCGTCACCGGCGTGTCGATCTGCCTTCAGGAGGGCGAGGGCGCCGCGCTGGAAGAGATCAAATGCGACGCGGTGGCCATGTCGGGCGGCTGGTCGCCCGTGGTGCACCTGTGGTCGCATTGCGGCGGCAAGTTGATCTGGGACGATATGCAGGCGCATTTCCGCCCCGACGCGGACCGCCCGCCGCTTGGCGCCGATGGCGCGGGCTTCGTGATCGCGGCGGGGGCGGGCAATGGCGCGATGGACCTGCGCGCGATCCTTGCCGATGCCACCGGCGCGGGGACGGCTGCGGCGCAGGAGACCGGCCACGCGGGCGGCGAGACCCCCGTGCCCGAGGTGGCGGCGCAGCCCGAGGCGGCGATGATGCCGGTCTGGCTCATGCCGCAGGGGGCGGGGCCGGATCTGCGCATGAAGGCGTGGCTGGATTACCAGAACGACGTGAAGGTCAGCGACGTGATGCTGGCGGCGCAGGAAGGCTATGAAAGCGTGGAGCATACCAAGCGGTACACCACGCTCGGTATGGCGACCGATCAGGGCAAGCTGTCGAATATAAACGGTCTGGCGACGCTGGCCAGCCAGCTCAACGCGCCGATCCCGTCGGTGGGCACGACCACCTTCCGCCCGCCCTACACGCCGATTTCCATGGGCGCGATCGCGGGCGAGGCGCGCGCGGAGGTGTTTCAGCCGCTGCGCCGCACGCCGATCCACGACTGGCACGAGGCGCAGGGCGCCCATTTCGAGCCGGTCGGCCAGTGGCGCCGCCCCTATTGTTTCCCGCGCGGCGGCGAGAGCCACGCCGAGGCGGTGAGGCGCGAGATCGACCAGACGCGCGGCAGCCTCGGGATTCTGGATGCCTCCACGCTGGGCAAGATCATCGTGACCGGGCCGGATGCGCCGAAATTCATGGACATGCTCTACACCAACATGATGAGCAGCCTGAAGCCGGGCAAATGCCGCTATGGCCTGATGTGCAACGAGAACGGGTTCCTGATGGACGATGGCGTGGTGGCGCGCCTCGACGAGGAGACCTTCCTTGTGCATACCACCACCGGCGGGGCGGAGCATATCCACGGGCATATGGAGGAATGGCTTCAGACCGAATGGTGGGACTGGAAAGTTTACACCGCTAATGTGACCGAGCAGTTCGTGCAGATCGGCGTGGTCGGCCCCAATGCCCGCAAGCTTCTGGACAAGCTGGGCGGCATGGATGTGTCGAAAGAGGCGATGGCCTTCATGGAATGGAAGGACGGCACGCTGGGCGGTTTCGACGCGCGGGTATTCCGCATCTCCTTTTCCGGTGAGCTGTCGTTCGAAATCGCCGTGGCCGCGAGCGTCGGGCGCGCCTTCTGGGATACGCTGCTGGAGGCGGGAGAGGAGTTCGGCATCACTCCCTACGGCACCGAGGCGCTGCATGTGATGCGGGCCGAGAAGGGGTTCATCATGATCGGGGACGAGACCGACGGGACGGTGATCCCGCAAGATCTCGGCCTTGGCTGGGCGATCTCGAAGAAGAAAGAGGATTACCTCGGCAAGCGCGCGCAGACGCGCCCGCACATGGCGGACCCGGAGCGATGGAAGCTCGTGGGGCTGGAGACGCTGGACGGGTCGGTGATCCCCGACGGGGCCTATGCGGTGGCCGGCGGGCACAATGCCAACGGCCAGCGCAGCACGCAGGGGCGCGTCACCTCGACCTATCATTCGCCCACGCTGGGCCGGGGGATCGCGATGGCGCTGGTGCATCGCGGCCCGGACCGGATGGGCGAGGTGATCGAGATCGCGAAGCTGGACGGCAGCACCGTCAGCGCGAAGATCGTCAGCCCGGTGTTCTATGACCCGGAGGGGGAGAAGCAGAATGTCTGAAGCGGTCAGCGCGTTGAACGCGGCGACGGCGAGCGGAGTCGCCACGGTTGAGGAGGTCGGTCTGCGCGGCATGATCACGCTGCGCGGGGATCTGTCGGGCAAGGCGGTGGCGGCGGCGGTGAAGGCCGCCGTGGGCGCGGGCGTGCCCGATGTGCGCCGGATCGTGCAGGGCGATCAGGGCGCGGCGGCGTGGATGTCGCCCGACGAGTTGTTGCTTCTGACCGGGTATGACCGGGCCGCGGAGGCGGTGGCGGCGGCGCAGGACGCGATGGGCACGGCACATGGGCTTGTCGTCAATGTCTCGGACGCGCGGGCGGGATTCCGTGTGTCAGGCGGCGGCGCGCGCGAGGTTCTGGGCAAACTTTCGCCGGTGGATTTCTCGGCGGAGGCGTTCGGCGCCGGGCAGTTTCGCCGCTCGCGGCTGGCGCAGGTGCCGGCGGCGATCTGGGCCAACGAGAACGGCAGCCTTGAGGTGATCTGCTTCCGGTCGGTGGCGCAATATGTCTTTGACCTGCTGCGCGTGTCGGGCGAGACGGGCGGCGAGGTCGGGTTCTACCGCGCCTGACCCGACGTGTGGCTCTGGTAATTTTCTCCCTCGCTCCGGGGGGTTGGCGGAGTCGCACACGGCTTTGGGGTTGACCTTCCGGGCGGTTCGCCCCCATCTGTATGGCTATATCCGCACGAACAACAAAAGGGGTTTTCCCAATGGCTTTTGAACTTCCCGATCTTCCGTATTCGCATGACGCGCTGGCCGATCACGGCATGAGCCGCGAGACGCTGGAGTACCACCACGATATCCACCACAAGGCCTATGTCGACAACGGCAACAAGGCGGTTGCCGGGACCGAGTGGGAAGGCAAGCCCGTCGAAGAGATCATCAAGGGCACCTATGACCCCAAGGCCGTGGCGCAGAACGGCATTTTCAACAACGCCTCGCAATACTGGAACCACAACCAGTTCTGGCAGATGATGGCGCCGGGCGGCACCGGCATGCCCGGTGAGCTTGAAAAGGCGATCACCGAGAGCTTTGGCTCGCTCGACACGTTCAAGGAAGAGTTTGCCGCCGCGGGCGCTGGGCAGTTCGGCTCTGGCTGGTGCTGGCTGGTCAAGGACACCGACGGCGGGCTGAAGGTGACGAAGACGGAGAACGGCGTGAACCCGCTCTGCTTCGGGCAAACCGCGCTTCTGGGTTGCGATGTGTGGGAGCATTCCTATTACATCGATTTCCGCAACAAGCGCCCGGCGTATCTCCAGAATTTCCTCGACAACCTGGTGAACTGGGAAAACGTGGCCTCGCGCCTCTGATCGGGGCCGCGTCGCCAGAGACGAACCCGCCGCGGCCGATGGGCTGGGGCGGGTTTTCGTTTGATTATCACGGAACGATGAATGACCCTGCCATTCATGGGGCGGGGTCCGGCTTGGGAGCAGGCGTTGGGTGTTTTACAGGACAAAGTGGAAACCATTCTGAAGAGTTTCTGGTGCGATGGCGATACGACCAGTGTCGAGCGCAATTATCACCCCGATGCCTTCGTCGCCGGTCTCGAGGCCGAGGCCTTCGCCTCGCTTGAGGATCTCATCGCGTTTCAGCGTATGCTCGTGGCGCAGTTGGGCGAGCGCAGCCTGACGATCTGGCAGTCGGTGGAGGATGGCCACACGATTGCCTTGCAGGGCGAGTTCACCGCGGTCGAGCGGCGGACGGGCCGGCCGGTGCGCGTGGCCTTTCAGCTCATGGCGCGGATCGAAGAGGGGTTGATTGTCGAATCGCACAGCCTCGTCGATTTCCTTGCGGCCTTCGAGCAGCTTGGCCGCCTGCCGCCGCGCACGCTCGACCTCTGCCTGACGGACAACGCTTTTGCGCCGGTGCTGAAACTGGCCTGAGCCGGGCGATCTTGCCGCGCACCGCGCGGCGGGGTAGAGCCGTTTGCGAAGCAGCGCGCGCCCTGCCGGCAGAGCGCGATCAGCGGAAGGACAGTCGATGGATCAGGCAAGGGCCGGTGTTCTGGCGATGGTTGCGGCCTGCATGATCTGGGGGCTTTCGCCGCTTTACTACAAGCTGCTGGCGCATCTGCCCCCCATCGAGGTGCTGGCGCATCGCACGATCTGGTCGGCGGTCCTGTTCACTGGGGTTCTGGCGCTTCAGGGGCGGCTGGGCCTGCTGCGCGCGGCGCTGTCGGACCGGCGCACGGTGATCGTGGTGGCGGCGGCGCTGTCGATCTCAACCAACTGGTTCCTGTTCATCTGGTCGATCGGGTCGGGCCACGCGACCGAGGCGAGCATGGGGTATTTCCTGTTCCCGCTGGTGGCCGTGGTGATCGGGCGCGTCACCTTTGGCGAAACGCTCGGTCCGATGCAGATGGTCGCGGTCGGGCTTGCCCTGACGGCGGTGACGATCCTGACATGGGGGCTCGGCGTGGCGCCCTGGATCGCGCTGAGCCTCGCGTTCAGCTTCGGGGCCTACGGGCTGTTCAAGAAGCGACTCGATCTCGGCCCGGTGGTGTCGGTCACGGGCGAGGTCTGGCTTCTGGGGCCGGTGGGCCTTCTGGTGCTGGCGGTGATCCACGGGCAGGGCGGCGGCGGCTTTGGCGCGGACTGGGGCGACAGCGGGCTTTTGATGCTGTCGGGCGCGCTGACCGCGACACCACTGATCCTGTTCAGCTTTGCCGCGCGGCGGGTGCGGATGGCGACGGTCGGGGTGGTGCAGTATCTCAACCCGACGCTGCAATTTCTGTGTGCGACACTGATCTTCGCGGAGCCGTTCGGCATCTGGCACGGCATCGCCTTTCCGCTCATATGGGTGGCGCTGGCCATCTATACCTATGCCGGCTGGCGTCAGGACAGGGCGGCGGCGAGGGCGGCCTCGAGCGTATCGACATCGGCGGCCACCTGAACGAAGCCGCGCAGCGACGGATCGGCAAACCCCTGCGCGATGACATGATCGAGAAGCGCCAGAAGCGGATCCCAGTAGCCGGCGGTATTGAGCAGGATCAGCGGTTTGTCATGCAGGCCGAGTTGGCGCCATGTCAGCACCTCGAAAAACTCGTCGAGCGAGCCGGCCCCGCCCGGCATGACAACGATGGCGTCGGAGTTCATGAACATGACTTTCTTGCGTTCATGCATGTTCTCGGTGATCACGAAGCGGCGCGGATCGCTGTGCCCGGCCTCGCGACGGATCAGGTGTGTGGGGATGACACCGAAGGTTTCGCCGCCCTGCGACTGGGCGCTTTGGGCCACCGCGCCCATCAAACCGACATCGCCAGCGCCATAGACCAGCCGCCAGCCCCGCGCAGCCAGCACACGGCCTAGCGCCTCTGCCTCCGACTGGAAGTCGGGCCGCGACCCGGAGCGGGAGCCGCAGAAGACGCAGACGGATCGCTGTGACATGAAAAACCCCAATGCGAACAAAGCTCTTTGGTTCACCCATAGCGCCGTTGCCATGCGCGCTCAACCGGGTTATAGCGCCCGAACCCGGGGGATGGACATA
The DNA here is from genome assembly GCF_900110425.1 of Salinihabitans flavidus. Classification (GTDB taxonomy): domain Bacteria; phylum Pseudomonadota; class Alphaproteobacteria; order Rhodobacterales; family Rhodobacteraceae; genus Salinihabitans; species Salinihabitans flavidus. The sequence goes on along the minus strand of NZ_FODS01000003.1, from coordinate 248,909 downwards.
TATGAGCAGACTGGCCTCTTTTCTTGGTGGAAACGCGGTAATCGCGGGCGGCGCGGTTGCCGTGATCGCCGTGGGTCTCGGGCTATATGCGGGCGGTGTTTTCACGCCCGACCGGCCCGAGCCGCAGGCGCCGGAGTCAAGGCCTTCGGACCAATCGGTCGCGCCCGAGGCCGAAACATCCGTGGAGGACATGCCGGAAGCGGTACAGACCCCGCAGACACCGCCCGCAACGGATGTGCCGGACGCGCCGGGCGCGGTGGAGACCCCATCGGCGGCGGTCTATCCCGACGCGCCGGATGCGCCCGCGCCGCCGCCGGACGTGGACGCGCCCGAGTCCTCCGACGCGGCGCCTGCCGATGAGTCCGAAGTGGCATCGAGCGACAGGAGCGCAGAAAGCGCCGAACAGGTGACGCCGGCGGAGCAGGACACGCAGCAGCAGGTCAACGAACGACAGCCCGAGCAGGATGTATCCGAGGCGGCGCCCGACGAGGCCGCGAGCGACGCGGCGGCCGAGGCAGTCGTTTCCGACGAGGCGAGCGACGACGCGGAGGTGAGCGACGAGGCCGCACCGGGGGAGATGCCCGCAGCCGACGATGCCACCACGACAGAGGACACCGCAGAGGCCCCCGCCGCACCGACCGGGCAGGGCGATGCGACCACCGCCGATTTGGCGGCGCAGCCCCGCCCCGAAGAGGCCGGGCCGGATACGGACACCGAAGAGAGCGCCGCGCGCATGGCGCCGGCCTTCGATCTGGTGCGGGTCGAGACCGATGGATCGGTGGTTATCGCCGGGCGCGGGGCGGCGGGCGCGAGGATCGCGATCCTGCTCGATGGCGATGATCTGAGCGAGGTTCAGGCCGGGGCCGACGGCAGGTTCGTCAGTTTTGCGCATATCGAGCCCGGCGCCGCGCCGCGTGTGCTGTCACTGGTGGATCGCAGTGGCACGGGAGAGATCCATTCGGAGGCGTCTGTGATCATCGCGCCGCAGAAGCGGGACGTGGCCAGTGCCTCGACAGAGCCCGAAGCGGATTCGGCCCCGTCGGTGCCGGCCGATCAGCCCGTGAGCGCGCCGGAACGTGACATCGCCGCCACTACCGAGCGGCCGGCTGATGCGCCGGACGCCGGCACGCTCGGCGAGAGTGTGACGGCTGCGGCAGAGGACATTCCCGAGGCCCCGACCGCCGAAGACACCGCCGCGGCGACAGTTGCCGACCAGCCCGCCGCATCCGCCGACGCGGCGGACGATGAGGCCATCGCGGGCAGCGACGTGGGGGCGGATACGCCAGCCCCTGCCGTGCCGGAGACGCCGCGCGACGTGGCCGAACCGCCAGTGGTGGTGCTTGCCGACGACGAGGGTGTGCGCGTTCTTCAGGGCCCCGACAGCGGCGGCGCGACGCCCGAGGTGATGGATGCGGTCGCGCTTGACGCGATCAGCTATTCGGACGAGGGGGCCGTGCAGCTTGCGGGGCGGGGCCGCGGCGACAGCTTCGTGCGAGTCTATCTCGACAATACCCCGATCACCAGATCGCGCATTGCCGCCGACGGGAACTGGCGCACCGAGCTGCCGCAGGTGGATACCGGCGTCTATACCCTTCGGGTGGACGAGGTGGACGACGAGGGCAAGGTGCTCTCGCGGATCGAAACCCCGTTCAAGCGCGAGGCGCCCGAGAAACTGGAGGCCAAGGGCGGCCCCGCGCCCCCCATCAGCGCCGTGACCGTGCAGCCGGGCGATACGCTCTGGGCGATTTCGCGCGACAGATACGGGCGGGGCATCCTCTATGTGCGTGTATTCGAAGCCAATCAAGACCGTATCCGCGACCCGGACCTGATCTATCCGGGGCAGGTTTTCGACCTGCCAGACTGACGATCCAGACCGACGCCTGCCTCAGCGCGCGATCTCCTCGGCGGGGGGCAGGCTCGGATCCTTGGCGTTGGGATAAACGAGCCCGGCCGAAATCACCAGTTTCGCCGCATCCTCCACCGTCATGTCGAGTTCGATCACATCCTGTTTGGGAAAGAACAGCAGAAAGCCCGAGGTCGGGTTGGGCGTGGTGGGCACGAAAACGCTCATGAGTTGATCGGACGTCTGGGCGCGGCTGTTGACCTCTCCCTTGGCGGAGGTCGAGATGAAGCCGATGGCCCAGATGCCGCGTCGGGGGTATTCGATCAGGCAGGCCTTCTCGAAGCTGCGCTCGGATTGGGCAAAGACCGTCTCGGCGATCTGCTTCACCCCCGAGTAGATCGTGCGAACAACAGGCATCCGGTTGACGAGGTTCTCGGCGTAGCGGATCAGCGAGCGCCCGATGAGGCCCTTGGCGATCCAGCCCACGACGATGGTGAAAATCAGGAAGATCACCACCCCGACGCCGCGAATATTGAACGCCTCACCGTCCCCGATGTAGGTGGCGTAGGCCTCCGGTCCGATCAGGTGTCGAATGAGGCTGTCGGGCTGATAGGCCTCGGGCACGAAGGGCAGCACGAAGCTGTCCACCCAGCCGATGAAGGTCCAGATCAACCAGAACGTGAAGGCCACCGGGGCGATCACCACAAGGCCGGTCAGGAAGGACGTGCGCAGCCCTGAAAGCAGGCCGCTGCGGCGGGGGCGCGGTTTGTCGTCGAAAGGGGTTGTCATGGTCTACCCGGAGATGTGTCACCGCTAGATAGACGGTTTGCCGACCTGCTTCAACGTGTTGAAAACGGGGGAGGGTCTTTTCCCGGTGCGCGCTCAGGATTTGCTCAGGGCGCGGGCGATGGCGGCGCCGAGGCGGGCATTGTTGCGCACAAGGGCGATGTTGGCGGTGAGGGAGCGGCCCTCTGTCAACTCGAAGATTCGGTGCAGCACGAAGGGGGTGACGGATTTGCCGGCAATCCCTTGGGCTGATGCCTCCGCGAGGGCGGTCTCGATGAGCGGGGCGAGGGTGCGGACGGGGATCTCGTCCGCCGCCGGGATCGGGTTCGCGACAAGCTGCCCGCCCGGCAGGCCGAGCGCGGCGCGCAGGCGGTGGGCGCGGGCGATCTGCGCCGCGTTGTCAAGGCGCAGGGGGGCGGGAAGGTCCGATGTGGCGGACCAGAAGGCGGGCAGGTTGTCCTGCCCGTAGGCGATCACCGGCACGCCGTGGGTTTCCAGCACTTCGAGCGTCTTGGGCAGATCGAGGATGGCTTTCGCCCCGGCGCAGACCACGGTGACGGGGGTGGCCGCCAGTTCGGGCAGGTCGGCGGAGATGTCGAAACTGTCTTCGGCGCCGCGATGCACGCCGCCGATACCGCCCGTGGCGAAGACCGCGATTCCGGCAAGGTGCGCCGCGATCATGGTGGCGGCCACGGTGGTCGCGCCGGTGCCGCCGCGCGCAAGGCACACCGCGAGATCGGCGCGCGAGAGCTTGGCCACGTCGCGCGCCTGTGCCAGCGCCTCCAGCTCCGCCCCGGTCAGCCCGATGTGAAGCCGCCCCTCGATCACGGCGATCGTGGCAGGGGTGGCGCCGGCCTTCCGGATGTCGCCCTCCACCAGCCGGGCCACCTCGATATTCTGCGGTCGAGGCATCCCGTGGGTGATGATGGTGCTTTCCAGTGCGACAAGGGGGGCACCCGAAGCCTTGGCCCGTGCCACCTCTGGCGACAGATGCAGGTCGATCATCGGAGTGTGCCCTTTCGTGCGCTGTGATATACTTGTGTCAGCCCGGCACCGCAAAGGTCAACGCCGCCCAGAGGGTTTCCCAGACGATGCCCGTCTCGTCGGCGAGTTCCGGGGCCGGGGCGCGCAGGATCACCGCGTCGAGCAGGTAGACATGCCCGGGGCGGACGGGAACCCGCGCGATTCCATCGTCATCGGTTCGGACGGTGAAGATGCGGATTGTCCCGTCCGGGGCACACTCGAACACTTCCACCTGGGCATTTGCGCGCGGCGCATCGCGGTAAAGAAGGCGCACGGGCAATTCGCCGTTCAGCGTATCGGTATAGGGGTTGGCGAGGGCGACGAATTCCGTTTCCATCCCGGTCGGGCCGTCCTGCCCCCGGCTATCCCCCACGCCGATCAGCGCCTTGACGAAACGGCGGTATCCTTCGGTGAAGGGGGGATCGTCCAGCCCCCGTGCGGCGTGGCGCGCACGCAGATCGCCGAGATCCTTGTGCCGCGCGAAGGCCAGAGGCGTTTCCCAGTCCCGGTAGGTGACCTTGCTGAGCGTGGTTTCGTGCACCAGCCGCAGGAGGCCGGGGGTGTCGGGGGTCAGGCGCACCGCCGGGTTGTCGCCGAGACGGCCCGCGACCGGGCGGGGATCATCGCCGGAATACCAGTCGAACCGCGCGATCCGATGGTCGAGCCAGGCCAGGGCCGCGCCGGAGAACCCCTCGCCGTTGCGCAGCCGGGCTGTGATCTGCTGCCCGGTTTCGACTTGATATTGCGCCGGATCGATCCAAAACTCATGGGAACGGCCCTGTGCGGCGATCACAAGCGCGGCGGAAAAGGCCAGGGCAAACAGGGTCGGGCGGATCATGGTGCAGGCTTTCTATGGTGTTGTGATAAAACTGCGGCTGGCGGGGCTTGTGTCAAGCGCGGTGATGCTCATGGCCAGCCTTGCCGCCGCGCATGAGGTCGATCCCGCGATCGCCGATCTGACCGTCGAGGGCGGACAGCTTCGGCTTGAGGTCTACATCAACGCCGAGGCCTATCTGGCCGGTATTGATCTCGACGCCGTGGCCGATACCGACGACGTGCCCGAGGGCGCGGACTACGACCGGCTGCGGGCCTTGCCGCCGGCCGCACTGGAGGCGCGCATTCGCGACCGGATGCCGTGGCTGCTTTCGGGGCTCGACGTGCGGGCGGGCACCGTGCCGGTGCCGCTTCGTATTACGGAGGTGTCGGTGCCCGAGACGGGCGATCTTGCGCTGCCCCGGCGGAGTTTCCTGCTTCTGCGCGGGCCGATGCCGCCCGGCGCGCCGGCGCTCACGGTTGGATGGGGCGCGGGCGACGGGCCGCTGATCCTGCGTCAACAGGGGGTGGAGGCGCCGTTCACCGGCTATGTCGGCGGCGGGGAACGCTCGCCCGAGATCGCGGTGTCGGGCGGCGGAGCACTTGGGGGATGGCAAAGTTTCGCGACCTATATCCCCGTGGGATTCGCTCACATTCTGCCCAAGGGGCTGGATCACATCCTGTTCGTTCTGGGGCTGTTTTTCCTGTCGCTGCGCCTGCGGCCGCTGATCTGGCAGATTTCGGCGTTCACACTGGCCCATACCATGACACTCGCGCTGGGGGCGCTTGGCTGGGTCGTGGTGCCGGGCAGCATCGTGGAGCCGCTGATCGCGGCCTCGATCACATATGTCGCGGTGGAGAACATCCTCAGCCGGGGGCTGAGCCGCTCGCGCCCCGTGGTGGTCTTCGGCTTCGGGTTGCTGCACGGTCTGGGATTTGCCTCGGTGCTGGAGGAGTTCGGCCTGCCGCAGGATCAGTTCATCCCGGCGTTGCTTGGGTTCAATGTCGGCGTGGAACTGGGTCAGTTGACGGTGATCGCGCTCGCCTTCCTCGCGGTCGGGGTCTGGTTCGGGCGCAAGCCGTGGTATCGCGCGCGGATCGCAATCCCGGCATCTGGCGTGATCGCGCTGGTCGGAGTCTACTGGTTCGTGGAGCGGGTGTTTCTCTGATCCGCGCCTTTCGGCTCCGGACCGGGCACATGGCGCGGCGCGCCGTGGGAAACGGGCGCGACCCCCGTGGCGCCACGGGAATCGCGCCGACGTTCGGCGATCGGGAAGAGGCGGTGCCGCCGGGACGAAACCGGCGGTCTTCGCGGCCTATTTGATGTTGTTGATGTCGGCGCGCGACAGGCCGATGTCGTCCAGTTCACGATCCGTCAGCTTGCTCAGCGCGTTGCGTGTCAGGCGCGCGTCGTTCCAGGTTGCGGCTCCGCCGATGGCGGTGGTGAAGACCGCGCCGATACGGCCTGCGATGCCGGTGGGGTTGAGGTGGGTGCGGGATGTGTCGAAAGAAGCCATGACAGGAGTCCTTGTATGCGGGGGGTGGTCTGCGTTCGTTCTGAGCGGCATTTATGGGCGGTTTGCCCGCAGAACAAGCAGTAAAAAAGGCATAGGTGGCATGTGATTTCTGCATGGGTTCGGGGCCTGTAAGTTTTTGTGTTTGAATGTAAAAATGGGCAACGGCGCATGGCGTTTTCGCCCCGGAAGATGTCGCTTTTCACCTTTTGCGCACGCGGCGGTCGGCCCGGCGTTCCGATTGTGGCCGAAATCTATTCCGCTTGGCGATTGTTCCCGTTTCGTGCTAGTGGTTCCGAAAAGCAACAGTTCGGGCAGGGCAGGGCGAAAACATGAGGGTTCTGGGGATAGATCCGGGGTTGCGCAATCTCGGTTGGGGCGTGATCGAGGTGGAGGGCAGCCGACTCAGCCACGTTGCCAACGGGATTTGCCATTCCACCGGCAAGGATCTGGCGGTGCGGCTGCTGTCGCTTCACAGTCAGCTTACCGATGTCGTCGCGCGCTATGCCCCCGAGGAGGCCGCCATCGAACAGACCTTCGTGAACAAGGACGGCGCGGGCACGTTGAAGCTCGGTCAGGCGCGGGGGATCGCGCTTCTGGTGCCGGCGCAGGCGGGGCTCGTGATCGGGGAATACGCCCCCAATCAGGTCAAGAAGACCGTTGTGGGCGTCGGGCACGCCGAAAAATGCCAGGTCGAGCATATGGTGCGGCTCCAGCTTCCGGGGGTGGAGATCGCCGGAGCGGATGCCGCCGATGCGCTTGCCATCGCGATCTGCCACGCGCATCAGTCCCGCGCCGCGGGCGGGCTTGCCGCCGCGCTTCGAAAGGCGGCGTCATGATCGGAAAGCTGACCGGCAAGCTCGATTATCGCAGCGACGACCATGTGCTGATCGACGTGGGCGGGGTCGGCTATGTCGTCTATTGCTCGGAGCGCACGATGGCGGCGCTTCCGGGGCGGGGCGAGGTGGTGGCGCTCTATACCGAATTGCTGGTGCGCGAGGATATCCTTCAGCTTTTTGGCTTTTCCACCTTGCTGGAAAAGGAATGGCACCGGCTCTTGATGAGCGTTCAGGGGGTGGGCGCGAAGGCCTCTCTGGCCATTCTCGGCGCGCTGGGGGCCGACGGGACGGGGCGGGCCATCGCGCTTGGCGACTGGAACGCGATCAAGGCGGCGCGGGGGATCGGCCCCAAGACCGCGCAGCGGGTGGTCAATGAACTCAAGGACAAGGCGCCGGGGGTGATGGCACTGGGGGGCACGATGCAGGAGGCGGCGGGTGTGGCGGAGGCGGAACCGGTCGTCGGGGCCATCGAGGCCCCTCCGCCCGGTCGCCGCCCGTCGGCGGCTCCGGCGCCCACCACGGCGGCGGCGCAGTCCGATGCGCTTTCGGCGCTGTCCAATCTGGGCTATGCGCCGGGGGAGGCCGCGGGCGCCGTGGCGCAGGTGGCCGGGGACGACCCCGAGGCCGATGCCGCCGCCCTCATCCGTGCCGCGCTGCGCCTGCTGGCTCCGAAGGGATAGACGATGGACAGCCCCGACCCCACTCTTCGCCCCGACCCGCACCCCGGGGACGCCGACCGCGCGCTACGCCCGCGCGAGCTTGATGCCTTCATCGGGCAGGCCGAGGTGCGCGCGAACCTGCGCATCTTCGTCGAATCCGCGCGCCAGAGAGGCGAGGCGATGGACCATACGCTGTTTCACGGCCCGCCCGGCCTTGGCAAGACGACGCTGGCGCAGATCATGGCACGCGAGCTTGGCGTGAACTTTCGCATGACCTCTGGCCCGGTGCTGGCCAAGGCCGGGGATCTGGCCGCGATCCTGACCAACCTGGAAACGCGCGATGTCCTTTTTATTGATGAGATTCATCGGCTTAATCCGGCGGTGGAGGAGGTTCTCTATCCCGCGATGGAGGACTTCGAGCTTGACCTCGTGATCGGGGAAGGGCCCGCCGCGCGCACCGTGCGGATCGAGTTGCAGCCCTTCACTCTGGTGGGGGCGACGACGCGGCTGGGGCTCTTAACGACGCCCTTGCGGGATCGGTTCGGCATTCCGACGCGGTTGCAGTTCTACACCGAGGATGAGTTGAACGAGATCGTCACGCGCAATGCCCGCAAGCTGGGCGTGCCGGCCGAGGATGGCGGTGCGCGGGAGATTGCGCGGCGCTCGCGCGGCACGCCCCGGATCGCCGGGCGGCTTTTGCGGCGCGTGGTGGATTTCGCGCTGGTGGAGGGCGACGGGCGGGTGACGCGCGATCTGGCCGATCATGCGCTGACGCGGCTGGGGGTGGACAAGCTCGGCCTTGACGGCGCCGACCGCCGCTACCTTGTTTTCATTGCGGAAAACTACGCCGGTGGCCCGGTCGGGATCGACACCATCGCCGCCGCCCTGTCGGAGCCGCGCGACGCCATCGAGGAGGTGATCGAGCCGTTCCTCTTGCAGCAGGGGCTGGTCAACCGCACGCCGCGCGGGCGGATGCTGGCGCAGAAGGCATGGACGCATCTGGGTCTGCCCCCGCCGCGCCCGCCGCAGGATCAGACCGACCTTTTCGAAGAGTAAACGCGCCGGCCCGCAACATTCGGACGAATCGTCGCGAATCAAAGTTAATCCGCTGGAAAACCTCAGAAATCGGTATGCGGTATTACGTCGGTATCACGTCGGTATCGCGTCGGTGCCGGGGGCGCGAACGGGCATCGTGAACGCGGCGGTCTTTACGATCTGGCAAGAAGAGTTGAGATCGGGTGAATGCGCGGCGGGCCGCGAGGGGCCGGACGGGCAGACGGTTCAGCGACGCCGCCGGGCGGGCGTCTGCGGCTCGCGGCGGATGTGTTTGTGGTCGGGCGGGTCGAAAGCGACGCTGTCGGTCGCGGTGACCGGCACAAGTGACCGCTATGCGGACCTTGCGGACTTACCGCCGGATAGTTGCCTGCGAGGTCGCCGACCGCCTTTTGCCGATGTTCAGCACCCGACCATCGATTGCGAGAAGTCCCGCCCCAATGAGCACCATGCCCGCGATTTCCAGGCCGCTCAGATGTTCGCCCAAAAGGAGAACGCCTAGAGCGATCGCGGAAATGGGTATAAGGAAGGTGACCAAGAGAAGGTTGGTCGCCCCGGCGCGCTGAAGAATCTGAAAGTAGAGGATATAGGCGAGAGCCGTCGAAAGGACGGCGAGACCGACGATCGCCGCCCAAGTCGAGGGCGCTGGCATCGCCAGCGCCCATGGACGGTCGATGACGAGAGCGAGCGGGGCAAGGACGAGTGTGGAGCCCGTCACCTGGCCTGCTGCTACGACGACCGGATCGACCCCGAGACGCTTGAAGCGCCGCCCGAACACGCCGGCAAAGGCATAGGACACCGCGCCTCCGAGACAGGCGAACTGCGCCGCGACATCGGTTCCGAGTCCGGACAGGGCTCCGGGTCCGATCATGACCACCACTCCGGCGAATCCAGCGGCAATACCCATGAGCTTGCGGCCGTTGATCCGCTCGTCAGAGAGCAGGAACCCGGCGACCGCGACGGTGAACAAGGGCGTCGTCGCGTTGAGGATTGAGGCGAGGCCGGAGGCGATAGTCTGCTGGCCCCAGACGATCAGACCGAAAGGAATGAGGTTGTTCAGAACCCCCATGCCGAGGAACGCGATCCATGCACGGGGATTGCGCGGCAGGGGTCGTTTCAGCACGGCGATCACGCCCCAGAGAACCAGAGCGGCCAGACCAACGCGCAGCACCATGATTGTCAGGGTGGGAAGGTCTCGAACAGCAACACCCACGAAGAAGAACGAGCCGCCCCACAGAACCGAGAGCAGGAGCAGCATCGCCCATTCCACGGGCCCCATCGAAAGCGTCGCGCTGGATGTCGGTGTCGGTCGCGATTCAGTTCTCATGTTGGTCTCCAACGTTGCGTCGTTGAGTCATTTTGTACGAGGTCCGCCACTGAGATCGTGACCCGGAACCTGCGCAAAGGGCTGATGACGAGGGAGCCAAGCCAATGCAGCATTCAGCAATTTGGGCCTCCAATCTGCCTCGCGGCGGTGCAGCCCGCTGATGGAGGCCCGACTGGCAGACGTGCGAGCGGAGCAGACAGCCTTTTTTGCCCCCGCGCGGGATCAAGGCCGAAGGTCGCCGTGCATCGTCGTGCTGCCCCCGGCCCGGCGATGCGCGCCCTGGGCGTGGTGGCCGCCAAACGCTCCCGCTCTCGTTCGCTGCACCTTAAACGGTGGTCGGCTCCGGGCCGCATTGACCATCCCTGTTCCCGGTGCGGGCGGGGACCGGCGCGGTTTGCTTTGACAATCGGGGGATCTCCTCCAGTATCGCGGTCATGAAACTTATCATCGCCCTTGGTCTGCTCATCGCGCTTGTCTTTCTGGGGCTGGCGGCCCTTCTGGTGATGGACCGGCGGGCGGATCGCGCCGAATGGCGGCGGCTTGCCGCGCTTCAGCCGCAGGCGCCGCAGCGTTTTGCGTCGGACATGGTGGCCGATCTGCCAGAGCCCGCGCGGCGGTATTTCAGTTTCATGATCGCGCCGGGTGCGCCGCTCTGGACGGTGGCGGAGATCGACATGACCGGGCAGTTCAGCCTTGGCACGAAGCAGGCTCCGGCCTATCGGCCCATGCGCGCGCGCCAGATCCTCGCCGCGCCGGAGGGATTTGTCTGGGCCATGCGCACGCGCGGGGGGCTGCCGATTTCAGGGTCGGATTCCGGGACGTGGACACGGTTTCGCATCCTGTGGCTGATCCCGGTCGCGCGGCTGGGGGGCGATGCGGATCACAGGCGGTCGGCCTTCGGGCGCTATGTCGCGGAGGCGGTGATCTGGTCGCCGGCCGCCCTGCTGCCCGGCCCCGGCGTGACGTGGGAGGCGGCGGGCGAAGATACCGCGCGCGTCACGATCCGGCACGCGGGGCTGGAACAGGCCGTCGATGTGACGGTCGATTCGGAGGGCCGCCCGGTGGAGGTGTCGTTCCAGCGCTGGAGCGATGCCAACCCCGAGAAGGTTCACCGTCTGCAACCTTTCGGGGCCGTTATGTCCGATTTCCGGGAGGTGGGCGGTTATCGCCTGCCGTTCCGCGTGGAGGCCGGCAACATGTTCGGCACGGACGCCTATTTCCCGTTCTTTCTGGCCGATGTCTCGGAGATCCGCTTTCCGGCGCCCGCGCGGTGATCGACCCCTTGCGGGGGCGCGTCTTCGCAGTTACCCTTGCACACACAAACCGTTGGGGTGCCCTGTTGCGGGGCTGAGAGGCAATGCGCCAACCCATCGAACCTGATCCGGATCATACCGGCGTAGGGAACGGTGAACATTTGGGCCCATGTCACGCCCGAATCCCCGCCTCCTGACGTTGGTTGCAACGAAAATGGAGGCTCCTCTGGTTCCCATAGCGCTCACAATCGCAGGCTCCGATTCCGGCGGTGGCGCCGGGATTCAGGCCGATCTGAAAGCCTTCAGTGCGCTTGGCGTCTATGGCGCGAGCGTCGTCACCGCGCTGACGGCGCAGAACACCCGCGAGGTGACGCGGGTGGAGGGGGCCAGCCCCGCGATGATCGCCGCGCAGATGGAGGCGGTGTTCGGCGATCTGGCGGTGCGCGCGGTCAAGCTTGGCATGCTGGGCGGGACGGAGGCGATCGCAACCGTCGCGGAGGGCCTGCGCGGCCGGGAGGTGCCCGTGGTGCTGGACCCCGTGATGGTCGCGAAATCCGGTGACCGGCTCTTGCCCGCCGATGCGGTGGCCGCGCTGCGCGAGCGGCTGTTGCCGCGGGCCGCGCTGCTCACGCCCAACCTGCCCGAAGCGGCCGATCTGCTTGGCACCCGTCCGGCGCGGGACGAGGCCGGGATGCGCGAGCAGGGGCAGGCCCTTTGCGCGCTGGGGCCGCGCGCGGTTCTGATGAAGGGCGGGCACGGCGGCGGGACGGAATGCGTTGACCTGCTGATCGAGGGGGGGCGCGTCACCCGCCTGTGCGCGCCGCGCCAGCGCACGCGCAACACGCATGGCACTGGCTGCACCCTGTCGGCGGCGATTGCCGCCGGGCTGGCGCGGGGCATGACGCTGACGGACGCGGTGCGGCGCGCGCATGGCTATCTGCAAGGGGCGATCGCGGCGGCGGATGGTCTGGGCGTCGGGTCGGGGCATGGGCCGGTGCATCATTTTCACGAGGTCTGGCGCGATGGCTGATGTCACGATCATCGGCGCGGGGGTGGCCGGGCTCTGGGCCGCGCTGGCGCTGTGCAAGGCGGGCGCGGCGCCGCGCGTGATCGACCGCAGCGGCCCGCCCGGCCCGCATGGCTGTTCATGGTGGGCGGGCGGCATGCTCGCGCCCTTCTGCGAGGGGGCGGTGGCCGAGCCGGCGATTGTCCGTCATGGCCGCGAGGCCGCCCGCGCCTGGGCGGAGGTGACGCCGGTGGCGCATCGCGGATCGCTGGTCGTGACGCTGGAGCGGGACAGGGGGGAGCTTGCGCGCTTTGCCCGCCGCACCGAGGGGCATGAATGGGTGACCGGCGGGCTGCGCGATCTGGAGCCGGATCTGCCCGGCCCGTCGCAGGCCCTCTTTTTCGCGCAGGAGGCGCATCTGGACCCGCGCCGCGCGCTGGCCGATCTGGTGGCCGCGCTGGCCGCGCGCGGTGTGCAGATCGAGACCGGCACGGCCTGTCCCGAGGAGATCGCCGGCCCGGTGATCGACGCGCGCGGCATGGCGGGCACGCCCCCCGGCCTGCGCCCGGTGCGCGGCGAAATGGTCGTGCTGGGGGCGCCCGACATCTCCCTGAGCCGTCCGGTGCGCCTGCTGCATCCGCGCCATCCGCTTTACATCGTGCCGCGCAGGGGCGGGCTTTTCATGCTGGGGGCCACGCAGATCGAAAGCGCCGATCGCCGGGGCGTGTCGGCGCGGTCGCTGCTGGAGTTGCTGTCGGCGGCCTATGCGCTCGACCCGCGGTTCGCGGAGGCGGAGGTCGTGGAGACGGGCGCCGATCTGCGCCCGGCCTTCGCCGACAATGTGCCGCGCGTGCTGGCGCAGGGGCGGGTGCTGCATCTCAACGGTCTGTTCCGCCACGGCTATCTCATGGCGCCGGCGCTGGGGCGGCAGGCGGCGCGTTATCTGACCGAAGGCATAAAGGGGGATCTTGTCCATGAAGATTGAAGTGAACGGCGCACCGCAGGAGGTTGCCGCCGGCACCGTGGCCGGGGCGTTGGCGGAGATGGGATGGACCACGGGGCGCGTGGCCACGGCGCTCAACGGGGAGTTCGTGCCGAAATCCGCGCGCGAGGCCACCATGCTGCGCGAGGGGGACCGGCTCGAAGTGCTCGCCCCCATGCAGGGAGGGTGAGATGCGCGATTTCTATGACACCGCGTTTGACACCCCGCTGATGCTGGGCACGGCGCAGTATCCGTCGCCCGCGATCATGGAGGCGGCGTTCCGGGCCTCGGGCGCGTCGGTCGCCACCGTGTCGCTGCGCCGCGAGGCCGGGCAGGGGCAGGCGTTCTGGGATATCATTCGCGGCCTTGGCGTGCATGTGCTGCCCAACACCGCCGGATGCCATAGCGCGCGCGAGGCGATCACCACCGCCCGCATGGCGCGCGATCTGTTCGAGACCGACCGGATCAAGCTGGAAGTGATCGGCCACGCCGACACGTTGCAGCCCGATCCCTTCGGCCTGCTGGAGGCCACGGAGGTGCTCGCCGCCGAGGGGTTCGAGGTGTTTCCCTACACGACCGAGGATCTGGTGCTGGCCGGGCGGCTGGTCGATGCGGGCGCGCGGGTGCTGATGCCATGGGGGGCGCCCATCGGCTCCGGCCTTGGTCTTAACAATCGCCACGGGCTGCGGACGCTGCGCGCGGGGTTTCCCGATATCGCGATGGTGGTGGATGCGGGGCTTGGCCTGCCCAGCCACGCGGCGGCGGCGATGGAGATGGGGTTTGACGCGGTGCTGCTGAACACGGCGGTGGCGCAGGCGGGCGATCCGGTGGCGATGGCCGAAGCCTTCGGACTTGCGGCGCGCGCCGGGGCGCTGGCCGCGCGGGCCGATGCGATGGCGCCGCGCGAGATGGCCACCCCCTCGACCCCGCTGATCGGAAAGGCATGGCTATGACGTTGCCCCGTTTCTACCCGGTGTTCGACTCCGCCAGGTGGCTGGAACGCGCGCTGCCGCTTGGCGTGAAACTGGCGCAGTTGCGGATCAAGGAGATGGAGCCAAAGGCGCTGCGGCGCGAGATCCGTGCGGGGCTGGCGATGGCGCGGGCGCATGGCGCGGCGCTGGTGGTCAACGATCATTGGCAACTGGCGATTGAGGAGGGCGCCGACTGGGTGCATCTGGGGCAGGAGGATCTCGATACCGCCGATCTGCCCGAGATCCGGCGCGCGGGGCTGCGCCTTGGCGTGTCCACCCATGACCGTGCGGAGCTTGACCGCGCGCTGTCGCTGGCGCCCGACTATGTCGCGCTGGGCCCGGTTTACCCGACGATCCTCAAGCAGATGAAATGGCACCGGCAGGGGCTGGAGCGGGTGCGCGAATGGAAGCGGCTGCTGGGCGATATTCCTCTGTGCGCGATTGGCGGGATGAGCACCGAGCGCGCGGGCGCGGCCCTTGACGCCGGGGCTGATACCATCGCGGCGGTCACCGACATCACCCGAAACCCCGATCCGGAAGGGCGCATCCGCGAGTGGCTGAGGGTTTGCGCATGAGCCGCTATGCCCGCCAGACGATCCTGCCGAGTATCGGCGCGCAGGGGCAGGCCGCGCTGGCCCGCGCCCACGTGCTGGTCGTGGGCGCCGGGGGGCTGGGCGTGCCGGTGCTGCAATATCTGGCCGGGGCCGGCGTGGGCCGGATCACGCTGGTGGATGGCGACCGGGTGGAGGAGGGTAACCTGCACCGCCAGCCGCTTTATCGTATGGATCAGATCGGCCAGCCCAAGGCGCGGGCCGCCGCAAAGGCGCTGGACGGGCTAAACCCCGATGTGACCGTCACCCCGATATGCGCGTGGCTGGACCCGTCCAATGCGCCCGCGTGGGTGGCCGGGGCGGATGTGGTGCTCGATTGCGCGGACAGTTTCGCGGTGAGCCTGACGCTTTCGGATCTCTGCCGCGACGCGGGCAGGCCGCTGATCGCGGCCTCGGCGCTGGGGCTGTCGGGCTATGTGGCGGGCTGTTGCGGCGGTGCGCCCAGCCTGCGCGCGATCTTTCCCGATCTGCCTGAACGCGGGGCGACCTGCGCCACGGCGGGGGTGATGGGCCCCGTCGTCGGGACCATCGGCGCGCTTCAGGCACAAATGGCGCTGGCGGTGCTTCTGAAGCAGGCACCGACCCCGCTTGGCCGGCTTGTCAGCCTTGACGCGGTGGACTGGCGGGTGGGCGGCTTTCGCTTCGACCGCGCGGAGGAGCCGCCCGCGCCGCTGCGGTTCATCGCGCGCGGCCAGATCCGCCCCGATGATCTGCTGATCGACCTGCGCCGCGAGGCCGCGCCCTTCACGCCCGCCGCGCGGCATGTCCCGCCCGAGGATATCGCCACGCTCAACCCACCCGAAGGCACCCGCGTGGTGCTGGCCTGCGCCACTGGCCTGCGCGCGCATAACGCGGGCCAGACCCTGCAACCCCGCTGGCAGGGCGATATCGCGCTGCTGGCCCTTCATGACTGAGAGGACTTCCATGAAACGTATTCTTGCCACCCTTGCCCTGAGCGCCGGACTTGCCCTGCCAGCCGCCGCACAGGACCGGCTGACCGTCATGCTCGACTGGTTCGTGAACCCCGATCACGCGCCCATCGTTCTGGCGCAGGAACTGGGCTATTTCGCCGAAGCGGGGCTGGAGGTGGACACCGTCACCCCCGCCGATCCCAACGCCCCGCCGCGCATGGCGGCGGCGGGCCGTGTCGATCTGGCGGTCTCCTATCAGCCGCAACTGCACCTGAGCCGCCACAACGGCCTGCCGCTGCGGCGCGTTGGCACGCTGATTTCCACGCCGCTGACCTGCCTTGTGGTGCTGGCCGAAGGGCCGGTGCAAACGATGGCGGATCTCAAGGGGCGCAAGGTCGGCTTTGCCGTGGCGGGCGTGCAGGAGGTGATGCTCGACGCGATGCTGGCCCATCACGGGATGGAGCCGGGAGATGTGGAGCAGATCGGCATCGGCTGGTCGATCTCGCCCGCGCTGATGTCGGGGCAAGTCGATGGCGTGATCGGGGCGTTCCGCAATTTCGAGCTCAATCATCTTGAGATCGAAGGGAGCGAGGGGCGCTGCTTCTATCCCGAGGCGGAGGGCATCCCAGCCTATGACGAGCTGATCTATGTCGCCAACCCCGAAAAAATGGATGCCGATGCGATTGCCCGCTTTCTGAACGCCACCGAACGCGCGGCCGGGTTTATCCTCAATCAGCCCGAGCGGGCGTGGGAGGTCTTTTCGGCCACCGCCCCGGAATTGCGCAGCGAGTTGAACCGCCGCGCGTGGGCGGACACATGGCCGCGGTTCGCAACCCGTCCCGCCGCGCTCGATGCCGGGCGCTATGCGAGGTTCGAGGCGTTTCTGGCCACGCGCGGGGCGACGCCGGGCGGGCTGCCGGTGGCCGCGCTCGCGGTGGATGTGACCGCAGAGCAATGACCGCGCCGGGGCTGAGCCTGCGCGGCGATCTGTGGCTGGGCGAACAGGCCCTGATTCGCGATCTGGCGCTGGACCTGCCCGCCGGGCGCTGGAGCTGCCTGCTGGGGCCGTCGGGGGTGGGCAAGTCCACGCTGGGCCGGCTTGTGGCGGGGCTGCCGGGGCCGCACCGTCTTGATGGCGGGCTGCGGGCCAGTGACGGCGCGCCGCTGGCCGGGCGCGTCGCCATGATGGCGCAGGACGGGCAGCTTCTGCCGTGGGCCGGTGCCGAGCGCAATGTCACCATCGGTGCGCGCCTGCGCGGGCAACGCCCGGACCGGGCGCGCGCGCGGGCGTTGCTGGCCGATGTCGGGCTGAACGGCATGGCGCGGCGCCGCCCCGGCAGCCTGTCGGGTGGAGAGCGCCAGCGCGTCGCACTGGCGCGGACGCTAATCGAGGAGTGCCCGGTCGTGGTGCTGGATGAGCCGTTCTCGGCCCTCGATGCCGCGACACGGCTGGCGATGCAGGATCTTGCCGCGCGGCTGCTGCAGGGGCGCACGGTGATCCTGATCACGCATGATCCGCTGGAGGCGGTGCGGCTTGCCGATCGCGCGTGGATTCTGGGGACGGGCGGGGCCGAGGCGCTGGAGCTTCCCGGCACGGCGCCGCCGCGCAGCCATGCGCAGGCTGCCACGCTGGAGATGCAGGCCAGCCTGCTCTCGCGGCTTCAGGGGATGCAACCGGCATGAGCGCGGCGGCGGGGCGTGTCCTGCGCGGCCTGCTGGCGCTGGGGTTCGCGCTGGCGCTCTGGCAGGGCGCGGTCGTGGTCAGCGGGGTGCCGCCCTTCATCCTGCCCGGCCCGCTGCGCGTCGGTGAAAGCCTGTGGAGCAACGCGGCGATCCTGGCCGAACATGCGCGGTTCACCGCCGCCAACCTGCTGACCGGGCTGGCCGCGGGGGTCGCGCTGGGGGTGGCCACGGCGCTCAACCTCGCGCTTTCGCCGGCGGCGCGGATGCTGCTCCGCCCGATCCTGGTCTTTGCCCAGGCCGTGCCGGTCTTTGCGCTGGCGCCGATCATCACGCTTTGGCTGGGGTATGGCGCGCCCTCCAAGATCGTGATGGTCATGCTGGTGATCTATTTTCCCGTCACCTCGACGTTCTTCGACGGGCTGATGCGCCTGCCGCAGCCCCATGATGACATGGCGCGGCTGATGCGCACGACGCCGCTGCGCCGGCTGATGTGGTTGCAGGTGCCCCATGCGTTGCCCGCGCTGGCCTCGGGGCTGCGACTGGCGCTAGTCTATGCGCCCTTCGCGGTTGTCATCGGCGAATGGGTGGGATCGTCGCGGGGCCTTGGCTATCTGATGCTGATGGCCAACGGGCGGGGGCAGACCGACCTGATGTTCGCCGCGCTGATCGTTCTGGCGGCGCTGAGCCTTGCATTGTTCGTCGTGTTCGACACGGTCCTGCGCCGCAATGGCGCAGGGACGGGGCGCGGGGTGCCTGCGGTGTCGGGTGGATCGTGACTGCCGCCGCCGCCGCGAGGGCGGGTTGCGAAACTGTTGCCGGACTCTCACCGGACGGGCTGTGACCCATGCTCTCGCGCAAATGGCACCGCCACGATACCGACGCGATACCGACGTTTTACCGCAGGGTGTTTTCTTGCGTTAACAAGGGGTTGCGCCGATCTTTCCGAATGGGTCAGGGCAGCGCCTTGAGATAGGCCGCGATCGCGGCGCGGTCGCTGTCCGGCAGGCGGGAGATATTGTCGATCACCGCCACCATATGCCCGCCGGCGCTGTCATATTCGGGTGTCAGCCCGCTTTGCAGGTAATAGGCGATGTCCTGCGCGTTCCAGTCCAGCTTGTCCGGGGAAATGCCGGGAATCCGGCCGTCGCCCGTGGGGTTGGCCGCCCCCGCAAGCCATTGATCGCGCTGCAAAACGCCAAGCGCATCGCGCGGCGTGTGACACTCGGCACAATGGCCCAGTGCCTCCACGAGATAGCGCCCACGCGCGATCTCCTCTGTGTCCGCCGTTTCAAGAACCCAATCGTCATTGAGGAAAAGGGTTTTCCACCCGCCAAGCAAACGTCTGATATTGAACGGAAATCCAACCTCATGCGGGGCGTTTTCCTGTTGCGTCGGGGACAGGGTCTGCAAGTAGGCATGAAGATCGACCGCATCCTCGGGCCGCATTTTCGCATAGGAGGTATAGGGAAAGACCGGGTAGTAATGCGCCCCCTCCGGCGACACCCCGCGCAGCATCGCGTTGGCCAGATCAGCCGCGCCCCACCCGCCGATCCCATGCTCGGGATCGGGGGAGATGTTGGGCGCGACGAAGGTTCCGAAAGGCGAGGGAAATCTCTGTCCTCCCGCCAGCACGAGCCGCGCGTCGTCCTCCGCCTTCGGGGCCATGTGACAGGCCGCGCAGCCCGCCGCATTGAACACCGCCTCACCGCGCGCGGCGTCGCCGGTGTGTCCGGAAAGCGCATCGTCCGATAGCGGGCGCGGCATGGTGATCGCCCATGCCACGCCCACGCCGATCAGGGCAAGCGCCAGAAAATAAACGATAATTCGGCGCATGGCCGGATCAGTTCTTCGGCTCTCTGTAGTCTTCGTGGCAGGCGCCGCAAGCCTTGCCCACTTGCTCCATCCGGCCGCGCAGCGCGTCAAGATCGGTGCCCGCGATCTCTTGCATGGCGACGGCCGCTTCCACCAAGGCCTGATCCTTTTCCATCAGGTCGGAGAAATTATCCCAGATCGCGGGCTTGGCGCGGGTCTTGTCGGTTGCGAAACTATCGCTGCCCTCCGGCCACATCGCGGATTGATCCAGCCGCGCCAGCGCCACGAGATTGTCGGCCGCCACCTGCGCCTGCTCCGCGTCATAGGGCATCTCGCCCTTTGCCATGGCGCCCAACTGACCGAGATTGAAGGCTTGAAGCTGCATCAGGTTTTGCCGCGCCTCGATCGCCGCGTCCTGAGCGGTGGATATCCCGGCCCCGAATGACAAGGCGACGGCAAGGGCTGTCGTAGCAAAAATTCGCTTCATGGCTTGCTCCTTTATGGCTTGCGCAAATGCCAAGAGGCTAACGCATATTCACACACGGCCAACTCACAAGAAATTGATCAGGCGGCGATCAACGGGTCACGCGCATGCCCGGATACCGCTCTGGCGTGAGCCACTCGGGCCAGCCCCAGATGCGTTCCACGGCATAGAGCGCAAGGCACACGGCGATCACCGCCAGCACGAATTTCACCTTCTGCGGGGAGGGCGGATTGCGCGCCCAGAGCGCCATGCGTGCAAACCAGCGCGGGTTCATTCGGTGAACCTGACCTTTCCGATATAGGGGAGGTTCCTGTTTCTTTGCGCGTAATCAATACCATAGCCGACAACGAATTCATCGGGGATTTCGAATCCGGTCCAGTCGGCTTTCACCGGCGCCTCGCGTCGCGACGGTTTGTCCAGAAGCGCGATGGTCTTGAGGCGCGCGGGATGGCGCGATCGCAGCAGTTGGATGACATGCGCCAGCGTGTGCCCGGTATCGACGATATCTTCCACCACCAGCACGTCGCGGCCCGCGATCTCTCCGCGCAAGTCCTTGAGAATACGCACTTCCCGGCTG
The DNA here is from genome assembly GCF_900110425.1 of Salinihabitans flavidus. Lineage (GTDB taxonomy): Bacteria > Pseudomonadota > Alphaproteobacteria > Rhodobacterales > Rhodobacteraceae > Salinihabitans > Salinihabitans flavidus. The sequence goes on along the minus strand of NZ_FODS01000003.1, from coordinate 228,762 downwards.
CTTTCCGTCGCGTTCCCGTAGGAGGACGCCTCAAGGAAATCGACCTCGACCGGCAGGTCCAGTTCACGCACCAGATCGGCGATGAACACGAAAGAGCCGCGCAAAAGGCCCACCACGACCAGCTTGTCGGTACCCTTGAATTCCCCGGTGATGTCGCGGCACAGTGCCTCGACGCGCGCGGCGATCGACTTGGCCGAGATCATTTCATCGATGACATATGGACGCTCCGGCATCACACCCCCTTGATTTTCCGCGCTCACAATACGAAACGGGCGGCTCCTGTCCATGACAAACGCCAAGGTTGATGACCACACATTCCGAAACCCGCACCCTGCCTTATACGGCGCAACAGATGTACGATCTGGTGGCCGATGTCCCCCGGTATCCCGAATTCCTGCCATGGTGCGCGGCGGCGCGGGTGCGATCTGTCACGCCGCAGGGCGAGGCCGAGCTGATGGAGGCCGATCTGGTGATTTCCTTCAAGGTCTTCCGCGAGCGATTCGGAAGCCGCGTCCTGCTCAACCCGCATACGCTTCATATCGATACCGAATACCTTGACGGACCGTTCAAGCATCTGAAATCCACCTGGGATTTCAAGGATGTGGAGGGCGGGTGCGAGGTCCGCTTCTATGTCGATTTCGAGTTCCGGAATGCCGTGTTGCGGCGAATCATCGGCGTTGTTTTCAACGAGGCGATGCAACGCATCGTGCGCGCCTTCGAGACCCGCGCGAAAGAGCTTTACGGCTGACGCTCACCCCTTGGTCGCGGCGCGGTAAAGAAGGTCCAGCGCATGATCGCGGGACGCCGCGCGCACCCCGTCACGTCCCAAAGCCCCGAAGTCCACCGTTTCGCTGTGGCAGCCCGAGGGCGAGGCGACAGCGAAACAGACCCGGCCTTCGGGTTTGGTGTCGGTCCCGCCGGGCCCGGCGATGCCGGTGATCGACACGGTCAGATCAGCCCCGCTCAGGGCGCGGGCGCCCTGCGCCATTTCGCGGGCGACCTCCTCGGAGACCGCGCCGTAAGCGTCGAGCGTGGCCTGCCGCACGCCCAGCATCTCCACCTTGGCGGCGTTGGAATAGGTGACAAACCCGCGGTCCATCATGTGCGATGAGCCGGGAATGTCGGTCAGGGCGGCGGCGAGCATTCCGCCGGTGCAGCTTTCGGCGGAGGCCACGCGCCAGCCACGCGCGCGGGCGGCGTCCAGAACCTGTTGCGCGGTTGCCGCCGTCACAGGCCCAACACCCCATGCCAAAGACCGGCAAGCGCCATGACGCCGATGGCGGCGAAGACCCCGGCGATCACATCGTCGAGCATCACGCCAAGCGCGTCGTCGCGGCGGTCCGCCCAGCCCACGATCCAGAACTTGGTGATATCGAAGACGCGGAACAGCACGAAACCGGCCAGCCAGCCGGGCCAGAGCGCGAGCGCATCCACCCCGGCATGCCATGCGCCATAGCTCACGGCGCAGAGCGCGACCCATTGGCCTGCGACCTCATCGACCACGATCTCCGACGGGTCGTGATCCTCGGCCCCCTTCGTGGCCTCATGGGTGGCCCACCAGCCGATCAGCGTGACCGCGACCGTGGCGAGCGCCAGAAGCGGAAAGCCCCCCGCGTAGTGCAGCGCGATGGCCAGAACCACCGCCACCGCGGAGCCCCATGTCCCCGGCGCGCCGGGCAGAAGGCCGACACCGAACCATGTCGCGATCATCCGGCTCATGGCTTTACCAGCGTTGCGGTGGCCAGTGCCGCAATCCCCTCTTCGCGCCCGGTAAAGCCGAGCCGTTCGCTCGTCGTGGCCTTGACCGAGACCTGATCGGGCCGCAGCCCCATGATATCCGCCATCCGCTGCCTCATTTCCGTTGCGTGGGGCCCTACCTTGGGGCGTTCGCAGATCAGGGTGCAATCGACATTGCCGATGGCGAACCCTTTTGCGGTGGCCAGATCGACCGCGTGGCGCAGGAACATGGCGCTGTCCGCGCCTTTCCATTGCGGATCGGTGGGGGGAAAGTGGTGCCCGATGTCGCCCTCCGCCAGCGCGCCATAGATCGCGTCGGTGACCGCGTGCATCCCCACATCGGCGTCGGAATGGCCCTGAAGGCCGCGCCCGTGCGGCACCCGGACCCCGCAAAGGATCACATGATCGCCCGTTCCGAAGCGGTGCACGTCGAACCCGTTGCCCAGCCTGATGTCCATGCGCGCCCCCAGATACCGCTCTGCCCGCGCGAAATCGGCGGGCAGGGTGATTTTCAGGTTGTCCTCGTCGCCCGGTACGATCACCACGTCAAGCCCCGCCGCGCGCGCCACCTCCACGTCATCGGCGGCGCCGCCGGGATGGGCGCGGTGAGCGGCGAGGATCGCGTCGAAGCGAAAGCCCTGCGGTGTCTGCGCGCGAAAAAGTCCGCCCCGCGCCGCTGTGGCGGTCACCTGTCCGCCGGCCCCGCGCCAGAGCGCGTCGGTCACGGCCAGCGCGGGCGCGGCCCCCGGCGCGCCGTCCAGTGCGGACAGCACGTCCGAGATCACTCGCCCGCCGAGACAGGCCCGCGCGACGTCGTGGATCAGAACACGGTCGAAACCGCGCCCCGCAAGCGCCTCCAGCCCCGCGCGCACCGACGCATCGCGCGTCGCCCCGCCATGCACGACCTCCACACCCAGCGTCGCGGCCTCCGCGTCGTCATCGGGGTGGGTGACGACCAGAATATGATCGACGGACGGGTGCGCGGCGAAGGCGGCCACGGTCCAGTCGACCACCCGCCGTCCGGCCAGCGCGCGCCATTGTTTCGGCCCGCCCGGTCCCGCCCGCGTGCCACGCCCGGCGGCCACGATCACGGCGGCGGTCATCGGTCTTGTTCGTGTCATGCTCAAGCTCTAGACCCTGCCGCGCGCCAAGGCAATTGACCCAAGGCGCGCGCCTAATTATTGGGCAATCATGCTTTCGTGCCGGTTTTTTGCACCCGTTTTCATTGAGGCAGGCGCCCAAGTCGTCTAGCAAGACCCCATTGCACAAGGATTGAGCAGGTGACCATCCAGACCGCAGAGCTTTCGATTGATCCGCCGGTGCTTCTCGCACCGCTGGCCGGGATCACCGATCTGCCCTTCCGCGAGCTTGTCGCCTCTTTCGGGGCGGGGCTGGTGGTCAGTGAAATGGTGGCAAGTCAGGAGATGGTGCAGTCCAAACCCGGCGTGCGCGAAAAGGCGGAGCTTGGATTCGGCCGCGCGGGCACCTCTGTCCAGCTTGCCGGGCGGGACGCCCACTGGATGGGAGAGGCCGCGCGCATGGTGTGCGACAACGGCGCGCGGATCATCGACATCAACATGGGCTGCCCGGCCAAGAAGGTGACAAGCGCGAGCGGGTCGGGCGCGAGCGGCTCGGCGCTGATGAAGGATCTGGGTCATGCCCTTTCGCTGATCGAGGCGGTGGTGGGCGCGGTGGATGTGCCGGTCACGCTCAAGACCCGGCTGGGCTGGGACGACGAGATGCGCAACGCCCCCGAACTGGCGCGGCGGGCTCAGGACGCGGGCGTGCGGATGGTGACCATACACGGCCGCACCCGCTGCCAGTTCTACAAGGGCACCGCGGACTGGGCCGCCGTCGCGGCGGTGAAAGAGGCGGTCTCCATCCCGGTGATCGTCAATGGCGATATCACCGGACCACGTCAGGCGCGGCGCGCGCTGGCGCTGTCGGGGGCCGATGGCGTGATGGTCGGACGCGGGGCGCAGGGGCGGCCGTGGCGGCTGGCCGAGATTGCAGCCGCGCTTTACGGCCATCCCGCGCCGGAGATTCCGCAGGGCGATGCGCTGGCCACGATGGTGGCGGGGCATTACGAGGCGATGCTGTCCTTCTATGGCGCGCCGCTGGGGTTGCGTGTCGCGCGCAAGCATCTGGGCTGGTATATGGACGTGGCCGGAACGCCGCCCGACCTGCGCCGCCGCATTCTGACCGCGCGCACTCCGCGAGAGGTGCTTTCGCTATTGCCATCCGCCTTTGAGGCCGTGCCACGGGACGACGCGGCATGAGCCATGATCCCGCCATCTGGGCGTCTTTGCCGGTGCCCGCAATCCTCGTGGATGATCAGGACCGGATCGAGGACATCAACCCCGCCGCCGAAGGGTTTCTCAACGCGTCCGATCGCCTCCTGCGGGGGGTGCCTCTGTGGGACAAGGTGATGGTCGACGCCCCGCTTGAGGGCGCGTTTCAGCGCGCGCGCGACAGCGGCACCCCGCTGTTCGTCAATCATGCCGATGTGGGCACCGGAGACGGCCCGCCGGTGCAGTGCAATCTCCAGATTGCCCCGGTCACCAACCGGCCCGGCACCATGCTGTTCATCATCGCCCCGCGTGAGCTTGCCGGGCGGCTGTCCCGCTCCGAAGGGGTGAAATCTTCGGCGATGTCGGCCATCGGCATGGCCGAGATGCTGGCCCATGAGATCAAGAACCCGCTGGCGGGGATTACCGGCGCGGCGCAGCTTCTGTCGATGAACCTGTCGCCCGACGATCTGGAGTTGACCGATCTGATCGTCGAGGAATCGCGCCGCATCGTCACGCTTCTGGAGCGGGTGGAGCAGTTCGGCAACCTGTCGCCGCCCCGCCGGGCGGCGGTGAACATTCACGATGTGCTCGACCGCGCGCGGCGCTCCGCGCTGCTGGGTTTTGGCGCGCATATGTCCATCGTGGAGGATTACGATCCCTCGCTGCCGCCCGCGCTTGGCGATGCCGATCAGCTTTTGCAGGTGGTGCTCAACCTGCTCAAGAACGCCTCCGAGGCGGCGGGGGACAAGGGCACCATTCGCTTGCGGAGCTTTTACGAACACGCCTTCCGCCTGCGGCGGGCGGGCGGTCATGGCACGGCGCTGCCGCTTCAGATCGAAGTGATCGACGACGGCCCCGGGCTGCCCAAGGAGATCGAGGGCGACATCTTCGATCCCTTCGTGTCGGGCCGCGAGAACGGAACCGGGCTTGGCCTCGCGCTGGTGAGCAAGATCATCTCCGATCACCACGGCTGGATTTCCGTCGATTCGGTGCCGGGGCGCACGGTGTTCCGAATCTCGTTGCCGCGGGCGCCGAAGGATATGGAAACCACAGAAGAGGAAACGGGCTGATGGACGGAACCGTTCTTGTCGCCGACGACGATCGCACGATCCGCACGGTGCTCACGCAGGCGCTCACACGCGCGGGATGCAAGGTGCACGCCACCTCCTCTCTGACCACGCTCATGCGCTGGGTGGGAGAGGGCAAGGGCGATGTGATCATCACCGACGTGGTCATGCCCGACGGCAACGGGCTCGAATTCCTGCCCAAGATCGCCGAGGACCGCCCCGGTCTTCCGGTGATCGTGATCTCGGCGCAGAACACGATCATGACCGCCATCAAGGCGGCGGAGGCGGAAGCCTATGATTACCTGCCCAAGCCGTTCGATCTGCCCGACCTTATGAAGCGCACGGCCAAGGCGCTGGAGCAGAAACGCCGCGCGCCGCGCCCGGCACAGGCCGAGAACGAGCGGCCCGACGAGCTTCCTCTGGTGGGGCGCACTCCGGCGATGCAGGCGCTCTACCGGCTGGTGGCGCGGGTGATGAACACCGATCTTCCGGTGCTGATCTCTGGGGAATCGGGCACGGGCAAGTCATTGATCGCGCGAGAGATTCACGACTTTTCCGACCGCCGGAACCTGCCGTTCGTGGTGGTCACGGGGCCGGAGCTGTCGGACATCGAAGGGCCGGCGCGGGTTCTGGCGCGGGCGCGGGGCGGCACCGTCGTCTTTGACGAGATCCCCGATTTCGCCGATGACATTCAGGCCCGCATCGTTCGGATGATCGACAATCCCGGCGAACACAGCCCCCGGTTCATGGCCACAAGCCAGGGCGATCTTGCCGCTTCGATGCAGAAGGGCGGGGTGCGCGAGGATCTCTACTACCGGCTCAACGGGGCGGCGCTGCATGTGCCGGCGCTGCGCGAGCGGGTGGATGACATACCGCTACTGGTCGAACATTTCCTGGCCCGCAGCGAGCAGGACGGCCAGCCGCGCCGCGCGTTCACCTCCGAGGCGCTGGACCTGTTCCGCGCCTATAGCTGGCCGGGCAACGTCCGGCAGCTTGAAAACGCGGTCAAACGGCTCGTGCTGACGGCGCGGGGGGATGAGATCTCACGGACAGAGGCCGAAGCCGTGCTCGGCAACCAGCCCGAGGTCGAACGGTTGCTGGGTGGTGACAGCGAAAGACTTTCCGGCGCGGTGGGGCGCCATCTGCGGCGCTATTTCGATCTGCACGGCAACATGCTTCCGCCGCCCGGACTTTACGCCCGCATCCTGCGCGAGATCGAAGCGCCGCTGATCGAGATCGCGCTCGATGCGACGGGCGGAAATCAGGCGAAATGCGCCGATCTGCTTGGCATCAACCGAAATACTCTGCGCAAAAAGATTACTGATCTGGATATTGAGGTGACACGGCGGCGGAAATTGATGTAAAACTGCCACAATACGTGGCTTTGGCGCAGCACTGTGCAGGCGTCGCCACAAGATTTGGCGGTTGAGCGCATGCGCGCATCAAGATCAATTGAGGTCGTCGGGTGAGTAGCCGGACAAACAGGAACCACTGGACACGGCTGCGCCGCCTGCGGCGGCAACGCCGGGTGCAGACTGCGGCGACCTTCGGGCTGGTGGTTCTCGGCCCGGTGCTGGCGATTGCGACCTTCCTTGCGCTCGGGCCGCTCGATCAGGACGCCAACGCGGTCGGACTGCGCGCGATTCTTCTGGCCGATCTTGTCTATGTTCTGGTGGTGGCCGCGCTTGTCCTGCAACGCATCGCCCGCATGATCGCATCGCGCCGGGCGCAATCGGCCGGCTCGCGTCTGCATATGCGTCTGACGGGGGTATTTACCGCGCTGGCGCTGGTGCCGACGGTCACGGTGGCCATTTTTGCCGGGCTGACCCTGAATATCGGGCTGGAGGGGTGGTTCTCGGACCGGGTGCGGCAGGTGGTGGGCAATTCTCTGGCCGCGGCCGAAGCCTATGAGGATGAACATATCCGCGACCTTGAAACCGATGTGCGTGTGCTGCGCGATTATCTCGACGCGAACCGGCGGGCGGTCTTCTTCAACATGTCGGCGGGCGATCTTCGCGTGCTTCTGACCAATGGGCAGTCGCGGATTCAGCGCGGCTTGCGCGAGGCGTTCGTGATCGACGGCACTGGCGAGATTCTGGCGCGGGGTGAGCGGTCATATCTGTTCGATTTCGAACAGCCCACCCCTGAGCAGATCGAACAGGCCGACCACGATGAAGTGGTGATCATCCGCGATCTGGACGCCAGCGAATTGCGCGCGCTGGTGCGGCTCGATGCCTTTGTCGACCGTTTTCTTTACGTCAGCCGCGCGGTCGATGCCTCGATCTTCAGCCTTCTGGACGAAACCCGCGAGTCGGTTCAGCTTTACAGACAGCTCGAAAGCGAACGGGGGCGGGTGATCTTTGAGTTCGGGCTGATCTATATCGGGTTCGCGGTGATTCTCATTCTGGCGGCGATCTGGCTGGGCCTGTGGTTCGCCGAGCGTCTGTCGCGGCCGGTCGGGCGGCTGACGGGTGCAGCGCAGCGGGTGGGCGCGGGCGATCTCGACGTGCAGGTGATCGAGGACGACGGCGACGACGAGATTTCCATGCTCGGGCGCTATTTCAACCAGATGACGCGGCAGCTCAAGGCGCAACGCGAGACACTGCTGGAGAATACGCGGCAGATCGAACGCCGCCGCCGCATGTTCGACTCGGTGCTCAGTTCGGTCACATCCGGCGTTGTCGGGCTCGATGCCGAGGGGCGGGTGGCCTTTGTCAACCGCTCCGCGGAGCGTCTTCTCGACTGGTCCGGCGACCGGCAGGCGATGGCAATCTCCGTGGCGGTGCCGGAGTTCGGGGCGATGTTCTCCCGGCTGAAATCAGAGGGCGGCGAGGTGGCGCAGGAAGAGATCAAGGTCACGCGCGGCGGGCGGCTCGAAAGCCTTCTGGTCCGCATGTCCACACGCCGCAATCAGGACGGACGGCTGGAAGGCTATGTGGTGGCCTTTGACGATGTGACAGACCTTGTCACCGCGCAGCGCATGGCCGCCTGGGGCGACGTGGCGCGGCGCATCGCGCATGAGATCAAGAACCCGCTCACGCCGATCTCGCTGTCGGCGGAACGGATCAAGCGCAAGTTCGCGGGGCGCCTTGGGGAGGACGGCGAAAAGCTTGAGGCGATGACCGACGTGATCGTGCGCCAGACCAATGACCTGCGCCGCATCGTGGACGAGTTCTCCAAGTTCGCACGTATGCCGCAACCGGACCGCCGCACCGCCGACCTTGCCGAGCTGCTTCGGGGGGCGGCGCTGTTGCAGGAAACGGGTCAGCCGGAGGTGCGGTTCGTGACCTCGATCCCCGAGGGGCCGGTCTGGGCCGAACTGGATGCCACTATGATTTCGCAGGCGCTGACCAACCTGATAAAGAACGCGGGCGAAGCGATTGAAAGCCTTGTCGAAAAGGGCGCGCCCGAAGGGTTCGTGCCGGAGATCAGGGTGCGGATGGAGACGCGAAGCGGCTCTGCCGTGATCCACATTGCCGACAATGGTATCGGCCTGCCCGAGGATCGCGCCCGCCTGTTCGAGCCGTATGTGACGACCCGCGACAAGGGCACAGGGCTGGGTCTGCCGATCGTCAAGAAGATCATCGAAGAACATGGCGGCACCCTCGTGCTTGAGGATGCGCCGGTTTTCGAAGGCGCCGAGCATGTCGGAGCGCAGGCGGAAATCAGGCTTCCGCTGACCGAGACGCCGCCAGTCGAGATTGAAAAAGAAGAAGTGATGTGAGGGCCTTATGAGCGACATTCTGATCGTCGACGACGAACGCGATATTCGAGAGCTGATTTCCGATATCCTGAAAGATGAAGGCTATACCACGCGGCTGGCGGGAAATTCCGATCAGGCCATGACCGAGATCGGCGGAGAGCCGCCCGCGCTTCTGATCCTCGATATATGGCTCAAGGATAGCCAGATGGACGGGATCGACATTCTCAAGTCCGTCAAGCGCGACCATCCGGATGTGCCGGTGGTGATCATCTCGGGCCACGGCAATATCGAGATCGCGGTCGCGGCGATCAAGCAGGGGGCCTATGATTTCATAGAGAAGCCCTTCAATATCGACCAGCTTCTGGTGGTCATCCGCCGCGCGATGGAAACGTCGCGCCTGCGCCGCGAGAATCTGGCGCTCCGGCGCCAGGACAGCAAGGCCGCCGAGATGATGGGCGATTCCGGTCCCTTCCGCGCCCTGGTGTCGCAGCTCGACAAGGTAACGAAATCCAACGGGCGGGTGATGCTGACCGGGCCGGCCGGATCGGGCAAGGAGTTGGCGGCGCGCTACATTCACACCAATTCCAACCGCGCTTCCGGCCCTTTCGTGACGGTCAACTGCGCCAGAATGGAACCTGACCGGATGGAAGAGGTGCTGTTCGGGCGTGAAGACACGTCCCGCGGGGTGGAGCCGGGTCTGCTTGAAGAGGCAAATGGCGGTGTCGTCTATTTCGATGAGGTGGCCGATATGCCGGTTGGCACCCAGTCGAAGATCCTGCGCGTTCTGGTGGATCAGCAGTTCCAGCGAGTCGGCGGGTCTGACAAGGTGCGGGTCGATCTGAGGGTGATCTCGTCGACCAACCGCGATCTGGAGACCGAAATTGCTGAGGGGCGCTTTCGGCAGGAGCTTTTTCACCGGCTCAACGTGGTGCCCATCGAGGTGCCGTCGCTGGCCGACCGGCGCGAGGATATACCGCTTCTGGCGTCGCATTTCATCGCCGCCTTCCACGAGACACAGGGCCTTCCCCGGCGCGAGTTGAGCGATGAGGCCGTGGCGCTGATGCAGACGATGCTCTGGCCGGGCAATGTGCGACAACTCAAGAACCTGATCGAACGGGTGCTGATTCTCGGCGACGGCAGCGGGCCGATCGAGGCGCGCGAATTGCCGAGCGACGAGCACGCCCCCGGCGATAAGGGTCGCACCGTCGTGCTTGGCGCGCTTGCCACGCTGCCCCTGCGCGAGGCGCGCGAAGCCTTCGAGCGTGAATACCTTCTGACCCAGATCAACCGTTTTGGCGGGAATATCTCGCGCACGGCCAGTTTTGTCGGAATGGAGCGCAGCGCGCTGCACCGCAAGCTGAAATCGCTTGGCGTGGTGACCTCGAACAAGTCCGGCGCGCGCGTGGCCCATGTCGGCCCCGAGTCAGAAGACGAGCAGGAGGTCGGCTGAACCTTTTGGGGGGAAGCCCCTGAGGCCGCCTAGCCGGGGCCCATCCGCAACAAGACCCGGCCCTGTTTCGTGCGCATGGTGCAGATGCTCTCGTCGAGCGGCGGCGTGCCGCGCACCACGCTGTAGCCACGCGCGTCCAGCGCCTCGCTGTCGCAGACCGGAATCGACACCCGCTCAAAGCCCTGCCGCTGCATGCACTGGCGCGTCACCCGTGCGCGCAGCCCCGCATTGACGTCGTATTCGTCATAGTCATAGCCGATGATCCGGGTGCGGCCCTTCTTGTCCTTGCCATAGATCGGGGTCACGTCGCGAACGATCTGTACCGGGGCCTTGCGCAGCGCGCTCACCTCGCATTCGGTTTCCAGCGTTTCGGCTTCGCGCAGCGGCGTGCCGGGCTTGTAGTAGGTGGAATAGCCAAGACAGCCGCAGAGCGGCAGCAACAGCACAAGGGCCAGCAGTCGCATGTTCCCCTCCTTGGAAAAGAGGTCGAGTCTGCCCGAGGGGGCAGGGCGCGTCAATCTTCCGTTTGACGCCCGCGACCTGTTCTGACACATCTTCTCTTTACGGGAAAATGCGGAGACCCACGTATGAAGGTCATCATCTGCGGCGCGGGTCAGGTCGGATGGCAGATCGCGCGCCACCTCTCGGGCGAACGCAACGACGTCACGGTGGTGGACAACAATCCCGAACTGGTGCGCCGCGCGACCGATACGCTCGATGTGCAGGGGATCGCGGGCTTTGCCAGCTATCCCGACATCCTCGACCGGGCGGGCGCGCGCGATGCCGACATGATCATCGCGGCCACCCATTCCGACGAGGTGAACATGGTCACCTGCCAGGTGGCCCATTCGGTGTTTTCCATCCCGCGCAAGATCGCGCGTCTGCGGGCGCAAAGCTATCTCGATGCGATCTATTCCGACCTTTACCGACGCGATCACATGCCCATCGACGTGGTGATCAGCCCCGAACAGGAGGTGGCCGAGGCCGCGCTCAAGCGGATGTCCGCGCCAACGGCCTTCGACACCGAGACGTTTCTGGGCAACAGGATGCAGATGCTGGGAATCGCGCTGGATGAGGACTGTCCGGTGCTCAACACCCCGTTGCGCCAGCTTTCCGATCTGTTCTCCACCTTGTCTGCCGTGGTTGTCGGGGTGCGGCGCGAGGGCAGGCTTTTCGCGCCCGAACCGAAGGATCAGCTTTTCGCCGGCGATGATATCTATGTCTTCACGCTGATTTCCGATGTCGGGCGCACCTTTGAAGTGTTCGGCAAGAAACCGAGGAAACAGGAGCGCGTGATCATTATCGGCGGCGGCACCGTGGGCCTGATGGTGGCGCAGAAACTCGAAGCGCGGGCAGATCGCGTCCGCGCCAAGGTGATCGAACGGGACCGGGCGGTGGCCGAACGCGCCGCCGAGGCGCTGGAGCGCACCATCGTGCTCAACGGGGACGGGCTCGATGTGGCGTTGCTGTCGGAGGCATCGGTCGATCGGGCGGATGCCATACTGGCGCTCACGGATGACGACAAGACCAACCTTCTGGCATCGGTGCGGGGCAAGTCGCGCGGTTGCGGCATGGCGATCGCGCTGATCAACGATCCGTCCTTTGTCCCGCTGATGAAGCCGCTTGGAATCGACGCCTACATCAATCCGCGCGGCACGACCGTCAGTTCCATCCTGCGCCACATTCGTCATGGCCGGGTGCGCGATGTCTATTCCATCGGCGATGCCGAGGCCGAGATCATCGAGGCGGAAGTGCTGTCCACCTCGCCCATCGCGGGCCGGCAGGTGCGCGACATCGACTTCCCGGAGGGGGTGCTGATCGGCGGTATTCTCAAGGACGGCGATATTCTCAAGCCCCGGGGCGGGACGCGCATAGACGAGGGCGACGTGATCGCACTCTTTGCGCTGTCGGGGGATGTGCCGGAGGTCGAGCGCCTCTTGCAGGTCTCGATCGACTACTTCTGACCCGCCATGATCGCAGCAATCGCCCAATGGCCGCTTTTTCTTCTGCTCACAGGGGTGGCGGCGCTGTCGATGTTCGTGCCGGCCGCGCACGCGCTGGCGCTGGAGTCCTTTCACGAGGCACGGACCTTTTTCTATGGCGGTCTGCTTCTGTTGATGGCAACGGGGCTGGTGGGAATCGCCCTTTCGGGCCGGACCGGGGCGGCCAGAACGCGTCACCACCTGCTTGCCCTTTTCGCGGCGCTCACCATTTTGCCGCTGGCGCTTGCGGTGCCGTTTCATGAAGTCGTGCGCAACACCTCCTTTCTGAATGCCTATTTCGAGATGGTCTCGGCCTTCACCACCACGGGGGCGACGCTGTTTCCGGCGCCCGACCGGCTGAGCCCGACGCTGCATCTGTGGCGGGCGCTGGTTGGCTGGCTTGGCGGGCTGATGATGTGGGTAGCGGCGACGGCGGTGTTCCTGCCGCTCAACCTGGGGGGCTATGAGGTCACATCGCGCGGTGAGCCGGGGCAGCATGTCTCCTCCAGCGGTCAGATGGTGCTGGCCGATCCGGCGCGGCGGTGGCAGCGCGCGTCGGCCGTGCTGGTGCCGGTCTATGCCGGTCTCACGCTGGCATTGTGGGTGATGCTTCTGATCATGGGCGACCGGCCCCTTGTCGCGTTCAGCCATGCCATGTCCACAATGGCCACGAGCGGCATTTCCCCCATCGGCGGGGTGCAGAACGCCGGGTCCGGTCTGGGTGGGGAGGCGGTGATCTTCCTCTTCCTGACCTTCGCGCTGTCGCGGGTGACCTATGCCAGCGATGCCGGCATCCACCGAAGCGCCAAGGTGATCGAGGACCCGGAGTTGCGCCTTGGTGCCCTGATCGTGCTGGGCGTTACGGCGGTTCTGTTCCTGCGGCACTGGGTCGGTGCCTATGATGTTGACGAGCAGGAGAATCTTGTCGGTGCCCTGCGCGCCGCGTGGGGCACGCTGTTTACCATCCTGTCGTTTCTGACCACGGCGGGGTTCGAAAGCACCGAGTGGGCCGCGGCGCGCGACTGGTCGGGCCTTGGCACGCCCGGGATGATCCTCATGGGGCTGGCGCTCATGGGGGGCGGTGCGGCCACCACCGCCGGGGGGGTCAAGCTGCTGCGCGTCTATGCGCTTTATCTTCAGGGGTTGCGCGAGATGGAAAAGCTCGTGCAGCCCTCGTCGGTCAGCGGGGCGCGTCTGCGCGCGCGCCGGATACGGCGGCAGGGGGCGGTGATCGCCTGGGTGTTCTTCATGCTCTTTGCCATGTCGCTGGCCGTTGTCACGCTGGTGCTCACCGCGCTGGGTATCGGCTTCGAGCAGGCCATCACGCTTTCGGTCGCCTCGCTGACGACGACGGGCCCGATCACGCGGCTTGCCGGGGATGTTCCGGTGGACCTTCTGGCGCTTGCGCCCGCCGTGAAACTGGTGCTTTGCGCCGCGATGGTTCTGGGCCGACTGGAGATGCTGGCCATCATTGCGCTGCTTGCTCCGGGGCTCTGGCGGAACTGATGCGAATGCGTCACGCCCCCTTGAAACTTCTTGTATTTTGCTATGGCATGTCAGGACGATGCACGACATACTCTGGCCCTGAAAATGATTTGGCTCCCGGGCACGACATAAGAACAAAGGCGTATAAACGATGGCTTCGGATCGACAGAACCTTCAGGACGCATTTCTCAATCATGTTCGCAAGACCAAGGTTCCGGTCACGATATTCCTGATCAATGGCGTGAAGCTTCAGGGTGTGATCACCTGGTTCGACAACTTCTGCGTGCTTCTGCGCCGCGACGGGCAGAGCCAGCTTGTCTACAAGCACGCCATTTCCACGATCATGCCAGCGCAGTCCATCAGCCTTTATGAAGGCGATGACGGCACTTGATGGAGCATGATCCGCAGATCACCCGCGCGTGGGTCCTGCATCCCGAGATTACCAGCGCCTACAAGCGCCGCGAGCCGGCCCGCGCCCTGCAAGAGGCTGTTGCGCTTGCCGAGGCGCTTCCCGGTCTGGAGGTCGCGGGATCGGAAACGGTGCGCCTGTCCCGGCCTCATGCCGGAACGCTTTTCGGCTCCGGCAAGATCGCCGAGATCGGAGAGAAGCTCGCCGAGCAGGAGATCGGTCTCGTCCTGATCGACGGCCCCGTCACGCCGGTGCAGCAGCGCAATCTGGAACGGGCGTGGAAGGTGAAACTTCTGGACCGGACCGGGCTGATTCTGGAAATCTTTTCGGACCGGGCCCGCACCCGAGAAGGTGTGTTGCAGGTCGAAATGGCCGCGCTTTCCTATCAGCGCACCCGGTTGGTGCGCGCATGGACCCACCTTGAACGACAGCGCGGCGGCCTTGGGTTTGTCGGCGGTCCCGGCGAAACGCAGATCGAGGCCGACCGCCGCGCCATCGACGAACAGCTCGTGCGCCTGCGCCGTCAGCTCGACAAGGTGGTCAGAACGCGCGAGTTGCACCGCAAGGCGCGCGCCAAGGTGCCGTATCCGATTGTCGCGCTCGTCGGCTATACCAACGCCGGTAAATCGACGCTGTTCAACCGCCTGACCGGGGCGGACGTGATGGTCAAGGACATGCTGTTCGCCACGCTCGACCCGACGATGCGGCGTCTTGAACTGCCCGAAGGCCCGGAAGTGATCCTCTCCGACACGGTCGGGTTCATCTCCGACCTGCCGACAGAGCTTGTCGCGGCCTTCCGCGCCACGCTCGAAGAGGTGCTGGCCGCCGATCTGATCGTGCATGTGCGCGACATTTCCCACCCCGAGACCGCAGTTCAGGCCGAAGATGTACGCTCTATCCTTGCCTCTCTGGGCGTTGAGGAGGAAGCGCCGATACTGGAGGTCTGGAACAAGATCGACCTTCTGGATGCCGATGCCCGCGACGCCGCCCGCGCCCGCGCGGCGCGCGACGATGCGGTGCTTGCCGTGTCCTCCACCACGGGCGAGGGCGTGCCGGCGCTGCTTGCCGCGGTGTCCGATGCGCTTCAGGGCGCACAGCACCAGACAGAGCTGCATCTGGGTTTTTCCGAGGGGCGCAAACGCGCATGGCTCTTCGATCACGATCTGGTTCAGAACGAACGCCAGACGGACGACGGGTTCGAAATCACGGTGCTCTGGACCGCGAAGCAGGAGGCGCAGTTCAACGCGCTCTAGGCCCGATCGCCCGGCTGATGGCCACTGCGGCGACCACGGGTCCGAGCAGTTCGAAGGCCACCGTGGTCCCCACGGCAAGCGCCATGATCGTGTCGGCCTGATCGGGCATCTTGTCGGACGCGATCAGCGCCATGCCGATCGCCACGCCCGCCTGCGGCAGCAGCGCAGGGCCATACCATGGCCGCTCCCGCCGCGGCACGCCCGAAAGATGCCCCCCGGCCCAACCACCCGCGATCCGGCCCAGCACGCGCAAACCCGCATAGGCCACACCAACTCCGCCAACACCCAGCAATGCCCAGGCATCGAGCGAGGCACCGGCCAGCACGAAGAAGATGATCATGAAGGGCCACTCGAAATGCTCGATCTCGTGAAAGGCCTTGGTGTGATGAGTGGCGACGTTCACGATCACCGCGCCCACCGTCATCCCCGCGATCAGATAGGACAGGTTGAGCCAGATCGACAGCCCGGCGGTCAGAAAGATCAGCCCCAGCCCCTCGATCCGAAGCGGCTCACCTTCCGACATGCGCCCGGTCAGATAAGCGGCCGGAAGCCCGATCGCGAGCCCCAGCGCCACCGAGCCGCCGATCTCCTGCAGCGAGTGGAGCAACGCGCTGCCCCCCGCATCCCCCTGTTCGATGAACTGTGAAAGAACCAGCGCAAGGCTGAAGACGATCAAACCCCAGCCGTCATCAATCGCCACGATTCCCTTGAGCCTGTCGGTAAACCCGCTCGCTCGCCCCGACTGGTCGATCACGTCATAGATCGCCGCGGGGTCGGTCGCCGTGGCCATTGCCCCGAGGATCAGCGCCAGCGCCAGCGGCACCCCGATAAGCCAGAGTCCGGCCGACACCACCGCCAATGTCACGATGACCACCGACAGCGACAGCATGATGATGGCCTTGCCATGCGTCCTGAGTGTCTCGAGCGACAGCGCGCTGCCCAGAAGGAAGGCCACCGCGCTCAGTGCGATGACGCTCACGGTGGGATAGAGCTGCGTGACCCTTTCGGGAAGCAGATCGAACCCCGCCTTGCCCACGACCAGCCCGCACCCCAGCAATAGCGTGACCCGTGGCAACCATGTGCGCCGGCCGATCCAATCGGCCCCGAGGCCGGCCAAAAACAGAAGGCCGAGCGCGATCAGGGGCAGAGCGGGCGCCTCCATGTCAGCGCCGGGGGCGGAGTGTCGTCGTCCCGACCGCCGCCGCCCGCGCCAGATCGGCGTCAAGCGACATCGGGATATACTCCCCCCGCCGCCAAAGCTGGGCGAAATCATCGTAGTAGCGCGACAGGAAATGCCCGGATTGCCCGGTGGACGTGATGAAAACGGAACTGTCCGGATCGGCGAAATCATAGATCCCGCGATAGCCTGCTCCGTGCACATTGGTGAAGGGGGCGGGCTCCTTGCCGCTGGTTCGACCCCGCAGCAATGTGTTGTCACCGCCGCTTGTGGATTGCCGGATATTCACGAAATACCGCAGAACCGGCACCTCCCCCAGAACGGGGTGATCATGGGTCGCCTGATGCGCATCCCCCCAGCGCAGCGTTTCAAGCTGTCGGCCATGATGTTCGGCAATCCAGAGCAGCGCATCATCGAGCGCGAGCCGCGCCATGTCGGCGCAGGTTTCCTCGGTTGCGCTCCGGATCACGTTGCACCACGCCGCAGCGCCGTCGATGTCGCGGAAGACCCGCTCTATGAACAGCGGCTCCACATGGGTGAATTCCTCCGCCAAAGTTCCGATCTCATCGCGGATCAACCGCTCCTGCAAGGCCCGTAGCCATGCCGAGTAGATAAGCGGCTCTGGCATGTGCTCGTTCATTTCGCCATTCCATTCGGCCAGAAGGGCTAAGGCGCGCTGGCGCTGCCGTTCTGGCGTGCCCTTGGGCGCGGCTTCTGCGGTGAACCACAGGTCCGCCCCGATCAGCGGCAGAAGCGATCGTGCCGCGGAGCTCACGGTGTCAAGCTGCGCTTCCATGAAGCTGTCGCGGGTATGCACCTGCCGGCCCTGCATCAGCCGCTGCCAGCGTTTCACCCGCTGGCTGTCACCCCAGCTGTAGGAGACATGGAGCGGAAAGGGCCGCTCCACGATCTTGTTGTTGGTATTGCCAAGTATACCGCCCACCGGCGCGACGAACTCGGGATTCGCCGAATAGTCAAAGTGCCCTTGCCAGCGGTTCTCCGGCTGCCAGCCGAGGCTGGGAAGACGCCCCTTGCTGCGATGCGCGTCCTCGCGCCGGGGCATGGCCCCGATCAGCTTCAGCGCGATGCGTTCGTCATCGACCAGCGTGAGGTTCTGCGCCGGGGCGATGAACGCCTCGCCGGCGTCGAGCGCCTCTTCGATGTCTGCCGCGCCCATCAGCGCGATGGCGGCGCTCATCGACGTGTCCTCACCGCTCAGCGCGGTCCAGCCGAGCGCGGGCACATGACCCGGCGGCGTCACCGCGCCAAGGCTGTAGTGACTTGCCGGCAGCACCGGGCCGTTGTCGCTCCAGCGCAGGGTGAGCGTGACCGGCGCTTCATCCTTGATCTCAATGATGGTCTTGCGTGTCTCGAACGGCTTGAACCCGTCAGGCGTTCGGTATTCCTGCGGGTTGTCGGGGTCGAGTTCCTCCATGAATACGTCCTGATCGTCGAGATAAGAGGAAGTCAGCCCCCACCCCAGCCGCGCGGAGCGTCCCACCAGAACCGTGGGCAACCCCGGAATCGTGCCGCCGATCACACCGCCCGATTGCAGCTCCAGCCGCGCCAGATACCATGTCGACGGCGCGGAGAAGCCAAGATGCGGATCGTTGGCCAGAATCGTTCCCCCCGCGGCAGAGCGTGACGTCGCCGCGGCCCAGGCGTTCGATGCCCCGGCAAAGGCACGCGGCTTGAACGGTGACAGCGGATGATCGGGCAGGGGGGTGGTCTTTGCAAAGCGCGGCATTTCGGGCATGAGCGCGGAATACTCCGGCAGCGCCGCGATCCCGCTTCCCGGCGCATCGGGCATGATGTCGCGAAGCCGCTCCGGATCCGGCAGGGCGATTGACACCCGGGCGCGCAGCACCTCTTCCTCAAGGTGGCTGGACAGTTGCAGTGCCATCAGCTTCAGGATCACCAGCGAATCGGCGGGTCGCCACGGGGCCACCGCATGTGGAAACAGGAACATTTCCGGGGCGCCGCGACCAAGCGCATCGCGGTTCACCTCGTCAATGCGCGCATTCACCCCCTGCGCGTAGGCTTCAAGAAGGTCCACGGTGCGGGTGTCCTGGGCCTCCACCGAGGAACTCGCCAGCCGGTACAGATCCAGCCGCCGCAGGAGTTTGTCTATATCGAGCGTGCGCGATCCGAAGATCTCCGAAAGGCGCCCCTGTGCGGTGCGCCGCAGCATGATCATCTGCCACAGACGGTCCTGCGCATGGGCGTAGCCAAGGCCATGGAACACGTCGGCGTCCGTTTCTCCGAAGATATGCGGCACATTGGCATTGTCCCGCATGATTTCCACCGGCGCGGAAATTCCCTCGACGCGCAGCGTCTTGTTGTAATCGGGCAGGGACCGCGACGCGAGGTAGTACACCACCGCGATCGCCAATGCGATCAACACCACGAACCCGCCAGTGATCCGCAAAAGCCATCTGAAATAGAATGCCATGCCGTGTTGTCCCGCCTCGTTTTTTGCGATTGTCTCTTGCAGTCTGCCGTCCCGGGCGGGACAAAGACTACGACGAAAGCAGCGAAGGGGAAAGCAGATGACGAAGATTGCATTTCTGGGACTTGGTGTCATGGGCTATCCGATGGCCGGGCACCTGAAGGCTGCCGGACATGATGTCACGGTCTACAACCGCACCGCCGCCAAGGCGGAGAAATGGGTTGCCGAGCATGGCGGCGCGATGGCCGCCACCCCGGCAGAGGCCGCCGAGGAGGCCGAGATTGTTCTGGCCTGTGTCGGCAACGACGACGATCTGCGCCAGGTCTGCACCGGCATGGGCGGGGCCTTCGAGACGATGGGCGAGGGCAAGTTGTTCGTCGATCACACCACCGTATCGGCCAAGGTCACGCGCGAGCTTTACGAGGCGGCGGCGGGCAAGGGCGTCGGTTTCGTCGATGCGCCGATCTCCGGCGGACAGGCGGGCGCCGAGAACGCGCAGCTGTCGATCATGTGCGGCGGCGATCAGGATGCCTACGACCGTGCCGAGCCGGTGATGCAGACCTACGCCAAGATGTGCCGTCGTATCGGTGAAAGCGGCGCGGGCCAGATGACCAAGATGTGCAATCAGATTGCCATAGCCGGGCTGGTGCAGGGGCTGTCCGAGGCGCTGCATTTCGCCGAACAGGCCGGGCTTGATGGCCGCGCGGTGGTCGAGGTGATCTCTCAGGGGGCCGCCGGGTCCTGGCAGATGTCGAACCGTTACGAGACGATGCTGGATGATCATTTCGAACACGGCTTCGCGGTCAACTGGATGCGCAAGGATCTGGGGATCTGCCTGTCCACCGCCGATGAGACTGGCGCGACCCTGCCGGTGACCGCGCTGGTGGATCAGTTCTACAAGGATGTGCAGGCGATGGGTGGCGGCCGCTGGGACACGTCGAGCCTGTTCAAGCGCCTGCGCGCCCTTGCCGGCGACTGATCGCTCCAGAACGCGGGATTGGCGGGGCACGTGTCCCGCCAATCCGAAGGTTCACGGAATGACGCGGGTGTATTTCGTTCCCTCGAGTGTCAGCCCCGCCCGAAGCCCCGCACGCCCGAAAATCACCCCGATCACGGGCGAAAGCACCGTCGTGGTATCCGCGCTGGCCGAATTGCCTTCGTTGAGCACGACGAATTCCGCATCCCCGCCAACGGCCCATCCGCTTGAGCGGCGGAACTGCGACAGCGCCTCTTGGGTCATGAAGAACAGGACGTGCGCATATTGTTGCGCGCCGATCTGAAATCCGAAATTCGCCTTCGCGGACGAGTAGTAGTCGACCGTCACGTCATCGACCAGAAGCGCACCGCGCCCATAGCCGCCGCCAAAGCCGAAGCCCGCCTCCGTCACCAGCGGCATGACCAGCATGCCCGCCGACTTCTCCTTCAGATCCACGGTCCCGGGATAGTTGGAATACATATGGTTGAGCGTGGTTTGCACCCGCGCGTCGATCTCTGCCGGCCCCCGGCTTCCGATGCCGTTGCCGCATGCCGCGGTCAACCCAAGGCTCGCAAGCCCGGTCAGCGCGGCCCGCCGTGTTGTGATGATGCTCATGTTTTCTCTCGCCTGACTGTTGCCTCTGCCGCCGGGTTTGCCCCGATCGGTATGGGGCGAGAGTATAGACAGCCCACGCGCCGCTGTCACCTTGCATCTGGACGCTGGCAGCTTCACGCCTGTTGCAGAAGCCGTGCCGCCGCCGGGGCGAAATAGGTCAGGATGCCGTCGCAACCCGCCCGCTTGAACGCCAGAAGGCTTTCCATCATCGCGCGATCCCCGTCGATCCAGCCGTTCTGCGCCGCCCCCGCGATCATCGCGTATTCGCCCGACACCTGATAGGCGAAGGTCGGCGCGCCGAAGGTATCCTTCACCCGGCGGCAAATATCGAGATAGGGCATCCCCGGCTTGATCATCACCATGTCCGCCCCCTCGGCCAGATCGCGCGCCACAAGGCGCAGCGCCTCGTCGGAGTTGGCCGGGTCCATCTGGTAGGTGGTCTTGTCCCCCTTGAGCGCGCCCGATGCCCCCACCGCGTCGCGGAACGGTCCGTAAAAGGCGCTGGCGTATTTCGCGGCATAGGACAGCAACGTGACGTTGCTGTGCCCGGTCTCTTCCAGCGCCCGGCGCAGCGCGCCGATGCGCCCGTCCATCATGTCGCTGGGCCCGATGATGTCGGCCCCCGCGTCGGCCTGGCTCAGCGCCTGCTTGACCAGCGCCTTCACGGTGGCATCGTTCACGATCTCGCCCTCGACGACGAACCCGTCATGGCCATCGCTGTTATAGGGGTCGAGCGCCACATCCGTCATCACCGCGATGTCCGGCACGGCGGCCTTGATGGCGCGGGTCGCGCGGTTCGACAGGTTGTCGGGATTCCACGCCTCTTCGCAGCCGGGGGTTTTCTTCGCCGGGTCGGTATAGGGAAACAGGCAGATCGCCGGAATACCAAGCGCCGCCGCCTCCTGCGCGGCCTCCACCACCTTGTCGACAGAGCGGCGGACAACGCCGGGCATCGAGTTCACCGGCTCTTCCACGTCCTCGCCGTCGCGCACGAAAACCGGCCAGATCAGATCCTGAACACAAAGCACGTTCTCGCGCACCAGTCCGCGCAATGCGGGGCTCTGGCGGGTGCGGCGAAGACGCGCGGCGGGGAAGGGGGCGACGGTCGGGGTCATGACACTCTCCGGGAATTGCGACCTGTCTGACCTGCCACGGAAATTCGCGCATCTCAAGGGTAGGAATTGCCGCGCGCCCGCGCTATGTCGGGGTGCTATTTCAAGGGACATCGCACGTTGCACTGGTATCAGACGGTTTTCGAACTCATCGACATGCGCAGTTTCACCAACCTGTGGTATTGGGTGGCGCTTGCCGTGATGTGGTCGTCGGCAAGCCATTGGGTGCTTGGCGTGCCCTATGACATGATCCTGCGCGCGCGGCGTCAGGGCGGCGCGGCGCAGCGCGACCTTGAGGATATGGTGCGCATCAACACCAACCGCCTTTTGCATTTCGGGCGCAGCTCGGGCGTGATGATGGTCAGTTTCGGCTGCTTCATGTTCACCATCATTGTCGTTCTCGGCTTCTGGTATCGTCTCGAGTTCGCGCAGGCGGTGTTTCTGCTGCTCTTCCCGCTGTCGCTTGTCGGGATAATGGGCATCAACACCGCGCGGCTGATCCAGTCGGGGCAGGAACGTGGCGAAACCCTGCACAAGCGCCTTGCAAAGCATCGGCTCTGGACACAGGTGATCGGCATGCTCGCCATCCTCGTCACCTCGATCTGGGGGATGTATCAGAACCTACAGGGCTCACCGCTGCACTGAGCGATACAGGCATCATGACCAAGACAACGCATATCTCCGTCGGCGGGGCGCCCGAAGGCTTCGATGCCCGGCTGATCCTCGATGAACTGGGCAAGACGGGCCGCCCTGTGGCCCATGTCGCGCGCGATGACAAGCGGCTGGCGGCGCTGCGCGCGGCGCTGGCCTTTCACGCGCCCGATATGCCGGTTATGACCTTTCCGGGCTGGGATTGCCTGCCGTATGATCGGGTTTCGCCCAATGCCGACATCTCCGCCACGCGGATGGCGACGCTGGCGGGGCTGGTGCACGGAATGCCGGACCGCTTCATTCTTCTGACCACGCTGAACGCGGCGACACAACGCATCCCCGCGCGTGAGGTTCTGCGCGATGCCGCCTTCACCGCCCATGTCGGCGAACGCATCAACGAAGAGGCGCTGCGCGGTTTCCTCGTGCGCATGGGGTTCTCGCAGGCCCCCACGGTGATGGAGCCGGGCGACTATGCCATTCGCGGGGGCATCATCGACATCTTTCCGCCCGGGGAGAGCGGCCCGGTGCGGCTCGATCTGTTCGGCGATGTGCTCGACGGGGCCCGACGCTTCGATCCCGCGACGCAGCGCACCACCGAGAAGCTCAAGGTGATAGAGCTTGCCCCGGTCTCCGAAGTGATCCTTGACGAGGCGGCGATCACCCGGTTCCGGCAATCCTATCGGATCGAGTTCGGCGCGGCGGGCACCGACGATCCGCTCTATGAGGCCGTGAGCGCGGGGCGCAAGCATCAGGGGATCGAACATTGGCTGCCGTTCTTCCATGAGCGGTTGGAGACACTGTTCGACTATCTTCCAGATGCCACGATTACCCTTGACGATCAGACGGATGCGGTGCGTCTTTCACGTTGGGACGGGATCGTTGACCAGTATGAGACGCGTCATCACGCCCTTGGCCAGAAGTCGCGGATCGACACGGTCTACAAACCCGTTCCCCCCGAACTTCTCTATCTCGACGACGACGCCTGGGACGCGGCGCTCTCGGGCCGCCGGGTGCTGCATTTCCACCCGCTGCCCCAGGCCTCCGGCCCCGGCGTGATCGACGCGGGCGGACGCATCGGGCGCAATTTCGCTCCTGAGCGACAGCAGGAAAATATAAGTCTTTTCAAATCTCTGGCGGATCATGTTCGCGCGAAACTTGAAAAAGGCCCGGTGCTCATCGCCTCCTATTCCGAAGGCGCGCGCGAACGCCTGACCGGGCTCATTGAGGACGAAGGGCTGGCCGAGACGATCGCAATCGGTGACGCCACGCGCATCGGCAAACGCGGGCTTTATCTCGCGGTCTGGCCGCTGGAGCATGGCTTCGAGACGCCCGACATGACGGTGATCTCGGAACAGGACGTGCTTGGCGACCGGCTTATCCGCGCCCCGCGCAAACGCCGCCGCGCCGAGAATTTCCTGACCGAGGCGCAATCGCTCTCGCCCGGCGATCTGGTGGTGCATGTGGATCACGGAATCGGCCGCTATCGCGGGCTGGAGGTGATCACCGCCGCTGGCGCCGCGCATGAATGCCTGAACATCGAATATGCCGAACAGGCGCGGCTTTATCTGCCGGTGGAGAATATCGAGCTGCTGTCGCGCTACGGCCATGAAGAGGGTCTGCTCGACCGTCTGGGCGGCGGCGCGTGGCAGGCCAAGAAGGCCAAGCTCAAGGAACGCATCCGCGAGATGGCGGACCGGCTCATCCGCGTGGCCGCCGAACGCGCCCTGCGCTCCGCCCCGGTGTTGGAGCCGCCCCACCATGCGTGGGAGGCCTTCAGCGCCCGCTTCCCCTATCAGGAAACCGACGATCAGCTCAGCGCGATCGAGGATGTGCTGGGCGATCTGACCTCCGGACAGCCGATGGACCGCCTGATTTGCGGCGATGTCGGCTTCGGTAAGACAGAGGTGGCCATGCGCGCCGCCTTCATCGCTGCCATGTGCGGACAGCAGGTCGCGGTGATCGCGCCCACCACGCTGCTCGCCCGCCAGCATTATCAGAGCTTCGCGGAGCGGTTCCGCGGCTTCCCGCTCGAGGTGCGCAGCCTGTCGCGTTTCATTTCCGCGAAAGAGGCCGACAAGACCCGCGAGGGGCTGGCGCGGGGCACGGTGGACATCGTGATCGGCACCCATGCGCTTCTGGCCAAGGGGGTTCGGTTCAAGAGCCTCGGCCTGCTTGTCATCGACGAAGAGCAGCATTTCGGCGTCACCCACAAGGAGCGCCTGAAACAGTTGCGCTCTGATGTGCACGTCCTGACCCTGACCGCCACGCCGATCCCGCGCACGCTTCAACTGTCGCTCTCGGGGGTCCGGGATCTCAGCATCATCGGTACGCCGCCGGTGGATCGCCTCTCCATCCGCACCTATGTGAGCGAGTTCGACGCCATGACCGTGCGCGAGGCGCTCTTGCGCGAGCACTATCGCGGCGGGCAGAGCTTCTATGTCGTCCCCCGTGTCTCCGACCTGCCGGACATCGAGGCGTTCCTGCGCGAGCAGGTGCCAGAGGTAAGCGTAGTCACCGCCCACGGGCAGATGGCCGCGGGCGAACTCGATGACCGCATGAACGCCTTCTACGATGGCAAATACGATGTGCTTCTGGCCACGACCATCGTGGAATCCGGTCTCGACATTCCCACCGCCAACACCATGATCATCCATCGCGCCGACATGTTCGGCCTTGCGCAGCTCTATCAGATCCGAGGTCGCGTGGGCCGGTCCAAGACCCGCGCCTATGCCTATCTCACGACGAAACCGCGGTCTCCGCTGACACCGGCCGCCGAAAAGCGGCTGCGCGTTCTGGGCTCACTGGACACGCTGGGCGCAGGGTTCACCATCGCGTCGCAGGATCTCGACATTCGCGGGGCCGGCAACATTCTGGGCGAGGAACAGTCCGGACAGATGCGCGACGTGGGCTATGAGCTTTACCAATCCATGCTCGAAGAGGCGATTGCCAAGATCCGCTCGGGAGAGAGCGAGGGGCTCACGCAGGACGATGACCAATGGGCGCCGCAGATCAACCTTGGCGTCTCCGTTCTCATCCCCGAGGATTACGTGCCCGATCTCGATGTGCGTCTTGGATTGTATCGCCGCCTTAGTGGCTTGCATGATAAAGTTGAACTGGAA
Source organism: Salinihabitans flavidus (assembly GCF_900110425.1). Classification (GTDB taxonomy): domain Bacteria; phylum Pseudomonadota; class Alphaproteobacteria; order Rhodobacterales; family Rhodobacteraceae; genus Salinihabitans; species Salinihabitans flavidus. Next base: position 203,286 of record NZ_FODS01000003.1, on the reverse strand, counting down.
GGCTTTGCCGCCGAATTGATCGACCGTTTCGGAAAACTGCCGCGCGAGGTCAATACCCTCCTGCTTGTCGTGCGCATCAAGGAGATGTGCAAACGCGCCGGGATCGCCAAGCTCGACGGCGGGCCCAAGGGGGCGACCATCCAGTTTCACAACGACAGGTTCGCCTCGCCCAAGGGGCTGGTGGAATTCATCGAGGATCAGAAAGGGCTGGCCAAGATCCGCGACAACAAGATCGTGGTGCGCCGCGACTGGAAGGCCGAATCCGACAGGATCAAGGGCGCCTTCGCCATCGCCCGCGATCTGGCCGAGAAGCTGGCGCAGGAAAAGAAAGCGGGCCAGCCGAAGAGCTGAGCGCTCGACATTTGCCGCGCTGTGGTCAACCCTGCCCGCATCCATACGAGAAAGGACCGGCCCCGATGATCTTTTACGATTGCGCCACCGCCCCAAGCCCGCGCCGCGCGCGCATGTTTATCGCGGAAAAGGGGCTCACGCCGGAGACGCGCGAGATCAGCATCGCGGCGGGAGAGCAGCTTGTCCCGGAGTTCCTTGCCGTCAATCCCCGTGCCACGGTGCCGGTTCTGGTCACGCGGGACGGCACGGCGCTGACAGAAAACCTTGCCATCGCCACATACCTCGAAGAGAGCCATCCGCACCCCCCGCTCATGGGGGAGGGGGCCGAGGAAAAGGCCGCCGTGATGATGTGGACCGCCATCTGCGAGACGCAGGGCGGGCAGCCCATCGCGGAAACGCTGCGCAATTCCAATCCGCATATGCGGGGCCGCGCGCTGCCCGGCCCGGTGGACTATGACCAGATCCCCGAACTGGCCGAGCGCGGCCGCGCCCGCGTCGCGCAGTTCTACGACCTGCTGGAGGACCGGCTGACAGGTCGCGATTTCCTCGCCACGGATCGCTTCACGCTGGCCGACATCACCGGCTACGTGTTCTGCGATTTTGCCCGCGTGATCCGGATGCGCGTGGACGACACGCACCCGGCGCTGAAGCGCTGGTATGATGCCATCGGCGCCCGTCCCAGCGCCGCGCTCTAACCGGCCATCGCCGCCTGCGCGCAGGCGCAGGAGGCGCGCGCAACCCGGTCCGCCCGAGCCTGCGCGAGGGCGAGCCTTTGGGCGACCTGCACGATCTCTGTTTCTTCACCTCTTGCCTCAAGGCAATCGTGCAACCCCTTGAGGGACCATATATTATCCGGGTGAACCGTGGCCCTTGAAAGTTGCCCACCAAGGCCCAGATCCTCGCGGTAGACCGCCTCCGCCTCGGGCACGCGCCCCTGTTCGAAAAGCAGCGCGCCAAGCGCGTGCCGCGCCGGCTGCATCCAGCCCCAGGGCTCGTCATAGGGCAGCGCGTCATCGCGCGCGACCGACCGGCGCAGCGCCGCGAAGGCCGCCTCATACTCGCCCTTACGATAGGCGATCTCTCCGCGCAGCATGTCCGCCGCGATCTCCAGCAGGTCCACCACCCGGTTGTTGTGCAACAGCCGCGTGTGCGGCACCCGCGCCCTGGCCGCGTGGAAAAGCCGCTCTTCGGCTTCGGCCTGCGCGACATGGCCAAGCGCCGCATGGGCCACGCCGCGCGCGTAATGCACATGCGCCACCTGCGTGCAGTAAAGCTCCGGATCGTCCGGCAGCGGCAGCCGCGTGGCCTCTTCCCACCGGCCAAAGCGGATCAGGACGTGCGGCTCCATCGCGAGGAAGGCTTCGAAATAATCGGCCATCGGCGGGCTTTCGATGCGCAGCATATCCTCGGGCGTTGTCTCGACAATCTCCCGCAAGGCTTCGCGCGCCGGTTCGATCTGTCCCAGAAACAGCGCGCCATAGATGATGAAATGGTAATTGTGCTGCCGGTAGCCGGTATAGATGTTGAGCGCGCCCTCGCGCTCGTAATATTTCAGATCGGCCTCCACCGCCTTGCGGTTCCAGTAGACGACATCATGATACTGCCCGCACAGCACGTCGATATGCGTGGGCATATGCACCAGATGCCCGGCATCCGGCACCAGCTCGCGCAGCGCATCGCCGGCCCTGAGCGCCTTTTCCGGCGTGGGCGACATCTCCATCAGGTGAATGTAAAGATGCAGCAGGCCGGGATGGCGCATCGCCTCCGGATCGGTCTCCAGCGCCTTTTCCAGAATTGTCTGACATTCGATCGTGCTGGCGCCCTGCGCCGGTTGTCCGCTCGCCAGATCCCACATGTTCCACGGCGTGCGGTTGAGCAGCGCCTCGGCGAACACCGCCCGCAAATCGCGGTGATGCGGATGGGCGGCGAACACCGCGCGCATGGCATCGGCAAAATCATCGTCCCAGGCGGACATGTCGGCGATCGGCTCGCGCTGCGGGTAGCGGGCGGGCAGGGCGCGGATCAGCGCGGCCTCCTCCGCGCTCACCCCGTCCAGACAGGTTAGCGCCGCCTGCGTCGCGTCATAAGCGGCCGCCAGCGCCGCCGCGCGGCCCGCCTCGTCAAAGATCTTCCATGGCATGTTGTAATTGGGGCCAGAGGCATAGGCGACACCCCAATGCGCCATCGCGCACTGCCGATCATGCTCCAGCGCGCGCTGAAAACAGGTCACCGCCTCGGCGTGGTTGTAGCCATAGGTCCAGATCAGCCCCCGGTCGAACCAGAGCTGCGCCTGCTCCGATCCGGTGGTCACCGAGCAGCTGTGCGTTCCAAGGTCGTAATACGTCATCTCATCCTCCCATCATCCCTGGGCGCCGCCCCGAAAAATGTCTGACCTTTCTTTGTTCCACAAATACTCAAATTCCGACAGCCGGGACAGGCGCGCGCTTCGCGTCCCGCGCCTCGATCCGCCGCAAATGCATCATGAGCGCAAAACCAAGGGCCGCCTCGACCCCCAGCCCCAGCGCGAGCGGCACCGGCGTGCCATTGAACAGAAGTCCCACCGGCACCGCCAGCGCCGCCCCCGCCACGGTGGACACCGCGCCCATCACGCTGGCCGCCGTGCCCGCCATGTGGCCCAGCGGCTCCATCGCCATCGCGTTGAGGTTCCCGATGGTCAGCCCCGCCTGAAAGAAGACCGTCGCCTGCCACAGCAGGAACACCGCGAAAAGCACGCCCATCTCCGGGATCACAAACCAGCACAGGACCATCGCGCCCGACAGGCCCATCTGCGCGCCAAGCGTCACCGTCACCATGACCCGCATTCCCAGACGCATCACCAGCGCCGCGTTCAGAAGGCTGGCCGATCCGGCGACGATGGCGATCACCCCGAACCAGAACGGAAAACTCGCCCCCTGTTCGAAGGTGATGTCAAACACCTGCTGCACCGTGCTGATCATCGTGAACAACATGGCAAAGCACAGCGACTGCACCATCATCGGGAGGCGCACCGCCGGGATCGCCCACATCTCGCCAAGCGCGGCCACGATCAGCCGGGGCCGGAACGGGCGGCGGTTCTCCGGTGCCAGCGGCTCGGGCAGGCGGATATGCAGCCACAGCACGGAGATCAGCGAAAACAGCATGAAGGCCGCGAACACTCCGCGCCAGCCGGTGAAGGCGATGATCGCCGCGCCCAGCGTCGGCGCGATCGCCGGCACCAGCGTGAAGACCATCATCGCAAAGGACATCATCCGCGCCATCTCGCGCCCAGAGACCAGATCGCGGATGATGGCGAGCGTCACCACCCTTGGCCCCGCCGCCCCCAGACCTTGCAGGAACCGTGCCGCCAGCACCAGTTCAAGCGACTGGGCCATCCACGCCAGCCCCGCCGACCCGATATAAAGCGCGGCCCCCGCATACACCACCGGCTTGCGTCCGAACCTGTCCGACAGCGGCCCGGTGAAGAACGTGCCCACCCCCATGCCCAGAACGAAACTCGTCAGGATGAGCTGCGCGCGGTTGACGTTGTCGGGGCTCAGCTCCGCGCCGATCTCGGGCAGCGCGGGCAGCATCGCGTCGATGGAAAAGGCGATGGTGGCGAACATCATCGCGCAGAGCGCGGTGAACTCCACGCGCGAGATCGGCAATCGGGGGGCTGTCATGGTTCGGGCCTGTCATCCTCGTTGGCGGCCTCCGGTTCCTGCTCCGCCTTGTGGTGGCCCAGTCGCGCAATCAGCCATTCGGTATGCGTAAGCCGGTTTTCTGCAGCCATCCGCCCGATTTGCTGAATCACAACGGCGAAAATTCCCAGCCCGATGAAAATGAACACCGTTGTGCCGATCTTGCCCAGCGTCGTAGCCGGGACCAGCTCCCCATAGCCCACGGTCGAAAGCGTCACCACCGAAAAGAAATAGCTGTCCACCCAGCTCCAGCCCTCGACATGATGAAAGAACACGGTCCCCGCCGCGATCACCGGCGCCAAGAGCGCCAGAAGCGCGAGAATGCGCAGCATCGGGTTCATTCCCCGTCCTGCCGCGCGTTGATCTCCGCGATCACCCGCGTCCAGAGCTCGGGCGGCTGCGCGCCGGGCACCGCGTGCTGGCCGGCCACGATGAAGGTGGGCACCGCGGTCACCCCCATTTCGCGCGCCTGCGCGTCGCGCGTGCGGATCTCCTCCACATCCGCGTCCGAGGTCAGAAGCCGCCGCACCGCCGCGGCGTCCATCCCGGCCGCGTCGGCGATATCGGCTAGAGTGTCATGCTCGCCAATATCGCGGCCCTCCTCGAAATAGGCCCGGAACAGCGCATCCACGACGTCTTGCTGCCTGCCCTCGATCCCGGCCCAGTGGATGAGCCGGTGCGCGTCGATGGTGTTGGGCGTGCGCGCGATGGCGCCGAAATCGAGCGACAGCCCCGCCTCTTCGGCTTTTTGCGCGATCTGGGCATAGGTCTTGACCGCCGCCTCCCGGCCGCCGAACTTCGCCTCCAGATAGGCGCGCCGGTCCATGCCTTCGGGCGGCATCTCGGGGTTGAGTTGAAAGGGATGCCATTCGATGGCAAAGGGCGGATCGGGCTCCGCCGCCAACGCCTGTTCCAGAAGCGCCTTTCCGATATAGCACCACGGGCAGATCGGGTCCGACATGATATCGAGTTTGATCATCGCTTAATCCTCCATCAACGCGCGCAGCGCCCGGCGCGAGAGTTTGCCATTCGGTCCGGTGGGCAGGGTATCGAGCCGCCGCCAGATGCGCGGCTGTTTGTATCGTGCGAGATTGGCCGCGGCAAAACCGGCCAGCGCCGCCTCGTCGATCGTCTCTTCGGCGGTGTAGAAGGCCGCGATCACCCGCGCGTCGCGCTTGACCTCCACCTCCGCCACGCCGACCGCGCCGATGCCCGGAAAGCGCGAGAGCGCGTGCTCCACCTCCAGCGGTGAGACGCGGTATCCGCCCGCGTTCATCATGTCGTCGGCCCGCCCCTTGTAGGTGATGTTGAAATCCGCGTCCATCTGGCCCAGATCGCCGGTCAGGAACCACTCCCCGGCAAAGCGTGCGCGGGTTTCCGTCTCCGCCCCGACATATCCGAGCATCAGCCCCGGATCGCGTGACGACACCGCGATCACCCCTTCGGTGCCGATCTCCACCGGACCGGCGTCATCCACGATGGCGACGCGCCGCCCGGCCTGTGGCCGGCCAAGGCTGTGGGCGGGCGCGGGCGCCTCGGGGCTGGCGGAAATGAACGTGGAACATTCCGACATGCCAAAGGCCTCATAGATCGCGGTGCCGGTCGCCTTGTGCCAGCCCTCTCGGATCGCATCGGACAGCTTTTCCCCCGCGCTCAGCCCATGGCGCAGATCGGGTAGCAAAATCTCGTTCTGCGCGGCAAGAATCTTGCGGTAAACCCCCGGCGCGGCGGCGAATATCGTCGCCTGATGCCGCCGCAGCAAAAGCGGCAGCGCGGCAATCTCCACCCCCGGCGCGGGGATAAGCGCGCTTGCCCCCACGCTCCAGGGATCCATCAGCCCGGTGCCAAGCGTATAGGTCCAGTTGAACGCCCCCGCATGGCACAGCCGGTCCTGCCCGCCGATCCCGTACCACCCGTCATGCATCATCCGCCGTGCCCAGATCGCGCGATGCGCATGGGCCACGGCGCGCGGGCGCCCCGCCGTGCCGGAGGTCTGGACGATATAGGCTTCCCGCTCCGGATCGCCCATCGCATAGGGTGCGCCGGGCAGATCGCGCATCGCCACCAGCCTCTCCAGCCCGATCTCGGGCACGCCCGGAGCGTCGGGGCTGGCGATCTCGGGGTCACGCAGGATCGCCCCCGGCGCGATGTCATCGACGATCCGCGCCACCTCCCCGGCGGTGAGCATGGCGGAGGTGGGCACCGGCACGATCCCCACCGCGATGGCGCCGAGATAGGCAATCGGAAACTCCACCGAATTGCCCAGCCGCATCACCACCCGGTCGCCGGGCCGCAGCCCCCGCGCCAGAAGCCCCGCGCCGGTGCCCAGCACGGCATCGCGAAGCCGCCCATAGCTCCACCGCTCGGACCGCGTGGGCGAGACCACCGAGAGCGCGATCTTGTCGGGCTGGCTCTCGGCATGCGCCAGCACATACGCGGCCATGTTGAACGGCGCGGGGCAGGGGGGCGGGGGGCCTTGATCGAAAACCGACAGCATGCGGCATTGCTATGCCGCGCCCTTGCGGGTTGCAAGTGCGCGCCGGGCGGGGCTATAGGCTCGTCATGAAAAAGACCGACCCCAGAACCCTCATCCGCGTCGCGCGAGAGGCGGGTAACGCGGAGAATCCCGAACCGCTCGATCTTGGCGCGCGGGTACGCGAGCTGCGCAAGGCGCAGGGCTGGACGCTGGAACAGGCGGCGCGGCAGGCGGGGCTGGCCCGCTCCACCCTGTCCAAGATCGAGAACGGCCAGATGTCGCCCACCTTCGACGCGCTGCGCAAACTCGCCGTGGGGTTGCAGATTACCGTGCCGCAGCTTTTCTCGCAGCCGCGCCACGGGCAGGTCAACGGCCGCATGGTGACGACGAACTCCGGCGAGGGGATGCATCAGGTCACGACGACCTATGAGCATGAGCTTCTGGCCGAAACCCTGAGCCGCAAGCAGATGCTCCCCTACCGCGCCCGCATCCGCGCCCGCTCCATGGAGGAGTTCGACGGCTGGGTGCGCCACGACGGAGAGGAGTTTCTCTATGTCCTCACCGGGGTGATCCGCCTTTACACGGAATATTATGAACCGTTCGAGATGCGCCGTGGCGACAGCGCCTATTACGACGCCGCGATGGGCCACAACGTGATTTCGATCAGCCCCGAGGACGCGATGATTCTCTGGGTTACCTCGCTGACCTGACCCGACACCCGGGGGACGGGGCCGATACCGACGCAATACCGACGTTTTACCGACGTGGTGCAGCCTCGCCTTTCGCGGCCCTTTCCAGCGCCTCCGCCAGATCGCCATAGCCGGTGAAACGCCGCTCGAAGTCGAGGCCGAGGAAGTCCGCGCAGGCCCGCGCCTTTTCGGTCAGGGCCGGATCGTCGGTCTGCGCCTGATAAACCAGTTTCGTGTAATTGCCGAAATACATGTCCCGAAGCTCCGGGTGCCGGTCAAGGCCAAGCGGTTTTGTGACGAAGGCATCGAACTGCCGGACGAGGAAATCGGTCAGGTAGAAGGCGGTGATCTCGTCTTCGCTTTTCGCGGCAAAGTCCTGATTTCCCTGGAAAAAGCTGTAACAATGGGGCCCCTGGATCATCTCCACCCCCATCTCGTCGCAGGCGCGCTGCAATGCCCCGCCGGTGCCGCAATCGGCATAGGCGACGAAGATCGAGTCGAAGCTGCCCCGGTGCTTGTCCACCGCTGCGCGCACCGCGTCCGTGATCTTGTCGGGCGTGTTGTGCAGGATCGCGGGCAGGCAGGCCAGATGCAGATGATCCCAGCCATTCGCCGCCCGCAGGTCGAGGATCTCCCGCGCCAGCGCCCCGCAGGCGATGACCAACACGCGCCCCTTGTCGGTGCCGGGGGGCAGCCCCATTTCGGTCAGATCGCTGTCGCTGATCCCGCTCATCTCATGACCTCGAAAAGCAAAGGCCCGCCAGTGGCTTGGCGGGCCCTTCCGATGTGAATGCCGAGCCCGCTCAGCCAGCGGCCATCGCATTGTGCTTGCGGGCGACATAGGCTTTCGCCGTCTCCACCGCAACGGCGGCATCGCGGCAATAGGCATCCGCGCCGATCGCCTTGCCGAACTCCTCGTTGAGCGGCGCACCGCCCACCAGCACGATGTAATCGTCGCGCCGCCCCTGCTCGATCAGCGTGTCGATCACCACCTTCATGTAGGGCATCGTGGTCGTCAGAAGCGCGGACATGCCAAGGATGTCGGGCTTATGCTCATCCAGCGCCTCAAGGTAGTTTTCCACCGGGTTGTTGATTCCCAGATCGACCACCTCGAACCCGGCGCCTTCCATCATCATGCTGACAAGGTTCTTGCCGATGTCGTGGATATCGCCCTTCACCGTTCCGATCACCATGGAGCCCATGCGCGGCGCGCCGGTTTCCGCCAGCAGCGGCTTGAGAATCTGCATCCCGCCCTTCATCGCGTTGGCCGCCAGAAGTACCTCCGGCACGAAGAGGATTCCGTCGCGGAAATCGGCGCCCACGATTGTCATTCCGCCGACAAGCGCCTCCGTGAGAATCTTGTAGGGGGCCCAGCCCCGCGCAAGCAGGATCTGCACGCTCTCCTCGATCTCCTCTCGGAGACCGTCATAGAGATCGTCGAACATCTGCTGAACCAGTTCATCGTCGTCGAGGTCCGCGAGAATGATGTCGTCGTCGTCTTCCGCCATAGCACTTCCTTGTCTGCGTAGGGTACGCGCCTGGATCTTCTTGCCGCAGCTTGTAGGGGAAGCCCTGCGACATGATGTCAAATTTGCGACACCGTCGCCTTCGCCACCGACCTATAACGGCTTTTTCAATTCCGTGTGATGGCAATTACTCATGTCAGACATGAAGAAATTGCGAATGTTCCCTCTATGTTCTATACATTGCCCATGTCAGAGCATGATCCCCTCCCGATCGACACCAACCGCCGCCGCGCCCGCGGTGCGCAAAGCAATCATTCGGGCCGTTTCGAACGCCTCGTGCGGGAGGAGACACATGACGGATGGGATGGCCCTGAAGACCGTGCCGCCTTCCGCACCTTCGTCACCACCGAACGCCCGCGCAGCGCGATCACGCGCAACACCTCTCCCGATGTGCCGTTCGATCGCTCGGTCAATCCCTATCGCGGGTGCGAGCATGGCTGCATCTACTGTTTCGCCCGGCCCAGCCACGCCTACCTCGGGTTTTCACCGGGCCTCGATTTCGAAACCCGCCTGATCGCGCGCCCCGGCATTGCGAAGGTGCTGGAACAGGAGTTGCGCGCGCGCCGCTATCGCCCCGCGCCGATGGCGTTCGGCACCAATACCGACCCCTATCAGCCCGTGGAAAAGACCCATGAGATCACGCGCAACTGCCTGAAGGTCCTGCGCGATTTCAACCATCCGGTCGCCATCGTGACCAAGGGCACGCTGATCGAGCGGGATCTCGACATCCTGTCGGACATGGCCGCGAAGGGGCTTGCGCATGTCGGGATCTCGGTGACGACGCTCGACGCGGGACTGTCCCGCGCGATGGAGCCGCGCGTGCCGCCCCCCGCCCGCAGGCTTGCCACGATCAGCGCGCTCGCGCAGGCCGGCGTGCCGGTGCGGGTGATGATGGCCCCGGTGGTGCCCGCGCTCACCGACCATGAGATCGAGGGCCTGCTCACCGCTGCAAGGGACGCGGGCGCCACGGCGGCAAGCTGGATCATGCTGCGCCTGCCGCGCGAGGTCTCGCCGCTGTTTCAGGACTGGCTTCAGGCGCACCGTCCGGACCGCGCGGCCCGCGTCATGGCCCGCCTGCGGGAGATGCACGGCGGGCAGGACTACAGTCCCGACTGGGGCAAGCGGATGCGCGGCGAGGGACACCATGCGCAGATGATCGCGCATCGCTTTCGCCTCGCCATGCGGCGGCTCGGCCTGTCCGAGGCGTTGCCGCCACTGCGCCGCGATCTGTTCGCCCCGCCGCTGGCCTGCGGCGATCAGCTTGCGCTGTTCTGACCCGTTCTCTGTTCGTCAAATACTCCCGCCGGAGGCGTCCCGACAGGATGGCAAGCGCGGGGGTGCCTGTGTTCTCAGGCGCGCGGGCGGCGGCGGCCCCGGCGGCGTTCGGGCGCCGCGCTGCGCGCATCCGCCCCGGTGCCATCTCCGGCCGAGGAAAATGCCCCAAGCGCGGCGGTGATCTGCTCCAGTGTCGGGCGCGGCCCGCGGGGCCGCGTCTCCAGCGCCTCGCGCATGGCGGCAAGATGCTCCGGCATCGTTCCGCAGCACCCGCCAATGATCGTGGCGCCGCAATCGCGCGCCATCACCGCGTAATCGGCCATGAGCGCCGGGGTGCCGTCATAGTGGATATGCCCGTCCTCGTATTTCGGAATCCCGGCGTTGCCCTTCGCGATCAGCGGCCGCTCCGTGCCCTGCGCGGCAAAGCCCAGAACCGTGCGCAGCAAATCCGCCGCCCCGGTGCCGCAATTGGCGCCGAAGGCGATCGGCGGGTTCGGCAGGCCTTCGACAAGCTGCACCATATCGGCGGATGTCACGCCCATCATCGTGCGTCCGGCGGTGTCGAAGCTCATCGTCCCGCACCACGGCATATCCGCCAGCGCAAAGGCTTCGGCCGCCGCGCGGTATTCCTCGGGCGCCGAGATGGTCTCCAGCCAGAGGATATCGACCCCGCCCTCCTTCAGGCCCTCGGCCTGTTCGTGAAAGATCTCCACCGCTTCGGCGTGGCTGAGTGTTCCGACCGGCTGCATGATGTCGCCGGTGGGGCCGACCGACCCTGCCACCACGACCGGACGGCCCGCCGCGTCGGCCACCTCGCGGCCAAGCTCCGCCGCCGCGCGGTTAAGCTCCCGCACCCGGCCCTGCGCCTCGTGCAGCTTGAGCCGGGAGGCATTGCCGCCGAAGGAATTGGTCAGGAAAAGATCGCTGCCCGCCGCGACCGCATCGCCGTACAGCTTGCGGATCTTGTCGGGCTGATCGAGATTCCAGAACTCCGGCGCATCGCCCGACATAAGCCCCATGTTGAACAGGTTGGTGCCGGTGGCACCATCGGCCAGGATCCAGTCACGGGTGTCCAGAAGACGGCTCAGCGCGTTGGTCATGAAGGGCGCTCCTCTCAGAGGTGGGATAAGCGGCGGGGACCGAGTGAACACCCTCTGCCATGCCGGCGCGCGCACCGCAAAGTCACTCTGTTGATGGTCAATATGAGATCGCGGCCCGAGTTTGCAATGCAAAACGCCCGAACCAACGGTCCGGGCGCCGTTGTCTCGCGCCGCCTCGCGCCTAGACTTCCTTGAGAAGCTGGTCCTTGGCGATCTTGAGAAGCTCGGCCATCTTGGCGCGAATCTCCTCGGCGCTCACGCGTCCGTCCAGATCGCCCGCGACCTTGCGCACCACGTCCTCGTGACCGGCCTCCTCGAAATCGGCGATCACCACCGATTTGGCGTATTCATTGGCCTCCTCGCCCGTCTTGCCGAGGATCTCCGCGGCCCACAGCCCCAGAAGCTTGTTGCAGCGGGCCTGCGCCCGGAACTTCATCTCTTCGTCATGGGCGAACTTGTTCTCGAAGGCTTTCTCGCGGTCATCGAAGGTGTTCATCTGTCCAGGTATCCCTTGCAGGCGTTTCAGGTTGGTCCAGATATGCCCGGATGGGGGCCGTGCTGCAAGAGGGCAGGCGTGCTTGCGACAAAGCCGCCCATGGATTAAGAGAACGCCATTGACGGGGACTCAGCCCTGCATTGATGAAAGAGACCCCGATGGCGCGTCGCAACAAGATTTACGAAGGCAAGGCGAAAATTCTCTATGAAGGACCGGAGCCCGGCACTCTTGTCCAGTATTTCAAGGATGACGCCACCGCCTTCAACGCGGAAAAACGCGATGTGATCGACGGCAAGGGCGCGCTCAACAACCGCCTGTCCGAATATTTCATGACCGGGCTGAACAATGTCGGCGTGCCGACGCATTTTCTCAAGCGGCTCAACATGCGTGAGCAGCTTGTGCGGGCCTGCGAGATCATCCCGCTGGAAGTGATCGTGCGCAACTATGCCGCCGGATCGCTGTCAACGCGGCTCGGCATCGAAGAGGGCACGCAGCTTCCCCGCCCGATCGTGGAATACTGCTACAAGGACGACAAGCTCGGCGATCCGCTGGTGACAGAGGAGCATATCGCCGCCTTCGGCTGGGCCAGCCAGCAGGACATGGACGACATCCTGAGCCTCGCGCTGCGGGTCAACGATTTCATGTCGGGGGTCATGTTCGGCGTCGGTATCCGGCTCGTCGATTTCAAGATCGAGGTGGGCCGCGTTTATGACGGCGATTTTCAGCGCCTTGTCGTGGCCGATGAAATCAGCCCCGACAGTTGTCGCCTGTGGGATCTGGAAACCGGACGCAAGCTCGACAAGGACGTGTTCCGCCGCGATCTTGGCAACCTGACCGATGCCTACGCAGAGGTGGCGCGGCGACTCGGCGTGATGCCCAAGGGCACGACGCCGATGTCGAAACCGACACTGATCAACTGATCCCGCACCGGCCTTCGGGCGCGGGACGGGGAACGAACGGGGCGGCACCGCCGTCATGATGACCGGAGCGGAGAGAACGGACATGAAGGCACGGGTCTATGTGATGCTGAAAAGCGGGGTACTCGACCCGCAGGGCGAGGCGGTGCGCCACGCGCTCGCCACGCTTGGCTTTGATGGCGTCGAAGGGGTGCGTCAGGGCAAGGTGATAGAGCTTGAACTGACTGAAACCGATGCAACAAGGGCTGAGGCGAGTGTCACCGAGATGTGCGAAAAGCTGCTCGCCAATACCGTGATCGAAAGCTACCGGGTGGAGATCGCCCAATGAGAGCGGCGGTCATCGTCTTTCCCGGCTCCAACTGCGACCGCGATCTGAAGGTCGCCTTCGAGCGGGCGGGCTTCAGCGTGGATATGGTCTGGCACAAGGACACGTCCATGCCGGACGGGATCGACATCGTGGGGGTGCCGGGCGGATTTTCCTTCGGCGACTACCTGCGCTGTGGCGCCATCGCGGCCAACTCCCCGATCTGCCGCGCGGTGATCGACCATGCCAGCCGCGGCGGCTATGTCCTGGGAATCTGCAACGGTTTTCAGGTTTTGACCGAAACCGGAATTCTGCCCGGCGCGCTGCGCCGCAACGCGGGTCTGAAATACATCTGCCGCACTGTCGGTCTGAAGGTGGAGACGGCCGACAGCGCCTTCACCTCCGGCTATCAGGCCGGGCAGGAGATCATGATCCCGATTGCCCATCACGATGGCAACTATTTCGCGGACGAAGGCACGCTCGCGCGGCTGCGCGATGCGGATCGCATCGCCTTTTCCTATCTCGACAATCCCAATGGCTCCGTGGCCGACATCGCCGGCGTTCTGTCGGACAATCGCCGGGTGCTCGGCATGATGCCGCATCCAGAGCGCGCGGCAGACGCGGGACATGGCGGCAGCGACGGGGCGGCAATGTTCCGCGCGTTGGCGAGTCAGTTTGCAATGGCGTGACTTGAGCATGCCGCGGCGGCGGCGTAGTCTCTTGCCATGAAAGAGGTGGTCCCCCAGAACCCGACTCCCGCGAGGCCGGGCACGATAAGCTGGCGTGTGCGTGCCGTGCTGGCGGTGTTGTGCGTTCTGGCGGGTATCACTGTCTGGATCACCAATAGCTATCTTACGGACCGTTTCACCGAAACCACGCGCAACCGTGCGGAACTTCGCCTGACGCTCTATTCCGGAAACCTTCAGGCAGAGTTGAGCCGAAACGCCATCGTGCCGCAGCTTCTGGCGAAAGACCCGGCGCTCATCGGAGCATTGAACTCTGAGGATTTCTCGCAATCCACCGCCCGGCTCATTTCCTTTGTCGAAGAGATCGGCGCCGCGTCGCTCATGCTGCTCGATTCCGATGGGCGCACCGTGGCCGCGACCGATCGCAACCGGCTCGGCTCCGATCACCTTCAGGACGCCTTCTATGTTGACGCCATGCGTGCCAGCAGCACTGTTTTTTCGGCTATTCCGACCGAAGGCACCGGCTATCGCTTTTTCTATTCCCGCCGGATCGAGGCGCAGGGTGACACCATCGGCGTGATCGCGGTGGAGGTGGATCTGCAAAAATTCGAACGCGCCTGGGCGGGGATTTCCGACGCGGTTTATGTCACCAACAGCGACGGGATCATCATCCTCGCCACAGAGCCGCGCTGGCGCGGCCTGACCGAGGATGAGGCGCTCGCGCGGCAGCCCGCCCAGGGCGCGATCGAACGTGCGATACAGGCCACCGCCGACTGGACTGCACTGCCCGCCGACGCCTATATCCGCGGCGAGGCGGTGATGCGGATGGGCGCGCGCATCCCCTTTCGCGGATGGGGCATTACCTCCTTTACCACCTATGCCAGCGTGCGCGAACGGGTGAACAGCGTTCTGGCGCTCGAAATCATGGGGTTCGCGATTCTCTTTGCGCTCACCTTCTATTTTTCAAGCCGCAAGAACGCCCTGCGCATGGCGTTGTTTCAGCGGGAATCGGCAAGCCTGCGCGTCTTGAACCAGCGCCTTCAGCGGGAAATTGCCGAGCGGGAGCGCATGCAACACAGCCTTGCGGTGGTCGAGCAGTCCCTCGCCCAAAGCTCCAAGCTGGCCGCGCTGGGTGAAATGTCCGCCGCTGTCAGCCATGAGCTGAACCAGCCGCTGGCGGCGATGAAAACCTATCTTGCCGGCGCGCGCCTGCTGCTGCGCCGCAACCGCCCCGAAGAGGCGCTGTCGAGCTTTCAGCGCATCGACGATCTGATCGAGCGGATGGGGGCGATCACCCGGCAGCTCAAATCCTACGCCCGCAAGGGCGGGGAGGAGTTCCACCCCGTTGACATGGGCGAAGCGCTGGCCTCCGCGCTGTCGATGATGGAGCCGCAATTGCGTCAGCGCAAGGTTCGCATCAGTCGTATCCTGCCCGACCATCCCGTGCGGGTGATGGGCGACCGGGTGCGCATCGAACAGGTGATGGTCAACCTGCTGCGCAACGCGGTGGATGCCACGAAATCAGTGCGTGAACCCGAGATCGAGGTGATCCTTGCGGCGGGCGAGACCGCGACGCTGTCGGTGCGCGACAACGGGCCGGGCATCGACAATCTCGATGCCCTGTTCGAACCGTTCTACACCACCAAGCAGCCGGGTGAAGGCGTGGGACTCGGGCTTGCCATTTCTTCGGGAATCGTGAACGACCTTGGCGGGCGGCTGACCGCGCGAAACGGTCAGGACGGCGGGGCTGTATTCGAGATGCAGTTGCCTATCTTGAGTGACGAGATCGAGGCGGCGGAATAGGAATTGGAACGCAGATGGCTCAGGCAATGAAAATCGCGATCATCGACGACGAACAGGATATGCGTCAGTCAATCAGCCAGTGGCTCGCCCTCTCGGGGTATGACACCGAGACCTTCGCCAGCGCAGAGGATGCGCTCAAGGCCCTGGGCCCGGATTATCCCGGCATTGTCATTTCCGACATCAAGATGCCCGGCATGGACGGGATACAGTTCCTCAGAAAACTCATGGGCAGCGATTCCGCGCTGCCGGTGATCATGATCACCGGCCACGGCGACGTCCCGATTGCGGTGGAGGCGATGCGCATCGGGGCCTTTGATTTTCTTGAGAAACCCTTCAACCCCGACCGGATGAGCCAGCTTGCCAAGAAGGCCGCCAACGCCCGCCGCCTGACCCTCGACAACCGCGCGTTGCGGCGCGAATTGTCTGATGGCGGGCAACTCATGAAGAAACTGATCGGCGCCAGCCCGGCGATGCAGCGCCTGCGCGAGGATATCCTCGATCTCGGACAGGCCGACGGCCATGTGCTCATCGACGGGGAAACCGGCACGGGCAAGACGCTGGTGGCCCATGCCCTGCATGCGGTCGGAAGCCGCGCGGGACGGAAATTCGTGTTGGTAAGCTGTTCGGCATGGGAAGAAGAGGCGCTTTCCAAGCGGCTTTTCGGACCGATGCAACCCGAAGACAGCCAGCTTCCCGCCATCGAGGAGGCGCGCGGCGGCACGCTTGTCCTGGAGGGGGTCGAGGCTCTGAGCGATACGCTCCAGGCGCGGCTTCTCAGCGTGATCAACGAACAGGGCACCCCCGCCGAAACCCGCATCATCGCAATCTGCAACCTTCAGGAACAGGACCGCACCTGCGAGGACGCGCTGCGCCCCGATCTGTATTACCGTCTGGCCGCGCTGCGCATCACCGTGCCGCCGTTGCGCCAGCGCGGAGAGGATATTCTGACCCTCTTCACCCGCATGTCAGAGCAATTCGCCGAAGAATATGGCTGCGACGCCCCCAAGGTCAGCGCGCAGGAAGCCGCGCAACTTCTTCAGGCGCCCTGGCCGGGCAACGTGCGCCAACTCATCAATCTGGCCGAACGCGCGGTGCTGCAATCGCGCAGGGGCGAGGGGACCATCGCCTCTCTGCTGATGTCCGATCACGACGAGATGCAGCCCGTGATGACCACCGACGGCAAACCGCTTAAGGAATATGTGGAAGCGTTCGAACGTATGCTCATCGACAACACGATGCGCCGCCACCGTGGCTCCATCGCTGCCGTGATGGAGGAGCTTTGCCTGCCGCGCCGCACCCTGAACGAGAAGATGGCCAAATACGGCCTGCAACGCTCCGATTATATCTGAACGTTCCGCTCGCGCGATGGTTGCATATTTCCACCGCGCCATTTCTTGGGTTTTGCCCATTGTAATTGCCCGCGCGCTGGCCTTATGTTGAGAAAGACGGAGTCCGGTGGATTTGAACCGGTCCGCAAGAGTTTCGCCGACCCTGACCGCACGGGGCCTTAAACCCCGCGGTCGCCCGGTCGGACCGATTAGGCCTTACTTGAAAATGAGGCCGGAAAGTCGCCCGGATCGCGCAAGCGGCGGGCATGCAACAGGCGCGGTGCTCCCGCAAGGGGCCGAGCGTCGGAGAAGAACCGCGATGAAGCGCGCGCAAAACATGAGTGTCAGAGCAGAGGCCGCAAGCGGCCCTGTCTGCCGCGCGCCATCATTCGCCCTGACAAGACACCCCGACGCGACACTCGCGCCCCCCGGGCGCGGGTGTCGTACGGGTGCAAACGGACAAAATGGCAAAGAAAATGCTCATAGACGCCACGCACGCGGAAGAAACCCGCGTTGTTGTGGTGGATGGAAACAAAGTCGAGGAATTTGATTTTGAATCCGAAAACAAGCGCCAGCTTGCTGGCAATATCTATCTCGCAAAGGTAACGCGGGTCGAACCGTCGCTTCAGGCGGCCTTCGTCGATTACGGCGGCAACCGGCACGGGTTTCTCGCGTTTTCCGAGATTCATCCCGACTACTATCAGATCCCCGTCGCCGACCGCGAGGCGCTGATGGAGGAAGAGCGCGCTCTGGCCGAGGCCCAGAAAGAGCGCGACGAGGAAGAGGACAACCCCAAACCGGCCCGCGCCCGCCGCAGCCGTGCGCGAAAGCCCAAGCAGGCCAAGCCCGAAACCGATGACGCACCGAAAGGGGCGGCACCGGAAGCGGAGTCGAATGACGCACCGGAAGACTCAGCCCCGCAAAGCGGTCAGATTTCCGGCATGGAAACGATCGACCTCGACACCTCGCAAGACACGGACGCCGAAACCTCGGCGCTGGTCGAGGACAAGTCCAAGCCCCAATCCGCGAATCCCGATGCCCCGGACGACACATCCGGGCAAGAGCCTTCCGCGGACGACGATGGCGACGATTCCGATACATCCGGCAGCTCCGGTGGCAAGACGATGGCCGCAAACGCCGATCACGGCGATGCGCTCGCCACCCGCGATCCCGGCACCGGCGAAGAAACCGAGGATAACGGCACGGACGGCGATGACGACAATGGCAATCGCCGTGGCAGCCGGCGCCGTTCCGACGCCGCGTCCAAGGATGACACCATTGAATCGGTGGCCGATGATGACGATACCGACGACATCCGCCCGCCGCGCAAGGCCCGCCCGCGCCGCTACAAGATCCAGGAGGTGATCAAGGTCCGCCAGATCATGCTGGTGCAGGTGGTCAAAGAGGAACGCGGCAACAAGGGCGCGGCGCTGACCACCTACCTTTCGCTCGCGGGCCGCTACTGCGTGCTCATGCCCAACACCGCCCGTGGCGGCGGCATCAGCCGCAAGATCACCAATGCCGTGGACCGCAAGAAACTCAAGGCCATCGCCTCGGAGATCGACGTGCCCAAGGGCGCGGGGCTCATCGTGCGCACCGCCGGGGCCAACCGCACCAAGGCCGAGATCAAGCGCGACTATGAATACCTACAACGGCTCTGGGAACAGATCCGCGAGCTGACGCTGCAATCCATCGCGCCGGCCAAGATCTACGAAGAGGGCGACCTGATCAAACGCTCGATCCGCGACCTCTACAGCCGCGACATCGACGAGGTTCTGGTGGAGGGCGACCGCGGCTACCGCATCGCCAAGGACTTCATGAAGATGATCATGCCGTCCCATGCCAAGAACGTGAAGAAATACGAGGGCTCGCTCCCGCTCTTCGCGCGTTTTCAGGTCGAAAGCTACCTGTCGTCGATGTTCAACCCCACGGTGCAGCTCAGGTCAGGTGGCTATATCGTCATCGGCGTGACAGAGGCGCTCGTGGCCATCGACGTGAACTCCGGTCGCGCCACCAAGGAAGGCTCGATCGAGGAGACGGCGACCAAGACCAATCTGGAGGCCGCCGAAGAGGTGGCCCGCCAACTGCGCCTGCGTGACCTTGCGGGCCTCATCGTGATCGACTTCATCGACATGGATGAACGCAAGAACAACGCCGCCGTGGAGAAGATGCTCAAGGACAAGCTGAAAACGGATCGCGCCCGCATCCAGATGGGCCGCATCTCGGGCTTCGGCTTGCTGGAGATGTCGCGCCAGCGTTTGCGCCCCGGCATGATCGAGGCCACGACACAGCCCTGTCCGCATTGTCACGGCACCGGGTTGATCCGTTCCGACGACAATCTTGCGCTTTCGATCCTGCGCGAGATCGAGGAAGAGGGCACCCGCCGCCGCTCGCGCGAAGTGCTGGTCAAGGCACCTATCGGGATTGCCAACTACCTCATGAACCACAAGCGCGAACATGTGGCGATGATCGAGGCGCGCTATGGCCTGTCGGTGCGCATCGAGGGGGATCCCATGCTGATCTCCCCCGACTTCAGCCTTGAGAAATTCAAGACCGCCACCCGCACCGTGCCCGAGGTCGTGCCGGTGGTGTCCGCCGATGCCGCCCTGATGGGACAGATCGACGACGACGACAACATCGTCGAAGAGGCGGATGTCGTGACCGAACCCCGGCCAGAGCCGGAGCCGGAGCAGCCGCAGGCCGAGAGCGACGACAAGCCCAGGAAAAAGCGTCGCCGCCGTCGCCGCAGCAAGAAGAAAACCGGCAACGGGGATCAGGCCGACGGCAACGGGACTGACAACAGCAGCGACAGCACCGCTCAGAGCGGCGAGGCAGCATCGCCCGATACCCCGGATCAAAGCGGCAGCGACGCCCCAACGCCGGAGCCTTCGGCACAAAAGGCGGTCGCGGTTGACAGCGATGCCGACACGGCGCCCGAGGAGGCCGGCGAGGCCGCGGAGCCCGCGCCGAAAAAGCGCCGCACCCGCACCCGCAGGAAGCCCGCAAAGGCCGACACCGCACCGCAGGAGGTCGCAGCGCCCACGCCCGAGGCGACCGGGGCAGACACGGCCGCACCGGCAAAGCCGGAGCCCGCCCCCGACACGACGCCGGCCACCGCCGCGCATGAGGCGGAAACGGCACCTGCCGAAGCGGCCCGGACGGTGGAACAGCCGGAACAGACCCCGGCGGACTCCGCGCCGTCCCCGGCCGAACCGGAACAACCGGAGCAGAAGGCCCCAACCGCGCCGGACGAACCGGCCGAGGCAGAGGCAGAGCCGGAAAGTGCCACGAACGACAGCGACACAACAGCTGACTCAAAGGGCGAGGTGCTGGAAAAACCGGCCGCTGAAAAGAAGAAGAAGCCCGCCAGCAAACGTCGCGGCTGGTGGTCGCTGGGAAGCTGATCCACGTCGTTATGTCCTGACATGCGCAGCGCCGCCCGGGGAGATTTCCGGGTGGCGTTTTGCGACAGGAGCGAGGAGATTTTCGCGGTCCGTTGTGTGATCCACTGGTTCGGATGATGGCGTTCTGACCGCATCTTGCAACGCGCGCTGCCTTCATCATGTCCAAAACGCGGTGGGCCTGAAAACCGGCACCGACGCGATACCGACGTAATACCGACGTTTTACCGAAAGGCGATTTTTAGCGAAATCAGTGCGTTAACCCTGATTCGCACATTTCTCGACGATAAACACCAGAATCGCCCCATCCTCGCGCGTTTCCACAAGCCTGTGACCGGCCTCGGCGCAGAAATGCGGCACGTCCACCACGGCCGCCGGATCGTCCGCCAGAAGCCGCAGCCGCGCGCCCTCCGGCAGGGCCTTGAGACGCTTGCGCAGCTTCAGGACGGGTAGGGGGCAAAGCAGCCCGATCGCATCGAGTTCCTGTTCCATGACAATCCCTTAGCTTTCATGTTTCAACCTGTCCACAAGGTTGTGACAATCGGCCCCGTGACGCCGGGCCTGCTTTGGCATATGCCGGTGTCATGTTCGGAATCGACATCATCGACGCGGGGCTGATCCCCGCCATGATCGCGGCGCTTTTCGCCGGCCTCATCTCATTTCTGAGCCCCTGCGTCCTGCCCATCGTGCCGCCCTATCTGGCGTATATGAGCGGCGTGTCCGTCACCGACCTGAGCGAGGACCGAAGCCACCGAAGCCGCGCCCTCTTGCCGGCGCTGTTCTTCGTTCTGGGCCTGTCCACGGTCTTTCTTCTGCTTGGCTTCACGGCCTCCGCCATCGGCACGCTGTTCCTGCAATATCAAAGCTGGTTCAATGCGTTAGCCGGGATTCTGGTGATGTTTTTCGGGGCGCATTTCATCGGGATCTATCGCATCGGGTTCCTTGACCGCGAAGCGCGGCTTGAGGCCGGAGATCGGGGCGGCACCTCCTTCGGGGCCTATATCATGGGCCTCGCCTTCGCCTTCGGCTGGACCCCCTGCATCGGCCCGCAACTCGGTGCGATCCTGTCGCTCGCCGCCTCCGAGGCGTCGGTGAGCCGGGGCACCTTCCTGCTGGCGATCTATGCCGGGGGGCTTGGCATTCCCTTCCTGCTCGTGGCGGCCTACCTGCCGCGACTGGGCGGGCTCATGGGCTGGATGAAGCGGCACATGGACCGGATCGAACGGATCATGGGCCTGCTTTTGTGGACCATCGGCCTGCTGATGCTCACGGGGGGCTTTTCGGCCTTTTCCTACTGGCTTCTGGAGACATTCCCGGCGCTCGCGCTTCTGGGCTGATCGGGGTCAGATCCGGGCCGCGCATTCCCCTTACTCTTGCCGCAAAACCCCGTTACCCTGCCTGAAAAGAGGGCAGGCATGGGCAGAGCAGAGAACAGGATCGTGCGCCGGCGCCGGGTGTTCTACATCCCCGGCTATGATCCGATTCATCCCCGCCGCTATCGCGAGCTTTACCGCAAGGAATCCGCCGCGCAGTCGGCCATTTCCGGCTATGACATTGCGCTTCGCCCCAAGCAGACCGAGGGCCCCTATGGCTGGCATGTCACGGGCCGGATCGACGGTGCGGACGTGACCGTTGATGTGGAGGTTCTGGTCTGGTCCGACATCGTGCGCGACAGCATGGAGCAGGGCATTCTCGCCACCTACCGGCAGCTTGCCATCACCGCCTGGACCTATATCGCCTCCGGTGCGCTCTGGCGGCTCATGCGGCTTCGCAAGGGGCCGGTGATCGCCGCGCTCTACCCGGTGGTTTTCCTTCTCGTTCAACTGGTTCTGGCGCTTCTGGTGGCATGGGGGCTGGGCCGTCTTCTGACGCTCGCGCTACCCGGCTGGACGGCGGTTCTTGGCCTCGCCGTGGTGCCTTTCATCCTGAACTGGTTCCGGCGAATGGACAGCCGGTTTTTCGCCTATTACCTGATGCATGACTACGCCTATTCCGCCGCCTCCAACGGTGCCAACCCGCCCGAGCTCGAGGTGCGGATGCGCCGGTTCGCCGATACTATCGCAGAAGCGCTCAGCACCGATGCGGACGAGGTTCTGGTGGTCGGCCACAGCTCCGGCGCGCATCTGGCGGTGTCCGTGCTGGCCGACCTGATCCGCGCGGGGCGGGTGCCTGTGGACGGCCCGGCCCTTGGGTTCCTGTCGCTGGGGCAGGTGGTGCCGATGGTGTCCTTCCTGCCGGAGGCTCACCGCCTGCGCGCCGATCTGCGCTTCCTGTCGGAGCGCGACGAACTTGCATGGGTGGACGTGACCGCCCCGGGCGACGGCTGCGCCTTCGCGCTCTGCGATCCGGTCGCGGTCAGCGGAATGGCCACGCCCGCAAAACGCTGGCCGCTTGTGATCTCGGCAGCCTTTACCAAGACGCTCAGCCCTGCGCGCTGGAGGGAATTGCGCTGGCGGTTTTTCCGGCTGCATTTCCAATATCTTTGCGCCTTCGACCGCCCCGGCGATTACGACTATTTCCAGATCACCGCGGGCCCGAGAACACTGGCGGACCGCTACGCGGGGCGCCCGGCCTCGAAATCGCGGATCGAGGTGCCGGTCAACAAGTTCACCGGGGTGGCCGCATGATCCCGCCCAAGCCAACCTCCCGCCCCAATCGGGTTTCGCTCTGGCGGTATGCGCGGCTCTTCCGGCAGGACATCCTCTCGGCGCAGCCCGCACGGCTTTACCGGGCATGGATGGCCGAATTCCGCACGCCGTTTTTCCGCTCCTACCTGCTCAATCAGCCCGATCTGGTGAAAACCGTGCTCAAGGACCGGCCCGACGATTTCCCCAAGTCCGGCCGGGTGAGCGAGGGGCTCCGCCCGCTTCTGGGCAACTCCGTGTTCCTGACCAACGGTGCGGTCTGGAAACAGCAGCGTCGCATCATCGACCCGGCGTTCGAGGGGGGGCGCCTGCGCGACACCTTTCCCGCGATGTGGGCGGCGGCAGAGGCGGCGGTGGTCCGGCTGAAGGGGCGCACGGGCCACCCCATCGAGATCGAGGCCGAAACCAGCCACGTCGCCGCCGATGTGATCTTTCGCACCCTTTTCTCAATTCCCATCGAACACGAGGTCGCGGCGCAGGTCTTCTCGCAGTTCCGCGACTATCAGCGCAGCCAGCCGATCCTCAATGTTGCCGCATTCATTCCGCTGCCACGTTTCCTGCCGCGCCTCCACCGCCGCCGCACACGCCAGACCGCACAATCCATCCGGGCCCTCATCACCCGCCTGACCACGGATCGGATGGCGGCGATCCGCGATGGCACCGCACCTGACGATCTGGCCACCAAGATCATGACAACGGCGGACCCGCAGACGGGCGAGACCTTCAGCACCGAGGAGATGGTCGATCAGGTCGCGATCTTCTTTCTGGCCGGACATGAAACAAGCGCCTCCGCGCTGGCCTGGACGCTGTATCTCTTGGCGATTTTCCCCGACTGGCAGGATCGGGTGGCGGAAGAGGCCGCCGCTCTCGAGTCCTGCGATTTCAGTGTCATGTCGCGCTTGCGCACAAGCCGTGATGTCTTTCGCGAGGCGCTGCGCCTCTATCCTCCGGTGCCGATGATGGTGCGGCAGGCCACCTGTTCGGAACGCTTCCGCGACCGCACGATCCGCCCCGGCTCCCAGATGGTGCTGTCACCCTGGCACCTGCATCGCCACAGCCGCCTGTGGGACCGGCCAGACGACTTCGATCCGGGGCGATGGACCACCGACAACGGCAAGGCCTGCCTGCGCGACGCCTATATACCGTTTTCCGCGGGGCCGAGGGTCTGTACGGGGGCGGGTTTTGCGATGGTGGAGGGGCCGCTGATCCTGTCCATGCTGCTGCGGCATTTCCGCGTCTCCGCAGTGCCCGGGCAGGAGCCGGTGCCGGTGGCGCATCTCACCGTGCGCTCGCGGGACGGGATCTGGCTCCGTCTCGATCCGCGCTAGCTATCAGAACCAGCCCTGAACGGTGCGTGCCCCGCCAGAGATGTCGTGCCCCACACCCTCGATCGTGGCGCACCCGGCGAGCAGTGCAACGAGCCCTGCCAACATGAGTGTCTTCATTCTTCCGTCTCCTCATACCACCATGTCGCGGGCATCCATTCCGCCCCGTCGCCATAGATCGGCACGGTATCGGGATACTTCAGCTCCTTGACATGCGCAATCCGCCCCACGGCATAGGTCCAGATCGGGATCACATAACGCCCCGCCGTGAGCACCCGGTCAAGCGCACGGGCCGCCGAGAGGAAATCCTCGCGGCTTTCCGAGGCCAGAAGCGCGTCAATCACCTCGTCCACAGCCTTTGAGCGCACCCCCATCAGGTTGCGGCTGCCCTCCTGCGTGGCGGCCTCCGAACCCCAGTAGAGCCGCTGCTCATTGCCGGGGCTGAGCGACAGGGAGCGGCGGAAGTCCGTCATGTCGAAATCGAACGCGTTGATCCGCCGGGTGTATTGCGCGTTGTCCACCGTGGTTTGCCGCACGTCGATGCCCAGCCGTTCCAGCGCTTGGCTGTAAATGTCCGCGATGGCCTGCGTCTGCTGATCGGCCTGACGCAGGAGAATCTCGAACCGCATCGGCGTTCCGGCCTCATTGGCCAGCCGCCCCTCCTGCACGGTCCAGCCCGCGTCTGCCAGAAGGCGCAGCGCCTTGCGCAGATTGCCACGGTTGCGGGAGGTGCCATCGCTTTGCGGCAGTGTATACCCCTCCAGCGTTCCGGGCGGCAATGCCTCGGCATAAGGCGTCAGCAACTCCGCCACCCGTCCCTCGGCCGGACCGGGGCGCATGGCCAGAATGGAATTAGAGAAATACGAGGTGATCCGCGGCTGACGTCCTCCCGTGAGCGTGTCGTTTACGAATTCGAAATTAAACGCGTGTAGAAGGGCATCACGCACCCGAATATCGTCAAAGGGCGCGCGCCGGGTATTCATCACCAACCCGGTCATTCCCGACGGTTTCTGATGCGGGATTTCGGATTTGACGATGTCGCCTTCGCGGACACGACGGAAATCATACCGATTGGCCCAAGCTTCGGCGTTGAACTCGCGGATGTAGGACAGATCACCAGCCTTGAAGGCCTCGAATAGAACATCGCCATCGCCGAAGAATTCGATGCGGATTTCGTCAAGGTTATGCGTGCCTCGGCGAAATGGCAGATCGCGGCCCCAGTAGTCGGGATCGCGGTGCAGGGTGACATGGCGCCCCGGTTCGAAATCCGCGATCACATAGGGGGCGGTGGTGATCGGCACATCCTCCAACGTGGACTGGCTGAAATCCTTGCCCGCCCATTGCGTCTTCTTGAGAATGGGGCGCATACCGGCCAGCATGGCAAGCTCGCGGTCCGGTGTCTCGAAGGTCAACCTGACCTTGCGTTCGCCCGTCTGTTCGATCCGCTCCACCCTGGACCAGAACCCATGATAGCGTGGGTGACCCTCGGTGCCCAGAACGTCGTAGGACCAGATCACATCCTCCACCGTCACCGGGCTGCCATCGGAGAATCGCGCCTCGGGGCGAAGGGTGAATTCCACCCATTCGCGCTCTGGTCCGGTCTCGACCGATTCGGCCAGAAGTCCGTAGAGCGTGAACGGTTCATCCCAGTTTCGTCCCATGAGCGATTCGGCGGCAAGAAATCGCAACTGCCACGGGGCGGTGCCTTTCAGGATGAATGGGTTGAGCGAATCGTACCCCCCCGTGTTGCCCGTGACGACCCGCCCCCCCTTGGGGGCCTGCGGGTTGGCATAGGGCAGAGACACAAAATCCGGTGGCAGGGCGGGGTCCCCATACATAGCTATGCCATGTGAAGGATCCGCGAGCCCTTTCACAGGCAGCAAAACTAGTGTGATGATGGCGCCAATCCGGCACCATCGGGGAAAATTCAACGGGCGCATTCTGGCAACAATCCTGCTCTTGTCATTGTTCATTGGCGGTCAGGCTACCCCCGGAATCGTGAGTTTTCAAACTTTTACCTTGGACTCCGGACGCTGGATTGCTTATACAGGAGTCACTGCTCGATAGGTTTCTTGCCTGTATGAAACCTGCCTCAATAACTTAACGCCCGCCTTGTGCGGGCGTTTTTTTTGTGCGCCTCATGGCTGCCTTTTCCCCCGTTCCCCCTTATTTTGCTGATGCAGCATGCTATGGTGCGGGCAACTCAAACCAAGGGGCAACTCAATGACGCTTTCGGGAAAAACGGCCATCATCACCGGGTCCAATTCGGGAATCGGTCTGGGAATCGCGCGGGAACTGGCGCGGGCAGGGGCCGATGTCGCGCTCAACTCCTTCACGGACAGCGAGGAGGACCACGCGCTGGCCGATGGCATCGCCAAGGAATTCGGGGTGTCGGCGCGCTACATTCAGGCCGACATGTCGAAAGGCGAACAGTGCCGCAAGCTCATTGCCAAGGCGGGCATCTGCGATATCCTCATCAACAACGCTGGGATTCAGCATGTCGCGCCGATCGAGGAATTCCCGGTGGACAAATGGGACGCCATCATCGCGATTAACATGAGCTCCGCCTTTCACACCACGGCGGCCGCCTTGCCGGGGATGCGGGCACGCGGATGGGGTCGGGTGATCAACATCGCCTCGGCGCACGGGCTGACGGCCTCTCCCTACAAATCGGCCTATGTCGCGGCAAAGCATGGCATTGTGGGCATGACGAAGACGGTGGCCCTTGAAACCGCCGAGGAGGCGATCACCGCCAACGCGATCTGCCCGGGCTACGTTCTGACCCCGCTGGTCGAGGCGCAGATTCCCGACACCATGAAGGAATACGATATGACCCGCGAAGAGGTCATCAAGAACGTGATGCTGACGCGGCAACCCTCGAGGGAATTCGCCACGGTGGAGCAGATTGGCGGCACGGCGACGTTCCTGTGCTCTGATGCCGCGGCGCAGATCACCGGAACGACGATCAGCATTGATGGCGGCTGGACCGCGCTCTGAGGCGTTGGCCAGGCGAGAGAGGACGGGCCCGTCCGTGGCGCCCCTCTCTGGCCTTTTGATCCTGCACGGCATACCTGACAGGGAAAGAGTCGGGGAAGACACGCATGAGACAATGGCATACCGCATCCGAGGATGAACTGGCCCGGGCAGAACAGCGTTCGGGATGGCGGACGGTGCGCCGGGTCTCGCCCTACCTCTGGCCCGAGGGGCAGACATGGGTGAAGCGGCGCGTGATCCTCGCGCTTGCGATGCTGGTCGCGGCCAAGTTTATCGCCGTCGGCGTGCCAATGATCTACAAGATGGCCGTGGACGATCTGTCGGGGGAGGGCGCATCGGATCTGATGCTTGGCGCGGTCGGTCTGACGGTGGCCTATGGCATGGCGCGGCTGATGTCGGTCGGGTTTCAGCAACTGCGCGATGCGATCTTTGCGCGGGTCGCACAGCGGGCGCTGCGGCGACTGGCGCTGGAGACCTTCCAGCATATCCACCGGCTTTCCATGCGCTATCACATCACCCGCAAGACCGGCGGATTGAGCCGCGTGATCGAACGCGGGGTGAAAGGGGTGGAGTTCCTTCTGCGCTTTCTTCTGTTTTCCATCGGACCGCTCGTTCTTGAACTTGTGCTGATTGCCGGGGTGCTCTTCTTCCTCTTTGACGTGTGGTATCTGGCGGTGGTGACAGGCACGATCGCGGCCTACATCTGGTTTACCTTCAAGGTGACGGAATGGCGGGTGAAGCTGCGCCGCCAAATGAACGATCAGGACACCGACGCCAACCAGAAGGCCATCGACAGCCTGCTCAATTTCGAGACGGTCAAGTATTTCGGCGCCGAGGCCCGCGAGGCGGCGCGCTATGACGCCTCCATGGAAGGCTATGAAACAGCGGCACTCAAGACCTCGTATTCGCTGGCCTTTCTCAACACCGGGCAGTCGTTTCTGATCACCTCCGGTCTTGTGGGGGTGATGGTTCTGGCCGCGCTGGGGGTGCAGTCGGGCGCGCTCACGGTGGGGGATTTCGTCATGGTGAATGCCTACATGATCCAGATCACCATGCCCCTCAACTTCCTCGGCACGGTCTACCGCGAAATCCGGCAGAGCCTCGTGGACATGGGCGAGATGTTCGACCTGCTGGAGCAACCCGCCGAAGTGTCCGACAAACCCGGCGCGCATGATCTGGTGGTATCCGAAGGGCGGGTCGAGCTGGACAATGTGGAATTCGGCTATGATCCCGAACGCCCGATCCTTCAGGGGGTGAGCCTTGTGGTCGAAGGGGGGCAGACCGTGGCGATTGTCGGTCCCTCGGGATCGGGCAAATCGACCATCGGGCGGCTCCTGTTCCGGTTCTACGATGTGGGCGGCGGTGCGCTTCGGATTGACGGGCAGGATATACGCGATGTCACCCAGACAAGCCTGCACGACGCCATCGGCGTGGTGCCGCAGGATACGGTCCTGTTCAACGATTCCATCCGCTACAACATTGCCTATGGTCGCGACGGGGCGAGCGAAGAAGAGATCGAAGCCGCAGCGCAGGCGGCCCAGATCCATGATTTCATCATCTCACTGCCTCAGGGATATGACACGATGGTGGGCGAACGGGGCCTGAAACTTTCCGGTGGGGAAAAACAACGCGTGGGCATTGCCCGCACCCTTCTGAAGAATCCGCCGATCCTTCTGCTCGACGAGGCGACAAGCGCGCTGGATACAGAGACCGAACAGGAGATCAAGGTGGCGCTGAACCGTGCCGCCGAGGGGCGTACGGTGCTCACCATCGCGCATCGCCTGTCCACGATCGCCGAGGCGGACCGGATCATCGTTCTGGAACACGGGCAGATCGTCGAGGAAGGCACCCATACCGATCTGCTGGCGCGGCGGGGTCGCTATAGCCAACTCTGGGCACGGCAGCAGGCCGAAGAAGAGGAGGCGGCCTGAGGGGACCGCCGCCACCACAGGTGCGGCGCTATTCGGCCGCGCGCAGTCTCGCGCCCGCGAGAGTGGATGTGCCGTTCGCTTTCTTCTCGGTCTCATCGACCCACAGAATTTCGGGATGCCGGACCTTCTTGGCCGCGCGGCGCAGCGCCCAGTCACGGGCGGCACGGCTGGACCGGCCCATCGAGAGCCGCGCCAGAAGCATGGCAAGCCACATCGCATAGCGTCCTGCCCAGACCCGAAGCGCCAGCATCGACGGAGTGAACACCAGCGTCAGCATCGTGGCAACGCCAAGCCCGAACACCACGGCCGTGGCGAGTTGCTTCCACCACAGGGAGGTGGGGCTGTCGATGGAATACCCGCCGCCGATGAAATCGAGGCTGAGACCGAACATCATCGGCGCAAGCCCCGCCATCGTCGTGATCGTGGTCAGAAGTACCGGGCGAATACGGTCCTGCGCGGTGCGCACGATGGCCTCGATCCGGGGCATGTAGCGGCTGTATTCCTGATAGGTGTCGATCAGCACGATGTTGTTGTTCACCACGATGCCCGCCAGCGCGACAATCCCGGTGCCGGTCATGATGATCGAAAAGGGCTGCTCCATCACCAGCATTCCGATCAGAACCCCGGTGGTGGACAGAACCACCGCGAGAAGAACAAGAACCGAATTGTAGAAGCTGTTGAACTGCGCCAGCAGGATGATGAACATCAGTCCCAACGCCCCGGCGAAAGCTTTCATCAGGAAGGCCTGACTGTCGGCCTGCTCTTCCTGATCGCCGCTCCATTCCCAGTCGATGCCTTGGGGCAGGGGCTCCGTCTCGAGCCATTGGGTCAGGGCCGCGATCCGTTCGTTGGCGTTGACCGGCTGCACGCTGTACCCCTCATCGAGATAGCGCGCCCGCAAATCCTCATCGCCCTGCCACTCGGATGTGGACACGACCACGCGCTCACCACCGTCGGGCGGGATGAGAGCGGTCTGGCCCGAGGACACGTCGGCCTTGATATCGAGATAGCGTTTCTGCCCCACGCGGGTGATCTCCGCGAGGCTTTGCACAGGTTCGCGGGTGATGAAGTTGGACAGCGGCACCAACCCGTCATTTGTGCGCACCTTGAGCGAATCGAGGGTCGAAAGGACCCGGTCCCGTTCCGGAAGCCGCACGCGGATCTCGATCTCCTCGTCGCTGGAATCGACGCGCATTGTATCGAGAAGGATGCCCCGGGTGACAAGCTGCACCATCGCGCCCACGGTGGCCACATCGGCGCCGTAGCGACCCGCCCTCTCAACGTCCACGTCAATTTCCCAGTCAATGCCGGGCAGGGGGCGGGTGTCCTCGACCAGGAAAAGGCCGGGCGTGTCCTCGAACCGCTTTCTGGCCTGTTCGGCGGCAGCCAGCAGGCTCTCCCAGTCGTTGCCCTTGACACGCAGGTGCAGAGGCTTGCCGCTCGACGGTCCGCGATCCGCGCCAAGGATTTCGATCCGGGTGCCCGGGATTTGCCCAAGCGACTCGGTCAGTTCCTCTATGACGCGGTTGCCATCATACGCCGGGTCTTTCACCCTGCGATTCACCACGAAGTCGGTGAAGGGTACGGTGAACCACGGCTCCACCGTGTCGGGACGGTCTTCCCACCGTATCGTCTCAAGCTGGATCTGGCCGATGGTTTCCTTGGGCGGTTGCGCGCCCCCGGTGTTGGCATCAAGCCCGCCTTCTCCCGCAAAGGCAAAGGCGGTCTCGATCCCGGGATGATCCAGGACGATCGCTTCGGCTTCGCGGATGAGCGAATCCTTTTGCTCCAACGACAGGTTCCCGCGCGCGAGGATATAGACGATGGCCTGTTCCGGTTCGCTTTCGACAAAGAAATCCACGCCGCGGTTGTTCTCGGCGAAATACGCGAAAACACTGACAACGACGAAGATGACCGCGCCGATCGACACCAGCGGCATGATGGGATTGGAGGCGATACCACGGATCAGCCAACCGAAGGGTGACAGCCGCCGACCGGCCCGGATGCGCCTGACCCGCCGCTGAATGCGGGCGGCGTCGAGCGTGATCGACCCGGCAAAGGCGCCCGCAATGAACAGGACAATCCCCGGCAGGATCGCGGCCCGGCCCTCGATCGGCGCCTCGCCCCCGAAAAGATACCCGGGGTTAAGGGTCTGCATGGCGCCGAGAAAGATGAGATAGAGAGACGGCGGAACCAGAAGCGCGCGCACCACCCAAGGCAACCGCGCGCGCAGCCCATTGGACGCGCGGTGGAACAGGCGGCTCAACCGGCCGGAGACGCCCCCCATCACGGGCAGATAGATGAGTGCGACCACAAGAGACGCCGACAGCACGAAGATGAGCGTGATGGGAAGCATCCCCATGAATTCACCGGCAACGCCTGGCCAGAACAGCATCGGCAGGAAGGCACAAAGCGTGGTGGCGGTGGAGGAGACGATGGGCCAGAACATCCGCTTGGCTGCCTCCACATAGGCGTGCATCGGTCCGATCCCGTCACGGATACGCTTGTCGGCGTACTCGACCACGACAATGGCCCCGTCCACCAGCATCCCCACCGCGAGGATCAACCCGAACATCACGATGTTGGATATCGTCACATCCATTGCGGCCAGCAGCGCGAAACACAACAGGAAGGAGGTCGGGATAGCAAACCCCACCAGAAGCGCCGCACGACTGCCAAGTGCCGAGAGCACGACGATCATCACCAACGCGATGGCGGTCAGCACCGAGCCTTCCAACTGACTGACCATGGAGCCGACGATGCGGCTCTGATCGTTGGAGGTGCCAACTTCCACGGCCGCGCGGAGTTCCTCGGGCCAATCGGCTTCGGCCTCGGCCACCTCGCGCTTGACCGCATCGGCGGTGTCAATCAGGTTGAAGCCCTTTCGTTTCACCACCTGAAGCGCGACGGTCTTCTGCGCGTTGAAACGCGCCGTGCCTGTGCGATCCTCGAATGTCAGGTTGATCTCGGCCAGATCGCCGAGCGTCACCACGCGATCCCCGTTGGTCTTGACCGGAAGTGCATAGACGTCTCGCGGTTCGTCGAAACTCGACGGAATCTTGACAGCGAACTTCCCTGTCGCGGTCTCGACTTCTCCGGCGGCGATAAGCTGATTGTTGTTCTGCACAACGTTGATCAGCTCCCCCGCGGTGACATTGTAGCTTTCGAGCCGGAGCGGATCGATCACCACTTCGAGCATCTCCTCGCGGTTTCCGGCAATCCCGGCCTCAAGCACCGAGTCCATGGCTTCCAGCCGCTCCTGAAGATCACGCGCGACGCGGAACATCGTGCGTTCGGGAACGGCGCCGGTCAGATTGACGATGATGATCGGAAACTCGGAGAAGTTGATTTCATTGATGGAATATTTCTCGAAACCGTCGGGAAACTTGCTTTCGGCGGTGTTCATGGCCTCGCGCACATCGGCCATGATCTTCGACTTGTCCCATCCGAACTCGAATTCGAGCGCAATCCCGGCGTAGCCCTCGGCGGCTGTGGCGGTCATGGACTTCAGGCCATCGAGATCGGCCAGTTCAGTTTCCATCGGCTTGACCAGAAGCGTTTCGGAATCCGCTGCCGAAATGCCGGGAAAGGGCACCGAAACGAAAAGCGCCGGAATTTCGATATCCGGCTCGCCTTCTTTCGGCAGGTTGAAATAAGAGAACCCGCCCACCGCAATCGAAAGGACGATGAAGGCGATCACCATGCGGGCGCGTGTCGCGGCCCAGTCCACCACCCTGTTCATTTTCCGGGCTCCTGAAAGCGCGGGGCGACGGGCACTCCCTCGGTGACGTAATCCTGCCCGACGACGATCACATCGGCCTCCTCCGGAAGCCCGGTGACCCATGCGCCATCGACCGTGTCTCGCATCAGATCGACGGCGACGAAAGTGGCGCGGCTTTCGCTGTCGACAATGCGCACACCAAGCGTGCCCTCATCATTTAGCGTCAGCGCAGATTGTGGCACCAGATGCGCGTTCTTGCCGTCCGAGGCGATCATGATCTCCGCGGTCTGCCCGTCGCGGATGGCCATGTCGGGATTGGCCACTTCCACCTCGACCCGGAAGGTGCGGGTCTGTGGATCGGCAGAGCGTGACAGAAAGATGACACGCCCACGCACATCCTGTTCGCCCGCCGCGAGTCGGGCACCCGCCATCGCGCCCACATGCACGCGGTTCACTTGCGTTTCCGGCACGAAGCCCACCAGCTTTATCGGATCAAGCTGAATAATCGTCGCGCAATGTGCAGAGCCGCCCTTCGGCTGCATCAGGCTACCAAGTTCCGCGGTGTCGGATTCAAGCAGTCCGGCAAAAGGCGCCCTGATCGTGAGCCGGTCGATGTCGGTTTGCGCCCGTGCCACTGCGGCCTCGGCGGCCTGCTTGTTGGCTTGCAGGCTTTCCATCCCGGCGCGTGCGGCCTTCAGGCTGGCCTGCGCGCTGACAAGCCCCGCCTCGGCGGAGCGCTTGGCGGCATTCGTGTTGGCGACGCGGGTCTGAGATGCAAAGCCACTCTCACTCAGCTTTTGCGCCGCGTTGGCATTGATCCTTGCCTCTTCCAACCGTGCACGTGCTTCTTCCACGCGGGCCTCTGCCTCTGGTATGCGGGCTTCGACCTCTCCCTTTTGGGCCTGCACCTCGGCAAGCCGTGCCTCCGCCTCATCGAGACTGATGCGCCGTGTTCCGGGATCGAGTTTGCAAAGAACATCGCCCTCCTCCACGACGCTACCCTTGCGCAGCGGATCGGAAACGACCTTGCCGGAGGTTTCGGCCATGACGTCCACCTGGCGCAGCGCTTCGGTCTGGCCGCGCAGGATCACGGCGCTGTCGGTGACCTGGGATCGGGATTTCACCGCTATGACACCGACCGCACCTTTGTCGGATGGCACAGCCGTGTCAGGGGCGACGCTCTCGTCCTGAGGCTGCGTCGCAGCACTTTCCGCCGCGCCTCCGCCTGCAAACTCTATAAGCCGATCCCGCTCCACCACGATCATGTAGAGGAACGCGACAACCACGATGGCGGTCAGGACCGGAACAAGTCGCATCTCGGGGTGTCCTTGCGAGGTTTCGAGAGCGCAATTAGTAGCTTTGCGTAAGAATGCATAGGGTGTCAGCGCGAATTCTGAACTGATCGGTTCACTTTATGGCGTTTCCGCCACATGTGCAAGCACTCGCAAGTGCGGGATGGCGGCCCTTGGCATGCTGCTGTCTTCAGGTTATGAGGAGGCAAATCAAGGGGGAAGCCGCGTGAGCGAAACCGACAGCTTTATTCAGGAAGTTACCGAGGAGGTCCGCCGGGATCGTCTGTTCGCGTTGTTCCGCCGCTATGGATGGATTGCCATTCTTGCGGTCCTGCTCATCGTCGGGGGCGCGGCCTGGAATGAATACCGCAAAAGCGAGAATCGCGCGGAGGCGCAGGCTACGGGGGACGCACTTCTGGAGGCGCTCGACCGTGATGATGCGGCCGCACGCGCCGAGGCATTGGGCGCATTCGACGCCCCGTCCGAAGAGGCGCAGATCGTTGTGGACCTGCTGGCCGCAGGCGAGGCGCTTGAGGCCGGTCGCGCCGAGGCCGCCACCGAGACGCTTGGTGCGGTGGCATCGACCAGCGGAGAGGCGCCGGAGATTTACCGTGAGATTGCCGCGTTCAAGGCGGTGCTGGCTGCAGGGACGCGCCTGCCGCCGGAGGAGCGGCGGGTCCGCATGGAGGCGCTGGCAAGTTCGGGCGGGCCTCTCGCCCTTCTGGCCGAAGAACAACTTGCGCTTGTGGATGTCGAAGAAGGCCGCACCGAGGCGGCGCTGACCCGTCTGCAAGGGATCGTGGACGCCGCGAATGTGTCGCCGGGCTTGCGTCGACGCGCGTCTCAGTTGATTGTGGCCCTTGGGGGCGAACTCGGGTCCGGCACCGGGCAGTGAGCTACCGATAGGGGGCAAGGACGTGCTAAATCACAACTGGATCCTGGCGCTGACGGGGGCCGTGCTGATCGCGGGATGCACCGAACCGCAATTCATCCTGCCTGGGGAACGGGAGGAGTTGCGCAGCGGTGAGGCCGCCACGGCGCAAGGCGAGATCGTGAACCGCGCCGCACCAATCCGGCTTGCGCAACAGAGCGTGAACGCCAATTGGACCCACCGTATTGGCACACCCGCATTCCGCACCACGCATCCGGCCCTGTCCCAAACGCCCAAATTGAAGTGGAGCGCGGATGTAGGATCGGGGATGGGCAAACGGCAGAGGCTCAATACCGATCCTATCGTTGCCGATGGACGAATCTTCACCCTCGATAGCGAATCGCAGCTAGTGGCAACGTCGACCTCGGGCGAACAGGTTTGGTTCCGCGACATGACGCCACCGCAAGATCGCAGGGGCGAAGCGACGTCCGGCGGCTTCAGCTATGGTGACGGTCGGCTCTATGTCGTTACCGGGTTCGGCGTTCTGATGGCCTTGAGCCCGGCGACGGGTGACGTGATCTGGGAGCAGAAGCTGCTCGCCGTGGGCAATTCCACCCCAACCTTCTACAAGGGTCGCGTTTATGTCGTGGCGGGGGACGAAACCGCGTGGGCGGTGGATGCCGCGACGGGTCGGGTGGACTGGCGTCTCGGCGCGTTGCCCTCTGTGGCCAGCCTTCAGGCCCCAACCGCTCCGGCGCTGACAGACCGGCTTGCGATTTTTGGCTTTGGTTCCGGTGAGATGAACGCCGTATTCCGCGAGGGCGGTACACGGCTTTGGAATGTGAGCATTACGGGCCAGCGTCCGGGCCGCGCGATCAACACCGTAGGAGACATCTCGGGTGATCCGGTTATCGACGGCGGCACGCTCTACGCGGCGAACCATACCGGCCGGCTTGTGGCGATGGATCTCGATACCGGCCAGCGCAAATGGACGATTGAACGCGGCACGCTGTCGCCGGTCTGGCCTGCCGGAGGCTCTCTTTTCATGGTGACAGAGCGTAACAAGCTGGTGCGGATCAACGCCAGTGACGGAGAGGTGATCTGGGAACAGGAGTTGCCGCTTTTCGTGCAGGATCGCCCGCGCCGTATGAAATCCATGCATGAGCACTATGGCCCGGTCATCGCCGGCGGCCGGGTGATTGTCGCCTCTTCGGATGGGCGTCTGCGCAGCTATGATCCCGAGTCCGGCGCACTGCTTTACGATACCCCGATTCCGGATGGCGCGGCCTCCAACCCGATTGTGGCGGGGCGCACGCTTTATGTGCTGGGCGCCGAGGGGCAATTGCACGCTTTCCGTTGAGCGTGAATTGCTGTATCGCCGCACTTTCGGATCGTGACGGAGTGTGACCGATGAGCTTTACCCTCGCCATCGTGGGGCGCCCGAATGTGGGCAAATCCACTTTGTTCAACCGCCTTGTGGGCAAGAAACTGGCGCTGGTGGACAATCAGCCCGGGGTCACGCGCGATCTGCGCGAGGGCGAGGCGCGACTTGGTGATTTGCGGTTTACCGTAATCGACACGGCAGGGCTTGAGGACACCACCGACGATTCCCTTCAGGGACGGATGCGGCGGCTGACCGAGCGTGCGGTGGATATGGCCGACGTTTGCCTGTTCATGATCGACGCCCGCGCTGGTATCACCTCCATCGACATGATGTTCGCCGAAATCCTGCGCAAACGGTCCGCCCATGTGATCCTCGCCGCCAACAAGAGCGAGGGCAGCGCCGCCGATGCCGGTGTGCTGGAAGCCTACAATCTAGGACTTGGAGAGCCCATTCGTCTGTCCGCCGAACATGGCGAGGGGCTCAATGATCTCTATTCGGTGCTGATGCCACTTGCGGATGATTTTGAAGAGCGTGAGCAGGAAAGCGCCCCGGAAACCGATGTCGAGGTGTCCGAGGAACCCGAAAACGACGGAGCGCCGGTGCCCACCGTTGCCAAACCGCTTCAGATCGCGGTGGTCGGCCGCCCGAATGCGGGCAAATCGACGCTGATCAACCGGATTCTCGGTGAAGACCGCCTTCTGACCGGGCCCGAACCCGGAATTACCCGCGATGCGATCAGCGTGGCCACAATCTGGGACAACACCCCAATGCGCATTTTCGACACTGCGGGAATGCGCAAAAAGGCGAAGGTGCAGGACAAGGTTGAAAAGCTCTCGGTTTCCGACGGGCTGCGGGCGGTGAAATTCGCCGAAGTGGTGGTGGTGCTCCTTGATGCCGCGATACCGTTCGAGCAGCAGGATCTTCGGATTGCCGATTTGGCCGAACGCGAGGGCCGCGCCGTGGTCTTGGCGGTCAACAAATGGGATGTGGAAGAAGACAAACAGGGCAAGTTGCGCGCGCTGAAAGAAGCGTTCGACCGGCTTTTACCACAGTTGCGCGGTGCGCCTCTGGTGACGGTGTCGGCCAAGACGGGGCGTGGATTGGACCGGCTGCAAGATGCGATCCTGCGGGCGCATGATGTCTGGAACCGCCGGGTGAGCACGGCAAAGCTCAACCGCTGGCTGTCGGGCATGATCGAGGCGCATCCTCCCCCCGCGCCGCAAGGCCGCCGAATCAAACTGCGCTACATGACTCAGGCCAAGACCCGGCCGCCGGGCTTTGTCGTCATGTGCTCTCAGCCCGACAAGATGCCCGAAAGCTATTCACGTTACCTCGTGAACGGGCTTCGTGACGATTTCGACATGCCCGGCACACCCATTCGTCTCACGATGCGGGGGCAGGGGGACAGGAATCCTTACAAGGGGCGCAAGAAATCCACGCCCTCGCGGCTTCGCAAACACCTCGATAAATAGATCAGAAGCGGCCAAGCAGCGGAGCGGCCCCGGCTTGACCGGGGCCGCAAATCTTTCATAGAAGGTCGTTGACCTTTGCAACCACGGCGTCGGCGGTGATTCCGAAATGCTCGAACAGAGCCTCGGCCGGCGCGGATGCACCAAAGCTGTTCATGCCGATGAAACCAGCTTTCGCCTCGCGCCCGCGCTCGCCCAGAAGCCAGCGATCCCAGCCCATTTGCACACCGGCCTCCACGCCGACACGGACCGGGCCGGCGGGCAGGATGCGCCTGCGGTAGCCTTCCTCCTGCTGCGCGAAAAGCTCCATGCAGGGCATGGAGACGACACGCGTTCCAATCCCCTCCGCCTGAAGCATGTCGCGCGCGGCCATCGCAACCGATACCTCGGAGCCGGTGGCGATCAGGATCGCCTGGCGCTTGCCCTCGGCCTCGGCCAGAACATAGGCGCCTTGCGCGGTGAGGTTCTTCATCTTGTGTTCGACCCGCACCGTGGGCAGGCTCTGCCGGGTGAGTGACAGCACTGACGGCGTGGCCTTCTGGTTCAGTGCGATTTCCCAGCTTTCGGCAGTCTCCACCGTATCGGCGGGGCGGAACACGAGGGTGTTGGGCGTGGCGCGCGAAATCGCCAGATGCTCCACCGGCTGATGGGTGGGCCCGTCCTCGCCCAGTCCGATGCTGTCATGAGTCATCACAAATACAGTTGGCACCTTGCTCAGCGCGGCGAGGCGCATGGCGGGGCGGGCGTAGTCTGTGAAGCACATGAAGGTGCCGCCATAAGGGCGGATGCCGCCATGAAGCCCCATACCGTTCATCGCCGCGGCCATACCGTGTTCGCGGATGCCCCAATAGATGTAGCGGCCTTTGCGGTTGTCCACGTCGAAGACACCCATGTCGCCCGTAAGCGTGTTATTGGAGCCGGTCAGATCGGCCGAGCCGCCCACGGTTTCAGGCATGATCGGGTTGATCACCTCCAGCGTCATCTCGCTCGACTTTCGAGTGGCGATCTTGGGTTTGCTTTCGGAGACCTGCCTTTTCAGGGCGCGAACCACCGATGCGAGTTTCTTCGGGACCTCGCAGGCATAGGCGCGGTTGAACTGCGCCTGTCTTTGCGCCGAAAGAGTATCGAAACGGGCTTGCCATGCCTGCCGCTGCGCCGCGCCCTTGCGTCCGATCTCTTCCCATTCGGCCTTGATGTCGGCGGGGATTTCGAACGGACCATGCGGCCAGCCGTAGGCCTTTTTCGCCGCGGCGAGCTGATCCATATCGGTCAGCGCGCCGTGTCCCTTGGCCGTGTCCTGCGCGGCGTGACCGAGTGCGATATGGGTCTTGCAGGCGATCATCGAGGGTTTCTTGGACTTCTTTGCCGCGTTGATAGCGGCGTCGATGGCGTCGGGATCGTGCCCGTCGATTTCCTGCACATGCCAGCCCGACGCCTTGAAGCGCTTTACCTGATCGGTGCGGTCCGACAGACCCACTTCTCCGTCGATGGTGATGTTGTTGTTGTCCCAGAAAGCGATGAGCTTGCCCAACTGGTGGCGACCGGCAAGGCCTATGGCCTCCTGGCTGATGCCTTCCATGAGACACCCGTCGCCGGCAATGACATAGGTATGGTGGTCCACGACCTTGCGCCCGTAGTGCGCGCGCTGGATTTCCTCTGCCATGGCGAAGCCGACGGCGTTGGAGATCCCCTGACCCAGCGGGCCGGTGGTCGTCTCAACGGCATCGAGCAGAAAATTCTCCGGGTGTCCTGCCGTTTTCGCGCCAAGCTGCCGGAAGTTCCTGATCTCATCGAGGGTGACCTGCGCGTCGCCGAGAAGATGCAGCAGTGAATAGATCAGCATGGAGCCATGCCCGGCAGACAGGATGAAGCGGTCGCGGTCGGGCCATTTCGGGGTGCTCGCATCGAATTTGAGATGCTTTTCGAACAAAACCGTCGCGACATCCGCCATTCCCATCGGCATGCCGGAATGACCGGATTTGGCGGCCGCGACGGCATCGAGGGTCAGGGCACGGATGGCGGTCGCCTTTTTCCAGTGCGCGGAATTTCTTGTTTGCAGCGCGGCAATATCCACGGGCGGATTCCTTTGATCAGGTGATGTTCGGAGCGTTCCTATCAGGCTCTGGGTGAAGATCAAGCGGATGGGTCAAGTGCTTGAAACCAAAGGGGGCGCAATTTGCCAGTCCTTTAGGTAAACTCGGGGAACGCCTGCGCGGGGCCGATTCGCCGCCGCGGGTCTGCGCATTTGGGCATGCGCGGGTCGAAAAAACGAGGATGAGGGCATGAGCGAACTCAGTGAACTTGAGGGCAGGCTGACCGCCGCGATGGAGCGGATTGGCCGGGGCATGGAAACCTTGCAGGAGGCCCGAAGTGCCGACCCTGACGAGCTGGCGCAACTGCGCGCCGCGCTTGAGGACGAAAGGCTTGTGAGCGCGCAGCTCGAAGAACGTGTCAAAACATTGCACGCGCGTCAGGCTAGCGAGATCGAAGAGTTGCAGGCGCGCGCCGACAAGCAACGCGGAGCGATACAGACGCTTGACGCGCGATTGCAGCGGTTGCGCAAGGCCAATCAGCAGATGCGTGAGGTCAACCAGGCCCTTCGCGAGGCCAAAGAGAGCGAAGGGGCCGATCCGCATCTGATCAATAAGTCGATGCTGGCAGAGCTCGAGGCGCTGCGCGCCACGCAGGAGGCAGATCGGGCAGAGGCTGATCTGATTCTCGCGGCAATGCGGCCGCTCCTTGCCGAGGACTCCGCCGGGGATAGTACCGATACCGTAACGGAGGGTGCATAGATGCCGGAGGTGGAAATTAACATCGGTGGACGGGTTTTCGAGGTCGCGTGTCAGGAGGGCGAGGAAAAATACCTTCAAGCGGCAGCGAAAATGCTCGACGACGAGGCGCAGGTGCTTGCCCAGCAGATCGGGCGCATCCCGGAATCGCGCATGCTTCTGATGGCGGGGCTGATGCTGGCGGACAAGACCGCCGGGATGGAGGACCGGCTGCGCGAGATGGAGGCCCGACTTTCAGAGCAGACCGCCGAGCTTGAGGCACTACGCGCAGCCCCCGCGCCCGAGCCCGAACGGATCGAGGTTCCGGTCGTGCCGCAGGATGTGACCGAAAGCCTGGCCGAATTGGCTGCGCGCGCGGAAGCACTCGCCGATGAGGTAGAAGAGAAGGTCGAGGGTAAATCCGCGCAAGGATAATCCCGTGCCGGGGTGGTTCAGCGGGCAAAGGCGATGAAAAAGGCGCGCGGAACATCGCCACGCGCCTTTTCGTCTTCAAATTCAGTGTCGTTCGGGCGAGCCCGATATCATCCGTTCGCTTCGCGGATCTTGTCGGCGGCGTCCTTGTCATAGTTCACGCCGCTCTGCTCGAATAGCTGGTCCAACTCTCCCGAAAGGGTCATTTCGGTGATGATGTCGCAGCCTCCCACAAATTCGCCCTTCACGTAGAGTTGCGGGATGGTGGGCCAGTCGGAATAGTCCTTGATACCCTGGCGGATATTCTCATCGGCGAGCACGTTCACTTCGGTGAAATCCACTCCCATGAAATTCAGAACGCCTGCTACGCGAGAGGAGAACCCGCACTGCGGCATCTCCTTGGTGCCCTTCATGAAGAGCACGACATCATTGGACTTCACGGTTTCGTTGATCTGGGTCTTGGCGTCGGTCATGGTCTCGGCCTCTATGCTGTGTTCGTTTGGGGTGTTCACGTCCTGAGCGTCGGGGTCGCCCTCCGGTGCGGGCGGCTCATAGCTGGGCGCGGTTTCGTCGATCGGGAATGCCGCGCGATTGTTGCCCGATGGTCCGTATCGCCACCAACGCCGAACCTCCAGCCATGTCGCCCAGACAAATACAACAAGAAAGGGTAGTACAAGAAGGACAATCAAGGGGTTGTGCGTGATGAGCGTCGGCTCGGGCATGAATCAGTCGGGGGCCTTCGTGGTCAGGGCGAGGGCGTGCAGGTCGCCGGCAGGGCCATCCATCTTGCCCTTGAGGGCGGCATAGATGGCGCGCTGCTGCTGAACCCTGTTCTTGCCCCGAAAGCTCTCGTCGATCACCTCTGCGGCATAGTGGTTTCCGTCGCCCGCAAGATCGGTGATCGTCACCTTGGCATCGGGAAATTCTGCGCGGATCAGCGCCTCTATTTCATGGGCTTGTATCGCCATTTCGGAACTCCCTGTTCGTCTTGATATTGATGTAGAGGGGATGGGGGCGCGCTGCAAGGGGGGCGGCCGGCGGGGGCGTCGCGCAGGAAAACTTCGCTGCTATCGCGATGGAACCGACACCTCCGCGTCCGCTGCTCCATTGCGTTCAGGTGTTTGACATACAATTGCCTGCGCTTGGTCGGCTCCGGGGGCTGCCCTCGCTGTCAGCCCCGCCCATGGACCACAAGGCTTTCGCCGAGGTTGGCAACGGTCACATAGCCGATAAAGCGGCCCTCGTGGTTCTCGATCGCGACTGCTGGAACATTTCCGCCATGCAACAGGTCAAGCACCTTGTCGAGGCGGGTGGTCAACCGGGCCGTGGGTATATCCCCGGTCATCAGATCACCCACGGTGGCCCCCTGCCTGTCGCCCATCAATGCGGCATATAGTGAATCACGCGTCAGCACGCCGAGAAGTCGATCCTCTGCGTCCAGGACCGGAAACTCCTGTTGCGTCGTTCGGATCAGCGCGCTGGAGGC
Source organism: Salinihabitans flavidus (assembly GCF_900110425.1). Taxonomy (GTDB): domain Bacteria; phylum Pseudomonadota; class Alphaproteobacteria; order Rhodobacterales; family Rhodobacteraceae; genus Salinihabitans; species Salinihabitans flavidus. The sequence continues at coordinate 160,939 of NZ_FODS01000003.1, read as the reverse complement.
GGCCTGAAGCCCATCTCCAGGTGTCAGGCACTCGAATTCGGTGATCATCGCCTGCCGCGCCAACATGTTCCGGGCGGCCGCATGAAGCGAAACACTGCTGCTTTCGGCCTCGGCGGCCACGAACACGAATACAGCGATCAGGATCAGCACGATATTCCCGCTGGTCAGCCCGATGAAACCGAAGACAATGGCGAGGATCTGCCCAGTGGAGGCCGCCACTTTTGTCGCCTGCACCCGGTCGACGAAGACCGACAGCACAGCGCGCAGCACCCGGCCACCGTCCATCGGAAAGGCAGGGATCATGTTAAAAACCGCCAGAAACAGGTTGATCATGGCCACGCGGGCGAGGAAATCTTGGGGCGTAATGTCAAAATCCGCCATCACCGACGGATCCGTGCGCAGCCCGAAGAAACCCGAAAGTACCGCCCAGATAACCACATTGACCGCCGGACCCGCCAGGGCGACGAGAATCTCCTCGCGTGGATTTTCGGGCATCCGTTCGAGCCGGGCCAGCCCGCCGATGGGTAGGAGCGTCACATCCGGAGTGCGAATTCCGAACCGCCGAGCCGTGAGCGCATGGCCGAATTCATGGGCGATTACGCAAGCAAAGAGCACGAGAACAAAGGTCGTGTTCAGGGCTGCCGCCGCCAATCCGCCCTCTTGATAGGCGATGGCAGCGATCAGCAACAGCAAAAGGAAAAACGTCGCATGCACACGAAGCTGCGAGCCGAACAAATGACCAATGGGAAATGACCAGCGCATGGGGAGTGCCTCAACAGTTCAGGTGCCGTCCCAACCTAAGGGGGTGGACGGGACAAGACCATCCCTGTGATGCGAAAATCAGAACGGGATTTCGTCGTCCAGATCGCGCGAGGGGGCACCGCCGCCGCTCGGCCCGCCATAGCCTGTGTCATTGCCTCTGTCATCGCCGCCGCCGCTCTGCTGGCCGCCGCCTTCACCGCGACCATCCAGCATCACCAGCGTGGCGTCGAACCCTTGCAGCACCACCTCTGTGCTGTAGCGGTCCTGCCCATTCTGGTCCTGCCATTTGCGGGTCTGCAACTTGCCTTCGAGATAGACCTTGGAGCCTTTCCGCAGGTATTGCTCTGCCACTCGGACAAGCCCTTCGGAGAAGATTGCGACCGAATGCCACTCAGTCCGCTCGCGCCGCTCTCCGGTGTTCTTGTCTTTCCATTGCTCTGATGTTGCGATGCGCAGGTTACACACCTTGCCACCGTTCTGAAAGCTGCGCACCTCGGGATCGCGGCCCAGGTTTCCAATCAGGATGACTTTATTGACTGATCCGGCCATGTCGCTTCTCCCTCAGAATCCGTCACTTCACATCCAGCTTACACCACTCTGTTCCTGCGAGGGAAAGCCAAAAATTTCGTTAACCTACCCATTTCCATGTTGTAAAGCTGCTCCCGGCAGGTTTGCTCAGTTCCAGAGCGCGGGCGATCGCTTGCCCTGACACGCCGCGCGACGCTTTGGGTGCTGGAAATTGCGCACTGGGCTGGTATAGTCGGGAAGGAGCGGAAATGGGACAGTTCAATATGAAACACTGGGTCACGGCAATGCTGGCGGCCGCGTTTGTCTCGGCCAGTCCGGCTGCGGCGGATGTGCTGTCCACGAAATCGCGTCTCAAGCTATTTGAATCGCAGACCAACGTTCTCGATAACCGCGCAAGTCAGCAGTATAATGGATCTGTGCGACTGAAACCGCAGGCGATCCACACGCCGAGCAAATGGGGCGCGCAAGGCTACGAAGGCTCCTATCGCGGTCCCTACCTCGACATGGCGCGCGACGCTGCGCTGCGTCACGGCATTCCCGTCGACCTCTTCCTGCGGCTTGTGGAGCAGGAATCAGGCTGGAACCCGCGGGCCAAATCGCACAAGGGGGCGCTTGGTCTTGCGCAGCTCATGCCGGAAACCGCGCGCAGGCTGGGTGTCGATGCGCTCGACCCGAAACAGAATCTCGAGGGCGGCGCGCGCTATCTTGCCAGGCAGTATGGCAAGTTCCGCTCGTGGCGGCTGGCGCTTGCGGCCTACAACGCCGGGCCGGAGGCCGTGGTCAAGCACGGCGGCGTGCCGCCCTATCAGGAAACCCGGAACTATGTTCTTGTGATCTGGGGAAGCTGACCGTCACAGCTCCCCGGGGGTCAACAGCGGCGCGCGGTGCTCTATATGGGGACTGCCCGGATCACTCCGCCGCGATCTTGATCACTGGTGCCATGCGTTTGAAGATTTCGTCGTCCAGATGGCACTTCACCTGATGCCCGTCGCCCATATCACGCACTGGCGGCACCTCCGTCTCGCAGAGATTGCCCGGCACTTCAGATTTCCAGCGGCAACGCGTCTGAAAGGGGCATCCCGAAGGCGGGTCCATGGCCGACGGGATGTCACCTTCCAGCACGATATGCTGTTTCTCCACCTTGGTGTCCGCAATCGGCACGGCGGATAATAGCGCCTCCGTATAGGGGTGATACGGCGGGCTGAAGACCTGATCCGTGGTGCCCAGTTCGACCACATGGCCAAGGTACATCACCATCACCCGGTCAGAGAGATAGCGTACGATCGAAAGATCGTGGCTGATGAAAAGCAACGTGGTCTTGTGCTCGCGCTGAATCTCCATGAGCAGATCGGTCACAGCCGCCTGCACCGAAACATCAAGCGCCGAGACGGGCTCATCGGCCACGACGATCCGCGCATCCCCGGCAAAGGCCCGCGCGATGCCGACACGCTGTTTCTGCCCGCCTGAAAGCTGCCGGGGCATCCGGTCGGCAAACTCGCGTGGCAACTTCACGAGATCGAGCAGGTCCAGCATCCTTTTGCGCCGATCGGCCTCAGACGCACCGATACCGAAAATCTCCAGCGCCCGCATGATCTGCCGACCCACCGTCATCGACGGGTTGAGTGTGTCGAACGGGTTCTGGAACACCATCTGAATGTCCGCCACTGTCTGGGTGTCGCGCTTTTCGATAGGGATCTGTTCGATATTGCGATTGTCGAGCAGGATCTGCCCGTCGGTGGCCGTCTCAAGCCCCATCAGCACCTTGGCGAAGGTCGACTTGCCGCATCCCGATTCCCCCACGATGGCGAGCGTTTCGGATTCATGCGCTTCGAAACTGAGGCTTTCATTGGCCTTCACAACCTTCAAGTCGCCACTGCTCCCAAAGAGCGCGTTGGCCGCGACCTCGTAATATTTCTTGAGCTTGTCCATCTTCAGAACGACCCGGCCGATCTCTCCCTTGGTCTTGGTCTGCGCCAGTTCCAGCGGGGCGTTCCAGTCGATTTCCTCAAAGCGCAGGCATCGGCTCTCATGCCGTTCATAGCCTTCGACCGGGATCATCGGAATGGTTTCTTCCTTGTCGCAGATCCCTTCGACGAAATAGTTGCAACGCGGGCCAAAGTTGCATCCAGGGGGGCGTTCATGGGGAAGTGGAAAGTTCCCCGGAATGGCGATCAGCGGGCGTGAGTTCTTGTCCGCCCCCGGAAGCGGGATCGAGCGAAAAAGCGCCTGTGTATAAGGGTGCTGCATGTGATCGAACACATCCTCGATGGAGCCGCGCTCCACCGCCTCGCCGGAATACATCACGCAGATCCGGTCGCAGGTTTCCAGCACGAGCCCAAGGTTGTGGCTGATGAACAGCATCGAGGTTCCGTATTTCTTGCCCAGATCCCTGACCAGTTCGACCACTGCCGCCTCCACCGTCACGTCGAGCGCGGTGGTCGGCTCATCCAGGATAAGAAGCGACGGCTTTGACATCAGGGCCATGGCAATCACGATGCGCTGCTGCTGGCCGCCCGACAACTGGTGCGGATAGGCGTCGAGAATCCGCTTCGGGTCCGGCAGACGGACATCGGTGATAACCTCGAGCGCGCGTTTGCGAGCCTCTTTCTGGCTTACGTTCTCATGGATCATCGGCACTTCCATGAGTTGCCTGCCGACTTTCATCGCGGGGTTCAGGCTGGCCATCGGTTCCTGATAGATCATGGCGATCTCATTGCCGCGGATCTCGCGCAGCTCTTCGTCGTTCAGGTCGGCCATGTCGCGCCCCTTGAACTTCACAGAGCCGCCGACAATCGCTCCGTTCTTGCCAAGATCGCGCATGACACCAAGCGCCACCGTCGATTTGCCACAGCCCGATTCCCCCACAAGGCCCACAGCTTCGCCGGGTTGGACATGCACCGTGAAATCCATCACCGCCGGAATCTCGCGCAGGCGGGTGAAGAAAGAGATCGACAGCTTGTCGATCTCCAGGATCGGGCCATCGTGATCTGCCGGTTCGGTCATTCGTCGTCTCCCTTTGGAGCCTCGGATCAGAGGGGTGGCCCTGATCGTCTTCTTGATTCACACACTTCGGAAGGTCCGGGAGGCTGACCCCCGGTTCCGCCCGTTTCGTCAGTCGCGCAGGCTTTCCTCGCGTAGCCCGTCCGCCAGAAGGTTAAGCCCCAGAACGAGGCTCAGAAGCGCGAAGGCCGGCGGCAATGCAGGATGTGGATAGATTGACAGAAGCTTGCGTCCCTCGTTGATCGTGGAGCCCCAGTCCGGACTTTCCGGCGGAAGGCCCAGCCCGAAGAAACCCAAAGTTCCAAGCAGGATCGTTGTATACCCGATGCGCAGGCAGAAATCGACGATCAGCGGCCCGCGCGCATTGGGCAGAATCTCCCACAGCATGATATACCACCGCCCCTCGCCGCGCGTCTGGGCCGCGGCCACGTAGTCGCGTGTCTTGATGTCCATCGCCAGCCCGCGCACGATCCGGAAGACCGTTGGCGAGTTCACGAAGACGACCGACACGAAGACGACGAGAATTCCGCCCGGAATGTCGAACAGATCGAGAAAGGACGGCAGAACGCTGACCACCGTGCCTTTGGCCGAGATCACGCTGAGATAGATCCAGAACATCACCAGAAGCACCGCCGCCAGAAGCGGCGTTCGCAACGTGGGCCTTGTGTAGAAGCGTGAATTCAGCAGCACCGTCACAAAGATGATCGGAAACATGAAAAGAACCATCGCCATGTAGTTGGGAATCCCGGTCTGAACAATCTCGGGTGTGACCAGCAGGTAGAAGAGCAGAATCACCGGAAAGGCGAGGATCAGGTTGGCCAGAAACGACAGGAAGGTATCCAGCCGCCCGCCGTAAAACCCCGCCGGCAAACCCAGCGTGATCCCGACCATGAAGGCGAACAGCGTGGCCAGCGGCGCGATCTGAACCACCACCCAGCTTCCCGTCACCATGCGGCTGAAGACATCGCGCGCCAGATTGTCTCCGCCCAGCAAGTAATAGGCGTACTCGCCTTCCTCGGCGCTGCGAAGCGGCTCACCGGGCAGCTTGTTTTTCATGCCGGAGACCTGGGAAAGCGGATCGTGGGTGTATACCAGGTCGAATACCCCCGCGAAGATCGCGGTGTAGACCCAGAACATCACCAGACCGAAGCCGATCATGCCGATCGTGCTGTCGAACAGCTTGCCATAAAGGCCAAGCCGGCGTTTGTAGACGATGGAAACGAGGAAGGTCACGATCAGTGCGATCCAGACCGGCGAGAACTGAAACAGGATGTTCAGGATGATTTGAGTCCAGCTCAAAGGTTCCATGATGCTCTCGCCTTCTCAGGTAATTCGGATACGCGGATTCAGGTAGACATAGCCGATATCGGAGATCAGCTGTGTCGCCAGCACCACGAAGACCGAGACCACCGAAACCCCCAGAAGCATCTCGATGTCATTGTTGCCGGCAGCCTGCACCAGCGTCCAGCCGAAGCCCTTGTAGTTGAAGAGCGTCTCGACAATCACCACACCGTTCAGCAGCCAGGGAAACTGCAGCATGATTACGGTAAAGGGCGCGATGAGGGCGTTGCGCAAGGCGTGTCGCAAGACAATGTTGCGGAATGTGGCCCCCTTGAGCCGCGCGGTCCGGATATACTGCGCTGTCATCACTTCGGCCATGCTCGCCCGTGTCATCCGCGCAATGTAACCCGTCCCGTAAAGCGCGATGGTCAACACGGGCAGAAAGAAGTTCTCGAAGGTGGGATTTTCCATCGCGCTTGTCGCCGTGCCTTTGAACGGTGCGTTGCCCTCGATCAGGCCCCAGTCGTTCAATAGCGGGCCGAGCCCATACCGCGACGAGGCCAGCAGCGCGATGAAGATCACGCCCGAGACGTATTCCGGTGTGGCCGTGGACAGGATCGACACAGTTGAGAGGGATCGGTCTGCCCGGCTTCCCTCACGCATCCCCGCAAGCACCCCGATGATGAGCGCGGAAGGCACCATCAGGACCATCACCCAGAACATGAGAATCCCGGTCAGCCCCAATCGCGTGGCGAGGATTTCGGAGACATCTTCGCGGAACACGGTCGAAAAGCCCCAGTCGCCCTGCAACACACCACAAAACCGTGGTATTTCATCGGGTTCCATGCCCGGCTTTACGCATTTTCCGAGAACCGTGCCGTTCTGCAACTCATTGACAAAGCCGGGCAGCACACCGAGCCATTGGGCGTATTTCACCGGCATGGGTTGAAGATGACCGCGGTTTTCAAGCCAGCTTTCCACCGCTTCATCAGACATGCGGAAATTGCCCTGCGTCTTGGCCAGCTTCTCGAGATTGGGATAGAGATTCGTGAGAAAGAAGACCACAAACGTCAGACACAACGCCGTGATCAGCATCACCCCGAGTCGTCGTAGGATAAACAGTCCCATGAAGTCCTCTGTTGGTCTGTTATTGTTTCGTTGGGCAGCGGACCGTCCGCGCGCCAGGATATCGAAAACCGCCGTGGCATCATGTCAGGCGGTTTGCGGGGCTTTTGCTAAATTGGGGTTGCCTCTGATCTGTGGACACTGATCGGAACTGTCCCGGCCTCTTGCGGCATTGTGGAAGGGTCTCTTCATGTCGGCTTGCCTGGCATGTCGCTACTCCCCTGTGACACGGTCCTTCAGCAGCCAGATGCCCTCTTGCAGGGGCTATTCCATGCCGTGCCCGTTCTCAGGCGGCATTGCGGTTCTGGCGTCTGTGGCAGGTATTCGGCACCAGAAATGCAGCCGCGTCAACAGATGTCACCGCCATTCGCGGGTGAAAAAACGACATTCGCCTGTCGTGAAAGCGACATCACCACGACGGAAGCGGCCGCGTTTCATTGCCCACCCTCACACCGGAGTGCGGCGAGGAGGACTTGCGCAATTGGCTTGGTGGCAGGCCGCATCGCTGCTGCATGAACCGCGAGAAATAGGCCGCGCTGCCAAAGCCGAGATCCTGCGCGATGTCCTGAACCGGCTGTTCTGTCGCGACCAGCCGCCTGCGCGCCTCGTATTCGAGACATTGCGAAAGCATGTCGCTCGCGGTCATGCCATTGGCCTTGCGGCAGGCACGGCTGAGGTGGGTGGGTGTGATATCAAGCCGGTCGGCATAATCGGCCAGACTTTGTCCGGTCTGGAAATCGGTGGCCACCAGATCGGCAAAGCGCCGAACAAGGCGTTCGCCAGCGTCGGCGCGGGCCGGGTCTTCGGCCCCCCGCATCTGCCGTTTCAGCCAGATCGCCAGAAGCTGCGCCCGGGCGATCATCGCTTCGGACAAGAAGGGGCGGTTCGCATCCAGCTCGCGCCGCATTTCCTCGATCAGTCCGGTCAGTTCCGATTGCACCATCACGTCCTGCGCCCGCAGGTGATGGCAGCGATCCGGTAGTGTCACCTGGTTGTCATCCGGGATCAGGACCGCATGACCGATCATCTGCCGCCCGGCTTCGATGGCCAAAAGTCGACCCGCCGGAACGAAAATCGCGTTATGGGCGCCAAACCCCCGACGCAGACCGTGCAGGACAATCCGCCCCTGTCCCCGGGTGATCCAAAGAAACAGGTGATCGTGCCGAACATGCAATCGCGCAAGTGAACCCGGCGCCCATTGCGCAAGCTGTGCCAGAGACAGAACCTGAATTGGGGTGGCCTCGGACATGGAGCTCCGCAAATGCCTGAATAGTGAATGAAATCCCACTGTGCGCAGAGGGTCAAGTGTGCTTTAAATCAGATTTGGACAAGTCAAGTCAAGTCAAGTCAAGTGAAGCTCTGCTCCGGAGACCATGCTTGCCAGTTTTTCATCCGGCCTCGAAACCATGTGCGCTGTCGCTTGGCGAATTGCCGCGTCGCGATTGTCGCGCGCTCGCGCGCTTGGTCGAGCGTGATTTCGCCGCGCAGATGTGCGATGAGTTCGGGGGCGCCAATGGCCTTCGATGACAGATGCGTGGGATCCCATCGCGGCAGGTTTTCGCGCGCTTCCTGCAATGCGCCCTGATCGAGCATTCGGTCAAATCGCCAGGCAATGCGCGCACGGAGCCAGTTCACGTCCACATCGAACAGGATCGGCGTGCATTCCTCTTCGGGCAGAAGCGGCGGCGGCGTCTCGTCGTGCCATTGCGCCATCGGCCGACCCGTGGTGCGCCAGACCTCCCAGGCTCGCTGCACGCGCATCGGGTTGGCGCAGTCGATGCGCGCCCGCGTTCTGCTGTCAAGCTCGGCCAGAAGGCTTTCGAACCCCTCTGCGGCGACCCGAGCGTCGGCCTGGGCGCGGATGTCCGCCGGAGTGGGGGGGATCTCGGCAAGTCCTTGCGTCAGTGAGGTGAAATAGAGCCCGGTGCCCCCCACGATGATCGGCCTCCGGGAATCCTGAAGAATCGGCGCCACCTCGCGAAGCCAGTGCCCGACCGAATACTCCGCGTCAAAGGCCACATGCCCATAAAGCCGGTGCGGCGCGCGGGCCTCCTCCTCCGGCGAGGGACGCGCGGTCAGAACGCGCCAGTTTTCATAGACCTGTATCGCGTCGGCATTGACGATCACGCCGCCCTGCGTCTCTGCGATCCGAAGCGCCAGCGCGCTCTTGCCGCTGGCCGTCGGCCCGGCGATCAGGACCGGGCGGTCGGGATCAAGGTCGCGCAACGCGTTCATGGCGTCGCGCCGGCGCGTCTGACGCGCGCGGGTCTCCGCCCGTTTTCGATCATATCACGCATTGAACCCGCCCGTGTTTTCCGACATCTTGCGCGCGATCCTAAGATCCAGCCGCGACGGAGTGCAACATGAACGAGGCCGACCCCGAGACAAAGACCACCTTTCGCAGGGTGTTGCTCAAGATATCGGGTGAGGCGCTGATGGGCGATCAAGGGTACGGGCTGCACCCGCCGACGGTGCAGCGCATCGCGCAGGAAGTGAAATCCGTCCACGATCTCGGGGTTGAGATCTGCATGGTCATTGGTGGCGGCAACATCTTCCGGGGGCTGCAAGGCTCCGCACAAGGGATGGAACGAACCACCGCCGACTACATGGGCATGCTCGCCACGGTGATGAATGCGCTGGCGATGCAATCGGCGCTGGAGGGGCTGGGCGCGTACTGCCGCGTTATCTCGGCGATCCGCATGGACGAAGTGGCAGAGCCTTACATCCGCCGCCGGGCGGTGCGACACCTTGAAAAGAAACGCATCTGCATCTTCGCCGCGGGCACCGGCAACCCATATTTCACGACCGATACCGCCGCCACGCTGCGCGCCAACGAAATGAACTGCGAAGCCATCTTCAAGGGCACGAAGGTGGACGGGGTCTATGACAAGGATCCCCACAAGTTCGACGACGCCGTGCGCTATGACACGGTGAGCTATGATGACGTGCTGGCCAAGCGGCTGGGGGTCATGGATGCGTCCGCCATCGCGCTGGCGCGGGAAAACAACCTGCCGATCATCGTGTTCTCACTGGATGAACCCGGCGGCCTGCGCGGTATCCTCGCGGGGAAGGGCACCTATACAACTGTCAGGTAAACCCGTTAGAGTGATCCGCGAAACTGGGGCTAAATCCCCCTTTCAACAAGAGCAAGAGCCATGTCCGAAGATGAAATAGAGATCGACACCGCAGATCTGGAACGCCGGATGGAAGGGGCAATCGCCAATCTGCGCGTCGAATTTGCAAGCCTGCGCACCGGCCGCGCCTCCGCCTCCATGCTGGAGCCGGTTCAGGTTGACGCTTACGGCCAGATGACCCCGATCAACCAGGTCGGAACCGTGAATGTGCCAGAGCCGCGCATGGTCACCATCAACGTGTGGGACAAGGGGCTCGTCAACAAGGTTGAAAAGGCCATCCGCCAGTCTGGGCTGGGCATCAACCCGCAGCTGAACGGCACGATCATCATGCTGCCCATCCCCGAGTTGAACGAGGAACGCCGCAAGGAACTGACCAAGGTGGCTGCGCAATATGCCGAACACGCCCGCGTGTCCGTGCGCAACGTGCGACGCGACGGCATGGATCAGATCAAGAAAGCCAAGAGCAACGGCATGTCCGAGGACGACCAGAAATTCTGGGAAACCGAGGTGCAGGAATTGACCGACCGCTACATCGCGCGGGTGGACGAGGCGCTGGAAACCAAGCAGGGCGAGATCATGCAGGTGTGACCGGCGCCTGTCACGATCCCGACAGGCCGTGTTCCGCCGAGGGGCCGAACCCGTAGCACCCGCGACAGACAATGGCGCAACCCCGGACGGAAACGCCGGGCCTCGCCTGCGAAGGAGATAATGAATGGCCGCTGACACGTCCCGGGAACTGCGTTCCGGCCCGCGCCATGTGGCCATCATCATGGACGGCAACGGTCGTTGGGCGCAGGCGCGCGGGCGGCCGAGGCTTTTCGGTCACCACGCCGGCGCAAAGCGGGTCAAGGAAAATGTCCGCGCCTGCCCGGAACTGGGCGTGAAATATCTGACCATCTTCGGCTTCTCGACCGAGAACTGGAAACGCACCCAGTCTGAAGTGGCCGGGCTGATGAGCCTGTTTCGCCAGTATATCCGCAAGGAGGCCCGCGCGCTGAAGGCCGAAGGCGTGCGTGTGCGCTTCATCGGTGATCGGGTCAGGCTTGACGAGAAGCTGGTGGCGCTCATGGATGAGCTTGAGCTGATGACAGCCGACAATGACACGACGCATCTGACCATCGCACTGAATTACGGGGGACGGGATGAAGTGGCACGCGCCACCAAGCGTCTTGCCCGCGATGTGGCGGCGGGGCACCTCGATCCCGACGACATAGATGAGGAAACCCTGCCCAAGTACCTCGATACCTACGTTCTGCCCGATCCCGATCTGGTGATCCGCACCAGTGGGGAGGCCCGCGTCTCCAACTTTCTGCTCTGGCAGTCGGCCTATTCCGAATATGAGTTTATCGATACGCTCTGGCCCGATTTTACGCCCGAGGAGTTCCGCCGCGTGGTTCAATCCTTCTGTCAGCGGGATCGCCGCTTTGGTGCCGCAAGCGTATGAGCGACGGGGGCAAATGGGGCGATCTGCCCGCGCGCGTCGGCTCAGCGGTGGTGATGGTGACCATCGGCGCAGTTGCGCTCTGGCTTGGCGGACTTTGGTTTCGCCTGCTGTGCGCCTTGATATGCGGCGGTATGCTATGGGAACTGACACGCATCCTTGCACCGGAGAAATCCGCGCTGGCGGTGCAGATGGGGATTCTGGGCACGGGCGTCCTGCTGATTGCCACATATGGGATCGGTCTGTTGACACTGCCGGTTCTGATTGCGCCGGTGCTCGTCGGGGCAACGCAGATTTCCCGCGAGCGGGCGATTTTCGCAGGCTACTCTGCACTGCTTCTTCTGGCGTGCTTTGGCCTGGCGGCATTGCGTGATTTCCGGGGGGTTGACTGGGTCGTCTGGCTTGTCGCGGTGGTCATCGCCTCGGATGTGGCCGGCTATTTTGCGGGCCGGATGCTGGGCGGGCCCAAGGTCTGGCCGCGCGTGAGCCCCAAGAAGACATGGTCCGGCACCGTTGCCGGCTGGATTGGTGCGGCGCTGGTAGGCTGGGCCTTGCTCGGGCCGGGGGTGGTCGTACTCAGCGTTCTGACCGCGATCGCCGCTCAAATGGGCGACATCGCAGAAAGCGCGATCAAGCGCCGGTCAGGGGTCAAGGACAGCTCCGCCCTCATCCCCGGACATGGCGGACTGATGGATCGGTTCGATGCGATGATGGGGGCGGCCTTGTTTGTCCTTCTTGTGGGTGTGACGACCGGATTGCCGGGGGTCGGATGAAACGGGTTTCAATCTTCGGGGCGACAGGCTCGATCGGGCAGAATACGATCGACCTGATCGCCCGCGCGCCGCAGGACTATCAAGTTGTGGCGTTGACCGGCGGAAGTAACATCACGCGGCTGGCCGCAGATGCCCGTGCCTTGGGCGCAGAGATCGCGGTCACCGCGCATGAAGACCTGCGCGCGCCGCTCATGCAGGCGCTGGAAGGCTCTGGGGTGGAGGTGGCCGCCGGCCCCGCCGCGCTGCTGGAGGCGGCGAGCCGTCCGGCCGACTGGATCATGTCCGCCATCGTCGGCGCCGCGGGTCTCGCACCGGGGCTCAAGGCGATCGAACAGGGCGGTACCCTGGCCCTTGCCAACAAGGAATCGCTCGTGACCGCCGGGCCGCTCGTGCTGGAGACCGCGCGCCGGCATGGGACAACGCTCCTGCCGGTGGACAGCGAACATTCGGCGGTGTTTCAGGCTCTCAGGGGCGAAGAGATGTCCGCCGTTGAACGCATTGTCATCACCGCCTCGGGCGGTGCCTTCCGAGACTGGACGCGTGAGCAAATGGCCCGCGCCACCCCCGACGAGGCGGCCAAACACCCCAACTGGGACATGGGACAGAGGATTACGATCGATTCCGCATCCATGTTCAACAAGGCCCTGGAAATCATTGAAACCAAGGAATTCTTCGGGTGCGCACCGGATCAGATCGAGGTGCTCGTGCATCCCGAATCGCTGGTTCACGCGCTGGTCGGCTTCACGGACGGGGCGCTTATGGCGCATGTGGGTAGTTCCGATATGCGCCACGCCATCGGCTATGCCCTCCACTGGCCGGAGCGGCGCGCGCTGCCGGTCGAACGGCTCGATCTGGCGCGCGTCGGGCAGCTCAATTTCCGCGCCCCGGACGAGGCGCGCTACCCGGCGCTTCGACTCGCGCGCGAGGTGATGGCGGCGGGGGGGCTGACGGGCGCGGTGTTTAATGCGGCCAAGGAGCGCGCGTTGGACGGATTTCTGGACGGGCGCATCGGATTCTTGCAGATGGCCGAGGTTGTGGAAGAAGTCCTGACTCGATTGTCATCAGAATGCGGCCTTACAAATGCCGCGTTGACCCTTGATACCGTCGCGCAAACGGACCAAATCGCCCGGAAGACGGCGGATACGATAATGGCAGAACGGCAGGCATAGGAACGGTTTTGGATATTTTTGCACTTCTTCCCGCATTCGGCGGCATGGCGATGACTGTGCTGGCGTTCATCGTGGCGCTGTCGATCATCGTGGCGATTCACGAATACGGTCACTACATTGTCGGGCGCTGGTCGGGCATCCATGCAGAGGTGTTTTCTCTCGGCTTCGGCCCTGTCCTCTGGTCCCGCATGGACCGGCGCGGTACGAAATGGCAGGTCGCCGCGCTGCCCTTTGGCGGCTACGTTCGCTTCATGGGCGATTCCGACGCCGCCAGCGGCAAGGATGCCGAGGCGATCGAGACGATGGACGACGACACCCGGCGCCATTCGATGCACGGCGCCCCGCTCTGGGCGCGCACCGCCACTGTGGCCGCCGGTCCGCTCTTCAACTTCGTGCTCGCGATCCTGATCTTTGCCGCCGTTCTCATGGCCCGCGGGCAGGTGGGCGACACGCTCGTCGTCGGGGAACTGCGCGACCTGCCGCCCCCGGCGTATGAGTTGAGTGAAGGCGACGAGGTGCTTGCCGTGGCCGGCGCGCGTGTGCCCGGTTTCGATGACGCAGAGACGTTCAGGGAGTTTACCGATGCGCTGCCGCTGGAAAACCCGCTCGACTACCGCGTGCGTCGCAACGGCCGGGAACAGGTCGTCAGCGGCCCCTACCTCTATCCGCCGTTGATTCAGCATCTGGCCCCGCAATCGGCCGCCTATTCTGTCAACCTCAAGGTCGGCGATGTCATCACCGCCATCGATGGCAGCCCCATCGTGGGCTTCTCGCAGCTCAAGGAGGCCGTTGAAGATGGCAAGGGCCGCCCGCTTCTGCTCGATGTCTGGCGCGACGGTGAGACGCTGCAATTCACCTTGGTCCCCCGCCGCGTGGATGAACCGCAGCCCGGCGGAGGCTTTGACACCCATTGGCGTATCGGCATCGGCGGCGGACTCGCCTTCGATCCCGCGACCGAGACGCCGGGCGTCGGAACGGCCCTTCTGGGCGGAGCAACGCAGACATGGCGTATCATGGAAGGCTCGGTCTCCGGTCTTTATCACATGATCACGGGCGCCATCAGCAGTTGCAACCTCTCCGGACCCATCGGTATCGCCCAGACCTCCGGTGCGATGGCCAGCCAAGGTGCACAGAGCTTCATCTGGTTTATCGCCGTGCTTTCCGCGGCGATCGGGCTTCTCAACCTTTTTCCCATTCCGGTGCTCGATGGTGGCCATCTGGTGTTCTATGCCTATGAGGCGGTCGTGGGGCGTCCGCCAAGCGATGGTGCCGTGCGGATTCTGATGACCATCGGCCTCGCCCTGGTTCTGGGCCTCATGACCTTCGGTGTGACCAACGATCTATTCTGTCCCTGAGGTTGCAAGATCGCCGCAATCCTGCCCTAATTGGTTGGTAACGTTGTCTTATCTGCAATGGGAAAGGCACTGTTGCCATGCAAACGCTACAGCAAGGCTATCGCGCGCTCGAGGAAATGGTGGAAACCAACTGGGACCGCATGCTGTTTCCTGCGGCCATCGTTGCAGGGTTGATGCTTGCGGCCTTTGGCCGGTCAATCGGCCTTTTCTGAGCCTATAAAGCTCTTGACGCCACGTTTGTGAACCGGGTTTGCCCGGTGGCGCGCCATTGTGATTTTGCAATCATTCCGCAAGCGCCATAACGCGCTTTTGACAAGGCGGCGCAATCCCGCTAGTCACAATTCATCTGGGATGTCGCACGGGATTTGAATCATGACCGACCTTGCGGGCGCGCGAGCGTCTTTGCCAACCGGCCGGAAAGGCCCCGGATGCAGATTTTTGTTTGCATTTGTTCTTTTGATTTCGATGGCTTTCATTGCCTTGCCGCAGGTGTCCGAAGCCCAGAGCTATCGCTTTTCTTCGGTTACGATCGAAGGCAATCAGCGGATCGACCCCTCTGCCATCGTGAACTACGCCGGAATCGCCCGCGGTCAGACCGTCAGCGCGTCCGAGCTGAACGACGCCTATCAGCGCGTTCTTGCCAGTGGCCTGTTCGAAAGCGTCGAAATGGTGCCGCAGGGCAACCGTCTGGTGATCCGGGTCGAAGAGTATCCCACGATCAATGTCGTCAGCTTCGAGGGCAACCGGCGGCTGAAGGACGACGCGCTCACTGAAATTGTCGAATCGCGTTCCCGCCGTGTGCTCAACCCTGACGTGGTCGAACGCGACGTGGCCAGGATCGTCGATGCCTATGTGGCCGAAGGGCGGATTGCAGCGCGTGTGACACCACGAATCATCCGCCGGTCCGATAACCGCACCGACCTGATCTTCGAGATTTTCGAAGGTGGCGTGGTCGAGGTGCAAAGCATCAGCTTCGTCGGCAATCAGGAATACTCGGACAACCGGCTGCGCCGTGTGCTCAACACCAAGCAGGCGGGAATTCTCCGCGCTTTCATCCGATCCGATACCTTCATCGAAGACCGAATCGAGTTCGACAAGCAGGTGCTACGCGATTTCTATCTTTCCCGCGGCTATGTGGATTTTCGCGTGACCAACGTCACGTCCGAACTGTCGCGTGCCCGTGACGGCTATTACATGACCCTGCATGTCGAGGAAGGGCAGCAGTTCCGCTTTGGCAAGATCACCACGGTGAGCGAATACAAGGGCGCCGACGCCAAGGAGTTTCAGGAGTCGCTGCGAATTCGCGAGGGGGTGGTTTATCGTCCCGGTCTCGTGGAGAATTCGATCACCCGTCTGGAACGTCTCGCCACGCGTAAAGGGTTCGATTTTCTGCGGGCAGAACCGCGCATCACGCGCAATGACCGCGATCTGACGCTGGATGTGGAATTCGTCCTCGTCCGCGGAGAGCGAATCTTTGTCGAGCGGATCGATATCGAGGGTAACACCACCACGCTCGACCGCGTTGTGCGGCAGCAGTTCAACACGGTGGAGGGCGACCCCTTCAACCCGCGCGAAATCCGCGAGGCGGCGGAGCGTATCCGCGCCCTGGGCTTCTTCCAAACAGCCGAGGTGAACGCGCGCGAAGGGTCCAGCCCCGATCAGGTGATCATCGACGTCGATCTTGAGGAGGAGCCGACCGGCTCCCTCTCACTCGGGGGGACCTATTCGACCAACAGCGGCTTTGGCGCCGTCGTGCAGTTTTCCGAGCGGAACTTTCTTGGCCGCGGACAGCAGCTTCGGCTGTCGTTCTCCGCCGCCGAGGATGTGACCGACTATGGCATTCAGTTTGCGGAGCCTAACCTTCTTGGACGGGATCTGCGGTTTGGGCTTGATCTGCTCTATCGCGAGTCGGAGAGCAGTTTCACCCGCTTCGACGTGCTGTCGGGGCAGTTCCGTCCATCGCTCAACTTCCCGGTCGGTGAAAACAGCCGCCTTGGCGTGCACTATTCGCTGAGCCTCGATCAACTGGTCATCGACCCGCCAAACAAGATCGGCGGATCTTTAATCGACGCAGAAGATGCCCGCGGCGATATCTGGAAAAGCGAGGTCGGCTATCGCTACACCTACGATTCTCGCACGACCGGGCTTAACCCGAATGCCGGTTACCTGTTCGAGTTTGGACAGGACTTCGGCGGCTTGGGCGGCGATTATACCTATATCTCGACAACAGGTCGGGCCGTTGCCCAGACAAAGGTGCTCAACGAAGAGGTGACGCTGCGCGCCGCGCTTGAAGGCGGGATGCTCTATTCGCCCAACGACGACTCGCGCGTGACCGACAGGTTCAACTTCTTCGGCCGCCGGATGCGCGGGTTTGAGCCCTATGGCATCGGCCCGCGTGAGGTGTCCACGGGACAGAACGATCCGCTCGGCGGTACATACTTTGCGGTCGCGCGGTTTGAGGCGGAATTCCCCCTTGGCCTGCCCGAGGAATACGGCATTACAGGCGGTCTGTTTTACGACATGGGGTCGGTCTGGGGGCTTGATACGACCTCGACCAGTGTTGTTCAGGAAGATTTCGCGCTGCGCCATGTAGTGGGTTTCTCGCTCTTCTGGAACACGCCGGTGGGGCCGCTGCGCTTCAACTTCTCCAAGGCGCTGAAAAAGGAAAGATACGACAACGAACAACTCTTCAACCTGACCATCCAGACCGAATTCTGATCGCCCCATGCGTGCCGTGCGTCGGATCATAGCCACCCTTGCCACAGTCCTGCTGATGGCAGGCGGGCTCGCTGCGCAGACCTTCGGCACCACGGTCAGTTCGGTTCTGGTTATCGACTCCGAAGAGCTTTTCGCCCAGTCAGAGTTCGGACAGCGCGTGAGCAGCGAGATCGAGGCCGATCAGGCCCGGCATTTGGCCGAGAACCGCAAGATTGAGGCGGAGTTGACGGCCGAGGAAAAACGCCTCACCGAACAGCGCCCCGAGATGGACCCCGGCGATTTTCGCGCCGAGGCCGATGCGTTTGATGACCGGGTGCAGGAAATCCGCCGCATACAGGATGAGAAGGCCCGGAAGATCGTTCAGCGGCGCGACAGGGCGCGTGTCGCCTTTTTGCGGGCCGCAACGCCGGTTCTGGGGGAGATCATGCAGAACTCCGGAGCGAATGTGATCTTCGAACGCAATTCCGTTTTCCTGCTCGATGAATCCATCGACATCACCGATCGCGCCATCGACCGGATCAACGAGGCTATAGGGGAGGGGGCGGACCTCCTGCAGGAAGTGGACGAGGACAGCGAGAACGTGGGCGGCAGCGATGAGCAGGTGCCGCCTCTACAGAATACCGATTGATTGGCTGGCCGGGCCGTGTCGGGAAACAGTACCGACAAAATACCGACGTTATACCGACGCGATACAGACACCGGATTCCTGCCGCCCTGCGCCCTGCACGCTTGCCCCGGTCCCGTCGGGTTGCTAGGCAAAGGTCGGTGACATTTCTCAGGAGCCCAATATGAGCGAGCCGACCAAGACCGCTGATATCCATATGATCCAGCGGATCATCCCGCACCGCTATCCGTTTCTCCTGGTGGATAAAGTCATTGATATCAATGGGTTTTCATCGGCCCGCGGCATCAAGAACGTCACCATGAACGAGCCGCATTTTCAGGGGCATTTTCCGGGAAAACCGATCATGCCCGGCGTCACCATCGTTGAGGCGATGGCCCAGACCGCTGCCGTCATGGTCGGCACCGCTCTCGGCATGCAAGACCGTGAAATGCTTGTATATTTCATGGCAATCGACAAGTGCAAGTTCCGCCGCATGGTGATCCCGGGGGATGTTCTGGAATTGAATTTGACCACCCTGAGGGGTAAACCCGGCGCGAAGGTTTGGAAATTTTCCGGCGTGGCCGAAGTCGAGGGTGACATGGCCGCCGAAGCCGAGTTCACCGCCATGATGGACCTGCCCGGAGAATACCGGCGATGAGCATCTCCCCCAACGCCCGGATCCACTCCAGTGCCGTGATAGAGGACGGCGCGCGGATCGCGGATGGTTGCGTGATCGGTCCGTTCTGCGTGATCGGCCCGCATGTGGTCCTGAAAGAAGACGTCGAACTCAAGTCTCACGTGGTCATAACCGGCAATACAGAGATCGGCGCGGGAACGCAGATCTTCTCATTCGCGGTGATTGGTGAAGTTCCGCAAGACCTTAAGTTTAAAGGCGAAAAAACCCTTCTTGTGATTGGTCAACGCAATCGAATCCGCGAGCATGTGACCATGAATCCAGGGACAGAACACGGTGGCGGCGTGACCCGTGTGGGCGATGACGGGCTCTTCATGGCGGGCTGTCATATTGCCCATGATGTGATTCTGGGCGACCGGGTGATCATGGTCAATTCCGCGGCTGTGGCGGGCCATTGCGTGATCTCGGACGACGTCATCATCGGTGGCTTGTGCGGTATTCATCAATGGGTGCGTATCGGTCGCGGGGCAATCATTGGTGCGCTCAGCATGGTGACAAATGATGTGATCCCCTACGGCCTTGTTCAGGGACCGCGCGGGGCGCTTGATGGCCTCAATCTTGTAGGCCTGAAGCGCCGCGGCGTGGGGCGCGCCGATATCACGGCCCTGCGCGCGGCGTTCCAGATGCTCGCACAGGGTGATGGCACCTTTGCCGATCGTGCGCGCCGTCTCGGCGAGGAAAGTGAAAGCGCCTATGTGCGGGAGATCGTCGAATTTGTGCTCGGAGAGAGCGACCGATCTTTCCTGACGCCTGGGTGAAAATCGTGGGGCTTGCGATTCTTTCAGGTTCCGGAGGGCTTCCACAGCGGCTTGCCGAAGCGCGACCGGATGCATTGCGCGTGGTTTTCCGGGGGGAGAAACACGATCACTCAGGTTCCGTATTTGAGCATGATTTCAATCGATTGGGCGATTTATTTGATTTTTTGATTGAACATGAAATCGGTCAGGTCGTGTTGGCGGGCGCTGTGTCTCGCCCGTCTCTGGATCCGGCGCAATTCGACCCTTACATGGTGCGGGTCGCGCCACGACTGATTGCCGCGATGCGAACAGGGGATGATGCGCTCCTGCGCGAGGTCATTGCGCTTTTTGAAGAGCAGGATCTGGAAGTAGTCGGCGCCCATGAGCTGCTGCCTGACCTTACCGTGCCCGAAGGAGTGATCTTCGGAACCTTACCCAGCGATCAGAACCGAATTGATGCGGCGCGGGCATTGGATATACTTGAGGCGCTTTCACCGCTGGACGTGGGGCAGGGCGCTGTGGTGGCGCGAGGCCTGTGTCTGGGGGTTGAAACGCTGCAAGGAACCGATGCGTTGTTGCGTTTCGTGGCCGATACCCCGACCGAAGTACACCCTGGGGGTGGAGTGCTGGCGAAGGCTCCCAAGATCGGGCAGGATCTGCGCGCGGACATGCCGGCGATCGGTCCCGCGACAGTTCGAAACGCGGCGGCTGCACGGCTCGACGGAATCGTGATCGGTGCAGGGACGGTGCTTGTTCTGGAGCGTGACTCGATCATGCAGGCACTCGATGAAACCGGTCTTTTCCTTTTCGCGGAGCGGTGTCGATGAAGGTCTTTGTCGTTGCCGGAGAGCCCTCCGGGGACAGGCTCGGCGGAGCGCTTCTGGCAGGGCTTCATCAGCTTGACCCCGACCTTGAGATCAAGGGGGTCGGCGGCCCACAGATGGCGAAGCAGGGGCTGAACAGCCGTTTTCCCATGGATGAGTTATCCGTAATGGGGATTGCCGAGGTTTTGCCGAAGTACCGCCACCTGAAGCGCCGGATCGTCGAGACGGCCGAGGCTGTCCTCGCCATGAATCCAGATGTGCTCATCACGATTGACAGCCCCGATTTCGGCCTGCGCGTGGCGCGTCGTGTGAAGGCGGCCAGTTCCGTCCGCACAGTGCATTATGTTGCCCCGACGGTCTGGGCTTGGCGCGCGGGCCGGGCGGCGAAAATGGTCGGGAAAATTGATCAGGTTCTGGCCCTTTTCCCGTTTGAGCCGCCCTACATGGAAGCGGTGGGAATACGCTGTGATTTTGTCGGTCATCCCGTCGTGGCAGAGCCCGTGGCGAGCGACGCGGAGGTGAGAGAATTCAGGCGTCGTCACACTCTGGGCGACGCGCCTGTTGTATTGGTGCTCCCCGGATCTCGCAGGGCGGAGGTGTCGCGCATGGCGCCGATATTCGGGGCCACGCTGGGGCCGATCATCGACGCGCATCCTCAGGCCCGTATCGTGCTGCCCGCAGCCGCGTCCGTGGCACCCGTGGTGCGTGAAATGACGGCCGACTGGCCCGTGCCGCCACTGATCCTCGACCCAAGCGCCGCCGATCCGGAACAGGCTGCCACCGATAAACGCGCCGCGTTCCGTGCGGCCCAGGGGGCGCTTGCGGCCTCTGGCACAGTCTCGCTGGAGCTTGCGGCGGCGGGAACACCGATGGTTATCGCCTATGACATGAACTGGCTGAGCAGGCAGATCATCGGCAGAATGCTGAAGGTGGACACGGTAACACTGGTGAATCTTGTCACACGGACTCGTGCAGTGCCCGAATTCATCGGAAGGGCATGCCGTGCAGAGGCCATCGGGCCGGCAATGCTGGATGTTCTTCGCGATCCCACAGCTCAGAGAGAAGCCATGGTGCGCTGCATGACCCTTCTGGGAAAGGGACAAGAGGATCCGGGCCTGCGCGCTGCGCGCGCCGTTGTGCATGGTCTGAGAGAGGCCTAGATCAGTGACGAGCTACACGACGCCACGCCAGATCCAGCCCCCTCCGAGGATGCGGCTTCCCTCTGTCTCGTAGAAGACACATGCTTGCCCCGGTGAGACACCTTCCTCTGGTGTCAAAAGCTCCACCTCCGCCGTGTGCGGTCCAAGAGGGCGCAGGATCGCCTCCCGCGGCGGGCGGGTGGAGCGGACCTTGACCGCAACCGGCCACTCATCTTTAGATGCGAAAGGCTCATCGCCCAGCCAGTTGATTTCCCGAACCGGAATAGTGCGTGTGGAGAGCATGTCCTTGGGGCCAACTACGACACGGTGATTATCCACATCGAGCTTCACCACGTAGAGCGGGTCGGATAATCCACCGATGCCGAGTCCTCGCCGCTGACCGATCGTATAGTGGATGACCCCGTTGTGGCGCCCCAGCACATTTCCCGTGCTGTCCACGATTTCACCCGGTTCCGCCGCGCCGGGGCGCAGCTTCTCAATCACGCTGGCATAGTCGCCATTCGGCACGAAGCATATGTCCTGGCTATCCGGCTTGTCCGCCACGGCCAGCCCATATTTTGCCGCCAACCGCCGCGTGTCATCCTTGGACGGCAGATGACCAAGCGGAAAACGCAAGTAGTCAAGCTGTTCGGGTGTCGTGGAAAACAAGAAATAGCTCTGATCGCGCGTTGGATCGGCGGCGCTATGAAGCTCAGGTCCTTCTTCGCCCATCTTGCGCTGAATGTAGTGTCCGGTGGCCATGCAATCGGCATCCAGATCCTTCGCGGTTTCCAGAAGATCTTTGAACTTCACACGCTCATTGCAGCGGATGCAGGGCACCGGTGTCGCACCCGCGAGATAACTGTCGGCAAATTCGTCAATCACCGCATCCTGAAAGATATTTTCATAGTCCAGCACGTAGTGCGGAAATCCCTTTTCTTCCGCAACGCGGCGTGCGTCGTGAATGTCGATTCCGGCACAGCAAGCCCCCTTTTTCGCCAGCGCTGCGCCATGGTCGTAGAGTTGCAGGGTAACGCCCACGACATCATATCCCTCATCCGAGAGCATCGCGGCGACCACGGAACTGTCCACGCCACCCGACATGGCAACGACCACGCGGGTTTCGGATGGGGGCTTGGAAAAACCAAGCGAATTAAGTGTCGGGCTGCGGTCGAGCGCCATGCGAATCTCCTTTGGAAGTGGCCAAGAATATAGGAAAATCCTAGATACTCTCAAGACCCGGTTTCATCCTGCGTTAAGCGCGTTGATCCAGCATTTGTCAAAAGTATTGAGGGTCGACGTAATGTATCTGAAAAAGGTTGATGGTCCCCGGGCTGTCTCATTGAGCGATGGCACGGTAATGACCCGCGCCGACCTGCCGCCTGCCAGCACCAAACGATGGGTCGCTTCGCGCAAGCTCGCGGTGGTACGCGGTGTGGTCTACGGGCTGATCTCGCAGGATGAAGCACTTTGTCGCTATGCCCTCAGAAAAGAAGAGTTTCATGAGTGGGTGTGTGCAGTCACGGAACACGGGGAAGAGGCTCTCAAAGCAACGGCTTTACAAAAGTTCAGACATCTTTAAGTTGAGTTTGGAAGTGATAACAAAGGTAACCTGGGATTAACCATTTTTGTTCACGATAAATTCCCGTAGCGGCCCATAGCGGAGATTAGAAATATGCGTGTTCTGTTGGTAGAGGACGATCCGACCACCTCGAAAAGCATCGAAATGATGCTGACCCATGCCAATCTCAACGTCTATGCGACCGATCTGGGTGAGGAGGGCGTAGATCTGGCAAAACTCTACGACTACGATCTCATCCTGCTGGATCTCGGGTTGCCTGACATGAACGGTCATGACGTGTTGCGTCAGTTGCGGCTCAGTCGTGTGGAGACGCCAATTCTCATTCTGTCGGGGGCCGACGATACGGAAAGCAAACTGAAGGGATTCGGCTTTGGTGCCGATGACTATCTGACCAAGCCGTTCCACCGTGAAGAGTTGGTGGCCCGGATTCACGCAATTATCCGTCGCTCGAAGGGACATTCGCAGTCGGTGATCCGAACCGGATGCATCTCCGTCAATCTCGATGCCAAAACGGTAGAGGCAAATGGAAAGCAGATTCACCTGACTGGCAAGGAATATCAGATGCTGGAACTGCTGTCGCTTCGTAAGGGCACGACGCTGACCAAGGAAATGTTCCTGAATCATCTCTATGGTGGAATGGATGAACCTGAACTGAAGATCATAGACGTATTCATTTGCAAGCTGCGCAAGAAGCTGAGCGAGGCGACAGGCGGCGACAACTACATAGAGACGGTCTGGGGACGAGGCTATGTGTTGCGCAACCTTGAAGCCACCGGACGCGGCAACGATGAATCCCTGGCACTACGGGCCTGATCGATCTGAACCGCCTTTAGTGTGATCACTCTGATCTGGACCTTGCCGCGCCCCGACCCTATCACTTGACGATGTGAGTGGGAGGGATGCGTGACCGCCGAAACAGAAATCGAAAAGTTGACCCGCGAACAAGCCAAGGCGGAACTGGCCAGGCTTGCTACGGAGATTTCGCGTGCGAATGCGGCCTATCATGTTGAGGATGCACCGGAGATATCGGATGCGGAGTATGATGCGCTCAAGCGGCGCAACGCCGCCATCGAGGCGCGATTTCCCGACCTCAAACGCCCTGACAGCCCGTCTGAGCAGGTAGGGGCAGCCCCGGCGGATAGCTTTGCCAAGGTTCGGCACGAGGTGGCAATGCTGTCCCTCAACAATGTGTTCGAAGACGAGGAGATTGCTGATTTCACCAAACGGGTGCGTCGCTATCTCGGAATCGAATCGCACGCACCGCTTGTCTTTGTCGCAGAGCCGAAAATTGATGGTCTAAGCCTGTCCCTCAGATACGAAAGCGGTCGACTGGTGCAGGCCGCCACACGCGGCGATGGGGCGACCGGAGAAAACGTTACCGCCAATGCCCGCACAATTGACGATATTCCCCGTGACCTGACCGATGCTCCAGATCTGCTCGAAGTGCGTGGCGAGGTTTACATGAGCCACGAGGACTTCAAGGCGCTAAATGCGCGCCAAACCGCGCGGGGCGGCAAGACATTTGCAAATCCCCGCAACGCAGCGGCAGGGTCCCTCAGGCAGCTTGATGCGGAGATCACCCGTGCGCGACCGTTGAGATTCTTTGCCTATGGTTGGGGTGCATTGAGCGACCCGCTGGCCGAAACCCAGTGGGACGCGATCAAGCGACTTGAAACACTTGGGTTTCAGGTCAATCCCTTGACCGTGCTATGCGCCGGGCCCGAGGAGATGCTGGCACAGTATCACAAAATAGAAGAGCAACGCGCAACACTTGGGTATGACATCGACGGTGTAGTCTACAAGGTGAACGATCTCGCGCTTCAGGCGCGACTTGGATATCGCTCCACCACGCCGCGTTGGGCGACCGCGCACAAATTTCCTGCCGAACTGGCATGGACCCGGCTGGAATCGATCGACATTCAGGTGGGCCGGACTGGCGCGCTATCTCCTGTTGCGCGTTTGCACCCTGTCACCGTGGGGGGCGTCGTCGTGTCCAATGCAACTCTGCACAACGAGGATTACATCGCCGGGCTGGATAGCAAGGGAGAACAGATTCGCGGTGGCAAGGATATTCGCGTCGGCGACTGGGTTCAGGTTTACCGCGCCGGTGATGTGATCCCGAAGGTGGCAGATGTCGATCTGAGCAAACGGCCCGCCGATGCGATACCGTATGCGTTTCCCACCACATGTCCACGTTGCGGATCGGAGGCGTTGCGTGAAGAAGGCGACGCCGTGCGTCGCTGCACCGGCGGATTGATATGCCCGGCGCAAGCGGTGGAGAAACTGAAGCATTTTGTGTCACGCAAGGCGTTCGATGTCGAAGGCCTCGGCGCGAAGCAGATTGAACAATTCTACGAGGATGGCTGGATCAGGGAACCGTCGGACATCTTTACCCTTGAGGAGCGATATAGCAGCGGCCTGCAGCAGCTCAAGAATCGTGAGGGCTGGGGTGAGAAAAGCGCCGAAAATCTGTTCCTTGCGATTCGGGACAAGCGGAGAATCCCGTTTGCGCGACTACTTTTCTCTCTCGGAATTCGACATGTGGGAGAGGCGGCATCGAATCTGATCGCGCGCAGCTATGGCAACTGGTTCGATTTCGTGGCCGCAATGGACGCGGCTTCCGATTTTGAAGGCCCAGAGTGGGATGCGCTTTTGAACATTGATGGCGTGGGGGAGGTTGTGGCGCGCTCGCTTGTCACGACATTCGCGCAAGAAAGGGAGCGTGCCTCGATCGACGCATTGGTGGCTCATCTTGAAATCGAAGACGCTGAAGCCCCCCGTGTTGATGATAGCCCCGTGGCTGGCAAGACGATCGTCTTTTCCGGCACGCTCGACAAGATGACTCGCGCCGAGGCGAAGGCGCGCGCAGAGGCGCTCGGTGCAAAGGTGGCCGGTTCGGTTTCGGCGAAAACTGATCTTCTCGTGGCTGGACCCGGGGCAGGGTCCAAGGCAAAGAAGGCGTCCGAGTTGGGCGTGAAAATGATTGATGAGGATGACTGGCTCCGGCTGGTCGAAGGGAAATGAGCGGACGGCCAGAGGTTCTTTTTCCGCTGTTTGCGGAGTTGTCCACGCTTGACGGGGTGGGGCCGAAGACCGCACGCGCGATGGAACAGATCGACATAGCCAAGCCGCGCGATGTGATTTTTTCCCTGCCTTATTCCGGCATTGACAGGACCCGCCGCGCCAGCGTTCAGGGCGCAGATCTGCCCGGTGTCGTGACGGTAAAGGTCAATGTTGTCGCGCACCGCCCCCCCCGATCACGCAGCGGCGCCTATCGCATCGTGGTGGAAGACGCGGAGACCAGCTTTCAACTCGTCTACTTTCACGCTCGCGGGGATTATCTGGAGCGGCAACTGCCGGTCGGGGCGTGCAGAATCGTTTCCGGTCGGGTGGAGCTTTTTGACGGTATCGCGCAGATGGCGCATCCCGATCATGTTCTTGATGAAGGCGAAGCCGACAGTATCCCGCCCTTTGAGCCGGTCTATCACCTGACCTCCGGTGTGACTCTGCGCACCATGCGCCGCGCCGTGGCCTCCGCGTTGGAGCGGTTGCCCGAACTTTCGGAGTGGATCGATCCGTCGCAGAAGGCGAAGGCTAAATGGCCCGACTGGCACGAAGCCTTGCATGCAACGCATGCGCCGAGCAGTGTCGTCGATCTTTCGCCACAGGCTCCGGCCCGCGAACGGCTGGCCTATGATGAGTTCTTTGCTCATCAGCTTACCCTCGCGCTTGCCCGTGCCCGGCTTCAGCGTGCAAAGGGGATCATCACGGAAAGTGACGGCCACCTGCGGCGGAGGGTATTGGAAGCCCTTCCATATAGTCCCACCGCGGCGCAGGTTCGGGCCGTTGAGGAGATCGCCCACGACATGGCGCAACCTTTACGCATGAACCGACTGCTGCAGGGCGATGTCGGGGCCGGCAAGACGCTGGTGGCCTTTCTGGCCTTGCTGATCGCGGTCGAGGGAGGTGGGCAGGGCGTGATGATGGCCCCGACGGAAATCCTTGCCCGACAGCACCTTGAAGGGCTGCGCCCTTTGGCGGAGGCGGCGGGCGTGCAGGTTGACGTGCTGACCGGACGCGACAAGGGTGCTGCGCGCAAGGCTAAACTCGCCGATCTGCAAGCCGGGCGCACCCAGATCCTGATCGGTACGCATGCGGTGTTTCAGGCGGATGTGCAGTTTGTCGATCTGCGCCTTGCCGTGATCGACGAACAACATCGCTTTGGTGTGCGTCAGCGCCTGGAACTCGGGCGCAAGGGCGCGGGTGCGGACGTGTTGGTGATGACGGCCACTCCGATCCCGCGCAGCCTCGCGTTGGCACAATACGGCGATATGGATGTTTCGATCCTGGACGAGAAACCACCCGGGCGCAAACCGATCAGCACGGCGCTCATCTCATCAAGCCGGATGGATGAGGTTGTGGAGCATCTGCGCAAGGCGATTGCCGAAGGGCGGCAGGCGTATTGGGTATGTCCGCTTGTGGATGAAAGCGAATCTGTGGATCTGACTGCGGCGGAAGAGCGGTTCAAGCACCTGCGCGCCGCCCTTGGAGACGGGCTGGTAGGTCTGGTGCATGGTCAAATGCCGCCGCAGGAAAAGGACGCCGCAATGGCACGGTTTCAAGGCGGTGAAACGAAGGTTCTGGTGGCGACCACAGTGATTGAGGTGGGTGTTGATGTGCCCAATGCCTCGATCATGGTGATAGAACGGGCAGAGATTTTCGGTCTTGCGCAGCTTCACCAGTTGCGCGGGCGTGTGGGGCGAGGCGAAGCAGCGTCAACTTGCCTTCTGATGTATCGCGCTCCGCTGAGTGAAAGTGGCGAGAAGCGTTTGACCACCCTGCGGGAGACGGAAGATGGATTTCGCCTTGCGGAGACAGATCTCGAAATGCGTGGAGCGGGCGATCTGATCGGCACGGCGCAGTCAGGGGTGCCACGGTTCCGCATTGCCGATCTGGAGGGGCAGGCAGGGCTGATGGCGATCGCGCAATCAGATACGCGCAAGCTACTTGCCGATGATCCAGATTTGACTTCTGATCGGGGGAAGGCGGCGCGAGTTTTGCTTTGGCTGATGGAGCAGGACCGCGCGATCCGTTTGATTTCTGTCGGTTGATCGAAAATGTTTCGCTCTGTTCTCAAATGTTCCTAAAAAGTTCTTTACAGGTGCCTCTAAAAATGAGAACAAAGAGGCAACTTACAGGATTGAGTGCAGGAGGCCATAATGCTTACACAGTTTCGTAGCGTGATCCGAAACGCCCAACCCCATCTTGTGCAGGATGTGCTTGGGGGGGTGGCGTTGATGGTTCTTCTTGTCGTCGCACTGCATTTGCCAGGATTATCCTGAAGACCTGCCTGCGTTCCGGGATCGCTGCATCCTGTCCCAACCGATGCGCTGAGACTGACACTGCCTGTCCCGAAGTCCTTGGGGGTCTGCCTCACTCTCCCCCATCGCATCCGTCGGCCTGTCCCGGAACGCAACACTGACCGCCGCCTTTCCTACTGGAATGTGCGGCGGTTTTTTTGTTTCGGTGATCAGGCGCAGTTTTCCTGAGCGGCCTTTTCCATCGCTTCGGTCGTTGCCTCAAGCGCGAGCATGATGGAGGCGTGCCGGTTCTTGTAGTCCCGCGCGGGGCGCAGAACCTCAAGTTCATCAAAGGGAGCCGGGGGCGTCGGCCCATCGGATTTCAGCATCTCTTTGAGTGCGTCGCGTGCTTCTTGGATTTGGGCGCGTGTGCAGCCGATGGCATGGGCCCCAACGATCGCGGCTGCCGACTGACCAAGGGCGCAGGCTTTTACGTCCTGACCGTAGTCAGTGATCCGTCCATCCTCTACCTTCACATCCACCGTGATCGTAGAACCACATAGCGGTGAGCGGCGTTTCACCGTGGCGTCGGGGTTTTCGAGGCGTTCGGTATTGGGAATATCCGCCGCCAACGAAAGTATGCGGCCCGAATACAGCTTGATGAGGTCATTTTCGCCTGACATGTCGTTCCCTTCCGGTCGTCTTTTCTAGATAGATGGCAATGGCCGAGTTGCAAAGGAGTTCCATATGACTTTTGATCCGAATGCCCTGAAATTTGACTCCTCGGGGCTGCTGCCTGCCATTGCACAGGATGCCGCGAGCGGTGAGGTGCTGATGTTGGCGTGGATGAATGCCGAATCAGTCGCTCGCACGCTTGAGACGGGAAAGGTCACCTACTGGTCGCGCTCGCGGCAGACCTTCTGGGTGAAAGGGGAGACGAGTGGGCATTTGCAGCATTTGGTGGAAATGCGCGTGGATTGCGACCGTGATTGCCTTCTGATCTTTGTGCGACAGGAGGGTCCGGCCTGCCACACCAACCGCCGAACTTGTTTTTACACGGCCATACGCGACGGTGTGGAGGTGGAGTTGATGGCGCCTATGGTCTAGGCCAGACCGACCATGGCGCGAATGCCATTGGGCGTTTTGCCGGCTTCGCGATAGGTTGCAATGGCACGGGCGTCGTCGCGTTTGGCCAGCCGCTTGCCGGCCTCATCCCGTACCAGTCGGTGGTGATGGTAGATTGGCGTCGGCAGTCCGAGAAGGTGCTGCAGCAGGACGTGGATCTGTGTCGCGTCGAAAAGGTCCTCGCCGCGGGTGACATGGGTGATGCCCTGATCGGCATCATCCACCACGACCGAGAGGTGATAGGAACTGCCCATCTGCCGTCGCACCAGAACGATGTCCCCCACCTCGCGGCAAAGCGTTTCCGGGGAGATCCGGTGCCGTCCAATGTGCCGGGGAGCAGTTTCCTTAAAGTCGAGATTGGGATGGAGCGCCGCAGCTTGGGCAATATTGAGCCGGATCACGTCCCCTGCCTTCCGGTCCGACATCGGGCGTGTGCGACAGGTTCCGGGGTAGATGCGCCCGTCGGGGCCGAAGTGCGGCACGCCTTCCTGGGGGGCCCCGGCGGCGAGTTCAATGTCTGCGCGCTTGCAACGGCAAGGGTAGGTCAGCCCGAGCGCCTCGAGTTCTATGAGCGCGGCGGCATATCGGCTCATCCGCTCCGATTGACGCATGACCGGCTGCGGCCAGCGCAGGCCAAGCCATGTGAGATCGTCATAAATCTGCCTCTCCCAGTGATCGCGCGCCCGGCCTTGGTCTATATCCTCGATCCTGAGCAGGAAAACACCTTCTGATGCCCGCGCCATGTCGTTGGCCAAAAGCGCGGAAAACGCGTGTCCGAGATGAAGCGGCCCGGTCGGAGATGGGGCGAATCGTGTCGTGATTCTCACTTTTTTTCAATGACGTAGACGATGGATTTCACGTTTCGGCCGGGTAGGTGATCGCCGTGTTCACGAAAGAGCAGACTTGCGAAACCGCCATCGAGGTATTCATTGATGCGCGCCTCATAGATCGGATCTTCCAATGTGTGATCGTTGAAAGACAACACGATCTTGCCGCCTGTGGCCAGCACGTCCATCAACGTGTCGAAACAACCGAGCGGTGCCGCGCCCGCACCAATCGCACCGATTGCAGCAATGCGACCGTATACGCCCGGTTCACTGGGCGGCTCATCGGCTGTGATCTGGCGCAGGTCTCGGTACACGTCCTTGCTTCGTGCGCCCTCGAGCATCTCGGCGGAAATGTCCACACCGTCGATCACCTTGAACCCGGCCCACCGAAGGGCGAGGCCGGAGAGGCCGGTGCCGCAGCCGAAGTCGAGAACCGGCTCATCCAGAGTCCGGCAATGCTGCTTGAGTGCGTCGGCGCAGCGGCCCGGGGTGGTGTAGCCGTATTCGGCCACCTCATCCTCATAGCTGGCCGCCCATTGATCATAAAAGCCCCGCATGTCGTCGGCGCCATCGAGGCCATAGGCCTTGTCCAGAAATTTATCAGTCATAAACAGAGCGTAGCGCGGTAGGGAACGCTGGTCCAGTCTCAGCCGTCAAACGCGTCGAGCCAGTCGCGCCAATCGCTTTTGGCACGATCGGTATAGGCCTTGTAGCGGTCCTTGCGTCCGCGCCGCCCGCCCTTGAGCCCCTCCACCGGAGGGAACAGTCCGAAATTGACGTTCATCGGCTGAAAGGTTTTCGCATCCGCACCGCCGGTGATATGCGTGACCATGGCGCCCATGGCAGTGGATTGCGGCGGCGCCGGCACCTCACGCCCAAGAAGTTCGGCGGCGGCCATACGCCCCGCAAGAAGTCCCATTGCCGCGCTTTCGACATAGCCTTCCACCCCGGTGACCTGTCCGGCAAAGCGGATATTGGGACGGGACCGGAGCCGCATCTGACCATCCAATAGCGTGGGCGAATTGAGGAAGGTGTTGCGGTGGATACCTCCCAGCCGGGCAAAGCGCGCCTCGTGCAGACCGGGGATCATGCGAAACACGTCGGTCTGCGCACCATATTTCATCTTCGTCTGGAAGCCCACGATATTATAAAGTGTTCCCAATGCGTTATCACGGCGAAGCTGCACAACGGCATAGGGCTTCTGATCGGGCTTGTGCGGATTCGTCAGGCCGACGGGCTTCATCGGGCCGTGCCGCAGAGTTTCCCGCCCCCGCTCTGCCATCACTTCGATCGGCAGGCAGCCATCGAAATACTTGGCAGTCTCGCCCTCGTGGAATTCGGTCTTATCGGCAGCCAGAAGCGCATCGATGAAGGCTTCGTAGTCGTCGCGGGTCATCGGGCAGTTGATATAGGCGCGGCGTTCGTCCTCGGTCTCGCCCTTGTCATACCGTGACTGCAACCAAGCGGTGTCCATGTCGATGCTCTCGGCATAGACGATAGGGGCGATGGCATCGAAAAAGGCAAGCGCGGCGGCGCCGGTTTCCGCCCGGATAGCCTCACCCAGCGCGGGGGAGGTGAGGGGGCCGGTTGCGAATATCCATTGCCCGCCCTCCGGCAGGTGGCTGATTTCGCCATATTCCACGCGAATGCGCGGATGGGACTTCAACGTCTGAGTGACGGTCCGGGCAAAAGGATCGCGGTCCACCGCGAGGGCCCCGCCTGCGGGCAGGCGGTGCTGATCTGCCGTCTGCATGATCAACCCGTCCGCGGCGCGCATTTCCCAATGCAACTGGCCGACAGCGTTCTGTTCGTCGTCGTCCGAGCGGAAAGAGTTGGAGCAGACCATCTCCGCAAGATCGCCGGTCTTGTGCGCGAAGGTGCCCACCGTGGGGCGCATTTCGTGAATCACGACCTCCACGCCCATCTGCGCCGCCTGCCAGGCGGCCTCGGACCCGGCCATGCCGCCGCCTACGATATGCAATTCATCACTCATGCGCCGCATTTAGGCCAGTCGCAAGGCGTTGGAAAGGGGCAGGCTGCATCCGCAGTTTCGAATCTGGTTGAAAGAGCAGTCGGGCCACTGCGGCGGGGATGTCATGGCCAGAGAGAGGTTGACCCAGGAGGGACCTTCCGCCGGCAGCGACCCGGATTGTGACGATGGCAGGGTTATGCCATGAGCCGCTGCCTTCGAATAGCCCCAGTCAGACGAAAATCGGCGAAAGTCCGGAAACAATCATGCCGGAATCGGGGACAATGGTCATTGATCCCATTTCGGCGTTCGCTTGTTGAGAAAGGCGTCGATACCGGCCTCGGTTTCGGAGAACAGCATGTTCTCGACCATCACCTCTCCGGCATAGGCATAGGCATCCTCAACACGCATCTGGGCCTGACCGTAGAATGCAGCCTTGCCGATCTTGAGCACCTTGCCCGCCTTGCTCGCGACGGCTTCCGCCAGCTGCGCGGTCGTCGCTTCAAGCGTTTCCCCCGGCACCGCATAATTGATGAGGCCCAGGCGCTCGGCCTTCTCCGCGTCGATGAAAGCGCCCGTGGTCAACATCTCAAGCGCATGTTTTCGCGGGATATTCCGGCTCAATGCGACCATGGGGGTGGAGCAGAACAGACCGATGTTCACCCCGTTCACGCCAAAGCGCGTGCCGTGGGCGGCGACGGCCATGTCGCAGGTGGCCACAAGCTGACAGCCTGCGGCGGTGGCGATACCGTGAACCTGTGCGATCACCGGCTGCGGCAGGGCCTGAAGCCCCATCATCACCCGGCTACAGCGGTCGAACAGGTCCTTGAAATAGGCGCGGCCCCCATCCTCGGCCTGTCGCCCGGCGGTCATCTCCTTCAGGTCGTGGCCGGCGCAGAATGCCTTGCCCTCGCCCGAAAGCACCACGGCGCGCACGGAGCGGTCCTGCGACAGCGCGTCGATCTGCGATGAAAGGGCGGCCAGCATCTCGTCGGAGAGTGCGTTGAGCCGGTCCGGCGCGTTCATGCGCAGGTGCGCGACCCCGTTTGTGTCGTGACGTTCCAGAATTGTCATCTTGCCCTCCCTCATGATTACCGCAACCTTAGCCGTGCAGAACGAGGGAGGTAAAGCATGTCCGCTGTCATGACGGTGCAGGAAATGATGGATTATCTGGCGGAGGTCTTTCCGCAGGTGCGGGACGATTTCGCGGTCGAGCATATGGACGGCACCGAGACGGTGGTGCGCCTGCTCACCGCCGAGCGCCACCTGCGCCCGGGCGGCACGGTTTCGGGGCCGTCGATGTTTGCGCTGGCCGATGTGACGGCCTATATTGCGACGATGGCGCGCGTCGGTAAAAAGGCGCTGGCCGTCACCACGAGCTGTTCGATGGATTTCATGCGCAAACCGGCGGCGGGGGCGGACCTGATCGCGCGCGCGCGGCTTCTGAAGCTCGGGCGCACGCTTTCAGTGACGGATGTGCTGATCTTCTCGGACGGGGCCGACGCGCCCGTGGCGCGCGCGACGATGACCTACTCCTTGCCACCAAAATAGTGGGGTATTATGATACCTAATTTCTAACGCACTGTTTTGTAATGATTAATTAGGAAAGACTCGCCTTGACCAGAGCGGCGAACCCTTTATAACCCGCCCATCACATTCTGATGCGCGGGGGTCCGTGCATCTGTCAACCAAACTCCGGGTGGACCGATATGAAAACCTACTCTGCTACTCCGGCAGATATCGACAAGAAATGGATCCTGATCGACGCCGAAGGCGTTGTTCTGGGTCGTCTTGCGTCGATCATCGCCATGCGCCTGCGCGGCAAGCACAAGCCATCCTTCACTCCGCATATGGATGTCGGTGACAATGTCATCGTGATCAACGCGGACAAGGTGCAGCTTACGGGCAAGAAACGCACCGACAAGAATTACTACTGGCACACCGGCCATCCCGGCGGCATCAAGCACCGTAACGCCGGACAATTGCTGGAAGGTAAATATCCCGAGCGCGTCGTGACACTTGCCGTCAAGCGCATGCTTCCGGGCAACCGCCTTTCGCGCCAGCAAATGACCAACCTGCGCGTTTATGCCGGGACGGATCATCCGCATGAGGCCCAGCAGCCCGAAGAGCTGGACGTCAAATCCATGAACTCCAAGAACACGCGGAGCTAATCAATGGCTGATCAAATCAATTCGCTCGAAGAGCTGAGTGCCGTTGCCGGTGTGGAGACAGTGTCTGTCGCCGACGAAACCCCACGTGAACCGGAGCGCGATTCCCTTGGTCGATCCTATGCCACCGGCAAGCGCAAGGACGCCGTGGCCCGTGTCTGGATCAAGCCGGGTTCCGGCAAGGTCGAGGTGAATGGCAAGACGATGGACAAGTATTTTGCCCGTCCTGTGCTTCAGATGATCCTGCGTCAGCCGTTTCAGGTGGCCGGGGTCGAAAACGAGTTCGATGTTTATGCCACCGTCAAGGGCGGTGGGCTTTCGGGGCAGGCCGGTGCTGTCAAGCACGGCATCTCGAAGGCGCTGCAACTCTATGAGCCGAGCTTGCGCGGCGCGCTCAAGGCCGCCGGGTTCCTGACCCGTGACAGCCGCGTGGTGGAACGCAAGAAATTCGGCCGCCGCAAGGCACGCCGCAGCTTCCAGTTCTCGAAGCGTTAAGCTGTTTCGAATTCCAATTGCAGAACGGGCCGTGGTTTCCGCCGCGGTCCGTTTTCGTATGGACGTGAGCGCGATTTGAAGGCGCGCGCGAAATCGCCCATTCACTCATCCGGCGGGATGAGGCCAAGCCCCCTGAGATAGATGCCGATGCCCGTTTCCAGAAGATCCTCTGGCGGAAAAGGGCTTTGCGTACCGGGGGAGTTGCGGGCGAAAAGCTCCACAACGCCGTGGCTCATGGCCCAGATGTGGGCCGAGAACATCGAGGCGGGGGGGCGCTTTTCGGGCGGAATATGCTGTGAAAGATCTTCGGCGGCACGTTCCAGAACGGCGCGTGCGCGGGTGGCGATCGCCGCAAGTTCGGGCGTGCGGTTCACCGAAATACCGCTTTCGAACATGGCGATGTAGTGGCCGGGGTATTTGCGCGCGAACGCGAGATAGGCTCGGCCTGTCGCCTCGAACGCGGCGAGCGCGGAGGGCTGCCCTTTCTCGTAGGCGAACTGCATCACATCGGTAAAAATCTCATAGCCCTGACGCGCCGCTTCCGCGATGAGGTCTTCGCGCCCCTCGAAATGACGATAGACGGCGGCCGGGGTCACGCCGGCCTGTTTGGCCGCCTCCGTCAGGGTAAAGCCCATCGGGCCGCGCGCCTCGATCAAACGGAGCGCCGCCTCCACCAAAGCCTGGCGCAGATTGCCGTGATGATAGCCGCGTTTAGCCATTCCAGATACCCGGGTCGCCACAGATGAGCGGGTCGATCGCCCCAACCGCGGCCGCGTTCTTGCGGGCATAGTCGATGTTGCACAGAACCTGTCGGATCGCGTTGAGGCGGGCGCGGCGCTTGTCGTCGCTTCGGATCACGGTCCAGGGGGCCGGGCCGGTGTGGCTGCGCTCGAAGGTTTCGCCGATCGCCTCGGTGTAGGCGTCCCAAAGATGCAGCCCGTTCACGTCGATGCGGCTGATCTTCCACTGCTTGAGCGGGTTGCTTTCACGCTTGAGGAAGCGGCGGAGCTGCTCGCCACGCCCGACATTGAGCCAGAGTTTGAAAAGCAGGATACCCTCGTCCACCAGCATCCGCTCAAAGTCAGGCACCTGGTTGAAAAAATGCTCGCGCTCGTCATCGGTGCAAAAACCGAAAACCTTTTCCACAACGGCGCGGTTATACCAGCTTCGGTCATAGAAGGTGATTTCCCCGCCCGAGGGCAGGTGGTCGATATAGCGCTGGAAATACCACTGCGTGCGCTCCGTGTCCGAGGGTTTGGGAAGGGCCACGACGCGCGCGCCGCGCGGGTTGAGGTATTCCCGGAATCGCTTGATCGTGCCGCCCTTTCCGGCGGCATCGCGGCCCTCGAACACGATGGCGATGCGGGTTCCGCTGTCTTTCGCCCAAGCTTGCAATTTCACCAGTTCGATCTGAAGCGCCTCAAGCTCCGCCTTGTAGGCTGTCTTGTTCATGCGCGCGGGATGGGGGTAGTCGTCCGAGAGAATGTCACCCTTGCCGGCCCGGACGATGGCGTCGCGGATCTCCTCCGGGGCCTCGTTTTTGTGGAAGGCGCTGATCGCGCCGTCAAAGGGCAACTCCATGAAACCTCTCCGTTTTCGAACGACTATGGCCTTGTCGGCCCGCTAGCGCAATCCGGCGCGTTCCGCGACACGGTGCAGCGCGTCCATGACATCGTCCTGCGCTGCGTGATGCGGCATGTGCCCGATCCCGTCGAGCACCGTCAGCGTGGCGCCGGGAATCGCGCGCACGAGGGGGCGGGCGTGAATGTCGAGACCGACTGTGGTATCGGCGTCGCCGTGCAGGATCTCGGTGGGCACGGCGATGCCCGGGTAGCGCCTGTGCAACGCCTCGATTTCGCCAAGCAGCCCGGCGCGTTGCAGGGCATTGGCGCGCAGACTTTTGCGGCGCAGCGTCAGGCCGGGGCCGAAATGCGCGGCATACCCTTCGGGCGGGGCCTGGGGCGCGAACACCTCCCGCATGGCGCGCATGACCCTGTTTTCGTCAACCCATGCCGTGATGAGCGGGATCGCAAGCGGTCCGAGCCAGCGATGCGATGTCAGCCGGTAATAGGGATCGAGCGGGGTGTCCCAGGGGTGCGAGGCCGCCGACAGCGGCACAAGCCCGGCAATGCGGTCGGGATGATGCACCGCCCACGCCAGCGCCACGGCGCCGCCGTAGCTGTGGCCGAGAACGATGGGAGTTTCGGCGCCAAGCTGCTCTGCCGCCAGCGACAGAAGGCGGGCTTGCTGGACGATGCTGGCGCCATTGCGATCAATGCGGTCGGAATAGCCAAGCCCCGGTCGGTCGAAGGCGATCACCCGGAAGTGCGGCGCGAGGCGCTCTGTCAGCCTGTGGGTAAAGTCACGCAGGTTGCCGCTCGATCCGTGGATCAGGACCAGATCGGGTCCGCTGCCACGCACCACGGCGTGCACCTTGTTTCCGTCCACATCAAGGAGACGGCCCTCGGGTGGGTGCGAGGCTTCTGCACGCGCCTCGTGCCGGGCCGCGCGCCAGAGAGTCACCACAACGGCGGCCGCGACAAGGATCAACAGGAGAAGAGCCAGAATACGCCACATGCCGGTCAGCGGCGCCAATCCGTGACTTCGAGCCCGATCTTTTCCAGATCAAAGGGTGTGGTCTGATAGATCTCGCTGATCCAGTTGCCGTAAAGCAGATGCGCATGGCTGCGCCAGCGATTGAGCGGCGGGCAGCTTGGATCATCATCGGGATAGTAGTTGATCGGCACCTTGACCGCCGCACCGGAGGCCGCGTCGCGGTCGTATTCCTGCTTGAGCGTGTCTCTGTCGTATTCGAGATGATTGAAGATATAAAGCGCGCGATGCGCCGCATCCTCTACCAGACAGGGACCGACCTCGGAGCTGCTCAGCAAGGTGACAAGGCCCGGCACGGCGTCGATCTCCTCCTGCCGCATCTCTGTCCATCGGCTGACAGGGATCACGCAATCATCTGAAAACCCGCTCAAATAGGGCGAAGCCGGGGCCATGTTGCGGTGCCGGTAGCAACCGAACGCCTTTTGGTCGAGAATATGCTTTTTCACCCCGTGGAAATAGTTGATCATCGCCATCCCGCCCCAGCAGACGCCGAAGGTGGACTGCACATGGGTCTGGGTCCAGTCGAACACCTCGCACAGCTCATCCCAATAGGTCACCTCGTCGAAGGGCAGGTGCTCGATGGGGGCGCCGGTGATCACCAGCCCGTCGAATTTCTCGCCGCTCGCCTTCACCTCGGAAAAGGGGCGATAGAAGCTTTCCATATGTTCGGCGGCGGTGTTGCGGGTCTTGTGTTCGGTCATGCGGATCAGGCTGAATTCGATCTGAAGGGGCGTGGCGCCGATCAGCCGGGCGAACTGGTTCTCCGTCTGGATCTTCTTGGGCATCAGGTTCAGCAGCGCGATGCGCAGCGGGCGGATGTCCTGCCGCATGGCCTGATCCTCGGTCATGACCATGACGCCTTCGCGCGAGAGCACGGTGTAGGCGGGCAGGTCGGACGGGATCTTGATGGGCATGGGGTCGGGTCTCCTTGGAAGGTGAGCGGTTATCTAGGTCGCGGCGGTGCGGCGCTCAAGGCCGCGGGCGATCAGCGCCTCGAAATCGGCGGCGGTGCGGATCTGTGCCATCTCTTCGGCGGTGACGCTCACGCCCCAGCGGGCCATCGCCTCATAGCGCGGCTGGCGATGCTCCAGCGCCTGCGCGTAAGTCCAGCGCACGAAGGCATCTGGATCAACTTCATGCTCCTGAAGGTTGTTGATTCTGAGATATTCCGCCCAGTGGGCCCTGAGGAAATCGGGCTGGTAATACATCGGCTTTGGTGCGCGGTCGAAGCGGCGGATCAGTTCTTCGGTGTGCGCCTCCGAACCTTTGATCCAGACCATGAGCGTATGGCGGGTCAGCGCGCTCAGCACCGGATCGTCGGCGTCGGCGGGATCCACCACCTCGCAGATGGAGCCGCCGGTGTCGCAGACGAAGTGATCGTAACCGTAAAGCTCCTGTGCGCGGGTGATGAAATGCGCGGTGTCGAGCAGCGCGGCGGACTCTGCCGCGCGGTGCTGTTCCTGCCGCCGCATGTATTCGTCGAACGGCAACCCGCCCTTGTCGGGATTGCCCGGCTTGCCGAGATACTTCGACAGCGGGGCGAGGTTGTCGAAGGTGATGTTG
Source organism: Salinihabitans flavidus (assembly GCF_900110425.1). GTDB lineage: Bacteria > Pseudomonadota > Alphaproteobacteria > Rhodobacterales > Rhodobacteraceae > Salinihabitans > Salinihabitans flavidus. The sequence continues at coordinate 122,013 of NZ_FODS01000003.1, read as the reverse complement.
GAGCCGATGTAGATCGAATCCGACATCAGAAGATCCCGTAAAAACGGAACTTTCATGGCCTCCCGCTTGAACAGGTCAGCGATGTGCTCGCCCATGTATCGGGTGCCGATGCGATAGTCGATGGAGTAGTGAAACCAGTTGCCCTCGGCCCGCAGGAGATTGGCGAGATGGGTCTTGCCCAGTCCCGACATGCCAAAGAGAAGAACCCGTTTCTTTGGCGCCTCGCGCCAGTCCGTTGCGGTCGGATAGATCATGTTCCCGGCCCCCTGATCCGTCGCATGTTGGTAGCGGCAGGGGCGAGGGGGGTCAAATGCAAATCGACCCCCGCTGGCGAATCGGGTTAACCCGCTGATTTCGCTGAAAATGCCTATGCGGTAAAAAGTCGGTATTACGTCGGTATCGCGTCGGTGCCTCCGTTCGCTCCAAGGCGGCGTGGGCCTGTGTTAACGCGGCGCGCGGGATTCTGCGCGGATGTTAAGGTAGTTGCCGGCAAAGATGACCACCGCGCCAACAAGCACCCAGGGGCTGACCGTCTCGGCGTAGAAGATGAAACCGACGAGGGCGATCACGGGAAGGCGTCCGAAATCAATCGGCATGACCACGGCGGCGGGCGCGAAGGTCAGCGCGGTGGTGATGCAGAAATGTGCCGCCAGTCCCGCAAGGCCGATCACGATGAGCCAGGGAATGGCGGTGGCGGAGGGCACCGCCACATCCAGATCCGCGAAGGCGCAGACAATGCCGAAGACCGACTGCAGGAGGGTCATGTAGAACAGGATGCAGATGGTCGAGTCGGTCCACGTCAGCCGCCGCGTGACAAGCGCGGAGCCGGCAAACCCAATCGCGGCAAAGGCGGCGGTGAGTTGTCCGAACTCGAATGTTCCAACGCTGGGCCGGGTGACGATCAGAATCCCGGCAAAGCCGATCAGCGCCGAGAGCGCGCGCACCGGGGTCAGCCGCTCACCCAGAACGAGCGGGGAGAGCACCACGACCCAGAGGGGCGATGTGAATTCGATGGCAAAGACCTGCGCCAGCGGGATGACGCTGATCGAGTAGAACCAGAAATTCTGCCCGGCGAAGTGAAAGATATTGCGCGTCACATGCGTGCGAAAGCGCGCCGTGCGGTATTCGTGCAGTCGCCCGGCCATGGCACCGACCGCCACCATGATGGCCAGCCCCACGAAGCTGCGATACATCATGATTTCGAAGGTATCGAGTTCGAAACTGACCTCACGCCCGGCGATGGCCATCGACGTGAAAGAGGCAATCGCCCCGATCATCCAGAGCGCGCCCTTGATCATGTCGGTTTTCGGCGTCATGCGGCGGCCTCCTGTCGCCGGAAATGTCACACGTTCCGCGGCGTGTTCCTGTCAGGAAAAGCCGTGTCGCGTGCCCTGCGCGGGACGCCGGGCTATTCCCACTCTATGGTTCCGGGGGGCTTGCTGGTCACGTCATAGGTGACGCGGTTGATGCCCTTGACCTCGTTGATGATGCGCGTGGCCGTCTCGCCAAGGAAATCGTGGCTGAACGGGTAGTAATCGGCGGTCATGCCGTCCACGCTTGTCACCGCGCGCAGGGCGCAGGCGAAATCATAGGTCCGACCGTCGCCCATCACGCCGACGGTGCGCACGGGCAGGATGGCAACGAAGGCCTGCCAGATCTCGTCGTAGAGGCCGTGCTTGCGGATCTGGTCGATATAGACGGCGTCCGCCTCTCTCAGGATTTCCAGCTTTTCGCGGGTGATCTCTCCGGGGCAGCGGATGGCAAGGCCCGGCCCGGGAAAGGGGTGGCGGCCGATAAAGGACGCAGGAAGACCCAGCTCGCGGCCCAGAGCGCGCACCTCGTCCTTGAACAGCTCGCGCAGCGGCTCCACCAGTTTCAGGCCCATCTTCTCGGGCAGCCCGCCCACGTTGTGGTGCGATTTGATCGTCACCGAGGGGCCGCCCGAAAAGCTCACCGATTCGATGACGTCGGGATAGAGTGTGCCCTGCGCGAGAAATTCCGCGCCCTCGATGGCGTCGGCGTGTTTCTGGAACACGTCGATGAAAAGCCGGCCGATGATCTTGCGCTTTGTTTCCGGATCGGAAACGCCGTCCAGCTCCCCAAGGAAAAGCTCCGATTCATCGGCGTGGATGAGCGGGATGTTGTAGTGGTCGCGGAACATGGTGACCACTTCTTCGCTCTCATTCTTGCGCAACAGCCCGTGATCGACGAAAACGCAGGTGAGTTGATCGCCGATCGCCTCGTGCAGCAGAACGGCCGCCACGGAACTGTCCACGCCGCCGGAGAGGCCGCAGACCACCTTCTTGTCGCCGATTTGTTCGCGGATCAGGCGGATCGCCTCCTCGCGGTAGGCATCCATGGTCCAGTCGCCGGTGAACCCGGCGAGTTTCACGAAGTTTTCGTAGAGCGTCTTGCCGTTGGGGGTGTGATGCACCTCCGGGTGGAACTGCACCGCATAGAAATGGCGCTCCGCATCGGCGGTGATGGCAAAGGGCGCGTGGGGCGAGGTGCCATAGACGGCAAAGCCGGGGGCCAGTTCGCTGACGTGATCGCCATGCGACATCCAGACTTGTTCGCGGTCCCTGTCATTGGCAAACCAGCCCTCCAGAAGGGGGATCCGCTCTTTCGTGGGGGTGACATAGGCCCGGCCGAATTCCGAGGTGCCGTGGCCCGAGACGACCTTGCCGCCAAGCTGCTCCATCATGACCTGCTGGCCGTAGCAGATGCCGAGGATCGGCACGCCATAGTCGAAAATCTCCTGCGGCACGCGCGGGGAGCCGTCGCGGGTCACGCTGTCGGGCCCGCCCGAGAAGATCACCGCCCTGGGCGCCATCTCGCGCACGAAGTCCATGGTGACGTTCTGAAACGGGTGAATTTCGCAATAGACGTTCAACTCGCGCAGGCGGCGGGCGATCAGCTGCGTCACCTGGCTTCCGAAGTCGATGATCAGGAGGCGGTCATGGGAAATCTGGCTCATATCCGCCTAGTAGTCCGCGCCGCCCGCCCGCGCAAGAGGTCAGAGAGGCGGGCGATCGGTGCATGTCGCGGCAAACCCCGGCGAATGTCGCTTTTCAACCGCACGCGCCGCAAATCTTCGGCGGGCGGGCCCTGCGGGGGCGTATACCGTCAGCCAGATGCAACACCTGTTGGTGAGGACGGAATATGGCAGAAGCAGTCGCGCGCAAACGGGCACGAGGCGGAGGCGGGGCCGCACGCCGGGCCGAACGCACCGCGGTGAGTATCGAAACCGCGAAGTATATCGAGCGGAACATCCCGCTTTACGAGATACTCACCGACGAGGCGCTGGAGACCATCGAGACCAACGCCGAGATCATCCTTGAAGAGATCGGCGTCAATTTCGTGGAGAATCCCGGCGCGCTGGAACGTTGGCGCGCGGCGGGGGCCGAGGTGACGGGCGAGCGGGTGCGCATTCCGCGCGGCTTGGCGCGGGAGCTGTGCAAGACCGCGCCGGCGTCCTTTACCCAGCACGCGCGCAACCCCGAACGCTCTGTCGAGATCGGCGGCAAGACCCTTGTCTGCGCGCCGGTTTACGGCCCGCCCTTCGTGCGCGATACCGAAGGCGGACGCCGCTATGCGACGCTGGAGGATTTCAAGAAGTTCGTGAAGCTGGGCTATATGTCGAAATGGCTGCACCATTCCGGTGGCACCGTGTGCGAGCCGACGGACGTGCCGGTGAACAAGCGCCACCTCGACATGCTGCTGGCGCATATGACATATTCGGACAAGCCATTCATGGGCTCCGTCACCGATCCGAGCCGCGCGCAGGATTGCGTTGAGATGTGCGAGATCCTGTTCGGCAAGGACTTCGTGCAGGACAACACGGTGATGACCTCGCTGATCAACGTGAACTCCCCGCTGACCTTCGACGAGGTGATGATGGGCGCGCTGGAGGTCTATGCTGCGAACAATCAGGCCTGCATCATCTCGCCCTTCATCGTCGGCGGCGCGATGGCGCCGGTGAGCGTGACGGGGACGCTGACGCAGGTGTTGGCCGAGGTGATGGCGGGCATTGCCTACAGTCAGTTGATCCGCCCCGGCGCGCCGGTGATCTTCGGCGCCTTCGTCACCTCGATCGACATGAATTCGGGGGCCCCGACCTTCGGCACGCCGGAGGCGTCGCAGATCCTCTATGGCGCGGGGCAGCTTGCCCGGCGGATGGGACTGCCGTTCCGGTCGGGCGGGGGGCTGTGCGGGTCGAAACTGCCCGATGCGCAGGCCGCCTATGAGACCGCGCACACCCACAACGCGGCGCTTCTGGGCGGTGTGAATTTCATGCTGCATAGCTGTGGCTGGCTTGAAGGCGGGCTTGTGGCGAGCTTCGAGAAATTCGTGATGGATGCCGATCAGCTTGGCGTGCTGCACAAGATGGCGGCAGGCGTCACCGCCGACGAGGAGGCGCAGGCGATGGACGCGATCCGCGAGGTTGGCCCGGGCGGGCATTACCTTGGCTGCGCCCATACGCAGGCGCACTTCAAGTCGGCCTTCTGGAAGACCGACCTGTTCGACTACAAGCCCTTCGAGACATGGGATGAAGAGGGCGCGCGCGATACCCAGACACTGGCCGCGCGGCGGGTGGAAAAGATGGTGTCGGATTACCAGCAGCCCGCGCTCGATCCCGCGATTCTCGGCGCGTTGAACGATTATGTCGCGCGCAAGAAGGCCGAAACGCCCGATTCCTTCATGTGAGTGGTGGATGCGAGGCGCGCAGAAGCCGCGCCTCGCCCATCATGGCGATCAGCACGTCCACATGGCGCACGAGGGAATACCCCCGTCGCCCGCGCGCCGCTGATCGTTGAGCGTGCCCTCGATCTCCATCAGTTTCATCAGCGCCGCGCCGCTGCGCGGCAGAGTGCCGTATCCCAGATGACGCGGCAGATGCGCATCGCGCCGGTAGTCCTCGGCGCCGGCGCGCGCCGCCCGGATAAGCAGCCGGGGGCGCCGCAGATCATTGAGAACGCTCAGAATATCCTTCATCGACTTACCTCTTTCAAGTTGGCGTTACCACAGGATTGCACAACCTGAAGAGGTGTTGCCTCTATCACATTCCCGCCGCTCGCAGGTTTTTCCAGCCGTTTACCAAAATGAAACAATGATGCCATTCAGAGCTAACTATTAACGAACAGGTAACAAAGCGGATCTAATTTGTGGAAAATTTTAGGGAAAACCTGTGTGTAACAACGGCACGGATTCAGACCTAACAGAGGATCGGGGATGACGCAGAAGATCGTGACAGAGAATGAGATGCCCGGCTGGGTGCCCGCCGGTGCGCGGCGGTATCTTGAGCATACCGAAAAGGGGCTTTCGATCCGCGAACTGGCGCGGGACGCGCAATGCCATGCCTCCACCGTGATGCGCCAGATCCGCAGGATGGAGGCGCGCCGCGATGATCCGCTTGTGGATGCGGCGCTTTGCGCGCTGGGCGACCGGCAAGTGAAACAGAAGGGGATGTCCGCGATGGCCGAGAAAACCGAACCCGAATGCGATGCACCTGATGAAACCACCTTGCGGCGCGAGGCGCGGCGCGTGCTGAGGCGGCTGTGCGAGACCGGCGCGGTTCTCGCCGTGGCGTCCGAAATGGAAAAGGCGGTGGTGGTGCGCGACGGGGCGGACGGGGCGACCATGCGCACCGCGGTGGTGGCACGGTCGGTGGCGCAGGCGATGGCGCTCAAGAACTGGATCGCCTGCGACGCGCCGGGCCGTGTGTCGCGCTATGCGATCACCACGACGGGGCGCAATGCGCTCGGTGAGATGATGGCCGAGGCCGAGAACCGCGCACAGGGGTTTGCGGAGGCGCAAGCCGCTTTTGCCACGCGGCCCGCTGCCCGCGACAGGACCGGGCGGGAGGAAACGGCGGCCCGCCCGCGCCGGATGCGCTTTGCCATGACCGAATCGCCGCTCAGCGCGCTGGCCCGGCGCCGGGGCAAGGACGGCGCGCCCTTCCTGTCGGATGATCTCGTGGCGGCGGGGGAGCGGCTGCGCGAGGATTTCGAGTTGGCCAACATGGGTGTGCGGGTGACCCAGAACTGGGAGCATTTTCTGACCGCGGGGTCGCGGGGTGGCGGAAGTTTCGGGGATGGGCATGGCACCGGACCCGAAGCCGCCCGCCGGCGCGTGACCGGCGCGCTGGAGTATCTGGGCGAGGGGCTGGCCGATGTGGCGCTGCGCTGCTGCTGCTATCTCGAAGGGTTGGAGACTGCGGAACGCAGGCTTGGCTGGTCGGCGCGGTCGGGCAAGATCGTGCTTCGCATCGCGCTGATCCGCCTGCGCGAGCACTACGCCGCGCTGGGATCGAAGGGGCAGATGATCGGCTAGCACCGCGCCTTCAGATGCGCGTGTGAATAGGTGCAGGTTGTGAATGCCACTTCATATGATAGGATTTTCATATGAAGATTACTCTCAGGCAACTGTCCTATTTCAAGGCGCTGGCCGAGCACCGGAATTTCGGGCGCGCGGCGCTGTCGTGCAACGTCTCGCAGCCCGCCCTGTCGGTGCAGATCCGCGAACTTGAGGCACATCTTGGCGGCCCGCTGGTGGAACGGCATGCCCGCGGTGTCGTGCTCACCCCGTTCGGGCGGCAGGCGCTGCACCATGCCGAGTCCATGCTGCGCGAGGCCGAGGCGCTGGAACGCGCGGCGCGCTGGCGCGAAGGTCTGGCCGGGCATCTGTCTCTGGGGGTGATTCCCACGGTGGCGCCCTATCTTCTACCCGATGCGCTCGCGGCGCTGCGCACGCGCGACATTTCCCTCGATCTGTATGTGCGCGAGGGCAAGACGGCCGTGTTGCTTGCGATGCTGCAATCGGGGGCGCTCGACGCGGTGGTGATGGCGCTTCCGGCAGAAGTGGACGGGCTGACTGCGGAGCCGCTTTTTGAGGATCGCTTTTTACTGGCCGGAACGCCTGAGCGTGTCGCCGCGCTCGCCGGCGGGGACTCGGTCCTGCGCCCCACCGGGCTTGAGGCGCATCAGCTTCTGCTTCTGGAGGACGGGCATTGCCTGACCGATCAGGCGCTGGACGTCTGCGGGCGCGGCCGGGGCCATGCGCAGATCGACATGGGCGCGTCCTCTCTGGCGACGCTCTCGCGCCTTGTGGCGGCGGGGTTCGGTCTCACACTGATGCCGGAGCTTGCCGCGCCGGTGGAGGCGACAGCGACGCCCGGCCTTGCGCTGCACCGCTTCGGCGCGCCGGAACCCGCGCGCCAGATCGGGCTTGTCCGGCGGCGCGGCAGCTTCGATGACGGCTGGTTCAGCGAGTTGGCCGGGGTGCTGCGCGAGGTCGGCGCGGCGCTGGTGGAGCGCACGCGCGATGTCGCGCGCAAGAGCGCCTGACTACCCCCGCATCCGCGCGCCATCCGCATCGAACAGCGGTTCCGTGACCAGGCGGGCGGGGCGCATCTGCCCGAGAATCTCGATCTCCACCTCCAGCCCGGGCTGCGCGCGATCGGCGGGCACGAACCCCTGCGCCACCGATTTGCCCGCATGGTGCGAATAGCCGCCCGAGGTGCAGAACCCCACCACCGCCCCATCGAGCCAGATCGGTTCATAGGCGTGCACATCGGCATCCTCCGCCGCCACCTCGAAGGCGCAGAGGCGCCGCGCGGGGCCGGCATCGCGTTCGGTTTCGGCGGCGGCGCGACCGATGAAATTGGCCTCCTTGCCGAAGGCGATGAACCGGTCGAGCCCGGTTTCGGCGGCGGTGTAATCGGGCGAGAACTCCGACAGCCACGCGCCGAAGAACTTGTCGAGCCGCAGGCTCATCATCGCGCGCATGCCGAAGGGGCGCATCCCGTGCGCCTGTCCGGCACTCCACAGCGCATCCCAGAGCGCGCGCTGCGCCATCGGATCGCAGTAGATCTCGAACCCCAGATCGCCGGTATAGCTCAGCCGCTGCACGATGCAGTCCGCCATCCCCACGGTGAGCCGCCGCACATCCATGAACCGCATGTCCGAGATGTCCGCGCGGGTGCAGGCGGCCAGCACCTCGCGTGCCTTGGGCCCCGCGATCTGAAAGCCCGTGCGGCTGTCGGAGATATTCGCGATCTCCACGCCCTCGTCGCGGTTGGCACGCAGCCAGCGCCAGTGAAAGGCCTGCGCGCCATAGGAGGCGGTGAGCTGAAACTCCTCCTCCGACAGGCAGGATATGGTGAAATCCCCGATCAGCCGCCCGCGCGGCGACAGCATCGGGCTAAGCGACACGCGCCCCAGTTGGGGCACGCGCCCGGCCATGATCCGGTCGACCCATGCGCGCGCCCCGCGCCCCGTCACACGGTATTTGCCGAAGTTGTGCACCTCGTTGATGCCGACGGCCCCGCGCACGGCGGCCACCTCGCGCGCGGTGGGATCAAAGGCGTTGGAGCGGCGGAAGGACGGGATTTCAAGGCGCGGCTCCCCCTCTGCGGCGAAGTAATTGACCACCTCCAGCCCGTATTTATGGCCCCAGACCGCGCCCATCCCATTAAAAATGTCATACATCGGCGTGGTGCGGAACGGGCGCGCGGCGGGCAGTTCCTCGTTCGGGTAGCTGACGGAGAACCGCTTCTGATAATTTTCGATCACCTTGGGGCGGGTATAGCCCGGCGTGATCCAGTCGCCGAAGCGCGCGCAATCCATGGCAAAGGTGTCGCGCTCCGTCTCGCCCTGCGTCATCCACTGCGCCAGCATCAGGCCCACGCCGCCGCCCTGGCTGAAGCCCGCCATCACCGCCGCCGCCGACCAGTAGTTGCGCATCCCCGGCACCGGCCCGACCAGCGGGTTGCCGTCGGGGGCAAAGGTGAAGGGGCCGTGGATGACCGATTTGATGCCCGCACGCTCCAGCGCCGGAAAGCGGCGGTAGGCAAAGGCGATGCTGTCCTCGATCTTGTCGAAGTCATTGGGCAGAAGCTCGTGTCCGAAGTCCCAGGGCGTGCCGTCGATGCCCCAGGGGCGGCAGGGCTGCTCATAGAACCCGATGCAAAGCCCGCGCCCCTCCTGCCGCAGATAGCTTTCGCCAGCCGGGTCCATCACATGCGGATGCTCTCCGCCCGCGTCGATGATCGCGGCGATCTCGGGCACCTCCTCGGTCACGAGATACTGGTGCTCCATCGGATGCAGCGGGAAATAGACCCCCGCCATCGCGCCCACCTCGCGCGCCCAAAGGCCCGCGGCATTGACCACATGTTCGGCATGGACCGTGCCCTTGTCGGTGACCACGTCCCAGGTGCCGTCGGGGCGCTGGTTGGTCTGCACCACCTTGCAGTGGGCCTCGATCTCGGCCCCGCCGATCCGCGCGGCCCGCGCATAGGCGTGGGTGGTGCCCGAGGGATCGAGATGCCCGTCGAGCGGGTCGTAAAGCGCGCCGAGAATGCCATCGACGTTGGTGACGGGGGCGATCCTGCCGATCTCTTCAGGGCCGACGATCTCTGTCTCCAGCCCCATGAAGCGGTGCTTGGCGCGCTCGGCCAGAAGCATGTCGAACCGATCGCGATTGTCCGCCAGCGTGATGCCGCCGACATGATGCAGCCCGCACGACAGGCCGGTGATCTCTTCCAGCTCCTTGTAGAGTTTGATCGTGTAGCCCTGAAGTGCGGCCATGTTGGTGTCACCGTTGAGCGTGTGAAACCCGCCCGCCGCATGCCATGTGGACCCGGAGGTCAGATCGCTCCGCTCGATCAACATCACGTCCGGCCAGCCCAGCTTGGTCAGATGGTACAGAACCGAACAGCCGACGACGCCGCCACCGATGACCACCACGCGCGTTGTGGTTTTCATGTCATTCTCCCGATATGCTTGGCTCAACTGTCAGGGCGCCCCCGGGGTGCCGCATGTCAGTGGGCGACAGGATGTGTCGCAAAACGGATAGCTCAGGAGGCGGGAAAACCGTGATCGAATCCTTTCTTGGTCTGCTGCGGCGCCTGTCCCGGCGGCTCGTGGTGCGCGTGGCGCTGTTCGCCTGCCTTGCCCTTGTCGCGCTTGGCCTTTCGGTGGTGGCCGAACCTCTGGTGCCCGATTGGGCCGTGCGTTATCTGGGAAGCGGCTCTCTCGACGCGATCCTGAACGTGCTGGCGACGACCATGCTCGCGGTCACGACCTTCTCACTTTCGGTGATGACGTCGGCGCTCCACGCGGCGGCAGGGACCGCCACGCCGCGCGCCCGGCTCGTCCTGCGCGAGGATCGGGTGACGCAATCGGTTCTGGCCAGTTTCGTCGGCGCGTTTCTCTTCGCGATGATCGGCATCATCCTGCGCGCCACCCCTCTCATGGGGGAGAAGGAGAGCGTGGTGCTCTTTCTTTTCACCATTTTCGTTGTGGCGCAGGTGATCGTGGCGATCATCCGCTGGATCGGCCATCTGGAGGGGCTTGGATCTCTCGACAGGACCGCCAGGCAATTGCAGGCGCGCGCGACCGTCGCCATCGAACGCGATGCGCGCGCGCCCTGCCTCGGCGCCGGATGCTGGAGCGAGCAGGAACGCGATTGCCGCGACGGTGGCGATGCCATTCGCGCCCGCCGCGACGGCTATGTCCAGCACATCCTGCAAGGGGCCCTGCAATCGGAGGCGGCGGCGCTGGATCGCACGCTATGTATAGCGGTGCGACCGGGCGACTACATCTGCCGCGGGATGCCGCTCATGTTCACCGAGCGGGTCACGGAGATCAAGCCGGCCAAGCTCACGGTGCTGCGCGAGAGCTTCGTGATCGGTGATACCCGCAGCTTCGATCAGGATCCGCGCCTTGGCGTCACGGTGCTGACCGAAATCGCCAGCCGGGCACTGTCGTCCGGTGTCAACGATCCGCAGACGGCCATCGACATCGTCAACCGGCTGGGCGCGCTGCTGCTCCGTGCCGACCCGCAGGAGGGGATCGAGACCGAGCCGCCGAAATACGACCGGCTTCGGGTTCTGCCTGTGGAACTGGATGAGCTATACCGGCTGTCCTTCGACGTGATTGCGCGCGATGCGGCGAACACGCAGGAGCTGTGCCGCGCGCTCTCGGACCGGCTGTCGATGCTCGCGCGCACCTCCGGCTCCACGGGTCGGAGCGCGGCCCGCGCCTGCGCCGAAAGGTGCGATTTGAGCCTCTGAGGGCGCGTGGCGGGAGAATTTACCCCCGCACCCCGACCCGCATCGCGGGTTTTCGACATGATATGTCGGAAAAGGGCAATTCGGCGCCACCCGCGGCGGGCAGGCTGGCGCGAACAAGGGACCGGGAACAGGGCGATACTCCATGCGAACCCAGGCGCGGGCCGTCGTGATCGGCGGCGGTGTGATCGGATGCTCGATCCTCTACCATCTGACGAAACTGGGCTGGTCCGATGTGGTTCTGCTCGAACGTGACGAGTTGACGAGCGGCTCCACATGGCATGCGGCGGCCAATATCCACGGGCTGCACGACAGCACCAACATCAGCCGCCTCCAGCACTACACCATGTCCCTCTACAAGCAACTCGAAGAGGAGACGGGACAGTCCTGCGGCGTGTTTCAGCCCGGCTCTCTCTATCTGGCGCAGACCGAGGCGCGCGAGCATCAGCTTCGCCTTCAGGAGGCGAAGGCGAAGCTCTACGGCATGACGTTCTACGAGATTTCCATCGCAGAGGCGCAGGCACTGCACCCGCTGGTGAATTTCGACGGCATCCGCTGCGTGATGTATGAACCCGAGGGCGGCAACGTGGACCCGTCGGGCGTGACCAATGCCTATGCGCTGGGAGCGCGTCAGCGCGGGGCGGAAATCAACCGCTTCACGCCCGTCACCGCGACCGAGGCGCAGCCGGACGGAAGCTGGATCGTGCACACGCCCAAGGGCGAGATCCGCACGCAATGGGTCGTCAACGCGGCGGGCCTGTGGGGGCGTGAGGTGGCGGCGCTCGCGGGGATCGCCCTGCCGCTGCAACCGACCGAGCACCAGTATTTCGTCACCGACACGATCGAGGGCGTCGCCGCGATGGACCGCCGCCTGCCGTCGGTGTCGGACCGCGACGGCGAATACTATCTGCGGCAGGAGGGGCAGGGGCTGCTCGTCGGCGCCTATGAGCGCGACATGCGCCTCTGGGCCGAAGAGGGCACGCCGCTCGATTTCGCGCATGATCTGTTTCCCGACGATCTGGAGCGGATCGAGGCCAACATGATGAACGCGATCGAACGGGTGCCCGCCGTGGGCCGCGCCGGGATCAAGCGGGTGATCAACGGGCCGATGATCTGGTCGCCCGACGCCAACGTGCTGTTCGGCCCGGTGCCCGAGCTGGACAATTACTTCTGCTGCAACGGCATCATCCCCGGCTTCTCGCAGTCGGGCGGCATGGGGCTGATGGCGGCGCAGTGGATTGTCGAGGGCGAGACGGAATATGACATGTTCGCATGGGATCTGGCGCGTTTCGACGACTGGGTCACGCCGGCGTTCACGAGAGCGCGGGTCAAGGATCAATACGCCAACCGCTTCGCCATCCATTTCCCGGGCGAGGAACGCAGCGCCGGGCGCCCGGCGCGCACGCGGCCCATTTACGAGACGCAAAGGCGGATGGGCGCGGTCTTCGGTCTCAACGCGGGGTGGGAGCATCCGCTGTGGTTCGCGGATGAGCCGGGCGCGCAGGACACCAATGGCTTCACCCGTCAGAACTGGTGGGCGCCGGTGGGCGACGAGTGCCGGATGCTGCGCGAGCGGGCAGGGATCATCGACATCTCCAACTTCGCCAAATACCGGGTGCGGGGGCCGGGGGCCGAGGACTGGCTCAACGCCGTCTTCGCCAACACCATGCCGCGCGCGGTGGGCCGGTCGTGCCTCACGCCGCTGATCGGCAAACGCGGGGGGATCGCCGGCGATTTCACCGTCACCCGGCTGGCCGAGGATGAATTCCGGGTCATCGGCTCGGGCATGGCCGAACGCTATCACAAGCGATTCTTCCGGCAGGTGCCCTTGCCCGGCGGCACCACGTTCGAGAGTCTGAGCGCGTCGCTCTGCGGCTTCAACGTCGCCGGGCCGCGCTCGCGCGAGATGCTGCAAGGGCTGACCGGGGCCTCTCTGGCGACCGCCGATTTCCCCTTCATGCGCTCGGCGCGCATCACCGTGGCGGGCGTGGACTGCCTCGCGCTGCGGGTCTCCTTCACCGGCGATCTGGGATGGGAGCTGCATTGCGCCGCCGCCGATCAGGCACGGCTCTACGCGGCGCTGATCGCGGCGGGGCAGGCCGTCGGCGCGGGGCCGGTGGGCAGCCGCGCGCTCATGAGCCTGCGCATCGAGAAGGGCTATGGCTCGTGGGGGCGCGAGTATTCCCCCGAATACTGGCCGCAGGAGGTCGGGCTCGACCGGTTGTGCAAGATGGACAAGGATTTCCTCAACAGGGGGGCCGTCGCGCAGACTCTCGCCAACCCGCCGCGCGAACGCCTTGTCCTGTTACATCTGGACGAAGAGGACACGCGCGCCTCCAACGCCGACGCCACTGGCGGAGAGCCGGTTTTCAAGGGCGGGCGCGGTATCGGCCGTGTCACCTCGGGCGCCTATGGCTACGGCGTCGGCATGAGCCTCGCGCTGGGGTTCGTGACGGACGCCGCCCCCGGCGACCGGGTGGAGGTGATGGTGCTGGGCCGCCCGCATGGCGCGACCATCCTGCACGCGCCGCCCTTCGATCCGGAGGGCACCCGCCTGCGCGCCTGATCCGCTGTCGCGGACGTGAACTGGGCAGATCACGAAACCGTGCTATCTTCCTTCCAGACAGGAGGGGCCAAATGTTTCGCATCGTTCTTTGTGTTCTGCTTCTTGCCACGGGCGCCACTGCCACCGCCGCGCAGGATCGCCGCCCGAGCCATTGCATCGCGCTGGCCGGGGCGATCCCCGGCGCGCAGTATCTTCACCGCGCCTCGTTCCGCGATCCGCTGCCCGATCATACCGTGCGCATCTCGTATATCGCGCATGCCTCGTTCCTGATCCAGACGGCGGGCGGGCTCTCGGCGGTGACGGACTATACCGGCTTTCTGGGCAATGTGGAGTTCACCCCCGACGTGGTGACGATGAACCACGCCCATGCCACACACTGGACCGCCGATCCCGATCCTTCCATCCCGCATGTGCTCAGTGGCTGGGGGCCGTATGGCGAGGGGGTAGACCATCACCTCGATCTGGGCGAAATGCTCATCCGCAACGTGCCCACCGACATCCGGTCCTTCGGCGGGGTGGAGAAGGACGGCAATTCCATCTTCGTGTTCGAGGTGGCGGGCCTGTGCATCGGGCATCTGGGCCATCTGCACCATGAGCCGGACGCGGCGCAATATGCCGCGCTCGGGCGGCTCGACGTGGTGATGGCGGCGGTCGATGGCGGCATGACGCTCGACCTGCCGAGCATGATGCGCGTGTTGAGGCGGCTGCGCTCCTCCGTGGTGATCCCGATGCACTGGTTCTCGGGTATGACCTTGCAGCGGTTCCTTGACGGCATGTCGGACGACTACGCCGTTGTCGATGACGGGCAAAGCGCGATCACCGTGTCGCTGCGCGATCTGCCGCGCCGTCCGACAATCGTGGTTTTGCGCCCGCGTTATTTGCGCTAACTGACTGGTCAAAGCCTGTTCGCCGGGCAACAGGACCCATCTTCGTCAGGAGCCGCGATGCCCCTCAACCCCGCTGATTCCGCCTTTGCCGAGCGTCTTGCCGCGGCTCTGCCGTTCGATACCGTGCGCCCGCCAGAGCCGCGCCACCTTGAGGAACCGCGCGGGCGCTATTTCGCCAAGTCCGGCCTTCTGGCCCTGCCGCGCACCGCCGGGGAGGTTGCCACCATCCTGCGCGCGGCCAATGCGGCGCGCGTCGGCGTTGTCCCCTATGGTGGCGGCACCGGGCTTGTCGGCGGGCAGGTAATGACGACCGGCCCCGCGCCGGTGATCCTGTCGCTGGAACGGATGCGCGCCATTCGCGCCCTCTACACCGAGGAAAACGTGCTCATCGCGGAGGCGGGCTGCATCCTGTCGGACATCCAGGCCGCCGCCAGCGATGCGAACCGCCTCTTTCCGCTTTCGCTCGCGGCGGAGGGCACGGCGCGGATCGGCGGCACTCTGGCGACGAACGCGGGCGGGGTGAACGTGCTGCGCTATGGCAATGCCCGCGAGTTGTGCCTGGGGCTGGAGGCGGTCCTGCCTACCGGCGAGATCTGGCACGGGCTCAAACGCCTGCGCAAGGACAACACCGGCTATGACCTGCGCGGGCTGCTGATCGGGGCCGAAGGCACGCTTGGCGTGATCACTGCCGCCGCGCTCAAGCTCTATCCCCGCCCCGCCGAAGAGGGCACCGCGCTGATGGTGGTGGACGGGCCGCGCGCCGCGCTCGATCTGCTGGCGCGGGCGCGCGGCCGGCTCGGCGAGGGGGTGAGCGCATTTGAACTGATCCACCGGCAGGGGCTGGAGTTCCTGCGCGAGACCCTGCCCGATGTGCGCCTGCCCTTTGACGATCTGCCCGAATGGATGGTGCTGGTGGAGGTCGGGCTGGCGCAAGGGCTGAACGCCCCCGCCGCGCTCGAGGCGCTGTTCGAGGAGGCCGCAGAGGCCGGGCTTGTCACCGACGGGCTGATCGCGCAGACAGAGGCGCAGCGGGCCGCCTTCTGGTCGGTGCGCGAGCATATCCCCGAGGCGAACCGCCGCATCGGATCGGTGAGCAGCCATGATATTTCCCTGCCCCTCGGCGCGGTGCCGGAGTTCATCGAGAAGGGCGGGGAGGCGATTGCCGCGCTCGGCGCCTTCCGCATCAACTGTTTTGGCCATCTGGGCGATGGCAACCTGCATTACAACGTCTTTCCCATGCCGGGCAAAAGCCGCGCCGATCACGAGACCCAGCGTGACGCGATCAAGCGGGCGGTGCATGATCTGGTGGCGGAGTTCGACGGCTCGGTCAGCGCCGAACATGGCATCGGGCGGCTCAAGACCGGCGATCTGGCCCGCTATGGCGATCCGGCCAAGCTCATGGCGATGCGCGCGATCAAACAGGCGCTCGATCCGGCGGGGATCATGAACCCCGGTGCGGTGCTGGACGGCTGAGGCGGGGGCCGCGTCCTATGCCCCCTCGAAGGCGCAAAGCGCGTGAACGTCCATGCCCAGCCCCTCAAGCCGTTTGCGCCCGCCAAGCTCGGGCAGGTCGATGATGAAGGTGCAGCCGACGATCTCGCCGCCCAGCCGTTCAATGAGCCGGATGCCCGCCTCTGCCGTGCCGCCGGTGGCCAGCAGATCGTCGACCACGAGGATGGTCTCACCCGCCGCGATGGCGTCGTCGTGGATCTCCACCACCGCCTCGCCGTATTCGAGTTGATAGCTTTGCGAAAGCACCGGCCCCGGCAGCTTGCCCGTCTTGCGCACGGGCACGAAGCCGACCGAAAGCTGATGCGCGATCGCGCCGCCAAGGATGAAGCCGCGCGCCTCCAGCCCCACGACCTTGTCGATCCGCATCCCGGCATAGGGCAGAAGCATCTGGTCGATCGCCATGCGGAATCCGCGCGTATCGGCGAACAGCGTGGTGACATCGCGGAACAGGATGCCCTCGTGCGGGAAATCGGGAATCGTGCGGATGTAGTCGCGGATGTCTTTGTGCTTGCGCATGAACCCGAGCCTCCCTTCGTTGCGTCACGCGCGCGGGTTTGGCCGATTGCGCGCGCCATCGCAAGCGGAATGGCTCATCCCCGCCGCAGCGTTGCGGTCAGAACGCCCATTCCGATCAGCGCCGCGCCCCCCGCGCGTGTCATCCAGCGGATTGCGCCGGGCCGCCCGATGCGCGCGCGCAGCCGGTCCGCCAGCAGCGCATAGGCCAGCGCATTAAGTGCGCCAATCCCCACGAAGGTGGCGATCATGGTGGCGAACTGCGGGGCGACGGGATGCGCGGGGTTCACGAACTGCGGCACGAAGGCGATGAAAAAGCCGATGGATTTGGGGTTGAGCGCGGTCACGGCGGCGGCATGGGCGAACACGCCGCGCGCGGGCAGGGCCTCGGCGCGCACCACCGCGCCCATCCGCGCCGCCCCCGCGCTGTGCAGCATCTTCAGCCCGAGCCACACCAGATAGGCCGCCCCCGCCCATTTCAGCACCGTGAAGGCGGTGGCCGAGGCCATCACCAGCGCGCCCAGCCCGGCCAGCGAGGCGCTCATGGCCAGAAAATCGCCAAGCGCCACCCCGGCCGCCGTCGCCAGCGCCACCGCCCGCCCCTGGCTGAGCGCGTAGGACAGCACCAGAAGCACCGTGGGGCCGGGGATCAGCACAAGCGCGCAAGAGGCGGCGGCGAAGGCCAGCCAGAGATCAAAAGGCATCTGAAAAGCTCCCTGATGTCATTGTGCCGCCCTCAGAGGACGCGCCCCGCCACCGCCGCCAGCCGCTCCACCAGATCGGGATCGCGCACCGAAGGATCGGTGAGGATGGCGTTGTTTAGCGCCCGGTCGCAGCCATGCGGGCAGGGCATGCGCGCCGCCCCCAGAAGCGCGGGCAGCCGGCGCACCATGTCACGCCCCTTGTCGGCATTGCCCATCAGCGTGCGAATGATCTCTGCCACATCGACCTCGCCATGCTGCGGGTGCCAGCTGTCGTAATCTGTGACCATCGCCACCGAGGCATAGCAAAGTTCCGCCTCACGGGCGAGCCGGGCCTCGGGCATGTTGGTCATGCCGATCACATCGGCGCCCCAGTGTTCGCGATAGATCCGCGATTCCGCGAGGGTGGAGAATTGCGGCCCCTCCATCGCCAGATAGGTGCCCCCGTCATGCATCGTGATCCCCGCAGCGCGCGCCGCCGTCCGGCAGGCCGCCCCCAGACGCGGGCAGGTCGGATGCGCCACGCTCACATGCGCCACGCAGCCCGGCCCGAAAAAGCTGTTCTCGCGGGCGACGGTGCGGTCGATGAACTGATCGACGAGCACGAAATCGCCCGGCGCCATCTGCTCGCGGAACGACCCGCAGGCCGAGACGGAAATCACATCCGTCGCCCCCAGCCGCTTGAGCGCGTCGATATTGGCGCGGTAGGGCACGGAAGACGGGGTGTGCACATGCCCCCGCCCATGCCGGGGCAGAAAGGCCATCTTCACCCCCTCCAGCGTGCCGGTCAGGATCGCATCGGACGGTGTGCCGAACGGGCTTGCGACCTCCTGCCATTTGGCGCCCTCCAGCCCGTCGATGTCATATAGGCCCGAGCCGCCGATCACGGCGATCATTGTGTCTGGCATGAGCAATATCCTGTCCGAAATGGCACTGGCGGAACTTGTGGCAAGGCCCGCCCCCTTTGGCAAGGGCGCGCGCGGGCGCTCAGTCGTCGGGTCGCGCCAGCGTGAAGACATTCTCCACCACCGCGTAATCGCGGTAGCCCAGCCGCGACAGCGGGCGGAAGGTGGTCACGTCGAAAATCCCGTCCCGAAGGCAATTGTCGCGCAGCTGAATCCCCGTCACCGTGCCCAGCGTGATGTAATTCGCCTCGCCATGAAGCCGGATGACCTGATCGAGCCGGCACTCAAGACTCGCCGGCGCCCCGGCGATACGCGGGCAGTCGATGCTCTCGCATTCGGCCTTTTCAAGCCCCGCGCGCTCGAATTCATCGACCTCGCGCGGCAGCATCTCGGTGGTGACGTTCATCGCGTCGCGCATCGCCTCTTCGACCACGTTGATGCAGAACACCCCGGTCTCGCGGATATTGGCAAGGCTGTCCTTGGTGCCCTCGCGGTCGGGTTTCTGCCCGGTGGAGGCGAACATCACCTGCGGTGGCACATAGGCGGTGCCGTTGAAGAAACTGTAGGGTGCGAGATTGGCCCGCCCCTCGCCGTCGCGGGTCGAGATCCACGCGATCGGACGCGGCGTGATCAGCGCGTTGAACGGGTTGTGCGGCAGCCCGTGGCCGTCTTCGGGACGATAGAACATTGTCCGCTCCTTGCTGTTTGCCCAAGGGATAACGCCGTGCTACGGGGCGTGCCACGAAAAACTCGAAAAGGCGGGGCGGCGGGTGATCACTCTGGCGGCGGAACGGGCAGAGGACTGGTGGGAGGTGGAGGCGCTCTTCGACCTCTGCTTCGCCCCGGGGCGCGAGGCGCTCTCCTCCTATCGCCTGCGCGAGGGCGTGCCGCCGGTGCCGGATCTGTCGCTGGTGGCGCGTGACGCGGACGGCATTCTTGCCGGCGCGATCCGCTTCTGGCCCGTGCGCGTCGGCGGACGCGCGGCGCTTCTGCTCGGTCCGGTGGCGGTCCATCCCACCCATCAGGGCGAGGGGCTGGGCGCGCTTCTTATCCGCGACAGCCTTGCACTGGCCGTCGATCTGGGCTGGCGCCGGGCGATGCTGGTGGGCGATGCGCCCTATTACGGGCGGTTCGGATTCGACCGGCTGGAGGGCGTGACCATGCCGCCCCCCACCAACCCCGACCGTGTTCTGGGCCGCGCGCTGGCGCCCGGCGCATGGGACGGGGTGCGCGGTGATGTCACCCCCTGGACCGATCAGCCTTGAAAGCGGCGCGCAAATCCCCGATCTATTGAGCATCGCGTGCGGCCGCCGCGCGCCAGCCAAAGGCAAACCGCGATGACCCAAACCCCGCAGACCGGGACAGAGGCAGAGCTTGACCGGCTCGTCGCGCGCTACCGCGGCGCCGACGGCCCGGCGATCAGGCTGCTCAACACCATCGGCAATTCGGCCGAGGACCTGCTCGCGCGGCTTCCCCCCGGCGTGCGCCCCCGGCTGGAGGAGGCGACACTGATCGCGCTGCACCGGGCGATCCGCGCCGCGCATGGCTCGCGCCGGATGGTGGGCGAGGGGCCGGGCTGGATGACGCGCGCGCTGGCCACCGCGATGGGCGCGGCCGGCGGGGCGGGCGGGTTGCCCACGTCGCTGGCCGAACTGCCGGTCACCACGACCGTGCTCTTGCGCGCGATCCAGTCGGAGGCAATGAGACTTGGTTTCGATCCGGCTGCCGAGAACGTGCAATTCGACTGTGTTCAGGTCTTCGCCGCCTCCGGTCCGCTGAAAAGCGACGATGGCGCGGATCTGGCGTTCCTCGGCTCCCGCGTCGCGCTGAGCGCGGGCGGCGCGCAGAGGCTCGCGGCCTGGGTCGCGCCGCGTCTGGCGGTGGTGCTGGGCCAGAAACTCGCCGCGCAGGCGGTCCCGCTCGTCGGCGCCGCGGCGGGGGCGGCGACCAACTATGCCTTCATCGGCTACTATCAGCAGATGGCGCATGTCCACTTCGGCCTGCGCCGTCTGGCCATCGAGGCAGACGAGCCGCACGACCAGCTCCTGCAACGTTTCCGCACGAAGATCCGGCCCGGGTTGGACGTAAGCGACTGAATAGGACCGGGACGTCCGGATTTGCGTAGGGTGGGCGCAACCCACCCTACCACGGCGATTCCGGCCGGGTCATGTCAAGGGCGCCGTCAGTTGTCGGGCCCGGCCCGGCATTCACTCCTCTTGCGGCTGCTGTTCAGGCGCAGATTCGGTCTCCGGTGCCGGTTCGCTGGCAGGGGCTTCGTTTGTCTCGACACTTATGGACAGATTACCTCCCGTCGACTCGGATGCGCGGGGGGTCATCATTCCGGCGCCGAAGACGATATAGGCAACAATCGCGACGACGACCACGATACCCCCGATCAGGAACCAGAGCATGGCGCCGCCACCGGAGGGCTTCTCTTTTGTCTGGATGATCGTCGTGTGCGTGGAGTCCGGAGTCTTCTTTTCTTCCATTTCATCCATGTCTTCTCTCCTTGAGATTGAATTGCGAGCAAGGCGTTCGGTCGAGGCTGCCCCGATATTTCGGGTGTCAGCCGTGTTGGGGCGGTTTGATCCGCACCGCGCAGGGATGTCCTGAACGCCTGATCCGAACGCCGATTCCACGGGCCGGTTCGCTGCACCCATGCGCCGGTCTTCGCGGCAGAGGGGTTTGCTTCCGGCATCTGGGTCGATAGGCGCATCAATAAGCCAGTTGATCGGCTCCGATACTGATCCATGTCGGCTTTTGCGTGGAAAATTTGCTGTTGGTCCGCGAATGGCATCTGCTCACGTCGGCCCGCGCCGCCGCACCATCGAGGCCAATGTGCCCCCCGGTCACTCCTGGACCGTGCCCGCAAGACGGATCCGGCCGGGGCTGGGCGGGGGCGGGTGTGCCGCGCCGCGCCCAGCGAGTGCGCTCAGCTGTCCTTGTTCATGCCCGGAACCATGCTCGCCAGTTCCATCGGGAAGGGGAAGACGATGGTCGAATTCTTGTCCCCGGCGATGAAGTTGAGCGAGCTGAGATAGCGCAGCTGCATCGCGCCCGGCTCCTTGGCCATGATCTCCGCGGCTTCCAGAAGCTTCTGCGCCGCCTGCTGTTCGCCCTCGGCGTTGATGACCTTGGCGCGGCGTTCGCGCTCCGCCTCGGCCTGACGCGCGATGGCGCGGATCATCGACTCGGCGATATCGACATGCTTGATCTCCACATTGGCGACCTTGATGCCCCAGGCCTCGGTCTGGCTGTCGAGGATCTCCTGGATGTCGTCGTTGAGCTTGTCGCGGTCCGCCAGCATCTCGTCAAGCTCGTGCTTGCCCAGGACCGCGCGCAGCGTCGTCTGCGCAAGCTCGCTCGTGGCGGACATGAAATCCTCGACCTGGATCGTGGACCTCTCGGCGTCGATCACGCGGAAATAGATCACAGCCGAGACATTGACCGAGACGTTGTCCTTGGAGATCACGTCCTGCTTGGGCACGTCGAGAACGATCGTGCGCATGTCCACCCGCACGAGCTGCTGGATGCCGGGGATCAGGATGATCAGCCCCGGCCCCTTGGTGCCGGTGAAGCGACCCAGCGTGAAGACGACCGCGCGTTCATATTCGCGCAGGATCTTGATAGCCGAGGCCAGAAAGACGATCAGCAGGATCGCCAATACGCCGTAGAAGCCCATATCGTACAGGATATCCATCACGTTCTCCATTGTTTAGGGCGGACGTGACCGTTCAGCCCGTCCGTTCCAGCGGTTTCACTTCAACCACGAGCCCCGTCACCTTGCTCACCCGCACCCTGTCGTCGGGGGCCAGATCGCGCGGGCCGCGTGCCTTCCATCGTTCTCCGTGCAGCCAGACATGCCCAGTGTCGCCCTGCCAGTCGGTCACCCGTGCCTCGGCGTCCACAAGCTCCTCGCTTCCGCTCACGATCCGGGCCCGGAACGAACCGGCCGTGAGGTAAACGACGATATAGGTCACCACCACACCGGCCACCGCCGTCGCCGCGATCAGGGGTTCAGACACCGCGATACCCTCCACATCCGTATCCACCAGGATCACAGCGCCCATGACAAGCGCCACCGTTCCGCCAATTCCCAGAATACCGAAGGAGGGGGCGAACGCCTCGGCCACGATCAATCCAAGCCCCAGCAGGATCAGCCCGACCCCGGCCCAGTTGAGCGGCAGGAGCGCCAGCGAATAAAGGCCCATGATCAGGCTGATTCCCCCGACCGTGCCGGGCACGAGCGCGCCGGGGTTGAGAAACTCGAAGATCAGCCCGTAAATGCCCACCAGCATCAGGATCAGCGCGACATTGGGGTTGGTGATGATCGAAAGCAATTGAGTGCGCCAGTCCGGCTCCACATGCTCCAACGAAAGCCCCTGCGTCGCCAGCGTGACCTCGCTGCCATCGGACATTTCCACCACCATGCCATCCGCCTGCGCCAGCAGATCGTTGAAGCTGCCGGCCACGAAGTCGATCACGCCAAGCTCCGCCGCCTCGCGGGAACTGAGGCTCTCGGCGCGGCGCACGGCGCTTTCGGCCCAGTCGGCATTGCGCCCGCGCAACTCCGCCAGCCCGCGGATATAGGCCACGGCGTCGTTGATCGCCTTCGCCTCCGAGGCGGTGCCGGGCGTGAACTCTTCGGGCCTGTCCGGGCCGGCGTCGGCGCCGGCTTCCTCCGCGTCGGTTGTATCGCCGCCGGAGGCGCCGTTCTGCCGCGCCGCGTCCTGCGCCTCGCCGTCCGCCTGCAACTGGAAGGGCATGGGGCTGTCGCCGTCATCCCCTCCGCCGCCACCGCCGCCACCGCCGATGGCGACCGGTGTCGCCGCGCCCAGATTCGTCGCGGGCGCCATGGCGGCGACGTGACTGGCATACATGATATAGGTGCCGGCGCTGGCGGCGCGCGCCCCCGATGGGCTGACATAGCTTGCCACAGGCACCGGCGAGGCGAGGATCGCGCGAATGATCTCGCGCATCGAGGAAGAGAGCCCGCCGGGCGTGTCCATCCGCAAGATCACGAGCGGCAGATTGCGCTCTGCCGCCTCGTCAAGCGCGCGCGTGATGTAATCGGCCGAGGCCGGGCTCACCGCGCCGTCGAATTCCAGCACCATCGCCGGGGCGGACGGCTGCGGCTCCTGCGCGGACAGGCTGAACGCCCCCAGCAGCAGCGCCAGCGCGAAAACCGCGCGCGCGCCCAGCTTGCGCAGGAGCGTTCCGAGACGGAAGAAGCCGTTGTGGTGATCCGGTGGCAATTTCTCGCTCCCTTTCAACCACCTTCACAGGTAGCACGTCCACGCGCCATGGCCCCGCAAGATCGCAATATCGTGATCAGGCCATGGTTTCATTGTAGACCTGCCCGGCCGGATCACACAAGATATTCCACCTCGTCGTTCGGCCATGAGCAGCATCGACCCCAAATCGACATCGCACCCGTCACGGAACGCCTCGCGCCGCATCAAGCGATCCAGTCTCGGGTTTCCTGTTTCACCTGCGCCCCCGCGCGGGCGAGCGTGCTTTCGCAGATTTCCCCGAAAGCGAGACCTAGCCGAGGGTGCCAAGCAGCTCTTGTGACGGATCGCCCGTTGCCGAAACGCCGATGCTGGACTGGTAGGCGCTGATCGCCCTGCGGGTATCGGGTCCGATCACGCCGTCGGTGCCGTTGGTGTCGAATCCCCGTGCGGTCAAACGTTGTTGTAAACGGACTCGATCCTCCTTGGTCAGGCCGAATTTGTCAGCCGGAAAGCTGCCCCTGATCGGCCCGCCGCCCGCAATACGGTCGGCCAGATGGCCAACACCAATCGCGTAGCTGTCGGAGTTGTTATAGCGTTTGATGACGTCAAAATTGTTTGTCACGGCAAAGCGTGGGCCACCCGGCTGGGGTTGTATGATACGCCCCTGCGGCGCACCGCTGCCAACTTCTCCGCCCCAGCGGGTGCCAGCAAACCACCCGTTGCGCGCAAGGTACGCTGCGGTGGACGCCAGAGAATCTGCGGGGTCTTCCGACCAGATGTCGCGGCGACCGTCTCCGTTAAAGTCGACTGCAAAGGCCTGATAGCTGGTTGGAATAAACTGGGTATGACCCATCGCCCCCGCCCAGGACCCCTTGAGGTTGGCTGCCGTGGTGTCACCGCTTTGCAGTATTTCAAGCGCAGCGATCAATTGTTTTTCAAAGAACGCGCCGCGACGCCCGTCAAAGGCAAGCGTGGATGTGGAAGAAATGACCGGCACGTCACCGCGCCGCTCTCCGTAAAAGCTCTCCAGACCCCACACTGCTGTAACGATCTCCGCCGGGACGCCATAGCGTGCCTCGACCGCCGACAGCGTGCTGCGGTGACGGGCAAAGGCCGCGCGGCCCTTGGAGATTCGCTCCTCCGAGGCGGCAATGGCAAGGTAGTCTTCAAGCGTCCGGGTGAATTCGGTCTGGTTTCGGTCGCGCTTCACGACGCCCGGCAGGTAGCCCGCGCCGCGAAAACCCGCGTCGAGGGTGGCCGCCGATATCCCCTGACCGCCCGCGCGACGGCGAAAACTCGCGACCCATGCGTCGTAGGCTGCATTTGGCACAGGGCGCAGGTCAACGGGCAAATTGCCGCCACCCGTGCGGGCGCGTGGCCCAAGCGTGCCGCCACCGTTGCCGCAGGCTGTCAGGCCAAGGCCTAAAAGCCCCAGAAGTGTGGTTCTGCGGGTCAGGTTCATCTGCTCTTTCCCTTTTTCTTTCCTTCAGCGTACCCCATGAGCAACTCCGCGAAAAGCATCCTCAGCGAAGAGTGAAGCAGTCACTCGTGCCGCATCGGTCAGTCGAGGCTCGAAGCTGGCTTGCGGCCCCGGAGGGCGCGTTTGCGTCCCGTCGCCCGGATCGCAGGTGCCTCACGGTCGGGGGGCTCGTGGCGTTTCAATCAAATCTTAACGGCATGGCGACCGAACGCCCTGTTCATCATGCGAATTCTGACATTGGTACCGACGCGATACCGATGTGATACCGACGTTTTGCCGACGTGGGGTTTTCCTTGTTAACCAAGGCTCTGCCCCCGATTCGGGCCGGGCAACGAAAAAGGCCCGCCGTCATCGGCGGGCCCTGCGTTAACGTTTGTGCTTCGGCGATCAGGTCACGATGGTCGCGTCGGTCGCGGCGCGGATCTCTTCCTCGGTCACCCCGTCGGCGGTCTCGACAATGCGAAGGCCGCCCTCGACCACGTCGAGCACACCGAGATTGGTGATGATCCGGTTCACCACACCCTTTCCCGTGAGAGGAAGCGTGCATGATTTCAACAGCTTGGACTCTCCGGCCTTGTTGGTGTGGTCCATCACCACGATCACCTTGCGCACCCCGGCGACAAGATCCATCGCGCCGCCCATGCCCTTCACGAGCTTGCCGGGAATCATCCAGTTCGCCAGATCGCCCTCTTCGGACACTTCCATCGCGCCAAGGATCGCCGCCGCGATCTTGCCGCCCCGGATCATGCCAAAGGACATGGCGCTGTCGAAGTATGAGGTGCGGTTGAGTTCCGTGATCGTCTGCTTGCCGGCATTGATCAGGTCGGGATCCTCTTCCCCCTCATAGGGAAAGGGGCCCATACCCAGCATCCCGTTCTCCGATTGCAGGGTAATATCCTTATCTCCCACATAGTTAGCCACCAGCGTCGGGATTCCGATGCCGAGGTTCACATACATGCCGTCCTCGAGTTCCTGCGCGGCGCGTTCGGCCATCTGGTTGCGGTCCCAAGCCATGATCAAGCCTCCTCACGCTGACGGGTGGTCACTTTTTCGATGCGTTTTTCGTGCTGCCCCTCGATCAGGCGATGCACATAGACGCCGGGCAGATGGATGCAATCGGGGTCGAGACTGCCGCGTGGCACGATCTCCTCGACCTCGACAACGCAGACCTTGCCGCACATCGCCGCCGCCGGGTTGAAGTTGCGCGCCGTCTTGCGGAACACGAGGTTGCCGGTGTCATCGGCCTTCCACGCCTTGACGATGGACAGATCCGCGAAGATGCCGCGTTCAAGGATGTAGTGCTCCCCGTCGAACACCTTGACCTCCTTGCCCTCGGCGATCTGGGTGCCATAGCCAGTCTTGGTGTAAAAGCCCGCGATTCCGGCCCCCCCGGCGCGCATCCGCTCTGCCAGCGTGCCCTGCGGGTTGAACTCCAGCTCCAGTTCCTCCGAGAGAAACTGGCGCATGAATTCGGCGTTTTCGCCCACATAGGAGGACATCATTTTCTTGACCTGCTTGGTCTCAAGCAGCAGGCCAAGGCCGAAGTCGTCCACGCCGGCATTGTTCGACGCGACCGTGAGATCCTTCACCCCGCTGTCGCGGATCGCCGAGATCAACAGCTCCGGAATACCGCAGAGGCCAAAGCCCCCCGCTGCGATCAGCATACCGTCATGCAAAAGCCCGTCGAGTGCCTCTGTCGCGTTGTCGTAAACCTTCTTCATGCCTGTCTCCCCTTGCACGGAATTGCCCCGGTTTTGACCCCGACGCGCGCCGAAGTCAACGACGCGGGGCGCATCGCGTATTTCTACGGGAGCCGGCGGGGCCGGCGATCCACGCAGGGGTATCAGATAACACGCACCTGAGTACCGACGGGGGTGATCTCGAAAAGCTCGGCGATCTTTTCGTTATACAGCCCTATGCAGCCCGAGGATGATCGCCGCCCGATCTTGCGCGTATCATGGGTGCCGTGGATCAGATAGGCGGGCCAGCCCAGATACATCGCATGGGTGCCCAGCGGGTTACCCGGGCCGGGCGGCATATAAGCGGGAAGGTCGGGATCGCGTTCGCGCATGGCGGCTGTCGGTGTCCAGTCAGGCCCGACACGCTTGCGCACCACTTTTGTATAGCCGCGTTTGGTCAACGCGTCCGACATCGGCACGGATGTGGGATAGATGCGGTAATCACTGCCATCCTCGCTCCAATAGTGCAGCGCGCGCGAAACCGTGTCGGCGACGATGCAGGCGACCCCCAATTCGTCAAAATGGTCGCGCCAGTCCTGACGGCGGAAGCTGGAGATATTGCGTCTCGCGGTTCCGCGAATGTCGGCGGCATCGGTCTCGACGGTTTCCTGGGCGCGTAGCAACGCCGGAGTGGCAGTGAAACACAGCGCCGTGCCAAGAAGCCGGCGGCGTGAGAACGGGGTATGGGTCATTGGCCTGACTTTCTGTCCTGATCGATCTGAATCCACAGACTGTTAGTCAGGGAATCAGGCAAGAAGCAACTCACATATGCTTTATCCGCGATGTTCATCTTGTGACGCAGGCAAGCCGCCACACCCGCACGAATTGTCTTGATCGGGCGTCACGGCTGGCGTAGTTATATGAACAAGCGTTCAATAACGGGAGGAACGGCGCGATGTTCATGCACACGATGAAATTCGATCTTGGGGAAGACATCGACGCATTGCGCGACATGGTGCATCGCTTCTCCCAGGAGCGCATCAAGCCGATGGCGGCAAAGATTGACCGTGACAACGCCTTTCCCAACGAGCTGTGGCAGGACATGGGCGGGCTGGGCCTTCTGGGGATCACTGTCCCGGAACAATACGGCGGGGCGGGAATGGGGTATCTCGCGCATGTCGTTGCGGTCGAAGAGATCGCCCGCGCTTCGGCCAGTGTGTCATTGTCCTACGGGGCGCATTCGAACCTGTGTGTCAATCAGATAAAACTCAACGGGAGCGAAGAGCAGAAAGCCCGCTATCTGCCGCGGCTGATTTCAGGTGAACATGTCGGCGCGCTGGCGATGAGTGAAGTCAATGCCGGCTCTGACGTGGTGGGCATGAAGCTGCGCGCGCAGAAGAAAAACGACCGTTACATTCTCAACGGCAACAAATACTGGATCACCAACGGCCCCGATGCCGATACTCTCGTCGTCTATGCCAAGACCGATCCGGAGGCTGGCAGCAAGGGTATCACCGCCTTCCTGATCGAGAAGGAGATGAAAGGATTCTCCACGAGCCCGCATTTTGACAAGCTCGGAATGCGCGGGTCCAACACCGCCGAGTTGATCTTCGAGGATGTGGAAGTTCCCTTCGAGAACGTGCTGGGCGAAGAGGGCAAGGGCGTGCGCGTGCTCATGTCGGGACTCGATTATGAACGGGTGGTGCTTTCGGGGATCGGCACTGGGATCATGGCGGCCTGCCTCGACGAGGTCATGCCCTATATGGTCGAGCGCAAGCAGTTCGGACAGAGCATCGGGAGTTTCCAGCTTATGCAGGGCAAGATCGCCGATATGTATACCGCGATGAATACCTCCCGCGCTTATGTCTACGAGGTGGCGAAAGCCTGCGACAGGGGCGAGGTCACGCGGCAGGACGCGGCGGCCTGTGTGCTGTATTCTTCAGAAGAAGCCATGAATGTGGCACATCAGGCGGTGCAGGCGCTTGGCGGAGCGGGGTATCTGTCCGACAATCCCGTCGGCCGCATCTTCCGCGATGCCAAGCTGATGGAGATCGGCGCGGGGACAAGCGAAATTCGCCGGATGCTGATTGGGCGAGAGATGCTCGGGGCAATGGCCTGAACGTGCATCGGAGGCAGGAGCGCGATTCGCACCGCATCGGGGAGCATGACCAGGAGGAGGCTTGCCAATGACCGACTACACCGGACTACGAGCGCTGTTCATCAATACGTCGCTACAGAAGCGGACCGAGGACAGTCACACACGGCTTCTGCTTGAGGCCAGCGCTGCCCTTATGGCCAAGCAGGGCGTCGCTGTAGAGCATCTGCACATGCTCGATTACCAGGTGCCCCCCGGTGTCTATCCGGACATGACCGAACATGGATGGGCGCGCGACGACTGGCCCGCACTGTGGCAGAAGGTGGCGGCGGCCAACATTCTGGTGGTCGGCACGCCGATCTGGCTGGGCGAGGAAAGCTCGGTTTGCAGGGTTCTGATCGAACGTCTCTATGCCATGTCGGGGGAGTTGAACGACGCGGGGCAGTCAGTGTTCTACGGCAAGGTCGGTGGCACAGTGGTCACAGGCAACGAGGACGGGGTCAAGCATTGTGCCATGGCGGTGGGTTTCGCGTTGAACCATCTGGGCTATTCCATTCCACCGCAGGCTGATTGTGGCTGGATCGGTGAGGCGGGACCGGGCCCATCCTATGGCGACAGGCTGGAGTCCGGCGAAAGAGCCGGATTCGATAACGATTTCACGCAGCGCAATACCACCATCATGACATGGAACCTGATGCATATGGCCTGGCTCTTGCGTGATGGTCTGCCGAGCACCGGCAACGATCGGCGGGCCTGGGATGCAGGCGCGCGATTTGATTTCGAAAACCCGGAGTATCGCCGATGAAACTGAATTCTGCCTTCCTGCCCGGCTCGGATGCCGCGGAGGCAAATCGTGCCGCCCACCTCGAAGCACTGGCGCAGGTGAGGGAGGCTGCCGCGCTGGCCGCTGCGGGCGGCGGGGACAAGGCACGGGAGCGGCACCTGTCTCGCGGCAAGATGTTGCCGCGAGACAGGGTGGCGAACCTGCTCGATCCCGGCTCTCCGTTTCTGGAGGTCGGCGCGACGGCGGCGCATGGTATGTATGACGGGTCCGCGCCCGGCGCAGGGGTGATTGCCGGGATCGGCCGGGTGCAGGGGCAGGAGGTCATGGTGGTATGCAATGACGCCACCGTGAAGGGTGGTACCTACTACCCCATGACGGTCAAGAAGCACCTGCGTGCGCAGGAGATCGCCTCGGAATGCCAACTGCCCTGCATCTACCTTGTGGACAGTGGCGGGGCCAACCTGCCGCAGCAGGACGAGGTTTTCCCGGACCGGGATCATTTCGGGCGTATTTTCTACAATCAGGCGAACATGTCGGCCCGGGGCATTCCGCAGATCGCTGTGGTGATGGGATCGTGCACAGCAGGCGGCGCCTATGTGCCGGCGATGTCGGATGTCACTATTATTGTTAAAAATCAGGGCACCATCTTCCTTGCCGGACCGCCGTTGGTGAAAGCAGCAACTGGGGAGGTTGTCAGCGCCGAGGATCTGGGTGGCGGTGATGTTCACACGCGCCTGTCGGGCGTGGCCGATTATCTGGCCGAGGACGATGCGCATGCGCTGGCGCTGGCTCGCCGTGCGGTGGGGTACCTCAACCGCGAGAAACCGGGAACGGTAAAGTGGGAAACACCGGAAGAGCCGGCCTATGATCCCGAAGAGCTCCTTGGCGTCGTGCCCGCGGATTTGCGCACGCCCTATGACATCCGCGAGGTGATCGCACGGGTGGTGGACGGATCGCGTTTCGATGAGTTCAAGCCGCGTTTCGGCGAGACGCTGGTGACCGGATTTGCGCATGTGAAAGGCTGCCCGGTGGGGATCATCGCCAACAACGGGGTGCTGTTTTCCGAGGCCGCCCAGAAGGGAGCGCATTTTGTCGAACTCTGTTCTCAGCGAAATATCCCCCTGATTTTCCTTCAGAATATCACCGGCTTCATGGTCGGGCGGAAGTATGAGAATGAAGGAATAGCGCGCAATGGTGCCAAGCTGGTGACTGCGGTTGCCACGACCCGGGTGCCCAAGGTCACGATGTTGGTGGGCGGCTCGTTCGGCGCCGGAAACTACGGCATGGCCGGCCGCGCGTATCAGCCGCGATTCCTGTGGACATGGCCCAACAGCCGCATTTCCGTGATGGGCGGGGAGCAGGCGGCGGGGGTTTTGGCGACTGTCAGGCGCGATGCGATGGAGCGGGCCGGGCAGGAGTGGAGCGCCGAGGAGGAGGCCGAGTTCAAACGCCCCACGGTCGAGATGTTCGAGGAGCAGAGCCATCCGCTCTACGCCAGTGCAAGGCTTTGGGATGATGGAATAATCGACCCGCGCAAGACACGCGACGCACTGTTTTTGTCGCTGTCGGCGGCCCTCAACGCGCCGATCGAGGAGACACGCTTTGGCGTGTTCCGGATGTGAAAATGCAACGTCGGTATAACGTCGGTATTTTGTCGGTATTGCGTCGGTGGCGCGGAGCCCAGAGCCTTCGATCTTGCCGCCGATACGGGGAGAAACGGAAATGTTTGACAAGATCCTGATTGCCAACCGGGGCGAGATTGCCTGCCGGGTGATTGAGACCGCGCGCGCGCTCGGGGTGCGCACGGTGGCTGTCTATTCGGAGGCGGACGCGGGCGCGCGCCATGTGGCGATGGCCGACGAGGCGGTGCATATCGGCGGCGCAGCCCCGGCGGACAGCTATCTGAAGGGCGATGTGATCATCGCGGCGGCGCGTGAGACGGGCGCGCAGGCGATCCATCCCGGCTATGGCTTTTTGAGCGAGAACCCCGATTTCGTCGAGGCGGTGGAAAAGGCCGGTCTGACCTTCATCGGCCCCTCGGCCGAGGCGATCCGCAAGATGGGGCTGAAGGATGCCGCCAAGGCGCTGATGGAAGAGGCGGGCGTGCCCGTGGTACCCGGCTATCACGGCCGCAACCAGGACCCCGAACATCTGTGGGGCGTTGCGGACGGTATCGGCTACCCGGTGCTGATCAAGGCCGTGGCGGGCGGCGGCGGCAAGGGGATGCGTTTGGTCGAGCGTGCGGAGGACTTCCTGGACGCGCTGGAAAGCGCGCAGAGCGAGGCGCGGGGCGCCTTTGGCAACGCCGATGTCCTGATCGAGAAGTACATCCAGAGACCGCGCCATATCGAGGTGCAGGTGTTCGGCGACGGCACCCGCGCCGTGCATCTGTTCGAGCGGGACTGTTCGCTGCAGCGGCGCCACCAAAAGGTGATCGAGGAAGCTCCGGCCCCCGGCATGACAGACGAGATGCGCGCCGCGATGGGGGCGGCGGCGGTGCGCGCCGCCGAAGCCATCGGATACAAGGGCGCGGGCACGGTGGAGTTCATCGTGGACAGCGCGGGCGGGCTTCGGCCCGACGGGTTTTGGTTCATGGAAATGAACACGCGCCTTCAGGTCGAACACCCCGTGACCGAGGCGATCACCGGCGTCGATCTGGTGGAATGGCAGCTTCGCGTCGCCTCGGGAGAGACGCTTCCGGCGCGGCAGGAGGACCTGTCAATCAATGGTCACGCCTTCGAGGTGCGGCTTTATGCCGAGGATGTGCCCAAGGGATTCCTGCCGGCCACCGGCACGCTGTCGCATCTGGTGTTTCCGGGCAGCGCGCGGGCCGATACCGGCGTGCGGGCGGGCGACACGATCAGCCCGTTCTACGATCCGATGATTGCCAAGATCATCACTCACGGGCCGACGCGGGCGGTGGCGCTGGCGCGGATGCGCGCGGCACTGGATCGCACGCAGGTGGCCGGGACGGTGACGAACCTCGCGTTCCTCGGTGCGCTCTGCGCGCATGCGGGGTTTGTACGGGGGGAGGTGGATACCGGGTTGATCGCGCGCGATCTCTACGAGTTGGTGAAAGAGCCCGTTCCCGGCGCGCAGGTCAAGGCGCTGGCCGCGCTGGCCGCGCTCGGGCTGGAGGGTGAGACCGACCCGATGACGGGCTTCACCCTCTGGGAGGCGTTGGGGCGCTCTGCCCACCTTCGACACGATGGAGAGGAATTCACGGCGGTGGTGCGCTCGCGCGGTCCGGGCGATCATCTGGTGGAGGTGGACGGGATCACCGTCGAGGCGCTTCGCCGCGGCGCGGGCTGGCTTCTGGATGGGGAGCGCGGCGCGCCGGTGGTGCGGCACGGGTTGCATGTGACGGTGTTCGCCCATCACGGGATCGGGTTCGAGGTGATCGACCCGCTGGCGCGCGATGCCCATGCGGCGGATGCGGGCCATATCGTCATCGCCCCGATGCCGGGCATGGTGAAGGCTGTCTTTGCCGAGGCCGGGCAGACGGTGGCAAAGGGTGACAGGCTTGCGATTCTGGAGGCGATGAAGATGGAACATTCACTGCTGGCCGCGCGTGATGGCGTGGTGGCCGAGGTGCTGGCGGGTGCGGGCACGCAGGTGGAGGCGGGCGCGGCGCTCATCCGGCTTGAGGACGACGACGCGGAGGCGGCGGCATGATCCGGTTGCATCACGTCGCCTTTTCCCGGTCGTTCCGTATCCTCTGGCTTCTGGAAGAGATGGGCCTCGAGGCGGAGATCCGGCACTATGGGCTGACCGACGGATCGTTGCGAGCCGAGGAATACCGCTCGATTTCCCCGGCTGGGCGTGTGCCCGCACTCGAGATCGACGGAATCACCATTCATGAAAGCGGGGCCATCGTGGAATATCTCTGCGAAACGCGGCCCGAGCATGGGCTGGGGCGTCTGCCGGGCGATCCAGAGCGGGTGCCGTTCCTGGAATGGCTGGGATTTGCCGAAACGCAGGCGAGCATTCTGGCCTCTCTCAACATGCAGCATCTGTTCATGGGCGATCCGAGCCCGGCGTCGCCGGCGGTTCTGCGGCTTGAAGCGGCGCGGCTGGCCTCCACGCTCAAGCCGATGGAGGCGGTGATGAAAAAGCGCGACTGGCTGTTGCCGTCGGGGTTTTCGGCCGCCGACACGATGATGGGATTCAACCTCTTTTCCGCCCCGTATTTCGTGGATTTCGCCCGCTTCGGGGCGCTGCGCGCCCATATCGCGCGGATCGAGGCGCGGCCCGCCTATGTGCGGGCGCGTGAGAAGGACGGGGTGCAGCAATTCTACAGTAAGCCGTTCTACCCGGTGCCGGAGGAGGCGTGAATGGAGATCAGGCTGCATCATGTGGACGAGTCGCGCTCTGTGCGGGTGCTGTGGCTGCTGGAAGAGCTTGAGGTTGATTTCGAGCTTGTGAGCTATGATTTTTTCGACAAGTCGCTGCGCACGGCGGAGTACCTGATGCTCAACCCGGCGGGGCGGGTGCCTGCGCTCGAGATCGACGGCGCGGTGATGTGCGAAAGCGGCGCGATGATCGAGTATCTGTGCGAGCTCTTCCCAGAGGCCGGATTGGGACGGCCGCCGGGCGATCCGGAGCGGATGGAATGGCTCGACTGGCTGCATTATGCCGAGACCATCGGGCAGCATTGCGCGAACCTGACGCAGGCGCATGTGGTGCTTTATGAGCCGTGGATGCGGTCCTCCACGCAGATGAGCCTTGAGGCGCGGCGGCTGTCCAAGGTGCTGGAGCGGATCGAGTTGCTGCTTGTCGATGGGCGCGAGTATCTGATGGAAACCGGGTTTTCCGGGGTGGATTGCGCCGTGGGCTATGGTGTCGATCTGGCGCGGCGGTTTGTGCGGCTGGATGAATTGCCGGGGGTGGCGGAGTATCTGGAGCGGCTGTGCGCGCGGCCCGCGTTTCAGGCGGCGCAGCCGGAGGCGGACGCGCGCCGGATCTATGCACAGGACTTCTATGAGGTGCCCGATGCCTGAAACGGTCGAGATTTTCGAGGTCGGTCCGCGCGACGGGTTGCAGAACGAGGCCCGGCAGATCCCCACCGCCGAGAAGATCGCGTTGGTCGATTGTCTGAGCAGGGCGGGATTTCGCCGCATCGAGGTGGCCAGTTTCGTGAGCCCGAAATGGGTGCCGCAGATGGCCGATTCGGCGCAGGTTCTGGCGGGGATCGCGCGGGCGCCGGGGGTGTCCTATGCGGCGCTGACCCCCAACATGCGCGGCTTCGAGGCGGCGCTGGCGGCGCGGGCCGACGAGGTCGCGATTTTCGGGTCGGCCTCGGAAGGGTTCTCGAAGGCCAATATCAACGCCACGATTGCCGAAAGCCTTGAGCGGTTCGTCCCTGTCGCGGAGGCGGCGCAGGCGGCTGGGGTGCCGGTGCGGGGCTATATTTCCTGCGTGACCGACTGCCCCTATGACGGGCCGACGCCGCCCGAAGCGGTCGCGCGGGTGGCGGCGGCGTTGCGCGACATGGGCTGCTATGAGATCAGCCTTGGCGACACCATCGGACAGGCTCGCCCCGAGAGCGTAACCGCGATGCTGGAGGCGGTGGTGCAGGAGGTGCCGGCGGCTCGGCTGGCTGGACACTTCCATGACACGGCGCACCGGGCGCTGGACAATATCGAGGCGTCACTGGCGCTGGGGCTGCGGGTGTTTGATGCCGCCGCGGGCGGTCTGGGGGGATGCCCCTATGCGCCCGGCGCGGCGGGCAATGTGGCCACCGAGGCGGTGCATGACCGGCTGTCGGCTCTGGGCTATGAGACCGGGCTGGACCGGGCCGTGCTGATGCGGGCAGCGGAGATGGCGCGGGCGATGCGCGCCGCGTGAGGTGAAATCTTGGTTAGCGGGGACGCGGAAATGTATGAAACGCTGGATATAACACGCGATGCGCGGGGGGTGGCGACGCTGACGCTCGACCGGCCGGAAAAACACAACGCCATGTCCGGGCGGATGATCGTGGAATTGCGGCAGGCGGCAGAGGCGCTGGGGGCGGATGACGCGGTGCGGGTCGTGGTGCTCACCGGGGCGGGCAAGACATTCTGCGCGGGCGGCGATCTGGGGTGGATGCAGGCGCAGATGGCCGCCGATTCCGCGACCCGCTTCACCGAGGCGCGCAAGCTGGCCGAAGCGCTGCACGCTCTGAACCTGATGCCCAAACCGCTTGTCGGGCGGGTGCAGGGCAATGCCTTCGGTGGCGGTGTGGGTATGGCGAGTGTCTGTGACGTGACGATCGGCGCCGATCATCTGAAGATGGGGCTGACCGAGACGAAGCTGGGACTTATCCCGGCGACGATCGCGCCCTATGTGCTGTCGCGCATGGGGGAGGCGATGGCGCGGCGGGTGTTCATGTCGGCGCGGCTTTTCGGCGCGCAGGAGGCGGTAACGCTCGGCCTTCTGGCGCGGGCGGTGCCCGCCGGTGATCTGGATGCGGCGGTGGAGGCGGAGATCGTGCCCTATCTGTCCTGCGCTCCGGGGGCCGTGGCGCGGGCCAAGGCGCTGACCCGGCGGCTTGGCCCGGTGATTGACGATGCGGTGATCGACCACACGATCTCACAGCTTGTCGCCTGTTGGGAGAGCGAGGAGGCGCGCGCGGGGATCGCGGCGTTCTTTGACAAGCGCAAGGCGCCTTGGATAGCGTGAGTCTTCCGACGGACAACCCTTTATTGTGCGTTTGGGGAATGTCAGCAATCGGTGTTGGTCGGACTTCGTTCTGTCGTCGGAAGCCAGTATTGCTTCTTCTGTCCCGCCGCAGCAGTCCCACGCCGAAGACCTAACACCTGAACACCGTGAACAGCCTCTACGCACAATGGAAGGGCGACGTCCGCAAGCGGTGGCGTGGTCCGGTCCGCAAGTCTCTGGAGGGGCACACACGCTGGATGGTCGCTCGTCGGAGCGCAGAACCGTTGCCGGTATTTCGCGCCATCATATCGCAGGGCGGCCCTTCGCCGGGGCCCATTGCCAACTGGTCCTATCCTCTACAGTATCACTGAGCGTTTGCGACATACGGGGGATAGTGGCTGATGAGCGAGGGTGTCCGCGTTGCGTTCGTGCAGCAAGGACGTGCATGCGCGAGCCTTGGGTCTGCTTTCATGGGGCGGCTGATGCCACTCATCGGCGAAAGGCTTGGCGAGAACACGACTGTCGGCGCGCGGTGTCTGGCTTGGCAAGGTGACGTTGGTCCTTCCGGACAATCGGTTCCGCTCCGACTTGCCGGTGCGCTCCACGCCTTGGTCCTTGATGGCAGCGCGCCCGGCCTTGCCGCTGTCTATCCGCCTCATTCGGCGTCCGATTACAAACTCTGGGCGGCGGTCGAGGATGCACTGCAGGCGCGTGAAGCCCGGATTCTCACCTGGCTCGACCGGGCACCGCAAACCAATGAGGTGCGCCGGGCTGCAGCGGTGATTGCTGGCCTGTGGTGGGCCCTGGGCGAGATTGGTGTCCGACCCGTGGTGCTGTCTGAAATGGGGGCGAGCGCCGGTCTGAACTTGGCATTGGATCGCTATTGCGTGGCGGTGAATGGGTCTGATTACGGTCCCGCAGACCCTGCCATTGTGCTTACACCTGAATGGCGCGGACACAAGCGCCCCGATCCACATCCAATCACGGTAAAGGACCGCAGCGGCGTGGATCTCGCCCCCCTCGACCCCGCCAACCCATCGGACAGGCTTCGACTGCTCGCCTATATATGGCCCGACCAGCCTGATCGTCTGGCCCGGACCCGCGCTGCCATAGCCGTCGCGTCAGTGCGGCCGGATGCTGGGGATGCGGCGCCTTGGCTTGCCCGCCGCCTCAGCAAGCCCAGGCTCGGTGCTCTTCATGTCGTCTACACGACTATCGCGGCGCAATACTTCCCCGATGCGACCCGCAAAGCCATCGCCGAGACTCTCCAAGACGCCGGCATGGCCGCGTCGGCAGAAGCACCGCTCTTGCACCTTTCGATGGAGGCCGATGGCAGCGAGCCTGGTGCCGGCCTTACGGCGACGCTTTGGAGCGGAGGCGCTCCACGGCAAGCCCGGCTCGGCCGCGCGCACTTTCATGTGGACTGGATCGAATGGTTTCCGGAGGCTGCGGAGAGATCCTTCTTTCCTCTCCTCGAGAGCTAACAGGAAAGTTCCTCTCAAACCAACACGATTGCTGATATTCCCTGCGTTTTTGCACTGGTTTTGGCGGCTGGTGATGTTTTCTCGGGATGGCGCATGATTGGGCGACAAATTCGCCGAATCGGCACGGGGAACGGGTTGACCAAATGCCGCATGGCTCCAACTTTTGGACCAAGAGACTGAGAGAGGTGAAAAGATGCACGATTGCACGAAGCTGAATATGTTCAGGCTTGGTTGACCCTGCCGGGGGGCAGGAGTAAACCGTCCCTCAATCGCTGCAGCCATCTGACTGCACGGGCATCCCCGTGCATGAAAGGAGCCACCCCGTGGAAGAGATGCTGAGGGAATACCTTCCCATTCTCGTCTTTCTGGCCATTGCTATCGGTCTTGGCCTCGTTCTGATCCTGGCCGCTGTTGTTCTGGCCGTTCGCAATCCCGATCCAGAGAAGGTGAGCGCCTACGAGTGCGGCTTCAATGCCTTCGACGACGCACGGATGAAATTCGATGTCCGGTACTATCTGGTGGCGATCCTGTTCGTGATTTTCGACCTTGAGATTGCGATGTTGTTCCCTTGGGCGGTGGCGTTCAAGGATGTGAGCATGGTGGGGTTCTGGTCGATGATGGTCTTTCTGGCTGTTCTGACGATCGGCTTTGCCTATGAGTGGAAGAAAGGGGCATTGGAATGGCAGTGATGACCGGAGCGAACACGGCGGGCCGCGATCCGGAAACGGCGACCCAATCGCTCAATTCCGAATTGCAGGACAAGGGCTTCCTGATCACCTCTACCGAGGATCTGATCAACTGGGCGCGCACCGGCTCACTTCACTGGATGACCTTCGGCTTGGCCTGCTGCGCAATCGAGATGATGCACACTTCCATGCCGCGCTACGACGCAGAGAGGTTCGGGGTCGCGCCGCGCGCCAGCCCGCGTCAATCGGATGTGATGATCGTGGCCGGAACGCTGACCAACAAGATGGCGCCGGCACTGCGCAAGGTTTATGACCAGATGCCCGAGCCGCGTTACGTGATCTCGATGGGGTCCTGCGCGAACGGGGGCGGTTACTATCACTACAGCTACAGTGTGGTGCGCGGGTGTGACCGGGTCATTCCGGTCGATATCTATGTGCCGGGCTGCCCGCCGACCGCCGAGGCGCTGCTTTACGGGATCATGCAGCTGCAACGCAAAATCCGCCGCACGGGGACGATCGTGAGATGAGTGAAGCCTTGAAAGAACTGGGCGCACATATCGAGGCCAAGCGCGGGGATTGCGTGCTGGGCTGGGATGTGACCCATGACGAACTGAATATCGACGTGACCCCGGCCAATATCGCCGGGTTCGTGGAGTTTTTGAAGGTCGATCCGACCTGTCGGTTTTCCACCCTGATCGACCTGACGGGCGTGGATTACCCCGAGCGGCCCAAGCGGTTCGACGTGGTCTATCATCTGCTGTCGATGTATCAAAATCAGCGGGTTCGCCTGCGGGCCAGTATCCGTGAGGATGAGGTGGTCCCCTCGGTGACCGCGGTGCATCCCGGGGCCAACTGGTTCGAGCGCGAGGTGTTCGACATGTTTGGCATCCTGTTTTCGGGACATCCCGATCTGCGCCGCCTTCTGACGGACTACGGGTTTCGAGGGCACCCGCTTCGCAAGGATTTTCCGACCACGGGTTATACCGAGGTGCGCTACGACGAGGCGCAGAAGCGCGTGATTTACGAGCCGGTGAGCCTCGTTCAGGAATACCGGCAATTCGACTTCATGAGCCCGTGGGAAGGCGCGGACTACATCCTTCCCGGGGACGAGAAAGAAGGAGACGCGACATGATGGGCGACTATGGCATGGGCGGCGGGGGATTCCTCTGGATTGCGATATTCGCGGCGCTGGTGGTGATCCCGTTCTGGCGCCTTCTTCCGCGCTACGGCATCCCGAACTGGGTGGCGATCCTTGCCATCTTCCCGCTGGTGGCGCTCATCCTGCTTTGGGTCATGGCGTTCAAGGACAAGATTGACGGAGGCGCCTCGTGATGGACGGCTCCAAGTTCGATGACGGCAGCACCGACGCCCTGTCCGGTGAGCAGGAAATTCGCAATTTCAACTTGAACTTCGGCCCCCAGCACCCGGCGGCGCATGGCGTGTTGCGACTGGTTCTGGAGTTGGACGGTGAAATTGTTGAGCGGTGCGATCCGCATATCGGCCTGCTGCATCGTGGAACCGAAAAGCTCATGGAGAGCCGGACGTACCTTCAGAACCTTCCGTACTTCGACCGGCTCGATTACGTGGCGCCGATGAATCAGGAACATGCCTGGTGTCTCGCGATCGAAAAGCTGACGGGCGTGGAGGTGCCGCGCCGGGCACAGTTGATCCGGGTGCTGTATTCCGAGATCGGGCGTATTCTGAACCACCTTCTGAATGTGACGACGCAGGCGATGGACGTGGGTGCGCTCACGCCTCCGCTTTGGGGGTTCGAGGAGCGCGAAAAGCTCATGATCTTTTATGAGCGGGCCTGCGGGGCGCGGCTGCATTCGGCCTATTTCCGGCCCGGCGGCGTGCATCAGGATCTTCCCGACAAGCTGATCGACGATATCGAGGAATGGACTCTGCATTTTCCGCAGGTGCTTGACGACATTGATGCACTTCTGACCGAGAACCGCATCTTCAAGCAGCGCAACGCCGATATTGGCGTGGTGAGTGAAGAGGATATCCAGCTTTACGGT
This sequence comes from Salinihabitans flavidus, assembly GCF_900110425.1. Lineage (GTDB taxonomy): Bacteria > Pseudomonadota > Alphaproteobacteria > Rhodobacterales > Rhodobacteraceae > Salinihabitans > Salinihabitans flavidus. The sequence continues at coordinate 81,756 of NZ_FODS01000003.1, read as the reverse complement.
TTTTCGGGTGTGATGGTTCGCGGATCGGGGCTTGCATGGGATCTGCGCCGGGCACAGCCCTATGAATGCTATGACGAATTCGAGTTCCAGATCCCCGTGGGCAAGAACGGCGATTGCTATGACCGGTATCTGTGCCGGATGGAGGAGATGCGGCAATCGACTTCGATCATTCGTCAGGCCATCGTGAAGCTGCGCGAAGCGACGGGCGACGTGATGACACGCGGCAAGATCGGCCCGCCCAAGCGCGGTGAGATGAAGACCTCGATGGAGGCGCTGATCCATCACTTCAAGCTTTATACCGAAGGGTTCCATGTGCCCGAGGGTGAGGTCTACGCCGCGGTGGAGGCCCCCAAGGGCGAGTTCGGGGTGTATCTTGTGGCCGACGGAACGAACCGGCCTTATCGCGCCAAGCTCCGCGCGCCGGGGTTTTCGCATTTGCAGGCCATGGAACATGTGACCCGTGGGCATCAACTCGCCGACGTGGCTGCGATCATCGGTACGATGGACATCGTTTTTGGAGAGGTTGACCGCTAATGCTGCGCCGTCTGCATCATGAACAACCGGAAAGCTTTGCCTTTACGCCGGAGAATCTGGACTGGGCCGAGGGGCAGATCAGCAAGTACCCCGAAGGCCGGCAGGCCAGCGCGATCATCCCGCTCTTGTGGCGCGCGCAGGAGCAGGAAGGCTGGTTGTCGCGTCCAGCGATTGAATACGTCTCCGATCTGCTCGGCATGGCATATATCCGCGGGCTTGAGGTGGCGTCGTTCTATTTCATGTTCCAGCTTCAGCCGGTCGGGAGCGTCGCCCATATCCAGATCTGCGGCACAACCAGCTGCATGATCTGCGGTGCCGGAGAGTTGATTGACGTCTGCCGGGACAAGATCGCCGGGCAGCCGCACGCGCTTTCGCCGGACGGCAAGTTTTCATGGGAAGAGGTGGAGTGTCTGGGCGCCTGTGCCAATGCGCCGATGGCGCTGATCGGCAAGGACTACTATGAGGATCTGACCGCGGAACGATTTGCCGAGATCCTCGACGAATTGGCGGCGGGCAAGGTTCCGGTGCCGGGGCCTCAGAACGGGCGCTATGCGTCGGAGCCGCTGTCGGGACTGACGAGCCTGAAGGAGTTCGACAGCGGGCATACCAAATACAATGCCTCCGCTCAGCTGGCCGTCGACATGGACGACACGATCAAGCGGATCGATGGCAGTGAAGTGCCACTTCTGACGCCGTGGATCGGCAAAGACGGCAAGGTTGCCAGCCGCGACACCGGCGAGACGCCACCAAAACCTGTGCCGACGCCGAAACCGGCCGTCAAGCAAGCGAAGGCGAAGGAAAAGGGCAGGCCCGAGGTCGACAAGAGCGATCAGAAGCCCTCTGCCAAGCCGATTGCGCCGGAAAAATCCGCCGCCGATGTTGCCGAGGTGAAACCCGAAACACTTAGCGCGGCGCGGGATGGCAAGCCCGATGACCTCAAACAACTCAAGGGCGTCGGCCCGAAGCTGGAAGAGAAGCTCAACGAGCTTGGTTTTTTCCACTTCGACCAGATCGCCAAGTGGACGGAGGCGGAGGTCGCCTGGGTTGATGCGCGGTTGAAATTCAAGGGCCGGATCGAGCGGGATGGATGGATCGAGCAGGCCAGAACGCTGGCCGAAGGCGGAGACACCGAGTTCTCGAAACGGGTCGCCAAGGGCGATCTATACAAGGACTGAGCCATGACCAGGGCGGACACAAGGCAGCATGAGCGGCTGGCGCGCAGGGGCAGGATCGTCGCCCTTGTGATCGCGGGGACGATGCTGGTGTGGTTGGCCGCCCAGTGGATCGGCCAATCGGTCGGGTTGCCGGGGCGCTATGCGTTCCTGTTCGATTTTGCCGCAATCGCCGCGCTGATCTGGGCGCTGGTCAACATCTATCAGATCTGGCGTGCGCGCCGGACATTGCAGGGGTAACGGGATGCTCAAGGATCAGGACCGTATCTTTACCAATCTCTACGGCATGCACGATCGCACGCTTGCCGGGGCGAAGGCGCGGGGCCATTGGGACGGAACGAGCGATATACTCGGCAAGGGGCGCGACTGGATTATCGAGGAGATGAAGGCGTCAGGCCTGCGCGGACGGGGCGGCGCGGGCTTTCCGACCGGGCTCAAGTGGTCGTTCATGCCGAAGGAAAGCGACGGGCGGCCCGCTTATCTGGTGGTCAACGCCGATGAATCCGAGCCGGGCACCTGCAAGGACCGCGAGATTATGCGCCACGATCCGCATACGCTCATCGAAGGGTGCCTGATCGCCAGCTTCGCGATGAATGCGCATAGCTGCTTCATCTATATTCGCGGCGAATACATCCGCGAGCGCGAGGCGCTTCAGTCGGCTATTGATGAGGCCTATGACGCCGGACTTCTGGGACGCAACGCCGCCGGATCGGGTTGGGATTTCGACCTGTTCCTGCATCACGGTGCGGGGGCCTATATTTGCGGTGAGGAGACGGCGCTTCTCGAGAGCCTTGAGGGCAAGAAGGGGATGCCGCGGATGAAGCCGCCGTTCCCGGCGATGGCGGGGGTCTATGGTTGCCCGACCACGGTGAACAACGTCGAGTCGATCGCGGTCGTCCCGACAATTCTGCGTCGCGGGGCGGAGTGGTTTTCCAGTTTTGGGCGCGCCAACAACGCGGGCACGAAGATTTTTGCGATCTCTGGCCATGTCAACACCCCTTGCGTCGTGGAAGAGGCGATGTCGATTTCTTTCGAGGAGTTGATTGAGACACACTGCGGCGGCATCCGTGGCGGGTGGGACAACCTCATGGCGGTGATCCCGGGCGGATCATCGGTGCCCTGCGTGCGCGGCGAGAAGATGCGCGACGCGATCTTGGACTATGATTATCTTCAGAAGGATCTTCAGTCGGGGCTTGGCACGGCGGCGGTGATTGTCATGGACAAGTCCACCGACATCGTGCAGGCGATCTGGCGACTTGCGAAATTCTACAAGCACGAAAGCTGTGGTCAGTGCACACCCTGCCGGGAGGGAACCGGCTGGATGATGCGGGTCATGGAGCGACTTGTGTGCGGCGAGGCCGAGATTAAGGAAATCGACATGCTCTGGGATGTGAGCAAGCAGGTCGAGGGGCATACCATCTGTGCGCTTGGCGATGCGGCGGCCTGGCCGATACAGGGTCTGATCCGAAATTTCCGCGATGAGATCGAGGATCGGATCAAGGCGAAGAAATCGGGCCGCATGGGCGCGATGGCGGCGGAGTGAAAGGTGTCACCACGGGCAAGGAGCCCCGCGGCGAACGCAGTTGAAGGGGAAATGACGGCATGACAGTACGGACCGTTCTGATCTTGTCCTTGTGTGCGGCAACCGCGCTTGGCGCCTGTGACCGTATTCGCAAGCAGAGCGAGATCGCCTTTGACGGTGAGGTGTTCCGGCCGAGGTCGGCTCCGCTTGCCTCCGATAACCGCATGAGCTTCACCGTCGAGGTCCGGAACGCCAGTCGCACATTCGAGGGCGCGCGCGAGGCGGCGGAATATGGTGGCATCCGGTATTGCGTGACGCATTTCGGCACCTCTCGTATCGAGTGGAAAACCGGACCGGAGACGGACGCCGCCCTTCTGCGGCTTGAAAATGACACGCTGACCTATGAAGGGACGTGCAAGATTTGACGGGCGGAACGACATATCCATTTACGCTGGGCCGGGCATTGGCGGTCGTTTTGGCGATTTTTCTCTTGTCGGGTTCGCCTGCTTTGGCGAGCAACCCGCCGTTGAGTGAGGTCAGGCCCGTGCGGGACGGTTTGATTGCGGTGGGGGTCGCCGATGAGATCCGCAAGAATTGCCCCACGATCTCGGCCCGGTTGTTTCGGGCGCTGCGCTATCTCCACGGGCTGGAGAATCATGCGAAAAAGCTTGGATACAGCCAGGACGAGATCGACGCCTATGTTGATGACAAGGCCGAGGAGAAGCGGCTGCGCGCCATTGGCGCGGACTACATGCGGGCCCGTGGCGTCGTTGAAGACGACGCGAAGAGCTACTGCGCGCTAGGGCGCGCGGAAATCGAGAAATCAAGCCAGATCGGCGCGCTGCTAAGGGCGAAGTGAACATGTCTGACCTACGCAAGATCATCATCGACGGCCGGGAAGTCGAAGTGGAGGGGGCGCTGACCCTGATACAGGCCTGTGAGCAGGTCGGGGTCGAAGTGCCACGGTTCTGCTATCACGAGCGTCTGTCGATCGCGGGCAATTGCCGGATGTGCCTTGTCGAAGTGCAACCGGGACCGCCAAAGCCTGCCGCCTCCTGTGCGATGCAGGTGCGCGACATGCGTCCGTTTCCCGATGGCAGCCCGCCGCAGGTGAGCACCAATTCCCCGATGGTCAAGAAGGCGCGCGAGGGAGTGATGGAATTCCTGCTGATCAACCATCCGCTCGATTGCCCGATCTGCGATCAGGGCGGGGAGTGCGATCTTCAGGATCAGGCGATCGCCTATGGCGTCGATTTCTCGCGGTTTCGCGAGCCGAAGCGCGCGGTCGAGGATCTCGATCTTGGCCCGCTGGTGGAAACCCATATGACGCGCTGCATTTCCTGCACGCGCTGCGTGCGCTTCACCACCGAGGTGGCGGGCATCGAGCAGATGGGCCAGACAGGACGCGGCGAGGACAGCGAGATCACCAGCTATCTGGGCGAGACGCTGGACAGCAATCTTCAAGGCAACATCATCGACCTGTGCCCGGTGGGCGCGCTGGTGAGCAGGCCGTATGCCTTTACCGCCCGGCCCTGGGAATTGTCCAAGACCGAAAGCATCGACGTGATGGATGCTCTGGGGTCGAATATCCGCGTGGATACCAAAGGGCGCGAGGTCATGCGTATCCTGCCGCGCAACCATGATGGCGTGAACGAGGAATGGATCTCCGACAAGACGCGTTTTGTCTATGATGGGCTGCGCAAACAGCGTCTGGACCGCCCCTATGTGCGGGAAAACGGCAAGCTACGCCCGGCAAGCTGGCCGGAGGCGCTGTCGGCGGCGGCGGCCGCGATGAAAGACAAGAAGATTGCCGGCCTGATCGGGGATCTGGCGCCGGTTGAGGGGGCGTTCGCGCTTCGACAGCTTGTCGAGGGGCTTGGGGGCAAGGTGGAATGCCGCACCGACAATGCGCGCCTGCCGGTTGGTAACCGCGCCGGATATGTCGGCAATGTCGCCGTGGAAGAGATTGATTCGGCGAAAGAAATCATCCTGATCGGCGCCAATCCGCGTGACGAGGCGCCGGTCCTCAATGCCCGTATTCGCAAGGCGTGGATCAAGGGGGCTACGGTGAAGGTGATCGGGCAGGCGGTGGATCTGACCTATGACTATGAACATCTTGGCACCGGACGCGATGCGCTTGCGCGCGCTCGGGCCGGCGACGAAGCCATCGTCATCGTCGGTCAGGGCGCGCTGCGCGAGGCGGACGGGCTTGCCGTGCTGGCCGCGGCGCAGGCGCTTTCGGGCCGGATGCTGGTGCTGCATACCGCGGCGGCGCGGGTCGGCGCGATGGATGTGGGCGCCGTGACCGACGGCGGGCTCGCCACCGCGATCGACGGGGCGGAGGTGATCTTTAACCTTGGGGCCGACGAGGTGGAGATCGACCCGGGCGTGTTTGTCATCTATCAGGGCAGCCACGGTGATCGCGGGGCGCATCGTGCCGACGTGATCCTGCCCTCTGCGGCCTATACCGAAGAGAACGCGGTTTTCGTCAATACCGAGGGGCGCCCGCAGCTTGCCATGCGCGCGGGCTTCCCGCCCGGCGAGGCCAAGGAGAACTGGGCCATCCTGCGGGCCCTGTCGGCAGAGCTTGATGCCACGCTGCCCTATGACAGCCTTGCACAGCTTCGTCAGAAACTGGTGGCGGAGGTTCCGCATCTCGCGCAGATCGACGAGGTTCCTGAAAACACCGACGAGCCGCTGCCGAAAGAGCCGCTTGGGAACGCGGAGTTCCGCACCGCAATTACCGATTTCTACCTGACCAACCCGATTGCGCGGGCGTCGGAATTGATGGCAGAGCTTTCGGCCAATGCAAAGGCGCGGCGCGACAAGGCGATCGCGGCGGAGTGACAGTGTCAGGACGGGCGATCATATCCATTCTGATGCCGCTGGTTGCCGCCGGGGTCGCAGCATGCGCCGCTTCGGACGGGGAGAGCGTGGCGCGTGATCGCGTTGCCTTCGATCCAGACTACAAGGGCGTCGAAACGCGGCTTCTGGATGGGGATCTGGTGAATTTTCGGGTTGCCATGACGGGCGCGCGCGACCATCAGGATGTGGATGCCTATGCCGAATGCGCCGCAGCGCAATATGCTTTGATCCGGGGCTTTGGTTTTGCGCGGCACGTTCGGACGACAGTTGATATTGAGGGTGGAATCTGGAGGGGAGATGCGGTTTACACCATCTCGTCTGCGCTGCCCCGCGGGCTGAAGACGATTGACGCCGAAGTCACCGTTTCAAGCTGCGCAGAAAACGGAATACCTACGGTGTGAGGACCAATGGCTGATTTCTTTACCACTCCGCTCGGCATAGGCGTTCTGATCGTGGCGCAGGTGCTTGCGGTCATTGGGTTCGTGATGATCTCGCTTCTGTTTCTCGTCTACGGGGATCGCAAGATCTGGGCCGCAGTGCAGATGCGGCGCGGGCCGAACGTGGTCGGTGCCTTCGGCCTGCTTCAATCGGTTGCCGATGCACTCAAATACGTGTTGAAGGAAGTTGTCATCCCGGCGGGTGCGGATCGTCCTGTGTTCATTCTGGCACCGCTGACCAGTTTCGTTCTCGCCCTGGTGGCATGGGCCGTGATCCCGTTCAACGAGGGCTGGGTCCTGGCGGATATCAACGTGGCCATTCTCTATGTGTTCGCGATCTCCTCGCTGGAGGTTTACGGCGTGATCATGGGGGGCTGGGCGTCGAATTCCAAATACGCCTTCCTTGGCTCTCTGCGCTCTGCGGCGCAGATGATCTCCTATGAGGTGTCCATCGGTCTGATCATCATCGGGGTGATCATTTCCACCGGGTCGCTGAATTTCGGTGATATCGTGATGGCGCAGGACGGCCGCTACGGCTTCTTCTCCTGGTATTGGCTGCCGCATTTCCCGATGGTGTTCCTGTTTTTCATATCGACTCTGGCCGAAACGAACCGGCCCCCCTTTGACCTGCCGGAGGCGGAATCGGAACTCGTGGCCGGGTATCAGGTCGAGTATTCCTCGACGATGTTCCTGCTGTTCATGGCGGGCGAGTATATAGCGATGTTCCTGATGTGCGCGCTTACCTCGCTTTTGTTCTTCGGTGGCTGGCTTTCCCCGATTCCGGGGCTGCCCGACGGGGTTTTGTGGATGGTCGGCAAGATGGCGTTCTTCTTCTTCATCTTCGCGATGGTGAAGGCGATAACACCACGCTACCGCTATGATCAGCTTATGCGCATCGGCTGGAAGGTCTTTCTTCCGTTGTCCTTGGCATGGGTCGTGATCGTGGCATTTCTGGCAAAATTCGAAGCATTCGGCGGGGCCTATGCCCGCTGGACGATTGGAGGCTGAACATGGCGGCTATCGACTATAAACGCGCTGCGGGATATTTTCTTTTATCCGATGTCATCGCCGGGTTCCGGGTGGGACTGAAGTATTTCTTCGCGCCCAAAGCCACGATCAATTATCCGCATGAAAAGGGGCCGCTGAGCCCGCGGTTCCGGGGCGAACATGCGCTGCGCCGGTATCCCAATGGTGAAGAGCGGTGCATCGCCTGCAAGCTCTGCGAGGCAATCTGCCCGGCGCAGGCGATCACCATCGACGCGGAGCCGCGCGAGGATGGAAGCCGCCGCACGACGCGCTATGACATCGACATGACCAAGTGCATCTATTGTGGTTTCTGCGAGGAAGCCTGCCCGGTGGATGCCATCGTGGAAGGCCCGAATTTCGAATTCGCCACGGAGACCCGGGAAGAAATGTTCTACGACAAGGCCAAGCTCCTTGAAAACGGCGACCGCTGGGAAGCCGAGATTGCCCGAAACCTTGAACTGGATGCACCCTACCGATGAGCGTTGAGAAGAACCCCTTTGAGGCGATGATCGCCCAGTATCGGGAGATGGCCAAGAGCATGAGCCCCGGACTGGAGGGGTTCGAGTCGTTCACGCCCCAGGGATTCGAGAAGCTCTGGCCGACCATGCCCAAGGACATGATGGATCTGTTCTTCGGCAACATGCTCAACCGGGACGGACTGGACGCCAAGACCCGGATGTTGCTGACGCTGGCCGCGCTGACTGTTCTGGGCGGGCAGGCCGATGCGCAAGTCCGGGTGACCGTGCGCCATGCCGTCGAAGCCGGGGCGCGCAAACAGGAGATCGTCGAGACCATCGGCCAGATGTCGATGTTCGCCGGCATTCCCGCCATGACCCGCGTGATGCATATCGCGCAGGAGGTTCTGGCCGAGAACGAGGAAAGTGAGACATGACCATTGCTGCGCTGGCCTTTTACCTGTTCGCGATCGGGGTGATCACGGGCGGGCTTTTCACCGTGATCAGCCGCAACCCGGTGCATTCGGTGCTCTGGCTGATCCTTGCATTTCTGAGTTCGGCGGGGCTTTTCGTGCTGCTGGGGGCAGAATTCGTGGCGATGCTTCTGGTCATCGTCTACGTGGGCGCGGTGGCCGTGTTGTTCCTGTTCGTGGTCATGATGCTCGACGTGGACTTTGCCGAGTTGAAGGCGCAGATGGCACAGTATTTGCCGCTTGCGCTTCTGATTGGAATTGTTCTGCTTATGCAATTCGCGGTCGCGATTGGGGCCTGGCAGCATTCGGATGCGGCCGAAGGCTTGCGCGCGGCCCCGATTCCGGAGGGGGTGGAGAATACCGCCGCACTCGGGATGTTGCTCTACGATACATATTTTCTGCTGTTCCAGCTTGCCGGGTTGATTCTTCTGGTGGCGATGATCGGGGCGATCGTGCTGACGCTGCGCCACCGTCGCGACGTGAAGCGTCAGAACGTGCTGGCGCAGATGTGGCGTGATCCGGCGAAGGCGATGGAACTGAAAGACGTGAAACCGGGGCAGGGTCTCTGAACCGGAATTATTCATAATTTCCGGGCCGTATCCCTGCGAGGAAACGGAACCGGGAAAGGCGATGGGACGTGAGACATGATCGGACTTGAACATTACCTGACAGTGGCGGCGACGCTGTTTGTCATAGGCATCTTCGGGATTTTCCTGAACAGGAAGAACGTGATCATCCTGTTGATGTCGATCGAGCTGATACTCCTGTCGGTGAATATCAATCTTGTCGCCTTTTCGTCCTTTCTGGGTGATCTGGTGGGGCAGGTCTTCACACTTTTCGTGCTGACCGTGGCTGCCGCCGAAGCGGCCATCGGCCTCGCGATTCTGGTGTCCTTCTTCCGCAATCGCGGCACGATCGCGGTGGAAGATGTCAACATGATGAAGGGATAACGCGACATGGAAACCATCATCCTGTTCGCGCCCCTTGTCGGGGCGATCATCGCGGGGTTCGGCTGGCGTGTCATCGGTGAGGTTGCCGCGCAATGGGTCACCACCGGCCTTCTGTTTCTGGCCTGCCTGCTCAGCTGGATCGTCTTTCTTGGCCATGACGGCGTGACCGAGCAGATTCAGATCCTTCGCTGGATCGAGAGCGGCACATTTCAGAGTGACTGGGCGATCCGGCTGGATCGACTGACCGCGATCATGTTGATCGTTGTCACCACGGTTTCGGCGCTCGTGCATCTCTACAGCTTCGGCTACATGGCGCATGACGAAAATTTCCGCGAGCATGAGAGCTACAAGCCGCGCTTCTTTGCGTATCTTTCGTTCTTCACCTTCGCCATGCTGATGCTGGTGACCTCGGACAACCTTGTGCAGATGTTCTTCGGCTGGGAAGGGGTCGGTGTCGCCTCCTACCTGTTGATCGGCTTCTACTATCGCAAGCCGTCGGCCAATGCCGCCGCGATCAAGGCCTTCGTGGTCAACCGGGTGGGGGATTTCGGCTTCGCGCTTGGTATCGCGGGGCTGTTCTTTCTGGTGGACAGTGTCAGGCTTGACGACATTTTCGCCGCCGGTCCGATGCTGGCCGAAACGCAGGTGGCGTTCCTCTGGACCGAGTGGAACGCGGCGAACCTTCTCGCCTTCCTGCTGTTCGTCGGGGCCATGGGCAAGTCGGCGCAGCTTTTCCTGCACACATGGCTTCCCGACGCGATGGAGGGTCCGACCCCGGTGTCGGCGCTGATCCATGCCGCGACGATGGTGACGGCGGGCGTGTTCCTTGTCTGCCGCATGTCGCCGCTGTTCGAGTATGCGCCCGAGGCTCTGATCTTCGTGACCTTCATCGGCGCCACCACCGCCTTTTTCGCGGCGACGGTGGGGCTTGTGCAGAATGACATCAAGCGGGTGATCGCCTATTCGACCTGTTCGCAGCTTGGCTACATGTTCGTGGCCGCCGGTGTCGGGGTCTATTCGGTCGCGATGTTCCACCTCTTCACGCACGCATTTTTCAAGGCGATGCTGTTTCTCGGGGCGGGTTCCGTCATTCATGGAATGCATCACGAGCAGGACATGCGAAACTATGGCGGGCTTCGCAAGAAGCTGCCCTATACCTTCTGGGCGATGATGATCGGCACGCTTGCCATCACAGGTGTCGGCATCCCGCTGACCCAGATCGGCTTTGCCGGGTTCCTGTCCAAGGATGCGGTGATCGAGAGCGCATGGGCCGGCACGGCGGGAGGCTATGCCTTCTGGATGTTGGTCATCGCGGCTCTGTTCACAAGCTTCTATTCTTGGCGGCTCATGTTCCTGACCTTCTTTGGAGAGGCGCGAGGCAACAAGAAAACCCATGATCATGCACATGAAAGCCCGATGGTCATGATTGCACCGCTTGGCGTTCTCGCCTTGGGCGCGGTGTTTTCGGGAATGATCTGGTATGGTAGCTTCTTTGGCGATCATGATCAGGTAAACCGCTTCTTCGGCATTCCCGAGCATCACGCGGAAGCATCGGACGATACCGCGGAAGCCGGCGACGCCGCCGCGATGACCGCGCCGCAGGGGGCGATCTTCATGGCGCCGGACAATCATGTCATGGACGACGCCCACCACGCCCCGACTTGGGTGAAGGTGAGCCCGTTCATTGCCATGCTGATCGGTCTTGCGGTGGCTTATCTGTTCTACATCGTGAACACGTCGCTGCCCCGGCGCCTAGCGGAGGCGCAGCGTCCGCTCTACCTGTTCCTGCTGAACAAGTGGTATTTCGACGAGGCGTATGACGTCATTTTCGTTCGGCCGGCCAAGTCTCTGGGGCGGCTGCTTTGGAAACGTGGCGACGGCAGCGTGATTGATGGCTTTCTCAATGGCGTGGCTATGGGGATCATTCCCTTCTTTACCCGCCTCGCGGGGCGGGCGCAGTCCGGCTACATCTTCACCTACGCCTTTGCCATGGTGCTCGGCATCGCCATTCTGATCACCTGGATCACGCTCAGCGGAGGAGCGAACTGATGAACGACAGCTTGCTTTCCCTTGTCACGTTCATTCCCGCGCTGGCAGCCCTGATCCTGCTGATCTTCCTGCGCGGAGAGGATGCGGCGGCGCAGCGCAACGCCAAGTGGGTCGCGCTTCTGGCCACCGGCCTGACGTTTATGGTGTCGCTGTTCATCCTCGTGCAGTTCGACCCCTCGGACACGGGTTTTCAGTTCGTGGAAGAGCGCGATTGGCTTCTGGGTCTGAAATACAAGCTCGGCGTGGACGGGATCAGCGTTCTTTTCGTGATGCTGACCACATTCATCATGCCGCTGGCCATCGCTGCATCGTGGACTGTCACCTCACGGGTGAAGGAATACATGATCGCTTTTCTGGTGCTCGAGACGCTGATGCTCGGCGTGTTCATGGCGCTTGATCTTGTGCTCTTCTACCTGTTCTTCGAGGCCGGGCTAATCCCGATGTTCCTGATCATCGGGATCTGGGGCGGCAAGGATCGCATCTACGCCAGCTTCAAGTTCTTCCTCTACACCTTCCTCGGTTCCGTGCTGATGCTGGTTGCGATGGTGGCGATGTATTCTGATGCGGGCACGACCGATATTCCCACGCTGATGCGGCATCAGTTCGCCGCGGACAGTTTCAGTCTTCTGGGTATTCAGATTGTGGGCGGGATGCAGACGCTCATGTTTGTGGCGTTCTTTGCCAGCTTCGCGGTCAAGATGCCGATGTGGCCGGTTCACACCTGGTTGCCCGATGCGCACGTTCAGGCCCCGACGGCGGGATCGGTCGTGCTGGCGGCGATCCTTCTGAAGATGGGGGGGTATGGCTTCCTGCGCTTTTCGCTCCCGATGTTCCCGGTTGGCGCCGACGTGATGACGCCGCTTGTCCTTTGGCTCAGCGCGATAGCCATTGTCTATACCTCGCTGGTGGCGCTGGTTCAGGAGGACATGAAGAAGTTGATCGCCTATTCCTCGGTCGCGCATATGGGATATGTGACAATGGGGATATTCGCGGCGAACCAGCAAGGGATCGATGGGGCGATATTTCAGATGATCAGCCACGGTTTCATCTCTGGCGCGCTCTTTCTGTGCGTTGGTGTCATCTACGACCGGATGCACACCCGCGAGATCGACGCCTATGGTGGTCTGGTGAATCGGATGCCGATTTATGCGCTGATCTTCATGTTCTTCACCCTGGCCAATGTGGGGTTGCCCGGCACGTCGGGCTTCGTTGGGGAATTCCTCACGCTGATGGGGATTTTCCAGGTCAACACCTGGGTGGCGCTGGTCGCGACTTCGGGCGTGATCCTGTCGGCGGCCTACGCGCTCTGGCTGTATCGCCGGGTGGTGTTTGGGGATCTGATCAAGGAGAGCCTGAAGACCATTCGGGACATGAGCATGCGCGAGAAGTGGATCTTTGCGCCGCTCGTGGCGATGACCCTGATCCTCGGCGTCTATCCCGCGCTTGTGACCGACATCATTGGCCCTTCGGTCGAGGCGCTGATCTCGAATTATGACACTGCACTGGTTCACGCACCGGCGATGAATCAGGTTGCGGGGCACTGACAGGAGCGAATGGCATGATCTCTGCCGATCTCAACATTATTCTGACCGAGATTGTCCTGGCGCTCTTTGCCATGGGCGCTCTTGTCGGGGTGGTCTATACCGGCAAGGACCGGCTGGCGCCGGCCCTGACGTGGTTCACGGCGGTGCTTTTCGTGCTGCTGGCTGTCTGGATCGGGGTGAATGGATCCGGGGCTCGGGTGGCCTTTGGTGGCATGTTCCACGATGACGGATTTGCGCGCTTCGCCAAGGTCGTGATCCTGCTCAGCGCGGCGGCCGTTCTGGTGATGGGACAGGACTACATGTCGCGCCGGGGATTGCTTCGGTTCGAGTATCCCGTGCTTGTGACGCTGGCCGTCACGGGCATGATGGTCATGGTTTCCGCTGGCGACCTGATGGCACTTTACATGGGGCTGGAACTTCAGTCACTGGCGCTTTACGTGGTGGCCGCGATGCGCCGGGACAGCGTGAAATCGACCGAGGCGGGTCTGAAGTACTTCGTGCTTGGCGCGCTCAGCTCCGGTTTGTTGCTCTATGGGGCGTCGCTGGTCTATGGCTTTGCCGGAACAACGCTCTTCTCCGGGATCATCGAGGCGGTGGGAAGCGGTCAGATTTCGATTGGATTGCTGTTCGGGTTGGCCTTTGTAGTGGCGGGGCTGGCATTCAAGGTCTCCGCAGTGCCCTTCCACATGTGGACGCCGGACGTCTATGAAGGGGCGCCAACACCGATTACCGCGTTTTTCGCCACAGCCCCCAAGGTGGCGGCCATCGCGCTTCTGGCACGGGTGCTGCATGATGCCTTCGGCGGTGTCGTGGGCGATTGGCAACAAATTCTGGCGTTGCTGTCGGTCCTGTCGATGTTCCTTGGGGCCATTGCCGCGATTGGCCAGCGCAATATCAAGCGACTGATGGCCTATTCATCAATTGCGCATATGGGCTATGCCTTGATGGGGCTGGCAGCGGGGACCGCCTTCGGTGTGCAGGCGATGCTCATCTACATGGCGATCTACGTGACGATGAACGTGGGAACCTTTGCGTTTATCCTGTCGATGGAAAAGGACGGTCAGCCCGTGGTGAGCATTAGCGCGCTCAACATGTATTCCAAGCGCGATCCGGGTCGGGCGCTTGCCATGCTGATCCTTTTGTTCTCTTTGGCAGGGGTGCCGCCGCTGGTGGGCTTTTTCGGGAAGTTCTATGTTTTGCGCGCGGCCTATGATGCCGGCTTGATCTGGCTCGCGGTGGCAGGGGTGATCGCCTCCGTGATCGGGGCGTTCTACTATCTGAGAATCGTCTATTACATGTATTTCGGCGAAGAAGGCGAGGCACTCGACAGAAACCGTTCTGCTGTGCTTTGGACGCTTCTGATGGGCTCCGCCGCGGCCATGCTGGTGGGGGTTGTGAACCTCTTCGGGATCGAGAGCGTGGCGCAGGCGGCAGCGGCAACGCTTGTCAACTAAGCCCGAGAAAATGAAGCAAAACTGGCCCGAGGGCTATGGCCGACGGGTCCTTGCGGAGGTGGACAGCACCAACGCCGAGGCGGCCCGGATCGCGCCGCAACTGAACGGACCGGAGTGGATCCTTGCGCGGCGCCAGATGTCTGGACGGGGGCGGCGCGGACGTGCCTGGTCAGATCTGGAAGGCAATTTTGCCGCCACGCTCGTGATGCGGCCGAGTGAAACGCCCGACCGTGTCGCACTGCGGTCATTCGTGGCGGCGCTTGCGCTATTCGATACCCTTGCCGCCGTGACAGGACGGGTTGAAGGGCTGGCGCTCAAATGGCCCAATGACGTTCTGGTCAACGGGGGCAAGGTGGCGGGCATTCTTCTCGAAGGTGGTGGCGTGTCCGGGGCAGGCATGAGCCATATCGCCATCGGGATCGGGGTTAACCTGGTGTCGGCGCCGAATCCCGAAGGCCTGGAGACAGGGGCCGTCAGGCCGGTCTCGCTTATGTCCGAGACCGGCGTGGAGGTTGATCCCGAGACGTTTCTGGATTATCTCGCCGTTGCCTTCGCCACACGCGAGACCCAGTTTGTCACCTACGGGTTCGCGCCGATCCGAACCGCATGGCTCGACCGGGCGGCGCGGCTTGGCGAGGTCATCACCGCACGCACGGCGCACCAGTGCCGGACCGGAGTTTTCGAGACGGTGGACAATGCGGGCAATCTGGTGTTGAAGACCCCAAAGGGTGCCGAGGCCATCCCGGCTGCCGAAATCTTCTTCTGAAAAGCCCGGGGGGCGGCCCATGCTTCTGGCGATTGACTGCGGTAACACGAATACGGTGTTCTCCATCTGGAACGGTGTGGATTTCG
Organism: Salinihabitans flavidus; assembly: GCF_900110425.1. GTDB lineage: Bacteria > Pseudomonadota > Alphaproteobacteria > Rhodobacterales > Rhodobacteraceae > Salinihabitans > Salinihabitans flavidus. Next base: position 66,423 of record NZ_FODS01000003.1, on the reverse strand, counting down.
TTGCCACATGGCGCACGGCGACAGAACATCAGCGCACCGCCGATCAGTATTATGTCTGGCTGTCCACGTTGATGGCGTTTCAGCGGATCGAGGCGAATATCACCGATGTGATCATCTCCTCGACGGTACCGAGAGTGGTATTCAACTTGCGGGTTCTGTCGGATCGGTATTTTAATTGCCGTCCGCTTGTCGTCGGCAAGCCGGAGTGCCGGCTTCCGGTGGATGTCCGTGTCGATGAGGGCACGGCCGTGGGGCCTGATCGGCTTGTCAACACGGTGGCGGGGTTCGATCTCTACGGTGGCGACTTGATCGTTGTGGATTTCGGGACAGCGACTACGTTTGACGTGGTGGCGGCGGATGGGGCTTATATCGGCGGGGCGATTGCGCCCGGCGTAAACCTGTCGTTACAGGCGCTGCACGAGGCGGCCGCGGCGCTTCCGCATGTGGATATCACCAAGCCACAAGCCGTTGTCGGCACTAATACGGTGGCCTGTATGCAGTCGGGGGTGTTCTGGGGGTATGTCGGATTGGTGCGCGAGATTTGCAGCCAGATCCGGGCGGAACGCGATCGTCCCATGAAGATTATTTCGACGGGCGGGCTGGCGCCCTTGTTCCAGCAGACAGAGGCGCTTTTCGACGCCTATGTAGATGAGCTTACCATGCACGGCCTGACCGTGATTCACAAATACAACAGGGATAATTCGACCTGATATGAGCAATGAACGTTTGATATATCTTCCCCTTGGAGGCGCCGGTGAAATCGGCATGAACGCCTATGTCTATGGCTGGGGAAAGCCGGGAAAAGAAAGGCTGATCCTTGTCGATCTCGGCGTCACTTTTCCGGACATGGAAACAAGTCCGGGGGTGAATCTTATCTTCCCCGACATCTCCTGGCTGGTAGAACGCAAGGACCGGCTGGAGGCGATTTTCATCACCCACGCCCACGAAGACCATTTCGGCGCCGTGGGGCACTATTGGTCCCGGCTGGGCGTTCCGGTTTATGCGCGTGCTTTTACCGCGCACCATATTCGCCGCAAGATGATCGAGAACGGGCAACCGGAGGCGGAGGTGAAAACCGTATCACCCTGGCCCGAAGTAACCAAGGCGGGGCCGTTTTCGGTCGGTGTGCTTCCGGTGTCGCATTCCATTCCGGAAGGCGGGTCCATTGTAATCGACACACCCGCCGGGCGGGTGATTCATACCGGAGACTTCAAGCTCGATGAAACGCCTCTGGTCGGTGAGCCGTTCGATGCGGACCTGTGGGCCGAGGTAAGCAAGGACGGGGTGAAGGCCCTCGTTTGTGATTCCACCAATGTGTTTTCCCAGCATCCCGGTCGATCGGAAGCGACCGTCGGTCCCGAGATCGAAAAACTCGTGGCCGGGGCGTCCAAGATGGTGGTGGCGACGACATTTGCCTCCAACGTGGCGCGGGTCAAGACATTGGCCGAGGCCGGAAAACGTGCCGGGCGGACGGTCTGTCTCATGGGACGGGCCATGCAGCGGATGATCGAGGCATCGGTGGAAACAGGTGTTCTGACAGATTTTCCGGCTACTGTCCCGCCAGAGGAGGCCGCCAAGCTTCCGCGGGAGGAGCTGATGCTCATCGTGACTGGCAGTCAGGGGGAACGTCGCGCGGCAAGCGCGCAGTTGGCCCGTGGCAAGCATATGGGCATTACTCTCAAGGAAGGTGATCTGTTTCTGTTTTCATCCAAGACCATTCCGGGCAATGAAAACGGTGTGATCCGCGTGATGAACCAGTTCTCGGAGCGGGGCGTGGATGTGGTCGATGACAACGACGGTGCCTATCACGTTTCGGGGCATGCAAATCGGCCCGATCTGGAAAGGATGCAGGATATCGTGGCGCCGCAGATGGTGATCCCGATGCATGGTGAGCATCGGCACCTGCGCGAGCTCACCAAGCTGACGAAAGAGCGGGGACGCGCCGCGATTGTCGCGGTCAACGGAACCATGATCGACCTGACCGGAGATGAGCCTGTCGTCGCCGACTATGTGGAAACCGGACGCACCTATCTGGATGGAACGGTGCAGATCGGCGCTATGGATGGGATCGTACGGGATCGCATCCGCGTGGCGCTTAACGGGCATCTGGTGGTGTCTGTCATACTTGACGAGGATGACGAACCCTTGGGAGAAGCATGGTGCGAACTCAAAGGGCTGCCCGAAACGGGGAGCAGCAATGCATCCCTCGTCGATGTGCTTGAGGCGGATCTGACACAGTTTCTTGCTCGGGCGGGGGCAAAGACGCTGGCCGACGACGACAAGCTTGATACGGAACTGCGCCGCATTGCCCGCAACACCTGCATGTCCGAGATTGGACGCAAGCCGGAAGTGACAGTCATTGTCAGCCGGTTGAGCTGAGAACTGGCGGGGGCGGGCGGATGCCCATTCCGCCTCTCACGCCCGAGCGGGACAAAGCGAAAGGCCGGGAAGCGAAAACGCTTCCCGGCCTTATGCTGTAGCGGCGACTTGAAAGAACAATCAGCCTGCGCGACGCTCGTCGAAACTCAGCGCAATGAAGCTGGGCATATGATCACCCATGCCAACCACCTTGTTGCCGCCCTTATCGGATTTTCCGCGTCCACCGGATTTCCCGCGATCAGAGGATTCCTGCGTTTTGGCCTGTGGTTTGTCCTGCGCCTTTGCGCGAGGTTTCGGCTTTGGCTTGTCCGCCTCTTTGGCCAGCGGTTCGTCCTGTGGCGGGTTCACCTCAGCCGCATCTTCTGGAGGGTGCGCTGGTTTTGAGCGTCCGCGTGTACTGACTTTCCTGGGTTTTGGGGTGGGGGCCGAGTCTTCGGCCAACTCGGCCGGTTCGCTTTGCTCAATCGGAGAGGCGAGTCGCGGAATTTCCTTTTGCAGAAGCCGTTCTATCGCTTCGAAGTTCTTTTCGTCGCGCGGGGCGCAGAGCATCATGGCCTTGCCCGCACGCCCGGCACGACCCGTGCGGCCGATACGGTGAACGTAATCCTCGGCATGGCTGGGCACGTCATAATTGAAAACGTGGCTGACCGCAGGCACATCCAACCCGCGCGCCGCAACGTCCGAGGCCACGAGAAAGCGCAGGTCCCCGGCGCGAAAGCCATCCAGTGTTCTGGTGCGCTGCGACTGCTCCAGATCGCCGTGGATCGGCGCTGCGTCATAGCCATACTTCTTGAGCGATTTGGCGATGATATCCACATCGACCTTACGATTGCAGAAGATGATCGCATTGCTGCACTTGTCACCTTCGGCATCAATCATAGCGCGCAGCAAATCGCGCTTTTCGCTGGCTTCGCGATCTCGGCGGGATGCCTTGAACATCACCACGCCTTGTTCAATGGTCTCTGACGCGGTTGCCTGACGGGCCACCTCAATCCGCACAGGCGCTTGCAGAAACGTGTTGGTGATCCGCTCAATTTCAGGTGCCATCGTGGCGGAGAAGAAAAGGGTCTGGCGTGTGAAGGGCGTAAGCGAGAAAATCCGCTCGATATCGGGAATGAAACCCATGTCGAGCATTCGGTCAGCCTCATCCACGACCATGATTTGCACGCCAGTCAGCAGGAGTTTGCCGCGCTCGAAGTGATCGAGAAGGCGCCCCGGCGTTGCGATGAGCACATCCACGCCCTTGTCAATGAGCTTGTCCTGATCCTTGAAACTCACCCCGCCGATCAGCAGCGCCTTGGTCAGCTTGAGGTGCTTGGAATAGGTGTCAAAGTTCTCGGCCACTTGTGCGGCAAGTTCACGGGTCGGACATAGCACCAGACTGCGGGGCATCCGCGCGCGTGCGCGCCCACGGGCCAGAAGCGACAACATCGGCAGGGTAAAGCCAGCGGTCTTGCCGGTGCCGGTCTGGGCAATGCCAAGAACGTCGCGGCCTTCCAGTGCAGGGGGAATCGCCCCTTCCTGGATCGGGGTTGGTATCTCGTACCCGGCCTCTACAACGGCCTTGAGTACTTTCGGATTCAGGTTGAGTTCGGAAAATTTGGTCATTTGCATCCGTGGTTTACGGACACGTTTGGCCCGTAGCGTCTGATGTGGATCAGGCCCTGTCGGCCCTGTGTTTGTTCACAAAAAGGGATCCACGACGAGGCGTATATCTCTACTCGGGCCAATCGTCAATGAATCAGGGGGACTACGCAGGCCAGTCCGGAAAACGATTTCAAGGTTGCGGACACTCCGAACGAAATCCCGGGAAATGTTTGAGGCGCTTTCGGTCCCGATCCAGATGGAAACGGCGCAACAACCCCTCCTGCGTCAGTCGGTGGAGGTGCTCAGGGGTGGCAAGGCAGACTTCTTCGAAGAAACCGCGCAGTGCGTCTTCACCCTCTTTGTCCTCCAGAAGATTGAAAAGTTCGTAGAGGGATAGCCCCCCCTGATCGCGCGAGATCGCGGGCCGCATCTCGGCGCGATAGGAGCCTTTTGTCAGGCGATAGCGGTAGTGATGCTGCCACGCCTGCCAGCTTGGTGCATGAAGATGGGCGAGCGCAACTTCCGGCATCTCGACGCTCGGGATTTCCGTTGTCCCGCTGAAGGCACTATGAATCCGGATGTCGACCCCGCCTTGGCCGGTGCGCAGGAATATCTTGCCGGCGACATGACTCAGAAAGCCGCCCTTCACATAGCGTCCATAGGTGGGATAGATCCGCTCGGCGCGGGCCACACGTTCACCATCGGGAGGCATCCAAGCCTTGCAGTAGGTGATGTCCGGATCAAGCCCGGTTTGCCCGTCGGTGGCCAGCATCTCGGCGGGGCGGGTACGGGCGGCGCGTGTGCCGGCGGGCAGGGTGCCCAGATGGGCGGCGACGCTTTGTTCGGGGCAAAGAAATTCATCCACGTCTATATGGGCGAGCCAGTCCAGCGCCCCGGCGTGGGCATAGGCGTGGCGCGCATTGTGCGATTGACGGACCTGGTGCTTTGGCGGGCGCCGGCCCAGGGTTTCCTGCCAGTAGGCATTGTCCGTGCGAGTGACAGTGATTGAAGAATGCGCAGCAAGTTCTTCTTCCGCCGCAAAATTTTCATCGTCCAGATAGATGAAAAGATGCGCCGCCCCGAGTTCCAGATGATAGGCCGCGAAATCCAGGATCACTTCGACCGGCGCCTTGATCGTGGCAACAAGCCCCCATGATGGTGCTGTTGTCGGTTTGGTTTCGGTGGCGGTCATGGGACGAGGATGCGGGTCTCGCCACGCCACCGCAAGCCCTGTTTGTCGATCATGGTGTCAGACCATCATCTCTTTCGTCGCGCTGAGGGTCACGTCCGGGTAGTCACGCTCGACACGGTCGATATCCCATTGAAGACGCGTGAGATAAACCGTATCGCCATCATTGTCGGTCGCGATATGCTGTTTGTTGGAATTTACAAATTTATCAACGGCTTGCTTTTCACCGTTCACCCAGCGGGCGGAGGTGAACTGCGACGCCTCGAAGCGCACCGGGAGGCCGTATTCCATTTCGATCCGGCTGGCTAGAACCTCGAACTGCAACGCGCCGACGACACCGACGATAAAGCCCGACCCGTAGCTGGGCTTGAACACTTTGGCCGCCCCTTCTTCGGCGAACTGCATGAGCGCCTTTTCAAGGTGCTTGGCTTTCATCGGGTCGCCCGCGCGGCAGGTTTGAAGCAACTCGGGTGCGAACGAGGGGATACCCGTAACACGGATTTGTTCGCCTTCGGTTAACGTGTCGCCAATCCGCAGCTGCCCGTGGTTTGGAATGCCGATGATATCGCCGGCCCAGCCCTCTTCTGCCAGCTCGCGGTCAGAAGCGAGAAAAAGTACCGGATTGGAAATTGTCATCGGTTTCTTTGATCGCACATGTGTCAGTTTCATGCCGCGTTTGAAATGGCCGGAGGCAAGCCGGACAAAGGCTACACGGTCACGATGCTTGGGGTCCATGTTCGCCTGAACCTTGAAGACAAAACCGGAAACCTTTGTTTCTTCAGGAAGAATCTCTCGTGGCTCGGCGCGCTGCGGTTGCGGCTCGGGGCCGTAGTTGCCAATGCCGTCCATCAGTTCCTTCACCCCGAAAGAGTTGATGGCAGAGCCGAACCAGATCGGCGTCATGTGGCCCTCAAGAACCGCCTGCGGGTCGAGAGTGGGCAGCAACTCGCGCGCCATCTCCACTTCCTCGCGAAGTTGTTCGAGCAGGTGCCCAGGTACATGCTTGGCAAGAAGTGGATCGTTCAACCCATTGATCTCTATTGATTCCGCGACACGGTTCCGGTCAGCGCGATCCATCAGTTCCAGGCGGTCGCGCAACAGGTCATAGCACCCCAGAAACTCCCGCCCCATCCCGATGGGCCAGCTTGCCGGGGTCACGTCGATGGCTAGGTTCTCCTGAATTTCATCAATGATGTCAAAGGTGTCCCGGCTTTCTCGGTCCATCTTGTTGCAGAAGGTCAGGATCGGCAGATCGCGCAGGCGGCAGACCTCAAAGAGTTTGCGGGTCTGGCTTTCGACTCCCTTGGCACCGTCGATCACCATCACTGCCGCATCCACTGCGGTGAGTGTGCGATACGTATCCTCGGAGAAGTCGGAGTGACCGGGTGTATCCACAAGATTGAAGCGGAAGTTGTTGTAATCAAATGACATTGCGGACGCGGAGACAGAGATACCGCGATCCTTTTCCATCTGCATGAAGTCAGAGCGAGTTCGCCGTGCCTCGCCCTTGGCGCGCACTTGTCCGGCCATCTGGATGGCACCGCCATAAAGCAGGAATTTCTCTGTCAGCGTGGTCTTGCCGGCATCGGGGTGCGAAATGATCGCAAACGTGCGGCGCCGTGCGATTTCAAGCGGCAGGTCGGGGCGATTGGGTTTCATATCCAGCATATCGGGGCATATATCCAGCCCCGGGCAGGGGCGCAATATGCCTGTCTGCATCGCGTCGGTATAACGTCGGTATTATGCCGGTGCCAATGCCGGTGTTTGCTCAGCCCGACCCGGAAGCGCGGCGCAGGATCTCGGCGAGATCGGGCCGTTCAAGCAGCGACTCGTTCACCTCATAGGCGCGGCGCAGGCGGTCCTCGTGCTCTGGCTGACCGGACGCGTGATTGGTTGAAGAAGGCAGGGCGGCGCTGGTGGAGGTATCGATCAACATTGTCTCTGCGGAGATGCCTTCGGCAAAAATGATCTGATGGGTGTCGAAGACAAGCTGGAAGTAGTCGACGAAGCCGCCTTCATGCACATAAACGGTGGTGCCATTCACGATATGCCGGGCGCGCACCATCAGCTCGGAGCGTCCGGCGCCGATATGGTCGTGACGTTGATAGATGAACAGTCGGTGATCGGGGCTGACCACCAGATCGTCGGTGTTGTTGAGCGTTCCGGCGGTGATCACAACAGGGGCGAAGACACCCGTGGCGCGCAGTGTGGTCTGCCCGATCCAGCGCAACGGCTGGGGGCCGTCGTCGCGGGTCAGGACGCGGTCACCCTCTTGCAGATCCTCGACCGGGCGCATTTCTCCGGTGGCCAGGGTGATACGGGTTCCACGCGAAAAGCTGACGCAGGCGAGCTGTGCAAGGCGACGGCGGGCGGTGTCGCGGTCGATGCCGACGAGCGTATAGGGGGTTTTCGGACTCAGCGGGGCCAGCGGTTGCAGATAGAGTTGCGCCACATGACCGCCCCGGTCCACTTCGACCAGAATCAGGATCTCGATCGTGTCTCCGCTGGGCGGCATGACTGTTATGCAACTGTCGAGATAGATCGCCGCGCCGGGCAGGCCAACTTGCGAATGCTCCGAGATCACGAAACGGTCATTGTCTTCGATGTCGATCGTCAGACTGGCAACCTCGGCGCGCTGATCAAGCATGTAGACATCATCGGGCTGCAACTCTGCCGCGAAGGATAGCGCATCGCCCAGATTGGCCCCGTCGCTCACGCGCAGATCCGCCGCAAGATAAACCTGAAGCGGCTGTTGCGGGCGTGGCGTATCGGGTGTTGTATCGGACATGCACTTTCCCCGTGGGTCATCAGTCATGTGAGTCTTGCGAGGAACTATGTCAACTTCACGCCTCGGCCCCGACCATTTTTCGGCATCTTCCACTGGTGTACGGGCGCGTTTTTATGTTTGGTATGCGCGACGCAAACAGGGGAGAGCGGAAATGGATCTGGGACTCAAGGGTAAGCGCGCATTGGTTTGTGCCTCGTCGAAGGGGCTGGGCTTCGGCTGTGCCGAGGCGCTGGCGGAGGCCGGGGTCGATCTGGTGATGAACGCGCGCGGCGCCGAGGCGCTGGAGGCGGCGGCACAGGATTTGCGGGATCGGTTCGGCGTCGCGGTTGAGACCGTCGCCACCGATGTGACCACCGAAGACGGGCAGGCGCGGGTGATCGCGGCGGCGCAGGGTGTCGATATTCTTGTGACCAACGCGGGCGGGCCGCCGCCGGGCATGTGGACCGACTGGACGCGCGAGGAGTTCATCAAGGCGCTGGACGCCAATATGCTGACGCCGATCGCCCTCATGAAGGCGCTGTTGCCGGGGATGATGGAGAAGGGGTGGGGCCGTGTGGTCAACATCACCTCGCAATCGGTGAAGGCGCCGATCCCGGTTCTTGGGCTGTCGAATTCGGCGCGCGCGGGGCTTACGGGCTATGTCGCGGGCACCTCGCGGCAGGTGGCCAAGCATGGGGTGACGATCAACAACCTGCTGCCCGGCATTCACGCGACCGACCGGGCCGTATCGCTCGACACCGGGGTGTCTCAGGCGCAGGGGATCACCCTCGAAGAGGCCAAGGCGCAGCGCTGCGAGACGATACCGGCCGGGCGCTATGGCTCGGCGCGGGAGTTCGGCGCGACTTGCGCCTTCCTGTGCTCGCAGCACGCGGGCTTCGTGGTGGGGCAGAACTGGCTTTTGGACGGGGGCGCGGTGAACGCAACGTTCTAGGCAGGGGGCTCAAGCCTCTGAAAACGCCGGCGAACGCGGTCTCACGTTTGCGTGCGGGGGCGTGGCGGGTCAATCTCGTGGTGGTTTTGCGGTCCGGTTCGGGAGCCGGTTTCGCGGCGATCTTCGCCGGTGAGCGCAGGGTTGCGGCCTGAGTGGGGGGCTGCTACATCTTCGCAAAATCTGATGTTTTTCATCAGATACCGCATGAGGCTCCGCTTGACTCCGACCACCGGCACGACCGTTCACACCATACCCCGGCTCGAGATTCGAAACCTCAAACGGCGCTTTGGCGACCGGATGGTGGTGGATGATGTGTCGCTGTCGATCATGCCGGGACAGGTGACCTGCCTGCTGGGACCGTCGGGATGCGGTAAATCGACCACGCTGCGGATGATCGCGGGGGTGGACACGCAGGATGCCGGCGAGATCTACGTCGATGGCAACCTGATCTGCGACACGGTATTTCGCGTCCCGCCCGAACGGCGGCAGATCGGTTTGATGTTCCAGGATTTCGCGCTTTTCCCGCATATGAGCGTGGCCGACAACGTGGCCTTTGGTCTGAAGGGCCCGAAGGTGGAAAAACGCGCGCGGGTCGAGACGCTTCTGGAACGGGTCGGGCTTGGCTGGACGATCGACGTCTTTCCGCATCAGCTTTCGGGCGGGGAACAGCAGCGTGTCGCACTGGCGCGGGCGTTGGCGCCCCGGCCGCGGATCATGCTGATGGATGAGCCGTTTTCGGGGCTGGACAACCGGCTGCGCGACGGTATCCGCGACGAGACGCTGAGCGTGCTCAAGCAGGAGGATACCGCCGTTCTTCTGGTTACGCACGAGCCGGATGAGGCGATGCGCATGGCCGATGAGATCGCGCTCATGCGGGACGGGCGGATCGTGCAGCAGGGCGCGCCCTACAATATCTACAATGCGCCGGTCGATCTTGAGGCGGTGGCGTTCTTTTCGGACATCAACGTGATAAGAGGCGTGAGCCGGGGGGCGCTGACCGATACGCCCTTCGGGCAGTTTCTGACACCGGGATTTCGCGACGGGCAGACGGTGAACATCGTGATCCGTCCGCAGCATCTCAAGCTCGATTTCGATCGCGCGGGCAAAGGGCCGCTGCCGACGGAGCGGGACGGGCAGGCGGCGCGGGGCATCGTGGAGCGCGCGCGCTTCATGGGCAATGAAAGCCTTGTGGAGTTTCGCATGGATCACGACGGCTCCGTGCTTCGCGCGACGGTGCCCAATGTGTTTCTGCCACAACCGGGTACGGCGCTCTGGCTGACGCTGCGGCGGGACAGGTGTTTCGTGTTCCCCGCGGCGCAGGCCCATGAGGCCGCGATGCATCCCTAGCTGTCCGGGCGGTAGTCGCGCAGGCGTTTTCCCGGCTCATCCACGAACAGGCCCGGCAGAACCGTGACGGTCTCCATCTGATCGACACGCAGGCTCGTGAAATCGCCGGTGGTGTCACACCAGACCAGAAGTGTCCAGATCCGGCCCCAATAATCGAGCTTCAGCGGCCGCACTTGCCGGATGCGGCCGTCCTGCATGGTCAGGCGCAGTTTCTGACGATGGCGCACCGCGTTGCGCAGGCTGGCCAGATGTCTGAACCCCTTGGCGGCATCGGCGAAGGGGTAGACCGCGAACCCGAAACTGGCGGGGGCGACATGGCGATCCTCGGGCAACACGGCGTCGATCTTGGCCGCCAGGCTGCGCGCGGCGGCGGGCAGATCGTCCTCGCCGCCCTGTGCCACGGCGGCCAGGCCAAGATGCAACGCCTCCAGCTCCGTGGGGGTGAGGTTGAGCGGCGGCAGGGTGATCGCCGCGCCCGCCCAGTAGCCCATGCCGCGTGCGCCCTCCACCGGCACACCGGAGGCCGCCAGCGTGTCCATGTCGCGGTAGATCGTGCGCAGCGAGACATCGAGCGTGCGCGCCAGATCCTCGGCCCGGTGGAGCCGCCCGTCCTTGAGGATTTCGATCAGGGCATAAAGCCGGTCCGAGCGTTTCATGGCGCGTGATTCCCTGTCTGAGTCGGGCGCTATACTGACAAAAATCTGACAACTGACAATCTGCTGACAAAGAGTGATGCAAAAAGCCGCTCAAATCACCCTTTGCGTGTGCTATTGCCGCTTTCAACGGGCTGCGCGAAGCATTAGGTATCTGGGACGGATTTCCGGGTGCCGCAGCCAAGCGCGCCCCCGAGATAGGAGAGAACCCATGTTGAACAATATTGGCCTTCCGGGCCTTCTGCTGATCGCGGTTGTCGTACTGGTGCTGTTCGGGCGCGGCAAGATCAGTTCACTCATGGGGGAGGTGGGCAAGGGCATCACTTCCTTCAAGAAGGGTGTGAGCGAAGGCTCCAAGGAGCTGGAGGATGAAACGGTGGACACCGCGCGGGACGTGACCCCGGAGACGGAGTCGGAGAAAGACAAGGACAAGGTGTAAGCGGGGACTGACGCCATGCTGGACCTGGGATGGACCGAGCTTCTGGTGATCGGCATCGTTGCGCTGATTGTCGTGGGGCCGAAGGATCTGCCGGTGCTTTTCCGGCAGGTGGGCCGCTTTGTCGGCAAGGCCAAGGGCATGGCGCGCGAGTTTTCGCAGGCGATGAACCAGGCGGCTGACGACTCCGGCATGAAGGACGCCGCGCAGGGCTTTCGCAGCGCGACCGACGGGCTTTCGAAGATGTCCAACCCGCTGAAGGCGGGCAAGGACAGCCTGTCGAAGGCGGCGAAGGATGCGACCTCCGGCCTGACCGATGTCGACCCCGAAAGCGAGACCGGCAAGCTCGCCGCCGAACGCGCGGAAGCCGCGCGCAAGATCAAGGAGAGCACCGCCAAGAAGGCGCAGGCGCGCATCGACGCTGAGGCGGAGGCGGCGGCCCAGGCGACGGAAGCGGGAGAGACGTCTGCTGCCCCGGCGGCAAAGACCGCCGAAACCCCGACCACGGACGTCGGCGAGGCTGATGGCAAGGCGGATGATGACAAGAAGGACAAGGCATGAGCCCGACAGACGAGATCGAGGACAGCTCTGCCCCGCTGATCGAGCATCTGGCCGAGCTGCGCACGCGGCTTATTCATTCGGTTCTGGCCTTCATTGTAGGGATGGTCATCTGCTTCACAATAGCCACCCCGATTTTCAATTTTCTGACTGATCCGCTCTGTCAGGTTCTCGACGACCGGGGGCAGGATTGCGACCTGATCTTCATCAGCCCGCAGGAAGGCTTCTTCGTGGCGATCAAGATCTCGCTTCTCGGAGGCTTCATGCTCGCCTTTCCCTATATCGGGATGCAGATGTGGCGTTTTGTGGCGCCGGGACTGTACCGCACGGAAAAAGGCGCATTCCTGCCGTTCATGATCGCCTCGCCCTTCATGTTCGTGCTTGGCGCGTCCTTTGCCTTCTACGTCGTCACGCCGCTGGCCTATGACTTCTTTCTCGGGTTTCAGCAATTTGGCGGTGAAGGGGAGGCGGTGCCCGTGGGCGCGGAGTCCAACCGGCCCGGCCTTTCCGTGGTCTTTCAGGGCTCTGCGCAGGAATACCTCAACCTCACGATCAAGTTCATCGTTGCCTTCGGCCTGTGTTTCCAGCTTCCGGTACTGCTCACGCTGATGGGCAAGGCCGGTCTGGTCAGCGCCGACGGTTTGCGTTCGGTGCGCAAATACGCGGTTGTGGGCATCCTTTTGCTGGCCGCGCTGGTGACGCCGCCGGACGTGATCACGCAGGTGATCCTGTTTGTCGTGGTCTACGGTCTCTACGAGGTGTCGATCTGGCTGGTGCGCCGTGTGGAGACCAAACGCGAGCAGAAACTGCGCGAAGAGGGCTTTTACGATGATGACGAGGAAGAATTCGACGACCCGATGATGAAGGAATTCGACGAGGATGAGTAAGGCCCTCCAACGGATCGCGGCGGCGCTCGAACGGATGTCGCCGCCGCCGATGGTGCGCCCGGATTTCTCAGCCGCCGATGCTTTTGTCTGGCATGTGGAGCCCGATCGCCTTTGCCCGGTGGAGACAGTCAACCGGGTGGACGTGGGGCTTCTGGTGGGGGTGGATCGCTCTCGCGACACGCTGTTGGAGAACACGCTGCGTTTCGCGCGGGGTTTTCCGGCAAACAACGCACTTCTGTGGGGCGCGCGGGGGATGGGAAAATCCAGCCTTGTCAAAGCGGTCCACGCCGAGGTTCGCGCGCGTGGCCAGTCGCTCAAGATGGTGGAGCTTCAGCGCGAAGACCTGCCCAGCGTGGGCCGGCTTCTGAACATCCTGCGCGGCCGGGAGGAACGGTTCCTGCTGTTTTGTGACGATCTGTCCTTTTCGCATGACGACGAGCATTACAAGAGCCTCAAGGCGGTGCTCGATGGCGGGATCGAGGGACGGCCCGAGAACGTGGTGTTCTATGCCACGTCGAACCGCCGTCATCTGATGCCGCGCGACATGATCGAAAATGAACGATCCTCGGCCATCAGCCCGTCGGAGGCGACCGAGGAGAAGGTGTCGCTGTCGGATCGCTTCGGGCTCTGGCTCGGGTTTCATCCCTGCAGCCAGGATGAGTATCTTGAGATGATCCGACGCTACTGCGATGCCTATGGCATTGAAATTGCCGAGGAAACCCTGCGGGCCGAGGCCATCGAATGGCAGGCGACGCGCGGCGGACGGTCGGGCCGGGTGGCCTGGCAGTTCTTTACCGACCTTGCCGGGCGCGAGGGGGTCACGCTCAGCGCGTCATAAGGCGCGCTCAGCCGGTGCCCACCCGCCCGCCCAGCCCCGCCTTCGCGCGCCTTTGGCCTCTTGACCTCGGGGGCGATCCGCTTCAACAGGGGGCCATGACAGACCACCGGATCGCACTTGTGACAGGGGCCTCGCGGGGCCTCGGGGCCGCCTTCGCGGAGGCGCTTTCGAAGACCCATCATGTCGTGGCCGTGGCGCGCACCACCGGCGCGTTGGAAGAGCTGGACGACCGGATCCAGGCCCGGGGCGGGCAGGCGACGCTGGCACCGATGGATATCACCAATGACGATGCCATGCGGCAGCTCTGCCGGTCGATTCATGACCGTTGGGGGCAATTGGATCTGTGGATTCATTCAGCCGTTCATGCCGCGCCACTGAGCCCGGCGGGGTATCTGGACGCGCGTGACTGGGATCGTTCGGTGGCCTGCAATGTCACGGCGACGGGGCATCTTGTTCCCTTTCTCGCGCCGCTTCTGGGCGAGGCGGGGCAGGCCGTGTTTTTCGACGATCCACGGGCGGGAGAGAAGTTCTTTGGCGCCTATGGCGCGAGCAAGGCGGCGCAGATCGCACTGGCGCGGAGCTGGCAGGCCGAGAGCGCGCGGACCGGGCCGCGGGTGCATGTGCTGACCCCCGCGCCCATGCCGACCGCGACGCGGGCGCGGTTTTTTCCCGGCGAAGAGCGCGTGGGACTTGCCGAGCCACGCGACGAGGCGGCGCGGTTGTTGTCAGAGCTTGATTTGGCGAATCAGGGTTAATGCGCTGAAATCGCTGAAAAACCGCTTTCGGTAAAACGTCGGTATAACGTCGGTGGCGATGATCCGGAACGTGCCGCCGCAAGCCGTGTGTACGCGGCGTGCGTTGCTTTTCATGCAAAGATGAAGGGGCGGCGCGCGCGGGGGGCCGCATTGAAAAAGGCCCGCTGCTGCAGCGGGCCTTTGACGTATCGGCGTGATGTTTTCCGGTTCGGCCGGATCAGTCCATCGCCTTGAAGTGGAATTCTCCGCCTTCCTTGAGACCCGAGGGCCAGCGCGAGGTCACGGTCTTGGTGCGGGTGTAGAACTTGAACGCATCGGGCCCGTGCTGGTTGAGATCGCCGAAGGCCGATTTCTTCCAGCCGCCGAAGGTGTGATAGGCCAGCGGCACCGGGATCGGCACGTTCACGCCGACCATGCCGACATTGACCCGGCTGGCGAAATCGCGTGCGGCGTCACCGTCGCGGGTGAAGATCGCGGTGCCGTTGCCGTACTCGTTGTCCATGGCCAGCTTGAGCGCGTCCTCGTAGCTGTCGGCGCGGACCTGGCTGAGCACGGGACCGAAAATCTCCTGCTTGTAAATGTCCATGTCGGGGGTGACATGATCGAAGAGATGCGGGCCTATGAAAAAGCCGTCCTCATAGCCCTGAAGGTTGAAGTTGCGGCCATCGACCACCAGCTTCGCGCCCTGTTTCACGCCGCTTTCGACAAGGCCAAGGATCTTTTCCTTGGCCGCCGCCGTCACGACGGGGCCGTAATCCACGTCGTTGCCCGCAGTATAGGGGCCGACCTTGAGCTTTTCGATGCGCGGCACCAGTTTTTCGACAAGGCGGTCGGCGGTTTCATCGCCCACCGGCACAGCCACCGAGATCGCCATGCACCGCTCGCCCGCAGCGCCATAGCCCGCGCCCACGAGCGCGTCGGCGGCCTGATCCATGTCGGCATCCGGCATGATGATCATGTGGTTCTTGGCGCCGCCGAAGCATTGCACACGCTTGCCGTTGGAGCAGCCACGTCCATAGATGTATTCGGCGATCGGGGTGGAGCCGACAAAGCCGATCGACTGGATCACCGGGTTGTCGATGATCGCGTCCACCGCTTCCTTGTCGCCGTTGACGACCTGAAGGATACCCTTGGGCAGCCCGGCCTCCTCGGCCAGTTCGGCCAGCATCAGCGGCACGGAGGGCGCGCGTTCGGACGGTTTGAGGATAAAGGCGTTGCCGCAGGCGATGGCGGGCGCGAACATCCACATCGGGATCATGGCGGGGAAGTTGAACGGCGTGATCCCGGCGGTCACACCCAGCGGCTGGCGCATGGAGTAGATGTCAATGCCCGGCCCGGCGCCATCGGTATACTCGCCCTTGAGCATCTGCGGCGCGCCGATACAGTATTCGACGACTTCAAGTCCGCGCTGGATGTCGCCCTTGGCGTCGGGCAGGGTCTTGCCATGCTCGGACGAGAGCGCCTCGGCCAGTTTCTCCATGTCGCGGTTGAGCAGGTCCACCAGCTTCATCAGCACGCGCGCGCGGCGCTGCGGGTTGGTTGCGCCCCAGGCTGGCTGCGCGGCCTCGGCGGCCTCTACGGCGCGGCCAAGCTCTGCCTGTGTCGCGAGGGGGCATTGCGCCTGCACTTCGCCGGTGGCGGGGTTGAACACATCCGAAAAGCGCCCCGAGGTGCCTTTGACGTGCTCGCCGTTGATGTAGTGAGTGATATTCTTCATGGATCCTCCAAATCTTTGAGCGCAGGATAGACTTGCAAAAACCACGGGGAAAGAGGCAAGTTTCCAAAAGCATTTTGCAATTGTGCAAAGGGGAGGCTGGATGGAGCCGCAATGGGACGATCTGCGCATTTTTCTGGCCGTGGCGCGGGAGGAAAGCCTGTCGGCGGCGGGGCGGCGGCTTCGCGTCGATCCGGCCACGGTGGGACGGCGCATCGTGCGGCTGGAGACGGCCTTTGGCGCGCCGCTCTTCGCCAAATCACCGCTGGGGTATGCGCTCACCGATACCGGGCAACGCCTTCTGGGGCGGGCCGAACGGGTCGAACAGGCGATGCAGGAGGCCTCGGAGGAGATGGCGGGTCAGGCCGCGGGGCTCAGCGGGCAAATCCGCATCGGGGCGCCGGACGGGGCGGCCAACTATCTTCTGCCGCAGGTCTGCGCCGCCATCGCGGCGGAGAACCCCGAGCTCGAGGTGCAGATCGTGGCGCTGCCGCGGGTGTTTTCGCTGTCCCGGCGGGAGGCGGACATGGTGGTGGCGGTCAGCCCGCCATCGGCCGGGCGGCTGACGGTGCAGCGTATCACCGATTACCGGCTGCATCTGGCGGCCTCGCGCGGGTATCTCGCGCGGCACGGGCCGATCCGTTCGCTGGACGATCTGCACAGGCACCGGATCATCGGCTATATCCCCGACATGATCTTCGACAAGGAACTCGATTACCTTGGCACGATCGGGGTAGAGCGGGTCAATCTCGGCTCCAATTCGGTGGCGGTGCAGTTCAACTGGCTGCGGCAGGGGGCGGGGCTGGGCATCGTGCATGATTTTGCCATTCCCGCCGCCGACGGGCTGGAGAAAGTGCTGTGCGACGAGGTGAGCCTGACGCGGTCCTTCTATCTGGTGCGCCATGCCGACGACCGGCGGTTGGAGCGGCTCAACCGTTTTGCCGAGGCGCTTTGCGAGGGGATGCGGCGGGAGGTTGCCCGGCTGGAGGCGCTGTCTTGACAAGAGGCACACTTGCGGCAACGCTGAAACGAGGCGAATGACAGTTCCGGGAGGCCGCTACATGCTTGTCCAACAGATCCTGAAGGTAAAGGGCACGAGCGCGGTGGAAACGGTGGCGCCGGGGACGCCGGTGTCGGAGGCCGCGAAGGTCCTCGCCGACAAGAGGATCGGCACGGTGGTGATTTCGGACGACGGCAAGACCCCGCTGGGCATCCTGTCGGAGCGCGACATCGTGCGCGAGCTGGCCGCGCAGGGCGGCGAATGCCTGGCGCAGAAGGTCGATACCTATATGACCACGGAGCTTGTCACCTGCACGCTGAAGGACACGGCCGACGGGGTGTTGGCGCGGATGACGCAGGGGCGGTTCCGGCACATGCCGGTGGTGGAAGACGGCGAGATGATCGGCCTGATCACGCTGGGCGACGTGGTCAAGGCGCGGCTCGACGAGCTGTCGATGGAAAAGGATGCGCTTGAAGGCATGATCATGGGGCGCTGATCCGCGCCCCATCCGCGACAATACGGGGCCGGGTTCGGGTTGCATTCCGCGTGGCAATACTGTTGCGTGTGCGCGACCAACTCTCAGGAGACATCCGATGCGCATCGCCCTTTACCCCGGAACTTTCGATCCGATCACCCTTGGCCATATCGATATCATCCGGCGGGCCACGCTGCTTGTGGATCGGCTTGTGATCGGGGTGGCGATCAACCGCGACAAGGGGCCGCTTTTCGATCTCGAAGAGCGGGTGGCGATGATCGAGGCGGAATGCCGGGCGCTCAGCGAGGAGACCGGAACCGAGATCGTCGCGCATCCCTTCGAGAACCTGCTGATCGACTGCGCCCATGACGTGGGGGCGCAGATCATCGTGCGCGGCCTGCGCGCGGTGACGGATTTCGAATACGAGTTCCAGATGGTGGGCATGAACCGGGCGCTGGATGCCAGCGTGGAGACGGTGTTTCTCATGGCCGATGCCAGCCATCAGGCGATCGCCTCCAAGCTGGTGAAGGAGATCGCCCGGCTGAAGGGGGACGTGAGCAAGTTCGTCACCCCGGCGGTGCGCGAGGCGCTGATCGCGCGGCTCGGCTGAGCGGGAGCGACCGCGGCTTCGGCCGGGCGGGAGCGATCAGCGCAGAATGCCGTCCGCGCCCAGCACGGTCTTGCCGCGCAGATAGGGGTGCAGCACGGCGGGCAGGGTGACGGAGCCGTCCGCCTGCTGGCCGTTCTCCAGCACAGCGATCAGGCAGCGACCCACCGCGAGGCCGGAGCCGTTGAGCGTATGCACGAACCCCGGCTTGCCGCCACCCGACGGCTTGAACCGCGCGTTCATGCGCCGCGCCTGAAAATCGCCGCAGACCGAGATCGAGGAAATCTCGCGATACATGTCCTGACCGGGCAACCAGACCTCTATGTCATGGGTGCGGCGCGCGCCGAAGCCCATGTCGCCGGTGCAGAGCACCACGGTGCGATAGGGCAGCTCCAGCCGCTCCAGTATGCCCTCGGCGCAGCGGGTCATGCGCTCCAGCTCCGCGCCGCTCGTGTCCGGGTGGGTGATGCTGACCATCTCCACCTTCTCGAACTGGTGCTGGCGCAGCATCCCGGCGGTGTCGCGCCCGGCCGATCCGGCCTCCGAGCGGAAGCATTGCGTGTGCGCCACAAAGCGCCGGGGCAGGGCGGCCTCGTCGACTGTCAGCCCGTTGACGAGATTGGTGAGCGTCACCTCGGCGGTGGGCACGAGCCACCAGCCGTTGGTCGTCTGGTAGCTGTCGTCGCCGAACTTGGGCAACTGCCCGGTGCCATACATCATCTCGTCGCGCACCAGAACGGGCGTCCAGGTCTCGGTCAGGCCGTTCTCTTCGGTGTGGGTGTCGAGCATGAACTGCGCCAGCGCCCGGTGGAGGCGCGCCACGCCGCCCGACATCACGACGAAGCGCGCGCCCGACAGCTTCGCGGCCGTCTCGAAATCCATCCCCGGTGCCACGCCGTCCAGTTCGTAATGCTCCTTGGGCGCAAAGTCGAAGGCGCGCGGGGTGCCCCAGCGGCGCAGCTCCACGTTGTCGGCCTCATCCGCGCCATCGGGCACATCGTCTTGCGGCAGGTTGGGCAGCGACATGAGCCGGTCGGTCAGCTGCTGGTCGAGCGCCTTGGCCTCGGCCTGCATCTTTGCCACCTCGGCCTTCTTGTCGGCCACCAGTGCGCGCAGGCGCTCGAACTCGGCCTCGTCGCCGCTCGCCTTGGCGGCGCCCACCTCCCGGGCCGCGCGTTTCTGTTCGGCCTGCGCGGACTCGGCAGCGGCGATGCTGGCGCGCCGCGCCTCGTCAAGCTTGATGATCTCGGAGGACACCGGCGCGTCCCCGCGGCGCGCAAGCGCGGCGTCGAAGGCTGCGGGGGTTTCGCGGATCGCGCGGATGTCGTGCATGGGCTTGTCCTCGGGTTGCCTGAGTCGTCTCGCCGCGTGATAAACCAGATTTCCGCGCAGGGGTAGGGCACGCGGGCGGTATCGTGGGGGGCCGCGACGCGGCAGCAAAGGCAGCGGATACGCCGAAAAGTCTGGCGCACGGCAGTTGCTTTCCCGCCTTGCATCCGCGCGCCGGGGCACATAGGTTCGCCGCAATCTGAAACAGGGGGCTGCCCCTCTCACCGTCTTTCGCAAAGGATACCGCCCATGGATGGCTCCGCTATCGCCCAGTTTCTACCGCTCATCCTGATCTTCGCGATCATGTATTTCCTGCTCATCCGTCCGCAGCAGAAGAAGGTGAAAGAGCATCAGGCCATGGTCAATGCGCTGCGCCGGGGCGATACGGTGGTCACGCAGGGCGGGTTGATCGGCAAGGTCGTGAAGGTCAAGGAGGACAACGAGCTGGAGGTCGAGATCGCCGAGGGCGTGAAAGTCCGTGTGGTTCAGGCCACCATCGCGCAGGTACTGTCCAAGACAGAGCCGGCCAAATCCTGATCCTCTGATACCAAGGGCGCACCCCCATGCTGCAAATCGAACTGTGGAAACGGGTCCTGATACTGGGGCTTTGTGCTTTGGGGTTGTTGCTTGCGCTGCCCAACGCGTTCTACACGCGGGTAGAGACCTATAACGACGCGCTCGCCGCGCAGGCGACCGGGGCCTCTGGACCCGAGATCGAAGCGCAGACGGAGCTCTGGCCCGATTTCATGCCGCGCGCGCTGGTGAACCTTGGGCTGGATCTGCGGGGCGGGGCGCATCTTCTGGCCGAGGTGCAGGTCGAGGATGTCTATGAAGCGCGGATGACCTCCATGTGGCCGGAAGTGCGCGATCTGCTGCGCGAGGAGCGCGAGACCGTCGGCACGATCCGGCTTCAGCCGTCGGCATCCGATGAGCTTCGGGTGAGGGTCTCGCGTCCCGAACTGGTCGGGGAGGCCGCCGCGCTGGTGCGGGGTCTGGCGCGTCCGGTGACATCGGTGACCGGGGCAGGCTCCAACGACATCGAGGTGTCGACCGACGGCGACGAGGTCGTCGTCACACTGTCCGAAGCGGAGCGCCGGGCGACCGACGACCGCACCGTGCGGCAGGCCCTTGAGATCATCCGCCGCCGGATCGACGAGGTCGGCACGCGCGAGCCCACGATTCAGCGTCAGGGCAGCGACCGCATCCTGATACAGGTTCCGGGCATCGGATCGGCCTCCGAACTCAAGCAGATCATCGGCACGACCGCGCAGCTCACCTTTCATCCGGTGGTGCGGCGTACCAGCAATGAGGACGCCACGGCGGGATCGGGCAATGAGATTCTGCCGTCCATCGACGAGGAAGGCACCTTCTACGTCGTCGAAAGCGCCCCGGTGGTGAGCGGCGAGGAACTGGTCGATGCGCAGCCCTCGTTCGATCAGAACAACCGCCCGGCGGTGTCCTTCCGGTTCAACCCGACCGGGGCGCGGAAGTTCGGGGATTACACGGCGGAGAATATCGGCTCTCCCTTCGCGATCGTGCTGGATGGGGAGGTGATCTCCGCCCCGGTGATCCAGTCGCATATTCCGGGCGGATCGGGAATCATCACCGGGCGCTTCTCTGTCGAGGAAAGCACAAACCTTGCCGTGCTGTTGCGGGCCGGGGCGCTTCCGGCGGGGCTTGAGTTCCTTGAGGAGCGCACCATCGGGCCGGAGCTTGGCGCCGACAGTATCGAGGCGGGCAAGATCGCCTCCATCGTGGCCTTTGCCGCGGTTCTGGTATTCATGTTTCTCAGTTACGGCACCTTCGGGGTATTCGCCAATATCGCGCTGATCCTGAACGTGGGGCTGATCTTCGGGCTGCTGAGCCTGATCGGCGCGACGCTGACATTGCCGGGGATCGCCGGGATCGTGCTGACCATCGGCATGGCGGTGGACGCCAATGTGCTTGTGTTCGAGCGGATTCGCGAGGAGCTCAAGACCGCGCGTGGCCCGGCCCGCGCCATCGAGCTTGGCTATGAGAAGGCGCTTTCGGCCATTCTGGACGCCAATATCACCACATTCATCACCGCGGTGATCCTGTTTGCCATGGGCTCTGGCCCGGTGCGGGGGTTTGCCATCACGCTGGGACTGGGCATCCTCACATCCGTCTTCACCGCGATATTCGTGACACGGCTGATGATCGTGATGTGGTTCGAACGCCGCCGCCCCAAAACCATCGAGGTCTGAGCCCATGCGCCTGAAACTTGTCCCGCAGGAAACGAACTGGAACTTCTTCGGCAAGCCGCGCCTCACGCTCGGCCTGTCGGTGGTGCTGATCGTGCTGGCGGCGGTGTCCTTCCTGTTGCAGGGTTTGAACTATGGCATCGACTTTCGCGGCGGCACCACGATCCGCACCGAAAGCGCGCAGCCGGTGGATGTGGGGGCGTATCGCGATGCGATCTCGCCGCTGAACCTTGGCGATGTCGCGATCTCCGAGGTGTTCGACCCCGGGTTCGACGAGGATCAGAACGTCACCATGATCCGGATTCAGGCTCAGGAGGGGCAGGAATCGGTCTCTGCCGAGGTGATCGCCGAGGTCGAGAATGCGTTGAAGCAGGTGGCGCCGGATATCACCTTCATCTCGGTCGAATCGGTCGGGCCCAAGGTGTCGGGGGAGTTGATCAAGACCGCGGTGATCGCGGTGCTGCTCGCCATCGGGGCGGTGCTTGTCTATATCTGGCTTCGGTTCGAATGGCAGTTCGCGCTTGGCGCGGTGGCGGCGCTTGTGCATGACGTGATCCTGACGATCGGTGTCTTCTCGGAGCTTCAGATCAAGTTCGATCTGGCGATCATCGCGGCGCTTCTGACCATCGTGGGCTATTCTCTCAACGACACGGTGGTGGTGTTCGACCGGGTGCGCGAGAACCTTCGCAAGTACAAGAAGAAGGACCTCAAGGAAGTCCTCAACATCTCGATCAACGAAACGCTGAGCCGCACGGTGATGACATCGGTGACCACGCTTCTGGCGCTGATCTCGCTTTTCGTTCTGGGCGGGGATGTGATCCGGGGCTTTGTCTTCGCGATGATCTGGGGCGTGATCGTCGGCACCTATTCGTCGGTGTTCGTGGCCGCCATCATATTGTACTGGCTCGGGGTGAAGCGCGACTGGTCCAAGCCGGACGCCAACACGGGCAACCAGTTCGCCAATGTCGACGCCTGAACGGGTGGCACGGTGGCGTTGTTGCCGCGTTTGACCGGGACAAGCGGGGGATGTATGCGGACGGCACGGGCGGCGACGAGGCTCGGAAATTTGTTGGCGCTGCCGATCCGGGACATAGCGGAGGGCCTATGAAACTGACCGAAATGACATTTCCCGAGGCGCGGCCCATCGACGGCTATGGCCCCGGTTTCTTCCGCGTGGGCGGTGAGGTGGTCGAGGGCGCGGTGATCGTGCATTCGGGCGGCGTCATGCACTGGGGCGGGCTGGAAGACAGCGCCAGTGCGCTGCGGCTGGCCAATGAGATCGACGTGCTGCTGCTTGGCACCGGGGCGGAGATGGCTACGCCGCCCGCGGAGTTCCGCGCCGCACTGGAAGAGGCCGGCGTGGGGCTCGAGCCGATGCAGAGCGCATCTGCCTGCCGGACCTACAACATCCTTCTGAGCGAGGGGCGGCGCGTGGCCGCCGCGCTTCTGCCGATCTGACTCCGGGCCTGTTACCTCCCCCGCGCGCCGGGGCGTCACCTCGACGATCGAGGGCCTTTCCAAGCCGTGACCCCCATGCTATCGGGACGCAGATTTCACATCCGGCCGGGGTTTCGCCCCGGTCTTTGAACAGGAGACCACCAGATGGCCATCGAACGCACCCTTTCCATCATCAAACCCGACGCCACCAAGCGGAACCTGACCGGCAAGATCAACGCCAAGTTCGAGGATGCCGGCCTGCGCATTATCGCGCAGAAGCGTATCAAGCTGACGAAAGAGCAGGCGGGCACCTTCTACGAGGTGCACAAGGAGCGCCCGTTCTATGACGAGCTGTGCGGCTTCATGGCCTCCGCGCCGGTCGTGGTGCAGGTGCTGGAAGGGGAAGGCGCGATTGCCAAGAACCGCGAAGTGATGGGCGCAACCAACCCGTCCGATGCCGCGGCGGGCACCATTCGCGCCGAGTTTGCCGAATCCGTCGGCGAAAACTCGGTTCACGGGTCCGACGCGCCGGAAACCGCGGCGGCCGAAATCGCCTACTTCTTCTCGGGTCTCGAACTGGTCGGCTGATCGGTATGCGCCTGAACGGCTGTTGCAGCGCCCCGGCCCATCGGTCGGGGCGTTTCGCGTTTCAGCGCCGCAGTCCGGTGCCGATCCTGTCAAGCGCCGCCTCAATCGCGGGAAGGCCCGTCGCCTCCGACCGCGATCGGAGCGCATCGAAGCGCGCGCGAAGCGCCTCTTTCTCCTTGCCCTTGCAATCGTTCCACGGTCGCCCCTGAAGCACCATGACAAGAACGTAGTAGGCGATGAAATGCGGCTTTGTCCCGCTGGCCAGAAGCCGGGCATAGGCGGCATCGGCGCCCATCTCGCGCAGATCTTCGGCGGAGGCGATACCGGCGCGCGTGCAGGCGGCCTCGAACGCGGGGCCGAGATTGCGGATGGAGGAGACGGGGTTTGTCATGAGCCAGAGATTACATCTCCGGGCACGGTCCTGTCACCCTGCAATGAGCGCGAGCGGGCGCGATGATCAGATCATCGCCCAATCGGCGAAGATCGGTTTCTTCGGCTCGGGTCTGGGGTTCGGCTTGCCGCGAGGCGGCTGCCCTGCGGGTTTCGGTGTCGGGTCTGTCCGGCCCATATATGGCATTGCTTTGCTCCTTTGGTCCTGCTGGCCGGTTCGTCCGGCTCTGCGCCTCGATCCCCGGAGTGTCGCAAGGCCCTTTGTCGCCGCGATGCCGGAAATCGGGTGATTTCATGCCGGGTGATCGGGCCGCCTTCGGGGGTGTTCAGCGGCCCGTGGGGGCAATAGTCTGGTTCGCATTGCAGCCCGATGGAGAGACATCCCCATGTCCGACGCCCCCGTCTATGAGATCGATCCGGATACCTTCTGGCGTGACCCTTACCCAGATCTGGCGCGGATGCGGGCGGGCTGTCCTGTGGCCTTCGTTCCGCAACTTGGCGCGACGCTTTTGACCCGGCGAGAGGATATTTTCGTCAACGAGAAGAAGGTTGAGGTATTTTCATCGGATCAGCCGGGCGGGCTGATGACGGTTCTGATGGGGCAGAACCTGATGCGCAAGGACGGCACCGATCATCAGGCCGAGCGCAAGGCGATCTTTCCCACCACGTCGCCCCGCACTGTCAGGGATGTCTGGAAGGCGGAGTTCGAAACGGCGACGCGCGCGCTTCTTGACGAGATCGCGCCGAAGGGCCGGGCGGATATGGTCAAGGATATCGCGATGCGGATCTCGGGCGATGCGTTGCGCCATATCACCGGGCTGACCAACATGAGCTGGCAGGAAATGGACCGCGTGAGCCAGGGCATGATCGACGGCTGCGCCAATTACGCGGGCGACCCGGAGATCGAGGCGCGCTGTCACGATTGCACCGCCTCGATTGACGCGCATATCGACGCGATGATGCCGCGCCTTGAGACGGATCCGAATTCGTCCCTGCTCTCGGTGCAGATGCGGGCGGGGCTTTCGGAAGAACAGATCCGCGCCAATGTGAAGCTGGCGATTTCCGGCGGGCAGAACGAGCCGCGCGATGCCATTGCGGGCACGATCTGGGCGCTGCTGTCACATCCCGACCAGCTTCGGATGGTACAAGTCGGGGAGGTGTCCTGGCTTCAGGCGTTCGAGGAATACGCCCGATGGATGTCGCCCATCGGCATGTCGCCCCGCCGGATCGCGCGGCGCCACGAGGTGCGCGGCGTCACGCTGGAGCCGGAAGACCGCGCGTTTCTCATGTTCGGATCGGGCAACCGGGACGAGGCGGTGTTCGAGCGGCCAGAGGTGTTCGACATCACACGCGATTGCGGCCCGTCGCTGGCCTTTGGCGCGGGGCCGCATTTCTGCGCCGGGGCCTGGGCCTCGCGCTGCCTGATCGCGGAGGTGGCGCTTCCGATGATCTTCGGGCACCTTGCGGGGCTGCGCCTTGACGGGGAGGTGCCGTTTGGCGGCTGGGCCTTTCGCGGGCCTCTCCGGATGCCGGTCAGCTGGGACGCCTGAGCGCGGCGGCCGGGAGCGGTTCAGCCGGCGGTGTCGGACAGATCGCGCAGGACGCGGTTGAGCACCTCGACCTGCTGGGGGTCGAACTGCGCGAGAATCTCGCGGTCTTGCAGGCGGACCAGTTCGCGGATTTCGGTCATGCGCTTGCGCCCCAGATCCGTCAGCAGCAGATTGACCTTGCGCTGATCGGAGGCGGCGATCTGGCGGTGAACGAGGCCCTGCGAGACCATCCGATCCACCATCTTGGTCAAAGTCGGCGGGTTCATCAGCACGGTGCGCGCCAGTTCTCCCATGGTGAGCTGGCGTTCGCTGTCGAGAGCCTCAAGGATGCGCCATGTCTCGACCTGCATCCCTTGATCCTTGAGGCGGGCGGCGAGTGTCTGATGCACGGCGCGATGCGCCGCGGCCAGCATGTAGGAAATGTAGGACTCCATTGGGGTTGAAACCTGATCCATGCCGTAATCCACCGTATCTAGCCTGTTCCAATTAATAGTTGACTTGGAAAGTAAATTCAATTGCAGTGTTGCGAACCGACCTGACTATTGTTCAAGGCTTGCAAAATGATCTCTTGCATGGGTGAGGCTCTGTTTCCCACGGAGGTGCCGGAGATCGGCGACCGTCCGCTGCGCGGAGCGGCACGCACCTATCGCGTGGCGCTGTTGATCCCGCTGTGCGGGTCGGCCGGACTGTGGGCGCCGTCCTGCATCTCCAGCGCGCAGGTCGCGGTGCGAGAGCTCAACCGCGGCGACGGGATCGCGGGTCGGCCGGTCGAGCTGATCATGGTCGATGCGGCCCTTGAAGCGCCCACGCCGGTGGAGGCCGTGGTGCATGAGCTGATCGAGGCGGGCGCGATTGACGCCATCGTCGGAATGCACATCAGTGCCGTGCGCCAGCGGCTGAGCAAGGTCGTCGGCCAGCGCGTGCCCTATATCTATACCCCGCTTTACGAGGGGGGCGAACAGACCGCCGGAATTTTCGCCATCGGGGAGACGCCGGATGCGCAGTTGGGCCCGGCGCTGCACTATCTTCAGGCGCAGTTCCGGCCGCGAAGCTGGGCGCTGATCGGCAATGACTATGTCTGGCCGCGAACTTCGCATGCCTATGCCAAGGCCAAGCTGCGCGACATGTCCGCGAATCTTGCGTTCGAGCGGTATCTGCCCTTCGGCCTGCGCGACATGGGCCGCCATGTGGACGAGCTTGCCGCCTCGGGGGCCGAGGCGGTGCTGATCTCACTGGTGGGGCAGGATGCGGTCGCCTTCAACCGGGCGTTCGGGATGGCCGGTCTGGACAACCGGATCGTGCGCCTGTCCTGTGCGGTCGAGGAGAACGGTCTGCTGGCCAGCGGCGGAGAGAATCTCAAGCGGCTGTTCTCGGCCGCGTCGTATTTCGGAGCGCTGCCGACCGAGGCCAACGGCGCGTTCAAGGAGAAATATTACAGCCTGCATGGAGAGCATGCGCCAGTGCTCAACGCCATCGGTCAATCGACTTATGAGGGGATGCATTTCCTGGCCGGTCTTCTGGGGCGCGATGACGCTGGCTGGCGCGAGGGCGGGCAGGTGATTCCCTGCACCCTCGATTATCGCAGCGCGCGGCGTGAACGCGCGACGGATGAGGGGGTGATGCGCACCCCGATCTATCTTGCCCGCGCTGATGGCATACAATTTTCGGTTATAAAGCGCATATAAAGCAATCGCTTACCAATAATTGTTGAAATGGAAAATAATATACTTGAAATGGAAATGAAAATTTCCAATCCTTCAGTGTAACGGACTCAGTCGTCGCCGGAGTGGCGGCACCACCTGTTACATTGGGGGATCTGGCCTTGATCTGGTTTCTGTCTCTGCTCGTTCTGGCCGCTGTCGTTCTGATCGGCATCTGGTTTCTGCACCGCTATTATGCCAAGGCCACGCTGGAGACGGCGCTGGTGCGCACCGGGATGGGCGGGCGGCGCGTGGTGGTGGATGGCGGGTGTCTGGCCTTGCCGATACTGCATCAGGTGCAGCGCGTGTCGATGGGCACGATCTCTTTCACCACTTCGCGCAGTGGGCGCGACGCCCTTCTGACGCAGGATCAGCTGCGTGCCGATGTGGACATGGAATTCGAGTTCTATGTCGATCCCAGCGAAAAGGGCATCGCGACGGCGGCGCAGGCGCTTGGCCGCCGGATTTCCCGCAGTGGCGGCGAAGGGGTGCACGAGGTTCTCGCCGGCCCTTTGGCCAACGCGATGCAGAACGCTGCCGCCAAGCGCGGGATGGCGGACATCCATCTGGATCGGGCCGGATACACCGATGAGGTCGCGCAACTTGCGAGCGCGCATGCCGAGCGGCTGGGGCTGGTTCTGGTCTCGGCGTCACTTGTTGCGGTGGATCAGAGCGACCTGACGCAGCATAACGAAAGCAATGCCTTCAACGCGCAGGGGATGCGCCGTCTGGCCGAACTGGTGGCCGAGCAGCGCAAGGCGCGGGTCAAGGTGGAAACGGAGGCCGAGATCGCGATCAGCGAGAGCCGGCTGGCCCAGCACAACAAGCGGCTGGAGGTGCAGCGCGCCGAGCGTGAGGCCGAGATCGCCCAGAGCGAACACATTGCCCGCCTTGAGGCGGAATCGCGGGCGCGCAGCGAGACATCGGCGACCGAGGCGGAACTGGCCTCGGAAACCGCGCGCATCGAGAAGGATCAGCGCCTCAAGACCGCGCAGGTCGACAACGACGAGGCGCTGCGCCGCGCCGAGATGGCGGCCATCCTGGCGCTGGAAGAGGCGAAGATCGCGAACGACATACAGCTTGCACGCAGGCGCGCCGAAGAGGCCGAGGCGAAGGCCGCCGAGGAAACCTCTCGTGCGCAGGTTCTGCTGGCCGCCGAGCAGGTCCAGGCCCAGAAGGAGCGCGCCATCGCTGAACGCGAGCGCGAGATTTCAGGGCTCAAGCAGAAGAGCGCGCTTGAACTGGAGAACGAGAAAGTCGCCTCGGATGTGGAAATCATGCTGTCGCGCGCGCAAGCCGAGGCCCGCGCCGCGCAGACCGCCGCCGAGGCCGAGAAGATCGGCATGCAGGCCCGCGCCGCCGGTCAGGCCGCGCTGAACGAGGCGGAAAACACGCTGAGCGAGACGGTGCTTCGGATGCGTCTGGAGGGTCACAAGCTCGACCGGATGCCCGAGATCATGACGCAGATGATGAAGCCGGTGGAAAAGATCGACTCCATCCGCATCAACCAGATCGGCGGGACGGGCGGCGGTATGAGCGGCGGCGACGGCACCGGCGTCGAAGGCGCCTTTGGCGCCGCGATGGACCAGATCCTCGGCATGGCCGTGCGCCTTCCGGCGATGAAGCAGATGGGCGAGGAGATCGGTTTCGACTTTGACGCCAACCTCGCCGGACGCACGGCGGACTACGCCAATCGCATTACCCCCAAGGATGGCAAGGACAAGCCAAGCGACAACAAGACCAAGGAATGACCACCGCCAGGGTGGCGCCACATCAGACCAACCGGGAGATCACAGATGACTTTCAACAGACGACAGTTTCTTGCAGCGGGAACGGCAATGGCGGGGACGGGCCTCATGCCTCGGATTGGCCGCGCGGCGGAACCGATCAAGCTGGGTTCGATCCTCGACACCTCGGGCATTTTCGACGCTTATGGCAAACCGATGGATCGCGCGATGCGCCTTGCCGTGGCCGATCTGAACGACGGCGGGGGGCTTCTGGACCGGCCGATCGAAATTCGCGCCTATGACACGCAATCGGACATGGCCCTTTATGCGCAGTATGCCCAGCAACTCACGCGGCAGGATCAGGTGGACGTGGTGCATGGCGGTATCCTGTCCGCCTCGCGCGAGGCGATCCGCCAGACCATGCGCCGCAGCAACACGCTCTATTTCTACAACGTGATGTATGAGGGCGGCGTTTGTGACCGCAACATCTTCATCAACGGCGTGACACCCGCGCAGCAGGTTGAGGTGCTGATCCCGCACGCGATGAAGCAGTCGGGCAAGAAGGTCTATGTGCTGGCGGCCGATTACAACTACGGGCAGATCATGGCGCGCTGGATCAACAAGTTCGTGCGCGACAATGGCGGCGAGGTCGTGGCGACGGACTTCTTCCCGCTGGATGTGGCCGATTTCGGTTCGACCATCGCCAAGATCCAGTCCGCCGCGCCCGATCTCGTGGTGGCGCCGCTGGTGGGGGGCGCGCATCTGTCGTTCTTCCGCCAATGGGCCGCATCGGGCATGAAGGATCGCATCCCTCTGGCCTCCACCACGCTGGGCGTGGGCAATGAGCACAAGGTCCTGACCGCCGAAGAGGGTGACGGGATCATGGTGGCCTATAACTACAGCCAGGAGATCGAGTCGCCCGAGAATGACGGGTTCAAGGCCAAGTGGGAGGCCGCGGGCGGCAATGCGGGCGAGATCAACGAATTCGCCATCTCCACCTATGCCGGTGTCATGACCTGGGCCGAGGCTGTGCGGCAGGCCGGCACGGCCGCGCATGACCCGGTGGTCGAGGCACTGGAATCGGGGCTGTCGGTGGACGGGCCCTCGGGCAAGATCACGGTCGATCCACAAACCCACCATGCCATCGCCGATGTGCGCCTGATGGAAATCAGGGATCAGAAGATGCAGGTTCTCGAAACCCTGCCGCAGCGGCAGCCGATGGATACGCAGGCGGTGTGCGATCTAGGGGCCAACCCCGGCGACAACACGCAGTACGAAATCGACATCTGAGCAAACGCGGCATGCGAGGACGGGGCCGCCCGGTCGGCGGCCCCGCTATCCCGGCGCGGCGCCGGGGGTGTTGTCTATTGTCCGAAAGGCCCTGACATATGGATCTGACAGTCGTCATCGGGATCGAGATACTTTACGCCGTCGCGTCTCTCGCGCTGATCAGCGTCGGGCTGGCGGTGGTGTTCGGCATGATGAAGGTGATCAACCTCGCGCATGGCGAATTCATGATGATGGGCGGCTATGCCACCATCGTCTCCGTCAATCTGGGCATCAATGTCTTCGTGGCGATGCTGATCATCGCGCCCGTGGTGGTGGGGCTGATCGGATTGGTGGTGGAGCGTCTTGTGATCCGGCATCTCTACGGGCGTCTGGTGGATACGATGCTGGCGACCTGGGGGCTGAGCCTGTTTTTCATCGGTCTGGCGACGATCATCTTCGGCAATACCACCACGGGCATTTCCACCCCGATACCGGGCGTGGCGATCGGGAATTACCAGATCAACGGCTATAATCTCTTTATCGTCGTGGTGTCGGTGCTGTTGATGATCGCCCTTTACCTGGTGCTGGGCAGGACACGGCTCGGCCTTATCGCGCGCGGCACGATGCAACGCCCTGACATGGCCTCCAGCCTTGGCTACAGCCCCGAGCGCATCTACATGGCCACGTTCTTCTGCGGCTCGGCGCTGTCGGGGCTGGCCGGAGCGATTCTTGCGCCGCTGGTCGGGCTGGTTCCGACATCGGGTGGGGCCTATATCGCCAAGGCCTTCATCACCGTGATCGCGGGGGGGCCGTCGCTGATTGCGGGGCTGGTCAGCAGCGCCAGCGTCTTTGGCGTCATCGACCAGATCTTCACCTTCGCGCTGTCGCCGGTGATCGGGGAGGTCGCGCTTCTGATCGCGGCGGTCGTGTTGTTGCGGCTCTTGCCGCAGGGGATCACGGCGCGCTTTTTCCGGGGGCGCATGTGATGCAGGGGACTGCCGGAAAAGACGTGATCGTCACGGTTCTCGTTGCGGCGGTTCTGATCTGGGCGCTGCCGCTGATGGTGGGAACCTACACGCTGACGGTTCTGGCGATCTATGCGATGCTCGGCCTGAGCCTTGGCCTGATCTGGGGGTTCGGCGGCATCCTGTGTTTCGGTCAGGCCGCGTTCTTTGGTCTGGGCGCCTATACCTATGCCATCGCCGCCATCAATACCGGCGAAAGCACCCTGCCGATGATTCTGGCGGTGATCGTCCCTTGCGTCTTTGCCGCGCTGCTCGGGGCGATGATGTTCTATGGCCGGCTCGGGGATGTCTATCTGGGGGTGATCACCCTCGTGGTGACACTGATCCTGTTCAAGTTCATCAGCTCCACCGCCGGGCCGCAGTACACCATCGGCACCGCGCGGCTGGGCGGGTATAACGGGATCCCGGGCTTTCCCACGCTCAACGTGCCGGGGCGGCCCGATCTCTTTATCTGGGGGGATGCGCTCTATTACCTGTGCGCGGTGGCGCTGCTGCTTGTTTATCTGGGGGTGACATGGTTTTTGCGGTCCTCATTCGGGCGCATTGCCGTGGGTATCCGCGAGAACGAGACCCGGATGTCCCTGATCGGGTATGACGTGCGCGCGCGCAAGACAGTGTTGTTCGCCATCGGGGCCGCGATTGCCGGGCTGGCGGGGGCGCTTTTCGCCAATTGGGGCGCGATTGTCACGCCGGGGCTATTCAGCCTGTCGCAATCGGCCGAGATCATCATCTGGTGCATTGTCGGCGGGCTTGGCACGCGCTTCGGCCCGCTTCTGGGCGCGGCGGGTCTAGGATACCTGAAGTTCCTTCTCGGCCAACAGAGCATGATCAACAACACCATGCTGATGGGGCTGATCCTTGTGCTGTTCGTGCTGTTCCTGCCGCGCGGCGTGGTGCCGGCGGCGATCTCCGTCTGGCGGGCCAGCATCGGACGACCGCGACGGGCCGGGCGCGCAGGAGCCCTGCGCCGCAATCGCAGGAGGGGGCGGACCGATGGCTGAACCCGTTCTGGAAACACAGCATCTGACCATGCGCTTTGGCGGCGTTGTCGCGGTGGACAATGTGACCTTCACATTGCGGCGGGGCGAGCTGCGCTGCCTGATCGGGCCGAATGGGGCAGGCAAATCGACCTTCTTCAAGTGTCTGACCGGCCTGCTCACCCCGAGCGAGGGCCATGTCCTCATGCAGGGGGAGGAGACCACGGGCTGGCCGCCGCATCGTGTGGCCGCGCTCGGTGTCGGGATCAAGACGCAGGTGCCCAACGTGATGGACGGGCTGAGCGTGCAGGAGAATATCTGGCTTGCCGCGCGGCGTTTCGTGCCGTCCGCGCAGGCCGCTGCCAAGACCCGCGAGGTCATCGACCGGCTGGCGCTGGGGCCGATCGCGCGCACAGAGTTGGGGCGGCTCGCGCATGGCGAGCGACAGCAGGTGGAGTTGGGGTTTGTCGCGGCGAGCGATCCGTGGCTGGTGCTTCTGGATGAACCGGCCGCCGGGATGACGGCCGGTGAGGTCGCGCGGATGACCGAGGTGATCCACGAGCTTAACCGAACCGCCGCCGTGGTCATCGTGGAGCACGACATGCAGTTCATCCGCTCCATCGCGAGCACGGTCACGGTTTTTCATCAGGGGGCGATCCTGATCGAGGACGATGTGGAGACCGTCATGTCGGACCCGCATGTGCGCAACATCTATCTGGGAAAGAAGGCCTGAGCATGTTGGACGAAAGCAATCCGGGCCTTCAGGTCAAAGGTCTTTCGGGCGGATATGGCAAGGTGCCGATCCTGCACGGTGTGGAATTCGACGTCGCCGAAGGCGAGGTCGTGGGCATTCTCGGTCACAACGGGATGGGCAAGACGACCCTGCTCAAGACCCTGATGGGTTTTTTGCCCGCGACCAGTGGGCAGCTTCGCTATCACGGTGCCGAGATCACCCGCCTGGCCCCGCACGACCGCGCGGCGCTGGGTATCGGATACGTGCCGCAGGGCCGGGGCATCTTTCCGCAGCTGAGCGTGCGGGACAATCTGCGCTTTGCCTGGCATGACTATGCCGGAGGCGAGGAGGCCGAGGTTCTCGATAGTGTGCTGGCCGATTTTCCGCGGCTTGAACGGCTCCTTGACCGCGAGGGCGGCACTTTGTCGGGCGGCGAGCAGCAGTTGCTTTCGCTGGCGCGCAGCCTCATGGGCGATCCGGACCTGTTGCTTCTGGACGAGCCCACCGAAGGCATCCAGCCCTCGATCATCGAGGAGATGGAGGACACGCTTTTGCATCTGCGCCGGGCGCGCGGAGTGTCGATCCTTCTGGTGGAGCAGAATTTCGATTTCATTCATGACCTGTCCGACCGTGTTCTGGTGCTCGAACGCGGGCGCATTACGGCGGAGCTTTCGCGCGATGACATGGCGGACCGCGCCAAGGTGGATCAGTTCCTCGGTTTCGGCGCCGCGCGAACGACACGCGGGGCGCAGGCTGTCCCATCGCCACGTTCCGATGTCCCCCAACACGGCACCGGCAAGGCGCCACCAGCTTCGCCGCGCCGCCCGGATACCCCGATTCCTTCAACCCCGGTGACACACATGACGATTAATCGCCCCACACTCGCCCAGATGCGCGACATGGCCGACAGGTTCGGCATGAGCCTGACGGACGAGGATTTGCAGGAATACCGGCAGATCATTGAGCCCTATATCCAGGCCTATGACCGGCTTGACGCGATGCCCGACAACCTGCCCGAAGTGCGCTATCCGCGTGCGCCGGGGCATTTCCCTGACCTGACGGAAAATCCGCTGAACGCCTGGTATGTCAAGACCGAGGTGCGCGGGGCCCCCGATGGTCCGTTGCGGGGCAAGCGGATCGTTCTGAAGGACACTGTCTGTCTTGCCGGGGTGCCGATGATGAACGGCTCCTCCATCATCGAGGGCTATGTGCCGGAGATCGACGCCACCATCGTCACGCGAATGCTGGATGCGGGGGCCGTCATCGCGGGCAAGGCGCATTCCGAGAACCTCTGCCTGTCGGGCGCCTCGCACACCAATGCGAAGGGGCCGATCCACAACCCGTGGAAGCGTGGCTACATGGCGGGCGGCTCTTCGGGCGGCTCTGCCGCTTTGGTCGCGGCGGGCGAGGTGGATATGGCCATCGGCGGGGATCAGGGTGGCTCCATCCGTATTCCATCGTCCAATTGCGGGGTCTACGGGATGAAGGCCACGCATGGTCTTGTGCCCTATACCGGGGTGATGCCGGTCGAGCAGACGATCGATCACGTCGGCCCGATCACGAAATCCGTGGCCGACAATGCGAAGCTGCTCGAAGTTCTGGCGGGCGAGGACGGGCTTGACCCCCGGCAGTATGCGCCCAAGACCTTCCGCTATACCGAGGCTCTGGGCCGCGGCGCGCAGGGCATGCGCATCGGCATTCTTCAAGAGGGGTTCAACCGCCCGGAGGGGGAGGTGGATGTGGACGACAAGGTGATCGCAGGCGCCGACCGATTCCGTGAGCTGGGCGCGCGGGTGGAGACTGTGTCGATCCCCGAGCACAACCTCGCGGTGGACTGCTGGACTGCGATCACCCTTGAGGGGCTTCAGGATCACATGATGCGCGGCAATGCCGGAGGCACGAATTATCGCGGCCTGTTCCTGCCGTCGATGATGGACCGCATGGCGCAATGGCGGGGGCGGGCGGATGAGTTGAGCCACTCGCTCAAGGCCTGCATGTTCCTTGGGGAGTATTTTCAGGAACAGTATCGCGGGCGGTTCTATGGCAAGGCGCAGAACCTGATGCGTAAGGCAAACGGCAAATATGCGGAGGCGCTGCGGCAGTTCGACCTGCTGCTGATGCCCACGGTGCCGATGAAACCGCAGGAGATCCCGCCGCCCGACTGCTCTCTGAGCCTCTATGTGCAACGGGCCTTCGAGATGATCGGCAATACCGCGCCTTTCAATGGCGGGCTTCCCGCGATGAGCCTGCCCTGCGGTCTGAGCGAGGGGCTTCCCATCGGGATGATGCTTGTCGGGCCCAGCTATGGCGAGTTGAAGATTTATCAGGCCGCCCATGCCTTTGAACAATCGGGCGACTGGCGCACCATGTAAGGGAGGCCGCGCATGTCCATTCTCAACGAAAGTCTGGCCGGTCAGGTCCGGCAGGCGGGGCACGCCGCACCGTGTGACCCGGAGGGTACCGGCGCGCCGGTTGACGGGATGTCCTATGTCCGGGGCACGACGCTGCCAGAGTTGCGGTTCATCACGATCCCGCAGCTTTTCCGCGAGACGGTGGCCCGCTTCGGGCCACGGGACGCGGTGATCTTTCCCGCGCAGGGTATTCGCCAGAGTTATTACGAGTTGGATCGCGCGGTGGATGAACTGGCCACCGGCCTTCTTGCGCTGGGGCTAGAGAAGGGCGACCGCATCGGGATCTGGGCGCCAAACTGTCACGAATGGGTGCTGACGCAATTCGCCACCGCGCGGATCGGGCTTGTGTTGGTCAACATCAATCCCGCCTACAGGCGTTCGGAGCTGGAATATGCGCTCAACAAGGTGGGCTGCAAGGCGCTGATCACGGCGCGGACGTTCAAATCCTCCGACTATGTCGGGATGATCCGGCATCTCGCGCCCGAAATGGAAACCTGCGCGCCGGGCCGGTTGCGCGCCGAGCGTCTACCGCATCTGCGTCATGTGATCGTGACGGGAGAGGGCGCGGTTGCCGGCGCGCATCTGTTCTCCGACATTCGGAAACTGGGTGGGCCGGCGCAGCAATTGCGCCTTCCGGTGCTGGACCGGGCGCTTGATCCTGACGACGCCATCAATATCCAGTTCACCTCTGGCACCACGGGCCATCCCAAGGGCGCCACGCTGTCGCACTACAACATCGTCAACAATGCCCGTTTCGTCACCGACCGGATCACCCTGACGGAGATGGACCGCTTGTGTATTCCGGTCCCGCTCTACCATTGCTTCGGGATGGTGATGGGGGTTCTGGGGGCGCTGAGCAAGGGCGCGGCCATGGTCTTTCCGGGGTCATCATTCGAGCCGGATGCCACGCTTGCGGCCCTGTCACAGGAACGTTGCACGGCGCTTTACGGTGTGCCGACCATGTTTGTCACGCTGTTACAGGCGCTTGAAACCGCACCGCAGGATCTGACGGCGATGCGCACCGGCGTGATGGCGGGGGCGCCTTGCCCGGTGGATGTCATGCGGCGCGTGGTGCGCGACATGCATATGCCCGAGGTGACGATCTGCTATGGCATGACCGAGACCTCCCCGGTGTCGTTTCAGAGTTTCGTGTCCGACCCGCTCGACAAACGTTGCGAGACCGTGGGCCGGGTGCATCCGCACCTTGAGGTCAAGATCATCGACACCGAAGGGCGCATCGTGCCGCAAGGGGAGGGCGGGGAGCTTTGCACGCGCGGCTATTCGGTGATGAAAGGCTACTGGGATGATCCCGAGAAAAGCGCCGAGGCGCTCCGCGGGGGATGGATGCACACCGGCGATCTGGCCCGGTTCGATGCCGACGGGTTCTGTGCGATCGTGGGGCGGTCCAAGGACATGATCATCCGCGGCGGCGAGAACATCTATCCCCGCGAGATCGAGGAGTTCCTATACGGTCATCCCGGGATCGCGGATGTGCAGGTGTTCGGCATTCCCGATGAGAAGATGGGCGAAGAGATCTGCGCTTGGGTCGTGCCGAAACCCGAGGGTTCCCCGAGTGCCGAGGATCTACGCGCCTATTGCGCCGGCCAGATCGCGCATTTCAAGATCCCGCGCCATATTCGGATCGTTGAAGAGATGCCAATGACGGTGACCGGCAAGCCGCAGAAGTTCATCATGCGTGACCGGATGATCGAAGAGTTGAGCGGTCCCTCGCAGGCTTGAGACGGTGCGGGCAGGTCCTGTTCAATCCGGAGGGGTCGTCGGGGTCAGCCGCAGGGAAAGGCAGGACATGCCGCCATCAAGCTTGGCACAGTCGGAATTGTCGATCTCGACAACTTCGAAGCCAGCATTGCTGATCGTGTCTGCCGTGCGCGGAAAACCGGCTGGCATGATCACCAGATTGTTGAACCGGATGGAGTTGGCCGCGGCCTCTTCGCCATCGGCCACATGCAGCACGCGGTAGCCGTCAAAGCAGCCCGAGGCATCCAGCCGTCTGGTGGCAAGGATCGTCTCTGCATCGAGCAGCGAGCAGTCCGTCTTGAAGTGAAGCACACCTTCGGGTGTGAAAACCTCTCGCAAGCTATGGCCCCAATCGGCCACGATGGCCGACAGCTCCGCCACGCCATTCGCATCCGTGCGGGCCGAGCGTCCGACAAGGATCTCGCGCCCCGTCACAAGGATATCGCCCCCTTCGATGAAGCCGTCCGCGATCTCTCGCACGTCATCGAAGCATTGCCGCAGGGCCGGGGCCATGTGAGCCACTTCGCCGCGCCGAGAGCCGGCGCCGGGGCGCATCAGAACCGCGCCTTGCGGCAGGCAGAGCGCCGTATCCTCGACAAACAGGGCGTCGGGAAACTCTTCCAGCGGATCAAGCTCGATCACACGGGCCCCGGTCGATTGCAGTGCGGAAACATAGGCAGCATGGGCCTTCTCCATACGCACGGGATCAGGGGTGCCGATATCTGTGGCCCGCAGACCGTTCACGACACTGGTGCCCGGACGGCGCGTGATGGCATGGGTAAACTCATAGGCAGGATTGGTCATTCAGTCCCTCTTGAAAGCTGTCCGTCAGCATGATGCCAGCCGTGCGTGAGTGTTGTCGGTCGACTCGTTGTGTGAACGAAACACGGGCGCACCGTCGTCCCCGATGGAAAATCTGCTGGATTTACGGTCACTGGGGAGTTCCACTTGCGCGGCCAAAATTATACACTTGAATAATTGTGCGAATCCGGGCCCTATACAAGGGCAAAATGCAAGGGAAAGGTGAATGAGTTCTACGACAAGCGCGCCCGGTGACCCGGCCCAGGCGGGTCAGCAGGACATAGCGATCGAGATCGAGGATTTGCACAAATCCTTCGGTCCGCTCGAGGTTCTGAAGGGCGTTTCGCTTTCGGCACGCAAGGGGGACGTGGTTGCCATCATTGGTGGCAGCGGATCCGGAAAGTCGACACTTCTGCGCTGCATCAACTTTCTCGACACACCGAATTGGGGAAAAATCTCGGTCGGGGGCGAGCAAATCGTCCTGCGTGCCGACGGCACCCCGGCCAACCGGCGGCAGATCGAACGGATTCGCACACGGCTCGGTATGGTCTTTCAGGCATTCAATCTCTGGACTCATCGCACGCTTCTGGAAAACGTGATCGAAGTGCCTGTACATGTTCTCAAGATCCCGAAAGCCGATGCCATTGCGCAGGCCCGCGTTCTGCTCGACCGGGTCGGGCTGGGTGACAAGACCGATACCTTTCCAGCCTACCTTTCGGGCGGGCAGCAGCAACGCTCTGCCATTGCCCGCGCGCTCGCGGTGAACCCTGAGGTCATGCTGTTCGATGAACCCACAAGCGCCCTTGATCCGGAACTTGTGGGCGAAGTT
This sequence comes from Salinihabitans flavidus, assembly GCF_900110425.1. Lineage (GTDB taxonomy): Bacteria > Pseudomonadota > Alphaproteobacteria > Rhodobacterales > Rhodobacteraceae > Salinihabitans > Salinihabitans flavidus. The sequence continues at coordinate 27,533 of NZ_FODS01000003.1, read as the reverse complement.
CTCACCGTGATCCGGGATCTCGCGGCCGAAGGGCGCACCATGCTGCTTGTCACCCACGAAATGAAATTCGCCCGTGAGGTTGCGACCCATGTCGTGTATCTCTTTGAAGGTCGGATCGAGGAACAGGGCCCGCCCGAAGAGGTTTTCGGCAATCCGAAGTCCGAACGGCTCAAGCAGTTCCTGCAATCAATCCACTAACCAACCGAAAACAGGGAGTCATAAAATGACATTCAAGAAAACGTTTGCCGCCGGCATTGCCACCGCCTTGCTCAGCGCCGGGATCGCCAGCGCACAAGAGGTGAAGATCGGCATCGCGGCGGAGCCTTATCCGCCTTTTGCCTCGCTCAACAGCTCTGGCGAGTGGGAAGGCTGGGAAATCGAGGTGATTGACGCGGTTTGCACCGCCGCGAAACTCGAATGTGTGCTGACACCCGTGGCCTGGGATGGGATCATTCCGTCGCTCACAGGTGGGCAGATTGACGCGATCATGGCATCCATGTCCATTACGGAAGAGCGCCAGAAGACGATCGACTTCAGTGATCCCTATTACAACACGCCGGCGGTTATCGTCGCTGACAAATCGCTTGAGATCGAGCCCACGCCCGAGTCTCTTGCGGGCAAGATCATCGGCGTTCAGGCCTCGACCATTCACCAAGCCTATGCTCAGGAGTATTTTGACGAAAACTCCGAACTGCGGGTGTATCAGACGCAGGACGAAGCCAATCAGGATCTTTTTGCCGGGCGCGTCGACGCCATTCAGGCCGACAGCATCGCGATGGCCGATTTCGTCAACTCCGATGCCGGGGCCTGCTGTGAGATCAAGGGCGCCGTGGCCAGCGATCCGGCGATTCTGGGCCGGGGTGTCGGTGCCGGTTTGCGCAAAGGGGATGACGATCTGCGCGAGGCGCTGAACGAAGGGATCGCGACGATCCTCGCCGATGGCACCCACGAGGAGATCACCTCGCGATATTTCGACGCCAGCATCTACAGCGAATAACACATCTCTGTGGACGCCCTGCTTGATATACTCGGTCTGACCGAGGCCGCGCGGTTGCTTTCGCTGTCCCCGCCGGGCTGGGGCATGAACCTGCTGCGCGGTCTGGTCAATTCGCTTCAGATCGCGTTCGGAGCGTTCGGAATGGGGCTCGTGATCGGGTTGTTCGGGGCGTATGGCAAACTTTATGGCGGGCCGGTCTTGCGGGATCTGCTCGCCATATACACGACCGTGATCAGGGCGGTGCCCGAACTGGTGCTGATCCTGATCCTGTATTACGTGGGCACAGACCTGATCAACAAGGCCGCCACCATGCTGGGCCATGGTCGGGTGGAGATCAGCGGCGTGGTCGCCGGAATCTGGGTGCTTGGCATCGTGCAGGGCGCCTATGCGACCGAGGTGCTGCGCGGCGCGATTCAGGCTGTACCGGCCGGCCAGATCGAAGCCGCGCGCGTCTTTGGCATGCCACCCTTCATGCTGATGCGTCGGGTCACGATCCCGGCGATGATGTCCTTCGCGATTCCCGGGCTGGCCAATCTGTGGCTTATTGCGACCAAGGATACGGCATTGCTTGCCATCGTCGGATTCAATGAACTGACCCTCGAAACCCGTCAGGCCGCTGCGAGCACACGGGCCTATTTCACGTTCTTCCTCGCGGCGGGGGCGCTGTACCTGATCGTTACCCTCTGTTCCGGGGTTGTCTTCGGCCGGGTCGAGAAATGGGCGCGTCGCGGACAACCCTCTCTTCGGGAGGCGCGCCGATGAACACCCTGCGCGCCTTGATGCAACCGCACCGGATCGCCCTGATGCTGGTTTTCGGGGGGATTGTCCTGTGGTGCGCACTTGCGCTCAGATGGGACTGGATTCCCGTCTATGCGCCACTGGCGCTTGAAGGGTTGTGGCGCACGGTCTGGATACTCGTCATCACCTGCGTTCTGGGGTTTTTGCTGGCAATACCGCTCGGCCTCGCGCAGGCGGTGGGGCCTTGGTATCTTGCCATACCTGCGCGCAGTTTCTGCACCGTCATTCGCGGCACGCCGCTGTTGCTGCAAATCTGGTTGCTGTATTATGGACTCGGATCGTTGTTTCCGCAGTTCCCGGCCATCCGGTCGAGCGAGCTCTGGCCGTATCTGCGGCAGGCGTGGCCCTATGCGGTCCTTGCGCTCACGATGTCCTATGCCGGCTATGAGGGCGAAGTGATGCGCGGCGCGTTCTCGAGTGTGGCCAAAGGTCAGCTTGAGGCGGCAAAGGCTTATGGCATGAAGCGATTCACCATGTTCCGGCGAATCTGGTTGCCTCAGGCAATCCGCAATGTTCTGCCCACGCTGGGCGGCGAGACGATCCTGCAACTCAAGGCGACGCCGCTGGTGGCCACGATCACCGTGGTGGAGCTTTACGCCGTATCATCGAAGGTGCGCGCCGACACTTTCATCGTCTACGAGCCGCTTTTGTTGCTGGCCGTGTTTTATCTCATGATCGCCGGTGCGATCACGTTGCTCTTCCGCCGGTTCGAACGCCGAGGAACCGGCGGGGCACGTTTGAAATCGGCAGATGTGCGGACCTAGATTGATCGCGGCCCTCATCCTTGGTCCTGACCACTTGATTGGTTCAGAAAAACCGGGTCTCATGTTCACAGCGCGCGGAAGACAGGATCGGGGAGGTGAGCATGCCGGGGATACCTGAGCATGGCGTTCCAGCACTGGGCGCTGTGAATGTCAGCTTGTTGCGGGAGGCGGTGCGACGCGGTTGGGCCGATTTCAGGGCGCGGCCGGGTTTCGGCATTGTGTTTGCTCTGGTCTATGTGTTGGGCGGACTGGGGATGGCATGGATCACATGGGCAACGGGGCAGACCTATTGGCTGATATTCGCGGCAATCGGGTTTCCGTTGATTGGACCCTTCGCTGCGGTGGGACTCTACGAAGTGTCCCGGCGGCTGGAGCGCGGCGAAGAGATGGATCTGGGCGAGATATTCGGAGTCGTGTTCCGGCAGGGAGGACGGCAGCTTCCTTCCATTTGTGCTGTCATCGTGGTGGTGTTTCTGTTCTGGTTCTTTCTCGCTCATATGATCTTTGCGTTGTTTCTCGGCCTTTCGACCATGACCAACGTCTCCACGACACTGGATATCTACCTTACGGTCAATGGTCTTAGCATGCTGTTGTTCGGCTCCATCGTGGGGGCGATGTTCGCGCTGTTGCTTTATATGATCACGGTTATCGCGCTGCCGCTGCTACTTGACCGTGAAGTGGATTTTGTCACCGCAATGATCACGAGTTTCCAGACGGTCACAGAGTATCCGGGGCCGATGTTGGGCTGGGCGGTGTTTCTTGCCGGTCTCACCTTTCTGGCGATGATTCCAGCGTTTCTGGGATTGTTCATCGTTCTGCCGCTTCTAGGACATGCCTCCTGGCACGTCTATTCCCTCATGCGACAGAATGCCGACGAAATCCATTTGGAGGAGGTGGCCCCATAAGGCCGGGCCTTTTCAGCTTTCGCGACCCATTGCCTTGAGCCGGGCATGAAGCGTGCGGGCGGCGTTGTCTCCCGCCTCCAGCGCATGGACGTAGGCATGGGTCAGATAGAATCCGCAGGCATCGGGGTCGTTCACTGTGTCCGCTGCCTCGGCATAAAGCGCGACAAGAGCTGCGCGATCGCGGCACGCATGTGCGGCCATAAGGCGGGTATGAAGGTCCATCATTCCGCCGCCTCCGATCGGCGTGCGGCGCGGTTTGCCTCAATCCTGCCGGCGACCCAATCGTGAAAGCAATGCGTTGCTCCGTCCATCGCGGGCGAGAAGCGTCCTCCGTCGAAGCCCTCGGCGTGGCGACCGCGTTGCATCCCTTCCACGACGAAAATATCCTCTTCAAAGACGGTCTTCCACTGCGTCGCGTTCTTGGCGCGCATGGCCTCGTCGGTGCGCGGTACGGCATAGTAGATGTGAACGTGTTCCACCGTCTCTTCGAGGCCGAGAGGTTCCAGAACGATCGCGAAAGCGTGGTCGCGATGCACACCAAGCAGCACATTGGGATAGACCGCAATATACTCGGCACCTTCGTTCCAACTGGGGCTCAGGGCGCTGAAGTCCGGGAACACCTCCTCATTGTGCCCACGCAACTGGCGGTACACGCGCGTGCCTTGACCGGAATAGGCGCCGGGCTTTGCGATGTTGTAATGGTCTTCCAGTCGCGAATAGCTGTTCAAACCAGGATGCACCCAGGGCAGGTGGTAGCTTTCGCAGTAGTTCTCTACCGCGAGCTTCCAGTTGGTTTTCACATGAAGTTGAAACCGGCTGTCCGCCCCGCCGTGATACAAGGGTTGATCGAATTCCTGCCAGCGGTCCATCAGATCGGCGTGGACCTGCTCAAAAGGCGCGGCATCGCCCGAGACATTTATGAAGACCACATCACGCCAGATGTGACTGCGCAGTTCGATCAGGCCGAGTTCGTCGCGATTGATGGACTTGTGGGTGTTCTGGCCCGGCCCGCCGACATGCGGTGTTGTGACAAGCCGCCCGTCGGTGGCATAACACCACGAATGGTAGGGACAGCGTATGGCGCCGTCGATCCTGCGCGGCACGTCCACGAGGATCATGCCACGGTGCCGGCATGTATTGTTGAAGACCCGGACATGACCTGTCTTGTCGCGGATCAGCAGCAGCGGCATACCCAGAAAGGTCAGCGGGATCGCGTCACCGGGTTCCGGCACGTCAGAGGCCACGGCAAGCCCGGACCAACCCGCAAATAGTACCGCGCGCTTTTCTTCCTCGAACAGTCGAAGGTCCGTGTAGTGAGCATTGGGCAGACCGTTTGCGGTTTCGACGTCGCGGCGGACGGAAGAAAGTTCGGACTCAAGTGACATTGGCGGCATCTCCCTGCTGATCCCTGCTGAGTCGGCACCAGTCTATTGCCATTCCGCGTCTGTCAATTGCCGCAAGGCGACGCAGAGGCGCGTCGGAAGGATCGAAAGCGACACATGTTGACGACTTTCGGACAGGGGGCTGCGGCCCGTCGGAGGGCTTTTCCAGGGCCGGAACACTCAAGTAAAGGGGAGGTCTGGCCTGAGCAATTTGCGATGATAGGCTGGCAGGTTCTCTATTTTGCAGAAGCCCACGTTGCGCGCCGCATCGAGCACAGCGCCGCGGTTCTTGCCCAGATGCTCATAGACGAGGCGCGCCGCCCGTCGTCCTGTAACGCTCTCGCGGACGGTGCGTGTGGCATAGCCGCTCCAGTAGTGGTTCTGGAAGGACGCGACGCGGCTGAGATAGTTGAAGGAGGTGGCCATGGTATTGCGATGCGATACCAGCGCGGCGACGCCATCCTCCTGCGGCAGAACGATACCTCGGAATTCGCGGGTTTCGGAATCGATGGGCAAACCTTGCTGGCGCATGGCGTCCTTGGCTTCGTATCCTCGGATAAAGGTATGGGATTCCTCGCGAAAAACGTAGATGAGCCCAGTGATGATCAGGTCATCCTCGATAAAACTCAGGCGTGAGAAACGATAGAATCCGTCAGGAAAAACATCCTGTGGGAGATCCTCAATTCCGGCACCGACAAAATCGGCGATAAGCGGGTGGTTGAGAATCCCACGCTGAGTGGAGATACGATTCAAAGGCTCCAGAAGGATGCGGGAGTCGGTGTTGAAAAATGTGCAGATGCGATGCAGCACATCAGGGCGCGGAAAGCTCTCGCCCGATAGATAGCGATTGAACTGGGTTCGATTGATGCCCAGCTCCCGGCAGAGCTGCGATACGGAAGGGTAATCCTTCACAAGAATGCGGAGGTTCTCGCCAAACATTCGCCTGAGATCGGCTGGCGAGTATTGTGACATGTCTCCTGCTTTTCCGCGGTGCAATTCGACCTCCGGTTGCTGTCCCTGTTTCGACACGACTGCTGAATGAACTCAGCGCCAGTTTTTCATTGACCTGACGCTAATTAGCTACAGGTAGACGCAGTTTCGCATCGGAAAAGCGGGAAGTCGACACAATTCCGATGACTTCGACGCGGAAATTTTAATGTCTCTGACAGGCATGATTTGTGAGACTTCCTTGGAAGGCAAAAAGGAGTTTGAACTCAAATGCTTGGAGTCGTTCTTTGGAGCAACGCGAGTGAGAGCAAGGCGGTGATCTGGTGCGAGGATCATGGCAATCTTGCCTTCTTCAGCGGCAATAAATCGCCCGACGGTGATACGCCGGATTTCGATGCGGGGGACCTGGTGCAGTTTGATCTCAGTGAAGAACGGCATCTTCGCTATGCGCGCAATCCCCGTCGAATTGGCCAGAATGCCTATCCCAGCCTCGCAGCGGATCTACAGAGTATGACGATGCAGGAGCAGAGGGAACAGCATCGGCCAGGGCCGAGGGCGACAGAACGTTTCACTTCCGCCAAGATCATCCCGCTACAGCGAAGATCTCAATCAAGACAAAGAGAAACCCTGGTCGCCGTATAGATCGCACCAGAACCGGATCACTTCAAACGCACTAATCAACCACTCACGCAGACGCAGAAAGAGGGCCTCATGAGGCCCTCTTTCACATTGTATATCGCGTGATCATTCTGCGCCGCGTGACAGGGCGGCCACACCCGTGCGTGCCACCTCAAAGAGGCCAAGAGGCCGCATCAGATCTGCGAAGGCGTCGATTTTCTCTGGTGCGCCGGTGATTTCGAAAATGAAACTTTCAAGCGTGCTGTCTACCACATTGGCTCGGAAAATCTCGGCCAGCCGCAGCGCCTCAATCCGTTTGTCGCCGGTGCCCGAAACCTTGAACAGGCCAAGCTCTCGTTCAACGGAACGGCCCTCCACTGTGAGATCATGGACATCGTGAACCGATACGATGCGGCCGAGTTGGGCCTTTATCTGCTCGATCACCTGCGGGGTGCCCGTGGTCACGATGGTGATGCGGCTGAGATGGCCCTGATGGTCGACCTCTGCGACTGTCAGGCTTTCGATATTGTAGCCCCGGCCAGAAAAAAGGCCAATCACCCGGGCCAGAACGCCCGGTTCATTTTCAACCAACACGGCGAGGGTGTGGGTTTCCTGCACGTCCGAAAAGGTCGGGCGCAGGTTGTAGGCCGAATGCTTGGTCGAGCCTTTCTTGATGTGTAGAGCTGCCATCTCATTGTCCCGTCTGTTTCGTCAGGTCCGGAATTCTTGACCAATCCCGGGTGAAATCCGTCGATGAATTCTGCTACACCAAAACCGCGCCAGATGTTTCTATCGCGCCCTTGGTGGACGCTTCACCCAGAAGCATCTTGTTATGCGGTGCACCGCTCGGGATCATCGGAAAGCAGTTCTCGTGCTTTTCGACAAGGCAATCGAAGATCACCGGGCCGTCGTGGTCGAGCATCTCCATGATCGCGTCATCAAGATCCGCCGGGTCAGAACAGGTGATCCCCTTGGCACCGAAGGCTTCGGCCAATTTCACGAAATCGGGCAGGGCTTCGGACCAGCTTTGCGAATAGCGTTCGCCATGAAGCAGTTCCTGCCACTGACGCACCATGCCGAGGCGTTCATTGTTGAGAATGAATTGCTTGACCGGAAGGCGGAATTGCATTGCGGTTCCCAGTTCCTGCATGTTCATCAGCCAGGACGCTTCGCCGGCGACATTGATGACAAGCGCGTCGGGATGGGCCATCTGCACCCCAATGGAGGCCGGAAAGCCGTAGCCCATGGTCCCCAGCCCGCCGGAGGTCATCCAACGGTTGGGGCCTTCGAACCGGAGAAACTGCGCCGCCCACATCTGGTGCTGGCCCACTTCGGTGCAGATGTAGCGATCTCTGTCCTTGGTCAGCGCCTCCAGCCTCTGAAGGGCGTACTGCGGTTTGATAATTGTTTTGCCCTGATCGAATTTCAGGCAGTCAACAGTGCGCCAGTGGTCGATCTTGGCCCGCCATTTGGACAGCGCTTCCTTGTTTGTCTTGCGCCCGCGCGATTTCCAGACCTTGAGCAGGTCTTCAAGCACATGGCCCACATCGCCGATGATCGGGATGTCGGTGCGGATCACCTTGTTGATCGATGAAGGGTCGATGTCGATATGAGCTTTCTTGGAATTCGGACTGAAGGCGTCGATACGGCCCGTGATCCGGTCGTCGAACCGGGCGCCGACGGCGATCATCAGGTCGCAGTCGTGCATTGCCATGTTTGCCTCATAGAGACCGTGCATCCCGAGCATCCCGAGCCAGTGTTTGCCCGAGGCCGGATAGGCGCCGAGACCCATCAGCGTCGAAGTGATCGGGATCCCCGTGGCCTCCACCAGCTCGCGCAGGAGCTGGCTTGCACCGGGGCCGGAGTTGATCACGCCGCCGCCGGTATAGAGGATCGGGCACTCAGCCTCCTCGATCGCCTCCGCAAGCTCGGCTATTGCGGCTAGATCACCTTTTACCTGCGGGTTGTAGTGGCCAATCTTGATTGATTGCGGTGGCATATATGTGGCAGTGGCAAACTGCACGTCCTTGGGTATGTCGATCAGAACCGGACCGGGGCGGCCTGCGCTGGCGACATGAAAAGCCTGATGGATCGTCTGCGAAAGCTGCGCGGTATCCTTTACCAGCCAGTTGTGTTTGGTGCAGGGACGGGTGATGCCGACGGTATCGGCCTCCTGAAAGGCGTCCGAGCCGATCAGAAACGTGGGCACCTGTCCTGAAATCACCAGAATCGGGATGGAATCCATCAGGGCATCAGTCAGCCCGGTCACTGCGTTGGTGGCTCCGGGGCCCGATGTGACAAGGGCCACGCCAACCTTGCCGGTCGAGCGCGCATAGCCTTCGGCGGCGTGCACCGCGCCTTGTTCGTGACGCACCAGAATGTGACGAATGTCGTTCTGTTGAAATACCTCGTCATAAATCGGCAGGACGGCGCCTCCGGGATAGCCGAATACCGTGTCCACACCCTGATCCTTGAGGGCCTGAACCACCATTTTCGCTCCGGTCATCTGACGTGTCATCTGTTTCTCCGTTCCATGACGTCGATCCGTCTTGTCGCACAAAAAAACCCCCGATCATAATGACGGGGGCGCATGGGGTACCGTTATGGACAACCGTTACCGGCCCATGCGCCATTTTCCTACAATTACGATTAGAGGGTTCATTGCGACCGATCTTTCGATTTGCGTGGCGAGACTTTATGAGCCCCCGTCTGGGGCGTCAACCGCCAAAACGGCCATTTGGGTCCATCGGAGTGAGAAATATGTCGCTTCAGTTCGGAGAATCTTTGCGATTGTTGCGCGCGGCATGCGCCACAATGCGCTGAAGCCTTGTCCGACCTGACATTGATTGACTGAGTGACAGCTTGATATTGCGGCAGATTTCCGTCGGTTGCCTGAGCGGTGTGCGCCGCGCGCGCGGTTGGGCGCCCAGAACAAGGGGCGCGCCTGAATTTTACGCGGACCTACCCAGAATTTCATCTTTCAGGGTATTCCCATGACGCGTTCAGGTGGCTAGTCTCGGCTCACTTGAAACGATCCGTCCGGGCGGCGTAAGACCATGCTCGGACAACACCAAAGTTCTGGGAGGAAATGATAAATGGATCGTCGCTCTTTTCTTAAGACTTCTGCACTTGGCGGCTCGGCTGCTGCGGCCACGACGCTGGCGGCTCCGGCCTATGCGCAGGGTAAACGCACTCTGACGATGGTCTCGACGTGGGGTCGTGGCCTTGCAGGTGTGCATGACAGCGCGCAGTATTGCGCGGATCAGATCACCGCGCTGACCGACGGTCAGCTGACAGTCGAGTTGAAAGCCGCTGGTGAGCTGGTCGGTGCCTTCGAAGTGTTCGACGCCGTGGCCGCGGGTCAGGCCGACATGTATCACGCCGTCGACTACTACTTCATGGGGCAGCATCCGGCGCTGTCGTTCTTCTCTCAGGTACCGTTCGGTATGACATTCCAGGAATTCAACAACTGGTATTATCACGACGGTGGCATCGAACTGGCTGATGATCTCTACAGCATCTTCGGGCTGAAATCCTTTGCGGCGGGCAATACCGGGCCCCAGTCCGGCGGCTGGTTCAACAAGGAAATCAACAGCCCCGAAGATTTCCAGGGCCTCAAGTTCCGTATGCCGGGGCAGGGTGGCCAGGTTCTCGGGAAGCTGGGCGCGAGCGTTCAGAACCTGCCGGGTGCGGAAGTGTATCAGGCGCTGGCCTCCGGGGCGATCGACGGCACCGAGTGGATTGGTCCCTGGGCGGATGAGAAGGCCGGCTTCCAGGAGATCACGAACATCTACTACACTGCCGGTTTCCATGAGCCGGGTCCGGTTCTGTCGCTGACGACCAACCGGGAAGTGTTCGACAGCCTGACAACCGCGCAGCAGGCCGCCATCGAACAAACGGCAACCGCGTCGAATCTTTGGACCATGTCGCTCTTCATGGCGAACAACTCCGCCGCATTGCAGCGTTTGCAATCGGGTGGTGTGAAGGTCATGGAGTTCCCCAACAGTGTTTGGGACGCCTTTGGCAAAGCTTCTCAGGAAGTGATTGCTGAACCGATGGACGACGAACTCTACAAGACGATCTATGACAGCTACATGGATTCGATCGCCAGCTCGGCAGCTTGGATCAGCCGATCTGAAGGAACCTATACGGAGCAACGGAACCGCGTCCTCGGCTTGTAAACCGGCCCGGAACAATGAAGATGCGTCCCCGCCAAATGCGGGGGCGTATCCAAAAACTGTAGACGAATGAGCGGTAGGGCGCCTTCGTCACCGAAAAAAATACCTAGGGGAAAACAGGGGCTCTGGTCATGGAAGACACGGCCGCCAACGGGGTATCGGGCGCATTGCTGGACGGGCTGGGCTGGTTGGTCAGCAACATTGTCATGGCCTTTTACAATTTCGGCTATGCGCTGCTCAATCCGCAACTCTGGCTGGATTGGAGCAATAGTGAATCGCTCATCCGGTTCATCTATTACGGTGGGTCGGTCGAGTTCTTCTTTGTCATGTTCACGGCCTTTATCGTGATCACCGTAATCGGCATATGGCGCAGTAGCGTCATGTGGGGATGCGTGCGCGTGCTGGAGGGATTTGCCAACACTGTGGGGCGGTTCTTTGCTTGGGCCGGGCTTCTGATGGTGTTGCAGCAGATCGTGATCGTGTTCATGCAGCGCGTGTTTGCCGCGTCCGAAATTTCGATCGGGTTCGGCACCACGATAACCTTCGATGTGAGCTGGTGGTCCGAAGAACTCAAACTTTACAATGCCATGGTCGTGGCGCTCTGCGTGACCTACACGTTCGTGCAGGGTAGCCATGTGCGGGTCGATCTCTTTTACTCCAATGTGCGGTTTCGCACCAAAAAGGTGATCGACATGTTCGGCGCCCTTTTCTTCATGATGCCGGTGGCGGTGTTGGTGTGGATGTACGGGTGGTTCTTCTTGTGGCGGCACCTCGTGACTCCGAAGGTTTCGGCCAGCGACCAAATTGACCTTCTGATGCGGAAATCGCGGATTCTCAAGTGGAACGTGGAAACAATCGGATTTTCGCCCAATGGCTTTAACGGATACTTCCTGTTCAAGGTGCTGCTCGTAGCCTTTGCAGGGCTGGTGTTCCTGCACGCGATCGCCGTTTTCTACCGTGCTTTCCTCGAATGGAAGGAAGGCATCGGAAGCGAGAACAAGTATCTCGACCGTGACACGCTGGGCACGGGTGAGGAAGCCTATGAAGGCACGCACTGAGATTGAGGGACAGACCTGATGCTATTCGGACTTGATGGGGTCGAACTCGGCCTGATTATCGTCTTTCTCTGCCTCTTCGGGGGCATTCTGTCGGGCTTCCCGGTCGCTTTTGCCATCGGTGGGGCCGGGATTATTTCCTTTGCCATCGTGGCGGCGATGGACAGCGCGGGCCTGTTGATTCATCAGGCGATTGATACATCTTCCGCGATGTATTCCGATCTGGTGGCGCAGGGCGTTCGGCCCGAATCGATTTCGATCTTCCGATACCCGGAGATGCCACGGGTCGCAGAGGCGATTTTCCCGCGGGGTTGGGAAACCGCGATGGACCGCAACCTCAGCTTTATCGTGAACCGGATGAATGAGCGGGTGCTGGCGGGACAGTCGATCGAGACCCTTCTTGCCGTTCTGATGTTCGTGATGATGGGTATCACGCTGGAACGATCAAAGATTGCCAACGATCTTCTGACGACGATGGCGCGGGTCTTTGGCCCGTTGCCCGGGGGGCTTGCCGTTGCGGTCGTTGTGGTCGGGGCGTTTCTTGCGGCCTCTACCGGGATCGTGGGCGCCACGGTGGTGACAATGGGCCTTCTGTCTCTGCCAACCATGCTGCGCAACGGGTATTCGCCGCAACTCGCCACGGGGGTGATTGCGGCTTCGGGCACGCTGGGGCAGATCATTCCGCCCTCGATCGTGATCGTTCTTCTGGGGACGCTGGCGGGTGATCTTTATGCCACAGCCCAGGAGACACGAGCCCAAATGGCGGGTTGTTCGGATGCGCTCACCTATCTTGGCGAGCCGGCGGTGGTGTCGGTTGGCACACTGTTTCAGGCTGCGTTGATTCCGGGTATTCTGCTGGCCGCGCTCTATGCGTTGTATGCGTTCGCCTATGCACTCCTGAATCCGTCAAAGGCCCCGGCGGTGGAGCTTGGTGCGGCGGGGAGTGAGGTGATCACGCGCAACGAGGCTCTGACCTGGTTCCTCGCTATTCCCGGCCTGCTCATCGGAGGCATGATCGTACTGGGCACGGTTGGCGTGATCGGGAGCCAGAACATCAACGTGGACAGCTTCTCCGACGCGGGGCAGACGGCCTCGTTGCGCACCAATGTCGGTGATGAGTGCAAGGCTTCGATGATCGACTTGCACGGTCAGAGCGCCTGGGACGAGGCGGTCGCGGAACAAGCCGCCATTGATGCCGCGGGGGGCGTCGAGCAGGCCCGCGCGCTCTCGGAAGAAGAACAACAAGAGCGGTTCGAGGCAAAGGTCGCCGCTGCGGCCCCCATCGGCACCGGGGTTGCGACGATCTTCCTGCTGCTGTCCCTGACGCTGGCGCTGTCACGCGGGGTGGCGCCCACGGCAGATATCAGTCCGCTTTTGATTGGGGCAATCGGGGTGGTGCTGGGGCTCGCGGCCGATATCCTGTTGATCTCTCCGGTTACAAGTCCGGGGGTAACACTTCTCATACTTGCCATACCGCTCGCGTTGACTCTTTACGGATGCAAGCACGCCGTGGAGCGACTGGCGCAGAACGAATTGCTGCGCGTTGTTTTCCCGCCTTTGGTTCTGATCGTGGCGGTTCTGGGGTCAATCCTCGGCGGAATCACCAATCCGACGCCAGCGGCGGCGCTGGGGGCGGGCGGTGCAATCATGCTGGCCGCCTATCGCAAACTGCAGGAAAACGAAAAGAGCGGCCGGATTATCATCATGGCCGCCTTATCCATCGTCATCATGCTGTTGATCGGGGTGAATTTCGATCTTCGGGTGCACCGTGAGAGTGTCGGCTTTGAAAGCTGGTTGGCGTTTTTCGTGGCGCAGGCGACCTACCTCTTTTCGATCTTCGGGCTGCTTTATGCCTGTTACGTTTTGTTCCGTGGCGGTGTGCTTCGTCCGATCGTACGCGAAACGGCGAAGGTCACGTCAATGGTCTTTGCCATCCTAATCGGCTCGCAGCTTCTCAACCTCGTGGTGATTTCCTTCGGTGGAGAGCACTATATCCAGCAGTTCCTTCAGAGTTTTGATAACGAGTTCAAGGTGTTCCTGATCGTTATGCTTGTTCTGTTCATTCTCGGGTTCGTGCTCGATTTCCTTGAGATCATCTATATCGTGATCCCCATCGTGGGGCCCGTGATTTATGGCGGCACGTTCGATCCCAAGTGGGTCACGATCATGATCGCGGTGAACCTGCAAACCTCGTTCCTGACGCCACCTTTCGGGTTTGCGCTGTTCTATCTGCGTGGGGTCGCGCCGAAAGAGGTGACGACAAGCCACATTTATCGCGGCGTCATGCCATTCGTCCTGATTCAGGTGGTTGGCCTTGCGCTTCTCTGGTTCTTCCCCGAGATCGTGACGATCCTTCCCGACCTTATTCCGAACTGATCACGACATGTGTCCCAAGGAAAAGGGCCGCCTTGAGAGGCGGCCCATTCTTGTGTTCGGGACGCAAATACTGCTCAACGGCACAGCGAGGCAGAAGGCATCCAACCGTTCGGCCAGCCGGAGATCAGGGTTTCCCACGCCTCAGATCGGGCAGAGAGATATTCGCCACCTGCTCGGAGATCGGGTCCACTGATAACGGATGCAGGTCGGCCTCGAATGCATCGGGGTCATTCAGGACGGTCCAACGCCCGCGATAGAAAATCTCAAGACCGGAGAACCGCGACTTGTACCCCATCTTCGGACTGCCGGGCACCCAGTACCCAAGATAAACATACTTCAATCCCGCTTCGCGCGCGATGTCCACGTGATCGAGGATCATGTAGGTTCCAAGCGATTGCTGGGGCAGGTCGGGCTGATAGAAACTGTAGACCATGCTCAACCCGTCCTCGAGCACATCGGTCAGCGATACGGCGGTGAGTGTGTTGTCCTGTCGGTCAATATATTCGACCACACGACTTCGGATCGGCGTTTCCTCGATCATCGCGGCGAATTCGAACACATCCATGTCGGCCATGCCACCATCGGCGTGCCGCTCTTTGAGATAGCTGCAAAACAGGTCGTATTGCTCTTCCGTCGCCCAGGGCGATGTTGCCCGGCGGGCCAGGTGGCGATTGCGTTTAAACAGACGCTTCTGGCTGCGCGAAGGGGTGAATCGCTCAACGTCGATACGTGCCGACAGGCAAAGTGAGCATTCCGAACAGGATGGCCGATAGAGGACATTCTGAGAGCGTCGAAACCCTTGCTGCGAAAGACTGTCGTTGAGAGCCTGCGCATCCTCGCCCTGAAGCGAGGTGAAGAGCTTCCGCTCCATCCGTCCCGCGAGATATGGGCAGGGTTGCGGAGCCGTCACATAGAACTGCGGAGCTATGGGGAGAGAGTGGCGCATGGTGCTTTCGGGTTCGCATTTCAGGGAATTTGTCGAGATGGACGATAGCAACCGATAGCGGGGTCGCCAAGACCTGATCCGCTCTTTGGCTCAATACCGCGCAGCGCGATTGATCGCAACCGTTCCCATCATATGATCGGTCAGCCCCTGTGCCCGCGCCGAGGTGAGCATAAGCACGATGGAGATGAACTGAAGGATGGGAAGAGTGAACGAGATGGAATAGCCCAGCGTGTGAAGAAGCGCTTTCGACAGATCGAAGCGCGTCCCGTCGGTGGCGCGCATCTCGATCGCCACCAGCCGCATCCCCCAAGTGGCCGATCCATTTGCCAGCGTCACGACGCGGTAGGCGAAACCGACCACCAGCACCAGAAACGGAAAGAAGAATATCCCGGTAAAGGCGGTGAGCGGCACGATCAGCACACAGATCACGATGATCACGATCATGTCCGCAACCCATGCGACAAGTCGCTTTACCGGAATGTCGGCATAGAACTCCGGCTGTATTTCAGGGTCGGGGAGGGTGTGGGGGAATGTCATGTTTTCCAATGGGTTACCGTTGCAAAAGCCCCGGGGCAGCGCCCCGGGTCTTGGGTGGCAAGGTCATGCCTGCGGCGCCTCGCGGTCACGGGCATCTGTGGCGCGTTCGTCCATGAACTGATCGAACTCGGCCTTGTCGCGGGCGGCGCGCAGTCTTTCAAGGAAAGACTCGAAATGAGCCTGCTCTTCTTCGAGTCGGCGCAGCGTGTCCTCGCGGTAGGCGTCGAAGGCGGAGTTGCCGGTGCGGCGCAGGGTATCTTGCCGACGGGCATGGCGACGAGTGCAGGATTTGCCAAACATTTGCTTGCTCCAGATCATGTAGAACAGAAGGGCGAGGCCCACGGGCCAGAAGGCGATGAAGCCCAGAACCATGACGGCGATCCAGGCGCCCTTGCCTTTGCTGTCGAGCCAGTCCTCGGCCCGCGCGAGCCAGCTCATCGGGCCGGACGGCGGTGCGGTTGTGGCGTATGATGTCATATCGGTCTCCCGGTTAGAGGTGAATGTATATGCGTTTCACATCACCAAGATTGGAAGAGTCTTTCCGTATTGCAAGAGGTAATGTGAAAAAGTTTCACATAAATTCGAATTACGACGTGAAATCAGCAGCTTGCGCCCCCGTTAATCGAGACAGATCGGCGGGGGCGAGGGGGAATACATGGTGCGGGGTGCCGGCGGCGGCCCAGATGATGTCAAACTCGCACAGGCGCGGATCGAGCCAGGCGCGGATCGGGTTGAGGTGGCCCACCGGCGCCACGCCGCCAATGGCAAAGCCCGTTTGCGCCCGGATGAGTGCCGCATCTGCCTTTCCAAGCGGCTCTCCGGCCAGAGTGGAGGCCTTGGCGTCATTCACCTGATTGCCACCCGCCGTCAGAAACAAGAGCGCCTCGCCGCTTTCCAACCCCTTGAAAATGATGGACTTCGCTATCTGATCGAGGGTGCAGCCCACGCTATCGGCGGCCATCTGGGCGGTGCGGGCAGCGCCGGTTTCCTTGATTTCGGGTGTGATCCCGGCCGCTTCCAGCGCGCCGCGGACGCGCTTCATGCTCTTGCTCATTCCCGCCTCTTCCTCTGCGTGATCCGAAGGCGAGAATGGCGGGGTGGGGCGAAAAATGCAACTGACCCCGAATCATCGGTTAACGTGCTGAAATCACGAAAAAAACCCGTTTCGGTATCACGTCGGTAAAACGTCGGTATTACGTCGGTATCGTTTTTGCCTGACCCCCTGCGGCGGCGACGTTGAACAGACCGCCCGCCCTGTCAGTATCTTGTTAGCAGCCTTCGGGGCGGGGCAACGCCTTGCATGGCGTGCCGGTCAAGCCGCGTCCGTGTCGTCAGACAAGAGCTTGTCCGGTGCGATGCCGCGCTTCTCGGCGCTGGCGCGCACCGCCTTCTGAATCGCTTCGCTGCGGGTGAGAAGGCGCCGGAAGCGTTCTTCGTCAAGCACCAGAAGCGTCGAGGGGGCGATGGCACGCACCTCGGTCCGGCGGGCCTTGCGCAGCAGGATCGCCATCTGTCCGAACATCTCGCCACGGCCAAGCTTCCAGGTTTGGCCGGCACTTTCCAGCTCGACTGCGCCCGACGCGATAAAGAACACGCTTTTCGCCATGCTGTCCTTGCGGATGATGACTTCGCCCGCGTTGACGTAGCGCGTCTGAAGGGCGCGTCCCAGACGCTTCAGCCCGGCGTCGTCGAGATCCGCGAAAAGCGGAAACTGCCGCACGAGTTCAGTCCGCTGAACCGCGATGTCAAGCCGGGGACGCCGTTCCGCCCCGGCCCGGCGCACCGCGAGATCCCGCATGAGCGCGGAGTAGACTTCCGACCCGAAAAGCCCGTCTTCGCGCATGGTGGTGTATTCACGCTCTTCCAGCCGCAGGGCGGTGCGCCGGATGAAACGGCGCTGAAGTTTTTCGACATACCCCGGATACTGAAGGCGCAGCCCTTCCAATGCCGTCTCCATCATCTCGATCCGGCGCGACAGAAGCTCATGCAGCAGATCGGCCACCCGCCGTCCGTGAATACGGCGGATGCGTCCGTCGATGAAGGCACCAAGGTCACGCAGGATCAGCCGTTGCGAGAGCAAAAGCTCGAACCGATCGGCCGTCAGCCGTGCCAGCGGGGACGATAGTCGCAATCGCCGGTGCAGCCAGACTGCTGCCTGAAAGGCTCTCCCATAGGCGATACTGCGTCGCGCGGCGTGCATATAGCCACTACGCCCGCCCGAACGCGCGCCTTCGATCAGCCGATCGGCATCCGAAAGAACCTGCTCTGCCATCCGCGCGGAGATCGTTCGCTCCCGCACTCTGGTAAGGATCGTGTCGCGTTCGTGCCCCGCCAGCGCAATCAGCCCCAGCGTGATGCGGTCCCGATCAAGGATCTCGGCGCTGGCCTCTGCGGTCTTTACCGCCTCATCGAGCCGATCACCGAAGCGCTTGGCTTCCGAGCGCACAATCTCGCGCGTCAACTCATAGTTCTCGGTCGTCTGTGCCACCGCTTCGCGCACGGTCTGAAGCGCCACGGCGACAACCTGCCGTGAAAGGGCTTGATCAATCGGCGACAGCCGGTCGAGGCCGAGCCATCCGATCACAACCCTGAGCGTGGTCCCCTGCACGATCAGCGTAAAGAGAGTGAACCCGGTGGCGAGGATACCGACGACACGCTTGACTTCCACCGGCACGCGGAAGCTTTCGGTCACCGCAAGCGCCAGTGCCAGCGTGACCGCGCCCCGCAGCCCGCCCCAGAGGATCGCAACCCGGTAGGGCCGCTCCACGGCTGGAGAGGCACGCAGCAGCGTCAGAAGAGGCAGAAGCCCGAACAGGATCACGGCACGCGCCGCAATGGCCGCGAGGATCACCACGCCAATCAGCACGAAATCCGAAAGACGAACCTCTTCGAGAAGTCGCGGGATCAGAAGCGCGGCCAGAATGAAGATCAGCGCCCCGGCCCAATGCGCCAGCAGACCCCAGACCTCACGAAGGTTGGCCCAAGCCTGTGGCGGCAGGCGTCCGGGTCCGGTCAGGTTCAGCGTCAGACCGGCCGCGACGACAGCAATCACGCCAGAGGCGCCGATACTCTGTTCTGCCCCGATGTAGACGAGGTAGGGAAGGGCCACCGAGATCGAGATCTGCGCGAGTTCATGATGCGCAAAGAGGGCCATGACCCACACCGCGATGCGCGCGGCCAGCCAGCCGATCAGCGCCCCGCCAACGATCAGGAGCGGGAAGCGCGCCAGAGCGTCGGTCAGGGCCGGATCCGGCGCACCCAGCATCACGAACCCCATGAAGAGGCCAAAAAGCGCAATGGCAGCCGCATCGTTCAGCAGGCTTTCGCCCTCGATGATCCGCGCGAGCCTGCGCGGGGCCGAAATTGATCGGAATATCGAGACAACCGCCGATGGATCGGTCGTGGACACGATCGCGCCGATCAGCAGGCAGGCCGCCAACGGCAGGGCGCTTGCCCATGACAACGCGTAGCCGACCGTCAGCGTGGCAACGACCACGGCCACCACCGCCAGAACGAGGATGGGCACCCAGTCGTCAAGCATTCGCCGCAGGTTCATCCCCAGCGTCGCCTGAAACAGCAGTGTTGGCAGAAACACGTAGAGAAACACATTCGAGCGGATCGGCAGGCCGAGGATCGCTTCGGCCACGGGATTGAGCGCATCTGTCAACTCGGTGCGCAGAAAGAAGATCGCCCCGACGCCAATCAGAATCCCGAGAGCGGCCAGGATCACGCTGTAGGGCAAACGCATCCGTGCGGCCAAAGGCTCCGCCACCCCAATGACAAGGAAAAGCGATGCGATGACCGTTGTGATCAGAACGATGTCCATGGATACCGAATAGCCGGAAAATCAGGTGTTGGAAAAGGACTCATGCGATTTGCGGTGCCCTTCAATCCATCCCGGTCGCTGATTTGCGGTATTGGTGTGCCCTTCGCAGAACGGGTGGGCAGGGCCGATCGGAAAACGGTTTGTGCAAAATGGCCGGCCGGCGGGGCGGGGGCGCGGACCGTCAGGGCCGTCTTCGCTATTCCGCCATATGGCAGGCGACGCGCGTTTGGCCGATCTTGCGCATCTCGGGGCGCTCCTGACTGCAACGCGGGATCGCAAGGGGGCAACGCGGGTGAAAGGCGCAGCCGCTTGGTGGATTGATCGCATCGGGTATCTCACCCTTGGGGGGCTCCACCTCGCGGCCGAAGGCGTCCATGCGCGGCGCCGCGTCGAACAGCATCTGTGTGTAGGGATGCTTCGGGGCGCTGAAGAGCCTGTCGCGCGGGGCCTCTTCGACAAGGCGCCCAAGGTAGAGCACCCCGATCATATCCGCCATGTGATGCACCACGGTGAGGTCGTGACTGATGAAAAGATAGGTGAGCCCGAATTCCTCGCGCAGGTCGGACATGAGGTTCAGGACCTGGCTTTGCACCGACACGTCGAGGGCGGAGGTCGGTTCGTCGCAGACGATGATCTTCGGCTCTGACGACAGGGCGCGGGCGATGCAGATACGTTGACGTTGCCCGCCCGAAAACTCATGGGGATATTTGCCGGCATCCGCCGCCGACAACCCGACCTGTTCGAGAAGCCTCTCGGCCAGCCCCGCAGTCTTTCCACCCCGTGCGGCGACCGGCTCGGCGATAATGTCGCGCACGCGCCAGCGAGGGTTCAGCGAGGCATAGGGATCCTGAAAGATCATCTGGATATCGGCGCGCACGGCGTCGATCTTGTCCGCGTCGCTCTCGCTTGCCAGATCGACGCCTTCGACCTCCACCGTGCCCTCGGAGGGCGCCACCAGCCCGACGATGATTTTCCCGATCGTGGATTTGCCCGATCCGCTTTCGCCAACCAGCGCATAGACGCTGTTGCGCTCGACATCGAAACTCACCTCCGACACGGCGGTGAGCAGCGCCTTGGGCTGCCGTTCGATCATCCGGTTGAGCCATGGTTTCGATACATCGAAGATGCGGGTCAGATTCTCGACCTTGATGATCGCGCTCATGCCTTCGCCTCCTCTTTGGCGGCCGTGTTCAGAGGAAACCAGCACGCGGCGCGGCCGTCACATCGTTTCAGCGTTGGCCCCGGTTCCTGTCGGCAACGATCCTGCGCATAGTCGCAGCGGGGGGAAAAGGCGCAGCCGCCGGGCAAGGCGCCAAGGCGCGGCATGGCACCCGGGATCTGGCGCAGGCGTTTGCGGCCCTGGCTGGCCAGCGGTGTCGATTCCATGAGGCCGGCCGTATAGGGGTGACGGGCGTTTGTGAGCACCTCGCGCACCGGGCCAAGCTCGGCCATTCGCCCGGCATACATCACCGCCACGCGATCGGCGGCCTCTGCGATGACGCCCATGTCGTGCGTCACCAGCATGACCGCGACACCCCGATCGCGGCAAAGCCGCTTGAGCAGCGCGATGATCTGCGCCTGAACCGACACGTCAAGCGCGGTGGTCGGCTCATCGGCAATCACCAGATCGGGTTCGGCGCAGAGGGCCAGCGCGATCACCACGCGCTGCCGCATCCCGCCGGAGAATTCGTGCGGATAGCTGCCGATCCGTTGCCTTGCGGCGGGAATGCCCACTTCTTCCAGTGCCGCGATGGCGCGTTTGCGTGCCTCCTGCTGGGTCACGTTCAGATGTTCGAGGATAGTTTCGGAGAGTTGATCGCCCACCGTCAGCAGTGGATTGAGAGAGGTTTGCGGATCCTGAAAGATCATGCCCATCCGCTTGCCGCGCAGGCGGCGCAGCGCGTCGCCCTTCAACTTGTGAACAGGCGTGCCGGACAACAGGACCTCGCCGGACACGATGCGCGCGGGCGGGTCCAGAAGGCCAATCACGGCGTTCCCGGTCATGGACTTGCCGGCGCCGGATTCGCCCACCACCCCCATGATTTCACCGGCATGGATATCAAAGCTCATATCGTCCACCGGACGTAGCACCCCGTGGCGCGTCGGGATTTCGACCGTGAGGTCGCGGACGGAAAGGACGGGTGTGTCTGTCATCTCAGCCTCGGGTTCAGGGCATCGCGCAGCCAGTCTCCCATCAGGTTGATCGACAGCGCCAGCGCCAGAAGAGTGGTGGCCGGGAAGAGCAGGATCCACCATTCGCCCGAAAACATGAACTCCTGCCCGATGCGGATCAGCGTGCCAAGGCTTGGCTTGGTCGGGGGCGCGCCCACGCCAAGAAAGCTCAACGTCGCCTCGGCGATAATGGCCAGTGCCAGCGAAATGGTCGCGATCACCAGAACCGGGTTCAGAACGTTTGGCAGGATATGGCGCAGCATGATAGCAAACGGCGACCGCCCGATCAGTTTCGCCGCCTGCACGTATTCCTTGTTCTTCTCGACCAGAGTGGCACCGCGCACCACGCGGGCGAACTGCACCCAGTCGCTCAGGCCGATGGCAAGGATCAGCACCCAGATCGCCATTTCGTTGCGGTATTCGGGGGGCGTGATTCCCTTGGCAATTCCGAAGATCAGCATCGCCACGAGGATTGCCGGGAATGTCAGCTGCACGTCGGCAACGCGCATGATGATGGATTCCGTCCACCCCCCGACATATCCCGCCATCAGGCCAAGCATCACGCCCAGCAGCATGGCCAGCAGAACCGCGGACACCCCCACGAAGAGCGATATGCGCATCCCGTAGAGGATGGTGGAAAACACGTCGCGCCCCTGATCGTCCGTGCCCAGAAGGAACAGCTCGCCGGTGAACTCATTGGCCTGGCCGGGCGGGGTAAAGCCATTCATCAGATTCAGAGTGGCGGGGTTGAAGGGGTTGTGCGGCGCGATCAGCGGCGCAAAAACCGCGCCGAGGATCAGGATCATCACGACGCCAAAGGCCGCCACGGCCACGGGCGAATGGCGGAAGGACCAGGTGAAATCGCTCTGCCAGGCCCGGCGGAGCCGGGACGGTCGCGCGCCGGCGCGCGTTTCGACACGTGTTTCCGCCATGTCAGTGTCCCCCGGTGGTGCGGTCGGCCCGAAGCCGCGGGTCGATCGCGAAATAGAGCATGTCGACGATCAGGTTGATGCCCACGAACATCACCGAGATCATCATCAGATAGGCCGCCATCACAGGGATATCGACAAACTGGATCGCGTTGATGAACAAAAGCCCGACACCCGGCCACTGGAAAACGGTTTCGGTGATGATCGCAAAGGCGATGATGCTGCCCACTTGCAGCCCCATCACGGTGACCACCGGCACCAGCGTGTTCTTCAGCGCATGACGGAAGTTGATGGATTTCTCGCGGATACCGCGCGCGCGTGCAAAGCGGATATAGTCCATGCGCAGCACTTCCAGCATCTCGGTGCGCACCAGCCGCATGATGAGCGTCATCTGGTAGAGCCCCAATGTGACCGCCGGCAGGATCAACGCCTTCAGACCGCTTTCGGTCAGGAATCCCGTTGTCCAGCCGCCGATGCGTGTCACCTCGCCCCGTCCGAAACTCGGCAGCCAGCCCAGCTCGACCGAAAAGACATAGATCAGCAGGATCCCGATCAGGAAGGTGGGCAGCGACACCCCGATCAGCGAGGCCGTCATGACCACGTTGGCGGAAACTCCGCGCCTGTTGATCGCGGTGAAAATCCCAAGGGCGATTCCGCCGACAAGCGCCATAAGTCCCGATACGAAGGCCAGCTCCAGCGTGGCGGGCAGGCGCTCTATCATGATCTCGGCGACCGGGCGTCCCTGACGATAGCTCAGCCCGAAATTCCCCTGCGCGGCCTGCTCCAGAAAGCGCCAGTATTGCACCACGAAGGGCTTGTCGAGGCCCAGCTGGACGCGCAGCCGCTCTATGTCGGCCTGTGTGCGTTCCTGTCCGAGCATGTTGTCGATGGGGTCGCCGACAAAGTGGAACATGGCGAACGCGACCAGCCCCACGACCAGCAGCACCAGCACCGATTGTCCGACACGTCGTATGATATAGGCCAGCATGCAGGGGGGTCCGATTCCGGTCAGACAGAGGGCGGCGGGACACAGGCCCGCCGCCCGTCCGGTCTTAGTTCATGGTGAAGTATTTCATCTTCGGATCGTCTTCGGGGCTCACTTCGATGCCCACCTGTTCGGTCATGCCCCAGTTGAGCACCTGGTGGTGAATGGGCAGGTAAAGCACCTCGTCCTGCACCTCTTCCCAGATTTCCGCGATCATGGCGTCGCGCTTCTCCAGATCGGTTTCCGACGACAGGCTCTCGATCTTGGCGTCCAGCTCGGGGTTGGAATAGCCGGTGCCGTTCCAGCTGCCACGATCCTCGCCTCGCGTGTGCACGAGGAAGTTGAAGATGTATTCACTGTCATAGGTCGGCACGCCCCAGCCCAGCATGTAGAAATCCGTCCCGCCAGAGGAGATCAGCGGGAAGTGTTGTGCCTTGGGCTTGGCATCGAGGTTCACGGTGATGCCGATCTGGCCGAACATGCCCACGGCGGCCTGACAGATCGCCTCGTCGTTGACGTAGCGGTCATTCGGGCAATCGAGCTGGATC
Source organism: Salinihabitans flavidus (assembly GCF_900110425.1). GTDB lineage: Bacteria > Pseudomonadota > Alphaproteobacteria > Rhodobacterales > Rhodobacteraceae > Salinihabitans > Salinihabitans flavidus. The sequence goes on along the minus strand of NZ_FODS01000003.1, from coordinate 3,569 downwards.
GAGAAGCCGTCGCCATAGCCGGCCTCTTCCATCAGCGATTTTGCCTTATCGACATCCGTTTCGATCGAATCCATCTCTTCGGTCCAGCCATTGACGAAGGGCGGCGCGATCATGCCTGCCGGCTCGCTCTGGCCGCGCATGACCACCTGCTTGATGGCGTCGCGGTTGATGGCGAGATTCATCGCCCGGCGCACGCGCACATCGGCCAGCGGGTTCTCCCCCTCGACATTGTCATTGTCGATATCATCCGGTCCGAGGTGCAGCCCGAAGAAGATCGTGCGGTTCTGCGGCGCGGTCTTGACCAGAAGGCCTTGCGTGTTGTCCACGCGTTCCAGATCCTGCACGGGCACGTCCTGAATGAAGTCGACCTCGCCCGACAGAAGCGCGGCCACCCGCGTGGCTGCGTTCTGAATCGGGGTATAGACGATCTCGCTCACTTCCATGGGGAACTGGTCCATGCCCCAGTAGTCGTCGTTGCGGGACAACACGGTCTTCACGTCCGGTTCACGGCTGACCAGCTTGAACGCGCCGGTTCCGTTGGCGTTGGTCGTGGCATAGGTCTTTTCGCCACCATCCACATCCTGAACATCAACAACGTCGTTGTCCTCGGCCCAGCCGCTGTCCATCATGAACAGATTGGTCAGGTTCGACGGAAGGATCGGGTTTGGCCCATCGGTCACGAATTCCACCGTGTGATCATCAACCGCGCGCACCTCGACGATCGAGGAGAGCAGTTCCTTCATCCCCGACCGTTCCTTCTTCGCGCGATTGATCGAAAACACCACATCCTCGGCGGTAAATTCCGCGCCGTCATGGTAGGTCACACCCTGCCGAAGGTTGAATACCCATACATTCGGGTCGTCTTCGCTGGGGGCCCAATCGGTGGCCAGGGCGGCCTCGAACGCGCCGGTCATGTCACGGATGATCAGCGGCTCATAGATCTGATGCGCCAGCGTATGGGTTGGCCCTTCGTTCTGCGCATGCGGATCAAGGGTGAGCGAATCGCCCGCTCGTGCCCAGCGCAAGGTCTCGGCCGATGCACCGATCGCGGTGCCGGCCAGGAGCGCGGCGGTAAGTAAAATCGATTTTGTCATGATTGTCTCCCTGTCTACAATTCCGGATGTCGACCCGGAAAGATGTATCCACCATACGCAAATCTGTCGCTCCTTCAACTAAGCCGTTTGGTCAACCGGGCGATCTGTCGTCCCCCGGTGGGCCATGACCCATTGTTGCGAAATTGCGCGATTTTCCCGCAAAGCCAACTGTTCCGCCTGAGGCGATTGCGCGGAAAAGGGGTCTGTCTTAGCCTAGCAGCAACATATTTGAAGGATTGGGTGACATGCGCAGTTCGATTTGCCTCGTGATCTTTCTGGCGCTTGGAAACACCCCGCCGGGGTCCGCCAGCGCCCAGGCGATGAGCGGCGCCATGCTCGCAACCGAGATGATCAGGATCGACGCCCTGGTGGAGACATCGCCGCGCCGGGCGCTCGATGATGTCGAGGCGTTGCTTGCGCGCGCCGGCATCGGTGCCAGCCCGGAGAATCGCCCGCAGTTCGACCTTCTGCTGATGCGGGCCCGATTGCTGCGGGACACCCGCCAGACGCGAGAGGCCGCGATGCTTTTGGCCGAGCTTGGCCAACTGGCCGAAGGCGCGGCGGCGGCCTGGCATGACCCGATCAGCCTGTTCGAGCAAGCGGCCCGATTGTTCGAGGAGGCCGGCGAGCTGGCCGCCGCCCGCCGTCAGATCATCGCGATCATGCGGGTCCTGCGCGCCTCTGCCGCGTCCGAGCAGGACCTGGCCGCACGGCGCGGCGAGCGGGATCGCCTGACCGCCCTGATGGAGGGCAGCAGCTCCGCCATGAGCAACACTTTTGCCGCCACGCCAAGCCCGATGCCGTTCGCGGCGTCGCCGCCGGCCGCCGCACCGCCCGCCGCCGCATCGCCCGCCCGCCCCGCATCGGAACAGGGCTATCACACGGTTGACGTCTACTACGCGACTGACCGCGCCCGCACGGGCAACACCCGGCCCGCTGATTTCTACGGCGCAGGGCGCGGCACGCTGGAAACCGGAATGGTCACCGTGACCATTCCCGATACCCATACGCCCGGCGAGATCGAGGCGCCGTCGGTCTGGCGGCTGGAATTCTCGCCCTCGCCCACCCGTCACATGACCCTTCAGAGCATCGAACCGCTGGAGGGGGACGATTTCTTCGCGCGCATGAATGGCGAGTTCCGCGATGCGCCGGAGCGCGACGCCTTTGTTTTCGTGCATGGATTCAACGTGCGCTTCGACGCGGCGGCGAAACGCGCCGCGCAACTGGCCTTTGACATGCGCTATCCGGGGGTGCCGGTGCTTTATTCGTGGCCATCGCAAGGGCGCACGGCGGCCTATATCGCCGACACGGCAGTGGTGCGCCTGTCCGGGCGCCGTCTTGCCGATTTCCTGCAAGATGTCGTCGATCGGTCGGGGGCCAGGCAGATTCACCTCGTGGCGCACAGCATGGGCAACAGGGCCCTGACCGACGCGCTGGAGCTTCTGTCGCTGCGCAACGGGCTGCCGGAGGGAGGAGACCCGCTCTTCGGGCAGGTGATCTTCGCGGCGCCGGACGTGGATGCGGGCCTTTTCGAGGCGATGCTGCCCACGATGCGCCCGACCGCCGAGCGCATGACGCTCTATTCATCCGAGGCAGACTGGGCACTCGAAACCTCGCGGCGGTTGCATGGCAACCTGCGGCGGGCAGGGCAGGGCGGTGAGGATACGCTCGTCTCTCCGCTGATCGACAGCATCGACATGTCCGATCTTGGAGAGGACTTTCTCGCACACGGCTACTTCGCCGACGATCCCTCGGCGCTGGCCGATCTGATGCTGATGTTCTGGCGGAACCTGCCACCGGGGGCGCGCTGCGGCCTGAGCGCCGGGGCGCAGGACATCCCGATCTGGCGCTACCGGATCGGAACCTGTCCTTCTCGGGAAATCGTGCCGCTTCTTGCACATGCCATGCGCGGGCAGATCACGAGCGCAGAGGATCTGCGCCGCATCATGGATGAAAACCCGTCTTCCGTGGACGAAGCCAGTTTGGAGCGTGCGCTCATAACGATGGAATCGTTCTTGCGGAATTGACGTGGCGCAGGGCGTTCCGGGCAGGTGCATGCCCGGGCCGCAAGCGACCCGGGCAGAATGACGACAGCGGACCGCAAAGCGTTCCGGCTTCGGCACGCCTAGGTGTTTAGTCCCGGCATCTGGTGGATCGGATTTAGGATGAAACGATCCGGCTCTGAGGTCCAGACCTTGCAGATGTATTCGTAGGGCGTGAGGCCGCCGAGAGTTTTGAGCCGCCGGGCGAAATTGTAGGCTGCCATGAAGTCTGTGAGGTGCGTGCGTAGCTGATTGTGGCTGTCGTAGTGGAAGCGCTTGACCGTCGCGTCCTTGATCGTGCGGTTCATCCTCTCGACCTGGCCGTTGGTCCATGGATGGTTGGGTTTGGTCAGCCGGTGCTCGATGCCGTTCGCCTCACAGATCATGTCGAAGCGCATCGGCCGGGAGATGATCGTGTTCCGGTTCCTCGGCT
>NZ_FODS01000048.1 GCF_900110425.1 Salinihabitans flavidus | reverse complement strand
GCGGAACTCGGCCGTGTAGCTCGGGGTGTGTTTCTTGTCTGTCATGAGGCTCACCTTTTGAGAGTTTTACTCTCCGGTAAACCCGGGGCGGTTCAAACTGCTTATCAATGATCTCCATGAACCGCAGGTTCTCAGCGCTCTCACCGACGGGCTGATAGTAAAGCCGTGACCGCGATAGCTGCAACAGTTCGCACTGTTTTCGCATGCTTAACTTATGATCCCGGGTCACCATTTTTTGCCTCGCGTCCCGAGCAACTGATGCGAGGCTTCGGCTAAAAAATCCCGTTCCACCACCAACTGGCCGATCTTCGAGTGCAGCTTGTCGACATCGGCGGCGCTAACCTGTTCTGGGGCCGCACCACGGCGCGTAAATGCTGTCGCCATGTTATCTATCGCCGCGCGCTTCCACGTTCCGATCTGCGTGGGATGAACGCCATACTTCTTGGACAGCTCCGCCAGCGTCATCTCCTCGCGGATCGCTTCAAGCGCCACCTTGGCCTTAAACTCTGGCGAATGGTTCTTGCGTTTCTTCATTTTGGATCGTCACTTTCATCATGCGATCCACCTTAACCAATGGTCCGAATTTCCGCGACCACCTCTAATGCGGCTGGATCGCTGCCCACTCTTCATCGCTCAGCCAAAAGAGATTTCGTGTCATAGTTTGCTCCCGACAATTCTGAACGGGAGTGAATCAGTTCAAAGCTCGAAAGGGAATCCGCTAATTGAGTACGGACCCTAGTCCGGCGCTGAGGCAAGTCCTCGCGACGTTACCGATCTCATCCGAATGTCGCAGTATCCGCAGCTTGCGCTGAATCTCGCGTTGATCCTTGGTCATGAGCATCTACTTCTTCCCAAACCTGGGAGATTAAGTGAAATGTCCCGCGAGCACTGGCATATCTACACGGGACGATCAGATATCGACCGTGAAGGTGCCAACATTTGCGCTGGTGACATAGAGCCGCCCATCCATGTGCGAGAACAGCGCGACGATCCGACCCTTGCGACGCGCTTGCGCGCCACCATTGTCTGCAAGACCGCGCCGGATCTGTGGACCCATTTCCAGTATCTCGGCGCGCGAGAAACCGGCACGGGTCATCGCCTGGGCCAGCGCCATCGCGCCGACGTCTCCCGGGTCTCCGACAGCAAGCGACGTAACGGGCTCGCTGACACGCTGCACATTGGGATCGCCTGCGCAGGAAGCCAGCGCAAGAACGCTGACTAACAGAAAGACGGCACGACGGTGCGGAGCGCAAAATAGCATCTCAGTTTCCTCCCTGCTGCATCCGGTCAAGCGCGTCCAACAACTCGGCGCGGAACTGCTCATCGCTCACCTTGCGAATCCGGGGCGGGCTTTCAGATCCGGTCTCAAAGCGTTTGCCGTTCTGATCGACAAGTGTCGCGGTGACGAAGATCGCCACCTGTCGGGCCTGGTGGTTCAATTCATCCGTTCCCAGAAGCCGGCCGAGAAGCGGCAGACTGGTGGTGCCCGGAACGCCGCTTGCGGTGACTTGCGAACGCGTATCCATCAATCCGGCCACTGCAGCCGTGCCTCCATCCTCCAGAGAGACGGTGCTCTGGGCGGTTCGGCGACTGACGACGGGAAGGTTGTTCTCGCCACGCCCGACGACATCCGACACCTCAAGGTTCATGTCGAGTGTGATGTCCTGCCCTGTGCCGATCCGTGGCGTGATCGACAGGATCGTCCCGGTTTCAATCCGTTCAAGCTGCGACGTGGTCAGGTTTGCATTGCTTTCGGTCAGGATCTCGAAAAATTCCTCAGTCGTGACCTTGATCTCCGAGGCCCGCCCATCCTGTGCAAGAACTTGCGGGCTGGACACGATTGTTGCCTGCTGCGTCGATGACAGGTAATTCAATGTCAGCGACAACGCGTTGGTGAATTCTCGGCTGGGGGTATAGCCAATGCGTAACTCCCACGGGAAATCGATATTATCCGCCGTGACACCGCCAAGCGTGATCTCAGGCCAGGAAATATCCGTCCCGAAGTCCAGCAGGTCCGCCCGTTCGAGAACCACGACGCGTGCATCTAGCATCACGTGCCGACGCGGAATGTCGACAGCTGCAACGTCATGCCGGATACCGTCGATCATATGCGGCGGGGCACTGACGGCGAGGGTGTTGGACTCCGTGTCGGCTCGGACATAGGCACCCACCATGCTCTCAGGCAGAAGCGCCATTACGCTTTCGGCGGTCGCGTGCTGCAATTCGATGATCTGTGTACGGTAGATGTCAGGGGTATCAACTGCCGCCGGTGCGCGTGGCGCGTCGAGGCGGCGCATTAGCGCGATGATCTCAGTCCGGCGTTGGCCCGGCGCCGTAATCGCTACAGTATTGCGAGTCGTGTCGATGCGCACATACCTTTGCAACCGTTCGGGCAACAGAGCGCGTGCATTCTCGGGCTTGACGTACTGAAGTGCGAAGAATGTGGTCGTCTGTTCGTCCTGCCGGTCCAGCGTGCGCAGATCAGTCTCGATCCGGGCCATCAGCTGCGGCGGCGCTGTCACGGCAAGGCGCCCCGTATCTTCATCAACGCGGACATAATTCTGGAAAGGTTGAGGCAGCAACGATCGCGCCGAAGCTGGATCGAGGTTTTCGAGTTCGAAAAGCCGGGTTTCGGAAATCTCGGTAAACAGGTCGGAGTCCGCATCGGGACTGTAAACGAGGTAATAGTCCGGCTGACGCGCCACGCGATACGACGTGCCAGCCAGAACGAGATCAAGCGCCTGATCGAGTGTCACATCGTCCAGCGTGACCGAGACGATGCCCTGAACGCTCGGGTCCGCAATGATGTTCTCTTCGGTTTGAGCGGCAATGTCTTCAAGCGCCTGCCGCAGATCCGTTTGAAAGAATACGTTATTAACAATTGGCTGTGATTGCGCTTCCGCCGTCCGGACGGGAAGAGTTTGGAGAATTATTGCAATTGCCAAGATGCACAGCACTCGACCCAAATTTTTCATCAGTCCCTCACGATCGGTTAACGCGAGAAGCTGCCTCACTTCTCGGCGTAAACTGCCATTTCTACGGAACCGGTGTAATGTCCGATGGCCGTATCTTCATAGCCGAATGGTATTACATGCACTACACCGCGCATAGGACTGTCGGCGACGTTCGCCCGCATCATTGCTCGTCCTGTGTCGATTTTACCACGATGCGTTCCGGTGGGGAATTCGACAACTGTCCGGTATCTAAGCGCTGCGGTGTCCGAGACCGATGAGCCGTCGCTGCGCATCTTCGCCACCCCTACCAGATCGCTCGCCGGGGTAAGGTCCCCTCGCCCCGGCATAGCCGACACCACCGCATGCGCATTCCCGCGTACCTCGAACGGGATCTCCACTGGAACGGCAATGGGCACCGCCCCGCGGCGATGGTCTATCCCCGTGTTCAGCGCCCCCCCCCCAGACGCGACCTCGAGAGAAAACGTCGTTCCCTCGGGAAACGACACTTCGACGATCGGGCCGATCTGGATTGCGATGCTCACAGTTTGCGGCGTTCCGAACGTCTGCGACAGGGCGGCCTCGGGACTCACGACGCGGGCCAACAAGACCACGCAGAAAGCCGTCACCGCCACAATCTTACGAACTACTCGCGCACTGCGCCCCATCTTCCACCTCTCCGGATAGCCGGGCGATCTCCACCCGTGATAAGACTATGGGTACAAGCGCGGTGCGCCGACGGTTTGGCGCGATTAAGGTGTTTATGTGACGGTTCTACCTGCCCTAGTGACAGGGCAAATCGTTGAACGGCATTCTATTCATCGAGGATGGTCATTTCGCGGACCTCGGGTTCGTCCTCGGTTGCTTCCGTTACGATGTCGATCCTCACCGGAAGTTGGCGGTCGAACAGGCGAACGCCCTCATAGGCGGCAACCACCCGCAAAGTGTAGTCCAACGGCGCAATGTCGCTGATATTGATGACTCCCGCGTAACTGCGCGTTCCCAGCGGCAAAAGCTGACCGGGCTCGCCAGTTAAAAGCGCGCGCGAAACAACATTCCCGGTTTCGTTGATCAGTTCGGTTTGGACCTGCGGCTCGATATCGACATTGCCGGTGTTCACGAAGCGCGTCTGGACTATATATTCGGCCTGCTCGCTGATCGAGATACCCATCTGATCCAGAATACCTGCCGGCGCGTTGCCAATCTGCTGCTGGCGAATATGGAGGCGCGAGTTCGTCTCGCCGGCGCTCTGGCCATCCTCATACCGACCCGAAAGCGTAATATCGGCATAGTAATTGGCATAATCCATGCCCTCACGCGGCATCCGGCTCAGCACCCGGATGTTGCGCCGTTGTCCACCCTGCAGAGTGATTTCGGACGGGCGTGCGTCGCTCCACTGGGCGGCGGAAATGTCCTCGCCCCGCATCTCGCCCATCGCAACGCCCTGAAGCGACTCGGGTGTCGTGATCCCAATCTTGACGTTAAGCGGAAGCTCTCCGGGGTTTCCGACCTCGATCGTGTTGGTCCGGGTCGCGCCCGGAACCGCCTTTAGCGCCAGCCGAGGGGGCGACAGCGTCAGCGCAGTGTCGAACGCGACGTTGTCAATCTCGGGGTCGCCTTCGAAATCGATCACGCGTTCGAACCGGGGTAGCCGTCGTCCGTCCACCTGAAGATTGCCCAGCAAGCGGTATTCGCCCGACGGTAGGCGCCGATCCAGATCCGCCGAAAGGTCCAGGTCCAGACCGGGCAGAATGCTCCGCTCGGGCAAGGTCGCGCGCGTCACGGTCCGCCAGTTCTCACCGGCACGGCCCTCAACGACGATGTCGCCGCGCAACTCGGAAAAGGTCTGGCCATCGTTGCTGATTTCCATAAATGCACGGGTGGTCGGCTCGGCCTCCTGCTCGCCTTGGTCGTTGCGGCCATCGTCGAACTCCATCCGGACGTTACCGATCGAGATATCCTGCCGAACGGGTCGCCCCTCGATCTCGGTGAACAGTGGGATAAGGAAGCCAAAGCTGATGGCGAAGACCGCGGTCTGCTCCCCCTCCTCGCCCTCGGGCACCTCGGGAGCATCGGTCCGGATCATGATGCCCGACGCGAACGCACCGCGCGCATCCGGTGGCACGCTCAGCAAAACGGGGATCTCCTGCGTCGTCTCGGGCGGAATCACGATCCGCTCGGCCGGAAGCTCGACCCATTGCCGGCTCGAGGCGCGCAGGCTCTCTGGCGGCATCTCTTCGCGCATCTCGTCGGTGACGACGCGCAGCGTGCCGTCGGAATTCTGCGTCAGGTCCACCACCGAAAGGTTGATCGGCTCGGTCCGCGTCGCGTGGCGGTTGTTCACGCGCAGAACCACGCGCGAGGTCCGGTTGGCGGGCACATCGGCCTCGACCCGCATCGGGCGGACCGACAGGTTCTGCTGCGCCGCGACGGATGTGGCGGTCAGCGCCATGAAGATCAGCGCCATCAGGGCGCCCGCGAAATGCCGTTCGAACAAAGCAATCCTCCAGGATGGGGTCTTCCGAATGCACCATAGGCGCGCGATGCGGCCTGGGCAACCTGTGCGCGCGCCGTGTTATGGCGACGACACGATCGTCGCGGTCACCGGGATGCGATAGGTGTCGGGCACGGCGAACATCGGTTCCGGCGGCAGGGTCAGATCCCAGCGCGTGACCAGCCCGATGAAGATGTCATAGGTCCCGTCGCACAGACCATAGGTGAGTCCCGAGGCCGATAGCGGCGCATCGGTTGCCCGCCCGCTCAGCGCGGGAAGGCTGCCGAAGCTCAGAGAGCCGGTCGGGAACCGCACGAAGGGCTGCACGCCCAAAGTGTTGGTGGTGCTCAACCCCTCGGCCGCACCGTAATAGGCCGACGGATTGCCGCGGATCCCCGTGACGGTGGGAAAATCGAATTCAATCCCGCCGATGCAGTAATTCGTCGACAGTTGCAGATGCCCCATGCCGCTCGTGCCGCCCAACGGGCTGGGGTCGCCCGCGGCGGTCAGCGTATTGTCTGTCATAATGGTCGTTGACGATCCCGTGATCACTTGAAGCTGCGCGATGGATTGCACGACGACCTTGATCTCGGCCTCCGAAGTCGCTTTAGCGGTAGCCGGCGCGGCCAGAACGGTGGCGGCTGCGGCGGCGGCGCGAATTGCCGAAAATCTGACCATGTCTGTTCTCCCAAAGTAAGTTCGGACCGGGCGACGCTCAGGGCACCAGAGTTCCGGTCAGCGGAATAATATACGTATCGGGCGGCGCGAAAGCCTGTTCCCCGTCAAGCGTGATGTCATAGGCCGTGCCCACGCCCAGCGCCAATTTGTGACTCCCGTTGCAAAAATCCTTGGTAACGCCGGTTAGGCCCGTCACGGCAAGGTCGCTGTCGCTACCGTCATGGACAGCCGGGTCGGGCCGGAAAGCCCCTGTCGCCGGGTCGACGCGGAAGACCCGCGGCCAGACGCCCAGGCTGTTGCCGCTGGCCTGCCCGGTGGCCACGCCCAGTTGCGCGCCGTCGGGCACATTGCGGAACCCCGCCGAGCGCGGAAACTCGACCAGCACGAAGTCGAGGCAGGTGTTGGTGCGTAACCCGACGCTGGCGTAATTGCCTTCGCCCGAGTCGAGCACGCTGCCCTCGTCCGAGGGGTTGCCCATCACCGTGAACGAGGCGTCGTCGATCAGCATCGTCCCCTTGCTCTGATCGACCTCGAGAATGGCGATCTCCTCGACCTCGACATCCACGTCGACGTTGCCCTGCGCAACGACAGGGGTCACCGCGACGAGGCCAAGCAGAATCACATTAAGTGACAATACGCTGTTTCTCATGAAAACCCCCGGAGGTCGCGGGCGGCGCAACACCGCCGCCCGCTTTCATCCTGTTGCTGCGAATTCAGTCCATTCGCATCAGCAGATCAGGGGGTGCCGACGATCGTCGCGTCAACGTTCGCGACGTAGGTGTCCGGCGTGGCGACGTCGCCGGTCAAGCTGCCGCCAACGGAGTCGATAATCCGGGTCCAATTGGTGGAAACACCGATCCCGATCTCGTGCGTCCCGGGGCCGAAGGGTTGATCGGGATCATCCCGGTCATTGTTTGTAACGAGCAGTTCGCCCGCGGCGCTGGCACCGTGCACCGTCCCACCACCGATGATGTCCGTCGGTGCCGCCTGCGGCACACCTGTCAGGATCAGGCCATCGGTCTGGCCGACCAACGCCATTTCGCCCGCATTGACGCCTTCGTCGAACTCGAACAGGATGCCGTCGACGTCAAAGTTGGTGACCAGCTCGAACGTGGTGACGTTCGAAAAATCGTCGCCACCCGAGCTCGGGTTACCCATGAAGCTATTGCCGGGCGCGTCGATGATCATCTCACCGACGCCTGTCGACGTCAGTTCGGCAATCGGCTGAACGACCACGTTGATCTGGGACGTTGCGTCCTGCGCCATGGCCGGCGCGGCGAGCCCAGCGGCCGCAATGGCCGCGGCGCTGAATGTGAATTTCTTAAGCATTTGCTAACTCCTTAGCTAAAAAGGTTCGGTTGTGGTCCAGAACGCGGAAGACACAAGCCCTCCACCAAATTCGTGCCCCCCAAATCCGTCTGGGCGCTATGACCTTTGGCGAAGGTTTGACCTTCGCTCGGGACACGGTCGACTTTAACAAACTCTTACCAAATTCCAACCGAAATTCGGTCTTATTTTCGCCTTATTCGGGAAAATCGCGAGCAGCTGTTCCACCGTTTTGCAAGGTCACCTTTCAGTCAGCATGTTTGTTGTGCACCTGTAAACAATGGCTTTGGTGGTCGGCCACGTATCTCTCCCTGACGCTGATTCGCGTCCATCGTGAATACGCATGCATTCCATACCCAGCGCCGGTTCATCACCGCCAAAATTCTTGTTTGATCAATCCTGGGTAGAATTATTCAACTTTAACGACTTCCTAACTTTGATCGGCGTTGTCTCAGCCCCCCGAAAACTGTGCCCCGATTCGAGCGCCACAGGAGAAGATCGGAGGGCTCGGAAACGGTACCTGGACGATAATGCTACGCTGGAATGAAATGCATTCGCATGATGGGCTGGATGTTGGGAGTGCCTGTTGCAAGGCCGGGATCTCCTAAAAGACGTATTCCGATTGGCAAAAGCAGCTTGCCAGCATGGGCCGCCCTCAGCTTTCACAGATGCGCGCTCTTCAGCGAATGCTGCGCCAGCAGGTTGTTGCCCTTTATCAGCAGGTTGTCGTCCTCTGACACCTCGCCCACGGGCGTGGCCTTACCTTCTGCCACAGCCTCCGCATCCCAGCGCTCCCAGCCGGTCAGCACCTTGGGTTCAAACAGCCGCGTGATGTCGTCGGGGGCCAGCGTCGTGTTCGAGAACACTTCGTTCCGGCCCCGGTCCTCTTTCGTCATGCCGCCTTCCCGCACGCAGTCCTTGTAGGGCCAAGCCAGCACCACGTCCCGTGACTGGCTCAGGTGGTCGCCGCGACCGTCCGTCAGCCCGATCCGGTTCTTGAAGGCCGTGTAGCTGTCGGGCAGGAAGGCTTTGTTGGACACGAAGTCCTGAAACTTCACCTTGTCGAAGACCAGCGCGCCTGCAACTTCAGTGAAGAAACTCGCCTTGATCGTGTCGGGCTGCATCAGCAGTGCCAGCAGCCGCGCGTTCGTGTTCAGCGCCGCCTCGACCACCGCGTTATTGAGGATCGCCCCGTCCGATATGAACGCTTTTCGGCTTGGAGAAGCTCCGTGAGGTCATCGAGAAGGTTCTGCATGGATGGTCGCCCCCGTGTTATTCGCCCCCCCCCTTGTGCCTGACGGGACAGGGAAAATCCAGACGTGACAGGCCACGGGCCTTATTTGCCCCAGTAATGGGGATATTGGATTTATAGGGGCAGGTCAGCGCAAGGCGTAAGACCGGGTGACTTTGACATGGGGAATCTGGCCAAGCCTTGCCTTGAAGGTGTCTTTCATCACCTGCACCAGTTCCCGTTCCAGATGGGCCTGCACGACGAAGGCATCATGGATGGGCAGGATCGCATGGCCCTGCCTGACAAAGTGCAACATGATCGCCTCCGCCAGATCGCTTTCCAGCCGTTGCAGTTTCATGCCCTTTTCGGTGCCCAGCATGGCCGGAACCATCGGGAAAGCGTTCAGCACCTTGGCGCGGAAGTCCTCTGCCGTCATGCCCCACTTGGCGCTATCGAAGTCGCCGGGTTCTTCTGTCGTGCCTGACTTGGAGTTGAGGTAGGCGGCAAGCGTGGCCTTGGCATGATCACGCAACTCCTTGGGCGCATTCGCCCCCACTATTGGAGAATAGGGGTCTTCCGGTACGAGCTGGCCTGCCTCTGCCAGTATTGCCGCTGGGTTAAAGCCTCGGAAGTCCGCTTCGACGGTGTGCTGCCCGTCTATAGTGATCGCGGGACGCACATTGCTTTTCACGTTCTGCCACCACCCGCCATAGAACCGGCCCCCGTGGTCAAAGCTGTCCCGGTTGAATACTCGGTACAAACGCACCTTGCGGCCTTTGTAATCGGGCTCTTTGTCATGGATGTTAAGCGGTCGAGTCGTGCCTATTTCAGTCGCGCCCAGCTTTGCATTGATCTCGTCCAGACGTGCCCGCATCGTCATTGTCTCGGGCGTGTCACCGTATCCGCAAAGCCGGTCTTTATCATCCTTCAATCGAATGGTCTCTCTGCCCCGGTCCACTTTGAAGTCGGCAAAAGTCCAATCCTCGGCCTCCAGTTCAAGGACGCCCTTTTCTGTCAGGCCAAACCGGCTTGTCTGACTGTAACCCGGAAGGTTGAACCCGCTTTTGACCTTTTCGACATCGCCGGATTTCATAAGCCAGTCTTGGACCGTGATGAACAGAGCCGCTTTCATGCAGTCAGGGCGGTATCGCCTTTCACGGTTCAAAGCGCCCTTGCCGCGTCGCATTCCGATTGTCGTTGGCCATCTGCTGCACTTCGCCCGCATCAGGTTTGCGAGAATGACACTACCGCAGTCGATAAACGCCTGTTGCCTGTTGATGCTTGGCTTTCGTTCAAATGATGCCGCCCACTCCGCGCACACGTCATCCATGAGCAGGTCTAGGAGGTTCTCGGCCTCAGCATTACAAATCCGCAAGTATGGCTCAAACGGCCATGAGCGTGGTGGGGTTTGATCTTCCAACGCCGCGATCTCTGCGTCACTCATAAAAGCCTTGAGGGGGTGTGCCTCATCAGTCATCGTAATTTCACAGCATATTTTTTTGAGGCCATATCTACTTAGTCCGGGTCCTATTTTTCCCCCATACGCCCCCCAACTCTAACTTGCCACCCCACGCGGCCTACGCGCTCTTATACCTCTTCGCTGAAGTGACGTTGGTCCCCAGAATGAAGGAATGTCGATTGTCAGTATCTTTTTTATTGCCGAAGTCGAATTGGTTCTGTGCATAGTTGGCTGATTATCCACCTAAAGCCTTCGTCTTAAGAGAGAAACGAGCGAAACAACTGGCATGAGTTTGCCATTCCAAGCCTTGCTGCCAATCAGCTTATTGTTGACAGCAAGCATGGATTTAGTTCAAAGATGTGACACGAAGTGCGACACACAACTCAACCTCGCACTCGATTGTTCAAGCCTTCCAGTGGCTTAGAAAAATGGTAGCGAGTCCGGTACTCGCCTCCATTTATTTTCAAACACTTGACGCAAAAAGTCCCACCACGCGGGCGAGCCATCTACCATTCCATTTTACATGAACGGTTCGCAAGCCGTTCTGTTTACCCGTTGAAGGATGTGCAAAACCTCGTCAAGTTCCGCTGGCGAGACTTTTGGCGTCGTGCTCAATCATTGCGATCGCTGAACCGCCCCGGGTTTACCGGAGAGTAAAACTCTCAAAAGGTGAGCCTCATGACAGACAAGAAACACACCCCGAGCTACACGGCCGAGTTCCGCGCGCGCGGCGTTCGGCTTTTCCGCGAACATCGTTCTGATTACAGCAGCGACAGTGCTGCCTACCGGGCAATTGCCTCGAAGCTGGGCTGTTCGTCTTTCAGCCTGCGGGACTGGTGTCGGCGCGCCGCGCGTGATGCAGGCGAGTTGTCCGGACCGACAAGCGAGGAGAAGGCACGGATCAAGGCCCTGGAGCGTGAGAACCGTGAACTGCGCCAAGCCAACGAGATTCTGAAGAAGGCCAGCGCATAT
>NZ_FODS01000006.1 GCF_900110425.1 Salinihabitans flavidus | reverse complement strand
CCCCGCACCGTCGAAACCGGCGGAAAGTCATTCGGCAGCATCCGCCACTGGCACCCGGTCGTCGCCATGTAGAGGATCGCGTCGAACACGTCGCGCAAGCTTGTCGTGCGGGGTCTGCCCGTGGTCTTGGGTGCGGGCATGAAAGGCGCGATCAGTGCCCATTCGGGGTCTGTCAAATCGCTTGCGTATTTGCCACCCGCTCGGGCATGCTGGCGGCGAGTGAGTTCGGTCCAGGCCATCGTGATCTCCGTTCAGCTTTGCAACCGAACAGAAGCACAACCTGCTGAACTCACTCAATTAGTTTCAAATCGGGCTCTAAGCAAGCTGGTCGCGACGGAAATCGCCGGAACGCTGGCTGACTACGGGCTGGAGATGCCGGAGCTTTACATTGAGAACATTTCCCTGCCCCCCGCCGTCGAGGCCGCGCTCGACAAGCGCACCTCGATGGGGTTGGCGGGCGATCTGGGTCGCTACACGCAGTATTCGGCGGCCGAGGCGATGACCAACGCCGCGCAGACGCCCGGCTCCGGCATGGGGGCCGCCATCGGCGCGGGGATGGGCATCGGCATGGCACAGCAGATGATGGGCCAGCAGGCCGGCGCCGCCAGTCCCGGCCCCTGGGGTCCGCGCCCCGAGAGAGCGGCCGCCGCACCGCCGCCCCCGCCGGTGGAACACGTCTGGCACATCGCCGAGCATGGCGAGACGAAAGGCCCCTTCTCGCGCGCCGATCTCGGCCGCATGGCCGGCACCGGCGATCTGCGCCGCGACACCCATGTCTGGACCGCCGGACAGGACGGCTGGAAGCGCGCGGGCGAGGTGACGGAACTGGCGCAGCTTTTCACAATCCTGCCCCCGCCGCCCCCGCCCGGCGCATGATCGGCGCGTCCCTGACCCGCGACCGCCCCGCATGACCCGAACGCCGCCGCCCCCGCCCGTGGAAACCCACCGCTTCGCCTGCGCGCAATGCGGCGCCGATTACCGTTTCGATCCGGTGGCGGGGCTGCTGCGTTGCGATCATTGCGGACATACGCGCGCCATGCCCCGCGATGATGCCGCCGCCCTCCCCGCGATCCGCGAAATGGATTTCCGCGCCGCGCTGGACGCCCGCCTGCCCGAGCAGGAGATCGAAGAGACGCGCGTCGCCACCTGCCCCAACTGCGGCGGGCAGGTGGAGCTTGGCGCCGACACCCACGCCGCCGAATGCCCCTTCTGCGCAACGCCCGTCGTCACCGACACCGGCCTGCACCGCCATATCAAGCCGCGCGGCCTCGTGCCCTTCGCGCTCGATGAACGGGCCGCGCGTCAGGCGATGACCGACTGGCTCGGCCGGCTCTGGTTTGCACCGAACGGGCTTCGGGACTACGCCCGCAAGGGGCGGAAGATGAACGGCATCTACGTGCCCTACTGGACCTTCGACGCCGACACCGCCTCGCGCTATACCGGCCAGCGCGGCGTCGCCTATTACGAGACCCGCACCGTCATGCGCGACGGCAAGCAGGTCACCCAGCAGGTGCGCAAGGTCCGCTGGTCTCCCGCCTCGGGCCGTGTCGCCCGCTTTTTCGACGACGTTCTGGTGCTCGCCAGCCGCGCCCTGCCCAAACGCTTCACCGACGGGCTGGAGCCTTGGGATCTCTCCGCGCTCACCCCCTACCGGCCCGATTTCCTCGCCGGGTTCCGGGCCGAGGGTTATACAGTCCCGCTCGAAGACGGCTATGCCGAGGCGACGGACAAGATGAACCGCGTGATCCGCCGCGACGTGCGCTTCGACATCGGCGGCGATGAGCAGCGCATCCATTCCATCGACACCACCGTGCGCGACGTGACCTTCAAGCATATCCTGCTGCCGGTCTGGACCGCGGCCTACAAATACCGCGGCGCCTCCTATCGCTTCGTGATCAACGGGCAGACCGGCCGCGTGCAGGGCGAACGCCCGTGGTCGGTGTGGAAACTCGCGCTCGCAGCGCTGGCCGCCGCGCTCCTCGCGGGGGCGGTGGGCTATATCATCGCGCAGAACCAGTAAGGGACAGATCATGACCGACCAGCAGGCCCTCACACGGCTGCTCGACACCCGCCATTCGTGCCGCGCCTTCCGCCCCGATCCGGTGCCGCGCCCGGTGATCGAGGCAATTCTGCGCGACGCGGGCCGTGCGCCGTCATGGTGCAATGCGCAGCCGTGGAAGGTCTGGCTGACCTCCGGCGCGGCGACCGACGCATTCCGCGCGGCGATGACCGACGCCTTCGATCACGGCGCCCCCTCGGCCGATTTTCCGTTTCCCGAGCGCTATACCGGCCCGCGACGAGAGCGCCGCCGCCGCTGCGGCTATCAGCTCTATGACGCCGTGGGCATCCCCAAGGCCGACCGCGCCGCCACCGCCCGCCAGATGCGCGAGAATTACCGCTTCTTCGGCGCGCCGCATGTGGCGCTGATCACCAGCGCGGCGGAACTCGGCCCCTATGGCGCGCTCGACTGCGGCGGCTATATCACCGCCTTCTGCCTTTCGGCGCAGGCGCGCGGCGTGGCCAGCGTGCCGCAGGCGGCCATCGCCTTTTATTCGGATGTGGTGCGCGCGCATCTCGGCATCCCCGACGAGGACCGCGTGCTTGCCGCCATCTCCTTCGGGTATGAGGACACGGACCACCCCGCCAACGGGTTCCGCACCGAACGCGCGACGCTGGACGATCTGGTCACCTGGAAGGACTGAACCGGCTGCCACCGGCCATGAAAAGACCCCGGCACACGGGGGCCGGGGCCGCTCTGCGCCCGTGCCGTGTCTCAGCCGCGGTTGATCTTCACCGATTTGGCCGCTTTCGTCTCGGGGCCTTTCTTCGGCACGGTGATGGTCAGCACCCCGTCCTTCAGATCGGCCTTGACCCCCGCCTCATCGGCGTCGGCCGGAAGGCGGAACGACCGGCTGAAGGCGCCATACTGACGCTCCGAGAAATACCATGTCTCGCCCTCTTCCTCGCGCGAGGTCTTCTTTTCCCCCCGGACCGAGACGACGCCATTGTCAACGGTCAGGTCCAGATCGGCATCTTCCACGCCGGGAAGCTCCATCGCGATCTTGTAGGCACCATCATCCGACGATGCCTCCGACGCGGGCGATAGCCAATCGGCCAGCCGCGTGCCCATGCTGCGGAACGGCTCATACAGCGACGGAAAGAGCCCTGCCCCTTGCGATTTCTCAACCATGATTCGATTCCTCCTTGTGCTGACGAGTGAAATCTCGTGAACAGCGGACAGGCTGCACCGCTTTTCACCGCCCGTCATTGATCGGTGTCAACTTCCGCCTTGCCCGGGCGCGCGCGCCGCGTCAGGGTCGCGCCATGCGCCCGATGATCCTGACCTGCGGCGAGGCCGTGATCGACATGCTGCCCGCCACCACCGGCGATGGTCGCCCCTGCTTTGCCCCCGCCTGCGGTGGCGCGGCGGTGAATGTGGCCATCGCGCTTGCGCGGCTGGGCCAGCGGGCGGGGTTCTTCGGCGGTCTGTCCACCGACGCCTTCGGCCGCCTGCTGCGTGACCGGATGGCGGGCGAAAGGGTGGACCTGTCCCGCGCGGCGGTGACGCCCGCCCCCTCCACGCTGGCTTTCGTGCATCTGACGGAGGGTAGCCCGGAGTTCAGCTTCTTCGACGAGGCCAGCGCCGGGCGGTGCCTGTCTCATGCTGATCTGCCCGCGCTCGACGGCGTGGGCGCGCTGGTGTTCGGCGGCATCAGCCTGCTCCGCACCCCCGGCGCGGGCACGTTCGAGGCGCTGATGCAGAGAGCCGGGCCGGAGCGATTGTGCGTGCTGGATGCCAATGTCCGCCCTGCCCTCATCGGCACAGAGGTGGAGGCCGCCTATCGCGCGCGGCTGGCGCGGATGATGGCGCAGGCCGATGTGATCAAGCTGTCGGACGAGGATTTCGACTGGCTCCGCCCCGGCCCGCCCGCCGCGTTTCTTTCGGGGCGCGTGGCGCTTGTGCTGGTCACCCACGGCGCGGGCGGCGCCACCGCCCATTCGCGGCACGGCGCGCTGCACCTGCCCGCGCCGCAGGTGACGGTGGCCGACACCGTGGGCGCGGGCGACAGCTTCCTTGCCGCGGTTCTGGCCTTGCTGAGCGATCGCGGCCAGCTCACGCCACAGGCACTGGCATTGGCACCCGAAGCGGTCTTGCACGACGCGCTGGCCCACGGCATCCGCGCCGCCTCGCTGTCGGTGACGCGCCCCGGCGCCGATCCACCCACCACAGGAGAGATGCGATGAGAGCCCTGCTGCAACGTGTGAGCGAAGCCTCCGTGACCGTCGATGGCGCGGTGATCGGAGAGATCGGCCCCGGCCTCGTGATCCTGCTCTGTGCGATGCGGGGCGATGGCGCGGCGCAGGCCGACAAGAGCGCCGCCAGGATCGCCAAGCTGCGCATCTTCGCCGATGACGCGGGCCGGATGAACCGCTCGCTGACCGACACGGGCGGCGCGGCGCTCGTGGTGCCGCAATTCACCCTCGCCGCCGACACCGCGCGCGGCAACCGCCCCGGCTTCTCCGCCGCCGCCGCCCCGGCCGAGGGGGAGCGGCTTTTCACCCGTGTCTCCGACCGTCTCGCCGCGCAGGGCATCGAGACCGCGCGCGGCCGCTTCGGCGCCGACATGAAGGTGGCGCTGGTCAATGACGGGCCGGTGACCATCTGGCTCGACGTCTGAAGCCGGGCCCGCCCCGGCGGCGCGCCGTGCGGCGCTCTTCTCCATCCTTGCGCTCAGGCCACGCAGGCCCCGGGGCTCTGCCCCGGACCCCGAGGTATTTGACCCGAGAAGACGCAGCAGGAGACCTGCCCTTTCTCTGTTCCCAAAATACTCGAAAAAGCAACGCGCGCCGCGTTCACAGTGGCCTGAACGGGCATGGCGCGGCTTTCGGCACCGACGCGATACCGACGTTTTACCGACGTGATACCGAAACGGGTTTTTTAGCGTTTTCAGCGCGTTAACCCTGATTCGCCGGTTTGGGTGGACAGCACCGCCGCCACCGCCGTTTTCCAGGCGGCATACCGCTCTTCTCGGTGGGCCGTTTGCATCTCCGGTTCGAACCGCCGATCGAGGCGCCAGCCCCGTGCGAACCCGTCCATGTCGGGGTAAACGCCCGCCCGCATTCCCGCCAGCCACGCCGCGCCGAGCGCGGTGCTTTCGGCCACTTCGGGCCGGTCCACCGGGGCGCCGATCACGTCGGCCAGAAACTGCATCGTCCAGTCGCTCACCGTCATCCCGCCATCCACACGCAGCACCTCGCCCGCCGTCGCGACACCCATGTCGGCCTGCATCGCCTCGAGCAGATCGCGGGTCTGGAACCCGACGCTTTCCAGCGCGGCGCGGGCGAACTCCGCGGGTCCCGAATTGCGCGTCAGGCCGAATATCGCGCCACGGCACTCCGGCGCCCAATAGGGCGCGCCAAGCCCGGTGAAAGCCGGCACGAGGATGAGATCCTGGGTTCTGTCGGCGGCCTCTGCCAAGGCCTGCGTCTGCGCGGCCGTCGTGATCAGGCCAAGCCCGTCGCGCAACCACTGCACCACGGTTCCGGCGTTGAAGATCGCGCCTTCCAGTGCGAAAATCCGTTTTCCGTCAATTTGATAGGCGATAGTGGTCAGCAGCCGGTTTTGCGAGCGCACCGCGCGTTCCCCGGTATTGAGAAGCGCAAAGCAGCCCGTTCCATAGGTCGCCTTCATCATCCCGGGGGCAAAGCACGCCTGCCCGATGGTCGCCGCCTGCTGGTCGCCCGCGACGCCGCGAATGGGGATCGGTGCGCCGAACAGTGCGGCCTCGGTGGTGCCGAAATCGCCGGCGCAATCGCACACATCGGCCAGCATCTTATCGGGGATGCCGAACAGGGCGCACATCTCTTCGCTCCACTTTCCCTTGTGGATGTCGAACAGCATCGTGCGCGCGGCATTTGTGGCATCGGTGGCGTGGACCGCGCCGCCTGTCAGCTTCCAGATCAGCCAGCTGTCGATCGTTCCGAAGGCGATCTTCCCCTGCCGCGCAAGGGCCATGCCGCCGTCGATCTGATCGAGAATCCATCTGATCTTCGTCGCGGAGAAATAGGGGTCGAGCAGGAGTCCGGTCACCTCATTCACGCGGGACTCGTGCCCGCCCGCGTGCAGCGCGTGGCAGATGCCAGCGGTCCGCCGATCCTGCCAGACGATCGCGGAGTGGAGCGGCCTTCCGGTCTCACGGTCCCAGAGCACCGTGGTCTCCCGCTGGTTGGTGATCCCGATTCCCGCGATCTGAGCCGCGTTCACGCCGGTCTTGTCCATCACCTCCCGACAGGTTGCCAGAACGCCTTGCCAGATTTCTTCGGGATCGTGTTCAATCCAGCCAGTGCGCGGAAAATGCTGGGTAAATTCCCGCTGGGCGCTGGCCACCGGGCGCATGTCCCCGTCGAACAGGATCGCCCTGCTGGAGGTCGTGCCCTGATCGATCGCGAGGATATGGGTCATGGGAGTCACCCGCTCCGGCCCCGGCTATCGCGCGTCGTCCGTCCATTCCCAGGGACGCGTGAAGGCGCCGAGAACCTCGCTGACCTGCGCATCCTCGCCGGCCCCCGTGCGGTCGATCCGTGCGACCAGCCCGCGTTTCTTGTCGTCAACCACCTCGACAACCCGCGCGGCGAGCCCGGCGTTTTCCAGTTCCGCATTGTAGATACGCGTGATGGCGCGTTTGCGCAGGTCTGGTTTGAACACCTTGCCCACGGCGGTTTTCGGAAGCTCGTCAAGCACCTCCACATGCTTGGGGTGGGCGGCGCGTTCGTGCACATGCACCTTGCAATGGGCCATCAAATCCTCGGCGGCGACCTCCCCACCTTCGACCAGCTCGACATAGGCACAGGGCATCTCGCCGGAATGGGCGTCGGGCTGCCCGATCGCCCCGGCAAACGCCACCGCCGGATGGGCCAGAAGCGCCTCTTCGATCTCGGCGGGGTCTATGTTGTGACCGCCCCGGATAATCAGATCCTTGGCCCGCCCGGTGATCCAGAGGTAGCCATCGCCGTCGATCCGGCCCAGATCGCCGGTGCGCAGGTATTTGTCATGGTAGAACAGATCGCGGTTCTTGTCCGTTTCGGTATA
This sequence comes from Salinihabitans flavidus, assembly GCF_900110425.1. GTDB lineage: Bacteria > Pseudomonadota > Alphaproteobacteria > Rhodobacterales > Rhodobacteraceae > Salinihabitans > Salinihabitans flavidus. The sequence goes on along the minus strand of NZ_FODS01000006.1, from coordinate 178,676 downwards.
GGTATGGCCGGCATAGACGCCGGGATTGGACACGCAGATCTCGCCCACCTCATCCACTGCGCATTCCACCGGCCCGTCGGGAGACTCGCGATAAATGCGCACATCGGTATGGGGGAAGGGAATCCCGACGGAGCCGACCTTTTTCGTGCCTTCCGGCGGGTTGCACGATACAAGGCAGGTCGCCTCCGTGAGGCCATAGCCTTCCACGATGGTGACGCCGCAGGATGATTCAAACCTCTTGAAAAGCTCCATCGGCATGGGGGCGGAACCGGAAAACGCCTGTTTCACGCTGGAGATGTCAGCATTCACCTTGCGCTGCATCAGCGCCGAAACGGCCGTCGGAACGGTGATGATAAAGGAGATTTTCCAGCGTTCGATCAGTTTCCAGAAATTGTCGAACACCCCGTCGCCGCGATACCCCGCAGGCGTGGGAAAGACCACATGTGCGCCCGACGCAAGCGACGCCATGACGATCACATGCACCGCGAAGACATGGAACATGGGCAGAGGACACATGATATTGTCCTGTTCGGTGAACAGCAGCCGATCGCCCAGCCAGCCGTTATAGATCATCCCGGAATAGAGGTGTTGCGCCACCTTCGGCATGCCCGTGGTGCCGCCGGTATGAAAATAGGCCGCCACCCTGTCGCCAGTGCTGTCGGCGAAATCGAGCGTTGTGTTCTGTTTCTCCAACTCGGTGTGAAAGCTCTTCACGTCGGCGTGGTGGTTTCGTCCGTTCTTCGGTCGGATCAATGGAACGATCCAGCTTTTCGGCGGGGAGAGATAGCGGTTGAGGTCGATCTCCAGCACGGTATGCACATGTGGCGCATGGCGCACGGCCTCGGCCATCTTCTGCGCCACATCCGTCTTGGGAAACGACTTGAGCGTGACCACGACCTTCGCATCGGTCTCGCGCAGGATCGCGCCGATCTGTTCAGGCTCCAGCAACGGATTGATAGGATTGACAATACCGGCCACGGTACCGCCCAGCATCGTGATCAGCGTCTCATTGCTGTTGGGCAACACATAGGCAATCGTATCGGTTTCCTTGACCCCGAGGGAGCGAAAGAGATTCGCCGCCTGAGTGACACGGGTGTGAAGCTCCGCCCAGGTCAGGGTCTCGGCCTTGTCGGTCGGTCCCGACAGAAGTTGAAAGCTGACCGCCGGACGGTCGGGAAAACGGTCCCGTGTGCCTGTCAGAAGTTGATAGAGAGTCGCAGGAAGATCCCGCTCTCCCCATGGCATTTCATTCTCGATCTCGTTTCGGTCTTCGATCGACGCAAAGCTCATTCGGTTTCCCTCCCCGAGTGGCCGGTAGATCAGGCGCCGGCCCGTTTGTGTCAGGATGAAGCGAAATCGCCAGCGGAGCAAGTGCCCTGCCCGCGCCGACGCCGGGTCAAGCCGCGCCGACGCCGGGTCAAGCCGCGCCGAAACGTTGCGTCAAACTTCCAGCCATTTGACGGGACGGAAGCGCGGGCCAATCAACTCCAGACGTCATGCCACCGAGTAAAGAACAGCGTGACAGGGGGGAACGCTTTTTCGACATCCACATTTCAAAGGGATCGCACTCACGCCGCCGCCCCGTCGGTAAATTGCAATCGGGCCAGTCGTGCATAGAGGCCGCCTTCGGCCACAAGTTCATCATGGCGACCCTGCGCCACGATCCGGCCCCCCTCCATGACCACTATTCGGTCGGCCTTTTTCACCGTCGCCAGACGATGCGCGACGATAATGGTGGTCCGCGATTGCGCCAAACTATCCACGGCGTTCTGAACCAGCCGCTCGCTTTCGGCATCGAGGGCGCTTGTCGCCTCGTCCAGAAGCAGAACAGGCGCGTCCCGCAGGATGGCGCGGGCAATCGCAATACGCTGCTTCTGCCCGCCCGACAGCGTGACACCGCGCTCGCCAAGGCGAGAGGCGTAGCCTTCAGGCAAAGCCGTGATGAACTCATGCGCCGCCGCCGCCCGCGCCGCGGCTTCGACCTCGGCATCTGTGGCGCCGGGCCGCCCGAACCGGATGTTTTCAAGTGCGGAGCCGGCAAAGATCATCGGATCCTGCGGCACCAGTGCCAGCGCCTTGCGGAACTCGGCTCGCGTCATGGTGGACAAATCGACCCCATCGAGTGTGATCCGCCCCGACTGCGGATCATGGAAACGAAGGATAAGCTGAATGATGGTGGACTTTCCCGCGCCGGACGGCCCCACAAGCGCCACTGTCTCTCCCGGCTCAATGGTCAGGTTGACCCCATCGAGCGCCGGCACGTCAGGCCGCGAGGGATAGCGGAAACTCACGTTCTCAAAGCCGATTTCACCGCGCACGGGCGACGGCAACGCCACCGGCACGGCCGGATCGGTCACGCTATCGCAGGCGTGCAGCAGGTCCACCAGACGTTCGGTCGCCCCGGCCGCGCGCTGCAATTCTCCCCAGATTTCGGAAAGCGCCCCGACGGCGCCCGCCACCATAACGGAATAGATGACGAACTGTACCAATGCGCCCGGACTCATCATTCCGGCACGCACGTCGTGTGCGCCCATCCAGAGCACTCCGACCACGCCTGTGAAGATCAGAAATATCACGATCATGGTCATGACCGCACGCGTGTTGATCCGCCGAATGGCCGAGCGCAGCGCCTCTTCGGTGACATCCGCAAATTCCGCGCTTGAGGTGGATTCCTGGCTGAAGGCCTGCACCGTCTGCACCGCGCTCAACGATTCGCCCGCATTGCCGGAACTGGCCGCGATCCAGTCCTGATTCTCCCGGCTCAAGGTTCGAAGTCGTCGCCCGAGCACCAGTATCGGCACGATGACAAGCGGCACCAGCAAGAGCACGAGCCCGGTGAGCTTGGCCGAGGTGAAAAGCATCAGCACCAGACCGCCGATGAAGATCAGAACGTTCCGGAGCGCCACAGAAACTGAAGAACCGATCACCGACAGGATGAGCGTCGTGTCCGTTGTGATACGGCTGAGCACCTCGCCCGTCATGATGCGTTCGAAAAACGCCGGGCTCATGCCGATCACCCGGTCGAAGACCGCTTTGCGGATATCGGCGACCGCCTTTTCCCCCAGCCGCGTGACCAGCAGATAGCGCAGTGCCGTACCCACCGCCAGAAGCGATGCGATCGCAAGCGCCGCAAGGAAATACTGATCGAGAAGGCCCGCGTCCTCGGTGTTGAAATTGTCCACCACCCGGCGCACGGCCATCGGCAAGATAAGAGAAACCGAGGCGGTCAGGATAAGCGACAACGCCGACCCGACAACCAGAGCCTTGTATGGCGCCAGAAACGGCCACAAGCTGCGCAAGGCCCCGATGCGACGGGATTTCTCACGTTCGGATTCGGCGGTGTTCACTGTGGGTTGTCTGGCCATGCGCCCCTCATTGGCTGGATGCGGCCTTAGTGGCCCCCTGTGCGGCGGGCGTCAAGCCAGGCAGCCGTCGAGACGTCAGGCAGGGATTGCCGGTATCGAAGGTGCTGGAGCGGGCGACGGGAATCGAACCCGTATCATCAGCTTGGAAGGCTGAGGTCTTACCATTACACAACGCCCGCCCTGCAAAACGTTGAGTAAAACAAGCCCCCGGTGAGGTCAAGCATCATGTGCCCGAAACCTGTCGCCCATCAGCGCGTTCGACCGTGAATGATCGGTCTGCAACTGTGAAGCAATCGTTTTGGCGCATGCCCCGCCCCGCAGGAACGTTCTGTTAACGCAAGATGCCTACAGTCCTGACCAGACCGGATCAGAGAGGGTATGCGTGCGATCATGGAAGAAAGTGCTCTTCAACAGGATATTCAGCCAGACCCGTCGGAAGCGAATGGTGTCCTCACGACGACCGACAATGCCGAGACAGACGCCGGTGCGCGCACACCCGTCCACATGGAATTACCCGGTGAACTGGGCTTCGCTGCGGCAGAGGAAGTGGCAGAAGCCTTCGAACACCTGCGGGATTCGCCGGTGGTGGTGGATGCTTCGAAGGTCAGTCATCTCGGCGCACTCGCGCTTCAGGTGATCCTGTCGGCCTTCCTGCAATGGAGGCGCGACAGCTGCGATTTTCGCATCACCGCAATGTCGGCCGCCTTCGAAGAGGGGCTGACGCTTCTGGGGATCAGCGACGATTTGAAACAGGAGATGGTAAAGACATGAGGCAGAAAATCCTGGCTGTTGACGATTCGCGCACCATGCGCGGTATGCTCGAACAGGCACTGACCACTGCGGGGTACGATGTCGAACTTGCAGAGGATGGCAAACAGGGGCTGGAAAAACTCGAAAACGATAAGCCCGACCTCGCCATCACCGACATCAACATGCCGAGACTCGATGGCTTTGGCTTCATCGAAGGTGTGCGCAACCAGCCGTTCCTTCGCGGGCTGCCAATCCTGGTCCTGACCACGGAAAGCGCGCCGGAACTGAAAGAACGCGCGCGTAGCGCGGGTGCGACGGGCTGGATCGTCAAACCCTTTGACGAGGTCAAGCTGGTTGCCGCCATCCGGCGCGTGCTGGCCTGAGGGGGCAAAGATGAATTCCAAGACCAACCTGCGCGAGCTGTTCTTTCAGGAATGTGAGGATCTGCTCGAATCCCTCACAGACGGCTTTGCCGAACTGGAGCATGACAGCACGGACATGGAGACGATCAACGCCGTCTTCCGTGCTGTTCATTCGATCAAGGGGGGCGCAGGCGCCTTCGGCATGGAAACCCTTGTCGAGTTTGCCCACGCTTTCGAGAACCTGCTCGATGAAGTGCGCGCCGGCGAGAACACCGTGAATCCCGAAATGCTCTCTTTGTTCCTGCAATCGGGTGACCACCTTGCCGATCTGGTTGATGCAGCCCAGAGTGGGACAGAGCCTGATCTCGTGCATGGCGGCGAGCTTCTGGCGCAGTTGCTCACATTGTCAAATGCCGGTGGCGATGCCGTGCCCGCCGCTGGCGGCGCCCCCGAAACCTCTTGCACGAATGAGATTGGAGACGTCGATTTTCAGCCGCTGACCCTGGATCTCGATTCGCCTCTTTCTGAGGGTGAGGAGGCAGGGCCGGTCGTGATGCGCTTTACCGCCCTGAAGGATCTTTATGTCAACGGCAACGACCCGGCATTGCTCTTTCGGGCTCTCGAAGAGATGGGAGATCTGTCCGTCGAGGCAGATCTCACGGCCCTGCGCTCTCTGGCAGAACTTGACTGGGACGAGCCCGCCATCACGTGGACTCTGACGCTCGACACAACCCGAACTGAAACTGAGATCCGAGAGGTTTTCGAGTTCGTGGAGGGGTTCTGCCTCCTCGAATTCCTTTCTGACGATCCCGGCTCCGATACGCCTGTCGATCCGGCGCCCCCCCATTCGGCTGGTCCTGATGCCACCGCACCGGCCAATGCTTCCATGGCAGGTTCTCCAACCGATCAGGATTCGGTCAGGTCGGACGGTCCCACCCGAAAAGCCGCCGGGACCAAGAATACGATCCGTGTCGATCTCGACAGGGTCGAACGGTTGATCAACATCGTCGGTGAGCTGGTCATCAGCGAGGCCATGCTGAGCCAGTCCGTGACCGAAATGAAACTCGACAGCGACAACAAGGTCGGCACGGCGATGGGCCAGCTCAAGCAGCTTTCCAGCCAGCTTCAGGAGAGCGTGATCGCCATTCGCGCCCAGCCTGTGAAGTCGCTTTTCCAACGTATGTCGCGCATCGTGCGAGAGGTGTCACAAACGACTGACAAACCCGCGCGTTTTGCGACCGAGGGCGACTACACCGAGGTCGACAAGACCGTGATCGAACGACTTGTGGATCCACTGACCCACATGATCCGCAATGCCGTCGACCACGGGCTTGAGGACAGATCTGCACGCGCCGCAGCCGGAAAGCCCGAGCAGGGAACCGTAACCCTGTCCGCCGCGCACCGCTCAGGCCGCGTTCTCATCCGGCTTTCCGATGACGGTGGCGGAATCAATCGCGACAAGGTTCGCAGCATCGCCGAGGCTCGCGGGTTGATCTCGCCCGACGCGGAGTTGTCGCAGTCCGAGATCGACAACCTGCTTTTCCTGCCGGGGTTCTCCACCAATGACGAGGTCACGAACCTGTCGGGCCGCGGGGTCGGGATGGATGTGGTCAAGAACGAAATCCAGGCCCTCGGCGGGCGCGTTTCCATCGAATCGGAACCGGGCTGCGGCACAAGTCTCACAATCAGCCTGCCACTCACACTCGCCGTGCTCGAAGGAATGATCGTGGAGGTGGCTGGCGCCACGGTCGTGGTGCCAACCAACATGCTGCGTGAAACTCTACGCGCCGCCGAGGCCACAATCCACGCCATGGGCCCCGGGGATCGTGTTCTCGCAAGTCATGGCGAAATGATCCCGGTGATCGATCTCGGCGCATTTCTCGGCTTTCGGACACCGCCCCAGGATCTCAGCGAGCATACCTTGCTCTTGATTGATTCCGAGACCGGCGCGCGTATTGCCACGGTTGTGGACCACCTGCATGAACAGCGCGAAGTTGTGATCAAAGGACTGGAAAAGAACTATGGCCAGGTTGTTGGCATCTCCGCTGCGACGATCCTCGGCAACGGACAAATCGCGCTGATCGTCGATACCGATCAGCTTTTCGAAAAATCCAGAGCAGTGCAGCCCTCGGCACTGTTCGACAAGGCGATAGGAGCTTGACCCGATGGACCATGCAGAAGCCTTCCAGGGCAATGAACGCGAGATCGTCACATTCCGGGTCTCGGATCAGGAATTTTGCGTCGATATTGGATACGTGCGCGAGATACGTGGCTGGTCCCCGACGACCGTTTTGCCGCATGCGCCCGACTATGTGAAGGGCATGATGAACCTGCGCGGCACGGTGCTGCCGGTTATGGATCTCTCCCTGCGACTTGGCCTTGGCGCCACGGAAGCAACTCCGCGCCATGTGATCATTATCCTGGTGGTGAACGACATGACCGTTGGCCTCCTCGTCGAGGCGGTTTCGGATATTCTGACCGTTTCGTATGAGGACATGAAAGCCACCCCCGACATAGGCTCCACGGAAACGAAGAATTTCGTGGAAGGGTTCTTCACCGTGGACGATCGCATGATCCGTGTTGTCGACGTGACCTGCGTCGTCCCCGCCAATACGGGCGAGCCGCGGTGATAGAGGAGCAGGGCCGCCGGTCGCGCGAGTCCGGCCCGTTTCAACTCACGCCAAGTGAGTTTCGCGCCCTGTCGGAACTTCTTGCGGCCGAAACCGGAATCGAGTTGATCGAGTCGAAGCGCCCGATGGTGGTCTCGCGCCTGTCAAAACGTCTTCGGGCATTGGGCTTGACTGGATTTACGGACTATATCTCGCTGCTTCAGTCACATGACCATATCGAAGAGAAACGTCAGTTTGTTATGGCACTGACGACAAATGTCACCCGCTTCTTCCGCGAAAATCAGCAATTCGAGGATTTACGCTCCAATCTGCTGCCAGACCTGATTGCACAGGCGCGCAAGGGGGGGCGGATCCGGTTCTGGTCGGCGGGGTGTTCAAGCGGCGAAGAACCCTACAGCCTCGCCTTTACCCTGCTCGACCTGTGCCCCGAAGCACCGACTCACGATATCCGCATACTGGCGACCGATATCGACACCAACGTGATCCGACAGGCGCAGGATGGCCTCTATCCCACCAGTGCGATCGCGGGTCTGCCGTATGATTGCGGTGTGCGTCATACAACCGATCATCCGGCGCGCCCCGACCTGGTGGCCGTGTCGCCCGCCGCGCGCCAACTAATCGCATTCCGCGAATTGAACCTGCTTGGCGACTGGCCCTTCCGTGGCCCGTTCGATGTCGTGATGTGCCGCAACGTGGTGATCTACTTCAACAGCGATACACAGGATAGCCTCTGGCCGCGATTTGCGGCGAAGCTCCGTCCTGGCGGCACACTCTATCTGGGTCATTCGGAACGGCTCTCGACAACCGGGCATGCCTATTTCGACGCTGACGGAAAGACCAGCTATACCCGCAACAGAACTCCGGTCGGAGATGTTTCCTCCGGCACGCCAACCGCAGCGAGGGTGACGTCATGAGTACCAAGGACCGACTTCATGTCATGGTGGTGGACGACATGTCGACGAGCCGCGCGTTGATCACGCAGGCGCTCGACGAGATCGGGATCGTCAACTACCGAAGCGAAAATGACGGCGCCGCAGCGATGCGCAGCCTTTCGGCATCCCCGGTGCACCTTGTTATCTCGGACTACAACATGCCCGGTGTGGATGGTCTTCAACTGCTCGAGGCACTGCGCCGCAATAAGGTGACCCAGCGTATTGGTTTCATTCTGATCACCGGGCGGGCCGATCAGGAGATCATAGACAAGGGGCGGAAACTCGCGATGAACAATTTCCTGCGCAAGCCCTTTTCGGTGATCGACCTCAAGGCTTGTATCGAAAAAGTGGTGGGGAAGTTGTGAAGGACAAGGTGATCTCTCCTTTCTCATACGAACAAGGCAGGCAACCACTGGACGCTCTGCTACGTCGGACCGCAGTGGAGGTTCACGGTCTCTCCGATCTGGCACGCCAACTGGATGAGGCACTTGGCACCCTGGCACACACCAGCACTGAATCCGCACCGATCGTTTTGCAGGAGATCGATCTCCTGCGTCAGTCACTGGACGATGTGACGGCGCTCCTGCGTTTCTTCGCGACCGAAACCGACGGCTCCATACAGATCGAAACGCAATCGCTGAGTTCGCTTTTACAGCTTCACGATCTCCGCCATCGCCTGCTGCATGACGGCGCGGCACCGACTCCACGACAACCGGCCGAACCTTCCGGAACACCCCACTTCTTTGACTAAGAGATCGACATCTGCAATCAGTAATTCATCAATATATCAATTGCTTGAGCGTGTATGCCCGGTGTCGCAGCAGCCAAGATCCGCCCCCCGCCATGTGCGGGCCCGCCGGTCCAGTTGGTCACAACCCCCCCTGCGGCCTCTATCAATGCGATCGGAGCGTGGACATCATAGGCATTGAGGCCCGCCTCGATCACGAGATCCACCTGCCCTGCCGCCAGAAGCGCATAGGCATAGCAATCCATTCCATATCGCGTGAGCTGCACCCGCTCCGATACTGCACGGAATGCCACAGCTTCTGTCTGTGATCCGACCTCGGGGAAGGTGGTAAACAGCGTGGCGTCACCCAGATTGCGCACCGCGCGCGTTTTCAAAGGGCGCCGCCCCAACGGGCCGTGCATTTCGGCGTAGCCCAGACCTCCGACAAAACGCTCTCCTATATAGGGTTGATCCATCAACCCGAACCGTGGCCCTGTCGCGTCGGAAAGTGCCACGAGAACTCCCCACGTCGGTGTGCCGCTTATGAACCCGCGCGTTCCGTCAATCGGATCGAGCACCCAGGTCAACCCAGTATCTCCTTCGGTAAAGCCGAGCTCTTCACCCAGGATTCCGTCACCGGGCCGACGTTCGGAAAGAACGTCGCGCATCGCTTCTTCCGCGGCGCGATCCGCGATCGTGACAGGATCGAAGCCGGCGGCATCCTTGTTTTCCATGCCCAGATTCATCTGTCGGAAATATGGCAGAATAACCGCCCCTGCGGCATCGGCCGCCGCACCGGCCACGTCCGCGATTTCTGCTCTGTCGAACCCAACCACGACCGCATCCCCTCACTGGTATGGCATGAGACCCGCCTAGCAGGCCTGGATGGAGCTGACCAGAGCCACGGTCGCCGACCAAATATCCTGTTGGACGAGAAAAATGGGGTCACAGATCCGGAGTCCCGAACTGTGATCGCCTTGTCTCAGCGTGGCGTTGGTGGTGCCTTTCAGGCCACGTCGCTCAGAACGCGGGCAAGTTCGAACAGGCGGCGGCGCTGATTTTCCGGGATTGCGTAGTAGGAGCGCACCAGGTCAAGCGCCTCCTTGTCTCCCATGAGATCGGCCGGAACCGAGGAATGCTGACCGTTTTCCTGTGCATCAAGTCCTTCGAAGAAGAAACTGACCGGCACTTCCAATGCGTCGGCAATATCCCACAGGCGCGAAGCACTCACGCGATTGGCGCCCGTTTCATACTTCTGAATCTGTTGAAATTTAATTCCAACGTGTTCAGCCAGCTGCTGTTGCGTCATCCCGACAAGCCACCGCCGATGACGAATGCGTTTGCCAACATGAACATCCACTGGGTGCGTCATCAAACGACTCCTCTAAACTTGGTTTCCGATCGCATTTGACCGTCGGGTCAGATCCCGCAACACTTATACGAACTCATATCTCACGATCACCGCGCATCCCTACAGCGATCAGTATATATTAGCAGTTCCAATCGCCGGATCAAGTTTATTGAGAAAGTTTGAAGCGCTTCCCTACCTTGGGTTGCTCAATCAGTGCTTGTCCATACGGGTCGCAACTCTCGCCCTAACATGCTGCCAAACCGAAATAATTGTGCATCTTCGCATGCCCGGATATAGAGAGTCGACACAACAGGAAATAGAAATGCGCGCCTACCAGGTCACCAGCTTTAGCATTCCGCCCACGATGGTGGATACGCCGATTCCATCACCGGGAAAAGGAGAGATTCGCCTCAGGATTCATGCTTGTGGTCTCAACTTCGCCGACTTGCTCATGCAGAATGGCACCTATCAAGAAACACCGGAGTTGCCCTTTGTCTGCGGGATGGAAGTGGCGGGCGTTGTCGATGCGCTCGGCCCTGAAACTGACGGACCAGAGGTGGGAACGCGGGTTGCCGTTTTCGGTGGCCATGGGGGGCTTGCGGAGTTCGGGTGTTTCGATGCCGCACGAGCGGTGCCTCTGCCCAACGGAATGCGCTTTGATACGGCCGCCGCCTTCATGGTGACCTACGGCACAAGCCATCTGGCGCTCAACTATCGTGCCCGGATGCAGCCCGGTGAAACCTTGCTGGTGCTGGGGGCGGCAGGCGGTGTTGGCCTTACGGCGGTCGAGATCGGCAAGCTTATGGGCGCCAATGTCATTGCCTGCGCACGCGGGGCGGACAAACTGTCTATCGCGGAAAAGGCCGGCGCCGATCACCTGATCGATTCCGTGACCGACGATCTGCGCACGCGGGTCAAGGCCCTTGGCGGGGCGGATGTGGTCTATGATCCGGTGGGCGGGGATCTTTTCAAGGCCGCCTTCCGGGCCTGCCGTCCCGAAGCGCGCATCTTGCCCATCGGGTTTGCCAGCGGGGATATTCCGCAAATTCCTGCCAATCACCTTATGGTCAAGAACCTGACCGTGATGGGGGTCTACTGGGGCGGCTATCTCGTCTTCAAGCCGCAGGTTGTCACGAACAGCCTGACCACCCTGTTCGACTGGCACAGCGAGGGCAAACTCTCCCCGCATATAAGCCACACCCTGCCCCTCGAACGAACAGACGAAGGCATGGACCTTTTGCGCAGCCGGAAATCCACTGGCAAGGTCGTGATCACCACGACATGAAGCATGTCCCAAGCCAGGGGGACGCAGGTTCGAGTCGCTTCAGGCCGTAGAACTCAAGGAGACAACCCGGCGCGGGGCACTCTCCTTGCGGGCAGCCTGAAGGCCAAAGCTCTGCCGAATGAGATCGGACAGGTAAGAGATAACCTCACCTTTCGCCGGATCGGCCACATACATATTGATGTTCTGCTGACCCAGATCGGGCAGCGCCCCGCCATGGTCGATCACCTCCAGATGCGATGGCTCGGTTCCCTCGATCATCGAACTTACCGCCAAATCGGCACTGACCGTGGCCTCCACCGTCTTGTCTGATTCGGTATCAATCGCCGCCTCCCACTCGATCCCCTCGGCATCCAGTGCCGCAAGCGTCCTCGGACGAAACAGGCAATGGCGGCACGATGCAAACCGAAGCGGCCTGCGCCGCCATGTGGTTCCACCGGGGGCCCCGATCCAGACCAGAGGAAGGGTGCAAAGCTTCTCGGCCTCATCGGGCGTGTGCCCTTCCGTGGTTAGGATCAGGTCGCACTCTCCACGCTCGAACTGCGCCTTGAGGGCAGTGGTGTAGGAGGCAATGAGCTGTACCCGCACCCTCGGATAGGCGGCATTGAACTGTTGCAGGACACGCGGAACAGCCGGGGTAATGATGTCATGGGGCACGCAAAAGGTCACCATACCCTCGAACGCCTCATGTGTCAGTCGCTGCACCGCTTCATCGTTGAGCGCAACCATACGCCTTGCATACCTCAGGAGTTGTTCGCCCTCCGCAGTCAGGGCAATGCCCCGGCCACCTCGGTCCAGAAGCGATACTCCCAGAAGCTCCTCCAACCGCTTGAGCTGCATCGAGACCGCAGATTGCGTCAGGTGCAGAAACCCAGCGGCCCGCGTGACCCCACCCAGCTCGGCAACGGCCGCAAAGCTTCTAAGAGTTGTGACATCCAAATTCCGCATTCATCAATATCCCTGATGGTATATCCCACGAACATTCGTTTTCAACATACCCTCGCATCAACTATCTATCAACCAAATTGATGACTCCAACGCACTCCATCACAGTCTAGCAAAAGGATCCAGAATGTGACCTTCTTCAACTCGATCACCCGTGCCGCATATCCGCTTACTTCGCGGCGGCGTGTCACATTGGCTGACTTCGTCGCGCTGCACCGCCAGCGCAAAGCCCTCAACCGTCTCGATGATGCCGCGCTGCGCGATCTGGGTCTGAGCCGGAGCGATGTGCAACACGAAGCTGAACGACCTTTCTGGGATGTGCCGGCCACATGGCGGGACTGATCGTAAATCAATCCGGAGAAACACCGGAAATCCTTGAAAAAGGGGCGCCGCTCACCGATATTGTCTTTTAACTGCGGTCCGGGATGTCCCGGGCCGCTGGCAGGTTCAATATCGGAGGCATGAATGGCTGAATTTGACACGATCCGGACGTCTGCGGGCACGCGCAGCTCCGCGATTGACGAGGGGCTTCGCGCCCATATGAACAAGGTCTACGGCACGATGTCCGTAGGAATGTTCCTGACTTTTGCCGTGGCCTGGGCGGTTGGCACCAGCCCACAGTTGCTTGGTATCTTCCGCAACCTCGAAACGGGGCAGCCCAACATTCTGGGCTGGATCGTCATGTTCGCCCCGCTGATCATGGTGTTTGCCTTCGGCGCAGCGATCAACCGCCTGTCCGCCGCCGGGGCACAGCTCTTCTTCTATGCGTTCGCGGCGATGATGGGTCTGTCGATCAGTTGGATCTTCATTGCCTTTACCGGCATGTCGATCGCGCAGGTCTTCCTCATCACGGCAATCTCCTTTGCGGGTCTGTCGTTGTGGGGCTACACCACGAAGAAAGACATTTCCGGCTGGGGCAGCTTTCTGATCATGGGTGTGATCGGCATTCTGGTCGCGATGATCGTCAACATCTTCCTCGCAAGCCCGGCGATCCAGTTCGCGATCAGCATCCTTGGCGTTCTGATCTTTGCAGGGCTGACCGCCTATGACACGCAGAACATCAAGAACACCTATCTCGCCCACGCCCATAACGGCGACCGCGAGTGGATGGGCAAGGCCGCCATCATGGGCGCGCTGAGCCTGTATCTCGACTTCATCAACATGTTCATGTTCCTGCTGCAACTTTTCGGCAGCCGCGAGTAACCCTCGGAACATACTAAGAGAACGGGGCCGGTCATGTGACCGGCCCTTTTTCATGGTCGCTACGGACCAGTTTGAAAAAAACCACCAAGGGCGGATGTCAGGATCATCGCCGCGCTTCCCCAAAGGGTGACGCGCAGAATGGACCGCCCCACCGGGGCACCTCCAAGCCACGCTCCCACCCCGCCCAGCAACGCAAGCGCCAGAAGCGCCACAACCGCCACAACGACGCTCAGCATTCCGACGGGGGACAGAACCGCCCCGGCAAGCGGCATCGCCGCCCCGAGCGTGAAAGAGAGCGCGGACGCGAAGGCCGCCTGCAAAGGTCGCGACCGTCCGTCCGATCCGGACATGCCAAGCTCTTCGCGCGCATGCGCGTCCAGCGCGTCATGAATGGTCATCTGACGGGCAACGATCAGGGCAAGGCCGGACTCCACCCCCCGACGCTCCAGCCCATCGGCCAATTCCTGCAACTCATAATCCGGGTCGTCGATAAGCGCCTGACGCTCACGCTTCAGATCGGCCTCTTCGACGTTCGCCTGGGCAGATACCGAGACATACTCCGCCGCGGCCATCGACATTGCACCGGCACACAGCCCCGCCAATCCCGCCAGCAGGACCGCGCGCGCCTCCATTCCAACGGCTTCGACGCCAACCAGAAGGCTGGCTGTCGAAACGATACCGTCATTCGCGCCCAGAATCGCGGCGCGCAGCCAGTTCGAGCGATTGATGTAATGACCGTCCTTCGGCATGGTTCACGCTCCTGCAATGCATTTGCAGCCGACCAGATACGAAAAAGGCCACGCGCGTGGCGTGGCCCCTTTGATCCAGCGATGTAGAAAGGCGATCTTACTTGATCTTGCCTTCCTTGTACTCGACGTGCTTGCGCGCGACTGGATCGAATTTACGCATCGTCATCTTCTCGGTCATGGTGCGGGCGTTCTTTTTGGTCACGTAGAAATGGCCCGTCCCCGCGGTCGAGTTCAGACGGATCTTGATGGTCGTCGGCTTCGCCATTGGTGTTCTCCTGCGCCGGGGCGGCAAGAGGACCGCACCCCGTAAAATTCCTATGAACCCCGCCTTTTACCCGCCCCTTCGTCCGAGTCAATGGGGCTACCCCGGGAATTCCCGGCAAAAGCGGAGTTTTCCGCCATTTCTGCAATTCTGCTCCGTTAGTCACCGGGGGTCCGGCGGGCTGATGACCCCAAAACTGCGCAGAGGGCCTGTAAGCCGGATTCTGTCCAGGCCGGATCGTGATCCGGCCCTGGATGACCATTCCTCTCGGAAACCCGTTGCCGGATTTCCTCTAGCTGCCAACCCGAACGCCCGGGGCCAAGGCGGCCCTGCGGCGATATCCCCGAAGGGATCATTCCCGCGCGGCATTCCTATTCGGCATTGCTCCCGGTGGGGCTTGCCATGCCGTCCCTGTTGCCAGGTCCGCGGTGGGCTCTTACCCCACCTTTTCACCCTTGCTTCCGGCACGCCGGAAGCGGTTTGTTCTCTGTGGCGCTTTCCCTCGGGTTTCCCCGGCCGGGCGTTACCCGGCACCGTTGCCTTGTGGAGTCCGGACTTTCCTCGGCCCCGGACCAGATCCGGAGCCGCGGCCATCCGGCCCTCTGCGCAGTGCCGAAATAGGCGGCGCATCGGGAAAGGTCAATTCATCCCCGAAAGGAAATACCTGTCGCTGCGCGCGCGACACCCCGCCCGCTGCGATCAGGCAAACGGCCAGCGTGCGGCGAGATCGGCCGCAAGCGCGGCGTCAACCGCATCGACGGGCCCACGCGCCCAGGGCCGGAACCGCCTGCGAAACACCGCAAGTCGCAAGCTCTCTTCCACGGGCGGATACCCAAAACGAAGCAGATCGTCAGAGAGGTTGCCGGGATCGGGACAGGGTTCCGGCCAGACCGAAAGAAACTGCCGTGCCAGTCGTCGCCAATCGAATCGGGGTCCGGGGTCCGACTTGCGGCAAGGCGCCATGTCGGAATGGCCTATCACGCCCTGCGCGGTGATCCCCCAACGCCTCATGATCTGGGGCAGAAGCACCTCCAGCGCTTTCATTTGCGGCTCGGAGAATGGGTGATCCCCGCGATTGTCCAGTTCGATCCCGATGGAGTAAGAGTTCACATCATGGATCGCCCCCCACTGCCCCGCCCCCGCGTGCCAGGCGCGGGCTTCTTCGTCCACAAGCCGCCAAACGGCGCCCTGTGCCCCGATCAGGTAATGCGCCGACACCTCGGCCTCGGGCGCACAGAGCCGCTCCAGCGCCGCCGCATCGCTTTGCATCGCTGTATGGTGAAGAACAATCAGCGACGGCTGCGCCCCGTCCCGACGCATCCCGAAATTGGGCGAGGGATGGTCGATGACGTCAAAAAGCGCGGCCACGTCAGTCGCTGCTCACCGCTCTGCGGAACGGGGTCGGGTCCCAATCGCAGGCATAGCCGTCCCCATCAGGATCAAGTCCGCGGCGGTCCACCTCCGGTCCGCCGAGTGAAAGAAAGGCGATCTGCGCCTTGTCGGGTGAGGCATAGCGGGCGCAATTCCGGCGAAACCGCGCCTCCGCATTGAACCCTAACCGATTGTAGATTCGGGTTCCGACCGGGTTTGTGGTTGAAAGCGCATAGTCCACGATGTTGGGTCCGGTGTCGCTGCGTTCCGGCATGGCTTCGGGTTGGATCACCTTGTATTGCTGTCGCAGGCGGGCCATCCGCTCCGCGTCGGTTTCGATGGTCCGCCGGTCTTCCACCGCCTGAAAATCATTCTCGTCGGAAATGCCATTGGTGCCGCCATCCGCGTCCTCCGATGCCACGTTCTCAAGGTTGGAACGCTCCGCGGGCCGCGATGTTTCGGGCTGGGTCCGCTC
This sequence comes from Salinihabitans flavidus, assembly GCF_900110425.1. Lineage (GTDB taxonomy): Bacteria > Pseudomonadota > Alphaproteobacteria > Rhodobacterales > Rhodobacteraceae > Salinihabitans > Salinihabitans flavidus. Next base: position 162,272 of record NZ_FODS01000006.1, on the reverse strand, counting down.
CAGCGTCGCCAAAGCCTCTTCCGATACGGCCTGCGCCGGAGGCAGCGCATTGCCCGTCACCGCAGCCTCGCGTCGCTCGCGCATCTGTGGGCTGTTGGCCGGGTTGTCAAATCCGATTCCCGGCCCGCTGTCGGGAATCGCCGGATCACATGCGGTCAGCGCCAGAAGGGCAACCCCTGATATTATCGCTCGCATCGGAAACGCCCTGCTCATACCGTTTTGTTGCGATTGCCTTACCACCATTTTTCCGGCTTGGCCACAAAGCCCGCCGCCGCCTCGAGCGCATGGGCGCAATTCAGCAGATCCCCCTCCTCCCAAGGCCGTCCGATGAGCTGCAACCCAAGCGGCAGGCCCTGACTGTCCTGCCCGGCAGGCACCGTGATTCCCGGCAATCCGGCAAGGTTCACAGTCACGGTGAACACGTCATTGAGATACATCTTGACCGGATCGGCGTCATTCATCTCGCCAAGTCCAAAGGCCGCCGACGGCGTGGCCGGGGTCAGGATGGCATCGACACCCTGCGCGAACACATCGTCGAAATCCCGCTTGATCAACGTGCGCACCTTGCGGGCACGGTTGTAGTAGGCGTCGTAGAACCCGGCGGACAGCACATAGGTGCCCACCATGACTCGGCGCTGCACTTCCGGGCCAAAGCCTTCAGCGCGGGTCTTTTCATACATCTCCGTGATGCCATCCCCCTGCGCCAGCGTCGCCCGGTGGCCGTAGCGCACCCCGTCGTAGCGCGCGAGATTCGAGGACGCCTCTGCCGGGGCGATCACGTAGTAGGCCGGCAGCGCGTACTTCGTGTGCGGCAAGGAAATATCGACGATCTTGGCGCCAGCCTCCTCCAGCATCCTGCGCCCTTCGGACCAAAGCGTCTCGATCTCTTCGGGCATCCCCTCCATCCGGTATTCGCGTGGTATGCCGATGGTCTTGCCCCGGATATCCCCGGTTAGCATCGCCTCGAAATCCGGCACCGGAATGTCGGCGCTGGTCGAATCCTTCGGGTCGTACCCGCACATCACCTCCAGCATGATCGCCGCATCGCGCACAGTCTTGGTCATCGGCCCGGCCTGATCGAGCGAGGAGGCAAAGGCGACAATGCCCCAGCGCGAGCAGCGCCCATAGGTCGGCTTGATTCCCACGGTGCCGGTAAAGGCCGCCGGCTGCCGGATCGATCCGCCAGTATCCGTCCCCGTCGCCGCAAGGCACAGATCCGCCGCCACCGCCGCCGCCGAACCGCCGGAACTTCCGCCCGGGGTTAGTTCGGCCGTGTCATCGGCCCGCCGCCAGGGGTTTACCACCTTGCCATAGACAGAGGTTTCGTTGCTGCTGCCCATGGCGAACTCATCCATGTTGAGCTTGCCCAGCATCACGGCGCCCGCGTCAAAAAGCTTCTGCGTCACCGTCGATTCATATTCGGGCCGAAACCCGTTCAGAATCGCCGATCCGGCCTGGCTCGGCACGCCCATCGTGCAGAACAGATCCTTGATCCCGACCGGTAGCCCGCACATCGCCGGTGCGTCCCCTTCCGCAATCCGTGCATCCGCCGCCTTCGCCTGGCTCAGCGCCTTTTCAGGGGTCTTGTGCACAAAGGCATTGAGCGCCCCGGCCCCTTCGAGCGCGTTCAAACAGGCTTCGGTCAACTCGACCGAGGTGATATCGCCCGCGCGCAGGCGGTCGCGCGCATCGGCAAGGGTGAACGCATTGAGATCGGTCATTATTCCACCACCTTCGGAACCGCGAAAAACCCTTCGCGCGCATCTGGCGCATTCGACAGCACCTTGTCCTGCTGGCCGCCTTCCGTCACCACGTCCTCACGCCGCCTGAGACGCATGGGCGTCACGCTGGTCATCGGCTCCACGCCCTCGACATCTACTTCGCCCAACTGTTCAATGAACCCAAGAATGGTGTTGAACTCCTGCGCCAGCTCCGGCAGCGCATCCTCTTCGACCTTGATCCGCGCCAGAGTGGCGATCCGCGCGGCGGTATCGGTGTCGATCGACATGACGAAACTCCCGTTGCAATTCGGGTCCAGCGTTTAGCGCCGCGAGGGTGCAGGTGCAAGCATATGGCGGCGATAGACCTCGATCATCCAGCCCAGCATAACCGCGTTGAGACAATGCCACAGGAAATGCGTGCCAACCGGCCAGATCCCGCACAGCGGCGTGTCGAGACTGCGAAACAAGAGAGACAGGCTCAACAGCCCCGCCCCCACGGCCATCCCGCGCGCCAGGCCCGGCGCCCGCTGCCGCAAGAGCCACGCCTCGACCACGATCAGCAACGGCACCGGGGCATAACCCGCCGCCGTCTGCATCCCCGGTATGGCGCCGAAAACCGGCACCATGAGCGCGGCATAGGGAAAGAAAAGCGCAACCGCCGCCCATGCGCCCCGGACAGGCCAATTCCAGACATGCCGATGCACGGCCCAGAGATAAATCAGAATGAACACCACAATCGGCACCACATCCGCCAGCCCGGCCCAGACCTGCGCGACACTGTGAAACAGGAAGCTGCCCACTCCGATCAGCGCCAGAACCACGGCCAGCGCCGGCCCAAGCGGCACCTGCCGGACCCGCGGCCACATCACCGCCGCCGCGATCAGAAACGCGATATTCGTCAGCGCATTGACCGGCTCGGCCCAGAATGCGGGACCGCCCCGCTCGCAATAGCTGTCCACCGCCTGCATCCAGTCCATTATTGCCCCCTTCCCTCCCGCGTCGCGCGTGTTAGGCTCGTCTCAACAGGTAAGGAGGATCCCATGAAAATCATCTGGCTCGGGCACGGTTCTTTTCGCATCGAGATCGGCGGTCAGATCCTTCTCGTCGATCCGTGGCTGACCGGCAACCCGATGCTCCCCGAGGACAAGCATGACGCGGCCACGGTCGGCGGCACGCATCTGCTGCTCACACATGCGCATTTCGACCACGTCATCGACATCTTGCCGCTGGCGCGCAAGATGAATGTTCCGATCGTGGGGCAATATGACCTGATGTCGTATTGGGAAGAGCATGAGCACCTTGCCACCATTGGTTTCAACAAGGGCGGCACCGTGGATCTGGACGGGGTGAAGGTCACGATGGTCAACGCCCTTCATTCCAACAGCTTCGCCACACCCGATGGCCCGCGCTATGGCGGCACCGAATGTGGTTACATGATCGAGGGTGAGGGTCACACGATCTATCTTTCAGGCGACACCGACGTGATGTCGGACATGAAGATCTTCAACGACCTGCACAAACCCGACATCGGTATCCTCTCGGCAGGCGGGCATTTCACCATGGACATGAAGCGCACGGCCTACGCGGCGAAAACCTTTTTCGATTTCAAGACGCTCATTCCCTGCCACTACCGTACCTTCCCGATCCTTGAGCAATCCGCCGAGGCGCTTGCCAAGGCCCTGCCAGGCGTCAACGTGATCGAACCCGAGGTGCTGGAGGCGATCGAGATCTGATGGCCCCTCACCGCCGCGCGGCAAAAAATTCCCTCAGAAGGATCTCGCAGGCCGCCGCGTCGATCCCGTCATAAACCTCCGGCACATGGTGACTTTGCGGATGGGTGAAAATGCGGGGACCGTGCGCGACCCCCCCCGATTTCGGGTCTGCCGCCCCGTAATACAGCCGCGCAATCCGCGCCTGGCTGATCGCACTCGCACACATCGGGCACGGCTCCAGCGTGACATAAAGATCATACCCGGTCAGCCTCTCGGACCCGACCGCCGCACAAACCGCCCGGATCGCGAGAATCTCGGCATGGGCCGACGGGTCCGCCAGTTCGCGCACGCGATTGCCCTCCGCTGCGACCACCTGCCCTTCGGGAGAAACAATCACCGCGCCCACGGGCACCTCGCCGCGCGCGGCGGCCGCCTGCGCCTCGCTCAGCGCGGCCTGCATATGGCTTTTGAACGTCATCTGTCCCAAATGCCCCGCCAAAGCCCCTTTCGCAATCCCCCGATCCCGGTTAGAGCGACCCCATGACCGAAGATACCCCCAGCGGCGACCGCATCGCCAAAGTTATGGCCCGCGCGGGTGTTGCCTCCCGCCGCGAGGCCGAGCGCATGATCGAGGCCGGGCGCGTGGCCGTGAATGGCCGCAAGATCACCAGCCCCGCGCTCAATGTCGGCCCGGCTGACCGGATCGTTGTCGATGGCAAGCCCCTGTCGGAACCGGAACCCGAACGCCTCTGGCTCTATCACAAGCCTGCGGGCCTTGTGACCACGACGAAAGACGAGCAGGGGCGCGAGACCATCTTCGACCACCTGCCCGCCGATCTGCCGCGCGTCATGACCGTGGGGCGTCTCGACCTCAATTCAGAGGGGCTCTTGCTTCTGACGAACGATGGCGCGATCAAGCGCAAGCTGGAGCTGCCGTCGACCGGCTGGCTGCGCAAATACCGCGTGCGCCTGCACGGCGCGCCGAGCGACGACACCTTTCAGCCCCTGCGCGAGGGCATCGTGATTGATCGCGAGCGATTTCAGCCGATGCAGATCACGCTCGATCGTCAACAGGGCCGGAACGCCTGGGTGACACTGGGCCTGCGCGAGGGAAAGAACCGCGAGATACGCCGCGCGATGGAAGCCCTCGGACTGGCCGTCAACCGGCTGATCCGCGTCTCTTACGGGCCGTTTCAGCTTGGAACCCTGAAACCGGGAGCGGTGGAAGAGGTGCGCCGCCGCATCCTGCGCGATCAGCTTGGCCTCGAAGGCGCCAAACCGCCCGAAGCCCGCCCCAAGCCCAAACGCCGCCGCAATTGACGCCTCACATCTTCGCCTGGAACACCGCGCCGACCTCGCCGCGAATGATCCGGGCGATCTGTGCGCAATCCTCAAGGCTGAACGTCAGGGGAATACGCATGTCCAGAAGTCCCGCAAGCACCCGATCGGTGCGCGGCAGCGCCTCGCTCGGCGCATAGCGCCAACTGTCATAGCGAGAGGTGAAGGCGACCGGCTCCGCCTGTCCGAACCACTTGAGTTCCACCCCGCGCGCCGCGCAGCGCGCCACCACATCACGCACCGCCCCCTCGGCCCAGTCCGGAAGCAGGAATTGAAACGAGGAGCCCACGAAATCCTCGCCCTCGGGACGCTCTACAAGGCGCAATCCCGGCGTGTCGCGCAAACCCGCTTCAACCGTGCGATACCGCTCGGTCCAGGCGGCGCATTGCTCATCCAAATGGCGCAATTGCGGCCGCAAGATTGCCGCGCGCAGGTTATCCATACGCCCCGACACATTCGGCGTGTCGTATTTCACCCTCTCGAATACCTCTGCCGGGGGCGCGGCAAGATGACGCTCATACAGCATGTAAGAGCCCGAAAGGATCACCGCGCGCGCCATCACCTCGGCATCGTCCGAGACGAGAAAACCGCCCTCGCCGGAATTCAGATGCTTGTAGGTCTGCGTCGAATAGCACCCGATGACGCCATGCCGTCCCGACGGAACACCGCGCCATTTTGCCCCCATCGTATGGGCGCAATCCTCGACCACCCGAAGCCCGCGCGCCTCGCAGAGCGCCATCAGCGCATCCATGTCGCAGATGTGCCCGCGCATGTGGCTCAGCATCAGAACATTCGCCTGATCCGCCTTGGCGTCCAGATCGTCAAGGTCGATCACCAGGTCCTCGGTCACGTCGACGAACACCGGCACCGCGCCCACGCTGGCAATGGCACCCGGCACCGGCGCCAGCGTGAAGGCGTTGCTCAGAACCCTGTCCCCGGGGCCCACGCCAAGCGCCCGCAGCGCCGTGGCCATCGCATATCCGCCCGACGCCACGGCAACGCAGTACTCCGCCCCCGTCATCGCGGCAAACTCCTGTTCGAGAAGGGCCGCCTGTGAAATCTCGCCCGCCGCGACGTTGTAGCGATGCAACCGCCCGGATCGCATGACATCAACGGCGGCTGCGATCCCCTCGTCGGGTATCGGCTCCTGCTGGGTGAAATTGCCCTCGAACCTCTCGCTCATGCGGATCACATGCTCCCGATCTTTGCCGCGCAATCAACGCGCCCAATGCATCTTTCAGGCTCCGAAATAACTTCTTTCACGACATTTCACGAGACCCCGACCGCATAAGCGCGAAAATTGACGCGCATCGCGTCATTCAGCGCCGCTGATCGACAATCCCCATTCGGCGCCGCGCGAGATCCCGCAGCAGATCCGGCAAATCCGCGTAGTCGTTCAACAACGCTTCCGGCTCAAGCGCCGCAACCTCCTTGCCGCCGGGTCCGAAGGTCACGAGAATGGATGGCACACCCGCCGCCCGCGCGGTGTCACGATCCGTCACCGTGTCCCCGATCAGAACAGTCTGCGCGGGATCTCCGCCAAGCCGCCGCACCGTCTCGATCAAGGGGGCCGGATCGGGTTTGCGCACCGGCAGACTATCGGCACCGATAAGCGCCCCGAAGGCCGCGCGCGCGCCAAGCCGTGTCATGAGAAGCTCTGCCAGAGCCTCGGGCTTGTTCGTGCAGATCCCCACGCCGTAGCCTTCGGCCTTGAGAACCTCGACCGCCTCCATCGCGCGCGGGTAAAGCTGCGTGTGCACGTCAATTGCCCCGGAGTAGGCTTCGAGCAGAACCGGATAAAATTCATCCACCACCGCCTCGTTCATACGCTCAAGCCGCGTCAGGCCGAGGCGCAGCATAGCCCGCCCGCCCTGAAACGCTGTGACCGCATCTTTTGTGGGATCGAGAAGATTGCCCTCCCCCATGGTACGAAACGCCGCATTGGCGGCGGCGATCAGGTCGACACTGGTATCCGCCAGCGTTCCATCAAGATCGAAAATAACTGTTTTCACCGCCTGCCCCATTCCACGCCCGTCGAAATTCTGCCAGCCCCTTATCATTCAAGAGTTTGGACCTCGGAACTGCCTTGCCCCCGCCTTGCGCGCACAGGGTCTGAACCTCACCTTGCGTCAAACCCGCACACTAAACCGATCCCCGGCGATGAGGCACCCTCAGAACCGGCCAAAGCGGCGCATCATCCGCATCGCCTGCTTGGCCTGTTTCGCCGATCGTCCGTGACCCTTGCGCGTGCGGGGCTGGCCCTGCGCCTGACCGCCCTCTTCATCGGTCTGACCCTTGCGTTTCGACATGCGGTTGATGCCGCTGTTCACGCCCCGGCTGACGAGGCGCCGCATCACGGTGCGCATGACCATGTTGATAATCATATTGACGTTCATAGCACCATCCTTTGCTCTTCCGACCTCCAATATGGACATGAAATGCGCCGATTTGCAGTCAGGATCTGGTAAAATTCAGTCCTCGAACAGTTCCGACTGCCCGATCTGCAAGCCATCCTCTTCATCCTCTGACGTTTCGCCCGGTCCCGGCATGGCGGTCGGCGGCGGGCGGTTTTCCAGAAGGCCGGCCCCCCGCAATTCTTTCAGCCCCGGAAGATCGCGTGCGCTCTCGAGACCGAAATGATCGAGGAATTCCTGCGTCACGACAAACGTCACCGGCCGGCCCGGTGTCATTTTACGTCGCCCGAACCGGATCCACTCCATCTCGAGAAGCTGATCAACCGTGCCCCGGCTCACGCTGACCCCCCGGATCTCTTCGATCTCGGCACGGGTGACGGGTTGGTGATAGGCGATGATGGCCAAGGTTTCGATCGCCGCACGAGATAGCTTGCGCGTCTCCACCATTTCCTGCTGCATGAGAAATCCCAGATCCGGCGCGGTGCGCATGGCCCAGGCATCGCCCACCTTGACCACCTGCACGCCGCGCCCGTCATATCGCTTGCGCAGGTGCACAAGGGCCTCGGCGGCGTCGCTGCCATGCGGCATCCGGTCGTTCAGGTCCTTGACCGTCACCGGCGCGGCGGTGGCAAACAGGATCGCCTCGACCATCCGCTCCTGCTCCGCGATCGGCGGCGCCTCGAACAGGCTGTCGTTGCGGGCTTCGCTCTCATCCGTCATGGTCGCCCTCCGTCCGGCGCCGCAACTCGATCGGCGCGAATGTCGCCGACTGCCGCAACTCCACCTTACCTTCCTTGGCCAGCTCCAGGGAAGCGGCGAAGGTGGACGCCGTGGCCGATCGGCGCCTTTTCGGATCGCTCTGCCAGCCTTCGGGCAGGTAGCTCTCGATATCCGTCCATGTGCCGGCAAAGCCGATCAATCCGCGCATCCGGTCAAGCGCCTGTTCCATCGTGAAGACGGAATCGCGGTCCATCACGTAGGGGCGAAACTCATCGCGCGTGCGGATCCGGGCATACCCCTGCATCAGATCCAGAAGCGAGGCGGTATAGGTGATCCGGCGAAACCGGGTCACATCTTCGGGGATGCCACGGGCAAAGAAATCCCGGCCGAGCCGGTCACGGGCCATAAGCCGCGCCGCCGCGTCTCGCATGGCCTGAAGCCGTTCGAGCTGAAATGCGAGATGCGTCGCCAACTCTTCGCCCGAAGGCCCCTCTTCCGCCGGGTCGGGGGGCAGCAGCAGCCGCGATTTCAGAAAGGCGAGCCAGGCCGCCATGACAAGATAGTCGGCGGCCAGCTCGATCCGAAGCGCTTTCGCCTTCTCCACGAAACCCAGATACTGCCGGGCGAGGTCGAGAATCGAGATTTTGCGCAAATCGACTTTCTGCGTGCGTGACAGCGTCAGAAGAAGATCGAGCGGCCCCTCGAATCCGTCCACATCCACGATAAGCGCCTCAGCCGAGAGCCGCTCGGCCACATCCGGCGCCAGTGTCGTATCTCCCTGCCTATCCGCCATGATCGCGCCCGTTCAACAGGGCCTCAAGCTCTGCCGTGAGCGCGGCAATGTCAACGGGCTGTGCTTTGGGCCGGTTCTGCAACACCGCCTCTGCACGGGCCTGCGCCGCATCGGTCATGGCGCCTGCGGCCTCGGCCACGGCGCGCATCTCCTTGAAATCGCCATTGCAATGCAGCACCGCATCGCAGCCCGCCACAATCGCGCCGCGCGCATTTTGCGCCACATCTCCCGTCAAGGCCCGCATCGAAATGTCATCGGTCATGATCAGATTCTGAAACCCGATTTCCTCGCGGATCGTATCCATCACGACAGGCGAAAGCGTGGCTGGGCGCGTATCGAGCGCGTCATAGACAATATGCGCCGTCATCGCCATCGGCAGATCGGCAAGCGCGGCAAAGGGGGCGAAATCGCGCGACAGTGCCACGCGGTCCGCCGCGACGCGCGGCAGGTCGCGGTGACTGTCGGCCTGCGCCCGCCCGTGGCCCGGAACATGCTTGATCACCGGATAGACCCCGCCCTGCATCAGCCCCTCGGCAACGGCGCGGCCGATCCGGGTCACGCCCTGTGCGTCGGTGCCATAGCATCGGTTGCGCAGGAAGGGATGGGTCGTGTGCTCGGCGACATCCACCAGCGGCGCGCAATTCGTGTCGATACCAAGCGCGCGCAACTCTTCCGCGATAAGGCGATAGCGGAGCCGCATGGCCTGCTCTGCCCCTGCCCCGGCTTGCGCAACGAAATCAAACGGTGCAGGCCAATCGCGCGCCAAAGGCGGTCGCAGTCGCTGCACCCGTCCGCCCTCCTGATCAATCAGGATGGGCGCGGCATGGTCCACGCAGTCGCGCAGTTCCTCACAGAGCGCGCGGATCTGACCGGGCTCTTCGAGGTTTCGATCGAACAATATGTACCCGAAAGGTCGCAGGTCGCGGAAAAGATCGCGTTCCGCCGGGCTCAATCGTGGCCCGGCGCAGCCAGAAATGACTGCGCCGAAACCACTCAACGTGTCACCACCGGAATACAGTCGGCATTCTCCGCCTTCAGTGCGGAACACATCCGGCGCGCATCGCTCAGATCATCGAACCCCATCGCGCGCAGCCGGTAAAAGACCCGTCCGCCACTTGTCGCCTTCTGGATCACGCGTTTCTTGCCGTCCAGAACCGTGGCAAAGCGCCCTTGAAGTTTATCCCACTGCTCGCGCGCGATCTCTGGGCTGGCAAAGGCGCCAAGCTGTACCAGCCGCGTGCCCACCGTGATGCTCGCCGGATCAACCTCATCCACCGTGTCAGCGGGCAGAGCGTCAGCCCCCCCCGACATCGATGCGGCAGACGCCAGTTGAACGCCCTCGGGTCGCAATTTCGGCCGGAGCGAGACACCAAGCCCCCCGGCAACGGTCGCTTCGGGTTCGGACTCCGCCTCTTCCGCTGTGGCGGTCGAGCTGTCGCTGTCGGAGCTGTCCGCAACCGGGCTCGCTTTTGCAGACGTGGACAGTTTCGCCGCCCCGGCGGCAATCTGCTCGGCCAGCGCCTCTATGGACGCGGCACGCCCGCCGTTCAGCGGCTCGGGCGCTGTAATCGGCTCGTTTGCCTCGGCAGGGCCATCCTCCGCGTCTTCAATAATCTCGGCCTTCACCTGCGTGACGGGCACATCCTCATCCGCAAGCCGGATCGGCTGAGGCGCGAGCACAAGCCGATCTGCCGGCGCGGCAGCCACCCCTTCGGCCGCCACATTGTTCACGGCCAGCCCCTGATGCTCGGCCGGGCGTCCGCCCGGATCGTCGGGTTGCACCCGCATCGGGCCTTCGACGGCACGCACCACCGGCACGCCGGTCACATCTCTCACCAGAAGCTTGTAGCCCCAGACTCCCGCGCCGAAAATCAGCGCCAGAGACACTGCGGCCCCGGCCCAGTTCGCCAGACTTGCAATGGATCTGCTCTGCGACGGCGCCTCTTGGGCCCCGGTCATGGGAAAATCTGCCATTCTCGCCTCACTGCCTCCGGCGATACATGGTCGCCGGGGTAATCTTGCCTTCGCCTCACCCCGGCCTGTCAGTTCCGCACGGTTTTTACCGCATCTCGTCTGCCGGAGTGACCCCAAGAATACCAAGACCTGCGGAAATAACAACGGCCACGGCCCGCGCAAGAGCGATTTTCGCTTGCGATGTATCCACATCATCCTCTTGCAGGAACCGAAGCGAGGGGTCGTCATGCCCCTTGTTCCACAGCCCGTGAAGATCGCTGGCCAGTTCGAACAGGTAAAAGGCCACGCGATGCGGCTCATGCGTGCGGGCGGCAATCTCCACCAAACGCGGCCACTCTGCGATCTTCTTGGCCACCGCAATCTCGGCCTCATGGTCGAGCTTCGTCAGATCCGCCGCCGCAAGCATGGCATCATCCACCACGATCCCCGCCTCCTGCGCCTTGCGCTGAACCGAACACACCCGGGCGTGCGCGTACTGCACGTAGAACACCGGGTTATCGCGCGACTGTTCCAGCACCTTGTCGAAGTCGAAATCGAGCGGCGCGTCGTTCTTCCGCGTCAGCATGACAAAGCGGGTCACATCAGCGCCCACCAGTTCCACCACGTCGCGCAGGGTGACGAAATTGCCCGCGCGTTTCGACATCTTGAACGGCTCGCCGTTCTTCCAGAGCTTCACAAGCTGGCACAGCTTGACATCGAGCGGCACCCGGCCGTCCGAAAGCGCCGACACCGCCGCCTTCATCCGCTTCACATATCCGCCGTGATCGGCCCCGAACACGTCGATCAACGCATCGAACCCGCGCGAAACCTTGTCATAGTGATAGGCGATGTCGGGCGCGAAATAGGTCCAGCCGCCGTCGGATTTCTTTACCGGCCGATCCACGTCGTCCCCGTGTTCGGTGGATTTGAACAGCGTCTGCTCGCGCGGCTCCCAATCGTCGGGCATCTTGCCCTTGGGCGGCTCAAGCACCCCTTCATAGAGCAGGCCCTTGGCGTCGAGCGCGTCGAGCGCCTGCTCGATAAGTCCCGTTCCATAAAGCGATTTTTCGGAAAAGAACACATCCATCTCGACACCCAGCGACTTCAGGTCGGCGCGGATCAACCCCATCATCGCGTCGGTGGCAAAGTCCCGGATCGGTTCGAGCCAGACATCCTCGGGCTTGCCGACATAGGCATCGCCCACCTTCCGGCGCAGCGCCTCTCCCACCTCGATCAGATATTCGCCGGGATAGGTGCCGTCCTCGAAGGCGACCTCCTGCCCGTGCGCTTCCAGATACCGAAGATAGACCGACCGCGCGAGCACATCGACCTGCGCGCCGCCGTCGTTGATGTAATACTCGCGCGTGACATCATAACCGGCATGATCCAGCAGGCTCGCCAACGCATCGCCGAAGACCGCCCCGCGCGTGTGGCCCACATGAAGCGGCCCCGTCGGGTTGGCGGAAACAAATTCGACATTGACCCGCTGGCCCGCCCCAAGGGTGGAGCGTCCAAACCCCTCACCGCTCGACAGCACCGACTTGACCAGTCCCTGCCAGAGCGCCGGCGACAGCCGCAGGTTGAGAAAGCCCGGCCCCGCAACTTCTGCCGTATCCACGCGATAGTCCGCTGCAAGATGCCCGGCAAGCGCCTCCGCGATGTCGCGCGGCTTCATCTTCGCGGGCTTGGCCAGCACCATCGCCGCATTGGTCGCCATGTCGCCATGGGCCGGATCGCGCGGCGGCTCTACGGTCACATTTGCAAAATCAAGCCCGACCGGAATAACGCCATCCGCCTGCATGATCTCCAGCGCCCCGATGACAAGCGCGCGGATATCCTGAAAAAGGTTCATTGCATGGTCCTTTCGTGTCCCGCGCGGTTTACCACCGCCAGCGCCCGCGTCAATCGCTGCCCTCAGCGGCCCGCGATCAGCCGGGCGTGTTCCTGAAGCGCGAAACGGTCAGTCATCCCGGCGATGTAGTCGGCCACGATGCGCGCCAGCGCGACCTCGTCCCGCGCGGCCTCGATATCGTGACGCCATTCCTCGGGAAGCCAGTTGGTATTGGCCAGGAAGAAGGGGAACAACTCGTCGACGGCCTGCGTGACCTCGCGGCGTTTGGCCATCACCGAGGGCGCGCGATACATCCGCGTGAACAGAAAGGCGCGAATGTCCTGCAAATCCGCCCAGACAGCATCGGAAAACCGGATTACCGGCCGGCCGAGATTGCGGATCTCCTGCACATCCCGCGCGCCGCTCTCATTGAGAAGGTGACGCGAGCGGTCGATCACATCCGAGACCATGACGCCAAAGACCCGCCGCAGCGCCTCATGCTTGCGCCGCGACCGCTCCAGCCCCGGCCAGGCCGCGTCCACCTTGGCAAAGGCATCCCCGACGATGGGCAACCCGGTTATCTCCTCCTGCGTGAAGAGCCCGGCATGCAGCCCGTCCAGCAGATCGTGATTGTTGTAGGCGATGTCATCGGACAGCGCGGCCACCTGCGCCTCGGCGCTGGCGTGCGTGTGCAGCTCAAGATCATGGACCGCGTTGTAGTCAGCCAGCGCATAGGGCAGATCCCCCACCACCGGCCCGTTGTGTTTTGCAATGCCTTCAAGGGTTTCCCAGGTCAGGTTCAACCCGTCGAAGGCCGCGTAATGCCGTTCAAGAGAGGTGACGATCCGCACCGCCTGCGCATTGTGATCGAACCCGCCATAAGGCGACATCAGCGCATTGAGCGCATCCTCGCCGGTATGGCCGAAGGGCGTGTGCCCCAGATCATGCGCCAGCGCCACGCCCTCTGTCAGTTCCTGATTGAGCCCCAGCGCCCCCGCGATCGTCCGCGCCACCTGCGCCACTTCGATCGAATGGGTCAGCCGGGTCCGGAAATAATCGCCCTCGTGCTCCACGAAGACCTGTGTCTTGTGCTTGAGCCGCCGGAAGGCGCTGCAATGGATGATCCTGTCCCTGTCCCGCTGAAAGCAGGACCGGAACGCGCTTTCCTCTTCCGCGATGCGCCGTCCCCTTGCGCGCGCGGGATCGGAGGCATAGGGCGCTGCCATGTTGCTAATCCTTGTCGCCAGTCCACGCCGCGCTTATATTGCAGGGCGAAACAGGATTGAACCGCGAACCCCGCAACAGGAGCAAGAAATGCAGCTTCCCCCGAAAGTCACGGATCGCGCCTTCACCCGGCTTGCAGAGATTGGCGCCGACGCGAAAGGTCAGGCCCTGCGCGTGGCGGTGGAAGGTGGCGGATGCTCGGGATTTCAATATGAGATCAAGCTTGACGCCCCGTCCGAAGACGATCTGGTGCTCGAAGGACAGGGACAGAAAGTCGTGGTGGACAGTGTCTCCCTTCCCTTTCTGGCAAGCGCCACCATCGACTTCACCGAGGAGTTGATCGGCGCGCGTTTCGTGATCGACAATCCCAACGCCTCCAGTTCCTGCGGCTGCGGCACAAGTTTCGCCATGTAGCTCCGGCCTTACCCGGCGGAGCGTTTTACCGCTGGCACAGTGCGCGACTGATCATAGATCAGGAACAACCCGGAGCCGATCACGATCACCACACCAAGATAGGTTGCCACTGGCGGCCATTCACCGAAAAACACCGCGCCCAACACCACCATCCAGATGAACTGAAGGTTCATCAGCGGCGTGACCACATAGGCTGGCATCATGCGCAGCGACACCACCAAAAGCCAGCGCGCGGCGAACAGGCACCCCGCATAGGCCAGAACCCAGAGCATGTCCGCCAAGGGCATCGGGCGATAGACGAACGGCAGCGCAATCCCCATCACGAGGCAAAGCGCCAGATTGGTGTGAAAGACCTGCGCCAGCGAATTGCTTTCGCGCTTGCCGATATAGCGCGCCAGCACCATCGACAACGCCCCTGCCAGACAGGCAAGCAAGGCGACCCCATGCCCGAAGGATACAGAAGCCAGGCCCTCGGGAAACAGGAACAGGACTCCCACGAAGCCGACCAGCAGCGCGGTCCAGGCCGTCGGGCGCACCCGTTCATCCAGAATCAGGCCCGACAGCAGCCCGGCGAAGATCGGCACCATACCGATGAAAAGAAACACCTCGGCAAAAGGGAGTTGGCGGAACGCTTCGAAAAACGCGACCGATCCCGCCACGGTCAGCGCCGCCCGTAACGCCAAAGCGCGCGGACAGCCGGTGCGCAACCCCCCGCGCCCGCCCCTCGCGCGCGCGCTGATATAACAAAGCGCGGCGACAAGTCCCCCCGACACGCAGAAAAGTTGCGGCGCGGCATAGCCGTGGGAGATGAACTTGGTGATGGCATCGGCGCTGGAGATCACAACCGTGTAGAGCACGACCAGCACCCCGCCCAGAAGCGCAATCCCCCCCGGCAAAACCCCGATCGGCGCATTGGTGGCAGGCGCGCTCATTGCGCCACCCGCACCGGATGACTGCGCGCGAACCCTTCGAAAAAGGCGTCGAACCTGTCGCAGGAGCGTTCCGCATAGGACAGGATCACCTGCGCATCGTCCGACAGATGATCGAGAACCACCGGCCGCATCGCCGCCCAGTCGCCAGAGCGGTCGTCAAGCTGGAACATGCACTCGGACAGTTCCCGCAGCGGCCCCGCCACACCGCCGGGGCGGGTGAAGCACATCCGCTCCGGCGTCACCGGCTTTGCGAACATCTCCTGCCCCGCCAGCGCGGCGAACCAGTTGCAAACAAGGAACTCGTGATAGTCGTCGTGCACGCCAAGATGCTCTCCGGCCTCCACGGTGAACCGATGCGTGTGGCGGATCAGCCAGTCTTCCCAGACGTTTGGCGGCGTCATCCCGGCATGGCGCATCGCCACGCAAACCTCTGACAGCAGGTCGCCATTCTGTTCGAGAAATGCCAAGAGCCCGGCAAACTCCAGCGCCCGTTTCGCGCCGTCGTCCAGTCCGGGGTCGTGGCGACCGTATTCGGACAGGTAGAACACGGCATGGGTCAGCTCATAGGCCGCCTTCTTGTTGGGCATGGAGAACGTGGCCGCGCGCGAGATGAAACGGCGCAGCCGCGCCTCGAGCCCGGCATCGTGCGCCAGCGGATCGCGTCCGCGCCGCAGCATCAGCCGCCGCGCTTCGAACCGCTGCAAGTCCGAAAGCTCCGCCTCGGCAAAACCCTGATCGGCCGCCCAGTGCACAAGCGCCTCCCCCTTGTCGCCGCGCATCCCGAGATCCTCAAGATCGAGGCAGATCGACAGAAGAAAGCGGTAATACTGTGGAAAGAACTGAATGCGGCGCTCCACGTTGGCATAGAACCCCTCATAGGCGGACAGCGCGTCTTCCGTCACCTCCGCCCCGGAGCATTCCAGAACGTTGAGAAGCTCCGCGTTTTCCTTGAGCCAGAAGACGTCGTCGCCGATGCGGCGCTGCCCTGCAAAGCAGGACATTAGCGCCGCATGACGCGCCTTCACCGGCGGCGTCGGGGACGGGACGTTCAGTTGCACGATATTGGTCATGGCTCATTTCTCCCTTTGCAATGGCGCGCACCGGCGCCCGTTCCCGACGTTCCGAATCACAGACCCGAGGTGAAAAGCTCGGCCCCTTCGCCGGCTTCGGCACGGACCTGCCGCGACGGTGCCAGCCCCGAGGTGTACATTTGCACCAGACCCGAGGTGAACATGCCGGTGGCATCCCCGCTCTCGGCCGCGCTGCCGGTTGCGGCCAGACCCGAGGTGTAAAGCTCCGTGCCCTCACCTGTCGTGTTCCGGGCCTCCGCCGAGGGGGCCAAACCAGAGGTGAACATCTGCACCAGGCCGGAGGTGAACATCTCCACCGCATCCCCGGTGTCCGCCGCGCCGCCGGCGGCCTGAAGACCCGAGGTGAACATCTCCACCCCTTCGCCGGTCGCCGCCGTGGCCCCGCCGCTCGGCGCAAGGCCCGAGGTGAACATCTGGACCAGACCCGAGGTGAACATTTCCGTTGCCTCTCCGGTGGCGGCATCCCCGGTCACCTCCGGCGACAGGCCGGATGTGAACAAATCGCAGCCAAGCCCGTCATGCAGGCTGGTTTCGGACGCCGGCACCGCACGGTCCGAAAAGGTTTCGTTAATCGTTTGAGCAGAAGATTTAACAAGCATTGTAAGCCTCCCAGGCGATGTGTTGAACGCCTTCAGGCTTGCACGTATTCCTTGTTTTTCAACATATTTTTTCTTGCTATGCGAGCAAATGGCTCATGTTTCACATGAGGTTTTGCCCGCAATGAATTGATTTTCATCAACTACCTACATGGATAAATTTTTCTTCAAATTGCCATTTTCTTGCCTGATCTTTGCCACATTTTGGCGAGCCGACTCAGCGCAACTCAACCTGAAATCATCGCGAAAACTGCATTTCCGACTCGGAATCACGACTGATTCCATGCCCCGGATTCGGTCCCGTTCCATGAGCTTATCAGCAGAAGTCTTTCACGCGAATTCTCCGCCGAAGGCTTGTCAGCACCCGCACGCTGGGGGATAGAGTCGCCTCAACCGACGTCAGGGGGCAGAACCATGAAAATCGCGAGCTTCAACATCAACGGCATCAAGGCCCGGATAGAAACCCTGCCCGCCTGGCTCGACGAGGCCGATCCCGATGTGGTCCTGCTGCAAGAGATCAAGTCGGTGGACGAGAACTTTCCCCGCGAAATCTTCGAGGATCGCGGCTTCACCGTGGAAACCCACGGCCAGAAGGGCTTCAACGGCGTGGCGATTCTGTCGAAGCTGCCGCTGGAGGATGTCACCCGCGGCCTGCCCGGCAACAATGACGACACGCAGGCCCGCTACATCGAGGCGACGGTGATCGGCACCCGCCCGGTGCGGCTCTGCGGTCTCTACCTGCCCAACGGGAACCCGGCGCCGGGGCCGAAATACGACTATAAACTGGCGTGGCTGCACCGCCTTCATGCGCGCGCCAATGACCTTCTGGCGCTCGAAGAGCCCTTCCTCATGGGCGGGGATTTCAACGTCATCCCGCAGGATGAAGACGCCAAATACCCCGGGGCGTGGTCAGACGACGCGCTCGCCCTGCCGCAAAGCCGCGCGGCGTTTCGCAGGATGCTGCATCTGGGGCTGACCGATGCCTTCCGCGCCCGCACACAAGGGCCCGGTCACTATACCTTCTGGGATTATCAGGGCGGCGCGTGGAACCGGAACAACGGTATCCGCATCGACCACATGCTGCTCAGCCCGCATTGCGCCGACCTGCTCACCGATTGCCAGATCGACAGCGCGGTGCGCGGTGGCGACAAGCCATCCGACCACGTTCCGATCTGGGTCACGCTCGACGCCTGACCCCTACCCGCCGCGGGTCACGTCGTGGCGATAGATCCAGTCGAATTGCCGCGACATCGCGCCCGGCGCCACCGCCCCGCCGAGCCGCAACGCCGCATGCGCCGCCGCCCGAAGCGGCCCGAAGCGCAGATGATATTTCCACGCATTGCCATTGGCCGCCCCCACGATCCGCTTCACACGCCCCTCGCGCCGCGCCTGATAGGCCGCAAGCCCCGCTTCGATCTGCCCGGCGCGGTCCAACTCCTCGGCCAGCACCCAGGCATCCTCAAGCGCCATGACCGCCCCCTGCGCCATGAACGGCAGCGTGGGATGCGCCGCATCCCCGAGAATCGCCACATGACCACGATGCCAGACCGGCGCCACCGGATGCCGGAACAACCCCCACAGCGCCACCCGCTCCACCGCCGCAAGCATCTCCGGCACTTCGCCGCCAAACCCGGAGAACGCCGCGCGCAGGTTGTCGGGGTCGTCCTCGCGGTGCCAGCCCTCCTCGGCCCAGCCCGCGCGCTCCTGCACCGCCACGATATTGAGCGTTTCCCCCCCGCGCAGCGGATAGCTCACGATATGCCGTCCCGGCCCCATGTGCACCCGCGCCTCCGGGCCCTGCCCGATCACATTGGGCACCATCGCGCGCCACGCCACCTGCCGCGTGAAGAACGGCGCCTGCACACCGTTGAGCACCTCGCGCACGACCGAACGCACCCCGTCGGCCCCGATCACCAGATCGGCCCGCGATTCCGCGCCATTGGCCAGAGAAATACGGGGCGCCTTCCCGGGCACGACGCCCTCGGCTTTCTGGAGCAGCCGCACCCGCACCCCGGCCGCGCGTGCGGCACTGGCCAGCAGATCAATCAGATCCGCCCGATGCACAAGGAAATAGGGCTGATCCGGCCCAAGGGCATCCAGGTCAAGCCGCAGCACCCGCGCGCCCGCACGGTGGTCGCGCAACTCGACCGCTCGTGCCCGAATCGCCCCCTCGCGCAGCGCTGACTCAAGCCCCAGCGCCCGAAGCACGGCCACGCCATTGGGGCCGACCTGTATCCCCGCCCCGACCTCGGAGATGACGCCGGCCTGTTCGAACACGCTCACAACTGCGCCGCGTTGCGCCAGCGCCAGCCCTGCCGCAAGCCCGCCGACTCCGGCGCCGATAATCCTGATCTTGATCCCGGAAAGACTCATGGTCGCTTTCTGAAACGAAAAACGCCGGGGCGGAACCCCCGGCATTGGACTTTTTCACTTCCGATTCGCCACGGTCCGGCAGCGACTCAATCGTCGCGGTGCACCTTTTCGCGGCGCTCGTGGCGCTCCTGCGCTTCAAGGCTCATGGTGGCGATGGGCCGCGCATCCAGCCGCTTGAGGCTGATCGGATCGCCCGTCACCTCGCAATAGCCGTACTCACCCTCTTCGATTCGGCGCAGCGCCGCGTCGATCTTGGAAACGAGCTTGCGCTGGCGGTCCCGCGTGCGCAGTTCAAGCGCCCGGTCAGTTTCCTCGCTGGCGCGGTCGGCAACATCGGGAATGTTGCGGCTGCTGTCCTGAAGCCCCTCGATCGTGTCACGACTGCCCGCCAGAAGCTCGTTGCGCCAGTTGATCAGCTTGCGCCGGAAATACTCCACCTGCCGCTCGTTCATGAACGGCTCATCCTCGGCCGGACGATAGTGGTCAGGCAAGAAAGTTTCTGCTTTCATCTCCGCTCCCTCATCGTGGCTTGCGCCCCTGGTATTCATTTGCTGAGACATCAGGCTCCCTCTCGCGGCTCGATTTATCCGTTTGCTCCGGGATTGTCACTACCCCATTCACATCGCATTGCGGTGTTTTACCGATCCGGCTATGCTGCAATGCGACAAAAGGCGACGGGCGGAAAAAACTGATGAAATTCGAAGGCACTAAGAGCTATGTTGCAACCAACGACCTGACCGTGGCGGTCAATGCTGCTGTGGCGCTGGAACGCCCCCTGCTGGTCAAGGGAGAGCCGGGAACAGGCAAGACGGAACTGGCCCGGCAGGTCGCCGACGCGCTTGGCCTGCGCATGATCGAATGGAATATCAAGTCCACCACCAAGGCGCAGCAGGGCCTTTACGAATACGATGCCGTCAGCCGACTGCGCGACAGCCAGCTTGGCGACGAGCGTGTGCACGACGTGTCCAACTACATCCGCAAGGGCAAGCTCTGGCAGGCGTTCGAAGCGGGCGAAAAGGTCGTGCTGCTGATCGACGAGGTGGACAAGGCCGACATAGAATTTCCCAACGATCTGCTTCAGGAACTCGACAGGATGGAGTTCCATGTCTACGAGACCGGCGAAATGATCCGCGCCCGGCACCGCCCGATCGTGATCATCACGTCCAACAATGAAAAGGAACTGCCCGACGCCTTTCTGCGGCGCTGTTTCTTCCACTATATCCGGTTTCCCGATCCCGAGACGATGAAACAGATCGTCGAGGTGCATCATCCCGGTATCAAAAACGCCCTGCTGACCGAGGCGCTGACCCAGTTCTACGAGATTCGCGACATGACCGGGCTGAAGAAGAAACCCTCCACGTCGGAGGTGCTGGACTGGCTTAAGCTGCTGTTGGCCGAGGATCTGTCCCCCGACGAGATCCGCCGCGACGGGGCCGACGCACTGCCGAAACTGCACGGCGCGCTGCTCAAGAACGAACAGGATGTGCATCTGTTCGAACGGCTCGCCTTCATGGCCCGCGCGGGCCGCTGACGCGCGCCGCTTCTTCCCAACGCCGCTGATCGGCCCTATTATGGGCCAATTGCATCCACACGGTTGCCCGCAGGGCCTGCAACCTTGACCGCAGGCGCGATCTGGAGAGATTGATTTGACCGAAACGCCCCGGAAAGACGTCACCATACGCCCCCTGCGCCCCGAGGATGAAACCGGCTGGCGCCGTCTGTGGACGGGCTATCTCGATTATTACGAAACCGCCGTGCCCGAAGAGGTGTATCGCACCACCTTCGCGCGGCTGCTGTCCGGCGATCCGCACGAATTCAACGGCCTCGTGGCCGAGCGCGACGGAGAACTGGTGGGGCTGACCCATTACCTCTTTCACCGCCACGCCTGGAAGATCGAGAATGTCTGCTACCTTCAGGATCTCTATGCCGATCCGGCGGTGCGCGGCACCGGCACGGGCCGCGCGCTGATCGAGGCGGTCTATGCCGCCGCCGATGCGGCTGGCGCGCCGGCGGTCTATTGGCTCACGCAGGATTTCAACCATGTGGCGCGCCGCCTCTACGACCGAATCGGCAAGCAGACGCCCTTCATCCGGTACAACCGCGGATGAAACGGCCCCGCGCCCTTCTGCTCGGGCTCGGGCTTGGTCTCGGGCTGGCGCTGGCGGCCTGCGGCCCGGTTCCGGTCGGCGACATGCCAAGCCGGGCGGTCATCGCCGACAGCACCCTGCCCCCGATGAAACGATTCTCCCGCGCCCGGCCGACACCGCCGGAACGGTCCAACCATGAGATCGCGCGCGATTTCCTCGATCTGTCCTTCGCGCTGGAGAACGGGCGCAGCCTGCCGCGTCTCACCCGGTTCGAGCAACCGATCACCGTTCGCGTCACCGGCCGCGCGCCCCGCAGCCTGCGCAGCGATCTGACCGCCCTGATCGCGCGTCTGCGCGATGAGGCCCGAATTGACATCCGCGAGGTGTCCGGCACGTCCGCCAATATCACCATAGAGGCCGTCACCGGCAGCCAGATCCGTCAGTCCCTGCCGCAAGCCGCCTGTTTCGTGGTGCCCAATGTGACGAGCCTTGCCGATTTCCGCTCCGCCCGCCGCGCCTCCCGCACGAACTGGAGCCTTCTGGAAAAGCGCGAGCGGCTGGCGATCTTCGTGCCCGCGGATTCCAGCCCACAGGAGACCCGCGATTGCCTGCAAGAGGAGCTGGCGCAGGCGATCGGGCCGCTCAACGATCTCTACCGCCTGCCCGACAGCGTGTTCAACGACGACAACATGCATGCCGTGCTGACCGGCTTCGACATGCTGATCCTGCGCACCTATTACGACCCGGCGCTGCAAAACGGGATGACCCGCGATCAGGTGGCCGCCCGCCTGCCCGCCATCCTCGCCCGGCTCAACCCTGCCGGAGAGGGCCGTGGCAGTGATCCCCTGCCCGCCACCCCGCGCGCGTGGATCGACGCGGTGCAGACCGCCCTCGGCCCCGATGTCAGCAACGCGCAGCGTCGAAGCGCCGCCGCCCGCGCCCTGCGCATCGCCGAACAGACCAACCTCCGCGATCATCGTCGCGGCTTCAGCCACTATATCCTCGGCCGTTTGCTTCAGTCCCACGACGCCGACCGTGCCCACACCGAATTCGCGCTGGCCGATCACTATTTCACCCGCGCCCGCGCCACCGGCCCGCACCGCGCCTTCGTCGCCACGCAGCTTGCCGCCTATGAGCTTTCCTCCGGACGGGGCAAGGACGCAATCGACCGCCTCACCCCGCATCTGCCGCAGGCCGCGCGCTATGAGAACGCGGCGCTTCTGGCCACGCTGATGCTGCTCAATGCCGAGGCGCTGGAGCTTGCGGGCCGCGCATCGGAGGCGCGCAGCGTTCGTCTGGACAGTCTGGGCTGGGCGCGTTACGGCTTCGGGGCGGACTGGGCCGTGCGCGCCAAACAGCACGAGATTTCGGGGCTCAGCCCGCTGAAAAGGGGATTCTGACGCCTATGATCGTTATCATCGCGGCCATTCTGGGCGCCATCACCGGCGCCACCATCGCTAGGCGGCGCAAGGGCAAGCGGCTCGACATCCTGCTCTATGCGGCGGTCTACGCGATGATCTTCGCGCTGCTCGGCCTCTTCGCCACCCTCTTCGTGCACCGAATGGCCCTCTGATCGCATGTTTCTGCCCTTCTTCGATAACCTTCGCTCGGGCGGTATTCCCGTCACCCTGCGCGAGTACCTCGCCTTTCTGGAGGCGATGAAGGCCGGTCTCGTAACCTATGACATCGAAGGGTTCTACTATCTCGCCCGCACGGCCATGGTGAAGGACGAACGCAATCTCGACAAGTTCGACCGCGCCTTCGCCGCCACCTTCAAGGGGCTGGACCAGATCAGCCCGAAGGACGTGCTCGACGCCGTCAACCTGCCCGAGAACTGGCTGCGCAAGATGGCCGAGAAACACCTCTCCGAGGAGGAGATGGCCGAGATCGAGGCCCTGGGCGGCTTCGACAAGCTCATGGAGACGCTGCGCGAGCGCCTCAAGGAGCAGGACAGCCGCCATCAGGGCGGGAACAAATGGATCGGCACCGCCGGCACCTCCCCCTTCGGCGCCTATGGCTACAATCCCGAGGGCGTGCGCATCGGTCAGAACGAAAGCCGCCACCGCCGCGCCGTGAAGGTCTGGGACAAGCGCGAGTTCCGCAATCTCGATGGCGACGTGGAGCTTGGCACCCGCAACATCAAGGTCGCGCTCAAACGCCTGCGCCGCTGGGCCCGGCAGGGCGCCGAGGAAGAGCTGGACCTCGACGGAACGATCCGCGCCACCGCCGAACACGGCTACCTCGACGTGAAGACCCGCCCCGAGAGGCACAACGCCGTGAAGGTGCTGCTGTTTCTCGACGTGGGCGGCTCCATGGACCCGCATATCAAGGTTGTGGAAGAACTGTTCTCAGCTGCAAGAACGGAGTTCAAGCATCTGGAATACTTCTATTTTCACAACTGTCTTTACGAAGGTGTCTGGCGTGACAATCGCCGCCGCTGGAACGCCCAGACGCCCACGTGGGACGTGCTGCACACCTATGGCTCCGATTACAAATGCATCTTCGTGGGCGACGCCTCCATGTCCCCCTATGAGATCGCTTATCCCGGCGGGGCCAATGAACACTGGAATCCCGAATCCGGTCAGGTCTGGCTTGAACGCGCCCGCGCGCAATGGCCCTCGAACCTCTGGATCAACCCGGTGCCCGAACGGCACTGGCGCCATACTCATTCCATCTCGATGATCCGAGAGATCTTCGAGAATGCGATGGTGCCGATGACCCTCGAAGGCATCGAACGCGGCATGAAGGATCTCACGCGCTAGGTAAAACGCCGCCATGACAGTGGCTTGCGTGCGAAACCTTATGTATCGCGGCAATCGCGCGGAGCCCCGCCCGCCGGGTTTGTCTTGCCTCGCGCGCGCGCAGCCCCCATATCTGCCCCATGCTGCGTTTCACCCCGATCCTGCTGGCGATTCTCTACGCCTTGGTGATGTATCACTTCTCCGCCTGGCGCACCGCCAAGACGCTGGATTCGCAGTCCACGCCGCTGGCGGACCCTTCGCTCAACGCGCTGCTGAACCGCATGGCCAAAGCGCTCGACCTGCCCCGCATCCGCGTGCACATCTACGAGATCGCGCCGGTCAACGGCCTCGCCGCCCCCGACGGGCGGATCTTCATCACCCGCGGGTTTTATGACCGCTACCGCAACGGCGAGGTCACGGGCGAGGAAATAGCGTCCGTCATCGCGCATGAGCTGGGCCATGTCGCGCTCGGCCATTCGCGTCGCCGGATGATCGACTTCTCGGGGCAGAACGCGCTGCGCACCGCGATGGCGATGGTGCTGTCGCGCTTCCTGCCCGGCATCGGCGTCTTTATCGCCAACACGCTCACCTCGCTTCTGGCCGCGCGGCTGTCGCGCTCGGACGAATACGAGGCCGATGCCTACGCCGCCGCGCTGCTGACCAAATCGGGAATCGGCACCGCGCCGCAGAAATCGCTCTTTCACAAGCTCGACGCGCTCACGCAATCGGGCCGGGGCGCCGCCCCCGCATGGCTGATGAGCCATCCCAAGACGGCAGAGCGGATCGCGGCGATCGAGACGCTGGAACGCAAATGGGACACCGCGCTGCGCTGATCTGCGCGCACGCCGCCCGCCAGAACACGCGTCCGCGCCCCTTCACATTTGCCAAATACTCCTGCCTCGCGCCGCCACCGTGCGCGGCGCCATGGCTCCATCCCCGCCTTGCCGGGCGAAGGGGGGCGGGCGAGTGGGCCCTTTGCCCGGCAAGGCGGGGATGCGTTATCCCAGCGCCTTGCCCAGCTTCGGAAGACGCGCCTTCTTCAAAAGCGCCCGCATCGGCCAGTCCTCCCCCGAAAGCCGCTCGGCCTGCGCCTGCACCGCGCGCGCCACCGTCTCCACCAGTTCCGGATCGGCGGTCCATATCCCATGCAAGAGCTGATCGGGATCGAGCCGCCGCAGACCCTCGCGCGCCAGCACCCTTTGCGGAAAATCGCGCGCGTTGACCGTCACGATCCCCTCGGCCGCCCCGGCAATCGCGGCTGCCAGCACGTGCACATCCGCCGCATCCGGCAGCCACAGCCGCGCCTCCAGCTTCGGGTCCCAGACCACCTCCGCCTCCGGCCACTGCGCGCGCACGAGCGCGATCTCCGCGCGCGCCTGCGCCTCTCCGCCGGGACCGATCTTGCGCGCCGCCCGCGCCCATTCCTCAAGGATGCGCGCCGACCACAGCGGCGTGAACCCGCCCGCCGCCGCCACGCCCAGAATCACCTCGCGCATCACCGTGGGGTAAAGAACGCAGGTATCCAGAAGCAGCCTCACAGCCGGAAGAACAGCGCCTTGAGATACCCGCTCTCGGCCAGTTGCGGCAAAAGCGGATGATCCGCCCCGGCAAAACCGGTGTGGATCAACACACCCTGCCGCCCCGCCTTGCCGATCCCGCGCGCGCAGGCCCCCCGGAACCGCGTCAGATCGGCGGCATGGGAACAGGAACACAAGACCAGATACCCGCCCTCGGCCACCAGTTCCGCGGCCATCCGCGCCACCCGCTCATAGGCGCGCAGCCCTTTCTCAAGTGTCTGCTTTGACGGTGCGAAGGCGGGCGGGTCGCAGATTACCAGATCGAAGGTCTCCCCCTCCCCGGCCAATGCGGCCATCGTGTCGAAGGCATCGCCGCGGCGCGTCTCGAACCGATCCGCGACCCCGCTGGCGCGCGCGCCCTGCTCGGCCAACGCCAGCGCCGGGGCCGATCCGTCCACCGACAGCGCGCTTGCCGCGCCGCCCGCCAGCGCCGCCAGTGCAAACCCGCCCACATGCGAAAAGACATCGAGCACCCGCGCCCCCGGCGCGAGCCGCGCGGCAAAGGCATGGTTGGGCCGCTGATCGTAATACAGCCCGGTTTTCTGCCCGCCAGTCAGATCGGCCATATAACTCGCGCCGTTCATCTCCACCGGCACCGCGCCCTCGGGCGCCTGCCCGCACAGAACGCGGGTCTCATCATCCAGCCCTTCGAGCGTTCGGGCCCGTCCGGCGGCGTTCTTGATCACCACCGCGATCCCCGTCACCTCGCGCAGCGCCGCGACCAGCGGCTCCAGATACACCTCGGCCCAGGCCGCGTTGGGCTGGATCACCGCCACATCGCCGAAACGGTCGATCACCACACCCGGAAGCCCGTCCGCCTCCGCATGGATCAGCCGGTAGAAGGGCGCCGGATACAGCCGCTCGCGCAGCGAAAGCGCCCGCGCGATGCGCGCCGCGAACCACGCCTCATCGGGCGCGGCCTGCCCGCCCGGCTCCAGCATCCGGCAGATGATGCGCGATTTCGGGTTGACCGCCACAAGGCCCATCGGCGCGCGCGCGTCATCCTCCAGCACTGCCACCGTGCCAGGCGCAAGCGCCTTGGTGCGCCGGTCGGTGACCAGCTCATTGTCATAGACCCATGGAAAGCCGTGGCGGATCGCGCGCGCGTTGGCCTTCGGTTTGAGCCGCACATGCGGAAGGGAGGGCGTTGTCATGCGCCCTCCCTACTGCCATCGCGCCGAAAGGGGAAGATCAGATCGCGTCGCGCCGCGTATCCCGCGCGTCCTGCGCGACAAGCGGCGCGACGGGCTCCACCCGCCGCGTGATTCCACCGGCCGGGCTGACGTATCCCGACGCCTGCGTCAGCTCCTCGCGGATCACCCGCGCCAGATGCTGCGTGATGCGATATTTCTGCGTCAGCCCCTTGGCCTCCGCCTCGACCGCCTGCTGCCCGCCATAGCCTTCCAGATTGGCCCGGATCTCGCGCGGGCCGCGCAGGATGGCGCCGCTCGCCGGATCGCGCAGCGTCACGTCGAAGGTGATCGAATGCACCCCGCCCACGGTATAGCGGGTCTTCTCGGTCAGCGCGTGGAACCGCCTGACCACGATCTCCACCTCGACCGGCATCGCGCCGGCCACACCGCTCAGGCCCAGATCTGCGGACTGCTCGAAGATCGCCTTCACCTGCTCATGCCGGTTGCCCCGCGCATCGCCGCGCCAGACGATGTCGCCGCTGGGGTAATAGCGGTTCGCCTCCGACACTTCGAGGGTCGCGGGCACCGTCACCCGCACCCCCGCCACGTCATAGGACGGCGCCGGGGTCGCCATGTCCATCGCTTCGTGATCCAGCGGCACGTTCCGCGTCGCGGTCTGCATCGTGCCGCACGCCGAAACGCTCAGCCCGATCAACGCCACCGCCATAAGTCGAAAATACGTCATACTCGTCCTCCGAGGCCGTGCCGGCCCTCATTCTGTCACTGCCCGCTTGCGGATGATCCCGCACGCCGGGCCGGTTTGACCCCGCAATGGGGCGGATTTTTGACAAATGGGAGACAATAGCGGGCGACACAGGCAAGTGTTTCCAGCCCCGCGCAACCAAGGCGTGCAAACCGGCCGTCAGTGGGAGCGGGACCGGGAGCGCCACCCCCCGCGCCGGCGCGGCGCGGGCATGCCGTCCAGCCCCTGACGCAGCACCCCGGTCATCGGATGATCGGGATGCGCCGCGCCATAGCGCTCCAGAAGCGCCGCGATCAGGTCCTTCGTGTCCTGCCCCTCCGGCACCCGCAGCGCCCAATCGAGAAAGATCGACCGGCACTGCGCCGCGTCGATCCCCTCGATCCGGTAGGCTTCGCGGATCAGCCCGCGCGGATCATTCGGATCGTCCGTCATCTCCTGCCCCCTTCAGCATCGCGCCGATCACCCGCTCGGCCCGTTCGATCCGGCCTTCCAGCGCGCCCTCGAGCTCCTCCAGCGTCTCCGCCCCGGTTTCGCGCAGCAGGAAGGCGCGCCCGCCCTCGCCAATCGCCTCCGGGTCCAGCGCCGACTCGCTGAGCAGACGCGAGACCACCTGCACCGTCCAGCACAGTTCGTAGGACTCCTCCAGCGCCACGCGCTGCGTCTGCTCCAGAATGCCCGCCTCGACCGCATCGGCAAAGGCATCGCGCACCGTCCGCGCCCCCTGCCCCGACAGCAGAGAGGCCGCCTGCGCGGCAAGCTCCACATCCTGAAGCCGCCCCGCGCCGATCTTGGCATCCCAGATCCCCGCTGGTGCCCGGGCCGCGGCGATCCGCGCGCGCATCTCCTGCCAGTCGCGGCGTACCCGGCCCGCATCGCAGGGCCGGGTCAGGATCTCGGCGCGGAACGCCTCGACCTGCTGCATCAATTCCGGCTGCCCGGCCACCGCCCGCGCCCGCGTCAGCGCCAGATGTTCCCACGTCCACGCCTGGTTGAGCTGATAGTCGCGGAACGACGCCAGCGACGTGGCCACCGGCCCCTGCGTGCCCGATGGGCGCAGCCGCATGTCCACCTCGTAAAGCCGCCCCTCGGCCATCGGCGCGGTCATCGCGGTGACAAGCGCCTGCGTGAGCCGCGCGTAATAGGTGCGCGCCGCCAGCGGCCGCCGCCCCTCGGACTGCTCCACCCCGTCCGCGTCATAGATCACGATCAGATCGAGATCGGAGCGCGCATGAAGCCGCCGCACCCCGAGCGATCCCATGCCAAGCACCATCGCCCCGTGCCCCGGCGCGGGTCCGTGCTTCTCGGCGAATTTCGCCACTACCTCGGGCCAGAGCGCGGCAAGGCAGCTTTCGGCGAGATCGGCATACTGCGCGCCCGCCTCATCGGCCCCGATCAAACCGCGCAGGTGATGCACACCTATGCGGAAATGCCACTCCCGCGCCCAGCGGCGCGCGGCATCGAGCTTGCGCTCGTAATCCTCCTCGCGGCCCATCACGTCCGACAGATCGGCGCACAGCACCTCCAGCCCCGGCCATGGCGCGAAGAAATCGCCGCCGATGACCGCGTCGAACACCTGAGGGTTGCGCGACAGGTGCCGCGCGAGCTTTGGCGCGGTGCCGACAATATCCACCAGCAGATCGATCAGCTGCGGATTGGCCTCGAAGAGGGAAAAGACCTGCACCCCGGCCGGCAGCCCGGCGAGGAACCCGTCCAGCGCGGCCAGCGATTCCTCGGGCCGCGCGGTGCGCGCCAGTCGGCCCAGAAGCTCGGGCCGCAGCCGCTTGAAGATCTCCACCGCGCGCCCCGAACGCAGCGCCGGATAGCTGTACCAGCGTTGCACCACATCGCCATCGATCTCTGGCAGGTCAGGCTCTTCGGACGGGGCGGTGTCGGGGGCAAAGAAGCTCTCGGTCAGCGCATGCACCTCTTCGAGCCGCCCGGCAACCTCCTTGCGCAGGGCGGCCGCATCGGTGCCCATCAGGCAGGCGAGCCGCTCGAACCCCTCCGCCGATTTCGGCAGGTTATGGGTCTGCGCGTCGTTGATCATCTGAAGCCGGTGCTCTACTTCGCGGTGGGCGCGGTAATGACGGCTGAGGACCTCCGCCGCCTCCTCGGGCACCCAGCCCTTCTCGGCCAGCCGCGCGAGCGCCGGAACCGTGCCGCGCAGCCGCAGTTCGGCATCGCGCCCCCCGGCGATGAGCTGCCGCGTCTGGGTGAAGAACTCGATCTCGCGGATACCGCCCCGGCCCAGCTTCATGTCGTGCCCCTCAAGCGCGATCGCCCCGCCGGTGCCCTTGTGCGCGCGGATGCGCAGCCGCATGTTGTGCGCGTCGTCGATCGCCGCGAAATCGAGATGCCGCCGCCAGACGAAGGGTCTCAGCGTCTCGAGAAACCCCTCCCCTGCGGCGATGTCGCCCGCCGCGGCGCGCGCCTTGATATAGGCGGCGCGCTCCCATGTGCGCCCAAGGCTCTCATAGTAGCGTTCGGCGGCCTCCATCGTCATGCAGACGGGCGTCACGGACGGGTCGGGCCGCAGTCGCAGATCGGTGCGAAAGACATAGCCCTCGCCGGTCAGATCGCTCAGCATCGCCGCCATGCGCCGCGTCGCCCGCACCAGAGAGGCGCGCGCGTCGTGGTAATCGTCCCGGTCGTATCGCGTCTCGTCGAACAGGCAGATCAGGTCGATGTCGGAACTGTAGTTCAGCTCATCCGCGCCCATCTTGCCCATCGCCAGCGCCACCATGCCGCCGGCCTGCGCGATGTCCTCCTCACGCGCGCCGGGCAGCTTGCCGCGCCGGATCTCGGTGCCCACCGTCGCCTCCAGCGCGAGCTGCACCGCCAGATCGGCGAAGGCTGTCAGGCGGCGCGTGACCTCCTCCAGCGGCCAGATCCCGCCGAGATCGGCCAACGCCGTCAGCAGCGCCACCCGCCGCTTGGCCGCGCGCAGATCCTCCGCCCGCCTGTCCGGCGCGCCCTGCCGCAGCGCCTCGAACACGGCATCGAGCGACTCCTCCGGCGCATCGAATGCCTCCGGCATCCAGTCGGCCTCTTTGGCGATCAACCCGGCCAGATAGGGCGACGACCCCGCCGCGCCCCCGATCAGCGCCGCGGCATCGCCGGAGAGCGCGGGCACCCTTTCGCGGGCCTCGTCCGCCCGGTCAGGCTCGAACGCGCGCGGCAGGCGGGTGATGCGGGATTCGATGCTCATGCGGCAGACAGTGCTGCGCGCGGCGGGGAAGGTCAATCATCCGCGCGCCCGACCTGAGTGTGCGCCTCCCGGCGCGCTCTGATCGTTTGCGCTCAGGCCGCGCAGGCCCCGGGGCTCTGCCCCGGACCCCGGGATATTTTGCCCGAGAAGATGCGGCAGGCGCCCTGCCCTTTTCTTTGTTCCGCAAATACTCGAAAAAGCAACGCGCGCCGTGTTCACAGGGGTCTGAATGGGCGCGGCACAGTTTTCACCACCGACGCGATACCGACGTTTTACCGACGTGATACCGAAACGTGTTTTTCAGCGTTTTCAGAGCGTTAACCCTGATTCGGGCTAATCCGGGGTCAGCGGTCCATCCGGTCGATCACCGTCACGCCCGGCGGCTGCGCCCCGTCCATCGCCCGAAGCGCGGCCTCGGCCCCCGACAGCGGGATGCGCTGTGTGACAAGGCGCGAGGGGTCGATCCAGTCCGCCTCCACCATGGCCAGAAGGCTGGCAAAGCCCGGCGCGCCCAACCCGCGCATGCCCGACAGGCTCAATTGCCGGGCATAGATCAGCTCCAGAAGGGGCAGCGACACCGTTGAATGGGACCCCACCGGCATTCCGACCTGCACATGCCGACCCAGTTTTCGCAAGCTTTTCAGTGAGTTGTGGAAGGTTTCCGTCACCCCGAGCGCATCGAGCGAGACATGCGCGCCGCCGCCCGTCATCTCGCGCACCGCCGCGCCCACGTCCGTTGGGTCGCTGGCGTCCAGCACGGCGTTGGCGCCAAGATCGCGCGCCTGACGCAGGGCGCCGGCGCTCACATCCACCGCCAGCACGCGCGCGCCGATTGCCGCGGCGATCATCACCGCGGACAGCCCCACACCACCGCAGCCATGCACGACGAGCCACTCGCCGGGGCGCAGGGCGGCGCGGTCGGTCAGAGCCCTCCAGGCCGTCGTCACCCGGCAGCCCATCCCGGCTGCGGCAGCAAAATCAAGGGCTTGCGGCAATCTGACAAGGTTGTAGCCCGCATGAGGAATGGCGACTCGCTCGGCAAAGGCGCCCCAGAAGGTGAAGCCGATCACCTGTTGCGCGTCGCAGATCGTCGGCTCTCCGGCGCGGCAGTCGGCGCAGTGACCGCAACCGAGGATGAAGGGCGCTGTCACCCGGTCGCCGATTGCAACGCCGTGGCAGTCCGGTCCGACCTCCAGCACTTCGCCCGCAAACTCATGGCCCATCACATGCGGCAGCCTCACATCCGGGTCGGCGCCCGTCCAGGCGTGGTGATCGGACCGGCATACCCCGCAGGCTCGCACCGCCACGATCGCCCCATCGCGCGGGCAGACCGGGTCGGGAATATCGGAGAGGGTCAGGGGACCGTTGAAACTCTCGATCAGGGCGGCTTTCATCGGCGGGGCCTCGCGTTCCGGGGTGTCATTGCAGGTCTTCCCTCTGGCTAGCGCGGCGGCGGCGCCGGGAACAGCCCATTTTTTCCACATCACCGTCTTGCGAATATGCCTTATGCGCCGGCCACCAGACATGGCAGGGGACGCGATGGGCCACCCCACATCTTGCGGCTCGCGGTGCAGGGAATCCTTGGCACCACCCTTGCGCTGCGCTACCGTTCTACTCGGAGAATCGCAGAGGTGAGCACGTGACACTCCACATGCCGAGGCAACCCAGACTGGCGCTTCGGACCGCGCACAAGACCGATGTCCGTGCCCAGTTCGGCGCTCTGGTCTGGCGTGTTCGCAAGGGCAAGACGCAGATCCTGTTGATCACCAGCCGAGGGCGGGGCCGCTGGATCATCCCCAAGGGCTGGCCGGTCGATGGCGCCACCCCCGCGCGCGCCGCCGCCGCCGAAGCCTGGGAGGAGGCCGGGGTGCGCGGGCGCGTCCATGGCCACCCACTGGGCCTTTATTTCTATGCCAAGCGTCGACCGGGGCTGGACGACTTGCCGTGCCTCGTCATGGTCTACCCTGTCGAGGCACACAGGCTTGAGACAGAGTTTCCCGAGGCCGGGCAGCGCCGTCGCAAGTGGTTTTCCCCCAAGAAGGCCGCGGCCCGGCTCGATCCGCCCGATCTTGCGGCGATGGCCCGGAATTTCGACCCCCGCGCCCTTCAGTGAGGACACCCTTCCGGGGCATTTCACTTGATACCCCATCGCGCCGCGACTATCTTTGTCAGGCTGACAACCGGGGCTGACGGAATGATCCAATACTCGCTCAAATGCGCCAACGACCACCGTTTCGACAGTTGGTTCAAATCGGCCGAAGCCTTTGAAAAGCTTCAATCGGCGGGGATGGTGTCCTGTTCCGTCTGCGGCGACAGCAAGGTGGAAAAGGCATTGATGGCCCCTGCCGTGCGCTCTGGCCGCGACGCGCCCCCCGCAGCGCCGCAGGCAGAGCCGCCGCGCCCCCTGTCGCAGCCTCAAGGCCCGGCCGAACAGGCGATGGCCGAGCTGAGAAAAACCATCGAGACCAGTTCCGATTACGTCGGGCTGAATTTTGCCACGGAGGCCCGCGCCATTCATGACGGCACAGCGCCCGAACGTGCGATCTACGGAGAGGCCAGACCCGAAGACGCCCGGGCGTTGATCGAGGACGGCGTTCCCGTCGCACCGCTCCCCTTCAGACCGGGGCGCAGATCCAACTGATCCTGTTTCGGGCCGCCTGCTCCATGACGGCCGCGCTTGCGCTGTCATCAAACTGCGCGTAAACCCCGGCGCGACCCTTTCTTCAAGGAACCGTCATGCCCGTTCTCGTGATGAAATTCGGTGGCACCTCGGTCGCCACGCCCGACCGGATCAAGCGCGCCGCCAAGCGGGTCGGCGTCGAGGTGGCCAAGGGCTATGACGTGATCGTCATCGTCTCCGCCATGTCGGGAGAGACCAACAAGCTCGTCGGCTATGTCGAAGAGACCTCGCCGCTGTTCGATGCGCGCGAATACGATGCCGTGGTGAGTTCCGGCGAGAACGTGACTGCCGGGCTGATGGCGCTGACGCTTCAGGAAATGGATATTCCCGCCCGGTCCTGGCAGGGATGGCAGGTGCCGGTCATGACGACCTCGGCCCATTCCTCCGCCCGGATCGAGGATATCCCTCCCGACAATATCACCGCCAGGTTCGCCCAGGGCATGCGCGTGGCGGTGGTGGCTGGATTTCAGGGCATCAGCCCCGAAGGCCGGATCACCACGCTGGGCCGGGGCGGCTCGGACACCACAGCAGTAGCCTTTGCCGCCGCCTTCGGGGCGGAGCGTTGCGACATCTACACCGATGTGGACGGGGTCTATACCACCGATCCGCGCATCTGCGACAAGGCGCGCAAGCTCGATCGTATCGCCTTCGAGGAAATGCTGGAACTGGCCTCTCTGGGCGCCAAGGTGCTTCAGACGCGGTCCGTGGAACTGGCGATGCGATACAATGTGAAGCTGCGGGTGCTAAGCTCTTTCGAAGAACAATCCGACGAGGCCGGAACGCTCGTCTGCGATGAGGAGGAAATCATGGAATCCAATGTTGTCTCCGGCGTTGCCTATTCCCGTGACGAGGCGAAGATGACCCTTCTGTCGGTGGCCGACCGCCCCGGGATCGCCTCGATCATCTTCGGTGCCCTGTCGGATGCGGGCGTCAACGTGGACATGATCGTGCAGAACATCTCGGAAGAGGGGCGCACCGACATGACTTTCTCCCTGCCAACCAATCAGGTGGCGCGCGCAGAGAGGGCGATGAATGACATTCGCGGCAAGGATCTCAACTTTGCGGAGCTTGTCACGGATGACAATGTCTGCAAGGTCTCGGTCGTCGGCATTGGCATGCGCTCTCAATCCGGGGTTGCAGCCAAGATGTTCAAGGTGCTGTCTGATGAAGGAATAAACATCCGCGTCATCACCACGTCGGAAATCAAGATTTCTGTGCTGATCGACCGGAAATACATGGAACTCGCGGTGCAGGCGCTTCATGATGCCTTCGAACTGGAGAAGGCGGCCTGAGAGCGGCACTCCCCCAAGGGTAGTGCGGGATCAAGGGCCGGGCAACGCGGTAAAGGGCTGACATGGCCGATAGAAGCGACAGCGAGAGTCGAAAGCTCCTTGGCCGATTGCGCGAGACCATGGCCGCGGAAGGCGCGGGCCAGGAACGGCTCGACAAGATCACGCATCTGATCGCCGATTCGATGGGCACGGAGGTGTGTTCCATCTATCTGTTCCGCGATCCCGAAACGCTGGAGCTTTGCGCGACCGAAGGGCTTCATCACGACGCGGTTCACCAGACCCGCCTGCGCATGGGTGAGGGGCTCGTGGGCCGCGTGGCGCGCACGTCGGAGGTGATCAATACCGCCGATGCCCCGGCAGAGAAGGGCTTTCGCTTCATGCCCGAAACAGGGGAGGAGAGCTTTTCCTCCTTCTGCGGGATTCCGATTCAGAGGCTTGGCGAAAAACTCGGTGTGCTGGTGGTGCAGTCGCGCGACTCGCGCGATTTTTCCGCCGATGAGGTCTACGCCCTCGAAGTGGTGGCGATGGTGCTGGCTGAAATGACCGAGCTTGGCGCCTTCGTCGGTGAAGGCGCCGCACTTTCCCCGCTGCACCAGCAATCGGTCATGATCCGCGGGCTCTCGGCACAGGAAGGCGCGGCAGAGGGGCAGGTCTGGCTGCACGAACCGCGCGTCGTCGTCACCAACCCCATTGCCGACGACCCCGAGGCCGAGACGCGCCGCCTGCATGACGCGATCGAAACACTTCGCGTCGGCGTGGACCGGATGCTCGATGGCGCACGGGGCAACAAGGATCATCTTGAGGTGCTGGAAGCCTATCGCATGTTTGCCAATTCCAAGGGCTGGATGCGGCGCATGGAACAGGACATCGCACAGGGGCTTTCTGCCGAGGCGGCGGTCGAAAAGGAACAATCCACCGCCCGCGCCCGCATGGGACAGGTGCAGGACGCCTATCTGCGCGACCGACTTCACGATCTCGACGACCTGTCGAACCGTCTGTTGCGCATCCTGACCGGGCAGGGAACTGAAACCGGCGCGGAGATGCCCGACAAACCGATCCTCGTGGCGCGCAACATCGGCCCCGGCGAGCTTCTCGAATACGATCGCAAGCTGCGTGGCATCGTCCTCGAGGAAGGGTCCGTCGGCTCCCATGCGGCGATTGTCGCCCGGGCACTGGCGATTCCACTGGTGATTCATGCCAAAAACATCACGACGGCAGCGCTCAACGGCGATCCGATCATGGTGGACGGCGATGCCGGTGTGGCTCACCTGCGCCCCGACGAAAGCATCGTCGCCGCCTTCCGCGACAAGATCGCGATGCAGGCACAGGCACAGGAGCGCTATACCTCGATACGGGACAAACCGGCGCAGTCTCTCGACGGCAGGGTGATCTCGCTTCAGATGAACGCCGGGTTGATGGCCGATCTGCCCTCTCTCGAAGGGTCGGGGGCCGACGGTGTGGGGCTGTTCCGGACAGAGCTTCAGTTCCTGATCCGCAATCAGATGCCCAAGCGGACGGAACTCGCGCAACTCTACGCGCGGGTCATGGATGCGGCGAAAGAAAAGAAGGTGATTTTTCGCACGCTCGACATCGGCTCCGACAAGGTGCTGCCCTACATGACGGCGGAGGATGAGCCGAACCCGGCCCTCGGTTGGCGCGCGATCCGCGTCGCTCTCGACAGGCCCGGCGTGATGCGGATGCAGCTTCAGGCCTTGTTGCGGGCCGCCAAGGGGCGACCGCTCTCGGTCATGTTTCCGTTCGTTGCGCAATACGACGAATACACCGCCGCCCGCGCCGAGATGGACAAGGCCATCGCGCGCGAACGCATCCTTGGCCATCCGCTGCCCGAGTCACTTGAAATCGGGGCGATGCTGGAAACACCCAGCCTTGCCTTCGCGCCGCAGCGCTTCTTCGAAGAGGTGGATTTCCTGTCCATCGGCGGCAACGATCTCAAGCAGTTCTTCTTTGCCGCCGACCGCGAGAATGAGCGCGTGCGGCGGCGCTATGACACGCTCAACGTCAGCTTCCTGAGCTTTCTGGAAGGGATCGTGAACCGCTGCAACCGCACGAAAACCCCGCTGAGCTTCTGCGGGGAGGACGCAGGCCGCCCGATCGAGGCACTGTGCCTTGCGGCAATGGGCATGCGCACACTCTCGATGCGGCCCGCCTCCATCGGGCCGGTCAAAAGCCTGATCCGGCGCTCCAACCTCGAAGAGGTGCACAAGGTCATCGTCGAGTCCCGCGAACGCGGCGATCAATCCGTGCGACCGGCGGTGATGGATTACCTGCGCGGCGTGACCTGAACGCATCCCGACAGGCCATGCCCTGCCCCTTGGCTTTGCACCGGCTTGGCGGCAATGTGGCGCGCATGGACATGGATCGTATCGCCTTTGATCACGCGCCCGTCGGGCTTGTCATGCTTGAAAACCGCGTGATCCGAATTGCCAACCGCGCCTTTGGCGAGATGTTCGAGGACAGGCCCGCCGCCTGCGCCGGCGTCTCACTGGGTGAATTCTATGCCTCAGAGGAGGATTTCCAGATCATCGGCCAACGCGGGCTTTCCGCCATGCGCGAAAGCGGACGTTACAACGACGAACGGATCATGCGGCGGCGTGGCGGCGGCCTCTTCTGGTGCCGGGTGCGCGGCGTTTCCCTGACCCCCGATACTCCATTCCAGCGCGGCATATGGAGTTTTGCCGACCTGTCGGAGGAACGCCCCGTCGTCGCCCTGACACAGCGCGAACGCGAGGTGGCCATCCTGACCTGCCGTGGACTGACGAGCAAGGAGGTCGCCCGCGACCTTGATCTGAGCTACCGCACCGTCGAGGACTACCGCGCGCGCCTGCTGCGCAAGTTCGGCGCGCGCAAACTGGCCGAGCTGGTGGCCAAATTGTCGGGCATGCCCTTGTGACCGGAACAATTGGCGCGCGATCCCATGCCCCGGCACCCCCGAAAGCGCCGCTTTTCATGGCCCGAACGATGGCCTATAAGGCCCGAACGGGGTTTCCGAGAGAAGCGCAACGGCAATAAGCGCAGCAGAGGACAAAACATGACGAACAAGACCCATGACGCGGATGTCGCCTTCATTCAGGCGCTGGCCGAGCTTCTGCGCCAGAACGATCTGACCGAACTCGAAGTGATGCGGGAATATGGTGAAGACGACAGCCTCAACGTGCGCGTGAGCCGCGCGCAGCATGTCACCGCCGCCATGGCAGCCCCTGCACCTGCTGCCGCCGCCACGGCACCGGCAGAATCCGCCCCGGCCTCAGAGGCGACCGCCGCCGCATCCGCCGCTGCCGCAAGTGAAGACCCTGCCGACCACCCCGGCGCTGTCACCTCGCCGATGGTCGGCACGATTTACCTGCAGCCGGAACCCGG
Organism: Salinihabitans flavidus; assembly: GCF_900110425.1. Classification (GTDB taxonomy): domain Bacteria; phylum Pseudomonadota; class Alphaproteobacteria; order Rhodobacterales; family Rhodobacteraceae; genus Salinihabitans; species Salinihabitans flavidus. The sequence goes on along the minus strand of NZ_FODS01000006.1, from coordinate 124,301 downwards.
TTCCACGCCCTTCGTGTCGATCGGAAGCCAGGTGAGCGAGGGGGATACGATCCTGATCGTGGAGGCGATGAAGACCATGAACCACATCCCCGCCCCCCGCGCAGGCACCGTGAAACGCATCCTGGTGGAAGACGGCGCCACCGTGGAATATGGCGCACCGCTGGTCATCATCGAGTAAGGCGGCACAATGTTCGAGAAAATCCTGATTGCCAACCGCGGAGAGATCGCCCTGCGCGTGATCCGTGCCTGCCGCGAGATGGGCATCCGCTCGGTCGCGGTCCATTCGACCGCCGATTCCGACGCGATGCATGTGCGCATGGCCGATGAGGCGATCTGCATCGGTCCGCCCTCCAGCACCGACAGCTACCTGTCCGTTCCCGCGATCATCGCCGCCTGTGAGGTGACGGGCGCGCAGGCGATCCATCCCGGCTACGGTTTTCTCTCCGAGAACGCCAATTTCGTCCAGATCGTCGAGGATCACGACCTCACCTTCATCGGACCGAGCGCCAGACATATCCGCATGATGGGCGACAAGATCACCGCCAAGGACACGATGAAGGCGCTTGGCGTGCCCTGTGTGCCCGGCTCCGAGGCGGGAATCGCCGATGTCGAAGCTGCGCTCGAACTGGGCGAGGAAATCGGTTATCCGGTGATCGTGAAGGCGACCGCGGGTGGCGGCGGCCGCGGCATGAAAGTGGCCCATAGCGCGACAGAAATGCAATCGGCCTTCCGCACCGCCCGCGCCGAGGCGAAGGCGGCCTTCGGCAACGATGAGGTCTATATCGAGAAATACCTCACCACGCCGCGTCATATCGAGATTCAGGTCTTCGGCGACGGCAAGGGCAAGGCGGTACATCTGGCGGAGCGCGACTGCTCTCTCCAGCGGCGGCATCAGAAGGTGCTCGAAGAGGCGCCCGGCCCCTCCATCAGCCAATCCGAACGCGACAGGATCGGCAAGATCTGCGCCGACGCGGTGGCCGAGCTGGGCTATTCCGGCGCGGGCACCATCGAGTTTCTTTATGAGAACGGTGAGTTCTATTTCATCGAGATGAACACCCGTCTTCAGGTCGAACATCCGGTGACAGAGGCGATTTTCGGCGTGGACCTCGTGCGCGAGCAGATCCGCGTTGCCGAAGGGCTCCCCATGTCGTTCGGTCAGGACGATCTGGAAATCAACGGCCACGCCATCGAAGTGCGCATCAATGCCGAGAAGCTGCCGAACTTTTCCCCCTGCCCCGGCAGGATCACCCATTACCACGCGCCCGGCGGGCTTGGCGTGCGGATGGATTCGGCACTTTACGACGGCTATACGATCCCACCCTATTACGACAGCCTGATCGGCAAGCTGATCGTGCATGGCCGCGACCGGCCCGAGGCCATCGCCCGGCTCCACCGCGCACTGGGAGAGTTGATCGTGGACGGTGTGGACACGACCATCCCGCTGTTTCACGCCCTGCTGACAGAGCCCGACATTCTTGCCGGAACCTACAACATTCACTGGCTGGAACACTGGCTTGAAAGCAATCTGGGCGGCGGCTGATGCCGTCCCTCGGCGCATAGGCATGTCGGAGCTGACACCTGACATGCTCATGCGCGCCTATGCGATGGGGATTTTCCCCATGTCGGAGCATCGCGACGACCCGGAAATTTTCTGGGTCGATCCAAGGCGGCGCGGGATCATGCCGCTTGATGGCTTTCACATCTCGCGCTCACTACGCCGGCGGCTGCGGCGCGGGGATTTCCGCGTTTCGGTCAACCGCGACTTCGCCGCCGTGGTCGATGGCTGCGCGGATCGCGACGACACATGGATCAATGCGGAAATCCGGCGCCTCTACCTCGCGCTGCACCTGAAAGGACGGGCCCATTCGCTCGAGGTGTGGGACAGCGCCGAGACGTTGATCGGCGGCGTCTATGGCGTCACGCTGGGGGCCGCCTTTTTCGGAGAAAGCATGTTCTCGCGCCGCACCGATGCCTCGAAAATCGCGCTGGCGTTTCTCGTGGATCGACTCAATCTCGGCGGGTTCACGCTCTTCGATACGCAGTTCCTGACACCGCATCTGGCGTCACTCGGAGGGCAGGAGGTCAGCCGCGCCGCCTATCACGCGCGGCTGCGTGAGGCCATCACGCAGGAGGCCGATTTCACCGCCCCGCCGGTTCCGACGGTTCAGGAGGTGATGCAGCGCAATACCCAGATGTCATAGCGCGCATGATCGAGCGCGTTCAGCGCCGGGGAAGAGGCGATCATCCACCCCTGAAACAGCGGATCGGCTTCTGCTTCATCGCGGACGGTGAGAAAGGCAAACGCCTCGCCTGTCGGATTGTCGACCGGATGGCGGCAATCCGAAAGCTCAATGCGAAGTTTCTCAAGTCTTGCCGAATGGCCGGACTGAATCTCGAAGTCCTCCACCTCGCCGCTCAGCCTGTCGATCCCGCGCAGCACCGCGCCTGGCGATTGCGCGACCTCTTGCTGAATCACTGTTTCCTCGGTCTGGCCAAAACCGGGGCTCAGCGTGATTGGCGACTGGTAATAATCCTCGGTAATCGATGGCGCATCCGGGTTCGCTCTTGGCATTTCCTCGATCTCGATTCGCGGCCCGTCCCGATTGAAGGTGGGAATGTCATCTTCGGTGATCGATGGTCCCGATTGCGTGTCCGTCTCGGGATCGTCGAGCGGTTCGACCACGATCTCCTGCGCCTGTGCCAATCCGGCCCAGCATAGCAAAAGGGATATGGCAAACAGTCTCACTGCACCTCTTCCTCTCCACCACCACCCGAGGCGAACTTGAGCAGAAGCGATACAAGGCTGACAGCGCCCTGCGTGTCTATGATCTCCTCTCCCGCCGCAAGGTTGAACGGCGATCCGCCGGGCAGGATTTCCACGAAATTACCGCCCAGAAGCCCTTCGGAGGATACGACAACCGCGCTGTCATCGGGAATTTCCACGCCGTCCTGCACCAGAAACACGGTATCGGCGCGGAAGGTCTCGGTATTGAGTCGAACCTTCGTGACAGTGCCGATCTTCACCCCGGCAAGGCGCACATCCGTGCCCACGCTCACGCCTTCAGCCGACCGGAAAGAGGCCGTGAGCGGATACCCTCCGTCGCGCCCCCCGGTCAACCCGGTGGCCTGACTCACATACACCAGAAAACCGATCGCCACGGCCAGGACGACCGCGCCCACGGCGATCTCGATGCGTTGTGCCGCTGACATCTTCGTCCCCTCCGGGGTTATTCAGGCGTCCACGCCTCATAATCGCGCCGTTCCACCGGATGGGCGCGGCGAATTGATCCCGTTGGCGCATAGGCCAGCGGGGTACCAGTCAGGTTCTCCTGGTGCGGCTTCTCCCAAGGCTTGTGCCCCAGCGGTTTTTCGCTCGGTGCATCGTCATAGGTGCGATGCAGCCAGCCGTGCCAATCGGGGCTGACCCGGCTTGCCTCCGCCTCGCCGTTGAAGATCACCCAACGCCGGGAATCGTCGCGGTTGCGGTAGAATATGTTGCCCTGGTCGTCCTCACCCACCATCTGACCCTTGCGCCATGTGAAAAACTGGGTGTTGAGCGTGCTGCCATGCCACCATGTCACCGCGCGCAGAAGTGTGTTCAGAATGCCCATGAATGCCTCCGCAAATTCTTCCTTTCTATGCCGCATCGCGGGGCAAAGGTCCAGTGGCCCGAACGCGCGAAACGGGACGCGATACCCTGAGACGCCAAGACAAACGACGCCGACCGTCTGGTGGCGTCGTTTGCGACTCCAGGCAATCTCTCCGGATCAGCCCGCGGTGGCCGATTCCTTTTCGCCCTCGCCGTGGATCATCAGCGGCGCGGCATCCGAGGTCACCGCCTCTTCGTTGACCACGACCTCGGTCACGCTGTCCATTCCGGGCAGCTCGAACATCGTGTCGAGCAGGATATCCTCCAGGATCGAACGCAGACCGCGCGCACCCGTCTTGCGCTTGATGGCCCGCTTGGCAATCGCCCTGAGCGCCTCGTCGGTGAAGGTCAGCTTGGCATCCTCAAGCTCGAAGAGCCGCTGATACTGCTTGACCAAGGCGTTCTTCGGCTCTGTCAGAATCGTGACCAGCGCGTCTTCGTCCAGATCCTCCAGCGTCGCCAGAACCGGCAGACGACCGACGAATTCCGGGATCAAACCGAATTTCAGAAGATCCTCGGGTTCGAGATCCTGGAACACCTCGCCGATATTGCGTTCCTCGCTGCTGCGCACATCGGCGCCAAAACCCATCGCGCTGCCCCTGCCGCGCTGCGCGATAATCTTGTCGAGCCCGGCAAAGGCACCGCCACAGATGAACAGGATGTTGGTCGTGTCCACCTGAAGGAATTCCTGCTGCGGATGCTTGCGCCCGCCCTGCGGCGGAACCGCGGCAACGGTGCCCTCCATCAGTTTCAGAAGCGCCTGCTGCACCCCCTCGCCCGACACGTCGCGGGTGATCGACGGGTTTTCCGACTTGCGCGTGATCTTGTCGACCTCGTCGATATAGACGATGCCGCGCTGCGCACGTTCCACGTTGTATTCACTCGACTGAAGCAGCTTGAGGATGATGTTCTCCACATCCTCGCCGACGTATCCCGCCTCGGTCAGCGTGGTGGCATCGGCCATGGTGAACGGCACATCAAGAATGCGCGCCAGTGTCTGCGCCAGAAGCGTCTTGCCGCAGCCCGTGGGGCCGATCAGCAGGATGTTGGATTTCTGTAGCTCGATATCGCCGGATTTCTGCGAGTGGTTGAGACGCTTGTAGTGGTTGTGCACCGCCACCGACAACACCCGCTTCGCCACCATCTGCCCGATCACGTAGTCATCGAGCACCTCGCAGATGTCCTTGGGCGTCGGCACTCCTTCCGAGGATTTCAGGCCACTTGCCTTACTCTCTTCACGGATGATGTCCATACACAGCTCGACACATTCGTCGCAGATGAACACCGTCGGGCCCGCGATCAGTTTTCGCACCTCGTGCTGGCTCTTGCCGCAGAAACTGCAGTAGAGGGTGTTCTTGCTGTCGCCACCAGAATTCGTCGCCATAATCTACCTTTCGGGGCCTTAATGCTCGTCCCAGGGTGCGCCACCCTGCCAAAGCCTCCACGTTTCGGCCAGCCTAAGCCAGCCATTTGCCCGGCACAATCTCAAATCGCCCCGCGTTCGGGATCGGGGCGATCACAGTGCCGGTATCACTTCTTCTCCTCTTCGACCTTGTCGCGGCTCTCCACGATCTCGTCGATGTGACCCCATTCCTTGGCTTCCTCGGGGGTCATCCACTTGTCGCGATCAAGCGCTTGCCGCACTGTCTCGTAATCCTGGCCCGTATGGCGCATGTAGAGTTGATAGAATCGCTCGCGCGTCTGCTCGATGTGCCGCGACTGGATCAGGATGTCCTCCGCGGTGCCCTGACTGCCACCCGAGGGCTGATGCACCAGAAATTCCGAGTTGGGAAGCGAGAACCGAAGCCCCTTTTCGCCGCCCAGTGCGATCACCGATCCCATTGAGGCCGCCAGACCGCAGACAAGGGTCGAAACCTTGGGTCTGATATACTGCATCGTGTCGTAAATGCTCATCCCCGCGATCACTGAACCGCCAGGCGAATTGATGTACATCGAGATTTCCTTCGACGGATTTTCCGCCTCCAGATGCAGAAGCTGCGCCACGATCAGGCTCGACATGCCGTCATGCACCTGCCCGTTGACAAAAATGATCCGCTCCTTGAGCAGGCGCGAGAAGATGTCATAGGCCCGTTCGCCGCGGCTGGTCTGCTCGACCACCATCGGAACCAGCGTGTTCATGTAAGTTTCGTGAGGATCCGTCATATGTGTGCGCCTGCCTGCTTCTGTCGTTCCTGCGATCCTTACAGATCGCGACCTAACAGAGTCTTAGTTGGGCATACGGGGGGCTGCAAGGGGCGGTGGGCGAATTAGCGTGCCGCGCGACGTCCCTGTTGGCCGCGCGCCTCAACGATACATGGGGGGTAAGGGGGGCGCAAACCCCGCGCTCAGCGGAACAAAATGCGAATGCGCGACACGCCTTTCCTGCGCAAGGGTGCGGCACGATGTCCGCCGGACGATGCCGGACGGGCGCAGAGGGTTCGCAAAGGGGCCGGGCGACCGCCCGGCCCGATCGACTTACCCGAACATGTCCGAGGTGATCCCGGCATACCAGCCCAAAGATTCCTCGAAGGTCTGGCGCCGCAAATCCTCATCCTCGCCGGTGTCGCTGATGAAGCCATCGACCTTGGCGATCTTCTCGTCCGTCGCCTCATAGGTGGCGCCCACCTTCACGCCGTCCTCTGTGTCGATGAGCGACCAGCAGGTGTTGGAGAACTTGGCCGGGAACACGCGCGAGTCCGTCAGCGCCCCGCGCACCGCCATCGCCGCGACCTTGGCCTGGCTATTGGCCGAGAAGCCGGATTTCGGCATGTCGCCCTGATTGGTGGCATCGCCCAGAACGTGGATATTCTCATCCATCCGGCTCTGCATGGTCTGCGGCACCACCGGGGCCCAGTTGCCCTCGGTGATCCCCGCCAGCTCGCAGATACGCCCGGCCTTCTGCGCCGGGATCACGTTGCAGGCATCGACATTCTCCACCGCGCCGTCGATGGTCACGGTCATCGCCATCGGATCGACCGAGACATTCTCGCCGCCGAAATCCGGGCCGATCCGCTCGATCATGCCGCCGTAGTGCTTGGCCCACCCTTCCTCGAACAGTGCCTGTTTCGAAAAGTTCTGCTTGGGGTCCACGATCAGGATCTTCGCGGTCGGATTCTCCTCCCGCAGCTTGTGCGCCACCATGCTCACCCGCTCATAGGGGCCCGGTGGGCAGCGATAGGGATTCGGCGGCGCGACCATCGCGAACACCCCGCCCTCGGGCATGGCCTCGATCTGCGCCTTGAGAAGTTCGGTCTGGCTTCCGGCCTTGTAGGCGTGGGGCATCCGCCCCTGCTGCGAGATGTCCCAGCCGGGCACCGCGCCTTCCACGAAGTCGATGCCGGGGCTCAGGATCAGCCGGTCATAGGGCAGCGTGTCGCCCCCCGCCAGACTCACCGTTTTGGCGTCCCGATCGATCCCCACCGCCCAATCGTGCACGACGTTGATGCCATACTCGCTGGCCAGCGTGCCATAGCTGTGGGCGATGCTCGAAAGCTCGCGGAAGCCTCCGATGTAGAGGTTGGAGAAAAAGCAGGTATAATAGCTCCGCGTCGGCTCCACCAGCGTGACGTCAATCTCGCCCTTACTGTCCTTGGCGACATAGCGGGCCGCCGTGGCGCCGCCCGCCCCGCCGCCGATCACGACAACGCGCGGGCGCCCGTGCGAAGCCCCCATCACCATGGGCGCGGCCATCGTGGCCGCCGCGGCGGTTCCCAGGAATATCCGTCTGTTGATCGTCATGTGAGCTCCTCCCAGATCTCGGTTGTGGTATGCCCTCACTCCAATCCCTTGAAATAGGCCGCGAGGGCGGCGATTTCCTCGTCTGACAGCCGTCCGGCCATCATCTGCATCACCGGGTGCGGCCGCAGCTTCTGCTTGTAGGCATGCATGGCGACCACGAAATCCTCCTCGGGCCAGCCGGTAATCGACGGTATGCCGTCGTTGTCGCCGTCCACCTGATGGCAGGTCGTGCATTCACTGGACAGATACTCGCCAAAAGCCGCGTCGCCTTCGATCGACAGGACCTCTTCCGGCAAATCCACCTCCATCTTGCGCGCGGTCGGCGCGGCCTCGGGGATATTCTGTGGATTGTCGGAGAATATGCGCAAATAGGCAAGAACATCGTCGCGGTCGCGCTGGTTCTTGAGCCCGGCGAAATTCATCCGCGTGCCGGATACAAGCGCCTTGGGGTTCTCCAGATAGGCATCAAGCCGGCGCAGATCCCACACCAGCCCGTCGTCGCGGGCCCGCTCGATGCTTCGGGAATAGTTGAACTCGGGGAAACTGGCCGCCTTGCGCCCGAAGATCCCGTTCAGATGCGGGCCGATCCGGTGCCGCGCATCCGGCCCGACCTGATGGCAGGAGGCGCATTTTCTGGCGAAGACGGTCTCGCCGCGCTCCGCGTCGCCAATGGGGCGCGCGCCTTCCTCGGCGCGCGCCGCTGTCGTGATGGCCGCGCAGACTGACAGGATCAGGACTGCGTGGCGCATGGATCACTCCTCGAAGCTCTTGAGGTATTCGATCACCGCGGCTTGATCCTCTTCCTTGCGCAACCCGGCAAAGGACATCTTCGTGCCCTTCAGGAAATCGCGGGGCTTGGCGAGGAAGGCAGCCAGATTATCCTCGGTCCAGACTTCTCCGCTCTCGCCCAGTTCGGCCATCGGCTTCGAGTATCGGAAATCCTCGATCCTTCCGACACTCGCGCCAACGATCCCGTTGAGCTGCGGGCCGACCCGGTTCTTCGCGCCCTCACCGACCTGGTGACAGGCCTGGCACTTGCGGAAAACCTTCTCGCCCTCGGCAACAAGCTCGGGGTCAAGCGCGGCCTGTTGGGTTTCGGCCTCTTCGGCGGCAGGCTCTTCGGCGGCGGCTTGATCGGCTATCGCCTCTTCCGCGTCATCCTGCGGGGTCACGTCAAGCACCGTGGCGCGCATGGTGATTTCCACCTCGTCCTTGCAGTTCTCCGTGCAAGGCTCGGCGTCCCAGAAATGCGCCTCTGCGGTTTCGCGGTCATCGACGATGAACCCGTCCGCGTTGGGCATTTCCACATCAAGGAAGTTGTCTTTCGTCAGAACGAAGTCATCCTCCACGATGTAGTTCGAATACAGGATATAGGCCACGATGGCATAGGTCTCATCCGCGCTCAAGATCTGCGCGTTGCCGTAGGGCATGGAGCGATGGACATAGTCCCACGCCGTGGACAGATACGGCCAGTAGCTGCCGACCGTCTTCACCGGATCCTCATCCGCAAGCGACCCCTCGCCGCCCGCGAGCGCCGGCCAGTTGCCCACACCCTCGGCAAAGTCGCCGTGACACACGGCGCAATGCTCGACAAAAAGATCCTCGCCATCCGACACGGACCCCGACCCTTCGGGAAGCCCGGTGCCGTCCGGCATCACGTCCAGATCCCATGCGGCGATTTCATCGGCGGTCGCGGCACGGCCAAGGCCATACCCGTCAGCCAGCGCCGGGGCGGCGCCGAGCGATGCGGCCACCGCCCCGATCAGCCCAAGGTTAAGATACTTCGACATTCTCGGCCTCCCCGTTCGGCGTGACCAACCAGGTCTGAATACAGTTGTTGTGGTAGATCGAATTCTCGCCGCGCACCTCGCGCAGCGCCTCCTTGGTCGGCTGCACATAGCCGGTGTCGTCCATCGCACGGCTTTGCAGCAGCATTTCCGACCCGTCCCACTCGATGTCGAGATAGAACCGCGTCAGCGCCTTGGCCTCACCCGGCTTGGCCAGACGCGCGGTCTGCCAGTTCTCGCCGCCGTCGATGCTCACATCCACGCGGTCAATCGCGCCACGCCCTGACCATGCCAGCCCGGTGATGACAAGCGGCCCGGCCCCGTGGGGGATCGGCGATTGCGGGCTTGGCGAGGTGATGACCGATTTCGCGTCCATCTCCCACGTCCACTTGCGCGACGTGCCGTCGGCCAGCGTGTCGGTGTATTTGCTGGTCTCCTCGCGGCTCTCGACCGGGCCATCCATGACCTCGACCCGGCGCAGCCACTTGACCCACATGTTGCCTTCCCAGCCCGGCACCACGAGGCGCACCGGATACCCGTGCTCCTTGCGCAGCGCCTCGCCATTGGCCTTGAAGGCCACCAGCACATCGTCGAGCGCCTTGTCCATCGGGATCGAGCGGCCGTTGGAAGAGGCGTCCGCCCCCTCGACATAGATCCACTTGTCCGACAGATCGCCCGCCGGATCGAGCCCGGCCTCCTCCAGCAGCGTGCGCAGCGGCACGCCGGAATACTCCATGTTATGGATCATCCCGTGGGTGAATTGCGCGCCGTTGAGCTGCGCGCCGGCCCACTCCATCCCGGTGTTGGCGGCGCATTCGCAGAAATAGACGTGGTTTTCGCGCGGGAACCGTTCCAGATCGGCATAGGTGAACACAAGTGGCGTATCCACCAGCCCGTTGATCATCAGCCGGTAGTCTTGCTTGCTCAACTCGATCGCACCCGAATGGTGCCGCTCGAACGCACAGCCCTGCGGCGTGATCGTGCCATCGAGCGCATGGATCGGCGTGAAGTTGATCGACGAAATCGTGTCCGCGGTCAGCCACTCCACGTTGCGCCGCACCACATCGCTCTCGAACCGGATCGGCAGCCCGTAAGGCGTGGCATCGACCCCTTCGCCAAACCCGCTCGCCCACGGCTGCACCTCGGTGATCAGGGGATCACCCTCCGCTGCGCGGACCATGCCCGCACCGGCCACCGCTCCGCCAGCCGCGACCGCCCCTTTCAGGAACGCCCGGCGTGACGGGACCTTGCCCTTGACGCTCTCCGTCATCTGACTTGTCTCCTTTACAACATTCACTTCGCGGTCGCCTGCTCAGGCGCCCACCACCTTCACCGAATTGTTCGGCTCAAGCGAAACCGTGCCCTTGCGGCGAATATACGCCTCCACCACGTCCCAGATCGGCGGGCCCTCGGTGCCTTCGTTGACACTCGCCCAGCCGGCCACGACATAGCTGCGCGACGGGTCGATCGCCTCGCCGGTGCGCAGCAGCGTCAGATCGCTGATCCGCTCGCCCTGCGGCTTGTTGATGTCGATGCGATAGCCAAGGCCGCCCACGCGCACCATGTCGCCGCCCTGCTGGTAATAAGGGTCGGGGTTGAACAGGTTGTCGCCCACGTCCTCCAGCACGACCTTGAGGAATTCGCCCGTCATTTCCGTGCGATACGCCTCGCCATAGCTCATAGAGGTGACGTTCCAGATGTCCTCGCGCGTGATGTCCTGCCCCGGCAGGACCGACGGCCCCCAGCGCACGCCCGGCGACATCGCGATATCGGCGTCGCGCTCCTCGATCAGCGCCTGACAGATCAGGTCGTCCCATGTGCCGTTGAAATTGCCTCGGCGATACAGAAGCGTGTCGGTCTTGCCGATCACCTCGGTCAACTGGTCGATAAAGGGCGCGCGCTGTTCGTCGATCAGCCGCGTGACCGAAGCATCCGGCGCGATCACGTCCGAAAAGATCGGGATCAGCTTGTGCCGGAACCCCATCATCTGCCCGTCGCGCACGTCCAGATCGACGCGGCTGACGAATTTGCCGTTCGAGCCGGTGGCGATCAGGATCGTGTCGCCGACCAGAACCGGCTCGGGCAGCGCGTCATGCGTGTGCCCGGTCAGGATCACGTCGATCCCCTTGACCGTTCCGGCCATCTTCTTGTCCACGTCAAAGCCGTTGTGGCTCAGGCAGACGACAAGCTCCGCTCCCTGCGCGCGCACCTCGTCCACCATCTCCTGCATCCGCTCATCCCGGATGCCAAAGCTGTACTCGGGGAACATCCAGCCGGGGTTGGCGATCGGCATATAGGGGAACGCCTGCCCGATCACCGCGATCTTCACGCCGCCACGCTCGAAGAACTTGTAGGGCGGGAAGGCTTCGGCCGGCTCGTCCCATTCGGCATCGAATATGTTCTGCCCCAGCGCCGCGAACGGCAGGCCCTCGACGATCTCGCGCACCCGCTCGCTGCCCAGCGTGAATTCCCAGTGGAAGGTCATCGCATCGGGCTTGAGCGCGTTCATCACGTTGACCATGTCCTGGCCCTGCGTGTGATGGCAGGTATAAGAGCCGTGCCATGTATCCCCGCCATCGAGCAAAAGCGCATCGGGCCGGTCCGCGCGGATCGCGCCGATCACCGTGGCGATGCGATCCAGTCCGCCCATCTTGCCGTAGGTGCGCGCCAGCGCGGTGAAATCATTGTAGGTCAGCGCGTAATGCGACGGGCTGCCATCCTCTATGCCATACATGCGGCGGAAATCGGCACCGGTGATATGCGGCACCTCGCCCTTGTTCTTGCCCACACCGATATTGATCTCCGGCTCGCGGAAATAGATCGGCTTGAGCTGTCCATGAATGTCCGTCAGATGGATCAGCGACACGTTCCCGAAGGTGTCGAATTGCAAGAGCTGATCCTGGGTCAGAGATTGCTGCGCCGCAAGACGGCCCCAGTTTCCGAACCCGCTGGCCCCGACAAGCGCCGATGCGGCCATGCTGGCCTGTAGAAAATCGCGACGAGAGATCATGCCATTGCCTTTCCGTCTGTCATGCCATTCATATTCGCATGTATGAATTATTTAAGCATAGGAAGGCCCGCGCCTTTCCCGGCGCGGGCCTTTAAGTCTTAGTTGCGAACCGACGGTGCTTCGACCGAAAGACCGTTGCCGCGCGAAGCGACATAAAGCTCAAGCGCCACGAACGCGTCGCTGCCGGGCGCGAAGGTCTCGGCGCGGGTGTCACGCACACAGCCCTTGAACCGGCCATGCGCGGTGTTAAGCCGTGCGTTCTTCAGGCGGTAGACTGGAAAGCCGTTAATCTGCCCCTGGCTGAGGTGGTCGGCGCGGATCATGTTGCCATAATTCTGCTCGTGGCAGTTGGCGCAGCTTAGCTCAAGCTGACCATAGCGGGTATAGTAGATTTCCTTACCCCGCTCCCAGGTTTCCTGAGCTGGCCCGTCGATGGCCACATCCACCGGCATTCCACGCGACTGGACAGAGATCAGGGCCTCCATCGACGCCATCGGTCCGCTGTCGTACTTGTAAGGCTCCGCGCCCATCTGGTTTTCGCGGCAGTCGTTGATCTGCATCGCGAGGGTGCGCACTTCACCGGCATCCTCGTTCCACTTGGGATAGGTGGCCCGCACGCCCTTCATCGAATCCGCGGGATCTTCGTGGCAGCTCGCGCAGGATTTGTCCTCCGTCCCCTCGGCGGTCTGCCAGGCGTCCATCGCCTGATCGACGAAGATCATGCCGGGGTTGTCGAAGTCGTCCATCTGAAGCGCCTGTGTCTCGTCGGCGCGGAAGTGCCAGCCGGACATCACTGTCGGCAGTGCGCCGTCCAGATGGTCCGCCGGTTCCACCTTCGTGGTCATCTCGATCTCGCCATTGATGACGAGGTTGTCGTCATCCGGGTCCGCCACGACCAGCGCCGGCACGGCGAGGGCAAGCGCGGCGATCGCCGTCATTGCCTTGAATTTCATCGCATTTCCTCCCTTGGGTCTCCGCCCCGCCCCCAACACCGAGGACAGGGCGCTGCCTGGGTCCGTTGACCGGATTATCCCACCGTGACGTTCTTGGCTTCCTCGTAAACGTCACCATCGTCATCATACCAGGTGAATTTCATCTCACCGGATTCCGGGATGGTGGCGTAGAACTCGAAATAGGGGTTGGTCGAAATCGCCGGTTCCATCTTCACGTCGATCACGTTCTCACCGTTGAAATCACAGGTGAAGCGGTGAATGATCGACCGCGGAATGGTATTGCCGTCGCTGTCCTTGCGCTGGCCCGATTCCATCTTGTGGCTGATGAGGGTCTTGATCGTGACCACCTCACCTGCGTCGGCCGAACTCGGGACCTTGACGCGGGGTTTTACACCAGATGCCATATCTTGCTCTCCTTATGCCTTAGCCGCCGCAGCCGCCGATGGTGACTTTGACGTTCTTGCTGGTCCGCGCAAAGCTGCCGTCGGCAAGCTGGGCAATCGCGATCACGTCCTGTGTGCCCGCCAGACGAATCCGGGTGGACGCGGCGTGCGAACCGGCCAGCGGGCCGAAATTGAACGTTGCGACCGGCGGGGTCGGGTTGCCCGCGGCGAGCACCATGATGGCGCTCGCGCCTTCGGCGGCCACTTCGATCGGAACCGTGTTGCCGTTCTCGGCAATTTCGGGCGCGGTCAGCGTCACGCCGCTGTCCGCCACGTCGGCGCCGCCGGTGAACTCGTTTATCAGCTCATCCACCGTCGCGGCATTGGCGCGGAACGGCAGAACGGTCATCGCCGCAGCGGCCGCCCCCAGCGCCAGAGTGTCACGTCTTGTGAATTCCATGTCTCTTCTCTCCTTGGTGTTGTCCGGTCCTGATCACTCTTCCGAGAGCGTCATGAGAAATGCGACCACGTCCTCGATCTGCTGCGCGGTCAAAAGCGGATCGAGAGGTTCCTCCGCGGCCTTGCCGGTGTAGGCATCGCCGGGACGGATATATCCTTCGACCTTGTAGTAGGACGGCATCATCGTGCCATCATACGTCTTCTTGGCGTTGGCGACGATTCCGCGAATCTCCGCTTCGCTCCAGCGGTCGGCCACACCGTCAAGCGGCGGCCCGATCTCACCCTGAAACGGCGTATCGCTCAGCGCGCTCACCTGATGGCAGGCGATGCAATTGCCGATTCCCTTGTTCTTGACGACATTGGCGCCAGCTTCCGGATCGCCCGGCACCCCGGTCAGCGATTCGCTTACCGAGCCATATTCGCCAAACGCGACGTCAGTTGGGGCAACCGGCCCCGCCGTTGCGCTTCCGGCCGCGATGATCGCCGCCCCTGTGAGTGTCCAAAGCCTCATGTCTCCTCCCATTCAATGCCTGTTCGTGGCTTGCAGTCATTAAGCATACCGTAGTCCACAGCGGGATGGAAACGCAACATCAAATTCATGGAAATGAATAATTGAGAATGATTCTCCGGCGATGCTGCGCCCTTTGTCCCCCATGCGGATCAATCGGTGCTGCCGTCGTTCCTTTCGCGGATCTTGCGCGCGTGGTAGCGTTGGAAATCCTCCTCCGACTGATCAAGGTAACGTTCCTCGGCCACCCATGTCATCATGTCGAAGGTGGTGCCCGCCGCGAAGGCGCCCGGCATCACCGCCACCGCCTGCGCCACGGCCGGCTTGCTCTCGTCGAGTTCGGGCGGCATGAAGATCATCGTCGGCGTGAACATCACGTTCCATTTGCGGGCCGCCGCCTTCTCGGACAGCGCCTCGCCATCGGTGTCGATCAGTTCCGTATCGCCGTGCAGGTTGATCTGTACCGGGAAATAGGTCTCTTCGAGATGCTCCTTCACGCGCGGGTCTGTAAAGGTGTTCTCATGCATGTCGCGGCAATAGATGCAACCGCGCTGCTCCACGATGAGCAGAAGCCGCTTTCCCTCGCTTTCCGCATCCGCGAAATCCTCCCGCAGATCCTTGAAGGTCTCCTTGTACCAGCCGGGCTTGTGCAGCCCGTCGTCTCCCATCTCCACCGCCCAGAGCGGCAGCGCCCAGATCACCGCCAGCGCGGCCAGTATCATCCGTTTCATGGTCTCAATCCTCCCAGACCGTGTTTCCCAAAATCGCGCGTCGCACCCTCAGCGATGCAACGCTCGCTGCGGTAATCCGTTCCGCCGTCGGTTGGGGCCGGTGTCCGGCACCGACGCAATACCGACGTTATACCGACGTGATACCGAAAGCGGTTTTTCCGCAATATCAGCACGTTAACCTCGATTCGTCATCCCACCTTGCCGAAGGTTGGAAACACCTCCAGCATCCAGAAGGCGATCACGTTCACCGCGTCCGTGGCGATCAGGATCGCGAACACAATCAGCATAACCCCCATCGCCTTCTCGACATAGGGCAGATACCGCCGGTTGCGCTGCATCCAGCGCAGGAAGGGCCGCGCGAAGATCGCCGCCACCACGAAGGGCGCGGTCATCGCCAGCCCGTAGACCAGCAGCAGAAGCCCCCCGCGAAACAGGTCGCCCATCCCGCTCGCGATCATCAGGATCGACGCCAGCGCTGGCCCCACGCAGGGCGTCCAGCCAAAGCCGAAGGCCAGCCCCATGACATAGGCGCCGATCATCGTCGTCGGCTCTGCCGTGCTCTCGACCTTGGCCTCGCGGTACAGCAGGCCGATCCGGATAACCCCCAGAAAATGAAGGCCGAATACCGCCAGAATCGCCGCCGCGACATAGGACAGCGGCTGCCGCCACTGCGCGAAGGCCTGTCCCAGCGCCGTCGCGCCAAGCCCCAGAAGCACGAAGATCGTGCTGACGCCAAGTGCGAAAAGAACCGACGACAAGACAAGCCGCCGCTGCGCCCCCGGCGCGATCGTACCGTCCCCCTGAAGCTGGTTCATGGAGATACCCGCCATGTAACACAGGTAGAACGGGACCATCGGCAGAATACAGGGCGTAAAAAACGACAGAAGGCCGGCAAGCGCGGCCCCCGCGTAGGAAATGTCGAACATGGGGTATCCTTGATCAATTCATATATTCATATTATGTTTCCTGTCGACGCTTCGTCAATCGGAGTTCCAATGCCCCGCGCCATTTTCGCTATGTTCTTCACACTGCTCACCGCCCTGCCCGCAGCGGCGGTGGAGCTTGTCATGGTGGAACAGCCCGGCTGCGTCTATTGCGAACGCTGGGACGCAGAGATCGCACCGATCTGGCCGAACTCCGAGGCCGGGCAATATGCCCCCCTGCGCCGCGAACGCCTGCGCGCGCCGCCACAGGATGTGGACTATGCGCGCAAGGTGGTCTTCACACCAACCTTCTTGATCGTCGAGGACGGGCGGGAACTGGCTCGGCTCGAAGGCTACCCGGGAGGGGATTTCTTCTGGCCACTGATCGAACAACTTCTCGAAAAACATACCGGATTTGAAAAGGGAGACTCATGAGACATCTCATTGCCGCCGCCGCCACGCTTTGCCTTGCCGCCCCTGCCTTCGCACAGGACGACGAAGGCCCCTTCGTCGACTTCCAGACCCTCAAGCCCGAGGTCGCGCTCGAAATGGCGCAGGCCGCGCTGCAATCGTGCCGCGAGGCGGGCTATCAGGTCGGCGTGACCGTGGTGAACCGCTTCGGCCAGCCGCAGGTGTTCCTCTCCGATCGCTACGCCGGCGTTCACTCCTATGAAACATCACGCCGCAAGGCATGGACGGCGGTGAGCTTCCGCACCTCCACCACCGAACTGGCCGAGGCCACGAAGGCGGGCACCATTTCTTCGGGCATCCGCGATCTGACCGAGGCGCTGCCGCTGGGGGGCGGGCTTCTGGTGAATGCCGGTGACGGTAGCATCGTCGCGGGAATTGGTGTATCCGGCGCACCGTCACCCGAACTTGACGATGAATGCGCCGAAGACGGCATCGCCGCGATCGAAATGCAGATCGCCTTCTGAAGCCGGGCAGGAGACAGACGAGGAAAGCGTGGTATGGGACTTCCGGTTTTCAACAAGGACATTTCCGAACAGGAAATGGATCGCATGGTGGACAATGCCACCACCGCCTCGAACTTCCTCAAGGCGATCAGCCATGAGGGCCGGTTGATGATCCTGTGTCATCTCGTGTCGGGCGAAAAATCGGTCACGGAACTGGAAGATCTCCTAGCCGCGCGTCAGGCCGCCGTGTCACAGCAGCTTTCCCGCCTGCGCCTTGAGGGGCTTGTCGTGTCCCGCCGGGAGGGTAAGACAATCTATTATCGTTTGGCGGATCATCGCCCCCGGCGTATGCTGGAACTGGTGTACGCGCTGTTCTGCGCCGAGGAGGACGATCAGACGGACGCGTCCACCGCCTGACGCCGCGCGCAGCCGGAATCCCGGCAACACAGAGGGAGGAGGGTCCGGCGATGCTGGAACTGCTGGAGTTTGTCGGCGAAAGCAACCTTGTCGCGCTGTTCGGCGCGGCGGGCGGGCTTATGCTCGGCCTGGCCGCCCGTCTTGGCCGTTTCTGCACGATGGGCGCGATTGAGGACATGCTCTATGGCGGTTCAAGTACGCGGATTCGCATGTGGGCACTGGCCATCGGGGCGGCCGTCCTTGGCTCATTCACGCTTCTGGGCACCGGGTTTCTGAAGCCGGAGCTGTCCTATTACCTCTCGATCCGCTGGATGCCGATGGCCTCGATCCTGGGCGGACTCATGTTCGGCTATGGCATGGCCCTGGCGGGCAACTGCGGCTACGGTAGCATTGCGCGGCTCGGCGGTGGTGACCTGCGCGCCTTTGTCATCGTTCTGGTGATGGGGGTGTCCGCCTATGCCGTTCTGGCCGGGCCACTGGCCCCCTTGCGCAACTGGGCCTTTCCGCAGGTCGACGTGACCACCCACACACCGCCGGGAATCGCCCATATCGCGGGCGACTGGCTCAACCTCTCGCCGGTGCCGATCGGTCTGGCCATCGGGGCGCTGATCTGTATCGGCGCGCTGGCGTCGCGCGATCTCTGGGCCAAACCGCAGTCGATCTTCTGGTCGCTCGTGGTGGCGCTGGCAGTCATCACCGGCTGGGCCGGAAGCCAGTGGGTCTTTTCCAACGGGTTCGACGCGCTGCCCGTGGTCTCGCACAGCTTTTCGGCCCCGGTGGGCGAATCGATCGTCTATGCCATGTCCGGATCTGTCCGCCCGCTGTCCTTTGCCGTGGGCTCTGTCGCAGGGGTCTGGGTCGGCGCGTTCATCGGCTCGCTGATCAAGGGGCATTTCCGCTGGGAAGCCTGCGAAGATCCGCGAGAGCTGCGCCGCCAGATTCTCGGCGCCGTGATCATGGGCGCAGGCGCGGTGCTCGCGCTCGGCTGCACGGTGGGGCAAGGCATCACCGCCTTCTCGCTCCTGTCGCTGTCGGCGCCCGTCACCGTCCTGTCGATCCTGATCGGCGCCGCGATCGGCCTGCGCCAGTTGATCGAGGGGTTTCAGCCCGCCGAATAGGCCCCGCCCGCCTCGCCCGCGCGGGCAGCCAGCTTTCCACTTGACCTCCACGCCGCAGAGCGTCAACTAACGCCCCATGTCTACACCCAAGCTCACCATCGACCTCGCCGCACTGGCCGCCAACTGGACCGCACTGGATGCGATGACCCACTGCGAAACGGCTGCGGTGGTAAAGGCCAACGGCTACGGTCTGGGCGTCGGCCGCGTGGGCCGCGCATTGGCTCAGGCGGGGGCGAGGCGCTTCTTCGTCGCGCTGGCCGAGGAAGGCGCCGACCTGCGGCAGGCGTTGGGTCCGGGGCCGGAAATCTGCGTCTTTGCCGGGCACATGCCGGGCGATACGGACATGATCAGCGATCTGTCGCTGGTGCCGATGATCAACACCGTCGATCAGATGCTGCGCCATGTGGAGGCGCTGCCCGGCCATCCCTTCGGAATTCAGCTCGACAGCGGCATGAACCGGCTGGGAATGGAGCCCGCCGAATGGGCCGCCCTGCGCGACATCGCGCTGGAGCAGAACCCGGTTCTGATCATGTCGCATCTGGCCTGCGCCGATGAGCCGGACCACCCGATGAACGCACAGCAGCTTCAGGCATTCCGTGACATGACCGAGGGTTGCGACGTGCCGCGCTCCCTCGCCGCGACGGGCGGCATTCTTCTCGGCCCCGAGTATCATTTCGACATCACCCGCCCGGGTGTCGGCCTTTACGGGGGGCACCCCTTCGCGGACGCCGACCCCGTCGCCCATGTCACCATCCCCGTGATCCAGATCCGCGATGTGCAGCCGGGAGAGACCGTGGGCTACGGCAACACATGGACGGCCAGCGCCCCCACCCGCGTCGCCACCGTCGCGGGCGGCTACGGCGACGGCATCCCCCGGATCATGGCGCCCCATGCGCAGGTCCATGTGGGCGACACGCCCTGCCCGGTGCTGGGCCGGATCTCGATGGATCTCATCGCCGTCGATGTCACCCACCTCGATGCCGACCCCGCCGAGGTGGAACTTCTGGGCACGCATCAGGGCGTCGATGATCTGGCCGGCTGGGCCGGCACCATCGGCTACGAGATTCTCACCTCGTTGGGCGGGCGCTACACCCGCCGCTACCGCCCGTGATCGCGGCTGCGCCTCTCGCCTATCTGGGCCGGCAGACGCTGGCGCTTCTGGCGCTGACCGGACAGGTGTCGCTCTTTACGGCGCAGGGGCTGAGCCATATCTTTCGCCCCCCCTTCTACGGGCGCGAATTTCTGGTGGCGCTGCTGCAAATCGGCTGGCTGTCGCTGCCGGTCGTGGGGCTGACCGCGTTCTTCACCGGCGGGGCGCTGGCGCTTCAGATCTATGACGGCAGCACCCGTTTCTCGGCCGAGGCCGTGGTCCCGCAGATTGTCGCCATCGGCATGGTGCGCGAGTTGGGGCCGGTGCTGGGCGGTCTGATGATCGCGGCGCGCGTGACCTCCTCCATCGCCGCCGAGATCGCCACCATGAAAGTGACAGAGCAGATCGACGCGCTGGTGACGCTCTCCACCCATCCGATGAAATACCTCACCGCGCCGCGCGTTCTCGCCGCGCTTCTGGTGGTGCCCGCGCTGGTCGGCGTCGGCGACGTTATCGGCGTGTTCGGCGGCTTCATCGTCAGCACGCAGCAACTCGGCTTCAACCCGTCCACCTACATCCACAACACCGTGGATTTCCTCGAAGTGCGCGACGTCCTGTCATCACTGGCCAAGGGCTGCGCCTTCGGCGGGATCGCCGCCACGATGGGATGCTATTTCGGGATGAATTCCGGTCGCGGCGCGCAGGGCGTGGGTCAGGCCACCAAGGGCTCGGTTCAGGCGGCGGCGGTGCTCATCCTCGCGGCCAACTTCCTGCTCACATCATTGTTTTTCGGCACATGATCACGCTTCGGGATGTTCATAAGGCTTTCGGTGCCAACAAGGTGCTGCGCGGCGTCGATCTGGAGGTGCCGCGCGGCAGTTCCATGGTCATCATCGGCGGCTCCGGCTCTGGCAAGTCCGTGGCGCTGAAATGCGTTCTCGGGCTGGTTCCGCCGGACGCCGGGCAGATCCTCGTCGATGGCAAGGACGCGACCAGGGGCGACCGCGATGCCTTTCTCGCCCGCTTCGGGATGCTGTTTCAGGGTGGCGCGCTGTTCGATTCCCTGCCCGTCTGGCAGAACGTGGCCTTTCGCTTGCTGCGCGGCTCTCTCAAGCGTCCGAGGGATGAGGCACGCGAGATCGCGGTGGAAAAGCTGCGCCGCGTCGGGCTGTCCCCGGATGTGGCCGATCTCTTCCCGTCCGAGCTTTCGGGCGGCATGCAGAAGCGCGTGGGCCTTGCCCGCGCCATCGCGGCGGAGCCGGAGATCATCTTCTTCGATGAGCCGACGACCGGGCTCGATCCGATCATGGCCGGGGTGATCAACGACCTGATCCGCGAGATCGTCACGGAGATGGGCGCCACCGCCATGACCATCACCCACGACATGACATCGGTGCGCGCCATCGCCGACAACGTGGCGATGCTCTATGACGGGGTGATCAAATGGACCGGCCCGGTGGCCGAGATGGACAATTCCGGCGATCCCTATCTCGATCAGTTCATCCACGGCCGCGCGGACGGGCCGATCGCGGCGGTGCGCTAGGCATCAATCTCGCCATCGGAGCAATCGCTTTCCGTTTGAAAGTGCTTTATTGCCCGGATCATGCGCTACGCCAACCTCGCCCTTTTGATCCTCTATCCCGTCGCGTGGTTCGCCCCGCTGCTGCGCGCGGGCTATCTGCCGCTCTTCGGACTGTCGGAAATCACCATCGTCTCGGGGCTGCAAAGCCTCTGGGGCACCGATCCGGCGCTGGCGCTGCTGGTCAGCTTTCTGGCCCTTTTCGCGCCCTATCTGAAGACCATCGGCCTCGCGCTCATTCACTTTCACCTGTTGCGCCGCCGGGTTCTGCCCATGCTCGACATCCTCGGGCGGCTGGCGATGGCCGATGTGTTCCTGATCGCCCTTTACATCGTGATCGCAAGAGGCGTCGGGCGGGTCACCATTGAAACCGGATGGGGGCTCTACCTCTTCACCGGCTGCATTCTCGCCTCCGTCGCGATTGCCCATTTGACGGCGAAGCGCCGAGGCGTCAAAAGCTGATCATGGCCAAGTCGAAATCCGAATTCACCTGCACCGCCTGTGGCGCCCGTTTCACCAAATGGTCGGGGCGTTGCGATACCTGCGGGGAATGGAACTCCATCGTCGAAGAGGCGCCCCTCGCCGCCGGGCCCGCCGCCGCCACGCTCGGACCGGCCAAGGGACGGGCGGTCGCGCTGTCCGACCTGGGCACGGAAGAGGCTCTGCCCCCCCGCACCATGAGCACGCTTGCCGAGCTTGACCGCGTGCTGGGCGGTGGTCTGGTGCCCGCCTCCGCCACGCTGGTGGGGGGCGATCCGGGGATCGGCAAATCCACGCTGCTGCTACAGGCCGCCGCCGCCTTTGCCCGCGGGGGAATGAAAACCCTCTATGTCTCGGGAGAGGAGGCGCCGGCACAGATCCGAATGCGCGCGCAGCGACTGAAGTTGTCGGATGCGCCCGTCATGCTGGCCGCCGAAACCAACCTGCGCGACATCCTCACCACGCTGGAGACGGAGCGCCCGCATCTCGCCGTCATCGATTCCATTCAGACCATGTGGTCGGACACCATCGGCTCCGCGCCCGGCTCCGTCAGTCAGGTCCGCGCCGCCGCGCATGAGCTGACCTCCTTCGCCAAGCGCCGGGGCATGTCGGTGTTTCTCGTCGGACATGTCACCAAGGATGGCCAGATCGCCGGTCCCCGCGTGGTGGAGCATATGGTCGATACCGTCCTCTATTTCGAGGGAGAGCGCGGTCACCAGTTCCGCATCCTGCGCGCGGTCAAGAACCGCTTCGGCCCCGCCGACGAGATCGGCGTGTTCGAAATGACGGGCCGCGGACTTGCCGAGGTGCCCAACCCTTCGGCACTGTTCCTGTCCGAACGCGGCGACCCCAGCCCCGGAAGCGCCGTATTCGCCGGGATCGAAGGCACGCGCCCGCTGCTGACCGAATTTCAGGCGCTTGTCGCCCCCTCCCCCCACGCGCAGCCGCGCCGCACCGTGGTCGGCTGGGACAGCGGGCGCCTTGCGATGATCCTCGCCGTGCTGGAGGCGCGTTGCGGCATCCCGTTCACCGGGCTCGATGTCTATCTCAACGTCGCGGGCGGGATGAAGATCACCGAACCGGCGGCCGACCTGGCGGTGGCCGCCGCGCTGCTTTCGGCGCGTGAGGACACCGCGCTGCCGAAGGAAACAGTCATTTTCGGGGAAATCAGCCTCTCCGGCGCCCTTCGGCCGGTGTCACAGACAGAAAACAGGTTGAAAGAAGCCCAGAAACTTGGTTTCTCATCCGCAGTGGCCCCGCGGGGCGGCAAATCTCCCTCGGTGGCGGGCATGAGCCTGAACCGCCCGGGCGATCTGACCGCGTTCGTCGGGGACATGTTCGGCGCGGGATAACCGGCGGACCCGCCAAAACAAAAAAGGGACAGGACACGGCATGGACGGATTTACCCTCATCGACGGCGTCGTGGCTGCCGTGATCCTCATTTCGGCCCTTCTGGCCTATTCGCGGGGGTTCGTGCGCGAGGCGATGGCCATCGCCGGCTGGGTCGCCGCCGCAGTCCTCGCTTTTCTCTTCGCCCCGCACGTGGAGCCGCTGATCCGGGAAATCCCCGTTCTGGGCGAATTCATCGCCGACAGTTGCGAGTTGAGCATCATCAGCGCCTTCGCCGCGGTCTTTGCCGTGGCGCTGGTCGTGGTCTCGTTCTTCACGCCGCTGTTCTCGTCTCTGGTCAAGCGCTCCGCCCTCGGCGGGCTCGATCAGGGGACGGGTTTTCTCTTCGGCGTGCTGCGCGGCATCCTTCTGGTGGCCATCGCCTTCTTCGTCTATGAAACCGTTGTCACCTCGCAAAACTTTGCAATGGTCGATGACAGCCGCTCCGCGCAGGTCTTCGGCCGCATCACCCAGCAGATCGAAGAGCGCAACCCCGAGGCCGCACTCGGCTGGATCACCCGGCAATACGAGGAACTGGTCGGCGCCTGTAGCGAGTGATTTCAAGTCGCGCAGACCGATCCATTGCACATTCGCAGGACAAGCTGCCCGCCTTTGTGATCCTTTCGTGACATACCGTGCGGAACCCCTTAAGGAGGGGCATGCAACGGTCAATGGATTCGGAGCTGCCCCCTTTGTCCATCAAATTCCCCCCCGCCCACCCCTTCGACGATGACAAACTGCACGAGGAATGTGGCGTTTTCGGCGTGATCGGCCTGACCGATGCCTCCAATTTCGTCGCCCTCGGCCTGCACGCCCTTCAGCACCGCGGACAAGAGGCCGGCGGCATCGTTTGCCACCAACCCGGCCAGGGCTTTCACTCCGCCCGCCGCTTCGGCTATGTGCGCGACAACTTCACCAAGGAAAGCCTGATGAAGACGCTGCCCGGGCCCTTGGCGATCGGGCACGTGCGCTATTCCACCTCCGGCTCCAAGGGTCCGACGCAGATCCGCGACGTGCAGCCCTTCTTCGGGGAGTTCTCGATGGGCGGCGCGGCAATCGCCCACAACGGTAACATCACCAACGCCATTGCCCTGCGCCGCGAATTGATCGAGCGCGGCTCCATCTTCCAGAGTTCGTCGGACAGCGAGTGTATCATTCACCTGATGGCCCGCTCCCTGCAACGCGACATCCCCGAACGGATGGAGGACGCCCTGCGCCGGGTCGAGGGCGCGTTCTCCATTGTCGCGATGACCGGAACGGAGCTGATCGGCGTGCGCGATCCTCTGGGCGTGCGCCCGCTTGTGCTCGGACGGCTGGGCGATGGCTGGGTGCTGTCGTCGGAAACCTGCGGGCTCGACATCATCGGCGCCGAATTCATACGCGAAGTCGCGCCCGGCGAAATGGTCGTCATCACCGAGGCCGAAGGCATCGACAGCCGTTTCCCGTTCCGCCCGCGCAAACCCCGCTTTTGCATTTTCGAACATGTCTATTTCTCGCGCCCCGATTCCATCCTCGGCGGGCGCTCCGTCTATGAAACCCGCCGCCAGATCGGCGTGGAACTGGCACGCGAGGCGCCGGTCGAGGCCGATCTGGTCTGCCCGGTGCCCGACAGCGGCACGCCGGCCGCCATCGGCTATGCCCATGAAAGCGGCATCCCCTACGGCATGGGCATCATCCGCAATCAGTATATGGGCCGTACCTTCATCGAACCGACAGAGCAGATCCGCAACATGGGGGTGCGGCTGAAGCTGAACGTCAACCGCGCGCTGATCCGGGGCAAACGGGTGATCCTCGTAGACGATTCCGTGGTGCGCGGCACAACCAGCCGCAAGATCAAGGAAATGGTCCTCGACGCAGGCGCGAAAGAGGTGCATTTTCGCATCGCCTCCCCGCCCACCTCATGGCCCTGCTTTTATGGCGTGGACACGCCCGAGCGCGACAAGCTCCTTGCCGCCAACATGACCGAAGAGGAAATGACCCGCTACCTTGAGGTGGACAGCCTGAGGTTCGTGTCGCTCAACGGTCTTTACCGCGCCGTCGGAGAGGCGCAGGGCCGCGATACGGAGCACCCGCAATACTGCGACGCCTGTTTCTCCGGCGAGTATCCGGTGGAACCCACCGACATGATCGACAAGGGCTTTCAGCTCAAGGCGGCGGAATAGCGCCCGCGCGCCGCACTCGGTGCAGGCGCGGAGCTATTCCAGATACGGCATCGGATCGACGCTGTCGAACCCCTTGCGCACCTCGAAATGCACATAATTATCACCATCCGGCACGGTGGCGATCTTTGAGCCGCGCGCGACGGTGCTGCCCTTCTCGACGGCCACATCCGCGACATTGTAGTACACTGTCATCAGGTTGTCGGGATGGCGCACCACGAGGATCTGCACATTGTCCGCATCGGTGGTGATGGCGGCCACAGTTCCATCGTCAGCGGCCCGAACCGGCGCCCCGGCAGGGGCGGAGAAATCCACACCGTTGTTCTTGTCCTTGGCATAGGCGCGGATGATCTTGCCCTCCACCGGGCGATCCATCCGCGAGTCCGATACGCTTTCGGTCTGTGTGCCGCCAAGGTCCGGCGACTCCGGTGGCTCCGGCGGCGCCGCCGCGATGTCCTCTTCGGGCAAGGGCTTCGACGCGCTTGGCGGGGTCGGCGTGGGCGATCCGTCGCCCGGCCTGCTCGTCGGCGCGGCGTTGTTCGCCGTCTCAGGCGCGTCCACGACCGGCGGGATCAGAAGGATCTGACCCTCGCGGATCACGAAATCCTTGCCCAGTCCGTTCCACTCCGCCAGCGCGCGCACCGACACGCCATAAAGCCGCGCGATGGTAAAGGCGGTCTCGCCCCGGCTGACCTTGTGCCGGATCGGCTCGACCCCGGTCTCGCCGCTGGGGGCATCCTCCGCCGCCGGAATCGGGTCGAGTTCCGCGGTCCTTACCCCATCCGCGCGCTCGATCGCGCCCCCGGCAACCGAGGAGATATCGACATCCGAAGGGGCCCGCACGACGCCCGCGCCGCCCGTGGCCGCCGATGGCTCTTCCACCCGGCGCGGCAGTGCCAGAACCTCGCCGCGGCGCAGTTCGTCGTCAGTTTGCATTCCGTTGTAGGACGCCAGTTCCTGCGCATCGACGCCAATGCGCGCCGCCACGTCGCGAAGTCGATCCCCGCGCCGTGCGACCGCCACCTGGTAGTTGGGATAGGAAATGACCCCGCGCCGGTCGGCCTCGGGGCGGTCCGCCGTCGCGCGCACCGCCGGCCCCGATGTGTCCAGATCGGAGCCAAGCCGCCCCCGCATGTCGAAATCAAGCGGCCCCTCGCAGGCCGCCACGACGGCCACGACGCTCACGGCGGCCATCACGCGCATCACCCGACGTGCTGGTTGCCGCTCATTGAAATTCACTGTCATCCCGATCCATCCTCGCCTGCGCCCCTGTTCTTGCGCGGGGCTGCGTTGTCACTCACCACATGCGCCCGGTCCGGGCACGCGGTCCGCCTCATATCCGTCGCGCGAAAGGCGTTCGGCGGCCAGCCTCAACCGTCACGCGCCAGTCCTTCTATCAGCGGCACGAACCGCACCGGGCGCAACTCCTCATACTCGAACCCGGTCTCATGCCGCGTCACGCGGATCAACCGTTGCACCGCATCCGACTGGCCCACGGGCACCACCATGATACCGCCGATCTTGAGTTGCGCCAAGAGGGGCCCGGGCGGGTCTTCCGCCGCTGCGGTCACGACAATCCGGTCGAACGGCGCCTGATCGGGCAGGCCAAAGCTGCCGTCGGCGGTAAAGGCGGTGATATTGCTCAGATCGAGCGCCTCGAAAACCCGCCGCGCCTCGGCCACCAGCCGCTTGTGCCGGTCCACGGTATAGACCCGCCGTGCAAGCTCGCTCAGCACCGCCGCCTGATAGCCCGACCCCGTGCCCACCTCCAGCACCTTGTCGCGCAGGCTGACCTTGAGCGCCTGGGTCATCAGCCCCACCACCGAAGGCTGCGAAATCGTCTGCCCGCAGGCGATGGGGAGCGGCATGTCCTCATAGGCCCGCCCCGCGAACAACCCCCGGACAAAGGCGCCGCGGTCGATCCGCTCCATCGCGGTGAGCACGCTCTTGTCTGTCACGCCCTTGCTGCGCAGGGCGAACAGGAACTGCATCTTGCGCTCGGCGGCATCGGTCATTCAATCGCCTTCAGATGATCGAGCACATCATGCGCGGTCAGATCCGCGCGCATCGGCGTGACGGAAATATATCCGTCGAGATTGGCCGCGGCATCCGTGCCCGGCGCGCTGGCAATGCTCTGATCCCCGCCCCGCACCCACAGGAACCGCCGCCCCGCGGGCGACAGATGCGGCTCCACCGAAAAGGTCGTGTTGGGCCGAAGCCCCTGGGTCGTCACGCGCAGTCCCCTGACCTGATCGGCCGGCACCGGCGGGAAGTTGATGTTGTAGAACAGATGATAGTCCTGCGTATTGCCCGGCGCGGCCTCAAGCACGCGGCGCACCACCCGCGCGCCGTGCTCCGCCGCCGCCTCGAACGGATTGTCCAGATCACGCACGTCCGGGCCGAAATACTGCGACAGCGCCATCGCCGGAATACCCTTCAGCGCCGCCTCCATCGCGCCGCCCAGCGTTCCGGAATAAAGCGCGTTCTCGGCCGAATTGTTGCCCCGGTTCACCCCTGACAACACCAGATCGGGGGGCGCGTCCTTCATCACGTCGTGAAGCCCCGCCATCACGCAATCGGCCGGGCTTCCCTCGGCGGCATAGCGGCGCTCGCCCATCTGCGCGATCATCGTGGGATGGGTATAGCTGATGCTGTGCGCCACCCCCGATTGCTCGAACGCGGGCGCCACGGTCCAGACCTCGCCATCGGGGCCTGCGATCTGCCCCGCGATTCGCGTCAGAATCTCAAGGCCCGGCGCGTTGATGCCGTCGTCATTTGTGATGAGAATACGCATGCCAGCCTGCCCTTCGCGGTTCGCCTCTGTGTAGTGGAGCGGCCCGCGCGGGGCAAGCACCCGCTGCGGCGCGGCGCCGCGCGCGCCCTCATGTCCTCGGGGGCCACCGCGCGTCAGGGTGCTCGGGCAAACGCTCCGTGATCGTTTGTAAAATCTCCAACCCGCTTTGCATTTTTGCACACTGACATTACCTTCGGGAACCTGTATAATTTAACAGCCGTTCAATTTCGCACCGGGGAGGAGCCGAATGGATTTCGCGCTGACAGAAGAGCAGACCCTGATTTTCGACATGGCCCGGGGCTTTGGGGAAGAGCATATCGCCCCCAATGCCCGCCAGTGGGAACAGGACGGCACCATTCCAAAAGAGCTTTGGCCGCAACTGGCCGATCTGGGCTTCGGCGGGCTTTACGTTTCCGAGGACCACGGCGGCACCGGCCTGACCCGCCTCGATGCCACGCTGGTGTTCGAGGCGCTGGCGATGTCCTGCCCCTCGGTTGGCTCCTTTCTGTCGATCCATAACATGTGCGGCGGCATGATCGACAAGTTCGGCAGCGAAGAGACCAAGGCGAAATGGCTGCCCGACCTGTGCTCCATGTCCAAGGTGTTTTCCTACTGCCTGACCGAACCCGGCTCCGGCTCGGACGCCTCTGCCCTCAAGACGCGGGCCGAAAAGACCAACGAGGGCTACACCCTCAACGGGACCAAGGCATTCATCTCCGGGGGCGGCTATTCGGATGCCTATATCGTGATGTGCCGCACCGGCGACGCGGGCCCCAAAGGGATTTCCACCGTGGTGGTTGAGGCCGGCACCGACGGCCTCTCCTATGGCGCGCTGGAGGACAAGATGGGCTGGCGCGCGCAGCCCACCGCGCAGGTGCAGTTCGATGATTGCCAGATCCCCGCCGACCACCTGATCGGAGAGGAAGGGCGCGGCTTCGCCTATGCGATGGCCGGTCTCGACGGCGGGCGGCTCAATATCGCCGCCTCCGCCCTTGGTGGCGCGCAGAACGCACTCGATCTGACGCTGGCCTACATGAACGACCGCAAGGCGTTCGGCAAATCGCTCAACCAGTTTCAAGCCCTGCAATTCCGCCTCGCGGATATGGAGGTGAAGCTGCAATCGGCCCGCATCTTCCTGCGGCAGGCGGCGTGGAAGCTTGACAACGGCATCCCCGACGCGACCAAGTTCTGCGCGATGGCCAAACTCTACGTCACCGATGTCGCCTTCGACGTCGCCAACGACTGCCTGCAACTGCACGGCGGCTACGGCTATCTGGCCGACTACGGGATCGAGAAGATCGTGCGCGACCTGCGCGTGCACCAGATCCTCGAAGGCACCAATGAAATCATGCGCATGATCGTGTCGCGCGACATGATCACCGCCTGACACCCCACCGGGAACCCACATGACCGATATCGAGATCCGCAAGACCGGCCGCACCGGCCGCATCACTTTCAACCGCCCCAAGGCGCTCAACGCGCTGAGCTACAAGATGTGCCTCGCGCTCGAAGACGCGCTTGACGCATGGTCCGGCGACGACGACGTTGCGATGATCGTCATCGACGCGGCGGGCGACAAGGCGTTCTGTGCCGGCGGCGACATCGCCGAGCTTTACGAGACCGGCACCAAGGGCGATTTCGCCTTCGGGCGGCGCTTCTGGGCCGATGAATACCGCATGAACGCCAAGCTGTTCGAGTTTCCCAAACCCGTCGCCAGCTTCATGCAGGGCTTCACCATGGGCGGCGGCGTCGGCGTGGGCTGCCACGGCGCGCACCGGGTGGTGGGCGCGACCAGCCGCATCGCCATGCCGGAATGCGGCATCGGCCTTGTGCCCGACGTGGGCGGCTCCCTGATACTGGCGCGCGCGCCGGGGCGGCTTGGCGAATACCTCGGCCTGACCGCCGCGAGGATGGAGCCGGGCGACGCCATCCTCGCCGGTTTCGCCGATCACTACATTCCCGAGGACGACTGGCCCGCCCTGATCGCGCGGCTGGAGGACACCGCCGACCCCGCCCTGATCGAACAGGCCGCCCACCCCGCCCCGCCAAGCGCGCTCACCGCGCAGCGCGATGCGATCGACGCGGCCTTTTCCGGCGCGGGGCTGGCCGATATTGTCGCCGCGCTGCGCGCCGACGACTCTGATTTCGGCGCCGCCGCGCTCAAGTCCCTGTCGCGCAACTCACCGCTGTCACTCGGCTGCGCGCTGGAGATCATTCGCCATTCCCGCAAGGCCGATGATATCCGCGCCGCGCTCGACATGGAATATCGCTTCACCTACCGCGCGATGGAAAAGGGCGATCTGCTCGAGGGCATACGCGCCGCGATCATCGACAAGGACCGCAATCCAGACTGGCAGCACGGGCTCGAAAGCTTGCCGGACACGGCTGTCTCGGACATGCTGAAACCGCTGGAGGGCGCGGCCCTCACATTCGAAAAGGGAGAGTGACCATGCGTATCGGATTTATCGGGCTTGGCAACATGGGCGGGCCGATGGCCGCCAACCTCGCCAAGGCCGGGCACGAGGTGATCGGCTTCGACATGGCCGATGTCGCCGTGGACGGCGTGACAATGGCCGAGAGCGGCGCCGCCGCGGCCAAGGGCGCGGAGGTCGTGATCACCATGCTGCCCAACGGCCAGATCCTGCGCTCCGTCGCCGATGAGATCATCCCCGCGATGGACAAGGGCGCGGTGTTCCTCGATTGCTCCACCGTGGACGTGGACAGCGCCCGCGCCGTGGCCGAAGAGGCGCTGGCCGCTGGGCTCTCCGCGCTCGACGCGCCGGTGTCCGGCGGCGTCGGCGGCGCGCAGGGCGGCACGCTCACCTTCATGGTCGGCGGCGACGAGACGGGCTTTGACATCGCCAAACCGCTGTTCGACATCATGGGCCAGAAGGCCGTGCATTGCGGCCCCTCGGGCAACGGTCAGGCGGCCAAGATCTGCAACAACATGATCCTCGGCGCCACGATGATCGTCACCTGCGAGGCGTTCGCGCTGGCCGACAAGCTCGGTCTCGACCGGCAGGCGATGTTCGACGTGGTCTCCACCTCTTCGGGGCAGTCGTGGTCGATGACCACCTATTGCCCCGCGCCGGGCATCGGCCCGAAAAGCCCCTCGGACAACGATTATCAGCCGGGCTTTGCCGCCGACCTGATGCTCAAGGATCTGCGACTTGCCCAGCAGGCGGCAGAGACGGCCGACGCTGACACCCCGCTCGGGCAGGCCGCGATGAAGCTCTACGCCCAGTTCGTCGAGCAGGAGGACGGCAAGGGCCGCGATTTCTCCGCCATGCTGCCGCGCTTCGAAAAACGCGGCCATAGCTGATCCGCGGCGCGCCCCTCTCCGGGGCGCGGTCCGCCTTCACAGCGCGGCAATCGCCTCTTTCTGCTCCGCCACAAGCCGTTCGCCCTCCGCGATGGCCTCCGCCGCGCGGTAAAGCTCCAGCACCGTCATATGACTCAGATCGGCCTGAAGGCTCACATGCGGCGGATCGGTCGCGTCGCGCGTCTTGCGCACGAACTCCGTCATGATGTCGACCGAGGTGGACACCACATCGATGTAATTCGGCCCTCTGACGCCATCGCTGTGGAAAAGCTCCCGCATAGGCTCGGGCAGCCTTTGCATCCACGACTGGCTAAGCGCATCGAGCGCACTCTCGCGCGGGGTCCACAGATCGCCGTTCCTGCCATTAGGATTGACCGCGATCGTCTTGTCGGCCCCCAGCGCCCGGCACGCAGAGGTCGGCACCGGGTTGACCAGCCCCCCATCCAGAAGCCATTTACCCGCCACCAAATGCGGGCTGTAGATACCGGGAATGGAGATCGACGCCCGCACCGCATCGAAGAGCGATCCCTCGCGAATCCACACCTCGCGCCCGCTCACCATATCCGTGGCCACCGCGATAAAAGGGTGCTTCAATTCCTCGATCCGTTCGGGCAGATCCAGCGCGCGCAGCATCTCGCCCACCGCGCTGCCGCGCATCAGCCCGCCGTTCCGAAACCGCAGATCGACAAGACGCAGAACCCCGGTCTGCGTCAACCCGCGCGCCCAGTCCTCCAGCGCGCCAAGCCGCTCCCCGGCCCAGGCCGCGCCGACCAGCGCCCCCATGGAGCACCCCGCCACCACGTCCGGCGTTACATCCATCTCGCGCAAGGCGTTGATCACGCCGACATGGCACCATCCGCGCGCGCCGCCCGATCCCAGGGCCAGGCCGAGCCGGTTCATTCCGCCGCCACCTTGCGCCCTTCCAGCATCTGCTTGAGATACCGCCCGGTGTGGCTGCGCTCCACCTGCGCCACCACTTCGGGCGTGCCGGTCGCCACGATCTCGCCGCCGCCGTCGCCGCCCTCCGGGCCGATGTCAATGATCCAGTCGGCGGTCTTGATCACGTCGAGGTTGTGTTCGATCACCACCACGGTATTGCCCGCCTCCACCAGCTCGTGCAGCACCGCCAGAAGCGCCTTCACATCCTCGAAATGAAGCCCCGTCGTCGGCTCGTCGAGGATATAGAGCGTCCGCCCGGTGGAGCGTTTCGCAAGCTCCTTGCTGAGCTTCACGCGCTGCGCCTCGCCGCCCGACAGCGTGGTCGCCTGCTGGCCGACCTTGATATAGCCAAGCCCCACCCGTGCCAACGCATCCATCTTGTCGCGGATCGACGGCACCGCCTTGAACACCTGCTGCGCGTCTTCCACCGTCATATCAAGAACGTCGGCGATGCTCTTGCCTTTCCACTTGATTTCAAGCGTCTCGCGGTTGTACCGCGCGCCGCCGCAGGTCTCGCAGGTGACATAGACATCGGGCAGGAAATGCATCTCGATCTTGATCAGCCCGTCGCCCTGACACGCCTCGCAGCGCCCGCCCTTGACGTTGAAGGAAAACCGCCCCGGCTTGTAGCCGCGCGCCTTCGACTCCGGCAGCCCGGCGAACCAGTCGCGGATCGGCGTGAAGGCCCCGGTATAGGTGGCCGGGTTGCTGCGCGGGGTGCGCCCGATGGGCCGCTGGTCGATGTCGATCACCTTGTCGAGATGCTCCAGCCCCCGGATCGTCTCGCAGGGCGCCGGCGTCTGCCGCGCCCCGTTAAGCCGCATGGAGGCCGTCTTGAAAAGCGTTTCGATGGTCAGCGTGGATTTTCCGCCCCCCGACACGCCGGTCACGCAGACGAACTTCCCAAGCGGAAACTCCGCCGTCACCTCCTTGAGATTATTGCCGGATGCCTTTGAAACGACAACGGATTTCCCGTTTCCCTTGCGGCGCTCGGCGGGTACGGCGATCTCGCGCGCGCCCGACAGATACTGCCCGGTGAGAGAGGCCGCATCGGCGGCCACCTGCGCGGGCGTGCCGTGACTGACCACCTGCCCGCCATGCACCCCGGCGCCGGGGCCGAAGTCGAACACGTAATCGGCCTCGCGGATCGCCTCCTCGTCATGTTCGACCACGATCACCGTATTGCCCTGATCGCGCAGGTTCTTGAGCGTCTGCAAAAGCCGCCCGTTATCGCGCTGATGCAACCCGATGGACGGCTCGTCCAGCACGTAAAGCACCCCGGTCAGCCCCGATCCGATCTGGCTGGCCAGTCGGATACGCTGGCTCTCGCCGCCACTTAACGTGCCACTTGCACGCGACATTGTAAGGTATTCTAATCCCACGTTATTCAGGAATCCGAGTCGCTCGCGGATCTCCTTGAGAATGGCGCGCGCGATCTCGTTCTTCTGCTTGCCCAGATGCTCCGGCACCGCCTCGATCCAGGCCAGCGCCTCGCGGATCGAGAAGGCCACCACATGCCCGATATGATGCCCCGCGATCTTCACCGCCAGCGCCTCTTCCCGAAGCCGGTAGCCCCCGCAGGCCCCGCAGGGCCGGTTGTTCTGATAGCGTTCGAACTCCTCGCGGATCCAGTTGCTGTCGGTCTCGCGATAACGGCGCTCCATGTTGGGGATGACCCCCTCGAAGCTGCGTGTGACCTGATAGACGCGCCCGCCCTCGTCATAGCGGAAGGGGATCTCCTCCTCGCCCGACCCATAAAGGAACACCTGCTGCACATGCGCGGGCAGATCCTTCCACCGCGCGTTCCAGTCGAATTCGTAGTGCCGCGCGATCGCCTGGATCGTCTGCGTAAAATAGGGCGACTTGCCCTTGCGCCACGGTGCCAGCGCCCCGTCTGATATCTTCAGCGTCTCGTCGGGCACCACCAGCCGCTCGTCGAAGAACAGCTCCATGCCAAGCCCGTCGCACTCCGGGCAGGCCCCGAAGGGCGCGTTGAACGAAAACAATCGCGGCTCGATCTCGGGAATGGTGAAGCCGCTCACCGGGCAGGCGAACTTCTCGGAAAACACGTTCCGCTCCGGCTCGCCCTCACCCTCGCGCGGGGCGGTCTCCAGCACCGCGATCCCGTCGGCCAGATCGAGCGCGGTGCGCAGGCTGTCGGCCAGCCGGGTCTGCATCCCGTCGCGCACCACCAGCCGATCCACCACCACGTCGATGTCATGGCGGAACTTCTTGTCGAGCGTCGGCGGCTCGTCCAGCTCGTAGAATGTGCCGTCCACCTTCACCCGCTGGAACCCCTGCTTGCGCAGCTCCAGAAACTCCTTGCGGTATTCGCCCTTCCGGTCGCGCACGATCGGCGCCAGAAGATAGCCGCGCAGGCCCTCTTCCATCGCCATGATCCGGTCCACCATGTCCTGCACCTGCTGCGCCTCGATGGGCTGGCCGGTCGCGGGGCTGTAGGGGGTGCCGACGCGGGCGAACAGAAGCCGCAGGTAATCGTAGATCTCCGTCACCGTGCCGACGGTGGAGCGGGGGTTCTTGCTCGTGGTCTTCTGCTCGATGGAGATGGCGGGCGACAGGCCGCTTATGTGATCCACGTCGGGCTTTTCCATCATGTCGAGGAACTGCCGCGCATAGGCGCTCAGGCTCTCGACATAGCGCCGCTGCCCCTCGGCATAGACGGTGTCGAAGGCGAGCGAGGATTTGCCCGACCCGCTCAGCCCCGTGATCACCACAAGCTGATCGCGCGGAATGTCCACGTCGATGGATTTGAGATTGTGCTCGCGCGCGCCGCGCACCTCGATATATTTCAGATCGGCCATCATCGCCCCCGGTTCCTCTGCCCTAAATAGGTGAGCCGCGCTGAGTCTCCAACAAAAAAATGCGAACAAAACCGGAACCGGCGGCGGCATGCCGCAAAGATATTGTATTCCGTTTCTTGAATGTTAAATTGAACGGCAACAGGACCCAATCGAGCGAAAGGAAACCGCATGTTCTTCTTCAGACAGGCCCCGACAAAGGGCATGACCGCCCAAGAGGCCGTGACCGCGCAGCGCGATGGCCGCGTGACCGTGATCGACCTGCGCGAGCATGGCGAAGTGGCCAGCACCGGCAAGGCCGCCGGCGCGCTGCATATCCCGCTGTCGCGGCTGCGCGACATGGCCGATTCGCGCCATCCCGACCATCACCCCGAACTCAAACCGGAGATGGCGCTGGCGCTCTACTGCGCCTCGGGCGCGCGCTCGGCGCAGGGCGCGCGCCTGCTACGGCAGATGGGCTTTGAGGATGTCCACAATATCGGAGGCCTCGCCCATTGGCAGCGCGCGGGCGGCACGGTGCTGAACGCCTGACGCCCCGCGTCGACAGGTGAACGCGGCGTTTCCGAACGCTGCGTTCACCGGCCCCTTCAGCGCAAACCGCACCGATGCGATACCGACAAAATACCGACGTTATACCGACATGGCATTTTCATAAAAATCAACGGCTTAACCCGATTCGCCCCTCGCAAGGCCCCGCCGCTCAGATTTTGCGCGCCAACGCCCAGGAACAGATCGGAAAACTGTGATCGTTCTCCAGATCGTCGCGCTCGGGATCATAGACCGGCGGCCAGTCCTCTTCGAGGTTGCGCGCCGCCACCTGGCGGTTGCCCCACTGCCCCGACCGGATCTGCCCGGCGTCGAATCCTCCCTCGATCAACAGGTTCTTCAACCCCCGCGCCGACCAGCGTGAACAATCCTGCGGCGCCGGGTGATAGGGGATGAAAAACGGCACGGCGAGCCAGAAATACCCCCCCTCGCGCAGCATCCCCCGCACGTTTCGCGTCGCCGCATAGGGCCGATCGAGATGTTCCCACACCTGATTGGCCAGGATCAGGTCGAACGACAGGGGGCGCCCCTGCTCATCGGCAAACGCCCCCTTGCAGATGTCGTAATCGGGATAGCGAAGCGAGACATAGCTGCGCCCGCCAAGCCCCTTGCCCCACTGGCCGGAAATCTCGCCAATGTCCATGTTTTCAAGGTCGAGCGCGCGCAGCCAGCGGCGGCTCGTGCGGTTCATGACAATGCGATTCAGCCCCGGCATGGTTCAGTAGTGGATCACGCGGCCATAGGCGTCGAGCACCGATTCATGCATCATCTCGCTCAGCGTCGGATGCGGGAACACGGCCTCCATCAGCTCCGCCTCGGTGGTCTCCAGCACCCGGCCCACGACATAGCCTTGGATCAGCTCGGTCACCTCCGCGCCCACCATATGCGCGCCCAGAAGCTCGCCGGTCTTGGCGTCGAACACGGTCTTGACCATGCCTTCGGCCTCTCCCAAAGCAATCGCCTTGCCGTTGCCGACAAAGGGGAAGCGGCCCACTTTCACCTTGTGCCCGTTCTCTTTCGCCTGCGCCTCGGTCATGCCCACGCTGGCGATCTGCGGCTGGCAATAGGTGCAGCCGGCGATGGAGTCGGGCCGCACCGGATGCGGTTTCCCGCCCG
The DNA here is from genome assembly GCF_900110425.1 of Salinihabitans flavidus. Taxonomy (GTDB): domain Bacteria; phylum Pseudomonadota; class Alphaproteobacteria; order Rhodobacterales; family Rhodobacteraceae; genus Salinihabitans; species Salinihabitans flavidus. Next base: position 87,478 of record NZ_FODS01000006.1, on the reverse strand, counting down.
CGATCAGCTCGGCCACCATGACGCCCTCATGGCTGGCCTTGTGCGCCAGCCACGGCGCCCCGGCCAGATCCCCGATGGCATAGATGCCGTCCACCCCGGTGCGGCAATATTCATCCGTAATCACATGCGTTTTCTCGGTTTTCACCCCAAGCTCGTCAAGGCCGAGACCCTCGGTGTTGCCGACAATCCCCACAGCGGAGATCACCGTGTCGAAGTCGTGTTTCTCGACCTTTCCACCGCGCTCGATATGCGCCGTGACCTTCCCCTTGCCCCGGTCAAGCTGCTTGACCATGGCCTTTTCCATGATGGTCATCTTCTGCTTTTCAAAGGATTTTTTCGCAAAGGCGGAAATCTCCTCATCCTCCACCGGCAGGATGCGGTCCATCACTTCGACCACCGTGGTTTCGGCGCCCAGCGTGTTGTAGAAGCTGGCAAATTCGATCCCGATCGCACCCGACCCGATGACCAGAAGCTTTTTCGGCATCCGCGGCGGTTGCAGTGCGTGCCGGTAGGTCCAGACCAGATCGCCGTCGGCCTCCAGCCCCGGCAGTTCACGCGCCCGCGCCCCGGTGGCCAGCACGATATGTTTCGCGCTGAGGGACTCGCTGCCGTTGTCGGTCTTGACCTCGACCTTGCCCTTGGCCGGCACGGTGGCCTCGCCCATCACCACCGTGATCTTGTTCTTTTTCATCAGGTGCGAGACGCCGGAGTTGAGCTGCCCCGCCACCTTGCGCGAGCGTTTCACCACCGCGTCCAGATCGAAATCGACCTTCTCCGCGCTCAGGCCGAACTCCTTGGCCCGGTGCATCAGGTGAAACACCTCGGAGGACCGCAAGAGCGCCTTGGTCGGGATGCAGCCCCAGTTGAGGCAGATGCCCCCCATGTTCTCGCGCTCGACGATCGCTACCTTCAGGCCCAACTGCGCGCCGCGGATCGCGGCCACATACCCCCCGGGCCCGGACCCGATCACGATCATGTCAAAGGATTTTTCCGCCATCGCGCGCTCTCCTGCTGTCTGTTGACGGCAACGCTACCCGATGGCCCATGGCGCTTCAATACGCGATGGTGCCCACCATCCGCCGCCGGGTCCCGCCCGGCCACGGCCAAGATCTCAAGACGGGATCAGGCCGCCTCGGCCTTCCGCTCCAGCGCGCGCAAGGTCTCGGCATAGCCGCCGCGCTCCATGAACGCGCGCTCCGGGCCGGTCGAACTGCGCTTCAGCGCCTCGTTGCGATAGGGAAACCGCCCGAATTCGCGGATCACTTCACGGTGTGCCTTGGCATGGAGCATGTTGTGCGCCCCCGTCTCCGGCATCCGCTCTTTCATAAGCCGCACGCAGCGATCCTGATCGCACAGGTTCTCCGAATGCATGAGCGGAAGATAGAAGAACTGTCGCGCAGGCTCATCGATCTTCAGGTCGTATTTGTGGTGAACCGACGATTTCGCCGCCGCCAGTGCGATCTTGTCCGACGCAAAGGCCATGGACCCGCCCCGGAACATGTTGCGGGGAAACTGGTCAAGCAGGATGATGTAGGCCAGCGATCCACTCGCATAGGTCAGCCATTGCGCATAGCCACCGTCCATCGCCCGCTGCCATATACTCCCGAATCTGTCGCGTATCTCCTGGTCAAGCGCCTCATCGACCTTGTACCAGCCGTCCGGCCCGACCTCGTCGAGCCAAAAGTTCAGAATCTCTTCCGGACCTGCCATAGTCCGTTACTCCTTGTGTTAATGTCCCCACCAAGGTGACATGAAAATGTTACACACAAGGAGCTTCTTGATAACAGTCACTTTTTACAACAGTCGCAACATTTCAGGCGGCGTTTTCGCTAACATCTTCCTCGGCTGCCGCGTCGATTGCATATTCCTGCGCCGCTTCAACCGCTACGACAGACGATCCCGGCGACACCGGGGCCCAGACCCCGGTTTCCGAAACATCCGGCGCGGCGCGTTTCGTCATCCTGTAGGCGGCATAGCCCGCGACCATCACCAGAAGAATCGCGATGAAGAGGAAAAACCCCGGCGGCCCGATCAGCCCCATCATCCAGCCGGTGATGACCGGCCCGGCAATCGCCCCCATTCCGTTGATGAAGACAAGCCCGCTGGAGGCCGCCGCCATATCGTCGGCCTCCAGATAGTCGTTGGTGTAGGCCAGCAGCAGGGAATAAAGCGGGTTGGTCATCCCGCCCACGGTAAAGGCGGCCAGCAACAGCATGTAGTAGCTGGTTCCAAAGGCCATCCCGATCACCGCGCCAATGCCCGCGATCAGCGCCGCGATCATGATCAGAAGCCGCCGGTCCATCCTGTCTGACAGCCACCCGATCGGATACTGAAGAACGGACGCGCCGATATAGAAGGTCGCGATAAACAGCGACAGCTTTTCGAGCGACAGACCCACCGTCGCGCCATAGACCGCCGACATGCCGAACTGCGCCGAAAACGCCCCGCCCAGGATCAACATCCCCACCGCGCCAAGCGGCGAGATTTCCACCAGCCTGCGCAGCGTCATCCGCTTTGTGGCCTCGAACGCGGGCGTTGGCGAGATCGACAGCAGAATCGGTGCGAAAGAGATCGACACCAGCACCGAGGGGATCACGAAGAGCACGTAGCCAGAGGGGTCCGCCACCACCAGAAGCCCCTGCGCGGCCACGATTCCCACCATCTGCACGATCAGGTAGAGCGACAGCGCCTTGCCCCGGTTCTCGTTCGTCGCGGCATTGTTGAGCCAGCTTTCGGCGGTGACATAAACGCCCGAGAAACAGAACCCGATGATCACCCGCCCGGCGACCCAGATCCACGGGTTTGTGAATGTGGGGTAAAGAATCAGCACAGCCGAGATGAAACTCGCCAGCGCGGCGAAGACGCGCACATGTCCGACGCGCCGGATCATATCCGGTGCAAGCCGCGATCCGCCGAGAAAGCCCACGAAATACGCCGACATCACCAGCGACATCTCGAAGGTCGAAAACCCCTCGATCTCGCCGCGCACGGCGAGCAGCGTCGATTGCAGACCATTGCCCACCATGAGCAGTCCCATGCCCAGAAGAAGCGCCCAGGCGCTGGACAGGAATTGAAACATGGGTGGCTCCTTCACGCGTGATTGGCCCGACCCATACATAGACTGCCGCGACACGTCACCCCCGTCCGCGACACGGACGCGGATTTTCGCGCCCCGTTCAGCGGATCAGAAGCGAGGCGTCTCCATAGCTGAAGAAGCGATACTCTTCGGCAATCGCATGGTCATAGATCCGGTGTATCCGCTGCGTGCCCATCAGCGCCGAAACCAGCATCATCAAAGTGGAGCCGGGCAGATGGAAATTCGTCATCAGCGCATCGGTCACACGGAACTCGTAGCCGGGATAGATGAAGATGTCCGTCTCCCCGTCCCACGGCGCGATCTCTCCTCCGGCGGCGGCGCTTTCGATCAGGCGCAGCGCGGTGGTGCCCACCGGAATGATCCGCCCGCCCGCGCGCCGCGTCGCGGCGATCTGCGCGGCGGCCTCCGCGCTCACGCGCCCCCATTCGGCATGCATCCTGTGCGCGCGCACATCCTCCACCTTCACCGGCAGAAAGGTGCCCGCGCCGACATGCAAGGTCACATGGGTCAGCCCCACTCCCATCGCCGCGATCTGCTGCAACAGCGCCTCGTCGAAATGAAGCGACGCGGTGGGGGCCGCCACGGCGCCGGAATGGCGGGCGAAGACGGTCTGGTAATCGGTCTTGTCGCGCTCATCGGCGGGTCGCCTCGCGGCGATATAGGGCGGCAGCGGCATCGCCCCCGCCTCGGCCAGCGCCGCGTCGAAATCCGCGCCGGAGAGCGAAAATTCGAGTAGGCCCTGTCCGTCTTCGCGGGCCACGAGGGTCGCGCTCAGGTTGTCCGAAAACGTGATCACCTCACCCTCGCGCACCTTCCGAAGCGGCTTGAGAAGCGCGCGCCAGCGCCCCGCGACGGCCTGAGGCTCCAGAAGCGTGACCTCGATCCGCGCCTGCGCCCCGGCACGCTGGCGCCTCCCGGTCAGCCGCGCGGGAATCACCTTCGTGTCGTTCAGGATGAGCCGGTCGCCGGCCCGGAGCCAGCCGGGCAGATTGCGCACCCGCGCATCGGTGATCGCATCGCCCTGCGCCACCAGAAGCCGCGCCGCCGTGCGCGGTGACGCGGGCCGCGTCGCGATCAGCCGCTCGGGCAGATCAAACTCGAAATCGCTCAGTTTCATGGGATCAGCGTTCCGCCTGTGGGTTGAGTTCCGGCACCGGGGACTCGGACCGCTCCCCTCCCGTTCGGCGGCGGAAAATGTCGCGGAAGATGCCGGGCGTCAAGACCGACAGCGGATTGACCTGCACCCGCGGATCGTCCCCCGTGCCCCGCAGATAGTAGTTGAAACCGAAAAGCCCCTCGCCCCGACGGGAAATCACCCGCCCCACCGCGTTCAGCAGATAGATCGGAGAGATCACGCCCTGAAGGTCGAACCGCCCGGTCTTGAGCCCGTAGAGCCCGTCGATCGACAACCCCAAAGAGGGCCCCACCGCGCTGCCCTGCGTGATGTGGATGCGGTCGGGGCTTAGGCGAAACTGCGCCTCGACATCGCTGAAATGGATGCCCTGCCCACCCAGTTGTTCCAGTAGACCAATCACACTGATCGCATTGAGAAGCGCCGCCATCGCCGGCGCGTTGCGCAGACGGATGTTGCGCACCCTCAGATTGCCGTCGTAGTTGCCCGCATCGCCGACAGGGATCAGGGTCAGGTCCATCGCGCCGCCCGTGGCCTGCTTGAGCACACCGGCCGAGCGAAACACACCGCCCGCATCCTCCGACTGGATGCGAAAGGCGCTGCGGCTGCCGCGCGGCGTGACCGCGCCGGTCACGCCGGTATCGCCGTTCACACGCCCCGAAAACCGCCCGTCCACCCCCGCGCGGGTGGTGAAATCGCCGTTGAAGTCTGTCAGCGCGATCCCCTCGGAGATCTGCACCCGGTCCAGCCGGGCAGAAATCGGCCCCCCGCCCTGCCCCGTGCCGCTCCCGGCGCGACCGCTTTGCGGCGCATCCCGCATATCCACCCGCCCGCCGGTCACCTCGACGGCCGGTGCCACACCCGGCCCCCGTCCCCGAAGCTCCGCGACCACATCGAGCCAGCTCCCGATCGTCAGCGTCCCGAAGCGCGCCCTGTCAAGGCCGCCGTCCGCGTGGATGGAAATATCGCCCTCCGCCGACAGCCCCGCGACATCAAGTGACAGGCGGTCGATGGCGGGCGGCTGGCCCAAGCGTCCCGCGACCACAAGCTGCCCGGCGGCCGCCTCGGGCTTGGTCCAGCCCAGTGCCGGGATCGCAAGGCCCAGCCCGTCCAGCGCAGAGGACATGGTGAACGCCGGAGGGCGCCCGTCTTGCAGATCGACCTCGATCGCGCCCTGCGTACGTCCCCAAAAGCTGCCCTCCGGCAGGCCGATCCGGAACTCCTCCACGAATCGTTCATCAAGCTCGAGCGTCGCCTCGATCCGGCTCTTGCCGCGATGTTTCGGACCGGACTTGGAGTGCCACTGCCCCGAGAACGGGACCGCGCCAATCTGTCCGTCGCCGCCGATCCAAACGCCATCGTTGTTGGCGCGCACGGTCAGGGCCTCCGCCCGCAGAACCCTGTCCTTCACAAGGGCCTCGCTGTGCAGCCCGCTCAAGGTGCCCTCGATCTCATAGATCACGTCTTCCGGCTGAAGATCCTTCTTGAGCCGTAGATCAAGCTGTCCGGAGGCGCTCGCCCGTCCCTCGGCCAGCGCCACGGGCAGACCCGCCTTGTCCATGACCCGAAGCGGCGCGCGGTTGAGCAGCGACAGCGCCGCCGTCACCGTGCTGTCGGTGCGCAGACGCACCCGCGCCGGGGCCTGCTTGATCCGCGTGTCATGGATGACAAGCGACGTGCCCGCGACGGCCACCGCGCCACCCGCGTCGGCCATGACCTGCCCGCCTTCCGCCACGACGGTCATCCGGTTGTCCATCCACGTAACATGACCCGACGCACCCCGCACCGGCGGCATCGTCTTCATGAACCGCAGGTCGGTGTCGCGGAACTTGAAATCCATGTAGACGCCGGGCCGCTCTCCCGGACGCGAACGCACCGCGAGATTAATGTCCTCCAACGCCCCGTCGAAAATGTTGGTCTCGATCCAGTCGCGTGTCTTGGGCTTGATGGCGGGCGGCCAGAATTCCACCAGCCCGGTCCGGGACAACGCGTCCATCCGCCCGTCGAGCGCAAGGTTCCAGTCATCCGCCGTCGCCGACAGCTGCCCGTTCAGACGCAGACTCTGGCCGTCTTTCTGGACCATCATCTGCCCCAGCGTGAGATCGAACGGGTCAAGCCGCAGTCGGAAATCGACCTCCGCCAGATCGAGCGCCACCGGCCGGTCATAGACACCCGCGGGATTGGCGGTGAAACTCGTCAAGCGGAACTGACCCAATAACTCGCTCGGCCATCCGGCGACCAGATCACGCAGATGCGCCTGCCCCTCGGCCCGGGCCGTCACCCAGTCGCTCACCACCGAAAGCTCATCGAATCGCAAGGTCTGCGATCCCGGCGCATAGGTGAAATAGCTTTGTGCAGAGCGGAAGGGAATCGGCCGGATCTCATCGTTGGGCTGCAACACTCCCGCGCCGATCTGAAGCGACGCATGCATCGGTCCCATCGCGCCGCTGTCATCCATGCTCGCCCGCAAGGCCCCGGAAATCGGCGCGTTCAGGATACCAAGCCACGCCAGCGCCGCCGATTGCGAGGCCATGTCGCCCGCCGCCATATCCTCGAAGTTGACGCCGAATTCCGCCGCCGTCGAGCCGATCGCGCTTTCATAGCTCATCTGCACCGTGGCGGCCTCCGCGCCACCCGAGAGCACCGCCAGATCGGCCGACAGCCGAAGCCCGCCTTCCGCGCGCTCCAGCCGCAGCCGCCCGCCATCCACGGTCCAGCCCCGCCCGGCGCGCAGATCCTCGTAGCGCAGCGTCACCGCGTCAAGCTGCACCGCGACCAGATGCCTGAATTCGGGCCGCTGCAACGCCCCGTCAAGCCCGGCCATCATCGCGCCCAGATCAATCCCGCTCGCGCCATACTCACCAAGAGACACATCCACCTTGCCCTGAGCATCGCGGCGCGCGGTCAGAAAGGCCCCGGTCATGTGAACCCGCTTGGGTGCGAATCGTCCTTCCAGCAGCGCGGTCAGTGACAGCGTGCCATCCAGTTCGCGCAGCGTCAGCTCGGCGCCGCCGGTCGGCTCGCGCAACCTGATGTCGCGAAGCACCACACGCGGGCGTCCGGAGCTCTCCAACGTGACGAACATGCGCGAAAACCGCAGGTCGATTTCCGGTACAAGTGCGTCGATCTGCGCCTCGATCCGGTCGCGTATCGCCTGCGGCACTTCCATCTGCCGCCCCGTCGCGAACCAAAGCGCGCCGCCCGCCAGCATCGCCAGAAGCGCCAGGCTGAGCAGTGCCCAGATACCGGCCCGCCGTCCGCGCCGGCGTTTGGGAATGTCCTGCGAAGTCCGGTCGCTCATCTTACTCCGCGCGGTCCTGCCTCTGACCGGCGCTTTCTTGTTGCCCGTTTCGTTCTAGCATATAGGCTCCGCAATCCAGACCCAAGGAGCACCGCATGACCGACGCCCCGGATTTTACCCTGCCCCAACCCGGCGGAGAGACCGTGACCCTATCCGATCAGCGCCCCGCGCCCGTGGTCCTTTTCTTCTACCCCCGCGACAACACGCCCGGCTGCACAAAGGAGGCGGTGGGCTTTTCCGACTCGCTGGCCGATTTCGACGCCGCCGGCGCCCGTGTCTTCGGCATATCCAAGGACAGCCTCGCCTCCCACGAAAAATTTCGTGACAAGCAGGGCCTCGGCGTAACCCTGCTCTCCGACGCCGACAGTGATGCCTGCGAGCGATATGGGGTCTGGAAAGAAAAAAACATGTATGGAAAGACGTTTTTCGGCATCGAGCGGTCCACCTTCCTGATCGACGGCGCGGGCCGCATCGTGCGCGAATGGCGCAAGGTGAAAGTGCCCGGCCACGTCGAGGAGGTGCTGAACGCGGTGCGCGCGCTGTGAGCGCCGCCACGCTGAGCGATATGGCGGTGGCGGTTCTGACGACCGCCGACGGGCGCGAGAAGGCCGCGCTCTCGCGCGATTGCGCCGCCCGCTGGTTCGCCGCCCGAGACGCGGGAACCCCGCTGGAGATCGGGCGCGCCGCGCCCCCCGATACCCCCGCACGGCCAGAAAAACCCGAGCTGCTGCACCCCCGCGACGTGCCGCGCCGCCGCCCCGGAACTCCGCAGGGCCGCATCGCGCTTCTGCATGCCGTGGCGCATATCGAACTCAACGCCGTGGATCTGCACTGGGACATCATCGCGCGCTTTTCGGATGTGAAAATGCCGCTTGGCTTCCATGACGACTGGGTGAAGGCCGCCGATGAGGAATCCAAGCATTTCAACCTTGTATCGGACTGTCTTGAAGCGGAAGGCAGCCATTACGGCGCGCTGCCCGCCCATGCCGGCATGTGGCGCGCGGCCGAGGATACGGCGCAGGATTTCATGGGCCGTCTCGCCGTCGTTCCCATGGTGCTGGAGGCGCGTGGCCTCGACGTGACCCCCGGTATGATAGACATCTTCCGCAAGGCCGGCATCGGCCATGCTGTCGATGCGCTTGAAGTGATCTACGCCGAAGAGGTGGGCCATGTCGCCTATGGCTCCAAGTGGTTCCACTTTCTCTGCGGGCGCTTCGATCTCGACCCCAAAGAGACGTTTCACACCCTCGTGCGGCGCTATTTCCACGGCCCGCTGAAACCCCCTTTCAACGAGGAGAAACGCGCCGAGGCCGGGCTCCCGCCGGATTTCTACTGGCCACTCGCGGATCGCCCGGCAGAACGCTGACCCATATCGGCGGTTTTTTGCCCATTATTGCAATTACTTGCCGATCACGACGCAGGAACGCCGCGTTGCCGGGAAAGGTCTTGCCCCAAAACCGGGCACTCGTTAAGAAATTCACCATCGGCACAGCAACAGCAAAAAGACCTTATGCCGACGTGATGGGGATGACACAGAAAGATTGAGGGGACGGGCCGGTTGAGAACTCGCATTGCAATCCGCTTGCACGCACTTCTGGAACGATATTTCCCGGAACGGCGCCTTTTCCTGCGCTCGGACAGTGATACGCGCTTTATCCGACTGCGCCCGGAGACGCAGCTCTTTGCCGCTACGGGAAGCGCGCTGATCGTCGGCTGGGCCATCGTGGCCACCGCGATTCTGCTGATGGATTCCATCGGCTCGGGCAACTTTCGTGAGCAGGCCCGCCGCGACCGGCAAACCTACGAGGTGCGCCTCAACGAAATGAGCCGCGAACGCGATCAGCGCACCCAGGAAGCCCAGGCCGCGCAATCGCGCTTTGCCGCGGCCCTTGAACAGATCTCGGTGATGCAGTCGGAGCTTCTCGCCTCCGAAACCCGCCGCAAGGAGTTGGAAACCGGGATCGAGGTGATCCAGTCCACGCTGCGCCGCACCATGAATGAACGCGACACCGCCCGCGCCGAGGTTGCCGCGACGCATGAGGCGCTGGAGGACGGCACCGCCCGCCTTGCCGCCGATGAAGGGGTGAGCGAGGAAACGCTCAAACTGCTGACCGGCGCGCTGACGGAGATCGCCAGCGAACGCGATCGCATCTTCGCCGACGCGCAGATGGCACTGGCAGAGGCGGAGGACATGCGTCTCGAGCTGCGCCTGATGGAGGAAAAGAACGATCAGATCTTCCGGCAACTCGAAGACGCGATGTCCGTTTCGGTCGAACCGCTGGAGAAGATGTTCGAAAAGGCCGGGCTGTCGACCGACAGCATGCTCGCAGAGGTCCGCAAGGGCTACTCGGGACAGGGCGGTCCGCTGACCCCCATCGCCTTTTCCACCCGTGGCGAAGAGCCGAGCGAAGAAGCCATGCGCGCCAACCGTCTGCTCAATCAGATGGACAGGCTCAACATGTATCGCATTGCCGCCGAAACCGCGCCCTTCGCCCTGCCGATCAAGAATGCCTTTCGCTACACTTCGGGATACGGGATGCGCTGGGGCCGGATGCACAAGGGCACCGATTTCGCCGCGCGCCACGGAACGCCGATCTATTCCACCGCCGAAGGGGTGGTGATTCACGCCGGATGGCTCTCGGGGTATGGCCGTCTGGTGAAGATCAGGCACGACCACGGGATTGAGACCCGCTACGCCCATCTGGCAAAAATCCGCGTAAAGGAAGGCCAAAGGGTCTCGCGCGGAGAGCTTATCGGTGATATGGGCAATTCCGGACGCTCCACCGGCACGCATCTGCACTACGAGGTGCGCGTGAACGGCAAAGCAGTGAACCCGATGATCTTTATCAAGGCGGCAAGAGATGTTTTCTAAGAGCAAAATCAATGAGCCCGGCCCGAAGGCCGCAGACACCCCCAAACCGGAGGAAAAGAACATCCCCGCGGCGCCGGCATCGGGCGACCACAAGTCCCCTGCCCCGAAGGCAAAGCCGCCGGCATCGGTGCTGTCGTCCGATCTGCATATCTCCGGCAACCTCAAGACCACCGGCGACATTCAGGTCGAAGGCACCGTAGAGGGGGACATCCGCGCCCACCTGCTGACCATCGGTGAAACCGCCACCATCAAGGGCGAGGTCGTGGCCGACGATGTGGTCGTCAACGGGCGCATCGTGGGTCGCGTACGCGGTCTCAAGGTCCGCCTGACGTCCAGCGCGCGGGTCGAAGGTGACATTATCCACAAGACCATCGCCATCGAATCCGGCGCCCATTTCGAAGGCTCGGTTCAGCGTCAGGACGATCCTCTTTCACCGAAAGGGTCCGCCCCGAAGCAGCAGCCCGCACAGCAACAGGCCGCACAGCAACAGGCCGCCCAGCAGCAGCCCCAACAGCAGCAGGCCGCGCAAAAGCAGTCACAACAGCCCAAGCAAGGAACCTGATCGCGTCGGCCCGTGTGGGGCCGCGCCCTTCCGGCAGCCAGCGACAGACACTCACGACAGGCGCCCGGAGCGCCTGTTTTCATGTCGGGAGCGGGCGCTGTTCTTGTGTCGATGCCCGCCGCTGCGGAACTCGTGTTCGCCATCTAACACAACATACCCGATGAAAGCAGGGTGTCGGACACTTGCACAGCATCCTTGAGCAAAACGGTCAGATGACGGCTTTGAGCCCAAACTACCTCAGGCGACAAGCCTTGACTGGCCATAAGGTTGGGTCATTCGGACAGCTACTGCAACGCGGCGGCGTCCGGTATGATCCACGATCCCTGCACACATATCAATCAAGATTCCGACGAGCAGGGTAGCCTCATGGAGGAGTTGGACGTGCAGATATTGCAGGTCACCAGCAAAAGCGAGGCGACGCGGCTTTCAGTTGGGCTGACGCTTGTGATGCTCACGATCGTTACAGTGATCTATTTGCTGTATTTTCCGCCCGATGCCTGGCCGCAGACGCTCATGGTTGCCTTGCCGACCACGCTCATACTCACCTTCAGCGCAACCTACTTGGTCACCCAGCAGATGCTCCGTGTCCATGCCTTGAACACCGAACTTCAGCGCCTTGTCAGCCGCGACCGGCTGACTGACGTGGCCACGCGGGACTTCTTCTTTGCACGCCTCGCCGAAAGGCCGGGCAGCTTTGGCGTGTCGCTGATGGTGGACATCGACAAATTCAAGGTTGTGAACGACACCTACGGACACCCGGCCGGCGACAAGGTGATCGCGAACGTAGCCCGCATCCTTGCGCAGGAGGTCTGCGCGCGGGACATTGTCTGTCGCTTCGGGGGCGAGGAATTCGTCATCTTTCTCGACAACGCAACCGCAACAATTGCCTTGGAAACGTCCGAACGAATCCGCGTGCGGGTGGAGTCGTCCAAGGTCGATAGCGAGGGCAGAAGTGTCACTGTGACCGTGTCGATCGGCGGGTCCCTGCGACAGGCCGCAGCTGAGATCGAGACAGCGATCCGTCAGGCCGACGCCGCGCTTTATTGCGCCAAGCATCTGGGCAGGAACCAGGTCGTCATGTTCTCCGATCTGTCCGAAATGCCAGAGACGGCCGCAGGGCACAGCACATCCATCCGGTCCCTGCCACGGACCGCCGCGGGCCACTGAGAGCTTGGCCGAAAAATTGTGGCTATCGCTATCGCGCGCCCGCAAGGAAAGTCCGGAAGGTCCGCATGGCTGCCCCTCCGACCCTACGAGCCATCGATGCCGCACCAGAGGCAAAGTGGGAACCTTTTGTCAGGTGCAGACCACTAGCGATCCAACATCCACTGCCCCTTCGGCCAGAAGGCGTGAAAGGCAAAGGCGAAGATCACGTCATGCGGCACGTCCTGCCCCTGCCCGCCCCGCACCCGGATAGAGCCGACATCGCGCCCCTCCCCGATCCTGCCGGTATCGAGCGCGGAAGCCTGCCCCTCCCGCCATGTGATCACCACGCCGCGTTCGCGTAGCTCTTTCGCGTCGCGCAGCCGTGTCAACGGCCAGGCCGCATCCCCCACGCGCACCACGCGCGCCAGCGGCTCGATCCCGTGCGGCGGGTTTTCCCCGTTGTAGAGGAACGGGCGGCTCAGACTGTCATACCCCTGATACGGGTTGGCGCCGTAATTGCGCGTATGGGCCGCCGGCGCGTCCATCACCCACCCGTCGGGATGGCGCGCCCTGAACTGGTCCCAGCTTTCCATCCATGTCGGCAGGGTGGTCAGCTCCGTTCCCGTCATCTCGCCCACGATCGCCTCTCCGATGGCCTGCTGCCACCAGCTTTCGGTCTCGCGGTCATACATGATCATGTCCGAATGGCGCAGCTTGCCCGACACCCCGAAGCTCAGCACCTTTCCCTTCACCCGCCGGTCGAAGGTAATCGCCGAGTTGCACAGCGGGCAGAATGTCACCGCCACCGGCACGCCGCCCACCGTGTCGTTCACGATCTCATGCCATGTCAGATAGCGCAGCGGGTAGGCGCGCGGGGTCGCCCCTTCAAGACCCAGCGTGATCACCGGCTCGCGCCCGGCGATCCGGCTTTCCTTTGCAGCGGGCAGGAATTGCGGATCGCTCAGAGCCGGAATGCCGTCCTTGGGCGGACCGCCCGATATGATCTGCGACCAGTCACTCACGCTGGTGCGGGTGAAATCGGTGTCGGGCCATTCGCCTTTCCACAGGCGTGGCTCGGCCAGAGCGCCGCCGCTGGCAAGGGCGACGCAGATGGCAAATGTCATTGCAAATCGCATGGGCTCTCCTCCTGACGCCAGCCTGAGCCCGGCAACCGGACAAAAGAACCCCACGGCACGCGAACGTGACGCGATGTGTGTTGTCCTGTTCACTCTCTTCAAGCCCCTTGCGGGGTGTCCTGCCGCCCGGCGCCCTGTCTCAGGACCGCGATTTCAGCACGTGGCGAAAGGCGCGCTCCAACTCGGCCGCGCCGCCCCTGTCGAACCACCGGCCATGCGCTAGGATCACCCGTTCGGGGGCCCAGTCGATCATGCGCGTCACGTCCTCGACCAGCGCCGCCTTGTCGCGGAAGGTCCATCGCATGTCGGGGGGCATCTTTCCGTCGCTGTCGTCGATGCCCGCGATCCTGACGATGGGGCGCATCCACACGGGCAGATTTGCGGTCTCGAAGGCTTCGATCAGGTCGGTCAGGATCAGCGTGGCGCTGGCCCGGTGGAAAAACACCGCCTCGCGATGCACCTCGCTGCCGCGGACGATCATCTGGTCGATCTGCCCGGACCAGGGCGCCTCGGCCCCGTCCCATTGCAACTCATGGTCCAGCCGCAGCGTCACCCCCTTTTTCGCGGCCCGTTCGGCCACACCCGGCGCACCCCATGCGATGGCCTCGGGGAAGGCGGCCTGCCACCGGGGGAGATGGGCGTAGTGAATCCAGTTGGGCGCGATCAGGTGACGCACGGGACCAAGCGCGTCCAGCTCGCCGCGCAACCCATCCGTCAGCGCCGTGGGCGAATGCACCCACAGATCGCCATTGTCCAGACGCACCACGGTCGCGCGGGTGGAAAACGGCAACCCCATGAAGCGGATCGCCGGCCCATCAATCAGCCACAGCCCACGGGCCACGGGTTTGAGCGTGTTGAGCGGCTCGTATCCCGTGGCCCGGGGCATGGGGGCTACTCGGACACGCTGACCGTGGCCATCACGTCGGGCCGTCCCGTCACCGCGCCGTTCTGTCCGGTGCCGCGCTTGATCGCATCGACCACGTCCATACCCTCGGTCACTTCGCCGACGACGGTATATTGCCCGTTGAGGAAATCACCGTCCGCGAACATGATGAAGAATTGCGAATTGGCGCTGTCGGGGCTTTGCGAACGGGCCATGCCCACCACGCCCCGCTCGAACCGCAGGTCCGAGAACTCCGCCGGCAGGTCCGGCAGGTCCGACCCGCCGCGCCCGGCCATGCGCATGTCGCCGCCGATCCGGCCATGCTGCACGTCGCCGGTTTGTGCCATGAAACCGTCGATCACCCGGTGGAACACCACGCCGTCATAATCGCCGCGTGCCGCCAGCGTTTTGAGCCGCTCGGCGTGCTGCGGGGCCTTGTCCTCGAAAAGGTCGATCACGACGGTGCCATTGGCTTCGCCCTCCACCTCGATCACAAGCCCGTCGGCCAGCGCGGGGCCGGCCGCGACCATCGCGAGCACGGCTGTCAGGTTACGCATCCACATCGGCCGCCACCTTCATGCTGAGCATCCGGTCAGGGTTCGCGGGCGGCTCACCGCGCGCGAGGGCATCCACATGCGCCATCCCGTCGATCACCCGGCCATAGACGGTGTATTGCCCGTTGAGAAAATGATTGTCGCCGAAGTTGATGAAGAACTGGCTGTTGGCGCTGTCGGGCATCTGGCTGCGCGCCGCGCCGATGGTGCCGCGATCATGCGGAATGCGGCTGAACTCGGCCTTCAGGTTCGGCAGGTCCGACCCGCCCGTGCCCGCCCGTCCGGGGTTGTAATCCTTCTCCATGTTGCCGTGGGCCACATCGCCCGTCTGCGCCATGAATCCCTCGATCACGCGATGGAAACAGACATTGTCATAGGCGCCCGCGCGCGTCAGTTCCTTCATCCGCTCGCAATGGCCCGGCGCGATATCGGGCAACAGCTCGATCACCACGGTGCCGTCCTTCAGCTCCATCAGGATGGTGTTTTCGGGGTCTTTGATCTCGGCCATCGGGCCCTCCTTGTGTGTGTCCGGGGCAACCTAATCACACCCCCGGCGAATGCCAAGCCGCGCCATTGACCTGACCGGAGTTTCCTTTAGGAACCTTGACAACAACATGGATCGCGGAAGGGGACGGGATGGCCTGGAAAACGCTCGATGACATGGACCTTGAAGGCAAGCGCGTGCTGGTGCGCGTGGATATCAACGTGCCCGTCGTCGATGGCATGGTGACCGATTCCACCCGTATCCGCCGCCTCAAGCCGACGGTGCGCGACATCTTCGCGGCAGGCGGCAAGCCGATGCTGCTGTCGCATTTCGGCCGTCCGGCCGGAGAGCGGCGCGCCAACCTTTCGCTGCAACAGCTCATCCCGACACTGGAGCGCGCCTTCGAGGCGCCCGTGGTCTTCGCCGCCGACTGCATCGGCCCTGCCGCGGAGGCGGCCGCGAACGCCCTTGCCCCCGGTCAGGTGCTGCTTCTGGAAAACACCCGCTTTCACGGCGAAGAGACAAAGAACGACCCCGATCTGGCAAAGGCGATGGCCCGGCTCGGAGAGGTCTACTGCAACGACGCCTTCTCCGCCGCCCACCGCGCCCACAGCTCGACAGAGGCGCTCGCCCGCCTCCTGCCCGCCTGCGTGGGGCGCCTCATGCAGGTGGAACTTGAGGCGCTGGAGGCCGCGCTCGGCGATCCCAGACGCCCTGTCACCGCCGTCGTCGGCGGCGCCAAGGTCTCCTCGAAGCTGGAGCTTCTGAGCAACCTGATCACCCGCGTTGACAACCTGATCATCGGCGGCGGCATGGCCAATACCTTCCTCGCCGCAAAGGGGTTTCCCATCGGCATCTCTCTGGCCGAACGGCTGATGATGGACACCGCAAACGAAATCATGCAACGGGCCACGGAACTGGGCTGCACCATCGTGTTGCCCTCCGATATCGTTGTGGCGCACAAGCTGGATTCCGACGCCCCGTATGAAACCCTGCCCGCCGATCAATGCCCGGACGATGCGATGATCCTCGATGCCGGCCCCGACAGCATCGACCGCATCACCAAGGTCTTCGAGGACAGTCGCACCCTGATCTGGAACGGCCCCCTCGGCGCGTTCGAGGTGGAGCCTTTCGACACTGCCACCAATGCCGCCGCGCTCAAGGCCGCGGCGCTCACCCGCGCGGGACAGCTCACCTCCGTGGCCGGCGGCGGCGATACGGTCTCCGCGCTCAACGCCTCCGGGGCGGGCAACGACTTCAGCTATATCTCCACTGCGGGCGGTGCCTTTCTTGAATGGATGGAAGGCAAGACCCTGCCCGGCGTCGCCGCGCTCAACGATGCGGCATAAACTGGCACGACACGAATGAACCTGCGGCGCGACGTCGGAGTTAGCGCCACCAAGATTGCACCCCCCGCGCGCCTTGCGTAGAAGCGAAGGCGGGACACGAAGATCAGTATGTGAAGAGAACTTTGCCGGAGCGAGACATGTCGAAACAGTTGCAAGCGGAAAAGATCGGCGCCGGGAAGGGCTTTATCGCCGCCCTCGATCAATCGGGCGGCTCCACGCCCAAGGCGCTGCACCTCTACGGGATCGAAGAGGATGCCTACAGCTCCGACGAGGAGATGTTCGACCTGATCCACGAGATGCGCGCCCGCATCGCCCGCGCGCCTTCGTTCACCGGCGACAAGATCGTCGGTGCGATCCTCTTCGAGGACACGATGGATCGCGAAATCGCGGGCAAGCCCTCGGCCAATTACCTCTGGTCCGAACGCGGCATCGTGCCGTTCCTGAAGGTCGACAAGGGGCTGGCGGAGCCTGAAAACGGCGTCCGGATGATGAAGCCCATGCCCGATCTCGACGCGCTCTTGTCGCGCGCGGTGCAGGCCGGGATCTTCGGCACCAAGATGCGTTCGGTCATCGACGCGGCCAACCCGGCGGGCATCAAGGCGATCGTCGATCAGCAGTTCGAGATCGGCGAGCAAATCCTCGCCCAGGGGCTCATGCCCATCCTTGAACCGGAGGTGACGATTTCCATCCCCGACAAGTCAGAGGCCGAAGACATCCTTCTGGCTGAGCTTCTGGCGCATCTGGATGCGCTGCCGGACGACCGGCAGGTGATGCTCAAACTCACCCTGCCCAGCAAACCCAATCTCTACAAACCGCTGGTGGATCATCCGCGCGTGTTGCGGGTCGTGGCACTCTCGGGCGGCTATACGCGCGACGAGGCGAACGAGAAGCTGGCGCAGAACACCGGCGTGATCGCCAGCTTTTCGCGCGGCCTGACCGAAGGCCTCTCCGCCCAGCAGAGCGAGGCGGAATTCAACGCCACCATCTCCGAGGCGATTGAGAGCATCTACGCGGCCTCCGTCGCCGGCTGATCGCGGTCAGGCGGTACCTCGGATGGTTGCCGGGCGGGGCAAACCCGCCCGGCCTCATGTCACCTGCGCCATCACGCGGGGCGCATCAGTCTTCGTTGTCGCTGCTCATGTATTTGGAGATGAAGGCCGGCTCCCCCATCCGCTTCAGCAGGTCGAGTTGCAGATCGAGCCAGCTCCAGTGCCCTTCCTCGTCAAGCGCGATCTCCTCGAAAAGCGCGCGGGAGCCGATATCATTGCCCTCATAGGATTCGCGCGCCGCCTGAGTGTAGAACGTGATGGCTTCCTTCTCGTCGGCCTTGTCGGCCTCGAACATCTCTTTCAGGCTCTTGGCCCGCTTGGGCGTCTTGGCCGATTCCAGCTTCGGATCGCCGCCAAGGAACAGGATACGGTCGATGAACCGGCCTGCATGGCCAAGCTCTTCCTGCATTTCCTCGTGCATCTTGCTCGCCAGCTTGTCGAGACCCCAATCTTCAAGCACATGCGCGTGCAGCAGGTATTGCGTCGCCGCGCTAAGCTCCATCGCAAGGGCTTTTTGCAAATTCGTCACGCTCTGGGTGGTGTCGGTCATAATCTTCCTTTCCAATTTTCGGTCTCGAACGTCGTCGCGCCGGATATGCCCGGCGTTGGTCTGGTTTCTAGATAATAGGCGCCGCGCAGTGGACAAGTGCCCGGGTCAGGATGCCGCGCGCAACGCTCGTACTATTAACGCACGGGTTCGATGGCGCCTGCCGGAAAACGATACCGACGTAATACCGACGTGATACCGAAAGCGGTTTTTGAGTGAAATCAGCGCGTTACCCCTGATTCGCCCAAACCCCTCAGATCCGGTCCAGAATCGCCGCCTCATCCAGCCCCGCAACCGCCCCCGGAAGGCTGCCGCGCGCGCCGGTCAGGCGGCTGGTGACAAAGCCCTCCGCCACCGCCTCCGGCGCCGTCTCCAGAAGCGCCGCAGCGGTCAGCAGGGTACCAAGGCTCTCGGCAAACCACCGCGCCTCCCCCTCCGCCGGTAGTCCTGTCCAGCGCGTCCTGTGCGCCTCCAGCGCCGCGTCATAGCGCGCGTCGCGCCCCCTCACCCCCTCCAGCCGCGCGGCCAGAACCTCGCCCGCCAGCGGTTCCCTGGCCAAGGTGCGCAGCACATCAAGGCAGATCACGTTGCCCGAGCCTTCCCAAATTCCGTTGAGCGGCGCCTCGCGATAGAGCATCGGCATGGGCGTCTCCTCGACATAGCCCATGCCGCCCAGCACCTCCATCGCCTCCGCGATGACCGCGATGGAACGCTTGTTTGTCAGATACTTGGCCAGCGCAACGCCAATGCGTGCAAAGGCCCGGTTCTCGGCGTCGCTGCGGTCAAAGGCTTCGGCCATCATCATTCCGACGGCCAGTGCCCCCTCGGTATCGAGCGCCAGATCGGCCAGAACCGACCGCATCAGCGGCTGGTCGATCAGGCGCCGCTGAAAGGCGCTGCGCCCCTCCACCCACCATTTCGCCTCCGACACCGCCGCCCGCATCAGCCCCGCCGGCGCCAGCGCGGTATCGAGGCGCGTGTGATGCACCATCTCGATGATCGTGCGCACCCCCGCGCCCTCTTCGCCCAGACGATACGCCAGCGCATCGACATATTCGATCTCGGCGCTCGCATTGGCGCGATTGCCCAGCTTGTCCTTGAGCCTCTGAATCCGGATGCCGTTGCGCTCCCCCTCCAGCCAGCGCGGCACCAGAAAGCACGTCAGCCCCCCCTCGGTGTAGGCCAGCGTCAGAAAGGCATCCGACATCGGCGCCGAACAGAACCACTTGTGCCCGACAAGCCGGTAATGCGCCCCCTCGCGCACCGCCCGCGTCGTATTGGCCCGAACGTCCGATCCACCCTGCTTTTCGGTCATCGCCATGCCAAGGGTCACACCGGCCTTTTCAGCGGCGGGTCGGATTGAGGCATCATATTGATCCGAAAGAAGTTTCGGACGCCACGCACCCTCCAGCGCGGGATCGGCCGACAGCGCCGGAACAGCCGCATAGGTCATTGTCAGCGGGCAACCGACCCCCGGTTCAAGCTGAGCCATCATGTAGACATGGGCGGCATGGGTGACATGCCCGCCCGCCTCGCCCGACCATGCGGCAAGGGCATAACCCTGCGCGACACCCGCGCCCAGCACCTTGTGATAGCCGGGATTGAAGCGCACCTCGTCAAGCCGGTGTCCCGACCGCGCGAACAGCATCAGCCGCGGCGCATCCCGCCGCGCCTCCTCGGCCGCCTCCAGCATGTCCTGCGCGCCATAGACCGCACCCGCACGAGCCAGTTCTGCCCCCCGCCCGCCACGCGCCGCGATGGCCGCCTGCAAGGGTGCGTCTTCGGCCCAGAAGTCACGTCCGCCGCGCGGTGTGGGCTGATTCTCCACGACATGCGTGCCGAGGTCTGCCCGGGGATCGGTCTGTGACATCTCGTTCTCCTCCGTCTTGACCCGAGGATACGCCACTGATGCGCCAAGACCAATCCATCCCCGCGCAGAAAGCCGCCCTGCGGATGGATTAGGGGATTCCCCTGCCGGGCTCGCTGTGGCATGATTCGCCCGAAGTATCCCACTCAGAGGGTGCCAGAGGCAGACATGAGCATTCAGACACCCCGCCCCACCCTGACAGCGATCGCGTTTTTCGCCATCGCGTTCAGCCTGGCCGCCTATTTCACCTTTGCCGCCGTGCAGGGGGACTACGGCCTTTTCCGGCGGGTTGAGGTTCAGGCTGGTTCGGAAACACTCAAGGCAGAGCTTGAGACGCTTGATGCGCAGGTCGCACGGATGGAAAACCTGACGCATCGGCTCTCCGATGACTACCTTGATCTGGACCTTCTGGATCAGCAGGCGCGCGATGTTCTGGGGATGATCCGCGCCGACGAAATGGTCATCCGCTGAACCGAAATGATTTCGAAAATTTTTTGCTCGCAGCCCACCCGCGCTTCGGTTAGCATTTTGTTTAAGACTAAACCATTGCGCCCGGGCTTCGGGCGCCGCCAGCGTCTGGGAGGAACTGCAACCGATGGCTGCGAGGAAGACCACCGCAAAGAAGCCGAACGTGTCCGGCGATGAACTGAAACAGTACTACCGCGACATGCTCCTGATCCGCCGGTTCGAGGAAAAGGCCGGACAGCTTTACGGCATGGGGCTGATCGGCGGATTCTGTCACCTCTACATCGGCCAAGAGGCCGTCGTTGTCGGGCTCGAGGCAACTGCCAAAGAGAACGACAAGCGCATCACGACCTACCGTGACCACGGCCACATGCTCGCATGCGGCATGGATCCCAAGGGCGTCATGGCCGAGTTGACGGGCCGACAGGACGGCTATTCCAAGGGCAAGGGCGGCTCCATGCATATGTTCTCGAAAGAGAAACATTTCTATGGCGGCCACGGTATCGTCGGCGCCAACGTCCCCTTGGGCGCAGGTCTGGCCTTCGCCGATAAATATCGCGGCAACGACAATGTGACCTATACCTATTTCGGGGACGGCGCCGCGAATCAGGGGCAGGTCTACGAAACGTTCAACATGGCCGCACTCTGGCAGCTTCCGGTGGTCTTCGTGATCGAGAACAACCAGTATGCAATGGGCACCTCGCAGGAACGCTCCACGTCCACTCAGGACATCTACAAGCGGGGCGAGGCCTTTGGCATTCCCGGAGAGATGGTGGACGGGATGAATGTGCTTTCGGTAAAGGAGGCGGGGGAGAAGGCCGTGGCGCACTGCCGCGCCGGAAAGGGTCCCTATATCCTCGAGATCAAAACCTACCGTTATCGCGGGCATTCCATGTCCGATCCTGCGAAATATCGCACCCGCGAAGAGGTACAGAAAATGCGCGAGGAACGCGATCCAATTGAACAGGCGCGCGATATGCTTCTGACCGGCAAGCACGCCAGCGAAGAGGATCTGAAGGCCATCGACAAGGAGATCAAGGAGATCGTCAACGCCTCTGCCGAGTTCGCCAAGGACAGCCCCGAGCCCGCGCTCGACGAACTCTGGACAGACATCTACGCAAAAGAAGTTCCCCAGGGCGAGGCTGTATGATGCCGCATTTCGAGAGCCACGCAGGCAACGGGGTGCGCACCAGGGCGTTCCACGCGGACCTCTTCGGATGGTCGTTTTCGCCCATGGTGGGTGGCGAAGAGATTGGCTGTCACCTGATCGACGGTCGCCATATCGGCGGCCCTATGACCGTCGTGGTCGACGATTGCGACGCGCGCAACGACTCGACGCTCAGGAATGACGAAGTCGAGGCGCTCCCGCAGCAGGACGAACCCGGCATCGCTCGCTGCGCCTATGTCGAAATTGGCGACGGCAATGTCTTGGGAACAATCACACCGGAGGGGAACGCGTAACATGGCAACGGAAATCCTGATGCCCGCCCTGTCGCCGACCATGGAGGAAGGCACGCTGGCGAAATGGCTTGTGAAGGAGGGAGACGAGGTGGCTTCCGGTGACATCCTTGCCGAGATCGAAACCGACAAGGCCACGATGGAATTCGAGGCCGTGGACGAAGGTGTGGTCGGTAAGATTCTTGTCGCCGAGGGCACCGAAGGCGTGAAGGTGAACACGCCGATCGCCGTGCTTCTTGAAGAAGGTGAGGACGCAAGCGCCGCCGAGGCGGCGTCCAAACCTGCCGAGACACAGGAGGATGAAGACGGCACCAAGGCGGCAACGGAAAGCGCCTCGAAACCCGAGGCCAAGGCGCCCGCCAAGGCCAAATCTGAAAAAGCAAAGTCGGAACCTGACGCCGGCGCGATCCCCGAACCTGACTGGCCGGAAGGCACCGAACTGAAAAGCCAGACAGTCCGCGAGTGCCTGCGCGATGCAATGGCCGAGGAAATGCGCCGTAGCGAAGGCGTGTTCCTGATGGGCGAGGAAGTCGCCGAATATCAGGGCGCCTACAAGATCAGCCAGGGTCTGCTTGACGAATTCGGGGCCAAGCGTGTGATTGACACCCCCATCACCGAACATGGATTCGCCGGCATCGCCGTGGGCGCCGCCTTTGGAGGGTTGAATCCGATCGTGGAATTCATGACCTTCAACTTTGCCATGCAGGCGATCGACCAGATCATCAACTCCGCAGCGAAGACTCTCTACATGTCGGGCGGCCAAATGGGCTGTCCAATCGTGTTCCGCGGCCCGAACGGCGCTGCCGCGCGCGTTGGTGCGCAGCACAGCCAGGATTACGCGGCGTGGTACGCGCAGATCCCCGGACTGAAGGTGGCGATGCCCTACTCTGCGTCGGATGCGAAAGGGCTTCTCAAGAGCGCCATTCGCGATCCCAACCCGGTTATCTTTCTCGAAAACGAGATTCTCTATGGCAAGAGTTTCGATGTGCCTGTGCTCGATGACTACACCGTGCCCTTCGGCAAGGCGCGGATCTGGCGTGAAGGCGGCGATGTCACCATCGTCAGCTTCGGGATCGGGATGACCTATGCGCTCGAAGCGGCGGGCAGGCTCGCCGAGGACGGGATAGAGGCCGAGGTGATCGACCTGCGCACCCTGCGCCCGCTTGACTATGACACGGTGATTGCCAGTGTGAAGAAAACAAACCGCTGTGTGACTGTGGAAGAGGGATGGCCCGTAAGCTCAATCGGCAATCATCTCTCGGCCACGCTGATGGAGAGGGCCTTCGACTACCTCGATGCTCCGGTGATCAACTGCATGGGCAAGGACGTGCCGATGCCCTATGCCGCCAACCTGGAAAAACACGCGCTGGTCACCACCGACGAGGTGGTCGAAGCCGTGCGCCAGGTCACCTACAGGTAGACCGATGCAGATCAAGGGGCGCGATATCGCAACGGAATCCTACCGCATCGCCTCTGAGGTGGACGGCAGGTGGATCGTGGCGCTACTGCCTGAGCGGCTGGCGGCAGATGACTGGCGCCCCGGCACGCGCCCTTCGCACCAGCAAGCCTATGAATGGATCGCGCAACACCGTCCCCGGATCGAGGCGGCGATCGCCGCTCTTGCCCGGGGCAGCCAACCCCGCCGCGCCCCTTTTGACCAGATGACCCTCTTGGAGGAGGATTGACATGCCCACCGAAATCCTGATGCCCGCCCTCTCCCCCACGATGGAGGAAGGCACGCTGGCCAAGTGGCTTGTGAAGGAAGGTGACACCGTCGCCTCTGGCGATCTTCTTGCCGAAATCGAAACCGACAAGGCGACGATGGAGTTCGAGGCCGTCGATGAAGGCGTGATCGGCAAGATTCTCGTGGGCGAAGGCACCGAGGGTGTGAAGGTCAATACGCCCATTGCCGTCATTCTCGAAGAGGGGGAAAGCGTCGACGACATCGGTCAGGCATCCGATGAAGGAGAGGCGAAACCGGAGGCCGAGAAGGCCGACTCGGCTGCCGCGGCGGCCCCCAGCGGGGGCCCTGAGAAAGCCGCCACTGGCCAGGTTGCCCCTCCGGCTCCCATCGACGATTCCGGAGAGCGTGTTTTCGCCTCTCCTCTGGCCCGCCGGATCGCCGCCGAAAAGGGATTGGATCTCACGCAAGTGAAGGGATCCGGTCCCCGCGGTCGTATCGTCAAAGCGGATGTCGAGGCAGCCAAAGCGGATACCGCTCCGGCCGAAAGACCCGAATCGGCGGCCAAGGAAGCGCCTGCCCCGACCGCCTTGGCATCAGGTCCGGACGCGGAGACCGTGGCAAAAATCTATGCAGACCGGGACTACGAGGAAGTTAAGCTCGACGGGATGCGCAAGACAATCGCGGCCCGTCTGACGGAAGCGAAACAGTCGATTCCGCACTTCTACCTGCGCCGCGACATCCGGCTTGACGCGCTGCTGAAGTTCCGCTCCGAGCTCAATTCCAAGCTCGAGGCGCGCGGCGTGAAGCTTTCTGTCAATGATTTCATCATCAAGGCGTGTGCCATGGCGTTGCAATCGGTACCGGACGCCAACGCCGTCTGGGCCGGAGACCGGCTTTTGAAACTGAAGCCATCCGATGTGGCCGTTGCCGTCGCCATCGAAGGCGGGCTCTTCACCCCTGTCCTGCGCGACGCCGACATGAAATCACTCTCCGCCCTTTCGTCGGAAATGAAGGATCTTGCCAACCGCGCCCGCGACCGCAAACTCGCGCCGCATGAGTATCAGGGCGGCAGTTTCGCCATCTCCAACCTCGGGATGTTCGGGATCGACAATTTCGATGCCGTCATCAACCCACCGCATGGTGCGATCCTCGCGATCGGCGCCGGGGTCAAGAAACCTGTGGTGGGGGAAGATGGCGAACTGACGGTCGCAACGGTCATGTCGGTGACGCTATCGGTCGATCACCGCGTAATCGACGGGGCTTTGGGCGCCCAATTACTGGAAGCCATTGTCGACAACCTCGAAAACCCGCTCACCATGCTGGCCTGATCTCAAGAGAGAGAGGCATGCGATTTTTCGCGTGCCCCACTCTTTCCACAACCGCATCAGGATTTGAGAAGCTGATCCATGTTCACTGACGGTTGATCGCAGCCTGCCTCACCGACAATGCGGGCGGGCACACCGGCCACTGTCTTGCAGGGCGGCACGTCGGACAACACAACGGACCCTGCCGCGATGCGAGAGCATTTTCCGATCCGGATATTGCCCAGAACCTTGGCCCCTGCCCCGATCAGAACACCATCGGCAATCTTGGGATGGCGGTCTTCTTCTTCCTTGCCGGTCCCGCCCAATGTCACGGAATGCAGCATCGACACGTTATCCCCGACCACAGCGGTTTCCCCGATTACGATGGAATGGGCATGGTCGATCATGATTCCCTTGCCGATACGCGCCGCGGGGTGAATATCAATCCCGAAAATCTCACTCACACGCATCTGGATGAAATAGGCAAGATCCCTGCGTCCTTGCTGCCACATCCAATGGCCGATCCTGTAGGCTTGCACTGCCTGATAGCCTTTGAAATAGAGAATGGGCTGCACAAGTCGGTGGCAGGCCGGATCGCGCTCGAACACGGCCATGAGGTCGGCGCGCGCGGCCTCCACGAGCGACGGGTCAGCCTCGAACGCCTCGTCGGCGATCTCACGCAAGATCACCTGCGACATCTCGTTGGAGGAGAGTTTGGCCGCGAATCTATAAGACAGCGCGCGCTCCACGCTTTTGTGGTGCAGGACACAGGCGTGAATAAGCCCCCCCATCAGAGGCTCTTCCTGAACGGCCTGTTCGGCCTCACGAGTAATCCGTTGCCAAACCGGGTCCAGTTCAGCGATTTTTGCGCGCGTTTCAGGCATGACCAACCGTCCTTTCCAAGTTTTGACTATATCAGATAGATGATATGCGGCAAATTCAAACCCGTTGACATCGGATCACACAAATGAATGACGAAGAGCTTGCGCGGTTTCGCGCGCTGATCGAAAGCAGGTTGCGAGAGCTGGAGCAGGAAAACGCCCGCGGCGAAACAGGGCAGTCGGTGGTTACGCTCGACCAACAATCCGTCGGCCGTCTCAGCCGCATGGACGCGCTTCAGAATCAGGCGATGGCAAAGGCGCAACAGGTCCGGCGGGATACAGAGGCCAAAGGGCTCCGCACCGCCTTTCTGCGGATCGAGGAAGGGGAGTTTGGCTATTGTATCGAATGCGGTGAAGAGATTGCCCGGAAACGTTTGGAATTCGACCCGGCCGCCACACGCTGCATCAGCTGCGCGTCTGGTTGATCTGCCTGCGTGACAAACACCACTCGTTCAGCTCATGCAGGACCAGTTCCCTGCAGCCGCAATACTCAGTGCGGCACCGGGCGGTGCAGGGCCACTGACACGAGCGACCCGCCCCCAGAAGCATGCGAAGACAGCCGAAAACTTTCACATAAAGATACCAAATCAGCTTCCCGAATCATTCGGCAGCGGAGCGCCAAGCGCCCCGCCTCCGATAAGATCAGCGGGGCCTGCGCCATCGCCGTCCGGTCACCAAAAAAGAGTCGTCTCTTCCATGCCCCAATTCAGTCTGAAACTGTCGCCCTTGCAAACAGACCCGCGCCAAACCGCGCGGAAATCTGCGCCACATGAACCTCATAGGGGACCGACACACCATCATCAGCCTTCTCGGCCGCGGTATAGATCCAGTTCGGCGTTGTCGTGACGGCTTCACGTAGGATCATGCTGCCCTGCATGACTCGCACGACATAGACTTCGCTCTCCTCGCCAAGCGGCACTTCGGGCAGATCCCACTCATCCCCGTCAATACGGGTACGACGAATCCAGGACCACATGCTGCCTCCCGCACCATCTGCTGTCACGCGCAGATGACAGGGTGCATAGGGGCGCAACCCGATGCCGGAAAACGCCTCTATGCGATGCTCATAGCTCGGGTCGTCATAGCCGCGTCTGGCCGGACCAATCCGGTAGTGACGCGCTAAATTCCGTGCAGCCGTTTTCAACGCGATCTGTGTCAGCGCCGGGTCGATCAGCACAAAGGTCGAACCGGAGGGCCATTGCGCCGGCATGATGCCGTCACTGCCCAGCTGACCGCGCAACCTGTTGCGGAGAAGGTAGGTATTCGGCTCAAGAAGCTCCGCTCTCTGAAATTGGAAAAGTTCCCAATTGCCAGCGCTTCCATCCCCGATAGCCGCCAGATTCCGGCCACTGAGCAATGCCGCCTCGTCAACGCCTTCGAGTTGTCCGGCCGTCAGCCGGATTTGCAGATCCGGTCCCTTGTCCAGAAGACTCGAGCTTGCCGCGAAAAGCGGTGTTTCGGACACCCCAACGACGGCCCGGTGGCCGATGATCTGATCAAGCCTATAGTTCGAGTCGCTGTCCGAATTGTAGAGCGCAACCGTCCCCGGCCATGGCTTTGCCGTCACCGCGATATGCGGCGCGTGCGGAACTTCGTCGCCTGTCATCAATGGCAGGTCAAGAAACACGGGAAGAACGGGAACCGGTGGCACAAACGGCGAGACCCCCGGCGTATCCTCGCCGATATCGGAGAGAACATAGACCTCGGACTCAATTCGAACCGCTTCCAGAAGCTGCATCGCGCCCTGCTCCACCCGGTCGATGCGATATCGCTCCGGGTTCCCTGCATCGTCAACGGCAAGTTCGATCACGTCACCCGCCCCGACATGCATCCGCGACGGCGGCAGGGCAATGCGCAGGCCATCACGCGCGACACGCGCCTCCGTCAACCAGCGTTCGGCCGCTTGGCGCCCCTCTGCCCTTGTCATCGATAGCGGCAATTCGGTGCGGGTGAGAGCATGCGTCGTCTCTGGGGAGCACAGCCTCTTCCGAGATCATGTCATAATCCCCGCCGGCTTGGACAAAACCGACCTGAACCCGCCCTGACATGTCGGCCTCCGATCCCCGCGTCCGGCTCACCACCCCGTCGAGGTCACCGCTCATCGCCAGATCGTCCCGCGCAATTGCTATAGCATCGCGCCCGTCGCGCATCATGAAGGTGAGAACGCCTTCACGATCCACCGCGTCGAATCCGTGCTGAAGCATGAGCGGCTGAAGTGCCGTGCGCGCATCCGCAACCTCACCGATGGCGAAACCGCGCACGACTCCCCGAAGATCGTCCACATCGAACGCAAGAACCCCGGCGCGTTCGCAAATTTCCCTCACCACGGACGCCAGTGACCGGTTGGAAACCCGTCCATTCAGCCAATGACCGCGACGATAGTTGTCCCCGTCGCTCCAAAGCTCCCGATTATTGGGAAAATGCGGAAACGGACGCGCATCCCAGGCCCAGACATGCGCGCGGGCCATGTCGACCATTGGTCCGCCGTATTCCGGGGAAACCGGATTTTGCGCCGGATCGCCCCAATGGTCGTATATGGCGCGCAGATATTGCCTCTGAATGAAATCGTCCCGGCGTCCATTGGAATAACTCGGCAGGCGCGACTCTGACGATTTGGGATCGAGGAACTTGTTGGGCTGGTTCGTGCCCTTGTCGATCGCCGCACAGCCCAGTTCGGTGAACCAGATCGGCTTGGATTGCGGCTTCCAGGCGGTCGGCGTCTCTTGCCGCACGCCGCCGATCCGCTCATGATGTTCGTTCATCCACCAGTTGCGGATATCCTTGTGGCGAAAGACCCAGGGCTCATCATAGGCGCCATCGGTGATTGGCGTGCAGATCTGCGCCGCTTCGGCTTCGGGCGAGTGGTAGAACCAATCGTACCCCTCGCCTCCGGCCACATTGGCCTTCAGGTAGGCGGGGTTGTAGATCGTGCCCCAGACGGCGTCCGCATGTGCATCCCCGTCGCGCCAGTCGGACAAGGGCATGTAGTTGTCGATGCCGACGAAGTCGATCGCATCGTCGGCCCAAAGCGGATCAAGGTGGAAATAAACATCGCCACTTCCATCCTGCGGATGGTAGCCGAAGTATTCCGACCAGTCGGCAGCATATCCGATCTTCACATCCGGCCCGAGAATGGCTCGCACATCTGCCGCGAGGCCCCGCATCTGCTCTACAACGGCAAAGACATCGCCCGCTCCGCGAATCTGGGTCAGAGCGCGCATTTCCGATCCGATACAGAAGGCCCCGACCCCGCCCGCCGCCTTGCACAGCGCGGCATAGTGCAGGATGAACCTGCGATACCGCCACTCCGCCGGGCCGGAATAGCTCACCTGCCCATTCGCAATCTCGAAATCAGCCGCGCTCGCTGCGCCGAAGAAATCCGCAACCTCGCTATCCGCCTGCGCTGATCGGTCCGGGCTACCGGGCTGTCCCGGTGCTTTCGACAATGTGATGCGCCCGCGCCACGGAAGCACCGGCTGATCGGACGCATCGCTCCACGGATCGGGCAAACCATTGTCCGCAAGCTGTTCCATCAGGATGAAGGGATAGAACGTGACGTTCTTTCCCATGTCGTTCATCCGTCTGATCGCCTCGATCACGCTACCGTCCGATGGAGTGCCGCCATACACCGGGCGCCCCTCCGAGGTGGCGACCGCCGACGCCTCCGCGCCGCCGAGACCCGCCACGCGCCAAGGCATGGAGCCCTCGAAATCGGTCTGTTCGGGCCGGGGCTGCACATCGCAGGCAGCGCAGCGCAGATCGCTACCGAACCACGACACGATCAGAGAGACCGCCGCGTAATTCGGCATTTCCGCGTCCAGCGCCTCCAACGACGTTTCGAAATCGGTCTTGCCGGAGGGCGTGTTGAGATTGGCGGCCCAGCTTTCGCCCGGGCCGTTGCGGTAATAGACCGGGGTTGTGGACAGGCTGTATTCCCCCGTCCCGGGGATCAGCGCCACGCCCCGCACAGCATGGGCCGGTTCAAACTGCGCGTCTTGCTGATCAACCGGCGCGGGCCGGAACACTTCGAAGCTGAATTGCGGAACGCGGTTACCGAACGGTTCCAGTTGCAGGTCTTCCAGCACAAGATACGCCGTTCCGCGATAGGCGGGGACACGTCCCGTCCCTTCGACCGCCTCGATCTTTGGATCGGGAAGCTGATCGCGCGTGCCAGTATAGACTCGCATGTTGAGATCATCCGGGCTGATCTCCATTCCGTCGGCCCAGACCCGGCCCACGCGCGTGATCTCTCCCTCGCAGAGCGCGATGGCCAGCGAGACCGAATAGCTGTATTCGCGCACCGAAGGTTGCGGTGAAAGCCCCTTGCCCCCACCGCTCGTCAAGACGCTTTCGGAAAACCGGGACGCCCAGATCACCTGCCCGCCAACACGCATCTGCCCATGCACACGGGCAATCGCATTGCCCTCGGCAGCGCCAGTGATCCGAAAGCGGTCGACCCGGCCGCTTTCCACCACGTCAGAGCCTTGACCCATGATCCGTTGGTCGATCGCCCGTCCCAGCGTCGCACCGACCAGCCGCCCCACGGCCACCTTGGACAAACCTGCCACTGTGCCACCGATTGAACCGCCAAGTGCCGCGCCCGCGGCAGACAAGAGAACTGTGGCCATTAGCCGACCTCCTTGGGAAATTCGAAACGCGCCACGATGCGGCGACGCCACGGGCTGCTCAGCGGGCTTTCCAGCACCGCATGGCCCGAATAGGCATGAATGAATGTGGCCCGTCCGCCGATCTCCCCCGCGATGCCAAGATGTTTCGCAACCGATGACCGGCGCATCCGGAAGAGAAGAACATCGCCAGCCGCCTCGCTTGTCAGATCCTTTTCGATCAGGTGACGCCGCGCCGCATCCCAGAGCAGTTTCTGCCCCTGAGGCTCCGACCAGTCCATGCTGTAGGCGGGAACTGCCTCGGGCTCCGCCCCGTAAAGGGTTCGCCAGATCCCCCGCAGCAGGCCCAGACAATCGGTCCCGGCCGATCGCGTAGCGGTCTGATGGCGATAGGGCGTGCCGACCCAGCTCCGCGCGATGGCGACGACCCTTGCACCGTTCGCGCCGCTCATCGGCGGCTCCCGCCGGTTGCCGTGCCGTCACGCACAGGGTGGGCCATCAACCAGTCGTCGCCGGGCAGATCGGGAAAGCCCTGATAGTTCACAAGATTGTTGAACTTGAGGCGGCAGGTCTCGAACCGCTTGTCGCACCCCGCATCGATCCGGATCATGTCTCCCGGCTGAACCGTTGCACGCAGCGGCGCCCATAGCTCGATAACGCGCCCACGCTCATCGAACCAATCCCGCTTGACGATGCCGGTCAGTCCCGACGCCGCGCCCGACTGCACCGACAGGCGTCCGCGCGTGAACCACCCCGGCTCGAACCCCGAAAACGACAGCCAGCGGAACACCCGCTGATCCTCCACAGCTTCCACCGCGCGAATGGCAGCATAACCCGGGCTGTCGAGATCAAAGCCGCAGGCCGCATCGCCCAAAACTGCGGTGCACGGTTTCTGAAAGATCCGTCCCAGCGGGCGGTTGAGCGCCTCTGTCAGCCCGCGCAACTCTGCCTGAAAGGCCCCGCCGGCCCGCCGGATCTCTCCGATGGTGCCCCTGAACAGAAACGTACGCTCCTCTATCTCGGCCCAGTTGACCAGCCATGCTTCAACCTCTGCCCCGTCGAACCGCCCGGCCTCGATGTCGGCCTCGCTCACAGCGGCATCGCTCAGCGCGCCAAGAGCTTCGGTATTGTCGACCGAAAGCCCCGTGCTCTGTTCCAGCGCGACCGCCGACAGTCCCGTATCGGCCTTGAACGTCACCCCCCCGAAGCTCAGGTTGCGGTCGTGATCGGTAAAGCCGAAGGCGATTCCATCCGTCCGCGTGATTTTCCAGCAACGTGCCACATGCGTCGTGCCAGTCGCCAGATGCGCCTTCAATCCGTCATGAAACGCCATCAGATACGCACCTCCACGACCGGTACATTCGGCACGTCACCGGCGTGAAAACTTGCCACGCTGGTCTGGATACGGTCGGTATCGAAACGCACCGGCACGTCGAATTCGAACCCGGCGGTGATCTGCCGCCCGACGCTCGGCGGTTCGGCGAAGGTGATCCGCCCGGTGGTGGTATCCACCTCGTAGTGAACACCCTCCTGCAATTCGTCGGTATCGAGCCCGGCCCGCACCGATCCGGCCACCGGCTTCACGATGGGCCGCACATAATCGTTCCCGCCAGAGCTATAGGTCTTCACGAGTTGGAAGGTGTCGTTGACCTCATCACCGACCCCGATCACCTGATCGCGAAACGTCACCTCCCTGGACGGAAGCGAGGATTTGTAATCCGACCAGTCCTTCCAGCGGAACCCGTAAAGCTGCCCACGGCGCGCCTCGAAGAACGCGATCAGCGTTTCCACATCGTCAAGGCTGCGCATGCCCACCCCCGCGTCATAACGGCGGCGCGAATGGGCCCAGGGGGTGTTGCGCTCCTCGAACCCGTTGGCCAGCGTCACCACATCGGTGCGCCGCTCCGGCCCGCCAATCGAGCCGAAGCTCAGCTTGGCGGGAAATCTCACCTCGTGAAATCCCATCTATCCCTCCTTCTCAGCGGTTGCGTTGCCCGCGTCCGATCACACGGCTCATCTGTGCCGCGATCTGGCCCTGACTGCGGCGGAAACTTTCGGCATCGGGGGTGGAGATGTTCATCACCACGTTCACCGCACCCCCCGCCCCACGCACACCGAGCTTGCCGTCCGGCCCGCGCGCCAGCGGCATGATCGCCTCAGGGCCAGCCTCTCCCATCAGGCCGGTCGCCCCGCGCATGGCAAAGCGCACCGGCCCCTGCACCACGCCGCCATTGGCGAATGGCATCACCCAGCCCTGCGAGAACGGCGCGCCCTTCTCGAACGGCAGCACACCGTTCACCAGCGCACCGACCCCATCTGAGAGCACCCCCCCGAAATGGCGTGCAACGGGCCGCAACGCCGCCCTGTAGGTCGCGTTCATCATCGCCTGCGCCACCGTCTCGAGCGCCCCCGACAACTTCATGCCGTCGAACATCACCCCATCGAAGGCCCGACGCAGCCCCCGGCTCAACCCGCGTTCGAGCGTTTTGGCGTCCTGCCCCGTCGCGGCCAGCGCCTCGCGCATCCGGCGCAACTCGCTGTCGAAGCCTGCCGCCACGCTCGTCGTCTGCCCAAGGCTCTGCTCAAGCGCATCGACCTGCGCATCCAGCGCCTCAAGCCCTTCAATCTCCGTCATCTCCGGTCCCTCCTGTGTCATCGGGATAGGCCGCCTGCAGCTCTTCAAGCCGCCCACGGCTGAGCGGTCGGCCGCTCTCTCTCTCGCCCAGCATCATGCGCAGTTCCGCGGGGGTCAGCGCCCAGAACGCCTCCGGCGACAGGCGCAGCCCGTGAAGACCGGCCCGCAGTAGCGCGGGCCAGTCGAACCCGCTCATGGCGCGCCCTCACCCGGCACGGCAAAGGCCCGCGCCAGAAGCTGCGCCGCCACCTTCGCGGCCTGCATCGGCCCGCCCTCGATCTCAGCCGAAAGCAGATCCTCGGCGCGCCCCTGCCAACCTCCGCCACGCAGCCCCGTCACGATGAGCGACAGCACGTCGCGGCTGGAAAACGCACCGCTTTCAAAGCGCTCCACCAGTTCCAGAAGCGTGTCGCTCCCGAGTCCGGCTTCAAGTTCGGCCAGCGCACCCAGCGTCAGCTTGAGTACATGCGCGCGTCCGTCCATGATCAGCTCCACCTCTCCGGCCCAGGGATTCGGCATGATCACACCAGCGCGGTGAAGCTCAGCGCCCCGGCCGAAGCCAGCGACAACTCATAGGTCGCCTCACCGTCGTGGTTGCCGGCGTATTCCAGCGACGCGACCTGAAATGGCCCCTCCACGGTGCCGAAATCGGGGGTTTCCCCATCAAAGAAGATCTGCCGCGCGCGCTCATCGGTATTGGCGTCCTTGAACACCCCCGATCCGGCGATGCTGGCGGAGCGGACCCCGGCACCGGCCAGAAGCTCGCGCCAGCCCCCCTGGCTTTCAAGGCTGGTCACATCCACGCTCTCGGCGTTGAAACTCACCCGCGTGGCTCGCAGCCCCGCGATTGTCTGGAACTGACCGTCGCCGGTCAGGTCCACCTTGATCAGAAGATCCTTGCCATTCTGGGCACCCATCGCATCTCTCCGCTTTGCTGAAAATCAGTTGTCCTCGACACGCGCCCGAAAGCGCAGGTCGATCCGGCGCAGCGCGCCGCTTTCCTCTCGTTTCGCCGTCGCCCGGTCGAAGTTGAGCGACACCAGCCGCCCCCGGCTGAGCGCCAGATCGGCACCGCCAAGCGCATCGCTCACCGCCACGGCCACATCCTTGGCTACCGAGAACCCGGCGCTGTCGGTGATCACCGAAATCACCAGCCGGTGCTCGGCCGCCGCGCCTGTCTTGTCGGACCTGTCGCGCGCCGTTTCGGGCCCAAGAGCCACATAGGTCGGGGGCGGGGTTCCGCTTGGCACCTGGTCAAAGATCGCATCCCCGATCAGCGCATCAAGCGCCGCATCCGCCGCAAGATGCTGATACACCGCCGCCTGAAGCGCCGAGGCCACCGCATAGCTCATGTCACGCTCTCCTCTTTTGCAAAGCAGGTCAGGAACCGCCCCTCCGGGTCACGCTCGGCAACCGCTTCGATCACATAGATGCGCGCCCCGTCGCGGAAGCGGTCCCCGGGCCTGGGACGTTGCGGGCCACTGTGCGGCGCACCGCGCACCACGATTCGATAAGGCACCCGCATCACTGGCGCCTCGCCGCTCTCGCGTTGCCGCCCACTGCGCGCCGTCACCTCGGCCCAGAGCGTGCCACGTGCCGCCCAGCTCTCGGAAAAACCCCCGGCCCCGTCCGGCACGCGCGCCGCCGATTCCAGAAGCAGTTTGCGGTTCAGCCTCGGACTCATTGGCCCTCTCCCAGCGTCATACGCATCGGCCGATACCGCTCGATCAAACTGGTCACGCCAAAGGGCGCGCAGCCGCTGCCAAGTGTCGTCTCGTTGCGATGCTCGTAGTAATGCGCCGCCAGCAGCAGCACCGCCTGGCACAGATCAGGCGGCAGATCGTTCCAGTCGGGGCCGTAGCCCGCGACAAAACAGACCACTGCATGGCCCTCTGCGCCGATGCGTGGCAGATGCGCACCCACTGCATATAAAACTGGGCGCCACGGGTCCGGCAACAGGCGATAGGCACTTGGCGCAACGAGTGTCTCGCCGCCATCCCCGTCCACCAACACCACCTCGCCAACAGCGCTGATGGGCGCCAGTGGCAGCGGCTGGCGCTCCGGCCCGTGCCAGGCCTGCACCGTCAGGGCAAAGCTCCGCTCCAGAAGCGCCTTTCCGGTGCGCGCCTCGATCGCTGCCAGCGCCGCCCTGAGAAAACTGGCCAGCACCCCGTCCTGAAGGCTGTCATCCGCGAACCCGCTGCCAAGACGCAGATGCTCTCTGAACGCCGCGACCGGAAGGGCCGCATCGGGCACCTGTGTTTCTTCGATCAACATCATGGATAACTCCAATACTCCGGCCCCTCCGAATGTTGGGCGCGCGCCCCCGCGTCGCTCGAACGGAGGGGAGCAGCCAGACAACGCGGGATGTCACGGCGCGCGCCCGGCAGAGGCCCGGTCTCCCGGCCCCCCGCCGTCCCGGCCCTCGTCAGGAGATCGCGAACCGCAGCAGCTTGATCGCGGCGAAATCGCTCACGTCCCCGCCCACACGCTTGGTGGCATAGAACAGCACATGCGGCTTGGCGCTGAACGGATCGCGCAGCACCCGCAGATCGGGGCGTTCGGCCACCGTGTAACCCGCCGCGAAATCACCAAACGCGATGGCATCGGCGCCACTTGCGATGTCGGGCATGTCCTCGGCGATCAGCACCGGATAGCCCAGAAGGCGCGCCGGCTCTCCGGCGGCCAACCCATCGGACCACAGGAAACGACCGTCATTGTCCTTAAGCTTGCGCACCGCCCCCGCGGTCTTGGAGTTCATTACGAAGCTGGCATTGGCGCGATAGCGCGCGCCCAGCGCATAGACCAGATCTATGATCGCCTCGCCGCCGCCGAAGGCTCCGTCCACGCCCGTGGGCACGTAGCCGATATTGCCCCAGGTCCAGACACCGTTGTCCACCGCCGGATGGTTGAGGATGCCGGTCGGCTTGTCCG
Source organism: Salinihabitans flavidus (assembly GCF_900110425.1). Classification (GTDB taxonomy): domain Bacteria; phylum Pseudomonadota; class Alphaproteobacteria; order Rhodobacterales; family Rhodobacteraceae; genus Salinihabitans; species Salinihabitans flavidus. Next base: position 51,513 of record NZ_FODS01000006.1, on the reverse strand, counting down.
CCCCGTCGCCGGTGATGAAGGCCGACGCCTCGGCGCGCGCGAAACGGTCCGCGATCCGCCCCGCAAGCCAACCTTCGATATCGAAGGCGCTGTCGTCCAGCAGGCGCTGCGATGCCTTGGGCAGCGCCGAAAGCTCATGCAGCGGAATGGCGATCCGCTCGATCACCGGCGTTCCCGTCTCGGACCGGGCCGAGGTTTCATCGGCCCAGCCCGCGCCCACATCGGTGGAATCGATCAGCACATCGTAGGAGGTCGCCTCCACCTGCACCACATTGGCGATAGCCCGGATCGAGGCTGCCGAGTGCAACACCGAATTGATGCGCTCCGAAGTCTGCGGATCGACAAGAAACCCGCCGTCCGAGTTGACCGAAGTGGACATCGCCTTGCCCTCAAGTTCCAGCCCGCGCAGCCCGTCATCCTCACCGCTGCGCAGATAGGCGTTGAACGCCTTGGCGTGGGGCGCGTCAAAATCGCTCGCCATGGCCAGCGCCGGACGCGCCGCGCTCCGGGATTTGTGTTCCATCATGGTCATCCGTTCTTCCTGCTTTTGAAGTCGTTTGTGAATTTCGGTCTGAAACCCTCTGAAATCGCTCGTGAAACCTGCCACGGCGGATTTCACCTCGGCCACCGGAGACAGATCTTCCCCGGCCCGAGAGTCGTTCTCGGTCTTGCTCATGTCCTGATCCTGTTCTGGGTTGCTCTAGGTCTGGCGACGGCCACCGCCCGCCAGATCGCGGCGCGCGCCCTCGAAGGCCGCCGCCAGTTCGCGCAGGTCACCGACCGACAGGGTCTCCCCCTTGGCGGCCGCCCGCGCACTGGGCAGCATCGGGAACGTCACCAGAGAGACCTCCCAAAGCTCCAGTTCGGTCAGAAGCCTGCGGCCCCTGTCAGTCTTGGCCGACCGCAGCGTGCGATAACCGATCGACAGCCCTTCGATCGCGCCTGCCCCGATCAGCGCCGCCGCCTCGCGGCCCTTTTCCACCCCCTCAAGCAGGCGCCCCTTGACCCAGAGCCCCTTGCCGTCCTCGCGCACCTCGTCCCAGATTCCGATGGGCTGCGCCGGATCGTGCTGCCACAGCATCTTGACCCGCCGCCCCGCCTTGGCCAGCGCCGCCAGAGACTGCGCATAGGCGCCCGTCTGCACCACGTCGCCACCCTGATCGCGCGCCCCGAAGAGCGAGGCATAGCCCTCGATCACGGTGCCGTCGCGCACCTCCAGCCCGTCACCGAAGCGCGCGAATTTCCGCTCCAACCCGCTGTCGCATTCCATTTCCATATCCCTCATCCCTTGTCTCGCGCTCAGGGCGCGGCCTCCAGAAGCGATTGCACCGCCTGCGCCAGGATCACCCCCACCACGCCGAACACCGTCAGCCAGAGCCGCCGCTCCAGCCGCTCCATCACCTCCTCGAGCTTGTCGAGCCGCCGGTTGATGCTGTCGATCTGCAATTTCGCGACCCGCTCGTGCGCCTCCAGCCGCAACGCCGGCGCGCAATCGAACACCTCGAACCCATAGCGCCCGTCATCCATCCGGGTCACCGTCCGGCTGCGCCGGCAGCCCCAACAAGGCGCGCTTTTCCCCCGCGCTGAGGAAATCCGCCGCCGCGACACGCGTCCATTGCGCGTCCCGCTCCACCGCCAGCGCGGGCACCTGGTCCAGATCGGGCCGAAGCGTCACCGCCTCGCCGGTGAAGACCGAGAGCCACTCGCTCATCGCCGCCGCCACGCGCGTCGCCATCGGCAGCACCGTCAGTCGATAGAAGGCGCGGTTCGCCTCCTGATAGTTGGCATAGGTCGCATCCCCCGGTATCCCCAGAAGCATCGGCGGCACCCCGAAGGCGAGCGCGATCTCTCGCGCCGCCGCCTCCTTGGTTTTCTGAAACTCCATGTCCGAGGGCGAAAACCCCATCGGCTTCCAGTCAAGCCCGCCTTCAAGAAGCATCGGCCGCCCGGCGTTGCGCGCGCCCTGATGGTGGCTTTCCATCTCGCTCACGAGCCGGTCGTATTGATCCGTCGTCAGCCCCCTGGCCATCGGCCCCGGCATAGACGATCGCCCCCGAGGGCCGCGCCGCATTGTCCAGAAGCGCCTTGGACCAGCGCGAGGCCGCATTGTGCACATCCACCGCCGTGGCCGCCGCCTGCATGGGCGAGAACCCATAGTGATCGTCCTGCGGGTGGAAGTTGCGGATATGGCAGATCACCGGCGCCGCGCTCACATCGAACCGATGCTTGCGCCCGCCCACGCTGTATTCATAGGCCACCGGCCAGCCATCCGCGCCCGGCACCACCCGCATCCGCTCGGACCGCAGCACATGAAGCTCCAGCGGCAGGCCGCCGTCGCCCACCACCGCCTCAAGATAGCCGTCCCCGGACAGAAGAAGCTGCGCGTAGAGCGCCTCCAGAAGCTCCGCGCGCCCTTGCGCCGGGTTGGGCCGCCGGATCAGAGACAGCACCGGGTGCTCCTCATAGCGCCGTTCGGCGTCCTGCAACACCAGCGGCAAGGCCGCACCCGCCTCGGCGATGAGCTTCACAGAACGGAACCCCACCGGGTTGCCCGCGAATCCCGTCCGGGTCAGCGTGACCGTGTCGCGCGGGCTCCAGGCCACCCGACCCGCGCCGTGGTAGGCCACCACCGGCGCGGCCGCGCTGGCCTTCCGCTCGGGCGCGTCCTGCGCCGTACCGCGCCGCAAGAAATCAAATACCATCGTCTGACGCTCCTGACTGTCTGGTCCTGTTCGCCTGTCTCGCGAACCGTTGTCGCAGATCGGTGTTAAGCCACCGAAACCGCACCGTGCGCTGCCCGTTGCGCGCATCCGCCCCGGCCCCGGCCCGCCCCACCTTCATCTTTGCAAGATACTCACTCTCCGCGCTCAGAGCCGGCGCACCTGCGGGTGCCGCCATTTCGCCGCCGGCTCCACGATCAACTCGTGCAGCGCCCAGACAAGCGCATCCACCCGATCGGGCGATCCGCGCCCCTCGAATCCGCGCGCGGTCATCGCGCACATCTGTTCCTCAAGCTCGCCCAACCCGCGCAGGTGCTTCACCCGCCCCTGCTCGTAGAGCGCGGCCACCGGCTCGGCCCGCGCCGCCTTGCCGCGCGCGGCATGGACCGCCTTGAACGGCACCAGCGGATCGACCTGCCGGATCACCGACTGCACCATGTCGCCGCCCTGGTTGACCTCGGCCACAAGCCGGTCGGCGCCCCAGCTTTCCATCGCCGTGATCGCCACCCGCGCCCAGTTGGCCGGACTCACCCCGCGCAGGCTCACATCGTCGAGCACACAGGCGGTCCAGTCGCGCACCGGCCCGCGCGCCTGCGCGCCCACCACCACGATTCCGCATTCGTCCGATCCGCCGTGTCCGCTCACGGGCGGGTCCACCGCCACCACGATCCGGCTCAGATCGGGCGCCCGCTCCACCTGCGCCGCGCGCAGCATCGCCGGCGTCCAAAGCGCGCCCTCCGCCTCGTCCAGCAGCTCGCCCATAAGCTCCTGCCGCCCCAGCCGGGTGCCCGCATAGCGCGCTTTCACCTCCTCAAGGAAGCTTTCCGGCAGGAACGCCCGGTTCGCCTCGGTCGGCGCACTCGTGCTCACCGTGCTGCCGGTATCCAGAAGGCGGCGCAGGATCGGCACATTGCGCGGCGTCGTGGTCACGCATTGCTGCGGATGATCGCCCAGCCGTAGCCCGAACTGGAGCATGTCCCATGTCGCCTCCGCCTTCTTCCACTTGGCCAACTCATCGGCCCAGGCAGCATCGAACTGCGGCCCGCGCAGGCTCTCGGGATCATGCGCCGAGAATGCCTGCGCCACCGCGCCGTTGGGCCAGACAAGACGCTTGCGCCCCGCCTCCCACTCGGGTTTACGGTCGGGCGGAGAGCAGGCCAGCAGACCGCTTTCACCGAACACCATCACCTCGCGCACCTGCTCGATGGTCTCACCCACCAGCGCCACGTGCCGCGCCCGGCCCGGATCGTCCGGCCGAGCACCCTCGACCATGCCGCGCACCCATTCGGCGCCGGCACGGGTCTTGCCCGCCCCGCGCCCGCCCAGGATCATCCATGTCTTCCACTCACCCTCGGGCGGGAGTTGATGCTCCATTGCCCAGAACTCGAACAGAAAAGGGAGAGCCAGAAGCTCTCCCTCGGTCAGTTCATCAAGAAAAGCCTCCTGGACATCGGGCCCTTCTGAGGCGAGCCATGCGGCACCCGATCGAAGATCGTGCCCGTTCCAGGTCGAGAGGTCGGGAATCACCACGACATCCCCTTTCTTTTGCGAGTTCATCAAGTTGCGCCTCCGTTTCGATTGCGATCCGCATCCAGTGCCGGATCTCTGTCAGTGCCCGGCCACTGTCGCGCACCGCGGTTTCCTCCCCCGCGCGCACCTGTGCATTCAATCTGTGCAGATCATCGGTGAGTTTCCGAAGCGCCTGCCGGAGCTGCCCTATGCGGGCATTGAGCCGCTCTTCTTCGGTCGGGGTGTTCAATGTCATGTCGTCTCGTCGCCTCTCATGCAAAGTTGCCCCTCCGCACGAGCAAAATGAAAAACGGCCCCGAGGTTTCCCCCAGGGCCGCTACCCACTTCTTCCAGCTTGCCACGATTTATGCCACAGACCGCGCGCAATGTCAAGTTTCAGTGTGTTAACAAGAGGTTACATCACCGCGCGCAGCCATCCCCTTCAATCTCCGGCGGGGTGGCGCCGTCCTCGATGGCGCGCCAGCGCGCGACATTGCGGTTATGCGCGGCCAGCGTCGCGGCAAAGGCATGTCCGCCGCTGCCGTCGGCCACGAAGAACACGCAATCGGTCTGCGCCGGCCGTGCCGCCGCCTCAAGGCTCGCGCGCCCCGGATTGGCGATCGGCGTCGGCGGAAGCCCCTCGATCACATAGGTGTTCCAGGGCGTCTCGCCGCGCAATTCGCTCTGGCGCAATCCGCGCCCCAGAACACCCTGACCCTGCGTGATGCCATAGATCACCGTCGGGTCGGTCTGAAGCCGCATCCCCCGGTTCAGCCGGTTGGCAAAGACGCTGGCCACCTGCCGCCGCTCTTCGGGCACGCCGGTTTCCTTTTCGATGATGGAGGCGAGCGTCAGAAGCTCCTCGGGGCTCTCCACCGGCAGATCCTCCACCCGGCTTTCCCACGCGGCGGCAAGCAGAGCCTCCTGCGCCTCCTGCATCCGCGCGATGACAGAGGCGCGTGTATCGCCCGCCCGAAGCTCATAGCTGTCGGGCGCGAGCGTGCCTTCGGCGGGCACCTCCACCTCGCCCTCAAGCAGTTCCACCGCCTTCAGCGCTTCGACCACCTGCCAACTCGTGACCCCTTCGGCCACGGCAAGACGATAGCGCGTACCCGGCTGCTCGCGCGCCTCGGCAAAAGCTTCGGGAACCTCGCCCTCATCCACGCCCGGCGTGAACTCGACGGTCGTGTCGAACACCTCGCGCCCGGGATCAAACTCACGCAGTTCCATCCGCGTCTGGGTCACCCCCACACGATAAAGGATCTCCGTGCCGCAGGTGCTGCCTCCACCAGCCGTCACGATGTCGGCTATCTCCTGCATGGAGGCCCCTTCAGGCACGCGGAAGCTCCCGGCCTTGAGCTGATCGGCCTTGCCGTCGTAGTCAACTCCGATACGGAAGATCGGACCGCTGCTGATCGCGCCCTCCGCCTCCAGTGTTCTTGAGATGCGCGTCATGTTCGACCCCGGCGGCACCTGCAGGCAGATCGCCTCGGCGAGCGGGCCGGGACCGCTGTATTGCTGCTTGCCCCATAGAATCAGCCCGCCCAGAAGGAAGGTGACGACAATCAGCAGGGTCAGCGCGTTAGAGGCGATATGCCGCCACATCTACGAGACCTTTCCGAAAATCACGCTCGCGTTGGTGCCACCGAACCCGAAGGAATTGGACAGCGCATAGCTGATTTCGCGCTCGCGCTTTTCATGGGCGGCCAGATCCACGGGCGTTTCCACCGCCGGATTGTCAAGGTTGAGGGTCGGCGGTGCCACCTGATCGCGGATCGCGAGGATGGAAAAGATCGCCTCGATCGCCCCCGCCGCGCCCAGCAGATGCCCGGTGGCCGATTTGGTCGAGGACATGGTGACCTTGCCGGCCGCGTTGCCCATCACCCGCTCCACCGCCGCAAGCTCGATCACATCGGCCATGGTCGATGTGCCATGCGCGTTGATATAGTCGATCTCGCCCGGCTCAAGCCGCGCCGACTTCAGCGCCGCCCGCATCGACCGTTCGGCGCCCTCTCCATCCTCGCTCGGCGCGGTGATATGATAGGCGTCGCCCGACATGCCATAGCCGCAAACCTCAGCATAGATTTTCGCGCCGCGCGCCTTGGCGTGCTCGTATTCCTCCAGCACGACAATGCCCGCACCCTCGCCCATCACGAATCCGTCGCGGTCGGCGTCATAGGGGCGGCTGGCGCCCTTGGGATCGTCCGCGCGCTTGGTCGAAAGCGCCTTGCAGGCGTTGAACCCGCCAATCCCGATCTCGCAGATCGTCGCTTCGGCGCCGCCGGCGACCATCACCTCGGCATCGCCCAGCATGATCAGCCGCGCGGCATCGCCGATGGCATGGGCGCCGGTGGAACAGGCCGTCACCACGGCGTGGTTCGGCCCCCGGAAGCCATAGCGGATCGACACCTGCCCCGAGATCAGATTGATCAACGCGCCGGGCACGAAGAATGGCGAGATACGGCGCGGGCCGCGCTCGTTCATCATGATCGCGGTGTTGGCGATGGAATTCAGCCCGCCAATACCGGAGCCGATCATCACGCCCGTGCGCTCGAGGTCTTCCTTGCCGGTCGGCATCCAGCCCGAATCGCGCACCGCCTGCTCGGCCGCCGCGATTCCGAAGAGGATGAAGTCATCCACCTTGCGGCGCTCCTTCGGCTCCATCCAGTCATCGGCGTTGAACGTGCCGTCGCTGCCATCGCCAAGCGGCACTTCGCAGGCGTATTTCGTCACCACGCGGCTGGCATCGAACCGGGTGATCGGTCCGGCCCCGGATTGCCCGTCAAGGATGCGCGACCAGCTTTCCTCGACCCCGCAGGCCAGCGGAGTGACCATTCCCAGCCCGGTTACAACGACACGACGCATATTGCTGCCCCTTCCTCAGAACTTTGTCCCGCTCATACCCCGGCATGGGCCCGGTCGGCAAGTCCAAGCGGCGGCGCGGCGTGAATGAAAGCCGGCGGAAAAATGCTCTTGATCGGATGGATCCGCGGAAATGACGACCTGTCCGGGCAGGCGAATTACTGGAATCCGGCCACGGGCTCGACCGAGGGCTGCGCGACCGCCAGCGCCTCCGACAGGTCGACATCCTTGGCCAGCAGCGCCCGCCCGATAAGCGTGCCGCTGATGTTGTAAACATACCTGAGTCGCGCCACATCGTCGGTGCCCCGCACCGTGCCGCGCGCGATCACCGGATGACGGGTCTCGGAGGCCAGCTTCGTGATCACGCCAAGCTGGCCCTCCTGATCCTCGATATCGGCGTCGATGTCGGTCACGATCACGCCCGCAAGCGGTGACTTGTCGAAGGCTTGCAGATAGGTCACCGGCTCGATCGCGCTCGCCTCGCGCCAGCCGTGCGTCATGACGTGCCCCTGAAAGATGTCGACTGAAAGCACGATCTGGTCGGGATGATACTTGGCGATTTCGCGAACCTTGTCGGGATCCTGCACCCCCATCGTGCCGATCACCACGCGCCCCGCGCCCTTGTCGATCCAGTGCGTCACCCGCTCGCGTGAGCGGAAGCCGCCGCCAAGCTGCACGGGGATTCCCACCGCGCGGATGATCTGCTCGATCAGCTCCGCATTCTCGCCCGTCCCGGCCAGCGCGTCGATGTCGGTCACATGCATCCAGCTTGCCCCCGCCCGCGCGAATCCGCGCGCGGTCTCCACCGGATCGACATGCCAGATCGTCGGCTCTTCCAGCCGCCCGCGCATGAGCGAAACACATTTGCCGCCCATCAGTTCTAGGGTGGGATAAATGATCATGGGCCTCTCCCGAAACGGTGTTGCCCGACAGCAGAGTCGGAGCGTTGCAACAGGATGAAGTCTATCGCATCTCCGCGATATCACCAAATCGGCGTATTCGGGTCAGTTCGCGCCACTCCGGGGCACCGCACGGAAACAGGCGCCCCGTGCAACGAAAAAACCCCGCCCGTTGCCGGGCGGGGGCCTGTCATCCGGCGCGCACGCCGACGTGATCTCAGGAGGCGTCCGTGATGAACTTCACGGCATCTCCGAAGGTCTGGATGGTCTCGGCGGCGTCATCGGGAATCTCGATGCCGAACTCTTCCTCGAAAGCCATCACCAGTTCCACGGTGTCAAGGCTGTCGGCGCCCAGATCGTCGATGAAGGACGCGTTGTCCGTCACCTTGTCCTCTTCCACGCCGAGGTGGTCCACTACGATCTTTTTCACGCGGTCTGCGACGTCGCTCATATCAGTTCCTCATTCATCGCGGGCCTTGTTGTCCGGGCCCTGGTGTTCCCCGTGCAAGCGCGCCGGGTTTAGGTTGTGCCCCATGCGGGCGGTTGTGGCCTCGTCAAACGAAGCCGTGGGCGCACCCGCAGGCACCCCCGGAAATCTTCGCCGCCTATAGCATATCCCTTTCGCAAGGCAAACGCTTTCGCACGCCCGCGCTATGCACGCGGTCTCGGCTCACAGCATGGCCATCCCGCCGTTCACATGCAAGGTCGATCCGGTGACATAGGCGGCTTCGGGGCTGGCAAGATAAAGAACCGCCGCCGCGATCTCCTCGGGCTGGCCCATGCGCGCGGCGGGTATCTGCGCATTGATCTTGCCCTTCTGATCGTCGCTGAGCTTGTCGGTCATCGCCGTCGCGATGAACCCCGGCGCCACCGCGTTGACGGTGATGTTGCGGCTTGCGACCTCATAGGCGATGGATTTCGTCAACCCCACAAGCCCGGCCTTGGCGGCGGCGTAGTTGGCTTGCCCGGCATTGCCCGTCGCCCCCACGATGGAGCTGATGTTGACGATCCGGCCCCAGCGCGCCTTCATCATCGGGCGCATCACGCCCCGGCACAACCGCATCGCGCTCGTCAGGTTCACATCGAGAACGCTCTGCCATTCCTCGTCGGACATGCGCATGAATATCTGATCGCGGGTGATCCCGGCATTGTTGACCAGAATATCGAGCGATCCCATCGCCTCCGCCGCCTGTTTGGGAAGCGCGTCCACCGCCTCCGCGTCGCTCAGATCGCACGGCAGCACATGCGCGCGCTCTCCCAGGTCCCGCGCCAGCGCCTCCAGCGGCTCGACCCGCGTGCCCGAAAGCGCGACCTGCGCCCCCGCGCCATGCAGCGCCGTGGCAATCGCCCCGCCGATCCCGCCCGACGCGCCGGTGATCAGTGCGTTTTTTCCTGTCAGATCAAACATTCATCTCATCCCTTTATCCATCCCGCGCGCGCCCTGAAAGATGCGCCGCGCGGGTCATTCGAAGTCTCGTCCCGCGACCGGCCCCTAGCCGTGAAACGCGGAGGCCGCCGCCGCGACATCCTCGGGCGTGCCCACCGCGCGGCAAGCCATGCCGCGGTCGATGCGCCGGATCATCCCCGACAGGGCCTTGCCCGCGCCGATCTCCCACGCCTCGACAACCCCCTGCCCGGACATCCACAGAACCGATTCCCGCCAGCGCACCGCGCCCGTCACCTGCTCCACCAGAAGCGCGCGGATGCGGTCGGGATCGCTCACCGCCTCGGACAGCACATTGGCCACCAGCGGCACCGCCGGCGGCGCGATCTCGACCTGCGCCAGCGCGTCGCGCATGACCTCGGCGGCTGGCTGCATCAGCGTGCAGTGGAACGGCGCGCTTACCGGAAGCATCACCGCCCGCTTGGCGCCCCGGCCCTTGGCGATCTCCATCGCGCGCTCCACCGCCGCGCGGTGTCCCGAGACGACAACCTGTGCCGGATCGTTGTCATTGGCGGCCTGGCAAACCTCGCCCTGCGCGGCCTCTTTGGCCACGGCCTGCACCGCGGCGAAATCCAGCCCCAGAAGCGCCGCCATCGCGCCCTCGCCCACCGGCACCGCCGATTGCATCGCCTGCCCACGCGTGCGCAAGAGCCGCGCCGCATCCGCCACGCTCAGCGACCCCGCCGCCGCCAGCGCAGAGTATTCGCCCAGTGAATGACCGGCCACACAGGACGCCGCGCCGATCGTCACACCCTCGGCCTCCAGCGCCCGCATTGCCGCCAGCGATGTCGCCATGAGCGCCGGCTGCGCGTTCTGCGTGAGCGTCAGCGTCTCCTGATCGCCCTCCCAGATCAGCGCGCTGAGCGGCTCGCCAAGCGCCTCGTCCACCTCGTCGAAGACCGCCTTCGCGGCCGGATAGGCCTCGGCCAGCGCCTGCCCCATCCCGATGGTCTGCGCGCCCTGTCCCGGAAATACGAATGCTCGGCTCATCTGATCGTCCCCTTGCGTCGGTATGGCGCCGCAATACCGCGCCACGGCCCCCGGCGCAATGTCCCTTGCGCGCTTCCGCACGGCCCCTGTGCGCGCGGGCGCGTTGTCCGTCCCGCCCCGCCGTATATCTCCGGAGCAGCCATGCGTCACAGGAGACCGCCATGCCCCTGAGCAATTCGAACGCCCGCTACGGCAGTGTCACCAAGGGGTTTCACTGGCTCACCGCGCTGCTCATCGTGACGCTGATTCCGCTGGGCCTCATCGCCAACGCGGCGCCCTTCGACACGGGCGAGGAACTTGCGCGCAAGGCAGGGCTTTTCTCGTTGCACAAGACGCTGGGCGTGACCCTCTTCTTCGTCGCGCTCCTGCGCATCGTCTGGGCCCTGACGCAGCCGCGCCCCGGCCTGCTCAACGCCAAAAACCGGGCCGAGGCGCTGCTGGCCGAAACGATCCACTGGATGCTCTACGCCGCGCTCGTCCTCGCCCCGCTGAGCGGCTGGGTCCACCACGCCGCCACCACGGGCTTCGCGCCGATCTGGTGGCCCTTCGGGCAAACCCTGCCCTTCGTGCCGCAATCCGAAGGCGTCGCCGCGACGGCTGCCGGGCTGCACCAGGTTTTCGTCTGGGGTCTGATCGCCGCGCTCACCCTGCATGTGGCCGGCGCGCTGAAACACGCGGCGGTCGACCGCGATCAGACACTGCAACGGATGCTGCCGGGCAAGAGTCGCGCCCCCGACCCCGGCCCGCAACGCCACGGCCCCGCCCCCGTGCTTGCCGCGCTGCTGCTCTGGGGCGCGGCCATCGGCATCGGTAGCGGGCTGGGCGCCTTCGCGCACGACGACACCGCCCGCCCCACCGCCCCGCAGCTTGAGCTGGCGGAGTCGGACTGGCAGGTGCAGAACGGCACCCTCGCGATCACCGTGCGGCAGATGGGCTCCGAGGTGACGGGGCGCTTTGCCGACTGGACCGCCGACATCACCTTCGACGAGGCCGCCCCCGATGGACGCCACGGCGCGGTGGAGGTGACGGTCTCCATCCCCTCTCTGACCCTCGGCTCGGTCACCGATCAGGCGCTCGGAGGCGATTTTCTCGCCGCGCAAGAGCATCCGACCGCACGTTTCACCGCCGATATTGTCGCCGATGGCGACGCCTACGTCGCCGACGGCACGCTTGCCCTGAAGGGGGAGACGGTGCCCGTCACACTGCCCTTCACCCTGAAAATCGACGGCGACACCGCGACAATGGAAGGCGCTGCCCGCCTCAACCGCCGCGATTTCGGTGTCGGCGAGGGTGTTTCCGATGAAAAGACCCTCGGCTTCGCTGTGAACGTCGATGTGACCCTGACCGCCACCCGCGCAGAGGCGCCCGATACCTGAGCCGCCAGTCCCGCGCCCCTGCCCGGGATCACGAGATTGCTCCCGCCGCCCGCCCCGGACCGGCGGGGCCCGTCCCACATTGCCGCCGCTCGTTGCGGCGTGCTATCGTGTTTCGCAATCAAGAGGCAGGGCAGACCCCGTTCCATGACGGCTTTGACAAAATACGCCCGGCTGGAGGCTGCGGGTCTCTGGCGTTCCTCGCCCGAGGAACAGCGGCGCGACGTGATCGTGTCAATCGGGGATTCGACGCTGATCATCACCGACATGGCCGACCGGCCCCTTGCGCATTGGTCGATCCCGGCGGTGCAGCGGGCCAACCCGGACGAACTGCCCGCTTTGTTCTACCCCGATGGCAATCCCGGCGAGACGCTCGAACTGGCCGGGGACGAGACCGACATGCTCGCCGCGATCGAGACCCTGCGCACGGCCGTGACCCGGGGGCAGGCGCGGCCCGGTCGGCTGCGGCTCGTGTCGCTACTGGCAACGCTGACGGCGCTGGCTGCGCTGGCGGTCTTCTGGCTGCCCGGTGCGCTTCTGACCCATACGGTCGAGGTGGTGCCGCCCGCCAAACGCACCGCTCTCGGCAACGAACTGCTCGAACAGACCACGCGCTTCACCGGCCCCCCCTGCTCGGAGCCGCAGGCCGACAGGGCGCTGAAACGGCTGGCGGCCCGGCTCGACGTGCCTCGCGTCCTCGTGGTGCGCGACGGGGTGCGCGATGCCGTTACCCTTCCGGGGGGCACTGTGCTTGTGAACCGCGCGCTGGTCGAGGATTACGCCGATCCCGATGTGATCGCCGGCTATATCGTCGCCGAAACGATGCAGGCGGGAGATCCGCTGCACAGGCTTCTGTCGCAGGCCGGCGTGGTGGCCAGTTTTCGCCTTCTGACGACGGGGGCAATTCCGCCGGATGTGCTGCGGGGCTATGCCGAACGCATGCTGACCGCACCGGACAGACAGATCTCCGACGAGGCGCTTCTGGCAAGCTTTGCCGCGCAGCGGCTCCGCTCCAGCCCCTATGCCTATGCGCTGGACATCACCGGAGAGACGACGCTGCCGCTGATCGAGGCGGACCCGTTCGAGACCACGCCCGACGCCGTGCTGGGCGATGGCGACTGGGTCGCGCTTCAGGGGATCTGCGGCGGCTGACACCGCAAGACGAAAGCGCCGCCCATGATCCGGGTCATGAACGGCGCGTGTCTGTTCGAGGTCTCAGGCCCCGATCCGGGAACCGGGACCGAGACGCTTGGGGCCTCGCTAGTTGCGGATGAACGCACCGGAGAAGCCGCGCCGCCGCACCTCCCGCAGCGCCGCCGCTCGCGTATCGGCTTTCGCAAAGGGTCCGGCGATCACCATGCGCAGGGTGCGCCCGTCCTTCTGATACCGGCCAATCTTCGCGGGCAGACCAAGGCGTTTCACCTTCTGCGCCGCCGCCTGCGCCGCGTCGGCATCGTCATAGGTGGCCACCTGCACGAAGCCGCCCCCCGCAAGCCGGATCGCCTTTTGCGCCGGGGCCGACCGGGTGGATACCGTATCATCCGCCACCTTGCGGCGCGGGGCGGCCTGCGCCACCGGGGCCTTGGCGGGGGACTGCGCGGCCCGTGTCACGACGGTTTCGGTATAGGATTGACCCGTGCGCCGGTCGATATGCTCGCGCGGCACACGGCGGGTCCACGTCCGGTCCATCCTGGCCTTCCCGGCGAAATTCTGTTCCGCGCGAAGCGGATTGAAGCGCCCGTCCTCTTCCCACACGCGGCGGTAGCCTTCGGGCGGCTCGGGCGTGGCCAGGGCCAGTTGACGCCTCTGATAAAGATGGGCGGGAATCACGCGCCGGTCCGGCGCCACGTCGCCCGGCCCCACCCGTTGACCAGGACGCACCGCGCTGCTGTGGTCATCGCGCCCGCCCCGATTGATCCGGATGATCGGCGGCTCTGCGGTGGGATTGCCGGTGCCCGGGGTATAGGGCAACTCGGCCTGCGGACCGCAGCGCACGTTGTATTTGTCCGACCCGATATACCGCTGCGAAAGCTCCGATGCGCCACGGCAGCGCGACTCCACGCCCGCCTCGCGCTCGGGCTGATCGGCGCTCCGGCGCGGCTTGACCTTGGGCGCGGGTGCCGGGGTCGCGGGTGCGCTCTGAGGTTTCGGTGCCACCTTGCGGCGCACCACCTTCTCGGGGCTCTCGGCCGGTTTGCTGGCCGCGCGGGGCTTTGTCGCCGTTTCGGGTTTCGGGCGGCTTGTCGCGGTGGCAGCCGCCGGGCTGTCCGGTTCGATCCGTTCCACCTCCGGGCCAAGCCGCGCGGCGGAATCGGTGCTGCGCACCGCCTCGGCGAAGGTCGGCTTGTAGCCGCAGACAACCTCCCGGCTCCGCGCCACCCGCGGCACCCATGTCACATTGCCGTCGATCCCGGCGCGCACATAGACACAGCCACGGCTGTCCACATACTGCTTGCCCTGATAAGAGGCGGGCGGAAATTCCGCTGGCACTTCCTTGCTCTGGGCGTGACCCACGGCGCCGAGGCCCAGCGAGAAAAGCGTTGATGCAATCGCAAGTCGTTTGATCCGTAACATGTTGCCCCCACAATATGTGGGGTCACTCTAGCCTCAGATGCGGATTCGAGTAAAGCGAAGATGCGCTACTTGGTGCCATACATGCGGTCCCCCGCATCCCCCAGCCCCGGCACGATATACCCCTTCTCGTTCAGCCGCTCATCGAGCGCTGCGGTGACGATGGGCACATCGGGATGCGCCTCCTTCATCCGGGCCACACCTTCGGGCGCCGCCAGCAGGCACAGAAACCGCAGATTGCGCGCGCCGGCCTCCTTGAGAAGGTCGATCGCCGCGACCGAGGAATTGCCCGTCGCCAGCATCGGGTCCACCGTGATCACCAGCCGCTCGCCCAACTCTGTCGGCACCTTGAAGTAATACTGCACCGGGCGGAGCGTCTCCTCGTCGCGGTAGAGCCCGACAAAGCCGACCCGCGCCGAGGGGATCAGCTCCAGCATCCCGTCCAGAAGCCCGTTGCCCGCCCGCAGGATCGACACCAGCGCCAGCTTGCGCCCCGCCAGCACCGGCGCGTCCATTTCCTCCATCGGGGTCGTGATCCGGCGGGTCGTCATCGGCAATTCGCCCGTCACCTCATAGGCCAGAAGCTGGCTGATCTCGCGCAGCAGGCGGCGGAATTCCCCGGTGGTGGTGTCGTGCTTGCGCATCATCGTCAGCTTGTGCTGCACCAGCGGGTGTTTCACGACAGTCAGATGGTCCTTCATGTGCTCTCCAATCGTTTCAGAACCCGCGCACGGGTCGCATCGTTGCAAAAGGCCGCCTCGGCGGCAATCCTGTTGAGGTCGGCAAACACCGCCTCATCCCAGCCGAAGGCATGGCGCAGCCTCTCGTATTCGCGGCTCAGCGTCGTGTGGAAAAAGGGCGGGTCGTCGGTCGAAACCGTCAGTTTCACGCCCGCCTCGCGCAGCCGCGCGATGGGATGGGCCGCCATGTCCGGGTAGATCCCCAGAGCGATATTCGAGCCGGGGCAGACCTCAAGCACGGTGCCGCGCTCGGCCAGCCGCGCCACCAGCGCCGGGTCCTCGATCGCCCGCACCCCGTGGCCGATCCGCGCGACATCCAGATCGTCAAGTGCTTGGCGCACCGACTCCGGCCCGGCAAACTCCCCCGCGTGGGTGGTGCGCTGCAACCCCGCCTCCCGCGCCAGATCGAAACTCCATGCGAAATCGCCCTGCGTGCCCATCGTCTCGTCGCCGACCATGCCGAAACCGACGATCCAGTCCCCCGCCGTCTCCGCGGCGCAGAGCGCGGCGCGCCTCGCGCGTTGCGGGCCGAAGTGGCGCACGCAGCAGGCGATGCCGCGCAGGAGGATGCCATGCGCGCGCTCTGCCCGCTCTGCCGCCTCCCGGATCGCCTGAAGGTATTCGCGCCATGCCCCCACATCGCCGCCGCCGCAGAAATCGGGGCTCAGGAAACTCTCGCAATAGACGATCCCGTCCTGCGCGCTGCGCTCAAGGATCGCGGCGGTCAGGCGGGAGTAATCCTCCGGCGTGCGCAAGACCGACGCCACCGCCTCGTAGACCTCAAGAAATCGCGCGAACCCGCGAAAGGCATAGCCGCCGTCCGGCGCGAAGGCCCGCGACAGATCCACCTTCTTCTCGAAGGCAAGCTGCCGGATGAGATCGGGCGGCGCCGCACCCTCGTGATGCAGGTGAAGCTCCACCTTCGCAAGATCGGCCATGCTCACAGGAACGCCCTCCCCGGCCCTTGCGAGGGCACGCCAAGATGCGCCGCCACGCTCGCCGCGACATCGGCGAAGCCGCGCAAACCCAGCTCGCCCGCGCCCATACCGGCACAGAGCACCGGCACCCGCTCGCGCGTGTGATCGGTCCCCGTCCACGTCGGATCGTTGCCGTGATCGGCGGTCAGGATCATCAGATCGCCCCGGCGCAGCCGTGGCAGGATCGCGCCGATCCCCGCGTCGAACCATTCCAGCGCGCGGGCATATCCCGCCACATCGCGCCTGTGGCCATAAAGACTGTCGAATTCCACGAAATTGGCGAAGGTCAGGCTGCCGTCCTCGGCGCCGTCCACCAGATCGCCCAGATGCCCCATCAGCGCGGTATCCGGTCCCTTGCACAGTGCGTCGATCCCCTGCATGGAAAAGATGTCCCCGATCTTGCCGAGGGCATACACCCTGCGCCCGGCCTCCTGCACCCAGTTCGTCAGCACCGGCGCGGGCGGCGCGATGGCGAAATCGCGCCGGTTCGCCGTCCGCGTGAAGCCGGCCCGCGCATCGCCCACGAAGGGCCGCGCGATCACCCGCGCCACCTTCATCGCGTGCAGCTCCGGCGCCACCGCTTCGCACAGGGCGATCAGCCGGCGCAAGCCGAAATGCGCCTCATGCGCGGCAATCTGGAACACGCTGTCGGCGCTGGTATAGCAGATCGGCCATCCGCTCTCGACATGCCGCGCGCCAAGCTCGGAAAGGATCTCGGTGCCCGAGGCGTGGCAATTGCCCAGAATACCCTCCACCCCGGCGGCGCGGCACACCGCCTGCACGATCACGTCGGGAAAGGCCGGGCGCGTGTCGGGGAAATAATGCCACGCCCAAGGCACCGGCACCCCGGCCAGTTCCCAATGACCCGACGGCGTGTCCTTCCCGCGTGAGACTTCCGTCGCCGCCCCCCAAAGCCCGCGCGGCACGGCCCAGAGCCCCGGCGCCGCCCGGCCAGAGGCGAGCCGGCACGCCGCGCCAAGTCCCAGCGCATCCAGATGCGGCACCCGCAGCGGGCCGCTTCGCCCCGTGTCGGCCCGTCCGGCGGCACAATCCGCGGCGATATGGGCCAGCGTGTTGGCGCCGGTATCGGGCAGAGTGCCGTTGAAATACGCCCCCGCATCCGGCGCGCCGCCGATGCCGAGCGAATCCATCACCACCACGAACGCCCGCGCCGTCACCGGCGGCGGCCCAGATGGTCACCACCGAACGCCCCCGGCAACAACTCGGAGATCGTCATGCGCAGCTCCTTGCCGTCCAGATTCGCCATCACGATCACCGCGTCCCCGGTGCTGAACTCGGCCATCTTCTGACGGCAACCGCCGCAGGGCGTCACCGGCACGGTGCTGTCGGCCACCACATAGACTTCGGTAAAGCGTCTCTCGCCCGCCGCCACCATCGCGGCGATTGCCCCCGCCTCGGCGCAGGTGCCTTCTGGGTAGGAGACGTTTTCGACATTGCAGCCGGTATAGACCGCCCCGCTCACCCCCCTGAGCGCCGCACCGACCCTGAACTGCGAATAGGGGGCATAGGCATTCTCGCGCACCGCGCGCGCGTGTTTCTCAAGCATCCGGCTCCTCTGCTCCCCTATCGCTTTGCCACTTGCCACGCCCTCACCCACCGGATGAGACTGCGGCGCGGGACGGGGTTTTGCAAGAGGTTCGCCCCCGCCGTTCGGGAATGGTTCTCAAGCCCGAATAAATGGTTTAATGCTGAACTAAGCACTACAGGAGGGGCATCCATGACCGACATCACCAAGGATTCGCTGCGTCAGGCGGCGCTCCATTACCATGAGTACCCCATCCCCGGCAAACTCGAGATACGCCCCACGAAGCCGATGGCAAACGGGCGCGATCTGGCCCGCGCCTATAGCCCCGGCGTGGCCGAAGCCTGCACCGAGATCGTCGCCGATCCGGCCAATGCCTCCCGCTACACCGCGCGCGGCAACCTCGTCGCCGTGGTCACCAACGGATCGGCCGTGCTGGGTCTTGGCAATATCGGCGCGCTCGCCTCCAAGCCGGTGATGGAGGGCAAGGCGGTCCTGTTCAAGAAATTCGCCAATATCGACTGTTTCGACATCGAGCTAGACGAATCCGACCCCGAGAAGCTGGCGGAGATCGTCTGCGCCCTCGGCCCCACCTTCGGCGCCATCAACCTTGAGGACATCAAGGCCCCCGACTGCTTCATCGTGGAGAAGATCTGCCGCGAACGGATGAACATCCCGGTCTTTCACGACGATCAACACGGCACCGCCATCGTGGTCGGCGCCGCGGCGACCAACGCGCTGCACGTCGCGGGCAAGAGCTTCGAGGATATCAAGGTCGTCTCCACCGGCGGCGGCGCGGCGGGCATCGCCTGCCTCAACACGCTGGTGAAACTCGGCGTGAAGCGCGAGAATATCTGGCTGTGCGACATTCACGGGCTGGTCTTTGAGGGCCGGACAGAGGACATGAACCCGCAGAAGGCCGCCTTTGCGCAGAAAACGGACAAACGCACCCTCGATGAGGTGATCGACGGCGCAGATCTCTTCCTCGGGCTGTCCGGCCCCAACGTGCTCACGCCCGAACGGGTGATGAAAATGGCGGATCGTCCCATCATCTTCGCGCTGGCCAACCCGGCCCCGGAAATCATGCCCGATGTGGCGCGCGCCGTCTCTCCCGACGCGATCATCGCCACCGGGCGCAGCGATTTTCCCAATCAAGTCAACAACGTCCTGTGCTTCCCGTTCATCTTTCGCGGCGCGCTCGACGTGGGCGCGACGGAAATCAACGACGCGATGCAGATCGCCTGCATCGAGGGGATCGCGGAACTGGCCCGCATCACCACCAGCGCCGAGGCCGCCGCCGCCTACAAGGGCGAGCAACTGACCTTCGGGCCCGACTACCTGATCCCCAAGCCCTTCGATCCGCGCCTGTCGGGCATCGTCTCGACCGCCGTGGCCCGCGCCGCGATGGAAACTGGCGTGGCCACCCGCCCGATCGCGGATCTGGACGCCTACCGCGAGAAGCTCAACCAGTCGGTGTTCCGCTCCGCCCTGCTCATGCGCCCGGTGTTCGAAGCGGCCCGCGCCGCCTCGCGCCGCATCGTCTTTGCCGAGGGCGAGGATGAGCGCGTCCTGCGCACCGCGCAGGCCATCCTCGAAGAGACCACCGAGACCCCGATTCTCATCGGCCGCCCCGATGTGATCGCAAAACGCGCCGACCGCGCCGGCCTCACGATCAAGCCCGGAACGGACGTGGACATCGTGAACCCCGAGAATGACCCGCGCTACCGCGATTACTGGACCTCCTATCACGAGATCATGGAACGCGACGGCGTCACCCCCGATCTGGCCAAGGCGATCATGCGCACCAATACCACCGCCATCGGCGCGATCATGGTCCACCGCGACGAGGCCGACAGCCTGATCTGCGGCACCTTCGGAGAATACCGCTGGCACCTCAACTACGTGCGGCAGGTGCTCGGCGGCGGCACCTACGCCCCGCATGGCGCGTTGTCGCTGATGATTCTGGAACAGGGGCCGCTGTTCATCGCCGATACCCATGTGCGCACCGAACCGACCCCGGCCCAGATCGCGGAAACCGTGCTCGGCGCCGCACGGCACGTGCGCCGCTTCGGGCTCACGCCGAACATCGCGCTCTGCTCGCAGTCGCAGTTCGGCAATCTCGCCTGCGACAGCGGGGATCGTCTGCGCGACGCGCTGGCCATTCTCGACAACGAGCCGCGCGATTTCATCTATGAAGGAGAGATGCAGGTCGACTCCGCGCTCGATCCCGACCTGCGCGCCCGCATCTTCCCCCGCTCCCGGCTGGAGGGGGAGGCGAATGTCCTCATCTTCGCGCAGGCCGACGCCGCCTCGGGCGTGCGCAACATCCTCAAGATGCGCGCCAACGGGCTGGAGGTCGGGCCGATCCTGATGGGCATGGGCAACCGCGCCCATATCGTCAGCCCCTCGATCACGCCGCGCGGTCTGCTCAACATGGCCGCCATCGCCGGCACCCCGGTGGCGCACTACGGCTGACATATGAACGCCGCCGACGGGGGGCCCGTCGACGGCGTCCCGGCGTGCCGGATGTTACTTCTTGACGGTCTTGGAACCGGGTTTGGCCGGCTTCTGCTTGTTGTCGCCCATGGCAACAGCCCTTTTCTGGGAACGGGCCGGCCCCATGCCGGACCCTGACATGCACCCTGCCATGCGCCGCGCCGCCGCGCTGCTCCGTTTTCGACAAGGACCACGTCGAATTTCGCCCGATCCGGAAAATCCGCCGTCCGCCACTGAGTCGCCCCGACCGCCCGGCAAAACTTTGCTGATTTGCAACTTCCGGGCCACCCGACGGGAAAACGGCATAATTGCCGCGTGTTTGCAAAACTTTGCACCCCACGAACACGCCGAACTGCAAATAAATCGCGGTATTCTGCCACGCAGCGGCACAGGAGGCTTGCCGCAAAACCACTCGCTCCCGTAACACTTGGCACAGGTTTCAGGAGGAGGACAGAAATGGGCTACCGTGACGTCTATGAAAGCTGGCAACGCGATCCCGAAGCGTTCTGGATGCAGGCCGCCGAGTCGATCGACTGGGACAGGTTCCCGTCAAAGGCGCTCTTCGACGACAACCCGCCCTTCTACGAATGGTTCTCCGACGGGCTGGTTAACACCTGCTACAACGCCGTTGACCGGCATGTGGAGGCGGGCAACGGCGAGCGCGTGGCAATCATCCACGACAGCCCCGTGACCCACACCAAGCATGAGATCACCTACGCCGAGCTGCAAACCCGCGTCGCCTCTCTCGCCGGGGCGCTGCGCGCCAAGGGCGTGGAAAAGGGCGACCGCGTGGTGATCTACATGCCGATGGTCCCCGAGGCGCTGGAGGCGATGCTCGCCTGCGGGCGGATCGGCGCGATCCATTCGGTGGTCTTCGGCGGTTTCGCCTCGAGCGAGCTTGCGGTGCGCATCGACGACGCCAAGCCCAAGGCGATCATCGCCGGCTCCTGCGGGATCGAACCGGGCCGCGTCGTGCATTACAAGCCGCTGATCGACGGCGCGATCGAGATGGCGAAACACAAGCCCGACTTCTGCGTGATCTTCCAGCGCGACGAGGAGGTGGCGGAACTGATCGAGGGGCGCGATTTCGACTGGCACGCCTTCCAGTATGGGACCGAACCGGCCGATTGCCTGCCGGTGGAGGGCAACCATCCCTCCTACATCCTCTACACCTCCGGCACCACCGGCGCGCCCAAGGGCGTCGTGCGCCACACCGCCGGGCATCTTGTCGCGCTCAACTGGACGATGAAAAACATCTACAACGTCGATCCCGGCGACGTGTTCTGGGCCGCCTCCGACGTGGGCTGGGTCGTGGGCCATTCCTACATCTGCTACGCGCCGCTCATTCACGGCAACACCACCATCGTGTTCGAGGGCAAACCCGTCGGCACCCCCGACGCCGGCACCTTCTGGCGCGTCATCTCCGAGCACAAGGTGCGCAGCTTCTTCACCGCGCCCACCGCCTTTCGCGCCGTGAAACGGCAGGATCCCACCGGCGAATTTGTCGAGAAATACGATCTCTCCTGCCTCGAAATCGTCTATCTCGCCGGGGAACGCGCCGATCCCGACACCATCGTCTGGGCGCAGGAACAGCTTGGCGTGCCGGTGATCGACCACTGGTGGCAGACCGAAACCGGCTATCCCATCGCCGCCAACCCCGTCGGGCTGGACATGCTGCCGGTCAAGCTCGGCTCGCCCTCCGTGCCGATGCCCGGCTATGACGTGCGGATTCTGGACGAAGGCGGCAACCCCATGCCGCAGGGGGCGCTGGGCGCCATCGCGATCAAGCTGCCCCTGCCGCCGGGCACGCTGCCGACGCTCTGGAACGCCGAGGACCGTTACCTCAAAAGCTATCTGGAGCATTTCCCCGGCTATTATGAGACCGGCGATGCGGGGATGATCGACGACGACGGCTATCTCTACATCATGGCGCGCACCGATGACGTGATCAACGTCGCGGGGCACCGCCTGTCCACCGGCGGCATGGAAGAGGTGCTGGCCGACCATCCCGACGTGGCCGAATGCGCGGTCATCGGTGTCTCAGATGAGCTGAAGGGTCAGCTTCCGCTCGGCTTTCTGTGCCTGAACGCCGGCTGCAACCGCCCGCACGAGGAGATCGTCTCGGAGGTGGTGAAGATGGTGCGCGACCGGATCGGCCCCGTCGCCGCCTTCAAGCTCGCCGTGGTGGTGGACCGCCTGCCCAAGACCCGCTCGGGCAAGATCCTGCGCCGCACGATGGTGAGCATTGCCGACGGCGCGGATGTCAAGGCGCCCGCCACCATCGACGACCCGGCCATCCTCGACGAGATGCGCGAGGCGCTGGCGACCATCGGCTATCCCAAGCGGTAGTCAATCCCCCCGCACCGCCTGCCACCGGGCGGCGCGGGCGGCCCGCCTGCCCCACGACAGGCCACAGCCGCCCACCCGAGGAGGCGGCCGCAAGGCCAACGACGAGAGAAACGGCGTGCGCGCCCGCGCGCACCCCGCAAGGTCGAACCCGGCCCGCATCTCCCGCCTCAGACGAACTGCTCGCGCACCAGCCGCTCCTCAAGCCCGTGGCCGGGATCGAACAGGATGCGGTGGCGGATCGACGGCTCCGACCAGACCTCCACCGCCGTCACGTCGCGCACCCCGCGGCTGTCGGCCTCGGCCATCACCGGACGCCGTTCGGGGTTGATCACATCGAACCGCACATGCGCCGTCTTGCGCAGCAGCGCCCCGCGCCAGCGCCGGGGCCGGAACGGCGCCACCGCCGTCAGCGCCAGCACATCCGACCCGATCGGCAGGATCGGCCCGTGCGCCGAGTAGTTATAGGCGGTGGACCCGGCGGGCGTCGCCAGAAGCGCCCCGTCGCAGACCAGTTCCTCCATGCGAATCCGCCCGTCGACCGTGATCCGCAGCTTGGCCGCCTGCGGCCCCGCCCGCAGAAGCGACACCTCGTTGATCGCCAGCGCCTCATGCACGCTGCCATCCATCCGCGTGGCGCGCATCGACAGCGGGTTGAGCACCTCTTCCTCCGCCGCCTCCAGCCGCTCGAGCAGGGTGCTCTCGGAATATTCGTTCATCAGAAACCCGACGGTGCCCCGGTTCATCCCGTAGACCGGCACATCGAGCGCCTGCGTGTCGTGCAGGGTCCGAAGCATGAACCCGTCCCCGCCCAGCGCGACGATGACATCCGCCTCCTGCGGGGGCACATCGCCAAACCGGCCAACGAGCGCGTCGCGCGCGGTCTGGGCCTCGGGCGCGTCACTGGCCACAAAGGCGATTCTCTTCGGCATGGCGCTGCGCCCTTTTTCGTTTCCGAAACCTGTCATCCGGTTCCGAAAGAAACACAACTCCCCGGCAAGCGCCAGACTTGGCGTTCCCGGCAGGCGCTGCGTCGCATTCGACCCTTCCCCCCCGGGCCCATTTCTTATAGGAAATCACGCCAGTGACCCCTTGAACCAGGAGCATCGTACATGAACGCCCCGACGCGCGACCCCGGCTTTTTCACCGACACCCTCGCCAGCCGCGATCCCGAGATCGCCGCCGCGATCACCGGAGAGCTGGGCCGCCAGCGCGACGAGATCGAATTGATCGCCTCCGAGAACATCGTCTCCGCCGCCGTGATGGAAGCGCAGGGCAGCGTGATGACCAACAAATACGCCGAAGGCTACCCCGGCCGCCGCTACTATGGCGGCTGCGACTGGGTGGACGTGGCCGAGACCCTCGCCATCGACCGCGCGAAACAGCTTTTCGGCTGCGAGTTCGCCAATGTGCAGCCCAACTCCGGCAGCCAGGCCAATCAGGGCGTGTTCACCGCGCTGATCAAACCCGGCGACACCATTCTAGGGATGAGCCTCGATGCCGGCGGCCACCTGACCCACGGCGCGAAACCCAACCAGTCGGGCAAATGGTTCAACGCCGTGCAATACGGCGTGCGCCGTCAGGACAACCAGATCGACTACGATCAGGTGGAGGCGCTGGCAAAAGAGCATCAGCCCAAGCTGATCATCGCCGGCGGCTCTGCCATCCCGCGCCAGATCGACTTCGCCCGCTTCCGCGAGATCGCGGACAGGGTCGGCGCTTACCTGCATGTGGACATGGCGCATTTCGCCGGGCTGGTGGCGGCGGGGGAACACCCCTCGCCCTTCCCGCACGCCCATGTCGCCACCACCACCACGCACAAGACCCTGCGCGGCCCGCGCGGCGGCATGATCCTCACCAACGACGCGGAGATCGCCAAGAAGGTGAATTCCGCCATCTTTCCCGGCATACAGGGCGGCCCGCTGATGCACGTCATCGCCGCCAAGGCCGTCGCCTTCGGCGAGGCGCTGCGCCCCGGATTCAAGACTTACGCGCGGCAGGTCATCGCCAACGCCCAAGCGCTCAGCGATCAGCTCATCAAGGGCGGGCTGGACACCGTGACCCACGGCACCGACACCCATGTCGTACTGGTGGACCTGCGCCCCAAGGGCGTGAAGGGCAACGAGACGGAAAAGGCGCTCGGCCGCGCCAGTATCACCTGCAACAAGAATGGCGTGCCGTTCGACCCCGAAAAACCCACCGTGACCTCCGGCATCCGCCTCGGCTCACCGGCGGGCACCACCCGCGGCTTCACCGAGACCGAATTCCGTCAGATCGCCGACTGGATCATAGAGGTTGTGGACGGTCTCGCCGCCAATGGGCCGGGCGGCAACGCGGCGGTCGAAGAGAAGGTCAAGGCCGAGGTGGCCGCGCTCTGCGCCCGCTTCCCGCTCTACCCCACGCTCTGAGCGTCAAGAGCGCGGTCTCCCACGCACCGGGTGGGCGCAAACGCGCCCGCCCGCCCCGGTTCAAAGCAATCCGCGCCACACAAGCACCGCGACAAACAGCGCGAAAAGCAGCAGCAGGTTGAACACGACCGATCCCAGAACACCAAGGATCGCGCCGATCCGCCGCTCCTTGCGGTCCACTGAAAGCAGATACATCTGCACCGCCCGAAACGCGGTATCGAGATCGGCCTCGTTGACCATCCGCGCCAGCTTCGGATGCCCCGCCGCCCGCTCCGCCCGCACGATCAGGTTGATCTGCGCGCGCACCCTCCCCGGAAGCTGCCGACCCGCCTTGCGCGTCGCCTCTTCAAGGCTGCGCGCACGAATGCCCAGCCGCTCCGCCATGAGCGCCCGAAGCCGCGCCGACTTGTTGCCGATATCCTGCGGAGTCAGCATCGTTCCGATCCTTTTCGATATGAGCTTACGCTGACCCGGCCCGCCGCTCAACGGGGCTGGAAAGAAACAGACCGTCACGCTAGAAGGCTGTCATGCTGAACCTGATAGACTACGGGGGCGACGGCGCCCACCCACCGCTTCTGATCGTGCATGGTCTTTACGGCTCCGCCCGCAACTGGGGGGCGGTGGCCAAACGGATGGCCGACGGGCGGCGCGTGGTCGCGGTGGATATGCGCAACCACGGCGAAAGCCCCTGGAAAGACACCCAATCCTATGAGGACATGGCCGCCGATCTGGACGAGGTTCTGGACCGTCTGGGCGGCAAATGGGACGTTCTGGGCCATTCCATGGGGGGCAAGGCCGCGATGGTGCTCGCCCTCACGCGCCCCGCGCGGGTCAACCGCCTGATCGTGGCCGACATCGCCCCCGTCGCCTATGGGCACACGCAGGGCCATTTCATCGACGCGATGCAATCGGTAGATCTGTCGGCCGTGGAAAAACGCTCCGACGCGATGGATCAGCTCGCGCCCCATGTGGACGACCCCACTTTGCGCAGCTTCTTCACCCAGTCGCTTGACCTCAAGCAGAAGAAATGGCGCCTCAACCTCGATGTGCTCAAGGCCGAGATGCCGAAGATCCTCGGCTTTCCCGAGATCAAAGGGCAGTATGACGGCCCCGTGCTCTTTCTCACCGGGGCGGAGTCCGATTATGTCACGCCGGACCACCGCCCGGCGATCAAGGCGCTGTTTCCGCGCGCGCGGTTCCTCAGGATCAACGGCGCGGGCCATTGGCTCCATGCCGAGAAACCGCGCGAATTCATCGCCACCCTGCGCGCCTGGCTGGAGCGCTGAGCGCGCGGGCGCCGCGCCTACATCCCCCGGTCCACGGGCTCCAGCGTCGGGCCACCGCCATCGACCCAGTCCTTGAACCCGCCGAGGTTGTAGACCTCTTTATATCCCATGTCCTTCAGGACCTTGCCGGCCAGCGCGGCCCGTCCGCCGGACGCGCAGTGCAGGATCACCGGGCGGTCCTTCTGAAACATCGGATCGGCAAAGGGCGACTCGGGATCGGCGCGAAACTCAAGCATCCCGCGCGGGACGTGGTGCGAGTCTTGCGCCCGGCCCGTGGCCTGCAATTCCGGCGCGTCCCGCACATCCAGAAGAAGCGCCCCCGCCTCGACCTTGTCGCGCGCATCCGCCACGGAAATGCGCGGCACGTCCGCATGGGCGGCATCGAGCATCTTGGCAAGTGTCAGGGTCATGGCGTCCTCTCTTTCATGCTGTTTGGCCTCAACCTAAGGGCCGCCTCCGGCCCCCGCAACCGCTAGCGCATTGACAGAAGCTTGCGCGCCACGAGGTAAGTCACCGGAAACGCGGCGGCAAATCCGATCGCGGCGGCGATCACGATGGGCCAGAGCGTATCCTGCCCGATGACCAGCGCGACGATCACCCCGATTCCGGCCATGGTGGACCCGATGAACAGATGAAGGATAAAGGCAAGGCGAAGCATTTCCGATCTCCAATCCTGAGAATATCGTTTCCCGCTAACATGCGGGGCATCCGCCCTCCTTGATCTGTATCACATGCGACGGCGCTTGCCCAATTCGCGCGGCGGTGCGTATCGTTTCCATGATCCCCTGATTCCACCCTCTCGGAGACTCCAAGATGTTCACTGTCCGGACCGCGCTGGCCGCGTTCACCCTCTGTGCCGCAGGCGGCGCCCTTGCCGGTGCGCTGCAACTGGCCCCCGCCGATCCGCAGCCCTCGGGGCTCAATCCCGGCCTGTCGGTGGCCTATGCCTATCCGCCCGATGTCAAATCCCTCTCGCAGGCGGAGCGCGCGCTGCAAACCGGGGCGGAGCCGGGCACGCCGCTGGCCGGCATGGATTACTGGGACACCGAAGAGGGCGAGGTCACCCTGACCGCGAAACGCGCCTTCCATGTCGCCGCGCGGATCGAAGGATTCGTAAAATTCGACGCGCCCGGCGTCTATGACGTGGATTTTCTCTCCAACGACGGGCTGGAGGTGGAGATCGGCGGCCAGACGGTGCTGACGCATGACGGCCGCCACGCCTGCGAGCCGACCGAAACGGTTCAACTCGCGGTGCCTGCCCCCGGCTGGTATCCTCTCAGGGCGACCTACTTTCAGCGGCTCGGCACCGCCTGCCTGCACATGCGCGCCGCCCCCGCGGGATCGGAGCCGCAGTGGATGGACAACAGCGCCTTCGCCTACAGGTAGCCTCCGCGCGCCCAAAGGCCGCAAACGCAACGCGCGCGACGTTAACCGGGCCGTACCGGCGCCGGACCGGGCAAACGGCACCGACGTAATACCGACGTTTTACCGACGTAATACCGAAAGGCGTTTTTCCGCGATTTCAACGCGTTAACCCTGATTCGCCCTCACCGCGCCACCGCGAGCATTCCAGCCACGTCCAGATGCGCCTCCA
This sequence comes from Salinihabitans flavidus, assembly GCF_900110425.1. Lineage (GTDB taxonomy): Bacteria > Pseudomonadota > Alphaproteobacteria > Rhodobacterales > Rhodobacteraceae > Salinihabitans > Salinihabitans flavidus. The sequence continues at coordinate 23,755 of NZ_FODS01000006.1, read as the reverse complement.
TGTGCTCGGCCAGCGCGTCCAGCACCGCCTCGATCCCGGCATCATACCCGCCGGTCGAGGCCACCCCGAAACCCGCCAGATAGGCCGCGCGAAACCCGTCGTCGCGGAACATGCCGTGCAGGTAGCTGCCCGCCACCCGCACGTCGCCACGCACCGCGCCCTCGGGGCGCCCCTCCACATGCGCAAAGGGGCGCGCGCAATCGGGTCCGGTGGTCCGGCCGATGTGGATTTCATAACCCCGGAACGCCGCCCCGGTGGCCGCGTGAACGGCCCCGACCTCGCTCAGCCGCTTGTCCGGCAGCATCTGCGTTTCCACGTCCAGAAGCCCCAGCCCCGGCATCTCCCCGGCCTCGCCCTCGATCCCGTCGGGATCGCGGATCACCTGTCCAAGCATCTGGAATCCACCACATATTCCAAGTACGCACCCCCCGCGGCTCAGATGCGCGGCAAGGTCGATGTCCCAGCCCTGCGCCCGCAGGAACGCCAGATCGCCGCGCGTGGATTTGCTCCCCGGCACGATCACCAGATCGGTGTCGCCCGGCAGCGCCTGCCCGGCGTGCAGCATCGTCAGCGCCACCCCCGGCTCCTGCGCCAGCGGGTCGAGATCGTCGAAATTGGCGATCCGCGACAGGCCAAGGCAGACCACCTTGAGCCCCGCCCCGCGCGCCGGCCCGCCAAGGTCGAGCGCATCCTCCGCCGGCAGTTTCCACGCCTGCGCGAAATGCGGCAGAACCCCGAAGCCCCGCCAGCCCGTCCGCGCCTCGATCAGAGCATAGCCATCGTCGAAAAGGCTCACGTCGCCGCGAAACCGGTTGATCACGAACCCGGCCACCATCGCGGCATCCTCGGGGTCGATCACCGCCTGCGTGCCCACGATCTGCGCGATCACCCCGCCCCGGTCGATGTCCCCGGCCAGCACAACCGGCACATCCGCCGCCCGCGCAAACCCCATGTTTGCAAGGTCATTCCTGCGCAGATTGACCTCCGCCGGACTGCCCGCGCCCTCCACGATCACCAGATCGTGCGCCGCCCGAAGCCGCGCGAAACTCTCCTGCACCGCCGCCATCAGTTGTGGCTTCAGTGCGCCATATTCGCGCGCCTTCGCCGTCGTCAGCCGCTGGCCCCGCACCACCACCTGAGCGCCCACATCCGTCTCAGGCTTGAGCAGCACGGGGTTCATGTCCACCACCGGCGCCAGCCCGCAGGCCAGCGCCTGCAACGCCTGCGCGCGCCCGATCTCGCCGCCATCGGCGGTGACGGCGGCATTGTTGGACATGTTCTGCGGCTTGAAGGGGGCCACCGACAGCCCCCGCCGCCGCGCCGCCCGGCACAGCCCCGCCACCAGCAGGGATTTGCCCACGTTGGAGCCGGTCCCCTGGATCATCACCGCCTTGCCCATGCGCACCTCCTTGTTTTCGTGGCAGAAATCCCGCCAGCCGCTTCAGAATTCCACCCCGGCCTGCGCCTTGATCCCGTCGCGGAACGGATGCTTGATGAGCGTCATCTCCGTCACCAGATCCGCCGCTTCGATCAACTCGGGCTTGGCATTGCGCCCGGTCAGGCAGACATGCGTCATCTCGGGTTTCTCCTCCAGCAGAAAGCGCACGACCTCGTCGATATCAAGGTAATCATTGCGCAGCGCGATATTGATCTCGTCGAGCAGGACAAAGCGGTTGCGCGGGTCGCGGATCATCTCCTTGGCGGTCTCCCACCCGGCCTCAGCTTTGGCGATGTCGCGCTCGCGGTCCTGCGTTTCCCACGTAAACCCCTCTCCCGAAACGACAAACCGGCAGGCTTCGGGGAAATGCGTTTCCAGAAAATCGCGCTCTCCGGTGGCCATGGCGCCCTTGATGAACTGCACCACCGCGCAGGGCATGTCATGGGCGATGGCGCGCATGATCATCCCGAACCCCGAAGAGCTTTTGCCCTTGCCGGTGCCGGTATGCACGATGATCAACCCTTTCTCGCCGGTCTTGCCGGCCATCATCCGGTCGCGCGCGGCCTTGATCTTCTCCATCTTCGCCTTGTGGGCCGCGTTCTGGTCGGTCATGTCCTCTCCTCTTTCGGTGCTTGACAAAGCGGCGCGGGACGCGCATTCGAAACCATGCTGGTGCCTGTTCTAAAGCAGGTGAAAAGGGAATGCGATAAGGGTTTGCAACCAGACCCGAAGCGCAGCCGCCCCCGCGACCGTGACCGGAGAGGTCGCCCGACGCCACTGGGATCGCCCCGGGAAGGCAGGGCCACCGCCAGGGTTTCCCCCTGACATCCGCAAGCCGGGAGACCTGCCAGCGCATGAGACGTGAAACCGGACGGGGTGTTCCGGTGTCGGGAGCGAAATAGGCCACGCCCCCGCCCTATCCCCCGCCCGAGAAAGGATTGTTTGATGGCGAGGGACACCACCACGCCCGCCCCGGTGGAGCTTCTGGTCTGCGTGACCTGCCGTGCCGGGCAGCCGACCGATGCCGAAGGCCCCCGCCCCGGCGCGCGCCTGCACGACGCGCTCGGAGCGCTCGATTGGCCGGACAACGTCACGCTGCGCCCGGTGGAATGCCTGTCGAACTGCGATCAGGGCTGCTCTTTGGTGCTGCGCGGCGGCGCGGCTCGCTGGACCTATGTCTATGGCAATTTCACCGGCGCGGAGGATGCCGCGCTGGTCCATGACGGCGCGGTGAAATACGCCGCCACCGACACCGGCCTCGTGCCCTGGCGCGAACGCTCCACCCATTTCCGCAAGAACTGTATCGCGCGCATCCCGCCGCTGGAGACCCCCAATGACTGACCTGTCCAAACTGCCCGTTACCGTGATCACCGGCTTTCTCGGCTCCGGCAAGACCACGCTGATCCGTCAGCTCATGCAGAACCCGCAGGGCAAGCGTCTGGCCGTGCTGGTCAATGAATTCGGCGATGTCGGCGTCGATGGCGAAATCCTCAAGAGTTGCGCAATCCCCGACTGCCCGGCCGAGAACATACTGGAGCTGTCGAACGGCTGCATCTGCTGCACCGTGGCCGACGATTTCATCCCCACGATCGAGGCGCTGATGGCGCTCGATCCCCGGCCCGACCACATCCTGATCGAAACCTCCGGGCTGGCCCTGCCGAAACCGCTTCTCAAGGCGTTCGACTGGCCCGGCATCCGCTCGCGGATCACCGTGGACGGGGTGATCGCGCTGGCCGACGCCGAGGCTGTCGCCGATGGTCGCTTCGCCCCCAATGTGGCCGCGGTGGACGCGCAGCGCGCCGCCGACGACTCGCTCGATCACGAAACCCCGCTGTCGGAGGTGTTCGAGGATCAGATTTCCTGCGCCGACATCGTGCTGCTGACAAAACCCGATCTCGCCGGCCCCGAGGGCGTGAAGAAGGCCCGCGACATCATCGCGACAGAGGCCCACCGCCCGCTGCCCGTCGTCGAGGTGGCAGAGGGTCATGTCGATCCGCGCATCATCCTTGGCCTGAACGCTGCGGCAGAGGATGACATCGACAATCGCCCCTCGCATCACGACGGGGCCGACGACCACGAACACGACGATTTCGAAAGCGTGGTGATCGACCTGCCCGAACAGGCCGACCCGCAGGCGCTCGCCGCACGGATCGAGACGCTGGCCCGGACGCAGAACATCCTGCGCGTGAAGGGCTATGCCGCCGTGGCGGGCAAGCCGATGCGCCTTCTGGTGCAGGCCGTGGGCGCCCGCGTGCGCCACCAATACGACCGCCCCTGGACCCCGGAGGAGCCGCGCCGGGGCCGGATGGTCGTGATTGCCGAACACGATGACGTAAATGTGGATGCGATCCGCGCCGCTCTGCTAGAGTGATCGCCCATGCATGTCGTCTTTCGCGAAAGCCACGGCCTTGAAGAGACCGAAACCCCCACCGACCTGGGCCAGTCCCCGGCCGATCTGGTGGTGCTGTCCTTCTCCGACAGCGACCTTGGCGCCTTCGCGGCGGGCTGGCACCGGGCGGCGGGCGATCTGCCCTCGCTTCGGCTGGCCAATCTGGCGGCGCTGAAGCATCCGCTCTCGGTCGATACCTATATCGAGCAGACGCTTTGCGGCGCGAAGGCGATCCTGATCCGGCTGATCGGCGGCGTGTCCTACTGGGCCTATGGCATTCAGCAGGTGGAGGCGCTGGCGCGCGAGCGGGGCATCGCACTGGCGGTGCTGCCCGCCGATAGCCGCCCCGATCCGCGTCTCGATGCTGTCTCGACCCTGCCCGCCTCCACCCTGCACCGGCTGGGCCACCTGTGCGACACCGGCGGCACCATCGCGGCGCAGGCGGCGCTGGCGCAACTGGCGCTGGCGGCGGGGCTCTATGCCCGGCCCGTTCCCGGCTCCAAGGCGCTTCCGGCGCATGGCGCATGGACCCCGGAAACCGGCGTCTGCGATCCCGCGCAAATCCGCGATCCGTCGCGCCCGCTGATCGCCGTCAGCCTCTATCGCGCGTATATCAGCGCCGCCGACACCGACCCGATCGAGGCGCTGTTCACCGAATTCCGCGCCCGTGGCCATGACGTGATCGGGCTGTTTTCCCCCTCGCTGAAGCAACCCGACGCCGCCGAATGGATCGCCGGCACGCTGCGCGATCTGAAGCCGGCGGCCATCATCAACGCCACCGCCTTCTCCGGCAAGGGCGCGGATGGGGCCTCGCCGCTCGACGCCACCGGCGCGCCGGTCTTTCAGGTCGCGCTCGCCACCTCGCGCCGCAAGGCCTGGGCCGAGGCGGAACGCGGCCTCTCCCCCGCCGATCTGGCGATGCATGTCGTCCTGCCGGAAGTGGACGGGCGGCTTTTCGCGGGCGTCACCTCGTTCAAGGAACCGGGCAAGAAGGATGCCGCGCTGGAATATGCCCGCTTCGCCCACCGGGCCGAACCGGATCGCATCACCGCCATCGCCGACCGGGTGGAGGGCTGGCTGCGCCTCGCCGCCACGCCGCCCGCGCAAAAGCGCGCGGCGCTGATCCTGTCCACCTATCCCGGCAAGGGCTGGAACATGGCCCATGCGGTCGGCCTCGACGCGCTGGCCAGCGCCGAGGCGATCCTCGACGATCTGCGCGCGGCGGGCCACAGCGCCGAGCGCGGCACCCCGCTTGAGACGGCGCTGGCGGCGGAGCGTCTGACGTGGCCCCTCGACGCCTACAAATTCGCCCTCGCCACGCTGCCGCAATCGCTGCGGGACCAGTTGGCCGAAACATGGGGCGCGCCGGAGGATGACCCCGCCGCCCACGGCGGCGCCTTTCACTTTGCCGCCACCCGGCGCGGCGCGACGCTTGTCGCGCTGCAACCCGAACGCGGCACGCCCGCCACGCGCGAGGGCGATTATCACGACCTGTCGCGCACCCCGCGCCATGCCTATGTTGCCTTCTACCTGTGGCTGCGGCAGGCAGAGGCCATCCACGCGCTCATCCACATCGGGGCGCATGGCACGCTGGAATGGCTGCCGGGCAAATCCGTCGCGCTCTCGGCGGAATGCTGGCCCGAGGCGCTCATTGCCGGGCTGCCGGTGATCTACCCCTTCATCGTCAACGACCCCGGCGAGGCCGCGCAGGCGAAGCGCCGCATCGGCGCGCTGACGCTCGGCCATGTCCCGCCACCGCTCAAACCCTCGGCCACGCCCGAACGGTTCGCCCGGCTCGAAAGCCTGCTGGACGAGTTCTCCAATGCCGACGGGCTGGACCCCAAACGCCGCGACCGGCTGCAATCGGGCATCCGCGAAGAGGCGCAGACGCTTGGCCTCGGGGACGAGCTTGGCCTCGACGCCGCCACCTCTCTGGCAGAGGCGATCACCCGCATCGACACCTTCGTGTGCGACATCAAAGAAAGCCAGTTCGGCGACGGGCTGCATATCTATGGCCGCGCCCCCGCCGAACAGGGCAGTTTCGACGCCGGCCCCTCCGCCAGGGCCGAACGCGCGGCCCTTCTCGATGCGCTGGCGGGCAGGCGCATCCCCGCCGGTCCCTCCGGCTCTCCTTACCGGGGGCGGTCGGACGTGCTGCCGACCGGGCGCAACCTCTACACCACCGATCCGCGCTCCGTGCCCACGCGCGCCGCCTATGCGCAGGGCGTGAAACTGGCAGAGGAACTGGTGCGCCGCCACCTGCAAGAGGATGGCGATTACCCAAGGAATCTTGTTGTCGATCTCTGGGGATCGGCCACCATGCGCACGGCGGGCGAGGAGTTTGCCATGGCCCTGCACCTGCTCGGCGCCAAGCCCGTCTGGGACGAGGGCTCCGAACGGGTCAGCGGCGTGGAAATCCTGCCCATCGCCCTGCTGGAGCGTCCCCGCCTCGACGTGACGCTGCGCGTGTCGGGCCTGTTCCGCGACGTGTTTCCCAGCCTCTCGGCGCTGTTCTCGCAAGCGGTGCGCGCCTTGTCGGAACGCGATGAGTCCCCCGACTGGAACCCCTTTGCCGGCCATGCCAGCGCCCCGCGCGTCTATGGCCCCGCGCCCGGCAGCTATGGCCTCGGCATGGGGCACGACATCGAGACCTACACCGAGGAGGCCCGCGCCCATGCCGGTGAGGCGTGGCTTTCGGCCAGCGCGTGGGCACTCGACACCGACACGCCCATGCGCGACCGCGCAGGCATTGCCGAACGCGTGGCCCGCGCCGACGGCTTCGTGCATCTTCAGGATCTGGCCGAAACCGATCTGCTGCTGGCCGCCGACTATGCCGCGCATGAGGCCGGGTTCGCCGCCGCGCAACGGATCACCGGGGGTAAGGCCGCGCTCTATCATATCGACAACACCAACCCCGACACGCCCCGCGCCCGCACCCTGACCGAAGAGATCGCCCGCGTGGTTCACGCCCGCGCCACCAATCCCGGCTGGCTGCGCGGCATGATGCGCCACGGCTTTCGCGGCGGCGCGGAGATTGCCGCCACGCTCGACCACATGGCCGCCTTCGCACATCTCGCCGAGGCGGTGCCGCCGCATCTCTTCGACGCCTATCACGACGCCACGCTCGGCGATCCGCAGATCACCGCCTTTCTCGAAGAGAACAATCCCGAGGCGCTGGCCGCGATGCGGGGCAAGTTCGCCGCGCTCCATGCTGCCGGGCTGTGGCAAACGCGGCGCAACTCCATCCTCGCCGGGCTGGAGGCGGGCGCATGAACCGCCCCGCCGCGAAAGGCTGGTGTCCCGGCGCGCACCGCCCGATGATGTCGGGCGACGGGCTTGTGGTGCGGGTGCGCCCGCGCCTTGCCCGCCTGAGCGCGCGGCAGGCGCTTGGCCTCTGCGCCGCCGCCAGCCGCTTCGGCAGCGGCATCATCGACCTGACCAGCCGCGCCAACCTGCAAATCCGGGGCGTGGCAGAGGCCAATCACGAGCCGCTGTTGCAGGAGTTGAACGCCCTCGGCCTGCTTGACGCCGATCCGGCGCTGGAAGGGCGGCGCAATATCCTCGTCGCCCCGCTCTGGCGGGACGGTGACGACACCCACCGCATCGCAACGGCGCTTCTCGGTCGGCTGGCGGATCTGCCGGAGCTGCCCGCCAAGGTGGGGTTTGCCATCGACGCGGGCCCCGCCCCGGTGTTGCCCGGCGCCTCCGCCGATTTTCGCATCGAACGCGGGGCACAGGGCGGTCTCATCCTGCGCCCCGACGGCGCGCCGAACGGCAGGCCGGTGACACCGCAGACCGCGATTGACGAGCTGATCGCGCTGGCCCGGTGGTTCGCCCGGACCGGCGGCGACGCAAGCCGCCGCATGGCCGCCCATCTGGCCGCGACCCCCCTGCCCGATGGCTTCGACACGCCCCCCGCCACCGCTGCGGCGCCGCTCGCGCCCGGCCCGACCGCCGCGGGCCGTGTCTATGGCGCCGCCTTCGGGCAGATCGACGCCGGCGATCTGGCCACGCTCCTGCGCGCCACCGCCGCGCGCGCGCTGCGCGTCACGCCGTGGCGGCTGTTCGTGCTGGAAGGCGCGCAATCGGTGGATCTGCCCGGCTTCATCACCCGCCCCGGCGATCCGCTTCTGGACATCGACGCCTGCCCCGGCGCGCCGTTCTGCCCCTCCGCCAGCGTTGAGACTCGCGCACTTGCCCGCCGTCTGGCCGCGCATGGCCCGCTGCATGTCTCGGGCTGCGCCAAGGGCTGCGCCCGCCCCCGCACCGCGCCACTCACGCTTGTGGGGCGAGAGGGGCGTTTCGATCTTGTGAAAGACGGCGCGCCGTGGGACAGCCCGGCCCGGACGGGCCTCGATCCCGCCACCCTGCCCGACCGCCTCGGAGACCTGTGATGCCCTTTGAGTATGAAAAGAACGGCGCCGCCATCTATGAGGAAAGCTTCCGCACCATTCGCGCGGAGGCCGACCTTGCCCGCTTCGCTGCCGAGCAGGAACCCGTGGTGGTGCGTATGATCCATGCCGCCGGGCTGGTGGGGATCGAACGCGACGTGGCCTTCAGCCCCGGCATGGTCGCCGCCGCCCGCGCCGCGCTGGAGGCGGGCGCGCCGATCCTGTGCGACGCGCGCATGGTGTCCGAGGGGATCACCCGCCCCCGCCTGCCCGCCGGGAACGAGGTGATCTGCACCCTGCACGCGGACGGCATCCACGATCTCGCCGCGAAGATGGGCAACACCCGCTCCGCCGCCGCGCTGGAGCTATGGCGCGACCGGCTCGGCGGCGCTGTGGTCGCCATCGGCAATGCGCCCACGGCCCTCTTCCACCTGCTCAACATGCTCGAAGACCCCGACTGCCCTCGGCCCGCCGCGATCATCGGCTGCCCCGTGGGCTTTGTCGGCGCCGCCGAATCCAAGGATGCCCTGCATGCGGCCAGCCCGGTGCCCAACCTGATCGTGCGCGGCCGGCTTGGCGGCTCCGCCATCACCGTCGCCGCCGTCAACGCCATCGCGAGCCGCAAGGAATGAGCATGGGAACCATCTACGGGCTGGGCCTCGGCCCCGGCGATCCCGACCTGATGACCGTGAAGGCCGACCGCCTGCTGCGCAACGCCCGCCACGTCGCCTTTTTCCGCAAGGCCGGGCGCAAGGGGCAGGCACGGCAGATCGTGGATGGGCTGATCCCGCAAGGGGCGGTGGAGTTCGCGATGGAATACCCCGTCACGACCGAGATCCCGGTCAGCGATCCGCGCTACAACGAGATACTCTCGTCCTTCTACACGGAGGTCTGCGACCATCTGCGCGGGCTGGCGCAGGCCGGGGAGGATGTCGTCGTGCTCTGCGAGGGCGATCCGTTCTTCTACGGCTCCTTCATGCATCTCTACACGCGGCTGGCCGATGACGTGCAGGTGGAGGTCGTGCCCGCCATCACCGGCATGTCGGGCGCGTGGACGGCGACGGGCGCGCCCGTGACATGGGGCGACGACGTTCTGACCGTGCTCATGGGCACCCTGCCCGAGGACACGCTCACCCGCCATATCCGCGCAACTGACGCGCTGGTGGTGATGAAGATCGGTCGCAATATCGAAAAGGTGGAATCGGCGCTACGGGCTGCCGGCCGCTACGACGATGCATGGCTCGTGCAGTATGCCACCATGCCGAAACAGCAGGTCTGCCGCCTGTCGGAGCGGGACGGCGTGACCCCCTATTTCTCCATCATCATCGTGCACGGACAGGGGCGGCGGCCATGACCGGGGGCCTCGTGATCGCGGGCCTTGGTCCCGGAAATGACGCCCTGATCACGCCAGAGGTGCGGGCCGCGCTCGATCAGGCCACCGATATCGTCGGCTACATCCCCTATGTCGAACGCATCGCGCCGCGCCCCGACCTGACGCTGCACCCCTCCGACAACCGGGTGGAGATCGACCGCGCCCGCCACGCGCTCGAAATGGCCAGCGACGGGCGGCGCGTCGTGATCGTCTCCTCGGGCGATCCGGGTGTGTTCGCCATGGCCTCGGCGCTCTTCGAGGCGGTGGAGCATGGCGCGCCGCACTGGCGCGATCTCGACATCGCGGTTCTGCCGGGCATCACCGCCATGCTCGCCGCCTCTGCCGCCTGCGGCGCGCCGCTGGGCCATGACTTCTGCGCCATCAACCTGTCGGACAACCTCAAACCCTGGGCGCTGATCGAGAAACGCCTGCGCCTCGCGGTGGAGGCCGATTTCGCAATGGCCTTCTACAACCCGCGCTCGAAGTCCCGCCCCGAGGGGTTCGAAAAGGCGCTGCGCACGCTTCAGGACGCCTGCAATGACGCGCGCCCGATGATCTTTGCCCGCAACGTCACCCGCCCCGATCAGAGCCTGCGCATCCTCCCGCTGAGCGAGGCCGCGCCGGACATGGCCGACATGCGCACCGTTGTGCTTCTGGGCTCCTCGCAGACCCGGATCATCCCTCGCGGGGGGGCCGCCCCTTTCGTCTATACCCCCCGGTCGGTGGAGGGGTGATGCAAACCCGCCGCCCCGTCCTTCAGCCAGTCCAGCACCTCCTCGACGCGGGCAAGCTCGGGGCGCGGGGGCAATTCGGGCCGGTCGATCATGATCACCGGCACCTCCAGCGCGCGCGCCGCGTGCAGCTTGGCGACCGCGCCAGCGCCGCCCGCGTTCTTGCACACCATCATCTCCACGCCATGCGCGCGGAAAAGCGCGATGTCGCCGGCCACGTCGAACGGCCCGCGCGCCACCACCACCGTGTGATCCGGCAGGGCGGGGGGCACCTTTGGCGTATCGACCAGCCGCAGGATGTAGTGATGCTGCGGCTGCGCGGCGAACGCGTCCATATGCAGCCGCCCCAGTGCCAGCAGGACGCGCCGCGCGGGCCCGCTCAGCGCCTCCACCGCCCCGGCCACATCCCGCACCGGCCGCCAGTCGTCGCCCGGCCCCGGCCGCCACGGCGGACGGGTCAGCGCCACCAGCGGCACGCCCACCACCTTGCAAGCGTGATAGGCGTTCCAGCTCATCTGCGCGGCGAACGGATGGGTGGCGTCGATCACATGGCTCACCGCGTGATCGCGCAGATAGCGGGTCAGCCCGGGCACTCCGCCAAAACCGCCCACCCTCTGCGGGATGGGCTGGCGGCGGGGTTGCGCCACCCGCCCGGCATAAGAGAATATGGCGTGCACCCCCCGTTCCGCAAGCGCATCGGCCAGCGCGCTGGCCTCGCTCGTGCCGCCAAGAACAAGGAGATTGCGGGCCATGTCTGACACTCCGTGGCTGACCATCGTGGGACTGGGCGAAGATGGCCCGGATGGCCTGCCCCCCGCAAGCCGCAAGGCGCTGGAGCGGGCGGAAATCGTCATGGGCGCGGCGCGTCACCTGTCCCTGCTGCCCGAAGTGGCCGCCAAGGCCGTGGAATGGCCCGTGCCCTTTGCGGACGGGATACCGCTGCTGCTCTCGCACCGGGGGCGTCGGGTGGTGATGCTGTCCTCGGGCGATCCCTTCTGGCACGGCGCGGGCGGTGCGCTGGCGCGCCATCTGGACCCATCCGAATGGCGCTGCCTGCCCGCGCCCTCCGCCCTGTCGCTGGCGGCCGCCGCGCTTGGCTGGCCGCTGGAGCAGGTGGTTACGATGGCCCTGCACGCCGCGCCCTTTGCCCGGATGCGCCCGCATCTGCACCCCGGCACCCGCGCGCTTGTGACCCTGCGCGACGGGGACGCGGCGCGCGAGCTGGCCCACTGGCTCACCTCCGAAGGCTTCGGCGCCACGACCCTACACCTGTGCGAGGCATTGGGCGGCCCACGCGAGCGTCTCCGCCACACCGCCGCCGAAGACTTCGCCGTGTCCGACATCCACCACCCCGTCATCGCCGGGCTGGAGGTGGCGGGGGGCGGCACGCCCGTGCCGCTTGCCTCGGGCCGGCCCGATGCGCTGTTCGAACATGACGGGCAGATCACCAAGCGCCCGGTGCGCGCGCTGACGCTTTCGGCGCTGGCCCCCCTGCCGGGAGAGCATCTGTGGGATATCGGCGGCGGCTCCGGCTCCGTGGCGATCGAATGGCTCTGGTCGCATCCCACGACCGCCGCCACGGTGATCGAGAAAGACCCCGCCCGCGCGGAGCGCATCCGCACCAATGCCGCCCGGCTCGGCGCCGACCGGCTGCACCTCGTGACCGGCGCCGCGCCCGCCGCGCTCGCCGGGCTGGACCGCCCCGATGCGGTGTTCATCGGCGGCGGGCTGTCCAACGCGCTGCTGGAGGCGCTCTGGGCGCAGATCCCCGAAGGCACCCGCCTTGTCGCCAACGCCGTCACCCTCGAAGGCGAGGCGCTGCTGAGCCGCTGGCAGACCATCGCGGGGGGCGATCTGCTGCGCATCGCCCTGTCGCAGGCCAAACCGCTGGGCACCAAACGGGGATGGGGCGCGGCCTATCCCATCGTGCAATGGGACGTGACGCGATGATCGTTGCCGGTTTCGGATACCGCGCCGCCGCCACGGCCGAGTCGCTGCGCGACGCTCTCACGCGCGCCAGCGACGGCCGCCGCGTGGACCGGCTTGCCGCGCCGCGGGACAAGGCGGCGGCGCCCTGCCTGACCGCTCTGGCCTGTGAGTTGGGCCTGTCCGTCCTGCCAATCGACGCCGACACGCTCCTCCGGCCCGACACCCCCACCCAGGCGCCCCGCGTTCTGCAAGCGCGCGGCACCGGGTCCGTGGCCGAGGCCAGCGCGCTGGCCGGGGCCGGACCCGGCGCGCGCCTGCTGTGCCAGAGACAGATTTCCTGCGACCGGCTCGCCACCTGCGCGCTGGCCGAGGGGGAGACGCCATGACCGTGCATTTCATCGGCGCCGGTCCGGGTGCCGCCGACCTGATCACCCTGCGCGGGCGCGATCTGATCGCCGCCTGCCCGGTCTGCCTTTACGCCGGCTCTCTCGTACCCGAGGGGCTTCTGGCCCATTGCCCGCCCGGCGCGCGGATCGTGAACACCGCCCCGATGGATCTTGACGCGATCATCGCCGAAATCCGCACCGCCCACGCCGCCGGGCAGGACGTGGCACGGCTGCATTCGGGCGATCTGTCGGTCTGGTCCGCGATGGGAGAGCAGCTTCGCCGCCTGCGCGCGCTGTCGATTCCCGTCTCCGTCACACCCGGCGTGCCCAGCTTCGCCGCCGCCGCCGCCGCGCTCGAGGCCGAACTGACGCTGCCGGGGCTGGCGCAATCGGTGGTGCTCACCCGCACGCCGGGCCGCGCCTCCGCCATGCCCGAGGGCGAGACCCTGCGCAATTTCGCCGCCACCGGCGCCACGCTGGCGATCCACCTGTCGATCGTTAACCTCGACGCGGTGGAGGCCGATCTTGTCCCCGCCTACGGCCCGGAGTGCCCCGCCGCCGTCGTCTACCGCGCAAGCTGGCCCGACCAGAAGGTGATCCGCACCACGCTGGCGGGCCTGCGCGCCGCCGTCACCGAGGACATCACCCGCACCGCGCTGATCCTCGTCGGGCCCGCCCTCGCGGGCGAGGGCTTCGACGAAAGCCGCCTTTACGCCGCCGACTACGACCGCCGCTACCGCCCGCAATCGGCCGGCAGCCCCTGGACAGACTGGAGCCACGGCGATGACTGACCGCCCCGACACCGACCCCGCCGGCATTCCCGGCCTGCTCATCTCCGCCCCCTCCTCGGGCACGGGCAAGACCACCGTGATGCTCGGCCTGCTGCGCGCGCTGGCCGAGGACGGGCTGACCGTGCAACCCTTCAAATCTGGCCCCGACTACATCGACCCGGCCTTTCACCGCGCCGCCGCCGGGCGGGCGTCCTTCAACCTCGACACATGGGCCATGCCCGCGCCGCTTCTGGCCGGGATCGCGGGTCAGGCGCGGGGCGCCGACATCACCGTGGCCGAAGGGTCGATGGGCCTTTACGACGGCGTGGCCACCCGCGGCGAAGAGGGCTTCGGCTCTTCGGCGGAAACCGCGCTGCGTCTGGACTGGCCGGTGGTGCTCGTCCTCGATGTGGGCGGACAGGCGCAATCGGCCGCCGCCACCGCGCTCGGCTTCCGGCTCTACAATCCCGACCTGCCCTTCGCGGGCGTGATCCTCAACCGTTGCGCCAGCCCGCGCCACGAACGCCTTGCCCGCCTCGGCATGGACCGCGCCGGCATCGAAGTGCTGGGCGTGCTGCCCCGGCGCGGCGATCTGACCCTGCCCGAACGCCACCTCGGCCTGATCCAGGCGGTCGAGCATCCGGATCTGGAGGCCGCCATCGCGGGCTATGCCAGCTTCCTGCGGGCGCATGTCGATCTCGATCGCATCCGCGCCGCCGCCGCGCCCGCGACCGCCTTCGCGCCGGGCGCGCTGCCCAGCCCGCCGGCACAACGCATCGCGCTGGCGCAGGACGCGGCCTTTTCCTTCACCTACCCGCATATCCTGCACGGCTGGCGGCAGGCGGGGGCCGAAATCCTGCCGTTCTCGCCGCTCGCCGATGAGCCGCCCGCGCCGGACGCCGATCTCGTCTGGTTGCCCGGCGGCTATCCCGAACTGCACGCCGGGCGGCTGGCGGCGGCGCAAACCTACCTGACCGGCCTGCGCGAACACGCGCAAACGCGGCCCGTGCATGGCGAATGCGGCGGCTACATGGCGCTGGGGCGGGCGCTCATCGACAAGGACGGCACACGGCACGCGATGGCCGGCCTGCTTGGCCTCGTCACCTCCTACGAGACGCGCAAGTTCCACCTCGGCTACCGCCAGGCCACGCTGGGCGCGCCGATGCCCGGCTTTGCCAAAGGCGCGCGGCTGCGCGGGCACGAGTTTCACTATTCCACCATCCTCGATGAGCCGGACGCCCCGCTGGCGCAGGTCGCGGATGCCGACGGCAACCCGGTGCCCGAAACCGGCTCGGCGCGCGGCCATGTGACCGGCACCTTCTTTCACCTGATCTCGGAGGCCAGCGCATGACAGGTTTCGTGAGCTTCGTGGGCTCCGGTCCCGGCGACCCGGAGCTTCTGACCCTCAAGGCCGTGGACCGGCTGCAAAAGGCCGACGCGGTGCTTTTCGACGATCTGTCGGCGGGCGCCATCCTCGATCATGCCCCGCCCGGGGCCGATCTTGTCGGGGTGGGCAAACGCGCCGGGCGCCCCTCCCCGAAACAGGACCACGTCAGCCGCCTTCTGGTGGACTACGCCGCCACCGGCGCCCGCGTGGTGCGGCTCAAATCCGGCGATCCGGGGATCTTCGGCCGGCTGGAGGAAGAGATCGAGGCCCTGCGCGTCGCCGGAATCGGATTCGAGATCATCCCCGGCGTCACCTCCGCCTGCGCCGCCGCCGCCGCCGCGCAAATGCCGCTCACCCGCCGCCTGAAGGCGCGCAAGGTGCAGTTCGTCACAGGCCACGACATCGCCGGCGCCCTGCCCGGCGACCTCGACCTGCGCGCGCTCGCCGATCCCGGCGCCACCAGCGTGATCTTCATGCCCAAGCGCACCTTCCCGGCGCTGGCGGGCAAGCTCATGGACGCCGGGCTGCCGCCGGACACGCCCGCGCTTCTGGCCGAGAATGTCTCGCGCCCCGATCAGCGTCTCACGCGCAGCACCGTCGCCGCGCTGTCGGATATGCTGCGAGACGAGGTCACAGACGCGCCCGGCCTCATCCTCTTTGGCGAGCTGGCGCAGGACGGGTGATCCCGCCCGCGCCGCCCGCGCCCCGACGCCTTCCAACCGCTTGCAGGAGCGACCCGCCATGATCACCCTCAGCCTCGTCGGCATCGGCTCCGGCAATCCCGAACACCTCACGCTGGAGGCGGTGCGCAAGTTGCAGGGCGCCGATGTGATCCTGCTGCCGCGCAAGGGCGCGGAAAAGACGGCGCTGGCCGATCTGCGCCGCCACATCGCCACCGAGATGCTCTCGCCCGCGCCGCGCGTGGTGGAATTCGACTACCCCAAGCGCGACGCGGACACGCCGGAGTATACCGACGGGGTGACCGCATGGCACGATGCCATCGCCGCCATCTGGGCGGAGCTGATCGCGCGGCATGTCCGCGACGGGGGCCGCGTGGCGCTCATGGTCTGGGGCGATCCGGCGCTCTATGACAGCACGCTGCGCATCGCCGATCGGGTGATTGCGCGGGGTCTGGAGATGCGGATCGACGTGGTGCCCGGCATCACCTCCCTGTCGATGCTCACCTCCGCCCATGCGATCCCGCTCAACACGCTGGCCGGCGCGGTGCAGATCACCACCGGGCGCAACCTGCGCGCGGCGGGCTGGCCCGAGGGGGCTGAAACGCTGGCGGTGATGCTCGACGGGGAGTGTTCCTTTCAATGCCTGCCGCCCGAGGGGATTCACATCTGGTGGGGCGCCTATGTCGGCATGGCGCAGCAGATCACCCTCTCCGGCCCGCTCTCAAAGATGGCCCCTGAGATCGTCGACACCCGCGCCCGCGCCCGGGCCGAGAACGGCTGGATCATGGACATCTATATCCTGCGCAAAGGCGCGAACTGACGGCGCGGGGCCCCCCTCGGTCCATCCCGGACCCCGGAAATATTTCGCACAAAGATGAAGGGACAGGGCGCGCGCGCCATTTCGCGATTTGCAAAGCTTCCGCGATCACCTATATCGCGCCCATGTCCCAGAACCCCCCCGATCTTCGCCCCGACCTTGCCCGCGCCGCCATCCGCGGCGAGACCCGCCCCGGCCAGCCGACCATCGGCATGGTCAGCCTCGGCTGTCCCAAGGCGCTGGTGGACAGCGAGCGTATCCTGACGCGCCTGCGGGCCGAAGGTTATGGCATCTCGCCCGACTACACGGGCGCCGACGCGGTAATCGTGAACACCTGCGGCTTTCTCGACAGCGCCAAGGCCGAAAGCCTCGACGCGATTGGAGAGGCGCTGACCGAAAACGGCCGGGTGATCGTCACCGGCTGCCTCGGGGCGGAGCCCGAGTACATCACCGGCGCGCACCCCAAGGTGCTCGCCGTGACCGGCCCGCACCAGTATGAGCAGGTGCTCGACGCCGTGCACACTGCCGTGCCGCCCAGCCCCGACCCTTTCGTGGATCTCATGCCCGCCGCCGGCGTGCGGCTGACCCCGCGCCACTACAGTTATCTCAAGATTTCCGAGGGCTGCAATCACAAGTGCAAGTTCTGCATCATCCCCGACATGCGCGGACGGCTGCAATCGCGGCCCGTCCACGCGGTGCTGCGCGAGGCCGAGAAGCTGGTGGAGAGCGGCGTGCGCGAACTTCTCGTGATCTCGCAGGACACCTCCGCCTACGGGCTCGACCGGAGGTATTCCGCCCACCCCTGGCAGGGCCGCGATGTGCGCAGTCATCTCACCGATCTGGCGCGGGAACTGGGATCCCTCGGCGCCTGGGTACGGCTCCACTATGTCTACCCCTACCCGCATGTGCGCGAGTTGATCCCGCTCATGGCCGAGGGGCTGATCCTGCCCTATCTCGACATCCCGTTTCAGCACTCGCACCCCGACACGCTCAAGCGCATGGCGCGCCCCGCCGCCGGCGCCAGAACGCTCGAGGAGATCGCCGCCTGGCGCGCGATCTGCCCCGACATCACCCTGCGCTCCACCTTCATCGTCGGTTACCCCGGCGAGACCGAGGCGGAATTCGAACATCTTCTCGACTGGCTGGAGGAGGCGCAGCTCGACCGTGTGGGCTGCTTTCAGTATGAAAACGTGGCCGGTGCCCGCTCGAACGCGCTGCCCGATCACGTCGCGCCAGAGGTCAAGCAGGATCGCTGGGATCGTTTCATGGCCCGGGCGCAGGCGATTTCAGAGGCAAAGCTCGCCGCGAAGCTGGGTCGGCATCTCGACGTGATCGTGGATGACATCGACGCCGACGGCATCGCCACCTGCCGCACGAAAGGCGACGCGCCCGAGATCGACGGCAACCTCTTCATCGACGAGGACACAAAGGGCCTCACGGTCGGCGATATCGTCCGCGTCGAGGTGGACGAAGCGGGAGAGTATGACCTCTGGGGCCGGCGCCTCTGATCCCGCCCAATCCCGCTCTACGACGACATGGACACCGGGGGGCCGGGCCGATCCGCGCTCAGGCGTCTTTCAGCGCCGCCAGCCGCTCGCGGTTGAGGCAATAGCCCGGCGCCGCCTCGGCATGGTCATGGCTGGCCTGCCACGCGCGGCACGGCCCCTCGGCGGTGCACTGCGTGCAGATCAGCGCCGCCTCGCGGAACGCGCGCACCCGCTCGGGCGAATCGCCGACGATCCGGCTCCAGTCCACGCCGACACGGCGGGCCATTTCGCTCATAAGGTCGGTCCGGTCGTTGATCTTCTTGAAAAAAGACATGGATCAGTTCCTCTCCTCGCGGGTCGTGCCCGCCTGTTTTCCAATCTGGTCGAGAATATCCCGGTGCTGGCAGAACTCCGGCGCCGTCTCCGCGCGGCCGGTCTGCATGGCCAGCCACAACTCGCAATCGCTCACCCGCTGGCAGCAGCGGCAGCGCGCCACCATCGCCTCATACTCCTGCGGAGGCAGCCGCCCGTCGGCCATCGCCGCGCTGAGCGACAGCCCGACGACCCGCGCCACGCTGCGCGTCATCCAGAAATGCCGCACCGGATCGCCAAGCCGCAGAACCCGTGTCATCGCGCCGCGTCCCGAAGCGTGGTGAGAAGCCGGACGTTGCGACAGTAGTGGGGCGGCGCCTCCACGCGCGCCTGTTCATCGTCAAGCCAGTCCACGCAGGCGCCGGGGCATCCGCATTCGGTGCAGCGCAGCACCGCGTCGCCAAGCGCATCCATCCGCATCCGTCCCGACAGAAGCGCGCCTTCCAGATCGGCGCCCAACTTTGTCGCGGCGCGATCCAACAGATCCGCATGATGTTTGATGGTGGAACGGTCGGTCATGGCGGCCTCGCGGGTGAAAACCTGTGCGTCACGCTACCACGCGGCCCCGGCCCCGCCCTTGACCTGAATCAAAAGGGGCCGAAGGCGTCCAGATAGGCGGCGACGCAGTCCTGCACCCGGCGAAAGCGGTCGCCGCCCAAGTGTTTGCCGCCATACCAGCGCGTGACCACGATGACATGACCGCGCAGGCCTGCCCGCTCCAGCATGCGCAGAATCACCATGCCGGCGCCGGCCTCCCCGTCATCCCCCTTAAGCGGCGTGCCATCGGGCAGGAGCACCGCCCATGTGTTGTGCGTGGCGCGGGCAAACTTGCGCGCTTTCTTCACACGCCGAAGCACATCCTCCGCCGCCGCGCGGTCCTGCGCCCATGCCCCCGAAACCGCGTATTTCGACCCCCGGTCAGTGACGACATGGCCGATCTGATTGATCTTCATCCCGCACAGGCTCCCGCCGCCACACATACCTGAATCGCCAGAGCGGCCTTCGAACGGCGCGGCAGGCGCGACAAAGGACAGTTCGCTCGCATGGCTCCGGCTCCGCTTTGATCCGGGTGCGACCCTAGAGGATGTCCGGCAAGAGAGGACAGCGGTTTTCCGGCCCCGGCCGCAGGAATGACACCAATCGGGACGCCGTTTCATGCCGTCCCGCCCCTGTATCTTTTCGGGAAAAATACCTCGGGGTCCGGGGCAGAGCCCCGGGGCCTGCGCGGCCCGAGCGCAAAAATGACACTGCGCGCGCGGACCGCGCGCTCCGCCCGGAGACGGCCGCAGCCCCGGCGCGCAAAGCGGCTTGCAACTCGGCCCGCCTGCGTTACCCTGCGCTCATGTTCAGCATAGAGCACGAATTCGACGCCACCGTTGTCACACTCGTCGATGACGGGGAGGCCCCCTGAAAGAGGACGTGATCGTCAACCTCTTCGAGGATTGCATCACGGTGGAGCAGTACGATGCCCGCCTCGACAAGGTGCACACGCTCACCCTGTCGCTCAATCAGGCGCGCGACCTTGCCGCCGCGCTCAACCTGCCCGAGGGCGTCTATCAGATCAAAGACGATACGGGCTGACCCGCGGCGCGCCCTGACCAAGGGTTCCGGTGCGATTCTCTGCTCAGGCTCAACTCACGCGGAAGACCTTGTCGCGCGCGGCGGCGCCGCGCAGCAGCACAAGCCGCGTTTTCGGCACACCCAGCGCCTTGGCAAGGATCTTCTGCACCGCCGCATTGGCCTTGCCGCCCTCCGGCGCGGTGGTGACATAGACGCGGATCGCGCCGCCTTCCTCATCGGCCACCACGCGGTTGCGAGAGGCGCGCGGCGTCACCCGGACCGCGATCTCGCGGCCCGCTTCGGCCAGATGCGCCAGCTCTGCCGCCATGCTGCTGCCCCCTTGCGGTTTCCGCCTCCACCCGTGATAGTTGCCGCAAGACAGGCGCGCAGGCAAGGCTTCTGGCGATCTTGCGCAAGGGTTTGAAATACCTGAGGTTTCCTGCCGCCTGCGCCGATGACATGGACAGACCACAGGACACGTATGCCCCCATGCCCCAACCGAACAAGGCCGCTCTCGACTTTCTGCTCACCCGCCGCTCGCGGCCTGCCCGCACGCTGGGCCTGCCCGCGCCCGACCGCGCGGCGCTGGAGCCGATCCTGACCGCCGCCCTTCGCACCCCCGACCACGGCAAGCTGGAGCCGTGGCGCCTGATCGTGCTGGAACCCGCCGCCCTGCACCGTCTGGCGCGGCTTATCACAGAACGCGGGCTCGCATTGCGCTACGACGACATCCAGATCGAGAAAAGTCGCAGCGCCTTTGCGGAAAGCCCTCTCGCCGTGGCGGTGATCGAAAGCCCGGTGAAGGCCGACAAGGTGCCCGAGATCGAACAGACCTACTCCGCCGGCGCGGTCTGCCTCGCCTGCCTCAATGCCGCGCTGGCGACGGGCTGGGGGGCGAACTGGCTCACCGGCTGGCCCGCCCATGACCGCGACTTCGGGCGGCTGGGGCTGGGCCTGGACGATCACGAACGGGTCGCGGGGTTCATCCATATCGGCACCGAGACTTCTGTCCCGCCCGAACGCCCCCGCCCCGATCCGAAAACCCGGATCGAATGGGTCAGCACATGATCTTCATCGCCTTTTCGCGCGCGCTCGCACAGCTTGGCGATCCGCGATTCCGCAAGGTTCTCCTCGTCGGTGTCGGGCTGACGGTGGCGCTTCTGATCGCGGTCTCCACCGGGGTGATCTGGGGCCTGACCCTGCTTGTGGGCGAAGAGACGCATCTGCCCCTGATCGGCCCGGTGACATGGCTCGACGACCTGCTGGGCTGGTCGTCACTGCTGCTCATGCTCGTGCTGTCGATGTTCCTGATGGTGCCGGTCGCCTCGGCCATCAGCTCGATGTTTCTGGACGAGGTGGCGCAGGCGGTGGAGGATCGGCACTACCCCAGCCTGCCGCGCATCGCCTCCACGTCCATCCTCGACGATCTGGCCGACACGCTCGCCTTTCTGGGGGTGCTGATCGTGGCGAACCTTCTGGCCTTCGTGCTCTACGCTCTCTTCCCCCCCCTGACGATCTTCATCTTCTGGGGGCTGAACGGGTTTCTGCTCGGGCGGGAGTATTTCACGCTGGCGGCCATGCGGCGGCTCGGCCGCGAGGGGGCGAAGACCCTGCGGCGCAAGCATGCGCTGACGATCTGGGCCGCCGGAACGCTGATGGCCATGCCGCTCTCGGTGCCGCTGGTCAATCTCGTGATTCCGATTCTCGGCGCGGCCACCTTCACGCAGCTTTATCACCTGATCGAAAAGACCCCGCGCGGCTGACACGCTCGGCTGACACGCGCGGGGGGGTCAGGGCCGGGGCCTGCCTCCCACCCGCCAGCGGTCGGCATAATGCCGGACCGCGATGGAATTGTTGCGGTCCTCCGGCGCGCCAGAGCCGCGATTGAGGTTGGCCAGCGCCGTCTCCTTGAACGCGCCATAGCGTGCCTTGGGAAGAAAGCTCAGCCCGCCCGCCGGAATCACCAGTCGCGGTGCGCGGCACAGCGCGCTGGACCGCACGTCGTCGACCAGAAACCCCGCCCGCGGCGTGCGCGAAAAATCGGTCAGCGCCTCCAGATCGTAGAATCGCGGACGCACCAGATAGCCCATGACGCCCATGAAAACATCGGTCTCGCGCGGCCTGCGCAGGCGATGACCGCGCACCGGCGCCGGGGCACGCATGAAGAGGTTGGACCAGATCGTCGTGGGCCGGTCGATGAGGTCGGCAGGCACCTCCCACCCCGCGAAGGTCAACGCCGCATCCGGCCGCTCCGCCGCCCAGCGTTCGGCCCATTCCACGAAGCGCGCGGGATAGATCCGGTCGTCGTCGGCCACCAGCACCGGCGCATCGGGTTCCGCCTCCAGCAGCGCGGGGATCATCTTGGTGGCCGGCCCCCAGTCCCGGCAGCGCCGGATCCGCACGCCGGACAGCCCCAGCAAGACTTCCGGGATCTCATAGGGGCGCTTTTCTCGCTCGGAATACTCCGGCACGTTGAGCACCACGCGCTTGGGCGGGCGTGTCTGGTCCAGAAGGCCCTTGAGCGTCTGCTCGATCATGCCGATCCGGCTCGGGATGGTGGTCAGGCTGATCTCGATATCCGACCTGTCCGGCGCGGCGGCCCAGGCCGCGTCCACCTCAGCCAGCGATTTGCGCGACAGCCGCCATTCGCGCCACAGATCGCGGAGCAGCCGCTCCCCCTCGAACAGGTGATGCAGCCACATGACAAGCGCGATCAGCGCCAGAACGCCCGCGCCGATTGTCGCCCAGATCATACCCTGCCTTCCGTCATGTGCCGCCTCGGCATGATGCCCCGTGTCCCGCGCGGCGATGTAAGGGGGAATTCCCCCCGATGGCAAGCCGGCAGGGAAATTGCACTGGCCCCCCTGCGCGTGAATGATTAACTGGTGCCATGACCGCACCCGACCAGCCAACCTTCCTGAGCGCCGCCAACGCGCCCTACTGGCGCTGCCTGTGGCAGCTTTTGCGCGCGGCGCGGCGCAAGGGCTGGCACCGGATGGGCGATTGGATCGTCTATGACATGGGGCTGCAATCCGATCGGCGGGCGCTGCTGGAGCGGCATTTCCCCTGGGCCGAATTCCGGACGCTGGATTTCTCCGCCCTGCCCGCGCATTACCCCCCCGCGCGCGGCACCTATGCCTGGAAGCCGGAGATTATCAATCGCGTGGCTGGTGAACGCGCGGCCCCCCTGATCTGGCTGGACAGCGCGACGCTTCCGCGCGGCACTCCCGCCCCGATGTTGGGTCATCTGCGCGAGCATGGAATCTACCTGCTGCGCGGGCAGGCGCCGCTGCGCCGGCGCTGCGCGCCCGCCGTGCTGGACCGGCTCGGCGTGCCCTCTGCCGCGCGGGACATGCCCGAACGGGTTGCCACGATTGGCGGTTTCGATGCGAGACGGGCCGACATCCGCACGCTGCTACAGGATTGGGCAACGCTCGCCGCGGACCCGGACATGATCAGCCCAGCAGATCCGGGCATCCCGCGCCACATGCACGATCAGGCGCTTCTCGGGGCGCTCACGCTCACACGCGCGGCGGAGGGCACGCTGACCCTGCCGGAGGCGGATATCGACATCAGTTCCGGACGCCCGGTGACGTTCCTGTCCACACGCAACAAGGTGGGGCCGGGGGCGCCGCTCTGGATCGATCCGTTCGCGCGGGCCTGGTACTGGGGCGACAAGACCATCGACCAATGGCTCCACCGCCGCCGCGCGGGGTAGCTGTTTGATCCCATGGTTTGATGGTGCGATCCTTTCTCGGGAATGGAAGGAAGCATTATGGGACAAGTTCGTCACGGGAGCGCCACGACCACGCACGCTGTCAGAGCTGCAATACAGCGATCGCAAGCTTCGCTCGCGCAGCTGAGCAAGGAGCTGGGCATCAACCCCAAGACCGTTGCGAAGTGGCGCAAGCGTGCGACGGTGGAGGATCAGAAGACCGGCCCGAGAGCCACGCGTTCAACCGTTCTCAGCGAGGAAGAGGAGGCAATGATCGTCGCGTTCCGGCGGCACACATTGCTGCCGCTGGACGACTGTCTTTACGCTCTAC
>NZ_FODS01000001.1 GCF_900110425.1 Salinihabitans flavidus | reverse complement strand
CCTCTTCGACCCGCGCGCCCAGCAGAATGTAAAGCGTCGCGTCCCCGCCATCGTCGAGGATCATGTTCGCGCCGCCTTCCTCGAACCGGAATATGCGGTCGCAATAGTCCCAGTATTCCTCCAGCGTCTCGCCCTTGATCGCGAAGACCGGAACGCCCGTTGTCGCAATCGCCGCCGCCGCGTGATCCTGCGTGGAGAAGATGTTGCACGAGGCCCACCGCACGTCGGCACCCAGCGCCACAAGCGTCTCGATCAGAACGGCGGTCTGGATGGTCATGTGCAGCGATCCGGCAATCCGCGCGCCCTTCAAGGGCTTCTGCTGACCATACTCCTCGCGCAGTGCCATCAGCCCCGGCATTTCCGTTTCCGCGATGTCAAGCTCCTTGCGACCGTAGTCCGCAAGCCCAATGTCCTTGACGATGTAATCTGCCGACATCCCGCCGCTCTCCTTACGCATTGATTTTGCGATCCAGATAGCACCGGGAGAGGGAGGAGACAATGCTACCCCTCTGAACCAAGGGAAGTGGGGAGCACGCAGGGAGGAGACGCCATGCCCCCAGCACCGAAAATCGCGATCGCAAGCGGTCCGGTAAATCAACCAAATCCGGCAGGACCGCTGGCAGCATGTGATCCGATGGCGAACAGGGTCCACCTCAGATGCGGCAAGACTTGAGCAGCCTTCTCGGGCAATTGCATATCGCACGATGCCGGGCTAGGCAGAGTCAGATCCACGAGCGACCGGAAAACGCGATGCCCTCCAAACCCGCCCGCGCATGGCAACGCATGTTGTCCGGTCGTCGGCTCGACCTGCTCGACCCCACTCCCGTCGACATCGAGATTGACGACATTGCCCACGGTCTCGCCTTCGTGGCGCGCTGGAATGGCCAAACGCGGGGCGACTTCCCCTATTCCGTTGCGGAGCACTCCCTTTTGGTTGAGGCGCTTTTTGCCCGAATATCACCCGGCGCCCCGGCAAAATGGCGGCTTGCCGCATTGCTGCACGACGCGCCGGAATATGTGATCGGCGACATGATTTCCCCGGTGAAAGCGTCGGTTGGTCCCGGTTACGATGAACTGGACAAACGCCTAGCAGCGGCGATTCACATCCGTTTCGGCCTGCCTGCCGTAATCCCGAAAACCGTCAAGGCCCGGATCAAGCGCGCCGACCGGATCAGCGCCTGGATGGAGGCGACGCAGATCGCCGGTTTCTCCGAGGCCGAAGCCGACAAGTACTTCAATCGACCGAAACCGGAGCTGATCGAAGGGCTTTCAATCACACTGCGCCCGCCGGTGGACACCCGAACTGCCTACACTGATCGCCATGCAACGCTTCTGGCCCGTATGGGCTGACGGCCCGTCTCCGTTTGCCAGAGATTGCACGGCGTATTACGCTCACACCGTCAACCGCAAGGAACCTGCCATGAGCGACACCCCTTATCTCATTCCCGCCGAAGACATCGCCGCGATGGGCGGGCTGGAAAAAACACATTTCCTCAATCCCAACGCCCGCCGCGTGAACAAGTCGCTGGGCGATCTGACGGGACTGACAGGCATGGGCTTTCACATCATTGAGATTGCGCCGGGATGCGACACGACAGAGCACCACATGCACCATTTTGAGGACGAATGCGTTTATGTTCTGGAAGGCGAGGCGACAGCCTTCATTGGCGACAAAGCCCTTCCGATCAAACCCGGCGATTTCCTCGGCTACCGCAAGGGCGGGCTGGCCCACTCGATTACCAATACCGGCCGCGACACCTTCCGCTGCATTGTCGTGGGCCAGCGGCTGGCGCACGACGTCGGCGACTATCCCAGACAGGCAAAGCGCATCTTCCGGAATGCCGGAATGCCATGGAACCTTGTCGACCTCGACGACATCGACGAACCGAAGGCCGGGGCAAAGAAGTGACGGCGAAGACGAAATCGACACCGACGTATTGCCGACAAAATACCGACGTTATACCGACATGGGAAATTCAATGATTCTAGCGGCTTATTACCGTGGAGAGCGTTTCGCCAGAATCCGCTGCAACGTCCGCCGATGCATGTTCAGGCGCCGCGCCGTTTCGCTCACATTCCGGTCGCAAAGCTCATAAACCCGCTGGATATGCTCCCACCGCACGCGGTCTGCGCTCATGGGGTTTTCCGGTGGCGGCGGAAGCTCATCGCCCGACCGCAAAAGCGCGTTCGTGATATCGGTCGCATCGGCCGGCTTCGACAGATAATCCGTGGCGCCGATCTTCACAGCCGCCACCGCCGTCGCAATCGCGCCATAGCCTGTCAGCACGACAACGCGGCAATCCCCTCGCCGCTCGCGCAGGACCTCAACGACATCAAGCCCGTTGCCATCGTCAAGCCGCAGATCCACAACCGCATAGGCCGGCGGCCGCGCCGTGGCGATAGCTTTTCCCGCCGCGACGGAACCGGCCATTTCCACTTCGAAACCACGCTTTTCCATGGCCTTGCTCAGGCGACGCAGAAAGGCTTCGTCATCATCGACCAGCAACAAAGAGCGGTCTTCGCCTATATCTTGCAGGTTTGTCTCCGCCATCCCGCCAACCCCTGGAACAAATTCGTCTATGCAACGTCTTAGCCCGCAGGGTGGCGGCGGTCAAACCATCCCCGCAACTTACATGTTTTCAAGGAAACAACCGATCCGCTTCGCCATGTCATCCGCAGTGATGTCACGACGGAAGAACTCGACAAACCCATGCTCTGGCAGCACCAGGTAGCTGAAGGTGGAGTGATCGACGAGATAGTACTCCGGATCGCCTTCTTCCTGCTTCTTGTAGTAGGTGCGGTAGGCTTGGCTCGCGGCCTTCACTTGTTCCGGCGAACCTGTCAGTCCCAGCATGCGCGGATGCAGATAATCGGTAAATTCCGCAAGCACCTCCGGCGTATCGCGCTCCGGGTCGATGGAGATGAAGACCGGCTGAACGATCTTTCCCTGCTTTTCCAGGAGCTCAACCGCTTCAGCATTCCGCGCCGTATCGAGCGGGCAGACGTCCGGGCAGAAGGTATAGCCGAAATAAAGCAGCGACGGCTCTGTTATCACATCTTCGTCGGTCACAGTCTCACCGGTCTCAGAGACAAGTTCGAATGGCCCACCTATCGCATCGGTGCCCCCCGCGACCTGCCCGGAGCGGCATTGCGCAAACTGATCGTCTTCACCGCCGCGCGACACGTACCAGATCGCGGTCAAAAGGGCGATCATGACAACAACAGCAATCATGGCGATAGTGCGGATCATTTCGGGCCTCCGGGGCGCAGCGGTCAGTTGATTGATATGATGGCCCGACTTAACAATTGCTACCATCTGCACAAGAGACAAAGGCGCGCATATGTCCGATTTCTCAACGGATCTGATCTTGGGTCAGCGCCGCAGCAACTCGATCCGGCTACGCACCATCATAATGGTCCGCTGGATCGCCGTGATTGGTCAGCTTGTCGCGCTGATCGTGGCGCAGCGCCTGTTCCATCTGCAACTGGAGCTTGGCCTGTGCTATCTTGCGGTGGGCATTTCCGTGATCGGCAACCTGATCGCGATGTTCACCTTTCCCGAGAACCGCCTCCTGTCCGAGCGGGAAAACGCCGCGATGATCCTTTTCGATCTGTTGCAACTTTGTTTTCTGCTGTTTCTGACCGGGGGTCTGCACAATCCCTTTTCGATTCTCGTGGTTGGCCCGGTGACGATCTCCGCCTCCGCTCTCGGATTGCGCGCAACGCTTCTTATCGCAACCGTGGCCATCGCTCTTGTGACCCTGATGATCGAATTTCATCTGCCATTGCGCACGCGCGACGGGATCATCCTGCGTATCCCGGAAATATTCGTTTTTGGGAACTGGATTGCCATCGTGATTGCCATCTTCTTCTCCTCGCTCTACTCCCGCCGTGTGATGTCGGAAATGGCCGCAATGTCCGCCGCGCTGAGCGCCACGCAGCTGGCCCTCGCACGCGAACAGAAGCTTACAGATCTTGGCGGTGTGGTGGCGGCTACGGCGCATGAGCTTGGCACACCGTTGGCGACGATCAAGCTGACAAGCGCGGAACTGATGGAAGAGCTGAAGGACCACCCGGATCTTCATGACGATGCCGCTCTGATCCGCGATCAGGCAGATCGCTGCCGTGACATTCTTCGGTCGATGGGACGAGCCGGCAAGGACGATCTGCACATGCACAGCGCACCTCTTACGACCGTGATCGAAGAGTCTGCCGAACCCCATATGGATCGTGGCAAGACGATCCATTTCGAACACGGCGGTCAGGGCAGTGCCCTCGGTGCGGTTCCGCTGATCCAACGGCGCCCGGAGGTGATTCACGGCTTGCGCAACCTGATCCAGAACGCAGTGGATTTCAGCAGTGAAAACGTCTGGATTGAATCCGGATGGACCGATAACGAAATCGTAATTCGCATTGTGGATGATGGCGAAGGGTTTCCGCCACAGCTCCTCGGGCGCATTGGCGATCCGTTCGTGCGGCGCCGCCGGAGCGAGAACGACAGGCATCAACGTCCCGGGTATGAGGGAATGGGCCTTGGCCTCTTTATCGCCAAGACCCTTTTGGAACGAAGCGGGGCCGAGCTCAGCTTTGCCAACGGCTCGGATGGGAGCTTCCCGGCCGCCAACTCTAAGCGCCGCGGGGCGATTGTCGAGGTGGTCTGGCCACGCGGACGACTGGCTGCTTCAACCGAACAAACTCGAGTTCTTGGTGAAAACCCTGTTTTCTAATCGGCAAATTCTTATAACGTTAACGATGCGTTAACCACAAATTAAGCAAACTGGTTATGCGCCCAACGCCCGGGGGATGTGGCCATGACGCGAATCGAAAGCCTCGAAATCCTTCTCTTCGCAGGTCTCTGCCTGATCGTCGCCTCCCTCGCTCTCTGGCTGGTTGCGCGGATCGACCGGACCAAGGCCGAACAAAGTGCAGTCCTGGAAACCTCGGATCAGGAGCGTCCAATATTCCTCTTTGATCGCGGTCAGTTCGTGGATGCGACTCTTCCAGCCCTCGATATGGCAAAGGACCACGGACTGGAAGATCTCGGCTGGTCCGGATTGGCGGACATTTTGCAGCCGCGCTTTTCGCGGTTTCCCGACAGGGTCTCCGATCTGGGTCGCGGAAACTACCGCGTGATCCGCGCCGATCCGCCGGATCGTGCTGTGGTGAAGGTGTTGCGATGGGATGAGGTCACAAAGGTCACGATAGTCGAGGCCCGGACTGAATCCAGCGCACCCTCCGGCACCAATGACACGCCCTCTGCCGCAGAGAGGGCCCCCTATCCAATATGGCAAACCGGTGCTTCGGGTGGTGTGTTGTGGGCCAATGCCGCCTACGATGCGCTTGCGCCAGTGGATGACACAGGCTATCGCCCCGCAGTTTTCGACGTGCCGGTATCTGAAAGCTTCGACATCTTGCAGCCTGTGCGAACATCGGTTCACCTGCCCGGACAGGACGAACCGCTCTGGTTCGATGTGGCAAGCGTTGCCGATAATGAAACCTTGTTGCACTACGCGGTTGACGCCAACGCAATTGTCAAAGCAGAGGTTGCCCAGCGCAACTTCGTGCAGACATTGACCAAGACATTTGCGCAGCTTTCCATCGGCCTCGCAATCTTCGATCGGAACCGGCAGCTCGCGCTTTTCAACCCGGCGCTGATCGACTTGACGACACTTCCTGCCGACTTCTTGTCGGCAGGGCCCACACTTTTCTCCTTTTTCGATCGGATGCGCGAAACCCAGGTGATGCCCGAACCAAAGGACTATGCGTCCTGGCGTGAACAACTCGCTGAACTCGTGGACGCCGCAACGGACGGGCGCTACAGCGATACTTGGACCCTTCCGTCCGGTCTGACTTACAGGGTCACAGGCCGCCCGCACCCCGATGGCGCGGTGGCTTTCCTTTTCGAGGATATCAGTGCCGAAGTTTCCCTCACCCGGCGTTTTCGCGCCGAGCTCGAGCTGGGACAATCCGTACTCGACAGGATAACCCAGTCGATCTCGGTATTCTCCTCGGTGGGCGTCTTGTCGCTGACGAACAAGACCTGCAAGCAGCTTTGGGGGGTGGAAACCGGATACTGCTTTGCGGAATTGACGTTGGCGGAATCGTTGGATTTCTGGCGGGAAAGATGCGAACCAACCAACCTTTGGACTCGAATTCGCGATTTCGCCAACAGCTATCAGAACCGCGAACCATGGGAGACCACAGTGACACGGCTTGACGGCACACCCCTGATCTGTCGGGTCGCTCCACTCAGCGGCGGTGCGTTTATGGTGGTTTTCGCGGTCGTCGTGGAGGAAAGGACACAGCGGGAAGAACGCGAGATCTCCGCGCTCTGAGAGGATCGCGCTTGCAGGGGCGGGCAGGGATAGTAGAGTTGCCTCATGCCCACCCGAACGCTTCAGCTTACCCTTTCCTCTCCCGAACAGACCTGCGCACTTGCCCGTCGGCTCGGCGCATGTGTCGGTGCGGGAGACGTTCTCCTGTTGCAGGGGGGAATCGGGGCGGGAAAGACCCATTTTGCGCGCTGCCTGATACGGTCTCTTCTGGCTGAGCCGGAGGACGTTCCTTCACCGACCTTTACCCTTGTACAAACCTATGATGGATTGAAGGGTGAGATCTGGCACGCAGACCTCTATCGTCTCTCCGACCCCGCCGAGATTGAAGAGCTTGGACTGATTGACGCCTTTGCGGATTGCCTTTGCCTGGTCGAGTGGCCTGACCGGCTTTCCGGTCTCGCCCCGGACAGGTCACTTTGGTTCGATTTTTCGATGCTTCAATCCGAAGGCGCCCGCGCCCTGACCCTGAGCTGGTCGTCGCCACGCTGGGACACATTGCAGGATATTCTGATTCATGACTGATCGCGTTGCGAAAACAACTTCTTTCCTGACGCGGGCCGGCTGGGATACAGCAACACGTGAATCCTTGGCTGGAGACGCCTCAAACCGCCGCTATGAGAGGTTACGCCATGCGGACGGACGGCAGGCGGTATTGATGGATGCACCATCCGAACGCGGCGAAGACGTTCGCCCTTTTGCCCGGATCTCCCGGTACTTGCGCGCACTCGGGCTCTCCGCTCCCGATATTCTGGCCGAAGACGATGAAAATGGGCTTCTTCTGCTCGAAGATTTGGGCGATGCCCTCTTTGTCCGCGTCGTTGCTCGGAACCCGGCACTGGAACGCCCCCTCTACGAGGCCGCGACGGACCTGCTTGCGGATCTGCACCGCGCGGATCCGCCAGAGAATCTTGAGGTTTATGATCCGATGTTGATGTCACGCATGGCCGCGTTGGCATGGCGCTGGTATCGACGAGCGGCAGGGCTTGTCTTCGAGGATCAGGCGCAGGCCTTTGAGGCGGCCTTCTATCCGCTTCTCGATCAGCATGCAGGGCAGGCGGATGTACTCATTCAGCGCGACTACCATGCGGAGAATCTGATCTGGCTGCCTGACCGTAGCGGTGTGGCGCGGGTCGGACTTCTGGACTTTCAGGATGCCATGATTGGACATCGCGCCTATGATCTCGTGTCGCTTCTGCAAGATGCCCGCCGCGACGTACCAAGAGAGACAGAGGCCGAGATGACAGATCGCTACATATCGCGATGCGGCGTGGACCGGGATGCTTTTCTGGCCGCCTATCACGTTCTGGGTGCCCAGCGGAACCTCCGCATTCTGGGGGTATTCGCGCGCCTCTCGCTTCAATCCGGCAAGCCACACTACGTTAATCTGATACCCCGCGTCTGGAACCTGCTGGAGCGAGACCTTGCCCATCCCGCCCTTCATCCGATAGCCGAAACCGTCCGCCGGGAGCTGCCCGCACCAACAGACTCCATTCTGACCAGCTTGAAAAATCAATGCGCCACGATCCCGACGCCATAATGCTGTTCGCAGCGGGGTTCGGCACTCGGATGGGCCCGCTCACCGCCACGCGACCCAAGCCGATGATTCCGGTGGGTGGGCGACCGTTGATTGACCATACTCTCGAACTTGCAAAACAGGTTGAGCCTCGGGTGATTGTCGCAAATCTGCATTATCTGCCTGAAGTTCTGGAACGTCACCTCGCGCCAAAGGACGTGCGGTTGAGCCGTGAGCATCCCGATATTCTCGACACCGGGGGCGGGCTACTCGCCGCACTGCCGCTGCTCGGAGCAGAGCCGGTCTATACTGCGAATACCGATGCGATCTGGCAGGGGCCGAACCCCTTTGAACTGCTACGCACAGCATGGGAGCCTGATCGTATGGATGCGTTTCTGCTTTGTGTCGAACCCGCCTCGGCGGTTGGCCATCAGGGGCAGGGAGATTTCCTGCTCGGACAGGATGGTCGCCTGCGCCGTGGGCCGGGGGTGATTTATGGCGGTATCCAGATCATCAGGACGGACAGCCTGCGTGACATTCCCGAACGCAGCTTCTCTCTCAACCTGCTCTGGAACCGGATGGAGACAGAGGGTCGTCTTTTCGGGCTGACCTATCCCGGGCGCTGGTGTGATGTGGGCCGCCCCGACGGAATCAGATTGGCAGAAACCCTGCTGGAGGCGCCTGATGTTTGACGATACCGACGCGCCACGCGTTTTTGCCCTGCCTCCCGGGGCAGATTTTCCTGCAGAGTTGATCGCCGGGCTTCGGACACGCATGGCCGACCGAGCCCCGGAAGCGATGGCGCGGACAGAAGTCATTGTGAACACGCAACGCATGCGCCGGCGCCTGCGGGGCCTGTTCGACAACGGACCACCAATGCTGTTGCCAAAAATCCGCCTTCTCGGTGATCTGGCACAAGGGGCACATGCCGCCGATCTGCCGCCACCGATCCATCCACTCCGCCGCCGATTCGAGCTTGTTCAGCTGATCGCACTCCTGCTGGAGAAAGAGCCGGATCTTGCCCCGCGCACCTCGCTTTTCGATCTGGCGGACAGTCTCGCCGCACTCATGGGAGAGATGAGCGGCGAGGGTGTAGCGCCCGAAGTCATTGCAACCCTTGATGTGTCCGATCAGTCCGGGCATTGGGCGCGCGCACAGAAGTTCTTTGGCATCGTGCGGGAGTTTCTGGATCGCTTCGAGACTGCACCAGATCCGGAAACACGACAACGTCGCGCCGTCGAGCGATTGATAGCGCATTGGCAGGACGCCCCGCCACAAGATCCGGTGATCGTGGCGGGCTCCACCGGGTCGCGGGGCACAACCGCCCTCTTGATGCAGGCGGTGGCGCGACTGCCGCAGGGCGCGTTGATTCTGCCCGGTTTCGATTTCGACATGCCCGGATCAGTATGGGATCGCCTATCCGACGCTCTTCAGGGCGAGGATCATCCGCAATACTGTTTTCGCAAACTCCTGGACGTGCTAGACATGGACCCTGGAGATGTGCGCCCGTGGACCGTTAAAGAGCCGCCGAACCCTGCGCGAAACAGGCTCATCTCGCTTGCCCTGCGGCCTGCGCCGGTTACCGATCAATGGCTCGAAGAAGGGCCCTCACTGGGGGATTTGTCGCCGGCGGCACAGAATGTCACGCTGCTTGAAGCCCCATCGATGCGCATTGAGGCGCTTTCCATAGCGATGCGTCTTCGCAAGGCTGCCGAAGAGGGTCAGGTCGCAGCGTTGATCACCCCGGACCGAATGCTGACCCGGCAAGTCTCTGCCGCATTGGACCGCTGGAACATCCTGCCCGATGACAGTGCCGGAACACCGTTGCACCTAACCCCGCCGGGGCGCTTTCTGCGCCATGTCGCCGCATTGTTTCAAAGAAAACTGACCTCCGAGACACTTCTGACTCTGCTCAAGCATCCGCTCACCCATTCCGGGGGCGGTCGGGGAGAGCATCTGCGTCTGACCCGTGAGCTGGAGCTGACAATCCGGAGAAAGGGGTGGATCTATCCCCGGCCCGAGTCTCTCATCACATGGGCAGCAGAACGCGATGACGGCTCCGAAAACTGGGCTGAATGGGTCGCGTCCTGTTTCTGCGACCGGCAGGAGCCGGCCGCAGTTTCGCTGGAGATGCGCGTTGATCAGCTTCTGGCCCTGTCCGAACGCATTGCGGGCGCAGGAGGAGACGGGCCCTGTGAGCTTTGGCAGGAAGGCGCCGGTCGCGAAGCCCAGGAGGTGATGACCGCGCTTCGCGAGAATGCCGCCTACGCCGGTGAACTCAATGCCGCCGATTTTACCGATCTACTGGGCGCTGTCCTCTCGGGAGGAGAGGTGCGCGACCGCGACGCGCCGCACCCGCGCATCCTGATCTGGGGCACGTTGGAGGCTCGTGTGCAGGGGGCCGATCTGGTCATCCTGGGCGGTCTCAACGAAGGCGGTTGGCCGGAATCTACCCCACCGGACCCATGGCTCAACCGCGCCATGCGGGACAGGGCCGGACTGCTTCTGCCGGAACGGCGAATTGGACTGGCGGCGCATGATTTTCAACAGGCTATCGGTGCGCAAGAGGTCTGGCTCACCCGGTCGATCCGGTCGGAAGATGCCGAAACCGTACCGTCGCGCTGGCTCAACCGGCTATGCAACCTGATGAACGGATTGCCACAACAGGGGGGGGCAAGGGCGCTTGAGGATATGCGCGATCGCGGCCAAGTCTGGCTGGATCATGCAAATACACTTGAGAAGGCAGATGATGTTCCCGCGGTCAAACGTCCCTCGCCCTGCCCGCCCATCGCGGCACGCCCAAGAAAGCTGTCGGTCACCGCAATCAAGCGACTGATCCGCGATCCCTACGCCATCTATGCACGCGAGGTGCTCCGGCTCAAACCTCTCGACCCGCTGCTCAAGACGCCCGATGCGCTTTTACGGGGAATCGTCGTGCACGACCTGTTGGAA
This sequence comes from Salinihabitans flavidus, assembly GCF_900110425.1. Lineage (GTDB taxonomy): Bacteria > Pseudomonadota > Alphaproteobacteria > Rhodobacterales > Rhodobacteraceae > Salinihabitans > Salinihabitans flavidus. The sequence goes on along the minus strand of NZ_FODS01000001.1, from coordinate 378,979 downwards.
CGGTTCGTCAGGCAGGGTACCGATGACCCCGACCGCCTTACTCAGATGGCTTTGGTCGATCTCTCGGACAAGGTTCTCGCCGAAAACGTCCCATGGCCATCGGCGAGAGCGCTCTGGAAGGCCCGGATTGAACGGGTCTCCCGGCATTTCGTCGATACAGAGATCGCACGGCAAGCCGAAGCAACCCCTATCGCCTATGAACAGGGCGCCAGAGCGGTCATCGACTCGCTTGGGTTCACACTGACAGCCAAGGCCGACAGAATTGACCGTGATCACTCTGGCCGCCTCATCATCTACGACTACAAGACTGGCAACCCGCCCACCAAGGCTCAGCAGAAGGCGTTTGACAAGCAATTGCTGCTGGAGGCCGCGATGGCGGAACAGGGCGCGTTCGACGGGATAGACCCCGCACCCGTCGCCCGCGCCGTCTATATCGGTCTTGGTACCGCCCCCAAGGACGTGCCCGCACCGCTGGACACGATTCCGACAGAGACGGTCTGGGCGGAGTTTCAGCACCTGATCGCGGCCTACCTCCAACCCGATCAGGGCTTCACCTCCCGTCGCGCGATGGAAAAGGACAGCGACAAGGGTGATTATGATCAACTCGCCCGGTTTGGCGAATGGGAAGCTGCCGACCCTTCCATGCCGGAGACGCTGCGATGACACCACGCGACGACGCCACCGAAAATCAGGTCATCGCGGCACGGCCATCTGTCTCCACCTGGCTTTCGGCGAATGCCGGGTCAGGCAAGACCCGCGTATTGACCGACCGTGTTGCGCGGCTTCTGCTTGATGGCGTGCAACCGCAGCACATCCTGTGCCTCACGTACACCAAGGCCGCAGCCAGCGAGATGCAGAACCGGCTTTTCAGGAGGCTGGGTGACTGGGCAATGCGCGACGACGACGCGCTGCGCCATGAACTGTTCGATCTGGGCATCGAGGGCCCGATCGTCGGTGATCGGCTCCGCGATGCACGGACATTGTTTGCACGCGCCATTGAAACACCCGGCGGGCTTAAGATCCAGACCATCCATTCCTTCTGTGCCGCGCTACTGCGCCGCTTCCCCCTTGAAGCCGGTGTGTCTCCATTGTTCACGGAGATGGAGGACCGCGCCGCAACCCTCTTGCGCGAGGAAATCATGGATGAAATGGCCGAGGGTGAGGATGCGCCTCTGGTCCTTGACATGGCTCGGCTTCTCACGGCGGAGGATTTCGGCAAGCTCACCTCCGAAATCGTAAGATGTGCCCCTGCGGTGCGGGCCTGCGACGTGCAAAGAGATATGCCCGCGTCCCTTGGTATCTCCCCGGACGCCCGGAAAGAAGACGTGTTCGACATAGCCTTTGACGGGACCGAACAGGCGCTTTGGGCGGAACTCCTGCCTGCCCTTCGCGGCGTTGCGGGCAAGACCTATCCAAAGATGGCTGACCAACTTGCCGCGATTGATCCAACCGCGCCGAGTTTTGACGACCTTGAAACGCTCTTTTCGCTGTTTCTCTATCAGTCGAGCCAAAAGGGCCACCACGAGAAGTGGGAGTCGAAATCTGTCAATTTCCCGCAAAGCAACCACAAGACAGCGGTTGAGGCGGTGGCCCCCATCTCCTCGGCTCTACACGCCTTCATGGACCGTGTGGCAGAAGCAAAGCAATTTCTCACTACTCTGGAGGCGATCCGACAGTCGAAGGTTCTTGTCAGTTTCGCTCGGAGATTCCTTCACCACTATGAGCGCCGCAAGCAACAGCGCGGCTGGCTCGATTTCGACGACCTGATCCAGCGGGCACGCGCTCTGCTCAGCGCTCCGGCCGTCGCACAATGGGTGCTTTACCGGCTCGACGGCGGGATTGATCATATCCTCGTGGACGAGGCGCAGGATACCAGTCCCGACCAGTGGCAGGTCATCGAACGCCTGGCACAGGAGTTTACCGCAGGGCACGGCGCGCGCAGCGATGTGAAGCGCACAATTTTCGTCGTTGGCGATAAGAAACAGTCGATCTACAGCTTTCAGGGTGCGGACCCGACGGAATTCGACAGGATGCGTGCGGAGTTCGATCACCGTTTGACTGCGGCAGGCGAGAGGCTCAACAACCGCGAACTCTCCCATTCCTTCCGCTCGTCCGAGGCTATCCTGCGACTTGTCGATCACTGTTTTGAATCAAGCGTGCAGGCCGGTTTTCCGCAAGATATGAACCACCGCGCCTTTCACCCCGGTTTGCCCGGTCGGGTCGATCTTTGGCCTTCTCTTCCAAAGGCGGAAGGAACAGAGCATGGCGAATGGTTCGATCCGGTTGATCGACGGGGCGATACGCATCACGCCGTCCTGCTCGCGCGCAAGATCGCTGGACAGATCCGTCACATGATAGATGACAAGGAACTGATTCCCAGTGAGGACAAGGGCCCAGATGGGCGTCACGTCCTGCGGCCTGTGCGAGCCGGAGACGTGATGATCCTCGTGCAGCGCCGGTCCGAGCTGTTTCATGAGTTGATCAGCGCCTGCAAGTCCGAGGGCCTCCCGATCGCGGGCGCCGACAGGCTCAAGGTCGGGGCAGAAATGGCCGTGCGCGATCTTGGGGCGTTGCTGTCGTTCATGGCCACACCCGAAGACAGCCTTTCGCTGGCCTGCGCGCTCCGATCACCGTTGTTCGGTTGGGACGAACAGGCACTTTTCGATCTCGCTCATAGCCGGACCTCCCGCCACCTCTGGCAGGCGCTTCGCAAACGCGGGGAGGAATTTCCCGAAACCATGGAGATCTTGCGCGATCTCTTGGACCGGACCGATTTTCTGCGCCCCTTCGACCTTATTGAACGCATCCTGACTCGACATGACGGACGGCGCCGTCTTCTTGCACGTCTGGGACAAGAGGCGGAGGACGGCATTGATGCGCTTCTCGGGCAGGCCCTTTCCTATGAACGCAGCGCCATTCCAAGTCTGACCGGGTTTCTGGTCTGGATGGAAACCGACGGGCTTGAGATCAAGCGGCAACTCGACAATGCGGGCGATCAGATTCGGGTGATGACCGTGCATGGCTCCAAAGGGCTTGAAGCGCCTGTTGTCATTCTTCCCGACACCGCCAACCGCGAGGTCCAGTTCAAGGATCAGATCCTGATCGTCAACGGAACTCCCTTTTGGAATGCGGGCAAGGACAGCCTGCCCCGGCAACTCTCCACACGACGCGAGGATATGATGCAGGCCCAGCATCGCGAGCGCCTGCGTCTTCTCTATGTGGCGATGACCCGCGCTGAAAAGTGGCTGATCGTGGCTGCCGCCGGTGATACCGATAAGGAGGGCGAGAGCTGGTACAGCATCGTGGAACAGGCGATGCGCGCGGTCGGTGCTGAACACCATGGGTTCCCGACGGGCGAAGGATTGCGTTTCACACATGGTGAATGGAACGGTCCGGCAACTTCGGATGGCACTCCGCCGCAGCCAGAGACCGCACCATCAAAGCTGCCTGACTATCTGCGCCGCCCCGCTCCGGAACCGCCCGCACCAAACGACACGCTCAATCCTTCTGATCTGGGCGGCGCGAAGGGGCTCGCGGGCGATGACAGCCTCGATGAAGAGGCTGCAAAGGCACGGGGTAGTCGGATACATCTTCTGCTGGAGCACCTGCCTGCCCATCCGCCTGCCGACTGGCCCCGGATTGCAAACAACCTGCTTGGAGAAAGGGCCGACATACCCGCGCTTCTGTCAGAGACGTCGGCGGTATTGGGCAATGCAGATCTGGCCTGGCTGTTCGCCCCCAGAACACTTGCCGAGGTGCCGGTGACCGCCAATATTGGCCAGAAACGAATTCACGGTGTGGTTGACCGCCTGATCCTGTCGGACCACCATGTGCTCGCGGTGGATTTCAAGACGAACACCCTTGTCCCTTCGACGCCGCATCAGGTGCCGGACGCCCTGTTGCGCCAGATGGGTGCCTATGCGCATGCGCTTAAACAGGTCTATCCCGACCACGGCGTGGAAACTGCCTTTCTCTGGACACGTTCCGCTACGCTTATGCGGCTGCCACACGATCTCGTCATCGACGCTCTTGCAGAAGCACTGTCGTCTTGACGCCGTGCGGCGCGCTACATAGGTTCAAACCAACTCACATTCCAATCAGGAGATGCTAATATGGCAACCGTCGCAGTCACCGATGCCACCTTTGACGCCGAAGTGAAAAATTCGGACGTTCCTGTGGTGGTTGATTTCTGGGCTGAATGGTGCGGTCCCTGCAAGCAGATCGGCCCCGCTCTCGAAGAGATCTCGGCCGAGATGGAAGGTAAGCTCAAGGTTGCCAAGGTTGATGTGGACAGCAACCCCAACACTGCCGCGGCGATGGGCGTGCGCGGCATTCCAGCGCTATTCATCTTCAAGGATGGCGAGGTGATTTCGAACCGAGCTGGCGCCGCGCCGAAGGCCGCTCTGCAAAGCTGGATTGAAGATTCGATTTGATCCAATGCCGAAGATGTTTCCAAGCGAGGCGCCCCCCGGGGCGCCTTCTTTCATGATACCGGCCAACCAAACCCTCCCAGCCTTACGGCGATCCGGTCCTCTGCGTCTGGGCGACCGGCATTGATCGACATGTGTTGAAGAAACCACCACAGGTAGGCCGCATAATCCGGTCGCATCTGTTCCACCGCGTCAAATGCCCCGGACGTTCCCAGTTTTTCAACCGATGCGGCGATGTGGTGGAAATCAATCCGCGCATAAAGCACCGATGGTTTTCCGAAAAAATACCCGGCAAAAGCAGCCGATGAATTCTGCGTCACCACGAAATCGCAACGCTGCAAAAGGTCTTGCATCCCGGCTGTGGAGACCGAGAGGCTCCCGTGCCTGCGGGCCATCGAATCGAGACGATCCAGATCATCTTTCGAATAGCTTTCATTGGGATGAAGCGTTGCGACTACGCGCCGGACCCCCGCGCGTTCCAGCACCTGTTCCAGCATTTCGAACGGGCTGCAGGATTGAAATGATCGGTGGTCCGCCAGCCGCCCTTGAAGCGGAACATAAATGAACCCCTCGCGTGAGGTGGCTTTCGGTGCCGCGCCGAAAAGGCGGTTCTGCCAGAAGCGGTAAAACCTCTGGGCGTCGTCTCGCGGCACCTCATTTGGATCGAACGCTGATCTGGCGACATCCCAATTCCAACGTTGGGCGGTCCGCTCGATCTGCCAGAAGGGATAGTAGTAGGCGCGCCGGATCGTTACGGCACGGTCGGGAAAAGGTTCCCTCATATGGAAAACAGACCATTCTCCAGCCTCGCGCGATGCGCGTCTTTCGTCGTCATGGATCACGCGAAAACCGGAACGTTGAAGTACCATCGCCAACTTGGAGATGAAATTGTGCTGACCGGCCTCAGCGCTTTGTCGCAAGCCATCGGGCAGGTGGAAACGAACGGTCTTTGGTCTGGTCATGGACCACACGCTAGGCCGGGGATACGTTGCAAACAAGCCGCCCTTGTGCCTGCATGGCTTGACCCTCATATAGGGCCGAAGACAAAGGAGAGTCCGATGACATCTGAAGAATTGCCTGGCTGGCACGGCACCACGATTATCGGCGTCAAGAAGAACGGCAAAGTGGTCATCGCGGGCGACGGTCAGGTGAGTTTGGGCCAGACGGTGATCAAGGGCACCGCCCGGAAGGTGCGCCGCCTCTCCCCAGGTGGCTTTGATGTCGTGGCGGGCTTTGCAGGGTCTACAGCGGACGCCTTTGCCCTTCTGGAACGACTGGAAACAAAGCTGGAGGCCACCCCGGGTCAACTTGCAAGGGCCTGCGTGGAGCTGGCAAAGGACTGGCGCACAGACAAGTACCTGCAGAAGCTGGAGGCGATGCTTATCGTGACTGACGGCGATCAGATGTTTGTTATCACCGGCGCCGGCGATGTGCTGGAACCCGAGCACAACGTGACGGCCATCGGATCAGGTGGCAACTTCGCGCTCGCCGCAGCGCGCGGCTTGATGGAGGCCGACCTTGACGCCGAAGAGATCGCCCGCAAGGCAATGGCCATCGCCTCTGACATCTGCGTTTATACCAATGGGAACCTGACCGTTGAAACGATCAGCGCATAAGAGCTCCTGGAAGGCTTTTGCGCGTATCTGACAAGACATCCGGCCCCGGAAAGGACCGACATGACCGACCTCACCCCTCGCGAAATTGTGTCCGAACTGGACCGCTTCATCATCGGCCAAAAGGACGCGAAACGCGCAGTCGCCGTGGCATTGCGCAGTCGCTGGCGGCGCAGGCAGCTGTCGGACGATCTGCGCGAAGAGGTATATCCGAAGAATATCCTGATGATCGGTCCCACCGGCGTCGGCAAGACAGAGATCAGCCGCCGTCTTGCCCGTTTGGCAAAGGCCCCCTTCGTCAAGGTCGAAGCGACGAAATTCACTGAGGTCGGCTATGTCGGTCGTGATGTGGAGCAGATCATACGCGATCTTATGGACAGCGCCATCGGCATGACCCGCGAGTTGATGCGTGAAGAGGTGAAAACAAAAGCCCACAAGAATGCCGAGGAGCGGGTCATCTCCGCTATCGCCGGTGAGGATGCCCGCGAAGGCACAAGAGAGATGTTCCGCAAAAAGCTGAAGTCCGGCGAACTGGACGACACCATGATAGACTTGGACGTGGCCGACACCTCAAACCCGTTGCCGATGTTTGACCTTCCCGGTCAGTCTGGTGGCCAGATGGGAATGCTCAACCTCGGCGACCTCTTCGGGAAGGCGATGGGCAGCAGGACGGAACGCAAGCACATGAGCGTGGCCGAAAGCTACACGATTCTGGTCGGGGAAGAGGCCGACAAGCTTCTGGACGATGAGGTTGTGACCCGCAACGCACTCGAATCCGTGGAACAGAATGGTATTGTATTCCTCGACGAGATCGACAAGGTCTGCGCCCGGTCGGATGCCCGAGGCGGAGATGTCAGCCGCGAAGGTGTGCAGCGCGATCTTCTTCCACTGATCGAAGGTACAACCGTTTCAACCAAACACGGCCCGGTCAAAACCGATCACATCCTTTTCATTGCGTCGGGGGCCTTCCACATTGCAAAGCCCTCGGACCTGTTGCCGGAGCTTCAGGGCCGCTTGCCAATTCGGGTAGAGCTGCGCGCGCTGACCGAAGGCGATTTTGTCCGTATCCTCACGGAAACCGATAATGCGCTGACCCGTCAGTATTCCGCTCTGATGGCGACGGAAGGGGTTGATGTGACGTTCACAGATGAAGGCATCGCCGCGCTGGCAAAAATCGCTGCTGACGTGAATCAGTCGATTGAAAACATCGGCGCCCGCCGTCTCTACACAATCATGGAGCGTGTCTTCGAAGAGCTGAGCTACAACGCACCCGACCGCGCCGGTCAGGAGGTCACGGTTGATGCCGCCTTTGTCGAGGCCAACCTCGGAGCGCTTACAAGATCCACAGACATTAGCCGTTACGTGCTTTGATTCCGGAGAATGGCTTGCACGCTACCGTTCACGCCAGAGGCTGATAGGCCTGCTTACCCTCGGCACCATTTCGGGTAACAATGGATCATGCCTCTTCTTAATTTCCTCCGCGAAAACGCACAGTGGCTCGCGGCGGGAATGCTGCTGACGTTCCTATCGAGCTTTGGGCAGACCTTTTTCATCTCGATTTTCGCGGGCGAGATTCGCTCGACTTTTAATCTGAGCCACGGGGAATGGGGCGGAGTCTATTCCATCGGCACAATGGCATCAGCCGCGGTCATGATCTGGTCCGGTGCGTTAACCGATCAATTCCGTGTGCGGACAATTGGTGCGGTAATTTTCGCTCTTCTTGGGGTTTCCTGTCTTTTCATGGCCAATCTTTCGGCGGCCTGGTTGCTGCCGTTCGCGATTTTTTGCTTGCGTCTCACCGGGCAGGGGATGAGCAGCCATCTTGCCGTCGTCGCCATGGCGCGTTGGTTCGTGGCAACACGCGGGCGGGCGCTTTCGATCGCCATTCTGGGATTCACCTTGGGCGAAGCCGTGCTGCCTCTGCTGTTTGTATCGCTGATGAAGGTGATTGACTGGCGCTGGATCTGGGTTGGGGCTTCCGGAGTCGCCTTTCTGGGCATCCCGGTCCTTCTCATGCTTTTACGCAGGGAACGGACGCCAGCAAACCTTGCCAAGGGTGAAAGCGTCGCCGGGATGAACGGTTTGCACTGGACCCGCGGACATGCCCTGCGTCACTGGCTCTTCTGGATGATGGTTCCCGCTCTGCTTGGTCCGTCGGCCTTCAACACATCCTTCTTCTTTCATCAGGTGCACTACTCCGAGATAAAGGATGTATCCCATGTGGCGCTTGTCGCACTTTTTCCGCTCTTCTCTGCCACCTCCGTCGCGTCTATGATATTTTCCGGTTGGGCGCTGGATCGCTGGGGAACAGGTCGGCTTATTCCGTGGTCGCAGCTTCCGATGGTATTGGCCTTCTTCCTGTTTTCTCAAGCTGGTGGGGCCGGAGGGCTGATGCCGGGTCTTGTCTTGATGGGCATAAATACCGGCGCCACCGCCACGCTGACGGCGGCGTTCTGGGCAGAGTTTTACGGCACCCGCAATATCGGCGCGATCAAGGCTGTGGCGGCGGCCATCATGGTGCTGGGAACAGCGATCGGGCCGGGGCTGACCGGCGGTTTGATTGACTTTGGAATCGGGCTGGAGGTGCAATACTTTGGCGCGGCCGTCTACTTCCTTTTCACTACGGCGATCATGGCGATCGGCGTTTCGCATGCCATGCCGCTGCTGCCTGCGAGGTCCGCTTAGCGCTTGCGCAGATATACATAGTAGGCGCCGCTTCCGCCGTGTTTCTGATGGGCTTCAACGATCTGAAGCACAACACCCGCGACCGGCGGCATTGAAAGCCACTGCGGCACCTGATGCTTGATTGCGCCGCGCCTCATCGGGATTGGCCCGTCTTCGCGCGGTGTTCTGCCCTTGCCGGTGATCACAAGAACAAGCCGCTTTCCTGCTGCCTGTGCGCGAAGAATGAACCCCGTCAACGCCGGTTGCGCCTGCTCAAGGGTCATCCCGTGCAGGTCGATCCGGCCTTCCGGAACCAACCGACCACGCTTGAGTTTTCCAAACGCCTTGCGGTCCATCTGCACCGGACTTTTCTCCAGCCGTTCGGAAATTCCCGGCAAAAGGTCATGTCCAAACGCGCCGGAGAGTGACTTGGTGCCAATCTCAAAGGTCTGAAGCGGTGTGCGCGGCGCCGGGTCCGGTTTGGATCTTGATTCCGCGAAATGTGGCGCCGTGCGCCTGCGTTCGAACTGAAGCCGTTCTGCCGATTCTGTCACCTTTCGCCAGAGCGCGGCCTCGTCTTCTGTCAGTTTGCGCCGCGTCACAAGAACGCTCCCGGCAAGAGCGCATAGGCCCTCTGGATAGGCAAGAGCACGACCATGCGCCCCCCATCCTTAAGCCGTCCGGCTCGTCCACCCGCTGCATCCCCGGTACCAAAGAAGATATCGGCCCGTTGCGCCCCCTTGATGGCCGATCCGGTATCCTGCGCCACCATCAGCCGGCGCATTGGATCATCGCCCTCCTTCTCGATCCACACAGGCGCGCCCAGAGGAACGAATTCCGGGTCCACCGCAACCGACCGCATGGCTGTCACCGAACGGTTCATCGCTCCCAGTGGACCGGCATCGGCAGGTACCTGCGAAACTTCGCGGAAAAATACATAGGAGGGATTGTGACGCAAAAGCTCCGACCCCTTGAGCGGATTGCGCCGCACCCAGTTCTTGATCACTTGCGCGCTGACCTGATGGCTGCGGTAGATTCCACGCCGCACCAGCTCAACTCCGACAGAGCGATAGGAATGACCATTCGATCCGCCGTAGCCCACGCGCAAATAGCTTCCGTCGGGCAAGCGAATACGCCCCGATCCCTGAATCTGAAGGAAAAATAGCTCTACAGGATCATCGACCCAGCAAATCTCGAGTCTGCGCCCCTCCATGATCCCCGCAGTCTCGATTTCCGATCGGCTGAGCCATGTTTGCGCCGTCCGTGCCTCAGGGGGCATACGATAGACTGGGTACCGGAATCGCTCCGACGGTGTGCGTGACCCGTCTAGTTCGGGTTCGTAGTACCCGGTAAAGAGAGCCTCTTTCCCATCCTCGATCAGAACAGGACGAAAGAGCAGCTCGAAAAACTTGCGTGCATCCGAAAAATCGCGCGCCGCAGCGCAGATAGATCGCCAATCAGGCGCGTCCATATCAGGGCAGGTTTTCTGAAAAACCTCCAGAGCCTTTGTATGGTCGTCACTGGCCCACCCATTCAGGGCTTCGAACGACAGGATTGTGTAATTCATCTCTGCGGTGGCCTTGACCCCTGTCAGGGTCAAGCCAGCAACCAATAGGGCCCGCAGGGCCCGGGTCATTCGTCAGTGGCAGCAAGCAGCCAGTTCGGATCATCTGACCCCAATGTCCGGGCAAAGGTCCAGACGTCCTTCTGCCGCTTGATCTGGCTTTCGCTGCCTTCCACGAGTTCACCCTCACGATCACGCACCACATAGGTCAGTTCACCGACGAACTTCACTGTGATCTCGCCCTCCTGGGTCTCGGGATCGAACCGGGCGCTTTGAAGGGATAATTCACGCACACCGATGAACTCTGCCTTGATCGTCAGTCCCTCTTTCTCGCGCGCCTCGACAACTTCAGCGAAGGACTCGTAGACATCCTTGGCCAGGAACGGCTGAATAGATTCCATGTCTCCCTTTTCAAACCCCATGAGAATCATTTCATAGGCGCCCCGCGCCCCTTGAAGAAAATCACTCACGCCGAAACTGGGCTCTGCATCCTTCATCGCCTGAAGCGCCTTCGCGCTTTCGCTGGCCTCTGGCACATGGTCGGTAATATCTCGGTCAGGTCCTCCCTCGATCACTTCGAGATTGGGACCTTTTCGGGCACTTTGGCCCTCGGCTTGGCGCGGCGGTTCATAACCGTCGCGGCTGCCCAGTACGCTTTTCAGGCGCAGGATCAGAAACACGGCGATGCCGGCCAGCACCAGAAGCTGAAGAATGGGCGAATTCATCTGGACCTCTTGTCAGGCATGGAAACGGGCGTTTGTCGGACTTATGTAGGACACGCGCGGGATCAAGTCCACCGCGCCCTTGGATCGAAAGGAAATCAGTTCATGTGGCTTTTTCTGGCCTTTCTCATTGTGCCTCTTGTCGAAATCGCTCTTTTCATTCAGGTCGGGGGCGCCATCGGTTTGTGGCCGACGCTCGCGGTTGTGGTGGTGACAGCTATTGTTGGCACCTGGATGGTCCGCAACCAAGGCGCGCTCGCCCTCAACAAACTGCGCCGGTCTCTTAATGAACTTGACGATCCGACCGAGCCGCTTGCCCACGGCGCGATGATACTGGTCTCCGGCGCCCTTCTCCTGACACCTGGCTTCTTCACCGACGCGATCGGTTTTGCATTGCTGATCCCTCCAGTGCGTTTGGCTGTACTTGCCTACCTGCGCAAACGTGTCCGGGTTGAGAGATTTAATATGGGTCGGGGATCGCATCCCTCGGATACACCGCGCGGACCCGCCGCCGACGATGTGATCGAAGGCCAGTATACAGAAGTCGACACGAAAAAGAAACCGACCCATTCACCCTCTGAGTGGACCAGGCATTGAGGCCCTCAATTCTTCCTGCTAAACCAACAATCAAGCATTTTTACCCCTCGGGAGAGAACCAATGGCAGAGACTGAAAATGGTGCCGACAAGGCCGCCCAGCAACCACAGCTCCGGATGAATGTGGTCGCGCAGTACATCCGTGATCTGTCCTTTGAAAACGTGTTGTCGCAAAAGGGATCAAGCGGTGAGGTTCAGCCGGATGTTCAGATTCAGGTGAACCTGGATGCCAAGAAACGGCAGGTGGAGAACCAGTATGAGGTGGCGATCAAGCTGAACATTACCTCCAAGGCCAAAGACAGCGGCGATGCGCTCTTTTTGATGGAGCTCGATTATGTTGGCGTCTTCCATATTGAAGGCGTGCCGGAAGACCAGCTTCATCCCTTTCTGCTGATTGAATGCCCGCGGATGCTCTTCCCGTTCCTGCGTCGGATTGTCAGCGACATCACCCGCGATGGCGGTTATCCGCCGCTGAACCTGGAAAATATCGACTTCATGCAGCTCTACCGCCAGGAAGCGGCTCGCCGTCAGGCTCAGACTGACGAGACGGGAAAAACTGCTGACGCGTGATGGCTCAGATGCCCCGCATTAGCGGGGCGTCTTTACCTGCGCCATAGCGCGCCATCGCCAAGTTCATTCACCAATTCGCCATGGGCCGCCTCTTCCTCCGCCGTCAAGCGCGGGGGCAGAGGGGCCGTTCGAGGCTTGGGCCGCCAATCCTGTTTCACATCCACGGCTGTCTGTTCGCGTCGTCCACCGGACGACAGGCCGAAATCCGGCTGCCGACCTCCGATAAGTTCAAGATAGACCTCGGCCAGGATCTCGGAATCGAGCAACGCCCCGTGCAACGTGCGCGAGGCATTGTCGATTCCGAACCGGCGACACAGCGCATCCAGAGAAGCTGGAGAGCCCGGAAACCTCTGTTTCGCAATTGCCAGCGTGTCGATGGCTCGATCAAACGGGATCAAAGGCAACCTGACCCACTCCAGTTCGGCATTGAGAAACTTCATGTCGAAACTGGCGTTGTGAATTACCAGCTTCGCATCCCCGATAAAATCCAGAAAGCTCTGGCCGATATCTGCAAATATCGGCTTGTCGGCCAGAAACTCATCCCCAAGCCCATGCACTTCGAACGCTCCTTGCGGCATCGCGCGCCTGGGATTGATATACTGGTGATACGTTTCCCCCGTTGGCATGTAGTTATAAAGTTCCACCGCCCCGATCTCCACGATTCGGTCGCCGGTTTCGGGGTTGAAGCCCGTCGTTTCGGTATCAAGTACGATTTCACGCATCTTTCATCCCCGCCCTGATTTCCGCCACGATCTCTTGCACCTGCGACGCAGCATGATCCATCGTGTCCGTGATCACAACATGGTCCGCGCGGGCGCGTTTTTCTGCGTCGGGCATCTGTTTGGCTCGAATGGCCTCGAACTCCGCCTCGGTCATAGTGCCACGTTCCAGAACCCGCGCTTTCTGAACCTCTGGCGGGGCGGAGACACAAACCACCCCGTCCATTTCCTTGTCACCGCCGGTTTCAAAGAGAAGCGGTATATCAAAAACGATGATGTCGCTTTGCACGGTCTTGGCAAACTCTGCTCGGTCCTGCGCGACAAGCGGATGAACGATCTCTTCGATCTGGCGAAGGGCGTCGGGATTGCCAGCGATTATATCTTTCAACCGCGACCTCGAAACGCCGCCCTCGTCAATGGCATCCGGGAAGACCTCTCGCATCGGCTCCACCGCGGCCCCACCCGGTGCATAGAGGCGATGCACCGCCGCATCTGCATCCCAGACGGCGCAACCCGCATCGGCAAAGAGCGCTGCCGTGGTGGACTTTCCCATCCCGATGGAACCCGTCAAGCCAAGCCGAAACGTCATTCGAGAGCGGCCTCTCTCGCGGCCGCATCCACCTCGGGACGAACCCCGAACCATCGTTCAAATCCCGGCACGGCCTGATGCAACAACATCCCAAGTCCATCCACCGCTGTGCAGCCCATCTCTTCGGCCACTTGCAACAGGTGGGTTCTGAGCGGGCTGTAGACCAGATCTGTCACCACCGCCTCTTTCCTTAATCCATCGAGGGGAACCCGTAGTTCAGGTTTTCCCGTCATTCCCAGTGACGTCGTATTGACCACCGTCATCCCATCCTCGAGGATGTTTCCGGCCTTTACCCAATCCACCACCATGACCCGCGTGCCAAAATCCTCTCGCAGTTTTTCCGCGCGCACGCGCGTCCGGTTGGTGATGAGAATCTCCGGCACTCCCACGTCGAGAAGCGAGGCGACAACCGCCCGCGCCGCGCCTCCCGCTCCCAGAACTACGGCTGGCCCGGACTTCGGCTGCCAGTTCGGCGCATTCTGACGCAGGTTCTCCACGAAGCCATAGCCATCTGTGTTGTCAGCATGGATTTTACCATCCTTGCGAAAGATGAGCGTGTTTGCTGCCCCGATAAGCGTAGCGCGATCTGTTACCATATCGGCAAAATCAAGCACCCGTTCTTTGTGCGGAATCGTGACATTGACCCCGACGAACCCGATCCGAGGAAGAAGACCTATCACCTCACCAAGGTCGGATGTTGATACGTTCAGGGGAATATAATGCCCGGAAATTCCATATTTCCTGAGCCAGTGACCATGCAGATGCGGTGAGCGCGAATGGCCTATCGGTGTGCCGATAACCCCGGCAATCGGAGCCGCGTCTGTCATGATTTCAAATCCCCTCGAACTGTCAGGAAAGACAATATCTCAAGAAGCGGCATCCCCAACACGGTAAAATAGTCCCCCTCCACTCGCTCAAAAAGTCGCACGCCCTCCTCCTCCAGCTTGTACGCCCCGACAGACTGGCGTGCACTTTGCCAGTTTCGGGCAAGATAGTCCTCCAGATAGTCATCGGAAATCGAGCGCAACTGCATCCGTACAACACCCACGTGACGCCATATCGGCTCCGCGTCCTCGTAGATCACCGCGGCCGAAAGCAGGCGGTGTCGCTTACCCCGCATTGCCGTGAGCTGCTCGCGGGCATCCTCTAAGCTTTCCGGCTTGGCCAGAACCCGACCCTCGAATTCCAGCACCTGATCGCAGCCAAGCACCAGATTACCGGGGTTCCTGTGGCTCACCTTTCGCGCCTTTGACTCTGCCAGCGCATCGGCAATATCGCGCGGGTGTGCGTCCTCGGACTGAAGCGCAGCCCTGATCATTTCTTCATCGACCCGAGCCTTTTCGACCCGGAAGGGAACGGCAGCATTGGTGAGCATCCGGGCCCTGATCTCGGACCCCGACGCAAGAAGGAGCGGCCTGCTCATGTGGATAACCCAGTGTATGGCGGTAACGAAATCTCAAGTACCCCTTCTGTAAAATTCTGGTCAGAATAACAAGCTGCGGATCAATCGCCTGTTTCGCTACCACACTGCCGGACTTGTCCACGGTGGACAGGGAAAACCTCTGCCTCTGGCAAACTCACCTTTTTCCACAGTTATCCCCTGACATATCCACCACTGTTCTGGTAGTGTTAAGGTAGTAATATATTGATTTTAAATAATAAAACAATGTTTTCAGGATCATCCCAATTATATCCGGAAACTTGTCAGATCATCACGCACCTTGTGGAAGATTCAGCTATAATCCACTAATCCCACGCGACGGATGCCCCTACTTAATCATCATCCTTTTCTATATATCTATATTTATTTAAGAGGGTGATCTGAAAGGATCACGCCGATGACCGACCTGCTCGCGATACTCTACCCTTGGACAAAATCTCTTCACATCATGGCGGTTCTGAGCTGGATGGCGGGCCTGTTCTATCTCCCGCGCCTTTTTGTCTATCACGCAGAGCGCGCCCAAGCCGGTGATCAGCTTGATGACACGCTGAAAGTGATGGAGTACAGGCTTCTTCGCTACATCATGGGTCCGGCCAGCATCGCAACATGGATTGCTGGTCTCATGTTGGTCTTTACCCCTGGCATCGTCGATTGGTCAGCGATCTGGCCCTACACGAAAGGGGCCGGGGTCATCGCCATGACAGGGTTTCATCACTGGTTGATGATCCATCGGAAGAAATTCGAACGGAATGAAAACAACATGTCCGGGCGCAATCTGAGAATGATGAATGAGGTGCCCACCCTTCTGATGATCGTGATCGTGATATCAGTGGTTGTCCGGTTCTGATATGATTGACTCTCCGGCGGACTCTCTTTAGGAACCGCAACCAACAGGCCCGTCCGGGCCATGTGTTCTCCATGCAACGACAACACGCTCCCCTATCGGGTGGATGCAGGATACTCCCATGACAGCTGAAAAACTGACTCTGGCCGATCTCAAGGCCCATAGCCCAAAAGACCTTCTTTCCATGGCCGAGGAACTCGATGTCGAGAATGCCTCGACCATGCGCAAGGGCGAGATGATGTTCCAGATTCTCCGCGAGCGCGCGGACGAAGGCTGGGAGGTCTCGGGCGATGGTGTGCTTGAGGTGCTTCAGGACGGGTTCGGTTTCCTGCGGTCACCCGAGGCAAACTATCTTCCCGGCCCGGATGACATCTATGTGTCCCCCGACATGATCCGCAAGTATTCCCTGCGCACGGGGGATACCATTGATGGTGTCATCAAGGCGCCGGAAGAGAATGAGCGTTATTTCGGGTTGATGAGCGTCAATCTGATCAACTTCGAAGAACCGGAAAAGGCACGTCATAAGATCGCGTTCGACAACCTGACCCCGCTTTACCCAGATGAGCGTATGACGATGGAGATCGAGGATCCGACGATCAAGGATCGGTCTGCCCGGATCATCGACCTGGTCGCCCCCATCGGCAAGGGTCAACGCTCGCTTATCGTGGCACCGCCCCGGACAGGTAAAACCGTCCTGTTGCAGAATATCGCGCATAGCATCGCGGCGAACCATCCGGAGTGTTATCTTATCGTTCTTCTGATCGACGAGCGGCCGGAAGAAGTGACCGACATGCAGCGCAGCGTGAAAGGGGAGGTGATTTCCTCGACCTTTGACGAGCCGGCCTCGCGCCACGTTGCCGTATCCGAAATGGTCATCGAAAAGGCAAAACGGCTCGTGGAGCATAAACGAGATGTTGTTATTCTCCTCGATTCAATCACAAGACTTGGTAGAGCTTTCAACACAGTGGTTCCATCGTCGGGCAAGGTTTTGACTGGCGGCGTGGATGCCAACGCCCTGCAAAGACCGAAGCGATTCTTTGGCGCCGCCCGCAATATTGAGGAAGGCGGCTCTCTCACCATCATTTCCACAGCACTGATCGACACAGGAAGCCGTATGGACGAGGTGATCTTTGAAGAATTCAAGGGCACCGGCAACTCCGAGATCGTGCTTGATCGCAAGATTGCAGACAAACGAATCTTCCCGGCGATAGACATCCTGAAGTCGGGCACCCGGAAAGAGGATCTGCTGATTGAAAAGGGCGATCTTCAAAAAACATTTGTCCTGCGCCGCATCCTGAATCCCATGGGCACAACGGATGCCGTGGAATTCCTGATTTCGAAGCTCAAGCAAACCAAGACGAACGCGGAATTCTTCGATTCCATGAACACCTGAGTATATGCCTGTCACCGATACGATCTACGCTCTGGCCACGGCCCCCGGCAAGGCGGGGGTCGCTGTCGTTCGGGTGTCCGGTTCAAGGGCAGGCTATGCGGCAGAGAGGTTGGCGGGCACGCGCCCCGCGCCCCGCGTCGCATCCCTGCGTGTGCTGAAAGACTCGTCTGGACAAGAGCTTGATCGGGCGCTCGTCCTGCTTTTCCCGGAAGGGCAAAGCTTTACGGGAGAAGAGGTTCTCGAACTTCATCTTCACGGAAGTGCTGCCGTCGTGAACGCTGTTTTGCGCGCGCTTTCGGAACTACCTGACCTGAGGATGGCAGAAGCAGGGGAGTTTACGCGCCGCGCTCTCGAGAATAATCGTCTTGATCTTGCGCAGGTTGAAGGTCTGGCCGACCTGATCGATGCCGAGACAGAAGCTCAGCGCAGGCAATCCTTGCGGGTGCTGTCCGGGGAACTGGGAGAGGTCGCGGAAACCTGGCGTAAGGATCTGATTCGATCGGCGGCCCTTATCGAGGCGACAATCGATTTTGCTGACGAAGAGGTGCCGGTAGACGTCACGCCAGAGGTGTCCACGCTTCTCAAGGGCGTTCTTGACCGTCTGGCAACGGAGATTTCTGGAACCGAAATGTCGGAACGGATACGCGAGGGATTCGAAGTGGCGATAGTTGGTGCCCCGAACGTCGGAAAATCAACGCTTCTGAATGCGCTTGCGGGGCGAGACGCGGCAATTACCTCTGAATATGCCGGAACCACGCGCGATGTGATCGAGGTCAGAATGGAGCTTGGCGGGCTTCCCGTCACCCTTCTTGACACAGCGGGTCTGAGGGAAACGGAAGATGTTGTGGAAGGCATCGGGATCGAACGCGCCCGTGATCGTGCTCGGCGGGCGGACTTGCGAGTTTTCCTGATCGAAGAAGGAACGCTTCCGGATTTCACTCCGGAAGATGGCGATATCGTACTCCGAGCCAAGGCAGATAGACTTTGCGACGCGACCGATGCGGTGTCGGGAAAAACAGGGCAGGGCATCTCGGAGCTTGTTGGCCGCATTTCCGAAATCCTTTCCACCCGTGCTGCCCGTTCCGGGGTAGCCATCCGGGAACGACACCGGGTGCAAATGAGCCGAGCGGAAGATTCGCTTCGTTCGGCACAAAAGGTTCTGTCGATGGGACCCGCTCACTATGATATCGCTGCAGAAGAGCTTCGAACTGCGATTCGGGCACTTGACGCTATCGTCGGTCGGGTTGATGTCGAAAATCTGTTGGATGAGATTTTCAGCAGCTTCTGCGTAGGAAAGTGAGGGGTGTTTCACGTGAAACATTTTGATGTCATCGTTGTTGGCGGCGGTCATGCCGGCGCGGATGCCGCTCACGCCGCTGCCCGAATGGGCGCGTCCACTACGCTCCTTACGCTCAAGATGTCGGGCATCGGGGTGATGTCGTGCAATCCGGCGATTGGCGGGCTGGGAAAAGGTCATCTTGTTCGCGAGATCGACGCCCTGGATGGTGTCATGGGGCGTGTGGCGGATAAGTCCGGCATTCAGTTCCGCCTGCTCAACCGCCGCAAAGGCCCCGCGGTGCAAGGACCACGAACGCAATCGGATCGCCGGATATACCAGGAGTCCATGCTTGCGGAAATGCGGGTCCAGCCGAATCTGACCATCGTTGAAGGGGAGGCGATAGATTTCGTCATGAAGGGGGAACGCGTTGCCGGGGTCGTCCTTGGCGATGGCTCAGAGATTACCGCCTCCGCCGTGGTCCTGACCACCGGCACATTCCTTCGTGGGGTGATTCATATTGGCGACGTGTCCCGATCTGGCGGCCGCATGGGCGAGAAGGCATCCCAGAAGTTGGCGGAGCGAATCGATTGCTTTGGTCTGCCTCTTGGACGTCTTAAGACCGGAACGCCGCCACGTCTCGATGGGCGGAGCATTGATTGGGATTTGCTCGACAAGCAACCGGGCGATGATGATCCCGTGATGTTTTCCTTCCTGTCGAAAGGGCCATCGGTCCGTCAGGTGGCATGCGGCATTACCCACACGAACGAGAGAACTCACGAGATCATCCGAAAGAACCTCAACCGCTCCGCAATGTACGGGGGCCATATCGACGGGATCGGCCCTCGATATTGTCCGTCCATCGAGGACAAGGTTGTTAGATTCGCGGACAAAACCTCGCACCAGATTTTTCTGGAGCCTGAGGGGCTGGACGATTCGACGGTTTATCCAAACGGAATTTCAACGTCACTGCCAGAAGAAACCCAGCAGGAGTATGTGCGCTCGATTCGTGGTTTGGAAGGCGCGCGAATTGTTCAACCGGGTTATGCGATCGAATACGACTACGTTGATCCGCGCGCCTTGGAGTCATCTCTCGCGGTCAAGGGTGTGCCGGGTTTGTATCTGGCTGGCCAGATCAACGGAACCACGGGATATGAGGAAGCAGCGGCCCAGGGCCTGGTCGCAGGGCTGAACGCAGCGCTCACCGCGCTGGGGAGGGAACCGCATGTCTTCAGCAGGACTGACAGCTATATCGGCGTGATGATTGACGACCTGACCACGCGGGGCGTGAGCGAGCCGTACCGCATGTTCACATCCCGGGCGGAGTTTCGCCTGTCTCTGCGCGCCGACAACGCCGACCAACGCCTTACACCAACTGGTGTTGAGCTTGGCCTTGTTGCAGAGGTGCGCAAGTCCGTCTTTTCCGACAAGATGGAGCGATTGGCCGCCGGGCGTTCAATGCTCGAGTCAAAGAGCTTTAAACCAAAACAGATTGCTGCGTCCGGTATTTCGGTGAATCAGGATGGAAGCCGTCGGACGGGATTTCAGCTTCTGTCTTTCCCGGATGTGGGCTTTGACGCACTCACTGTGCTTGATCCTGAACTTGTCAGCGTCGATTCCGAAGTTCGCACCCAGCTTGAGCGCGACGCCCTTTACGCCAACTACATTGACCGTCAAAAACAGGACGTCGAACTTCTGCGCCGGGATGAAGGCTGGGCAATTCCGGAAAGCTTTGACTTCAACGCAGTTGGCGGTCTCTCTAATGAACTGAAGTCTAAGCTTTCTCAAACCCGGCCGTCGAACCTGTCTCAGGCTGGCCGCATAGACGGCATGACGCCTGCCGCTCTCACCTTGATCCTTTCGCGTCTTCGCCACGATCGGCGTAAGAGGTCAGCGTGACAGGGATCGACAATGTTTCACGTGAAACATTGGCGAGGCTGGAACGCTACGCCGCTCTTCTTCACAAATGGAATCCAACGATAAATCTCGTCTCGCGCACCTCCCTGGAGGGATTGTGGAATCGGCATATCCTGGACTCCGTTCAGCTTTTCGATCTGGCTTCGCACCCCGTCGGGCATTGGCTCGACATTGGAAGCGGGGGCGGCTTCCCTGGACTTGTCATCGCGCTGATGCGCGCTGAACGCGGATCGCCGGAACGTGTCACAATGATTGAAAGCGATCAGCGCAAGGCCACCTTTCTACGGACCGTTCTGCGAGAGACAGAACAAGAGGGAGCCGTCCTGTCAGAGCGGATCGAGGCAGCGAGCCCGCAGCGCGCCAATGTTATTTCGGCGCGGGCGGTTGCGGATTTGTCGACACTTCTGGAATATGCCGAACGGCACCTTGCGCCAGATGGCGTTTGCCTGTTTCCCAAAGGCGTCACATGGGAAAAAGAGGTGAAAGCCGCCCGCAAAACATGGTCATTCACCCTTGATGAGCGTAAAAGTCAAACAGAACCTGGCGCCGTTATCCTCAAGATCGGAGATCTTTCCCGTGTCTGATCCCACACGCCCAATCTCCCCGCGAATTATCGCCATCACGAATCAAAAGGGCGGCGTTGGCAAGACGACCTCTGCAATCAACCTGTCCGCCGCGCTGGTAGAGCAGGGGCTGCGTGTGCTCTTGGTCGATCTTGATCCACAGGGGAACGCCTCGACAGGCTTGGGGGTGGAGGCGGAAGATCGTGAGTTCTCAACCTACGAACTGCTCCTGGAAGATGGGGATCTGGCGCAGGTTATCCACGATACCAACATAGCGAACCTCTCGATCGTACCGGCGACGGTCGATCTCAGCTCTGCGGATATTGATCTGGCCTCCAATGAGAAGAGGAGCTTTCTGCTCCACGACGCGCTACGGCAGCCGGCGATGGATCAGTTCGGTTGGGACTACATATTGATTGATTGCCCTCCGTCTCTCAACTTGTTGACAGTCAATGCGCTTGTGGCGGCCCACGCTGTGCTTATTCCGCTGCAAAGCGAGTTTTTCGCGCTGGAAGGCCTGTCGCAGTTGATGCTTTCAATCCGTGAGGTACGCCAATCCGCCAACCCCGGCCTGCGGATTGAGGGCGTCGTGCTGACAATGTATGACAAGCGCAACAACCTGTCGCTACAGGTGGAACAGGACGCGCGGGACAATCTCGGCGAACTTGTCTTCGAGACGAAAATTCCCCGCAATGTCCGGGTAAGCGAGGCCCCATCCTACGCCCAGCCCGTCTTGCAATACGATTCCACCTCAAGAGGGGCAGAGGCATACCGAAGTCTTGCACGGGAACTTTTGTCCCGGCATTTGCGGTTCGCCGCACAATAAGAAGAGGGCAGAATGGCTGAAAACAAATCCAAACGTGGCCTTGGGCGGGGACTTTCGGCGCTCATGGCGGATGTGAACGAGGAACCGCGGACGGAATCCGAAACGGGCATGAAGCGGCCTGATCTGTTCATACCCATCGAGCGCATCAACCCCAACCCCGATCAGCCCCGCCGGAGCTTTACCGAGCAACAGCTACAGGAGCTCGCCGGGTCGATCCGCGAGAAGGGGATAATTCAACCTCTCATCGTGCGTCCGCACCCTTCAAGAGCGGGCGAGTTTGAAATTGTGGCAGGCGAGCGTCGCTGGCGCGCGGCGCAGATGGCAAAGCTGCATGAACTCCCGGTTCTGGTGCGCGAGTTCGACGATACCGAAGTGCTCGAAATTGCGATTATCGAGAACGTTCAGCGCGCCGACCTCAACCCTGTGGAAGAGGCGACCGGATACAAGCAGTTGATGGAGAGGTTCGGCCATACGCAGGAAAAGCTCTCCGAGGCTTTGGGCAAAAGCCGAAGCCATATCGCAAACCTGATGCGCCTTCTGCAATTACCTGACGGGGTGCAACAAATGCTCCGCGATGGCGCGCTGAGCGCCGGGCACGCACGCGCGCTGATCACATCGGACGACCCGCTAACCCTTGCCCGCAAGGTGGCGGCAGAGGGGCTTTCAGTTCGGGCAACCGAAAAGCTCGCCCAGAAGCCGAAGGGCACACCGGCACCGTCCGCGCCCAAGCCGAAGGCCGAAAAAGACGCCGACACCAAGGCGTTGGAAGGGGATCTTTCTGCCTCTCTTGGCCTGTCGGTCAGTATCGATCACAAGCCCGATGGAGAAAGCGGGCAGGTGGTAATTCGCTACAAGACGCTGGATGAGCTGGACGAAATCTGCCGAACGCTAAGCTCTACGCACTAGGCCGGGTCCAGAGAAAGATCATGACCGCACCAAGGGTCAGCGCCTGGATGATCAGGATCATCGGACGCAGGCCCATGACCACCGAAAGCGTGAATACCGCGAGAACAGAGACGGTCGCCCAGCGTTTCGCCGGAAGACTCACCGCCCCCCGCGCGCGCCAGTCAAGGATGGGCGGGCCGAAGGTCGGATGAGAGATCAGCCAGTTATGAAGTCTTTCTGATGATCGGGCGAAAAAGAACGCGGCCAGAAGAAGAAACGGAACCGTCGGTAAAAGCGGCAGGACAATCCCGATCACCGCCAGCAGGATGCAAAGTAGACCGAGAAACCCCCAGAGCCATCGCATCCTAGTCCCCCAGCAGTTCGGCGATCACCGAATTCAGAAGCATCCGTCCCTTTGGCGTTGTGCGTATGCGCGCAAAACCGGGATCCAAAAGTCCCAAATCCTGCAAATGCGCAACTGACTCCGTGCTGAGATTTTGACCTGAGAGTCGTTTGACGCGCTCTGCATCGACGCCTTCGACGAGACGCAAGCCCATGAGAAGGCATTCGACCGCCTGATCCGCGCAGGATACGGGATCTCGCAGCGATTCACCGTTGCCTGCGTCCACGGCGTCCAGCCATCTTGCAGGGTTTCTCCAACTTTCGGTGGCATGGCGCTGACCGCCGAGTGTGAGTCGCCCATGTGCCCCCGGCCCGATGCCGGCGTAGTCGCCATAGCGCCAGTAAATCAGGTTATGCCGCGATTCCTCACCCGGCCGGGAGTAGTTTGACACCTCGTAGCCTTCAAATCCCGCCTGCGCGCAAACCTCCTGCGTGACCTGGTACATGTCTGCCGACAGGTCATCATCGGGCAGGCCGCGCAAACCACCGCGCGCGTAGCGATCGCCAAAGGCCGTACCCTCCTCGATCGTCAGCTGATACAGGGACAGGTGATCCACCGCCATGGATAGCGCCTCGCGCAACTCCGACTGCCAATCCGCAAGGGATTGGTTCTGTCGTGCATAGATAAGGTCGAAGCTCACCCGGTCAAAGACCCCGCGCGCAATATCGAACGCGGCGCGCGCTTCCTCGACCGAGTGAATCCGGCCAAGCCGCTGTAGATCGTGGTTATTAAGTGCTTGAATTCCCATCGAAATACGGTTCACGCCCGCGGCGTGATACCCGGCGAAACGTCCCGCTTCCACGGATCCCGGATTTGCCTCCAGCGTCACTTCGAGAGAATTGGACACAGGCCACAGGCGTCGCACCCGCTCCAGAATCGCGTTCACCGTCTCCGGCGCCATCAGGCTCGGCGTGCCGCCCCCGAAATAAACCGTGCTGAGAACCCGGCCCTGCGTTTCGGCTCCCACGCGGTCCAGTTCCGCAAGATAGGCCCGCTGCCACCGCGCGTGATCGACCTGCGGTGAAACATGAGAGTTGAAATCGCAATAGGGGCACTTGGCCTGACAAAACGGCCAGTGGATATACAGGCCAAAGCCCCCGGTTTCCCAATCTTCAGGCAAAACAGCCCTTTACAAGTTTGTTGAAGGCATCGGCCCTGTGGCTGATCCTGTTCTTTTCCCAACGGTCCATCTCTCCGAATGTCACGTCATAGCCATCGGGCTGAAAAACCGGATCATATCCGTGACCTTCGCTCCCGCGCATGGGCCAGACGACCTGCCCCTCCACTGTGCCGGCGAACACCTCGTCATGCCCGTCGGGCCACGCCAGCACAAGCGTGCAACAGAACCGCGCGGTATGTGGGGCAGTGGCGCCCGTCGCCTCAAGCGCATCATGCGCCCGCGTCATGGCCATGGTGAAATCGCGCCCTTCTTCGGTTTCCGCCCAATCGGCGGTATAAACGCCCGGCGCCCCGTCCAGCGCGTCGATCTCGATCCCGGAATCGTCTGACAGCGCGGGAAGCCCTGTCGCCTTCGCCGCGGCATGGGCCTTGATCCGCGCATTGCCGACAAATGTCGTCTCGGTTTCTTCCGGCTCCGGAATCTTCGTCTCCGCCGCGCCCACGACCTTGACCCCGTAGGGTTCCATCAGATGCGCGATCTCTTCGAGCTTGCCCGAGTTATGCGTCGCCACAAGAAGGGTATCGCCCTGAAACCTGCGGGTCACGCGGCCGCGGCTTTCTGCGCCTCGACAAGCTGCGCGACGCCCTGCTCGGCCAGATCCAGAAGCCTGTTCATCTGATCGCGGGAATAGGTCGCGCCCTCGGCCGACATCTGCACCTCGATAAGCTGCCGGCTGCCGGTCATGATGAAATTTCCATCGACCCCCGCTTCACTGTCCTCAGGGTAATCGAGGTCAAGAACCGGTTGCCCCGCGTAAATACCGCAGCTGATCGCCGCCACCGGATCGACAAGCGGATCGGAAAGAACATCGCCAGCCTTCATCAGTTTGTTGACCGCAAGTCGAAGCGCCACCCAGCCGCCGGTGATCGCGGCGCAGCGCGTGCCGCCGTCCGCCTGAAGCACGTCGCAATCCACGGTGATCTGCCGTTCGCCAAGCGCGACACGATCCACACCGGCGCGCAGGCTGCGCCCGATCAGGCGCTGAATCTCGACGGTGCGCCCGCCCTGCTTGCCGGCTGTCGCCTCGCGCCGCATCCGCGTGTTCGTGGCGCGGGGAAGCATACCATATTCCGCCGTCACCCAGCCAAGCCCGGACCCCTTGATAAAGGGCGGAACGCGGTCCTCAATAGACGCGGTGCAAAGCACATGCGTCTCCCCGACCTTGATCAGGCAAGAGCCCTCGGCATGTTTCGTGAACTCCGTCTCAATGGACACGGGACGCATTTCATCAAGTTGACGGCCGGAAGGGCGCATGTTCAAAATCCTTTGTTGCTCGCGCAGGAGATACAGGGCACATGCCCTAAAATTCAAGCCCGATTGACCTTTGCTCTTGTGGCTCTTTAATGAGCGCATACATGGGACGGACGATGTCTGATAGCGCAAATATCCTTGATGAGATGAATGAGCGCTCGCGCGAGGTTTTTCGCCGGGTGGTCGAGGGCTATCTTGCCACCGGCGGGCCGGTCGGCTCCCGCACGCTGACACGCACACTGTCGGAAAAGGTAAGCCCCGCCACCGTGCGCAACGTCATGCAGGATCTCGAATTTCTCGGCCTGCTCGACTCTCCCCATGTCAGCGCGGGCCGCGTGCCGACGCAACTTGGTCTGCGCATGTTCGTGGATGGGATCCTTGAAATCGGAGATCTGGATGCCGAGGACCGGCTCAAGATCGACTCCAACCTCGGAAGCAACTCCGCCGATGTGGGGGGTATGCTCGATCGCGTCGGCTCGGCCCTGTCCGGAGTCACGCAGGGCGCATCGCTCGTGCTCGCGCCGAAACATGAGGCCCCGATCAAGCATATCGAGTTTGTGAGCCTTGGCCACGACCGCGCGCTGGTCGTGCTCGTGATGGCTGACGGGCACGTGGAGAACCGCCTTTTCACACCGCCGCCCGGCCAGACGCCAAGCTCCATGCGCGAAGCGGCGAATTTCCTCAACGCGCTGATCGAGGGAAGAACGCTGTCGGATCTGCAAACCGTCATTCGCGCAGAGATGGAGACGCGCCGCCAGGAAATCGACAGCATCGCACACGATCTCATCGAAAGCGGCATGGCTGTCTGGGCGGGCGAAGACGACACACACGACCGGCTTATCGTGCGCGGCCGGGCCAACCTGCTGGACTCCGATCAGCCGCAAGAGGATCTTGATCGCATCCGCACCCTGTTCGACGATCTCGAACGCAAGCGCGACATTGCCGATTTCCTCGAACTCGCCGATCAGGGTGAAGGCGTGAGGATCTTTATCGGATCGGAAAACAAACTTTTTTCACTTTCGGGTTCCTCTTTGGTGGTGTCTCCATATATGAACGCGGATCGAAAGATCGTAGGCGCCGTTGGGGTTATCGGCCCGACGCGCCTGAACTATGGACGCATTGTGCCGATTGTGAATTACACGGCGCAGTTGGTTGGAAAGCTGATCTCCGACCGCGGTTAGAGGTGAAATATGGCAGAGCCGAAAGACAATGAATTTCTGGACGACGTGGACGAGGCCGAGGCCGAGGAAAACGCCGTTTCTCTGGAAGAGATGGAGGCCGAAGCAATCGAACTCGATGAACTGCGCGCTGAACGGGATGAATTGAAGAACCGTTGGATGCGCGCATTGGCCGACGCCGAAAACTCCCGCAAGCGCGCCGACAAGGAGCGCCGCGAGGCAGAAAATTACGGCGGCCTGAAACTCGCGCGCGACATGCTGCCGGTCTATGACAACCTCAAACGCGCACTTGAAACCGCCACCGACGAACAACGCGAGCATGCCGGTGCCCTTCTCGAAGGGGTCGAGTTGACCATGCGCGAGCTTCTCAGCGTATTCAACAAGCACGGGATAGAGCTGCTTTCGCCGGAAGTGGGCGACAAGTTCGACCCCAAGATTCACGAGGCTATGTTCGAGGCCCCGCTGCCCGGCACCAACGCCGGAGAGATCATTCAGGTCTCCGCCGAGGGATTCATGATCCACGACCGCCTTCTGCGCCCGGCGAAGGTCGGCGTCTCCTCGAACCACGAATAGAATCGCCGCTCCATCGTCGGGCGGTCTGGCTTGCAGGGCAGGGGGTCTACCCTGCCCTTCGTCATTTCCCCGTCAACTCTTTCAGATCATAGAGAATCTGTAGTGCTTCGCGCGGGGACAGATCGTCCGGTAGTATGCCCTGCAGCCGCTTTTCCACGGGCGAGGGGCCTTTGGGCGCCGCCGGGGCGGGCGCCGGCGTCGCGGCAAAGAGCGGCAGATCATCTATAAGCGCCTTTTGCCCCGATCCTTCGCGCTCACCCTTCTCCAGCATCTCCAGAACCGCGCGCGCCCGCTCGACCACCACCGGCGGAAGTCCGGCAAGCTGCGCGACCTGCACGCCATAGCTGCGGTCCGCCGCGCCGCGTTTGACCTCGTGAAGGAAGATGACGTCGCCGTCCCATTCCTTCACCGTCACGGTGGCATTCTCCACCCCGTCCAGGCGCCCGGCAAGCGCGGTCATTTCGTGGTAATGCGTGGCAAACAGCGCCCGCGCGTGGTTCACCTCGTGCAGATGCTCCAATGTTGCCCATGCAATCGACAACCCGTCATAGGTGGCCGTGCCGCGCCCGATCTCGTCAAGGATCACAAGCGCCCGATCATCCGCCTGATTGAGGATCGCCGCTGTCTCCACCATCTCCACCATGAAGGTGGAGCGCCCGCGCGCCAGATCGTCTGACGCGCCCACGCGGCTGAA
The DNA here is from genome assembly GCF_900110425.1 of Salinihabitans flavidus. Classification (GTDB taxonomy): domain Bacteria; phylum Pseudomonadota; class Alphaproteobacteria; order Rhodobacterales; family Rhodobacteraceae; genus Salinihabitans; species Salinihabitans flavidus. The sequence continues at coordinate 351,089 of NZ_FODS01000001.1, read as the reverse complement.
AAGCTGGCTCACCATCCCGATCCGCGCGCGCGTCGCGGGGACGTGGCTGCCTATCTGCGCCAGAAGAGCGATAAGCGCATTCTGTCGCAGGAACGTCGATTTCCCCGCCATGTTCGGCCCGGTCAGAAGCCAGATCCGCGCCGCATCGCCCCCCGACAGGTCGCAATCGTTGGCCACGAAAGACGCGCCGCCCTGTCGGCGCAGCGCTGCCTCGACCACCGGATGACGCCCGCCCGCGATGTCGAAATCCCGGCTCTCGTTCACCTCCGGCCGGCACCAGTCCTCGGCAATGGAAAGATCGGCGAGCGCGGTCTGCACGTCGAATTCCGCCAGCGCGCGCGCCGCCCCGGACACTGCGCCGGATTCGGCCAGAACAGCCCCGCGCAAGCTGGAATAGTGACGCTTTTCAATCTCGAGCGCGGTATTTCCGGCGTTGAGAATCCGCGTCTCCATCTCGCTCAGCTCCACGGTGGTGAACCGCACCTGGTTCGCCGTGGTCTGCCGATGAATGAAGGTCTCCGACAGCGGCGGCGACAGCATCCGCTCGGCGTGCTTGGCCGTGGTCTCGATGAAATAGCCCAGAACATTGTTGTGCTTGATCTTCAGCGACGTGATGCCGGTCTGCTCGGTGAATTGCGCCTGCATCCCGGCGATCACACCGCGCCCCTTATCACGCAGCTTGCGGGTCTCGTCCAGCTCCGCATCGAATCCGTCCGCGATGAATCCGCCATCGCGCGCCAGAAGCGGCGGCTCCGCGATCAGCGCCTGATCGAGAAGATCGGTCAACGCCTCATGCCCCCTCAGCGCGGCCAGCGCATCACGAAGCAGCGGCGGCAATTCATGTGCCTCCAGCGTCGCGGCCAGCGCCTCTGCCTGCGCGAGCCCGTTGCGGATCGCGGCAAGATCGCGGGGCCCGCCCCGGTCCAGCGCGAGCCGCGACAGCGCGCGGTCCAGATCGGGCACCTTGCGCAGCGTGTCGCGCACCTGCCGCGCCACGTTCCGGTTCTCCGTGAAGAACCCCACCGCGCCCAGCCGCGCGCGCACCGTCTCCAGCGACAAAGACGGCGAGGACACCCGCCGCTCCAGAAGCCGCGCGCCCCCGGCTGTCACCGTCCGGTCGATCGTCGCCAGAAGCGATCCGGCCCGCCCGCCTTGCAGGCTGTGGGTCAGCTCAAGGTTTCGCCGCGTGGCCGCGTCGATCTGCATTACTCCGCCGGTGATCTCCTTCACCGGCGGGCTCAGAAGCGGCAGCTTGCCCTTCTGGGTGACCTCAAGGTAGTCGATGATCGCGCCCAGCGCCCCGGTTTCGGCCCGGCTGAATGTGCCGAAGGCGTCGAGGCTGGCCGCCTTGAACAGCGCCGCAACCCGCTTTCCCGCCGCCGTGCTGTCGAATGATCCACGTGAAACCGTGGTGATCGGAATCCCCATATCAGAGACTGTTTCCGCCAGATCCGCCTCCGACCCCTCGGGGGCAAGCAGCTCCGACGGGGCCAGCTGCGCCAGTTCCGCCGCCAGCCGCACCCGTGGCAATGTCATCACATGCAGCGCGCCTGTCGAAATATCCGCCCAGGCCAGCGCGCACTCCTCACGCACCTGCGAAAACGCCGCAAGGAAATTGTGGCGCCGCGCGTCCAGTAGGGAATCCTCGGTCAACGTGCCGGGGGTGACAAGCCGGACCACCTCGCGCCTGACCACGGACTTGGACCCGCGCTTTTTCGCCTCTGCCGGGCTTTCCATCTGCTCGCAGACCGCGACGCGGAACCCCTTGCGGATCAGGGTCAGGAAATAACCCTCCGCCGAATGATGCGGCACCCCGCACATGGGTATTTCTTCGCCCTCGTGTTTTCCGCGCTTGGTCAGCGCGATGTCGAGCGCCTCCGCCGCTGTCGCCGCGTCGTCAAAGAACATCTCGTAGAAATCGCCCATCCGGTAGAACAAGAGAGCGTCGGGATGCTGCGCCTTGATCTCCAGATACTGCGCCATCATGGGCGTGACGGTCGCCTTGCCTGCCTCCACGGAAAATCCCCCGGTTCTGATTGCTGTCAGGCTTAGCAAATCCACGCTCTGCGGCGAAAGGTGAAAACGCAACGCGGTTGGCAGAAAGCCGCGCCTCGGCTATGACGCGACGGCGGTATGAAAGGGACAGCCCATGACCAAGAGCAGGATCACCCCGGAAGAGGCGCTCGCCTTCCACCTCGAACCCAGCCCCGGCAAATTCGAGATACGGGCCACCGTCCCCATGACCACGCAGCGCGACCTGTCGCTGGCCTATTCTCCGGGCGTGGCGGTGCCCTGCGAGGCGATCGCGGAAAACCCCGCGACCGTCTATGACTACACCAACAAGGGCAACCTCGTGGCGGTGATCTCCAACGGCACGGCGGTTCTTGGACTTGGCAATCTCGGCGCGCTCGGCTCCAAGCCGGTAATGGAGGGCAAGGCCGTGCTCTTCAAACGCTTCGCCGATGTCAACTCCATCGACATAGAGCTGGACACCGAAGACCCCGACGCCTTCTGTCAGGCGGTGCGGCTGATGGGCCCGACCTTCGGCGGTATTAACCTCGAAGACATCAAGGCGCCGGAATGCTTCATCATCGAACAGCGCCTCAAGGAGGAGATGGATATTCCCGTCTTCCACGACGATCAGCACGGCACCGCCGTGATCTGCGCGGCGGGCCTGATCAACGCGCTGCACATCTCCGGCAAGAAGATCGAGGAATGCAGGATCGTTCTCAACGGCGCGGGGGCCGCCGGCATCGCCTGTATCGAGCTACTCAAACGCATGGGCGCGCGGCATGACAACTGCATCGCGTGCGACACCAAGGGCGTGATCTGGCAGGGCCGGACAGAGGGCATGAACCAGTGGAAATCGGCCCATGCGGTGGAAACCGACCTGCGCACGCTGAAAGAGGCGATGGTCGGCGCGGACGTGTTCCTCGGCGTGTCGGTGCGGGGCGCCGTGACCTCCGAAATGGTGGCGAGCATGGCCGACGATCCGGTGATCTTCGCGATGGCCAACCCCGATCCCGAGATCACCCCCGAAGAGGCCCACGCCGTGCGCAGCGACGCCATCGTGGCCACCGGCCGTTCCGATTATCCCAATCAGGTCAACAACGTGCTGGGCTTTCCCTACCTCTTTCGCGGCGCGCTCGACATTCACGCCCGCGCCATCAACGACGAGATGAAGATCGCCTGCGCGGAAGCGCTCGCCGCGCTGGCGCGCGAGGACGTGCCCGATGAGGTCGCGATGGCCTATGGCCGCAAGCTGTCCTTCGGGCGCGACTACATCATTCCCACACCGTTCGATCCGCGCCTGATCTACCGCATTCCGCCCGCCGTGGCCCGCGCCGGGATGGAAACCGGCGCCGCGCGCCGGCCCATCATCGACATGGACGGATATGAGCTGTCCCTGAAATCGCGGATGGACCCGACCGCCTCCATCCTGCGCGGGTTGAACGTCCGCGCCCGCAACGCGCAGGCCCGGATGATCTTCGCCGAAGGCGACGATCCGCGCGTTCTGCGCGCCGCCGTGATGTATCAGCGGCAGGGGCTGGGCAAGGCGCTTGTCGTCGGCCGCGACAAGGACGTGCAGGAACAGCTAGAGGCCGCGGGACTTGGCGATGCGGTGCCCGAGATCGAGGTGATCAACGCCCGGAAATCGCCGCATCTGGAAACCTACACGGATTTCCTCTACCGCCGCCTGCAACGCAAGGGCTTCGACCGGCAGGATATTTTCAAACTGGCCGCCCGCGATCGCCATGTCTTTGCGGCGCTGATGCTCGCGCACGGGCATGGCGACGGGCTCGTGACCGGGGCAACCCGGAAATCGGCGCATGTACTCGACCTGATCAATCATGTCTTTGATGCCGACGCCGATCATGGCGCGGTCGGGGTGACGGCGCTACTGCTCAATGGCCGGATCGTGCTGGTCGCGGATACTCTGGTGCACGAATGGCCGAGCGCCGAGGATCTGGCCAATATCGCGGAACGCTGCGCCGGAGTGGCGCGCCACATGGCGCTGGAGCCGCGAGTCGCCTTCGTCAGCTTCTCGACCTTCGGCCATCCCATGTCGGAACGCGCCGAAAAGATGCACAAGGCGCCCGCGATTCTCGATGAACGCGGCGTCGATTTCGAATATGAGGGCGAAATGACGGTCGATGTCGCCCTGAACCCGAGGGCGCAGGATAGTTACCCGTTTCAGCGCCTGACCGGCCCGGCCAACATCCTTGTGGTGCCGGCACGGCATTCGGCCTCTATCTCGGTGAAACTCATGCAGGAAATGGCGGGCGCCACGGTGATCGGCCCGATTCTGTCGGGCGTGGACGGCTCTATTCAGATATGCTCCACAGGCTCCACCGCGAGCGATATCCTCAACATGGCGATCCTGTCGGCCTGCAAGGTAGGATAGCAGTCCAGCGCGCCCCTCCGGAAAATGTCGTCAGAGCGGCGCGGGCGCGATCAACTTCCGGCAAAGGGCGCCGCATCTCCCCAAAGCTGGCGAACCCGCTCATCGCGCCCGCAGGCGTCGCGATAGCGTTTATAGGCTTCGGCCTGCCGCTTCGGGCCGAACCGCGTCAGTACCAGCTTCGTGCCCTTGTAGTAATCCTGGTGATAGTCCTCCGCCTCATAGAAGGGCGCGGCCTCAAGTATGGGCGTCACGATTGTCTGGCCAAGCTCGGCCTCGGCCCTTTGCTTGGCGGCTTGCGCAACCTCTCTTTCCGCGGAATCAGAGACGAATATGGCGGTGCGATAGCTGTCTCCGCGGTCACAGAACTGCCCGCCCGCATCCGTCGGATCGATAGAGCGGAAAAACATGTCGAGGATCTGCTTGCGGCTGATCGTGGCGGGGTCGAAGGTGATCTTCACCGCCTCGTAGTGCCCGGTGTCGCCGCCCGTCACCTGCTTGTAGGTCGGGTCTTCGACGGTGCCGCCGGTATAGCCGGACACCGCGTCCCGCACCCCGCGCACCCGTTCGAAATCGGCCTCGACACACCAGAAGCAGCCCCCGGCCACCACGATGGATTCGCTCTCCGCCGCCCGCGCTTCCTTCACGGAAAACCCGACACCGATGAGAAGGGCGAGCGCCGCGAGCTTGATCGTCTGAAGAATTCGCATGGTTAATCCTCCTTTATTCCGACCCTGCGCCCGCGCGGCCCGTTTGGACAAGCCCGGCGCCTCGCGTGTCACGTCGAGTTGATCGGGATTTACCGCTTGGATCGCGGTGTCGGTGCGACTAGCCTCCGCGCGAGCCGAGAGAGGACCGCCATGACCGATACCGTGACCACCCATCAGGCCGCCGAAGATGCCCGCAACGAGAATGTGAAGATCTGGGTGAATGGCCTGCTCAAACCACGCGCCGAGGCGATGGTGAGCGTGTTCGATTCGGGCTTCATGCTGGGCGATGGCGTCTGGGAGGGGATGCGGCTCTACAATGGGCGCTGGGCCTTTCTGGACGACCACCTTGACCGGCTTTTCGAAGCGGCGAAAGCCATTGACCTCGATATCGGCATGACGCGAGCAGCGGTGATTTCCGCCTTGTCAGAGACACAAACGGCCAACGCCATGACCGCCGATGCCCATGCGCGGCTCATGGTGACGCGCGGCGTCAAATCCCGCCCGTTTCAGCATCCGGGGCTAAGCCGTCAGGGACCGACCGTGGTGATCATCATGGAACATTCCCGCCCGTCGATCCCGCGCCCGATCCGCCTTGCCACCGTGCCGCACATGCGCGGCCTGCCGATGACTCAGGACCCCAAGCTCAACAGTCATTCGAAGCTAAACTGCATACTGGCCTGCATCGCCGCCGAAAAGGCCGGCGCGGACGAGGCGCTCATGCTCGACGTGCATGGCTTCGTGAACACCACCAACGCCTGCAATTTCTTCATCGTCCGGCGCGGCGAGATCTGGACCAGCACGGGCGATTACTGCATGAACGGCATCACCCGGCAAAAGGTGATCGACCTGTGCCGCGTGAATGGCATCCCGGTGCATGAGCGGAACTTCTCCCTTGTCGATACCTACGGCGCGGACGAGGCGTTTCTGACGGGCACGTTCGGCGCCCAGACCCCGGTGGGAGAGATTGATGGCCGGGTGATCGGCACCGGCGAAATGGGCCCCATGACGACGCGCCTGCGCGGGCTTTACCGCGAACTGGTCGGCGCCGCCTGAGGGCACCGACGGAATACCGACAGAATACCGACGTTTTACCGACAAGGAATTTATCATGAAAATTGCCATGTGGTCCGGTCCCCGGAACCTCTCCACCGCGATGATGTATGCCTTCGGCAACCGCTCCGATTGCGCCGTGGTGGATGAGCCCTTTTATGCTGCTTACCTCAGGCTCACGGGTCTCAAGCACCCCATGCGCGACGAGATCATGGAGTCGCAATCGCAGGATCCAGCAGAGGTTATCACCGCGCTGACAGGCACTAATCCCGCGCAAAAGCCTTATTTCTATCAAAAGCACATGGCCCAGCACATGATCCCCGGCATCCCCCGCGACTGGATGCGAAAGGTGGTCAACGTGTTTCTCATCCGCCACCCCGCCCGCGTTCTCGCCAGCTTCGCGGCGAAATACGAAAACCCCGGACTCGACGACATCGGGTTTCGCCAACAGGTGGAGTTGATCAATGAAATCAGGGACTTCAGTGAAAATCCCGTGATTATCGACAGTTTCGACATCCGCCAGAATCCCGGCGAAATGCTCAACCTCCTGTGCGAAGCGATCGACGTTCCCTTCTCGCCGGACATGCTCCGCTGGCCCAAGGGCGGTCACAAGGACGACGGCATCTGGGCGCGCCACTGGTATGGCACGGTCTGGACCTCGACGGGTTTTGCCGGGCCGGAGGGCGAATTGCCCCGTGTTCGTGACGATCTACGCCCCGTTCTGGACGCCGCCATGCCGCTCTACGAAGACATGCGGGCGATGGCGATCTAGCTGCCCAGACGCCTGTTCCGCATCGCCAGAAGCCGCAGCCGAAGCGCGTTGAGCTTGATGAACCCCGCCGCGTCCTTCTGATCATAGGCCCCGGCGTCATCCTCGAAGGTGACATGCTCTTCGGAATAAAGCGAATGCTCCGACCAGCGGCTCACCGTGCGCGCCAGACCCTTGTAAAGCTTGAGCCGAACCGTGCCGGTCACGTGCTCCTGACTGCGGTCGATCAGCGCCTGAAGCATCTCGCGCTCCGGGCTGAACCAGAAGCCGTTATAGATCAGCTCCGCATACTGCGGCATGATCTGATCCTTCAGATGCGCCGCCCCGCGGTCGAGCGTGATCTGCTCGATCCCCCGGTGCGCCTCAAGCAGGATCGTGCCGCCGGGCGTCTCATAGATGCCACGCGATTTCATCCCGACAAAACGCCCTTCGACCAGATCGAGCCGGCCAATGCCGTGCCTGCGCCCATAGTCGTTCAGCGCCGTCAGGATCGTTGCGGGGCTCATCGCCTCGCCATTGATCGCCACGGCGTCGCCCTTTTCAAAGGTGACCTCGATGAACTCGGGCGCGTCGGGCGCGTCCTCGGGATTCACGGTGCGCTGATAGACATAATCGGGCGCGTCCTGCGCGGGATCTTCCAGAACCTTGCCCTCGGATGAGGTGTGCAGAAGGTTGGCATCGACGGAAAACGGTGCCTCGCCGCGCTTGTCCGTTGCAATGGGGATCTGGTGCTTCTCGGCAAAATCGATGAGCTTCGTGCGGCTCGTCAGATCCCATTCCCGCCAGGGGGCGATCACCCTGATATCGGGGTTGAGCGCATAGGCCGCCAGCTCGAACCGCACCTGATCGTTGCCCTTGCCGGTCGCCCCGTGGGCCACCGCGTCGGCGCCGGTTTCCTCGGCGATCTCGATCAACCGCTTGGAAATCAGGGGCCGCGCGATGGAGGTGCCAAGCAGGTATAGCCCCTCGTAAACCGCATTGGCGCGGAACATGGGAAAGACAAAATCGCGCACGAACTCCTCGCGCACATCCTCGATATAGATGTTCTCCGGTTTTATCCCGAGAAGCTCCGCCTTCTTGCGCGCGGGGTCCAGCTCCTCCCCCTGGCCGAGATCGGCGGTGAATGTGACGACCTCGCAGCCATACTCGGTCTGCAACCACTTCAGGATGATCGAGGTGTCGAGGCCGCCGGAATAGGCCAGCACGACTTTCTTGGGCGCGGACATGTCATCTTCCCTTCATACGGATATCGCGCGGGCGATAGCGGTTTTTGAACGCAAGGGCAAGGTGGCCGGGCTGCCGGTATCCCGATGTATTCCTTGCCTTGGCGCGTGGCTTGCGGCACTTGGGGGACATGCATGACTTCCGCGATCTCTCCCGTGCCGCCGAAACCGCCATGCGCGACGTGTTTGCCGCCACGCCGCTGCAACTCAATGCGCATTTGTCCGAACGGTTCGGGGCGGAGATCTACCTCAAGCGCGAGGATCTGACCCCGGTGCGCAGCTACAAGCTGCGCGGCGCGTTCAACGCGATGCGCAAGGTTCTGGCGCACGATCCGGACAGGCGGCTTTTCGTCTGTGCCAGCGCCGGAAACCATGCGCAGGGCGTGGCCTTCATGTGCCGCCATTTCGGGGTGCGCGGCGTGATCTTCATGCCCGTGACCACGCCGCAGCAAAAGGTTTTCAAGACCGAAACATTTGGCGGCGATCATATCGAAATCCGCATGATCGGCGACTATTTCGACGACACGCTTGCCGCCGCGCAATCCTACTGCCGTGAGGCGGGGGGCAGCTTTCTGGCCCCCTTCGACGATGAGGATGTGATCGAGGGGCAGGCCTCCGTCGGCGTGGAGATCATGGATCAGCTTGGCCATGCCCCCGACCGCATCGTGCTTCCCGTGGGTGGCGGGGGGCTCTCCGCCGGGGTCTGTAGCTATTTCGGGCAGCGCACAGCCTTCACCCTGGTGGAGCCGGCGGGCGGCACGAGCCTGCGCGCCGCGCTGGAGGCTGGCGCCCCGGTGACCCTTGCCCGCGTCAACAGCTTCGTCGATGGCGCGGCGGTCGCCCGCATCGGCGAGAAAACCTTTGCCCGGCTGGCACATATCGACCCGCAAAATGTTCTTGCCGCGCCGGAGGACCGGATCTGCACCACCATGATGGAGATGCTGAACGTCGAGGGAATCGTGCTCGAACCGGCCGGGGCGCTGGCCATCGACGTGCTCACCGATATTGCCGATCAGATCAGGGGCCAGAGCGTGGTCTGCGTCACATCGGGCGGGAATTTCGATTTCGAACGCCTGCCGGAGGTGAAGGAACGTGCCCAGCGTTACTCCGGGGTGAAGAAGTACTTCATCCTGCGTCTGCCGCAGCGGCCCGGTGCGCTCAAGGAGTTTCTCAATATCCTCGGGCCAGAGGATGACATTGCCCGCTTCGAATACCTGAAGAAGTCGGCACGCAACTTCGGCTCTGTCCTGATCGGGATCGAAACCCGCAGGGCCGAGAATTTCGCCGCGCTGTTCGCGCGCATTGACGCGGCCGGCTTCACCTATACCGACATCACCAACGACGAAACCCTGGCGCAGTTCGTGATCTGACCCCTACGCCGCAAGGGCCTGCGCCAGCCCTTCGTCGAACAGGCGCCTGCTGTGCATGAACTGCGCGGCGATCTCGGCAAGGGCGACCTGCTGCGCCATGCCCTCCGCGGCCAGTGCCTCCCCGGCGTGGCAAAGCGCTGCAAAACCCCGAAACCCGAGGTTCAGCGCGCTGCCTTTGAGGTGATGCAACTCCGCCTCAAGTGTCTCCGGGTGGGGCACGGTGCGCAGACGGGCGATCGTTTCCTGCGCCTCTTGCATGAACATCTCAACCACTTCGTCGAAATCCTGCGCTCCGATCTCGTTGTGCAATGCCTTGACCTGGCTCCAGTCGATCATCACCTGATCCCCATTTTGCCTGAGTCTCGACCTTTGCAGGCAATTGGTAAAATAATCGTTCCCGGTGCCGGAACGACTGGCGCGATTTCAGGTTCATGGGCCGTTAAGGCCACCGGGCTAGGAATGGTGGGTTCATTCAGACGCGCGACCCCGGGGATTTACCATTTGACGGCCTTGCCACATACAGACCGGCTGACGCGGCGCCAGTGCGGGGCGGTGCGCCGTATCCTTCTGGTCGATGACAGCCGCCTGCAACGGCGCGTCCTGTCGGCCACCCTTGCGCGCGACGGATATGAGGTGATGGAGGCCGCCTCCGGACAGGAAGCGTTGGCGGTCTGCCGCACTCATCCCCCCGATCTGGTGATCAGTGACTGGATGATGCCGGGGATGGACGGGCTTGATTTCTGCCGCGCCTTCCGCGAGATGACCGGCGAGGCGTATGGCTATTTCATCCTCCTCACCTCCAAGAGCGAAAAGCAAGAGGTTGCGCGTGGACTGCAAAACGGCGCCGATGATTTCCTGATCAAGCCGGTCAATGCCGACGAACTGCGGGCCCGCATCACCGCCGGAGAGCGTATCCTGCGCATGCAGCGAGAACTCACCGAAAAGAACCGCGTGATTACCGACACCCTTTCGGAATTGCAGCGGCTGTACGACACAATCGACCATGATCTGATTGAGGCCCGCAAGCTTCAGCAATCACTGGTGCGCAACAGGTTTCAGGTCTATGCGCGCGGCACGGTCTCACTCCTCCTGCGGCCATGCGGGCATGTCGGCGGTGATCTCGTCGGGCACTACCGCATCAACCGCGATCAGGTCGGGCTTTTCGCCATCGACGTGTCCGGCCACGGCGTCAGCGCCGCGCTTATGACTGCGCGCCTTGCGGGTTATCTTTCGTCCGCTGCACCGGATCAGAATGTGGCGTTGCGGCGAAACAGGGACGGAAGTTATGGACATCTTCCCCCGGCAGAGGTGATCCGCCGCCTGAATCGCCTCATTCTGGATGAAATGAAGACAGAGCACTATTTTACGATGCTGCTCGCCGTGGCCGATCTGCGCGACGGGCGCGTGACACTCGCACAGGCCGGGCATCCCCATCCCGTGCTATTGCGCCGCGACGGGCGGGTGGAACAGGCAGGATCGGGCGGCTTGCCGGTCGGGCTCATCGAAGGGGCGGACTTCGCGCAATTCGAAATGCGGCTCGATCCCGGTGACAGGCTTTTCCTTCTGTCCGATGGCGTCACCGAATGCCCCGACCCTCATGGCCACTTTCTGGGGGAAGATGGGCTTGCCATGTTGATGGGTGACCTGCGCGCACAGCCGGCCTTTTCGGTTCTGGAAACCCTGCTGTGGAAACTGGGGGACCATGCGGGCGGGCAGGGGTTTGCCGACGATATTTCGGGCATCCTGCTCGAATACTCGGGTCGCTGAAGCGCCCGCGACCGAGTGTGCCGGCCCGCCCTACCGCGCGGCCAGAAGCGCCGCGAAATGCCGGTCGCCGGAATTGCCAAGGTGGCGCGCCGCCTCCTGCGCGGGCATCCAGACGGCTTCATGCGCGGGCTCCGTCGGAGGGCCGATCTGCCGCACCGGCCTCGCAGTATAGATGGTGCACAGCTTGTCAGCCCAGATGTCGTAATCCGGCATATAGACAAAGCGCCGGAACGCCCCCGCCCGGCGTAGCCCGGTGATGGTCCAGCCCGTTTCCTCGTAGACTTCCCGGTGCAGCGCGGGGATGGGCGATTCGCCGGGATCGATCCCGCCGCCGGGAAGCTGAAACTCCGCGACGGGGCGCGCCTGATGCGTCAAAAGCACCTGATCACCAAGCCGCAGCACCGCATAGACCCCCGGCCTTCGCAGGTAGCAGCGGTTTTTCTGGGGCGTCGGACCGAACCGTCTGATCATCCTGTGCGCCTCACCCTTTTGCCTTTGCGTGCATAGACCTATATAGGCCCCGCAAGCGAGACAAGGCGCACCGATGCGCATAAGGACATCCCATGACTCTCGGAACCAAAATCGCCTGGGACGACACGGTATTGCCGTTTCAGCTCGACAGATCGGACATGCGCGGCCGCGTGGCGCGGCTCGACGGGGTGCTCGACGGCATCCTCAGACAGCACGACTACCCCCCCGCGGTCGAGGCGCTGGTGGCGGAAATGGCGCTGCTGACCGCGCTGATCGGCCAGACGATCAAGCTGCGCTGGAAGCTCTCGCTTCAGGTGCAGACAAAAGGCCCCGTGCGCATGATCGCCACCGATTACTACGGACCCACCGACGAGGGGGAGCCGGCGCGCATCCGCGCCTACGCCAGTTTCGATCGCGACCGCGTGACCGATGGCCCCCCCTTCGCGCAGTTGGGCGAGGGCTATTTCGCCATCCTCATCGACCAGGGCAAGGGAATGCAGCCCTATCAGGGCATCACCCCGATTGCCGGCGGCTCCCTGCGGGCCTGCGCCGAGGCGTATTTCGCGCAGTCCGAACAGCTGGCCACCCGGTTTTCCCTGCGGTACGGCAAATCCACCGAACGCGGCGTGCCCGAACACTGGCGCGCGGGCGGGATCATGCTGCAACATATGCCCAAGGCATCCCCCTTCGCCAGCGGCGAGGGCGGATCGGGTGAGGGCGGGCTGCTCACGGCGTCGGATTTCCTCGATGAGGACGACGGCGAGAACTGGAACCGCGTGAACATGCATCTCGACACGGTCGAGGATCTCGAACTGATCGGCCCGGCGCTGCCGCCGACCGACCTTCTGGTGCGCCTGTTCCACGAGGAGGGGCCGCGCGTGTTCGATTCGCAGCCCGTGCGCTTCGGCTGCACCTGTTCGGAGGATCGTGTGCGCCAGAGCCTGTCGATCTATTCGGCCAAGGACATCGGCCGCATGACCACCGAAGAAGGGATCGTCACCGCCGATTGCCAGTTCTGCGGCGCGCATTACGAGCTTGACCCCGACACGCTCGGTTTCGAGGCCACGAAAGAGGCGGGCGGTGAGTGATCCGCTCGCCCCGGTGATCGCGGCGCTGACGCGCGAGTCGGGCGCGTCCTCGGACTTTGACCTGAACCCCGAGATGACGCTTCCCCCCGCGCGCCGCCTGCGCCCGGCCGGGGTTCTCGTCGCCTTCACCCTGCGCGCCGGTGTGCCGCATGTCATCCTGACCAAGCGCGCCTCGCATCTCAAGCACCACCCCGGACAGATCGCCTTTCCCGGCGGTAAGCAGGACGAGGGTGACGCCGATGTGATCGCCACCGCCCTGCGCGAGGCCGAGGAGGAGATCGGCCTGCCCCCCGACCGGGTGGAGATTCTGGGTCACCTGCCCAACCACGAAACCGTGACCGCCTTCAACATGACGCCGGTACTGGGCCGCATCACCGATCATTTCGAAATTCGCCCCGAACCCGGTGAGGTCGATGAGGTGTTCTTCGTCCCCTTCCACCACCTGTCCGATCCGGCGCGCTACTCGGTGCAGGCCCGGCGCTGGCAGGGGCGCTGGCGGTATTACCAGACGATCCCCTACGGCCCCTATTACATCTGGGGCGCGACCGCTCGCGTCCTTTACGGGCTGGCCCAAAGGATGGCCGCGTCATGACCGTGATCTCCGGCGACTGGTTCACCGCCCCCGACACTCGCGCGGTCTGCGACATGCTCACCGGCGCGGGGCATCAGGCGCTTTTCGTTGGCGGCTGCGTGCGTAACGCGCTTCTTGGCGTGCCGGTGGCGGATGTGGACATCGCCACCGATGCCCGCCCCGAGCGGGTGATCGAACTGGCGCGCGCGGCGGGGCTCGATCCCGTGCCCACCGGCATCGAGCATGGCACGATCACCGTCGTCGCGGGGGGCATCCCGCATGAGGTCACGACCTTTCGCAAGGATGTGGAAACCGATGGCCGCCGCGCCGTCGTCGCCTTCTCCAGCCGGGTCGAGGATGACGCCCACCGCCGCGATTTCACCATGAACGCGCTTTACGCTACGCCGGACGGGGCGGTGGTCGATCCGCTGGGCGGCGGGCTGGCCGATCTGCGGGCGCGGCGTGTGCGCTTCATCGACGACGCCGATCAGCGCATTCGCGAGGATTACCTGCGCATCCTGCGCTATTTTCGCTTTCACGCGCATTACGGCGATGCCGCGCGCGGGATGGACCGCGAGGCGCTTTCCGCCATCGCCGAACATGCCCACGGGCTTGACGCGCTGTCCTCCGAACGGATTACGGCGGAGTTTCTGAAGCTGCTGGCGGCCCCCGACCCCGCCCCCGCCCTCGCGGCCATGCGCGCCTGCGGGGTGCTGACGCATATCCTGCCGGGCGGCGACGATACCGCGCTCGCCCCGCTGGTTCACCTCGAAGGCGATGCCCCCCCCGATCCCCTGCGCCGTCTCGCCGCGCTGGGTGGAGAGGCCGCCGCCCGCCTGCGTCTGTCGAAACGGCAGGCGCGCCGCCTCGCCAATCTGCGCGAGGCCGCCGGCAGCCCCGATGGCCCCGCGACCCTCGGCTATCGCCACGGGGAAGACACCGCGCGCGATATCCTGCTGATTCGCGCCGCCTCTCTGGGCCAGACCCTTGCCGACACCACACTGCAAGAGGCGCGCGCGGGCGCTGCCGCGATCTTCCCGGTCGCGCCCGCCGATCTCATGCCCGCCTATCGCGGCAAGGCACTGGGCGACCGGCTCAAGGCGCTGGAAGCGCTCTGGATCGCCTCGGGCTTCACCCTCACGCGCGATGATCTGCTCTCGCGCTCGGACGACTTGCCCCCGCTTTGACATCGCCGGACGGGCGGGGCATCTTGCGCCTGCCCCGCGCCGCCCGCCCGTCGATCTGGCCAGCCCCGCGCCGGGCAACCCTTGCCCCGGAGTTTGCGCGCGTGTTCCGTCTGTTTGAAAACCTTGTCGATCCCTATTGCGACTACCCCGAGAACGACACCCCGCCCCGGCGGCTCTGGCCGTTCATGGCGGCCTATGCGGTCCCCTTCCACCGGGTTTTCGTGCTGGCTACCCTCATGTCCGTGGTGGTCGCGGCGGTGGAAATCGGGCTGATCTACTACATGGGGCGGCTTGTCGATCTTCTGGGCGGCGATCCGGTGAGCTTCTGGGACAGCTACGGGACCGAACTGATCCTCGCCGCGATTTTCATGCTCTTCCTGCGCCCGATCATTCAGGCGCTGGATGTCCTGTTGCTCAACAACACGATCATTCCGAATTTCGGCACGCTGATTCGCTGGCGCGCGCATAAACACGTCCTGCGCCAGTCGGTCGGCTGGTTCGAAAACGATTTCGCGGGCCGCATCGCCAACCGCATCATGCAGACACCCCCCGCCGCCGGAGAGGCGGTGTTTCAGGTATTCGATGCGATCACCTTCTCACTGGCCTATTTTGTCGGCGCCGCCATCCTTCTGAGCGACTCCGACCCGAGACTGGTGATACCGCTCATTTTCTGGCTGGTGCTTTATGCCGGCCTCATCCTCTGGACTGTCCGCCGCGTCGGCCCAGCCTCCAAACGGGCGTCGGATGCCCGAAGCCAGGTGACGGGCCGCGTGGTGGACGCCTACACCAATATCCACTCGGTGAAACTCTTTGCCCATAACCGCCGCGAACTCGACTACGCCCATGAGGCGATCGAGCATGCGCGCGAGACGTTTCAGCAGGAAATGCGCATCTATACGGTGATGGATGTGACGCTGGTGATCCTCAACGGGCTTCTTGTCGTGGGAGTTGTCGGCTGGGCGATCCTGCTCTGGGCGCAAGGGTCGGCCTCTGTCGGGGTCGTTGCGGCGGCCACCGCCCTGACGCTGCGGCTCAACGGCATGACCG
Organism: Salinihabitans flavidus; assembly: GCF_900110425.1. Classification (GTDB taxonomy): domain Bacteria; phylum Pseudomonadota; class Alphaproteobacteria; order Rhodobacterales; family Rhodobacteraceae; genus Salinihabitans; species Salinihabitans flavidus. The sequence continues at coordinate 335,434 of NZ_FODS01000001.1, read as the reverse complement.
GCTGGATCATGTGGGCGCTCACCTCCTTCTTCCGGCAGCTTGGCGTGGTGGCCGAGGGGATGGAAACCATCGCGCAGCCGATCACCCTTGTGGATGCGCCCGATGCCGAGCCCCTGCGCCTGACGAAGGGTCGGATCGAGATCGACAATCTCTCGCATCACTACGGGCGAGGAGCGGGCGGGCTCGACCGCGTGTCGCTCTCCATCGCGCCGGGGGAAAAGATCGGGCTGGTCGGTCGTTCCGGCGCGGGCAAATCGACGCTGGTGAAGCTTTTACTGCGCTTTTACGACACCGAAGAGGGGCGAATCCTCATCGACGGGCAGGACATCGCCCAAGTCACACAGGACAGCCTGCGCGACCAGATCGGCATGGTGCAGCAGGACAGCTCCCTCATGCACCGCTCCGTGCGCGACAATATCCTCTATGGTCGCCCCGACGCATCGGAGGAAGAGATGATCGAGGCCGCGAAAAAGGCCGAGGCGCATGAGTTCATTCTTGATCTGGAGGATTCAGAGGGCAACCCCGGCTATGACGCTCGCGTGGGCGAACGCGGTGTGAAACTTTCCGGCGGGCAGCGGCAGCGAATCACCCTCGCCCGCGTGATCCTCAAGGATGCGCCGATCCTGCTTCTCGACGAGGCGACAAGCGCCCTCGATTCCGAGGTGGAGGCCGCGATACAGAAAACCCTCTATGGCATGATGGAGGGCAAGACCGTGATCGCCATCGCGCACCGGCTTTCGACCATCGCGCGGATGGACCGAATCGTTGTGCTCGACGATGGCCGCATTGTCGAAAACGGCACGCATGACGATCTGCTCTCACACGGGGGGCTTTATGCCTCCTTCTGGGCGCGGCAGTCGGGCGGCTTTCTCAATGCCGACGAAGAGGACGAAACAGCGGCGCAATAACCCAAAGGATAGCGTGCGCTCCGTTAATCGCGCCGATCCAGCGAAATGTCGGTCATCGCCACCGACGCAATACCGACGTTATACCGACGTGATACCGAAAGCGGTTTTTGAGCGAAATCAGCGTATTAACCCTGATTCGCCCAAATCCGCTTTTACAGTGTGGTTTCGGGCTCTATGACACCGGAATGAGCGAGCATGACATCGAGCGTCTGGGCCATCACGGCGACGGTATCGCCGAAGGGCCGGTTTTCGTCCCCCTCACCCTGCCGGGTGAGCGGGTAAGCGGGGATATTGTGGGCAATCGCCTTGCCGATCCCAAGATATTGCGCCCCTCGCCCGACCGCGTGACCCCGCCCTGCCGTCATTTCAAGCACTGCGGCGGCTGCCAGTTGCAACACGCAAGCGATGATCTCGTGGCGGCGTGGAAGGTCGATGTTGTGCGTCAAGCCCTTGCCGCACAAGGGGTTTCCGCCGATTTCCGTCCGATCGTCACCTCGCCGGCCCAATCGCGCCGCCGCGCCGCCCTCTCCGTGCGACGCACCAAGAAAGGCGCGCTCGCCGGTTTTCACTCCCGCGGCACCAACGTCATCGCGGAGATCCCCGATTGCCAGCTCCTGCACCCCGACCTTATGCCCGCCCTGAAGGTGGCAGAGGCGCTGGCCGTGCTGGGCGCGAGCCGCAAGGCGGAACTGACGGTCACGGCTACCCTTTCGCGGGGTGGCGTGGACATCGCCGCGCGGGGCGGGAAAGAGCCGGATGGCCCCCTCCTCGCCCGTCTGGCCCAGGCGGCGGAGGCGCATGGGCTGGCCCGGCTAAGCTGGAACGACGAGGTGATCGCAACCCGCCTGCCGCCCATACAAGTGTTTGGAAAAGCAGAGGTTTCTCCACCCCCCGGTGCGTTCCTTCAGGCCACGGAAGAGGGCGAAGCCGCGCTTGTGATGGCGGTGAAAGAGGCAGTCGGCAGCGCTGCGAAAGTGATCGACCTGTTCGCCGGATGCGGCACCTTCGCGCTTCCTCTGGCCGAAGGGGCACGCGTCCATGCCGTCGAAGGCGACCGCGCCATGACCCGCGCACTGGAGGACGGATGGCGCATGGCAAGCGGCCTCAAACACGTCACCACAGAGGCGCGCGATCTCTTCCGAAACCCGGTCATTGTCGAGGATTTGCGCTACGACGCAGCTGTGATTGATCCGCCCCGGGCCGGGGCAGAGGCGCAGGTGCGCGAACTCGCCGCCTCCGCAATTCCGCGTATCGCCTTTGTGTCCTGTAATCCCGCGACCTTCGCCCGCGACGCCGCGATCCTCATCAGCTCCGGCTACACGCTCGACTGGGTGCAGGTCGTGGATCAGTTTCGCTGGTCCGCCCACGTCGAACTTGCCGCGCTGTTCACGAGAGGGAAAGCCTGACGGTTTCCTCTATCCCGCTGCTGCGGATCAGAGTACAATCCGGAAAAAATCGAGCGGAGTTCCCCCCATGCGCATCTTGTCCTGGCTGCTGATCGCAGCGCTTGGCTTGGGCCTCGCGGCCTGTTCCAAGTTCCAGACCTATAACGGACCAGAGGTCACAAGAGTCCTTGTTTATAAGGGCGAAAGAAAGATATACCTCCTGCACCACGACCGGGTTCTGAAGCACTACGACATGGATCTTGGTTTTGCACCGAATGGGCACAAGGCGAAACGCGGCGACGGCCGGACGCCCGAAGGCGACTACGCGATTGACCGCCGCAACCCAAACAGCGAGTTCTATCTGTCGATCGGAATTTCCTACCCCAACAAGGAGGACATAGCGCGCGCCAAGGCCGCAGGAGAGGATCCCGGCGGCGATATTTTCATCCACGGAAATCCCCGGCGACCGGGTGGACGAAAACCCGACTGGACCGCAGGCTGCATTTCGGTAACGAACGCCGAAATGCGCGAGATCTACGCGATGGTGAGGAACGGAACGCCGATTTCGATCTATCCTTGAGGGATGGCTTTCGTTCCCATTATAAGGGTCCACCAGATCTTGCCATTGTCCTCCTGAAACCAGGCGAACCCCATGTCCTGTGCCTCGGGATCAACGATGATTGCGCGGGTGTCGTCCTGATCGATCCACGCACCAAGCGTCTCAAGCTCTGTCTCGTAAGTCTCTGAAATTGCTTCTCCGGTCAGGCGGCCCGGATAGCCCGCGCGTTCCACGCGGTCGACGGGCGACGAACCGTCGGACCCGAAATGCCAGGGTCGATTCTGGATCGACATATCACGCGAATGCGTGGCCGCTGCCGCATTGAGTCTGGAATCAAGCTCGACCACCTGCGCCCCCCGAGCCCTGCGTAGCGCATTGACCGAATCAAGCATACGATACTGCACCTTTTCGGGACTTGATCCCCCGATACGGTAGAGCCGCGTTCCGTCGGATGTCGTTCCCACACCACCCGGGGCGCAGCCTGCTACGGCAAGCGCAAGAGACAGGAACAGGACGATCAGACGTGTCATTTTCATCACCCATGAATAATTTTGCCTTTCCGTCTAACCCGCTGTCCGTTGCGATGGAAACCCACATCGGCGTGAAGTTCTAAAATGAGGCGTGTTTCATTTGCGACTGCGGCTTTCCGGCAATATGATTACAAAGTTCATTCGATTGCAGATGGATGGAGAATAGCGATGAACCGGAAGACGAATGTGGGTCTCGGAAGACGGGCCTTTCTGACCGGCGGCGCCGCCTTGCTTGCAACCCCTGCGCTAACGCAACAGCTCGACAGGTCTGGCACGGTTGAAATGGAGCGGGATGTCACAACGTCTGTAAAACGCAATATTTCCAGCTTTCGCGCACTTGACTGGCGTCCCCATTTTCCGAATCTGAACAATGGCGCGATACTAGTCGATGTTTCTTCGCGCGCACTTCACTTCTGGTCCGAGGATCACAGCACCTACCGGCTTTTCCCGTCGAGCGTGCCTTTGACCGAGGATCTGACCCGCCGCGGACGAACTCGTGTTGTGCGCAAGGTCGTGGGGCCGGACTGGCGTCCGACACCGGCAATGAAACGGCGCAATCCGGAATGGCCGGACTACGTTCCGCCCGGCCCTGACAACCCGCTTGGCACCCACGCGCTTTACCTCGGCTGGACGTATTACCGTATCCACGGCACCCACGACACACGCAAGATCGGGCGGAGATCTTCGAACGGCTGTATCGGGCTATATAACGAACATATTGCAGAGCTATTCGGATATGCCAAAGTGGGCACGCAGGTGTTGCTAATATGACGACATCCTGCACCTCGGCGCGTGGAAACCTTAATCTTCGGTTTGCATTGGCGAGGCTTTGTTGTTTACACAGGGGTACGAGGTTTAGTCTTGGGCGCCTGTCGTTGCGTGTAACGTGGCAACGCCGGGCAATAACTGGAGGATACTATGAAGAAACTCGTTCTCGCCGCTGGCATCACTGCCGCTGCTTCGACCGCATACGCCGGTAACATGGTGGAGCCGGTTGTTGAGCCCGTTGTCATCGAGGAAGAAGCTGCAAGCTCTTCCGCTGCCGGCATCTGGGTGCCGCTGGTGCTTCTGGCCGTTGTCGCTGCTGTAATTGCACACGACTGATCGGCGCATTTTTGCGTGAAACGGAAAAGGGCGGTGCATAGCACCGCCCTTTTTCATTGCCTGATCCTTGCAAGGATCATCCCTTATCGATCCAGCCCGCGAGATTTTCGTCGATCACGTTGCAAAGCGCGGTGACGTGGCCTTCATCGGCATTGAGACAGGGGATATAGGTGAACGACTCACCCCCCGCCTCTTCAAAGCTCTCGCGGATTTCTTCGTTGATCTCTTCCAGTGTCTCAATGCAGTCGGCGGAAAAGGCGGGCGCCATCACGGCGATGTTGCGCTTTCCCTTTTCTGCAAGCCGGGCAACCTCTTCCACCGTATAGGGTTTCAGCCATTCTTCTGGTCCAAATCGGGATTGAAATGTAGTTACGATTTCCGCGTCCGCCCAACCAAGCCGCTCTTTCAGAAGGCGCGTCGTCTTCTGGCACTGACAATGATACGGATCACCCTGAAGCAGGTAGCGTTCCGGCATTCCGTGGTAGCTCACGACAAGAACATCAGGGCGCGAATCCAACTTCGAATAGGCGCGCTCGACCGACGCTGCGAGTGCTTCGATATAGTCCGGATGCTCGAAATAGGCTGGGACTGTGCGTGCTGCGGGCTGCCATGTTTCTTCCATCAAGGCGCTGAAAAACTTGTCGTTGGCAGTTGCTGTTGTTGCGCAAGCATAATGTGGATAGAGCGGGAAGAACAGGATACGCTCACACCCCGCTTTCACCATCTTTCGCACTCTGGACGGCGTGGAGGGATTTCCATAGCGCATGCAGAAATCCACCATGACGTTGTCACCATAGCGAGCCGTCATTTTTGCGGCGATACCCGCAGTTTGCTCTTTGGTGATGGTCAGTAGCGGGCTTTCGTTTTTCTCCTCATTCCAGATCGACTTATAGGCCGCACCGCTTGAAAAGGGGCGTTTGGTCAGAATGACAAGCTGAAGAAGGGGCTGCCATTTCCACGCAGGATAATCGATCACCCGCTTGTCCGACAGGAATTCGTTGAGGTAGCGCCGCATAGGCCAATAGCTGTAGTGATCCGGCGTACCGAGATTGGCCAACAGCACGCCGGTCTTTCCCCTCGGCACCTTGGGGTGATCCTCCGGGGCGTGTGGCGGGCGCTCTGATACTTGGCTGGCGTCTGGCATGTGTCATCCTGTCATTCACAATAGAGCATCACATAGCGTATGCCGCATCCCGGTCAAACCCGGTGGGGACCATGTTCCGCTGCGGCATGGGCATATTTCGTTGTGGCTTCAGTTCCCGACCTTCGTTTGCCTTGTGCCAAGCGCATCGGCGAGGTGGGCCGACGCAGATCCCGGTCGAAGCGGCTGCGGTTGACTGGCGTGCGGCGACCAGCCCGTCAATACAACGATTTCGAACGTTGCGGGCATCCGACCGTGGTCCATGAACGACTCGGCATAGATTTCCGCGGCACGGATAAGCACGCCCCGCCCGGTCATGCGCCTGAGCCGACCCGTGAGGGCATTGCCCTCTCCCATTGCGCGCAAATCCCGCATAAGATGCCAAGCTGTTTCGTACATTGCCCGCACCGGGACAGCGTCAGCGACAGGGAGACTGTAACCCGCGCGTTGCAGAAGGGCGCCAAGTTCGCGCAACTCCCCCATCGGCGCCACGCGGGGCGAAAGCCCGCCGGTGATCTCTGCTTCGGCTTGGGCGAGCGCACTGCGAAGTTCATGCAGCGTCTGCCCACCAAAACTCAGGCAGATCAAAAGTCCATCCGGCCGAAGGGCCCGACGGCATTGAATGAGTTGTCCCACCGGATCGTTTGCCCAGTGAAGGCAGAGACCGTGAACAACCAAGTCATATGACGCATCCTGAAGCGGCAGAACCTCGTCATCCGTGACGCAGTGCGCCTCGGGAAAGGCATTTTGCCAGAGTTCAGGAAAACCGGTTACCACAGCGGGAGCTGTAAACTCCCTATTAACCATACTCAGGCGATCCTGCACCTCGCCAATCGCGGTCTCCTGCAAAAAAAGGGCGTCGGCTTGCGCACGGGCTCGGTTGCGACGCAGTTGCGTGCGATCCGTTATCTGGGGGGGCATGTTCATAAGGGAACAATAAGTGCATGAAAGGTAAGTTTCAAACCGCGCTGGAGCTTCTTTTTCCCCCTCGCTGCGTGAGTTGCGGCGCTTTGGTTGAAAGCGACTTCGGCCTTTGTGGAACATGCTGGCGTGACACGCCCTTTATCGGAGGCCTGGTTTGTGACCTGTGCGGCGTCCCGCTGCCCGGCGAGGATGAGGGGCAATCAGAAATATGTGACGATTGCATGCGCGTGGAACGGCCATGGTCACGGGGACGGGCGGCCCTTCTCTACAAGGATCGCGCGCAGAAACTTGTTCTGGCGTTGAAGCATGGCGACCGGCACGATGTCGTTCAACCAGCGACGCGTTGGCTCACGCAAGCGGTCGCTCCCATTCTCGTTCCGGATATGCTTATCACGCCTGTGCCACTGCACTGGGCAAGGTTGCTGGGGCGGCGCTACAATCAATCGGCCTTGCTGGCAGGGGCCTTGTCGCGACACTTGGGACTGGAGTATTGTCCAGACCTCCTTATCCGCCCCCGCAACACCGCAAGGACCGATGGACTATCGCATGATGAGCGGTTCTTGCTGCTCTGTGGTGCCATTGCGCCGCATCCAAGACGCGCGCACAGAATCGCGGGACGTTCGGTTCTCGTTGTCGATGACGTGATGACATCGGGCGCCACGTTCGCCGCATGCGCCGAATGCTGTATTGCCGCATCGGCCCGGGATGTTCGCGTTCTTGCCCTAGCGCGCGTTGCCAAGGATGCCTAGATCCTGCACAAAGACTGAGTGCAAGGATGGACGTTCCGATGAATGCAATCGAAATATACACAAGTCCGCTCTGCGGATTCTGTCACGCCGCCAAACGTCTGCTGAAGCAGAAAGGCGCCGAGTTCGAGGAAATCGATATCTGGGCAGAGCCGGACCGCAAACCCGAAATGATCCAGCGCGCCGATGGCGGCCGTACGGTGCCGCAGATATTCATTGGCAATACACATGTTGGTGGATGCGATGAGCTTTACGCCCTTGAGCGTGCGGGCAAGCTCGATCCGCTTCTTGCACCCTGACCCATGCGAACGGCACTTTTGCAACTCACCTCTTCCGACGATCCGATAGACAACGTTGCGGTGACGCGAACCATGGTGGAGCGCGCCGCAAATCAGGGCGCGGGGTTCGTGCTCACGCCTGAAGTGACGAACTGCGTTTCTGGAAGTCGCACGCATCAACGGGCCGTTCTGTGCCATGAGGATGACGACCCCACCCTTTCTGGATTGCGCGACGCCGCATCCAAGTCAGGGCTGTGGCTTCTGATCGGCTCGCTTGCGCTCAGGACTCATGATGCGGACGGACGATTCGCCAATCGGTCTTTTCTAATCGATCCTTCAGGCGAAATCGCCGCACGTTATGACAAGATTCACATGTTCGACGTAAATGTGTCGGCGGAAGAGACATATCGCGAATCCGATGGCTACCGCCCCGGAACGCGGGCGCCGGTGGTTGAAACGCCCTTTGGCCGGATCGGATTGACAATTTGTTACGACGTGCGGTTTCCAGGGCTTTATCGGCGGCTGGCTCATGCAGGGGCCGATATACTGACAGTGCCTTCGGCATTTTCGCATGTTACCGGCGCGGCGCACTGGCATGTGCTTCTGCGCGCGCGGGCAATAGAAAATGGATGTTATGTTCTTGCGCCGGCTCAAACCGGACAGCATGCGGCCAGCCGAGGTCCGAAACGCCGTACTTTTGGGCACAGCCTTGTCGTGGCGCCTTGGGGTGAGGTGCTGTCCGATGCCGGTGACTCGCCAGGGACGACATTCATTGATCTGGATCTGGAAAAAGTGGCAGAAGCACGCAAGCGCCTTCCGTCCCTCAGTCATGACCGGGAGTTTGATGTAGTCTGAATGCCTAATGCCAACGAATCTCTGGCGGTTTCGCTCTTCGGCGAGATTCTGATGGCTGATCAACTTGCCCGGAATCGTCTTTCGCGGATGCTTCCCAAAGGGATGGAATTGTCGCATTTTTCGGTACTCAACCACTTGGCGAGGATTGAGGCAGAGCGCAGTCCTGCCCAGATCGCAAAGACTTTTCACGTGACACGCGGGGCGATGACAAACACGCTCGGCAAGCTGGAGGCACGCGGTTATGTGCATATCCGCCCTGATTGGGATGATGCACGACGCAAGATGGTCGCGATCAGCCCGGCGGGACGACAGGCGCGTGACGCCGCAATTGCAGGAATCGTACCAATGATTTCCGAAGTTGTAGCAGATCTTGGCGGCGAAAAAGTACGCGCCGCTCTTCCGGTTCTACGCGAACTGAGAATAAAGCTGGAGCGTGAGTAATTCAGGCGGGCTTCAGGCTTGCGGTAACATAGTTCACGCTCAGATCACGTTCAGAGATTGACCATTGCCAACTCAACGGGTTGAACACGAATCCCTTGCGATCCACCGGCGTCATTCCGGCCTTTGAAAGCAAGTCGAACAGTTCGTCCGGTGTGATAAACTTCTGCCATTCATGCGTGCCTTTCGGCAGCCAGCGCATGACATACTCTGCCCCAACGATCGCCATCGCAAAACTCTTGGGATTGCGGTTGATTGTCGAACAGATGTGAATCCCGCCGGGCTTCAGAAGTTGGCCGCAAACCGTGAGGAAATCGAGCGGGTCAGCCACATGTTCGACCACCTCCATATTGAGGATTCCGTCGAATTGTTCACCATCGGCGGCCATCGCCTCTGCCGTGGTGTGGCGATAGTCGATTTGCAGATCAGATTGTTCGGCGTGCGCGCGGGCAACCGGAATGTTACGCTCGGCGGCGTCGACGCCGACAACCTCGGCACCAAGCCGTGCCATCGGTTCGCTTAGCAACCCGCCCCCGCAACCGATGTCCAGTATGCGCAACCCGGCAAAGGGTTCAGACCCATTCAGATCGCGGGCAAACTCTTCCGCGACTTGACGAGTGATATAGTCGAGTCGACAGGGATTAAGCATGTGGAGTGGCTTGAACTTGCCGTTAGGATCCCACCACTCAGAAGCCATCGCCTCGAATTTCGCGATCTCCGCGGGGTCGACTGTGCCGTGAACCGCTTGCATTCCTGTCTCCATATGCTCATTTGGTTCGCGCTTTACTATATAGGACGGTAATGGACAAAGACTCAGGTCAAAAACGCGCAGTTCACTATCTTTATCCTCCTGTCGAGCCATTCGACCAGCGGATGTTGGATGTTGGTGACGGCCACAGCGTCTACATGGAGCAGTCCGGCAATCCCCAAGGTCTACCTGTAGTGGTTCTGCACGGCGGACCTGGGGGCGGGTGCAGCCCGGCAATGCGGCGCTATTTCGATCCGCACATCTACAGGGTGATCCTGTTCGATCAGCGTGGCTGTGGGCGTTCGAGGCCGCACGCGAGCGTTGAAAGCAACACAACCTGGCATCTCGTGGCTGATATTGAGCGTATCCGAGACGAGTTGGATATAGATCAATGGGTGGTGTTCGGTGGCAGTTGGGGGGCAACGTTGGCGTTGGTTTATGCGCAGTCACTTCCCGAGCGGGTCGCTTGCCTCGTGTTACGCGGCGTGTTCCTGATGACGCAAGGTGAGCTTGACTGGTTCTATGGTGGCGGCGCGGGGAAATTCTGGCCGGAAATCTGGGCGCGGTTCACCGGGCTGATTCCGGATGACGAGCACGATGACTTCATAACTGCATATAACAAAAGACTTTTCTGCGGGGATCGCGAGACTGAAGTGACATATGCGCGGGCGTGGTCTTCTTGGGAGAATGCGCTTGCGTCAATCTATTCGGCCGGAATGGGGGGGGATGCCCCGGCGGAGTATGCGTTGGCCTTTGCACGGTTGGAAAACCACTATTTCCACAACAAGGGCTTTCTGGGGTCGGAGGATCAGATCCTCTCAAACCTTGGAAAAATAAGTGGAATTCCCGGTTATATCGTACAGGGACGCTATGACATGATCTGTCCGCCGCAGGCCGCCTACCGTCTGTCGCAGAGCTGGCCCGGCGCCGATCTTCGGATGATACGGAATGCCGGACACGCGCTGTCGGAGCCGGGAATCAGCGCCGAGCTGGTGCGGATCATGGATCAGATCGCTCGTCAGTAGGAGGCAGAACCTGCCTGAAATTCCGTGTCGGTATAACGTCGGTATTTTGTCGGTATAACGTCGGTATCGTTTGCACGCAGTGCAAGGTCGCGCAAAGCCCTTGCAGACTCAGACGCTCTGACCTATATGCGTCTCAACAGCGGCGCGCTGGACGAGTTTTCCACTGCACCACCGGGAAAGACCAACGGGCCGCGCGCCCGTTTTTTTGTGTTTGGACGATCCATGAACGACCTGATTGCCAAGGCAGCGATAGACCATCGGCTGGCAGAGATCATTACCCCAGTGATCGAGGATCTGGGATTCGAGTTGGTGCGCGTGCGTCTGATGGGTGGCAAGACCCATCTGCTTCAGATCATGGCGGAGCGGCCCGAAGGCGGAATCGAAGTGGACGAGTGCGCGACAATCTCCAGCGCGGTGAGTGCGATTCTCGATGTGGAAGACCCGATCACCGATACCTATACGCTTGAGGTCTCAAGCCCCGGCATCGACCGTCCGCTGACCCGATTGAAGGATTTCGAGACGTTCGAAGGTTACGAGGTCAAGCTGGAGACAACCGACCTTATCGATGGGCGCAAACGCTTCAAGGGCGTGCTGGCCGGAGTCGATGGCGACGAGGTGCTGATCAATCTCGATGAAGGCACCGTTGGGTTGAAGTTCGACTGGATTAGCGATGCGAAGCTGGTTCTGACCGATGAACTGATCAAGGAAATGCTGAAGGCGCGCAAGGCAGCCGGAACGCTGAATGAAAACGATTTCGACGAGATCGAGACCGAAGGGTCTGAGGAGGACTGAACGATGGCAATTACCTCTGCGAACCAGCTTGAACTGTTGCAGACGGCCGAGGCGGTGGCGCGCGAGAAGATGATCGATCCCGCGCTGGTCATCGATGCGATGGAAGAATCCCTCGCTCGTGCAGCCAAGAGCCGCTATGGCAGCGAGATGGACATTCGCGTAAAGATCGACCGCAAGACAGGTCGGGCGAGTTTTACCCGTGTGCGCACTGTTGTCGAAGAAGACGACCTGGAGAACTACCAGGCCGAGATGACGGTCGAGCAGGCCAAGCAGTATCTGGACGATCCCAAGGTCGGCGACCAATACATCGAAGAGGTCCCCCCGGTTGAGATGGGCCGCATCGCCGCGCAGTCGGCCAAGCAGGTGATCCTGCAAAAGGTGCGCGAAGCCGAGCGTGATCGCCAGTTCGAAGAATTCAAGGACCGCGTGGGCACCATCATCAACGGTCAGGTCAAGCGCGAGGAGTACGGCAACATCATCGTTGATGTGGGCAGTGGCGAGGCGATCCTGCGCCGGAACGAGAAGATTGGTCGCGAAAGCTATCGTCCGAGCGACCGCATCCGCTGCTATATCAAGGATGTGCGCCGGGAGGCCCGCGGGCCGCAGATTTTCCTGTCGCGCACGGCGCCGGAGTTCATGGCAGAATTGTTCAAGATGGAGGTGCCGGAGATCTATGACGGCATCATCGAGATCAAGGCCGTCGCCCGTGATCCCGGCAGCCGAGCGAAGATCGCGGTCATTTCGTATGACAACAGCATCGATCCTGTCGGAGCGTGCGTGGGGATGCGCGGCAGCCGGGTTCAGGCCGTCGTGAACGAATTGCAGGGTGAGAAGATCGACATCATTCCGTGGAACGAGGATATGCCGACCTTCCTTGTGAACGCGCTGCAGCCCGCCGAAGTGTCGAAGGTGGTGCTTGATGAGGATGCGGAGCGGATTGAGGTCGTCGTGCCGGACGAGCAGTTGTCGCTCGCTATCGGGCGGCGGGGTCAGAACGTGCGCCTCGCCTCGCAACTTACGGGGCTTGATATCGACATCATGACCGAGGAAGAGGAAAGCACGCGTCGCCAAAAGGAATTCGAGGACCGCACCCATCTCTTCATGGAGAACCTCGATCTTGACGAGTTCTTCGCACAGCTTCTGGTCTCCGAAGGGTTCACCAACCTCGAAGAAGTGGCCTATGTCGAGCTGGACGAGCTTCTGGTGATCGACGGTGTGGATGACGATACCGCCAAGGAACTTCAGGCCCGGGCGCGCGATGTGCTCGAGGCGCAGAACCGCGCCGCGATGGAAAATGCCCGCGCACTGGGTGTCGAGGACAGCCTGGTTGAATTCGAGGGGCTGACACCCCAGATGCTTGAGGCGCTGGCCAAGGATGATGTCAAGACGCTGGAAGATTTCGCCACCTGCGCAGATTGGGAATTGGCCGGTGGCTGGACCACGGTGAACGGTGAACGGGTGAAGGATGAAGGTGTTCTTGAGCCGTTTGACGTATCGCTCGAAGACGCGCAGACTATGGTCATGACAGCACGCGTTCTTCTTGGTTGGGTTGATCCGACGGATGTGGGTGCCGATGAAGACGGCGAAGAGTCTGCGGGCGAGACCACTGAAGAAGAGGAGGCCGGGGCCTGATCGCAGGCCCCGGGGCTTGAACATGGGTCGCGGTGGACGAACCAAGGATCGCGAGGACGGTCCGGAACGCAAGTGCATTGCCACGGGGGAGGTGCGACCCTGCGCGGGAATGATCCGTTTCGTGATCGGACCCGAAGGTCAGGTTGCACCCGACATCCTTGGCAAGCTGCCGGGACGGGGCATCTGGGTGATAGCGGATCGTGCCGCATTGACCAAGGCCGCGAGCAAGGGGCTTTTTGCTCGGTCCGCGAAACAGCCGGTCAACGTTCCAGAGGGTCTGGTCGATGAGGTCGAGGCGCAGCTTGCTCGACGTGTCGTGAACCTCATCAGCATGGCGCGGAAATCCGGGGATGCGGTCGCGGGTTATGAACGGGTTAAGGACTGGTTGACCAAGGAAGAGGCCAGAGTGCTGATTCAGGCGTCCGATGGTTCGGGGCGCGGGAAATCGAAGCTGAGCACGCCATATGGCGGTTCCTATATCGGCTGGTTGACGGCGGATGAGTTGGGATTGGCATTTGGGCGACAAACTGTGATACATTGCGCGCTTGCCGCTGGCGGACTCAGCAAACGTGTTGTAGAGGAAGCCCAAAGGTTAAAGGGCATCCGCGAAATTACGGTGGCAGGGGCCGCCGGAAAGGAAAAGACAGCTAGATGAGCGATAACGACGGTAAAAAGACTTTGGGTCTGCGTGGCGGTGCCCGACCGGGCAACGTGAAGCAAAGCTTCAGCCACGGGCGGACAAAGAGCGTCGTGGTGGAAACCAAGCGCAAGCGCGTGGTCGTGCCGAAACCCGGCGCGGCCAAGCCTGATACGCAATCGGGGGGCAAGCCCTCGACCGGGGACCCCAAGCGCCGCCCGGCCGGAATTTCCGACGCGGAAATGGAGCGCCGCCTGAATGCGCTCAAGGCTGCCAAGGCGCGTGAGACCGAAGACGCAGAGCGCCGCGTTGCCGAAGAGAAGGAACGCGAGGAGGATCGCGAGCGCCGGCGCGCCGAGCAGGAGGCCAAGGAGCGTGAACAGCGCGAGGCCGAGGACAAGGCGCGTCAGAAGGTCAAGGACGAGGAACGCAAGGCGCGTGATACCGAGGATGCCGCAAAGGCCGCCGCCGAACAGGCGGCTGCAGTGCCGGCAGATCCCGACGCACCCGTGCAGCGGGCGAGCAAGCAGGCGCCCACGGCGACTCCGGCGCGCAAGCAGCAGGAGCGCGAACGCGAACAGCGCCCGACGCGCGGCAAGGGCCGTGGCGACGATGGGGGGCGCCGTGCGGGCAAGCTGACGCTGAACCAGGCGCTCTCGGGCGGTGAAGGCGGACGGCAGAAATCTCTCGCCGCGATGAAGCGCAAGCAGGAACGTGCTCGCCAGAAGGCGATGGGCGGCCCTGTTCAACGCGAAAAGGTTGTCCGCGATGTTCAGCTTCCCGAGGCCATCATGGTATCGGAGCTTGCCAACCGCATGGCGGAGCGTGTGGCCGATGTGGTCAAATCGCTGATGAATATGGGCATGATGGTCACGCAGAACCAGACCATCGACGCCGACACCGCGGAGCTTATCATCGAGGAGTTCGGCCACCGGAGCGTGCGCGTCAGCGATGCCGACGTGGAGGATGTGATCAAGGAGGTCGAGGACAATCCCGAAGATCTTCAGCCGCGTCCGCCGGTCATCACCATCATGGGCCATGTGGACCACGGAAAGACCTCGCTTCTTGATGCGATTCGGAACGCGAAGGTGGTTGCGGGCGAAGCCGGAGGCATTACGCAGCATATCGGCGCCTATCAGGTGACAACCGAGGGCGGCACGCCGCTGACGTTTCTCGATACGCCGGGCCATGCGGCCTTTACCTCGATGCGCTCACGCGGGGCGCAGGTGACGGATATTGTCGTGCTTGTCGTCGCTGCGGATGACGCGGTGATGCCGCAGACGATCGAGGCGATCCATCATGCCAAGGCGGCCGGTGTGCCGATGATCATTGCGATCAACAAGATCGACAAGCCAGAGGCCAACCCGGACAAGGTGCGGACCGATCTGCTTCAGCATGAGGTGATCGTAGAGGGTCTTTCGGGCGACGTGCAGGACGTGGAAGTGTCCGCCGCCACCGGACAGGGTCTTGATGATCTTCTCGAGGCGATCGCTCTTCAGTCGGAGATTCTCGAACTGAAGGCCAACCCGGAGCGTGCCGCGCAAGGTGCGGTGATCGAAGCGCAGCTTGATGTAGGCCGCGGCCCGGTTGCCACCGTGCTCGTGCAGTACGGCACGCTGCGTCAGGGCGATATCTTCGTTGTCGGTGAACAATGGGGCAAGGTTCGTGCGCTCATCAACGATACCGGCGAGCGTGTGAAACAGGCCGGGCCTTCTGTCCCGGTGGAGGTTCTGGGCATCAATGGCACGCCAGAGGCGGGCGATGTGCTTAATGTTGTCGAAACCGAGGCGCAGGCGCGCGAGATCGCGGAATACCGTGAATATGCCGCCAAGGACAAACGCGCCGCCGCCGGTTCCGCCACGACGCTCGATCAGCTTCTTGCCAAGGCCAAGGAAGACAAGAACGTCAAGGAGCTGCCTGTTCTGATCAAGTCAGATGTGCAAGGCTCTGCCGAGGCGATCCTTCAGGCGATGGAGAAGATCGGCAATGACGAGGTGCGCGTGCGCGTGCTGCACTCGGGTGTCGGCGCCATTACCGAAACCGATGTCGGCCTTGCCGAAGCATCGGGCGCGCCGATTCTGGGGTTCAACGTGAGGGCTAATGCCTCGGCCCGGAATACCGCGAATCAGAAGGGCGTCGAGCTTCGCTACTACTCCGTGATCTACGATCTCGTGGACGACGTGAAGAAGGCCGCGTCCGGCCTGCTCTCCGCCGAGATCCGGGAGAAGTTCATCGGCTATGCCGAGGTCAAGGAAGTCTTCAAGGTCTCCGGTGTTGGCAAGGTGGCCGGGTGTCTTGTCACAGAAGGCATTGCGCGTCGGTCTGCCGGTGTGCGCCTTCTGCGCGATGATGTGGTGATCCACGAAGGCACGCTCAAGACCCTCAAGCGCTTCAAGGACGAGGTCTCCGAAGTTCAGTCCGGTCAGGAATGTGGCATGGCCTTCGAGAACTACGAAGATGTCCGCGCAGGCGATGTCATCGAGATCTTCGAGCGGCAGGAGGTCGAGCGGACGCTCGATTGATCCTGTGTCGATTGATAGCAAATGGGGGCAGCCATTCAGGCCGCCCCCATTTTCATTTGCTGGATCAGATTAAATCCGTGAGCGGTCAACTTGCCTTCGCAATGACAGGCAGGCCGGAATACATCTTCTTGCCGACCTGAACACAGATTCGGCCATCCGGAAGGCTACGGACGAAGAGTCCCTGAACAAGGATATGGCTACCCAGTGTAATCGTGCGCAACATGTCAAATCCTCCCCATAGGTATTGACCAAGTTGAACGTTGAAACTGTTAGGATACTAAAACACAGCGTTCTTTCACATGAGTGTCACATTACCGTGGATTCTCCGATTTGCGAAGATGCAATTTCAATATTGTGCGCAATATTTGGACAAAGACCCAAGACATAGTAGATTTCTATAGCCAATCCCGGAGAATGGGTATTAGCGGAATATCCGCGGGGGGCATCGGAAAATCGCGCAAGTTGCGCGGAAAAACCCACTTCAGTGCTTGTTCTTCGCGAGATTCCGGGATTCCCTCCCATTTTCGGCAGGCGAAGAGTGGCATCAGCAGATGAAACGTTTCATAGCTATGTGAGGCGAAGGTGAGCGGCGCGAGGCAACTTTGCCATGTGCCAATACCCAACTCCTCCTCCAGTTCCCGAATCAACGCGGCCTCCGGGGTCTCGCCTGATTCCACCTTGCCGCCAGGAAACTCCCATAGTCCGGCCATGGATTTTCCCGCTGGTCGTTGGGCTAGCAAGACGCGCCCGTCACGGTCTATCAACGCCACAGCCGACACAAGAACGATCTTCACGAGCGGTAATCCGCGTTGATCGAGATGTAGCCGTGCGTCAGATCGCAGGTCCAGACCGTGGCCTCGCCGGACCCGAGGCCCAGATCGACGCCGATTTCCAATTCGGGATTCCGCATGTATGCGGCGCCGTCCTCTTCGCGGTACTCGGGTGAAACCCAGCCATTCTCGGCAACAAGAATATCGCCAAAGCGTATGGTGAGCCGATCACGGTCGGCGGTGGCACCGGACTTACCGATGGCCATGACGACGCGCCCCCAGTTAGGATCTTCGCCCGCGACGGCGGTCTTGACCAGTGGTGAATTTGCAATGGACAGCGCGTGGGTGCGGGCGTCTGAGTCGGTTTCGGCGCCGGTAACGGCGACTTCGACGAACTTCGTCGCCCCTTCGCCATCGCGCACGACCTGATGGGCCAGATCGAGCATCACACCATGAAGCGCGTCACGGAAGGGGCCGGTAGGAGTCGTAATGTCCACACCGGAAACGCCGGTTGCACCGAGCAGCAGCGTGTCGGATGTGGAGGTGTCGCTATCGACGGTGATGTTGTTGAAGGTCAGATTGGTCAGCTCCGCCAGCATGTCTTGCAACAGCGGGCGGGCGATCCTTGCGTCGGTGAAAATATAGACAAGCATGGTTGCCATGTCGGGCGCGATCATGCCGGAACCCTTGGCAATGCCCGCTATCCTGATCCGCTTTCCATCAATCTCGACCTCTGCGCCGGCCCCTTTGGGAAAAGTGTCAGTGGTGCGGATGCCCTCGGCAGCGTCGCGGATTGCGGACGGGGAAAGAGCCGCGCGAGCCTCTTTCAGCTTGGCGGTGATCCGTTCGTGAGGCAGCGGTTCCCCAATCACGCCGGTCGAGGATGAGAAGACACGCGATTCGGGTAGATCGAGGCAAGCCGCGACGGCGGACGTGACGATGCGCGTCGCCTCTTCACCGTTCCGGCCAGTGAAGGCGTTGGCATTCCCCGAATTGACGATGATCGCGGCGCCAGCGGCACTGTCCAGCCCGATCTTGGCTTGGCAGTCGCGGACCGGGGCGGACCGGGTGGCAGAGCGGGTAAACACCCCTGCCAGCGTCGTCCCCTTGCAGAGACGGATCAGGGTCACATCCTTGCGACCCTGATACTTCACACCTGCGGCGACGGCGGAAAATTCCACTCCGCCGATCTCCGGCAAGACGGGAAAACCCGCGGGTGCGAGCGGAGAGACCGCAGTGATCTCTGCCATGGTCAGTTCTCCAGCAAGCCGATGTTCTTGAGCACGGTGGGGTCATCAATGCTCTGCGCGCCCGAGCGGTCGATGTCCGCAGCCTCGGTCAGTTCGGCGATGCGGTCATCCACGGCCTGTTTCTGCATCTCGGCCACGATCTCGTCGCGAACATCCTCAAGCACCGGCGCCTCCTGAAGGCGGGTCTCGTTAAGGAGTATCAGGTGCCAGCCAAACTGCGTCTGCACGGGGTCGGAGACCTCGCCCACTTCAAGCTCCTTTAGCGCCTCCTCGAAGGGTTGGACCATCTGACCGGGACCAAACCAGCCAAGCTTGCCACCCGAGGGGCCGGAGGGGCCGGTGGATTTCTCTTCTGCCATCGCGGAAAATTCAGCGCCATCGTTTACGATCTCACTACGGATCGCGGCGGCTTCCTCTTCGGTCTCGACAAGGATATGGGAGGCATTGAATTCACGCCCACCCTCGAAATCGACATACTTGTCATCGTAGTAGGATTGAACCGCCTCATCGGTTATGGAGTCGCCCAACAGGTTTTCCACCGCTTCGGCGGCCAAAAGTGAGCGGCGTTCATTCTCGAGCGCAAGCTCGACGCGGCGTGGTGGATCGCCGGTGAACGACTGCGCGAGGACGGCCTGCTGCACGAGCTGATTGAGAATGCCATCGAAAAGAACGTCGTCGGCGAGCTGATCATACTGATCGGGCAGGGAGTTGCGCACGAGGATCATCTGACCGAGCGTGATTTCGTCACCGTTGATGGTGGCGACCACGGTGTCGGCGTCGGCGGTTTCGTCAGCCAGTGTGGGCGTGGCGAGAAACACGCTGAATATGGCGATCCACAGGAACCTGAGCTGTTTAGACATCGAATCATCCTTAGTTTGTTGCCGGGCCATGGCCGCGTAGGTTGGCGACGTTGACACTGTTACACCAGCCCCTTACATCGCCCTAGGGCCATTGCAAGAGGCCGTCTCGCCGCCGTTTGTATGGGCTGGCCAAGAGACGGGCAAGCATTGCGGCACATGATGATGTCAACGAGGGACGAAAACACATGTTGGGTATTGGAAATTTGGCACGAAAGGTCTTCGGCACGCCGAACGACCGGAAGATCAAGGCCGCCAAACCCATCATCGACAAGATCAACGCCCTTGAGCCGGAATTCCAAAGCCTGAGCGATGAGCAGATCAAGGAAAGAACCGAAGACCTTTCAAGCCGTGCCAAAGCGGGCGAAAGCCTCGATTCACTCTTGCCCGAAGCCTTCGCCAACTGCCGTGAGGCGGCGCAACGCGCATTGGGCTTGCGGGCATTCGATGTCCAGCTCTTGGGTGGTTTGTTTCTGCATCGCGGTAATATCGCAGAGATGAAGACAGGTGAGGGCAAGACGCTTGTGGCGACCTTTCCAGCCTATCTCAACGCATTGACACGCAAGGGTGTGCATATCGTCACGGTCAACGACTACCTTGCCAAGCGGGACGCCGAGTGGATGGGCAAGGTCTATGGTGCGCTTGGCATGACAACCGGCGTGATCTACCCGCAACAGCCGGAGGAAGAGAAGAGGGCGGCCTATGCCGCTGACATCACCTACGCCACCAATAACGAATTGGGGTTCGATTATCTGCGAGACAACATGCGGGCCGAGTTGTCCGAGATGTTCCAGCGCGCGCATAATTTCGCCATCGTGGACGAGGTGGATTCCATCCTGATCGACGAAGCGCGGACGCCGCTGATCATTTCAGGCCCGGCGCAGGATCGCAGCGATCTTTATACTGCGGTCGACAAGATCATCCCGGATTTACAGGAAGATCACTATACGATCGACGAAAAGACCCGCAATGTCACCTTTACCGACGAAGGCAACGACTATCTGGAGCAGCATTTGCATGCGCGCGGTATCCTGCCCGAAGACCAATCACTTTACGATCCGGAAAGCACCACGATTGTTCACCACGTAAATCAAGGGCTTCGTGCGCACAAACTCTTTACCCGCGACAAGGATTACATTGTCCGCGATGGAGAAGTCGTCCTGATCGACGAGTTTACCGGGCGAATGATGGCGGGGCGGCGTCTGTCCGACGGGTTGCATCAGGCGATTGAGGCCAAGGAAGGCTGCACGATCAAGCCCGAGAACGTGACCCTGGCACAGGTGACGTTTCAGAATTATTTCCGGCTCTATAACAAGCTTGCAGGGATGACCGGCACGGCAACCACGGAAGCCGAAGAATTCGCGGAGATCTATGGTCTTGGCGTGGTCGAGGTTCCGACCAACATGCCGATCGCGCGGATCGACGAGGACGACGCGGTCTATCGCACGGCGCGCGAAAAATACGATGCCGTCGTCGAGTCGATCAAAGAAGCCCACGCCAAGGGGCAGCCGACGCTTGTGGGTACGACCTCGATCGAGAAATCTGAATTCCTCAGCGACCTTCTGAAGAAGGAAGGGATTCCGCACAATGTCCTTAACGCCCGCCAACATGAGCAGGAGGCGCAGATTATCGCGGATGCCGGTAAGCTTGGTGCGGTAACAATCGCCACCAACATGGCCGGGCGTGGAACCGATATCAAGCTGGGCGGGAATGTTGAATTCAAGGTAATGGAGGCTATCGCCGCCGATCCCGATGCCCACCCCGATGAGATCCGCGAGAAGATCGAAGCAGAGCACAAGGCCGACGAAGAGGCTGTGATCGCAGCAGGTGGTCTTTTCGTGCTCGCGACCGAACGGCATGAAAGCCGCCGCATCGACAATCAGCTTCGTGGTCGGTCCGGGCGGCAGGGCGACCCTGGCAGGTCGGCATTCTTCCTGTCGCTGGAAGATGACCTGATGCGGATTTTCGGATCTCAGCGGCTTGAGAAAGTGCTCAATACATTGGGGATGAAGGAAGGCGAGGCCATTGTTCACCCTTGGGTGAACAAATCGTTGGAGCGGGCGCAGGCGAAGGTCGAGGGGCGTAACTTTGACATCCGCAAGCAGCTTCTGAAGTTCGACGATGTGATGAACGAGCAGCGCAAGGTGATCTTCAGCCAGCGCCGTGAGATCATGGAAGCGCAGGATATCAGCGAGATTACGCAGGACATGCGACACGAGGTGATTGGCGATCTGGTGCATCGTTTCATGCCGCCCAAGACCTTTGCTGACCAGTGGGACACAGAGGGGCTTTATGCTGCGGTGCTGGAGCAGTTGGGAATCGACGTGCCGGTGATCGCGTGGGCGAACGAGGAAGGCGTGGACGATGATGCCATCCGGGAACGTCTCGAGAATGCGGCCGATGAGCTCATGGCAAAGAAGACCAGCCAGTTCGGCCCGGAAAACATGCGGATGATCGAGAAGCAAATCCTGCTACAGACCATCGACAACAAATGGCGTGAGCACCTTCTGACGCTGGAGCATCTGCGCAGTGTTGTCGGTTTTCGTGGTTATGCGCAGCGTGATCCTCTCAACGAATATAAAAGTGAGTCGTTTCAGTTATTCGAATCGATGCTCGACAGTTTGCGTGAGGATGTGACCCGTAGCCTGGCCCAGATTCGCCCCATGAGCGAAGAAGAGCAGCAGGCGATGGTCGCGGACATGCAAGCTCAGCAGTCGCAGATACAGGCTGCGGCCAAGCCGCAAGGTCCGGAAGACGACGAGAAGACAGAGGAGCCCGTATTGGCCGGGTTTGACGAGAACGATCCCGCCACATGGGGCAACCCGGGGCGGAATGCACCCTGTCCTTGTGGATCGGGCAAGAAGTTCAAACATTGCCATGGGCGATTGTCTTGACGCCAAGGCGCGTCGGATCGGAATGATTCGACATGAACCCGCATCAGGTTTTGATCAAAGGGGCGCCATATAGGCGCCCCATTTTTTTGCAAAAAGGAGACCCGGGGCCGTACGAGTTTGGAGATATAGATGAAATTAAAGGATAGCACCCGGCGCTATTTGCTCGCGTTCACGACATTCTGCGCTGCCATGTCGATTTCCTTTGCGATGCAATCTGCGGAGGCGAGTCGCGCAGCTGACGCCAGGGGGAAAACAAACAAACCACCCGCGTCGAACCCGAAACCTGAACAAAGCAGTCACAACTCCCGTGCGGAACCGCGCACGGCGGACCTTTCGCTGACCGGGGTGACGCCAACCGCGTTTCTTCCGACTCCTCCGGCCGAACGGGCAGAGCCCGAGACTCTGCCGAAACCGCCTGCGATACGGGTTGCGGCGCAACTCGATGGGCTTGGTGATCTGCCGGATGAGGAGCCAACACCAAGTCTTGGTTGTCCCGTCGTGCTGGTGGCGGAGCCGGCCCCGGCAGCGATGGTAACGCTGACGCTTAGTGCCGATTGTCTGGGTGACGAGCGCGCGACCATTCATCACAGCGGAATGATGTTCACCGTTGTGACCGGACAGGACGGCAGCCTTGAGCTCACGGTGCCTGCTTTGTCCGAGAATGCGGTCTACATTGCGTCCTTTGCCAATGGCGAAGGGGCGGTGGCACAAACGCGAGTTTCATCCCTGCCCTACTATGACAGGGCGGTGTTGCAATGGCGTGGAGAGAGTGGCTTGCAGCTTCACGCGATGGAATACGGCGCGAGCTATGGCGGTGACGGCCATGTCTGGAAGGGTGCACCACGCGACCTTCAGTCTGTGGCAGAGGGACGGGGCGGTTTCATTACCCTACTGGGCAATGTCGAAGTCCCTGACGCCAGACTTGCCGAGGTCTATACCTTTCCTCACCAGCAGGCAAAACGCGATGGCACGATTGCGCTGCGGATAGAGGCCGAGGTGATCGAGGCCAACTGTGAAAGCGAGCTTGTGGCACAGATCATTGAGTTGCATGGAGGAGAAAAGCCCCGGATGCGTGATCTGACACTCGACGTGCCGGAATGTGCGGCCACAGGGGATTTTCTTGTGTTGAAAAACCTGCTCGAAGACCTGACAATCGCCAGCAAGAAATAGGCAGCTTCGGGTGACCCCATGGTGCAATTACGTGCGGCGTTTCGCGCCGCACTTTTCCTTTGCTTTACCGGTCTGTATTCACAGGCCGTCGCACAGGACATCACGCTGACATCGTATGATGGTGCGGTAGAGATCTCGGGCACGTTGCTTGGCTTTGACGGGCAGTTCTATCGTGTCGAAACCATCTATGGCGAACTGACTGTGGATGGCACAGGCGTACGCTGCGAAGGGCCGGCCTGTCCCAGCCTTCTCGACTATGTGGCGGAGATCCGCATCTCAGGTAGCGCAGGGATGGCCGAGGTGCTTCTACCCGCTCTGGTCGAGGCGTTCGCGCTGCGCAATCAATACGGGGTGACGCGGGTTTCCAAGGAGGCGCGGCGTTTCGAATACCACCTGAGCGATCGGGAGACGGGCAAACTGCTGGTCAAATTTTTGATTCACGCAAGCAATGCGGATGAGGGGTTTGCCGACCTTCTTGCCAATGAGGCCGACATCGTCATGTCACTGCGCGAAATACGGGAGAAGGAAGCCACGCGCGGCTATGAGGCGGGCTTGGGCGACTTGACCGATCCACGACGCAGTCATGTGCTCGCGCTTGATGGGTTGGTTCCTGTGGTTGCACCGGGTAATCCGGTGCGTGACATTTCCCCAGGAACGCTGGCGCGGGTCTTTGCCGGGGAAATCGATAGCTGGAAGATTCTGGGAGGTCCGGATGCGCCGATCGACCTTCACCTACTGACCAGAAAATCTGGATTGACGCAGGCGGTTGAGGATCAGTTGATGCAACCTGCGGAGCTGTCCCTCAGCAGCCAGATCAAGCGACATGAAACCCCCGACGACTTGATCTCGGCGGTGTCGCGGGCCCCCTTCGCCATTGGCATGTCCGCCTTTTCGAACACGGGTGCTGCCCGCGTGCTGGACCTTTCGGGGGGCTGCGGCTTCACGCTCTCGGCGGCACGGCGCAGTATCAAGACAGAGGACTATCCTCTCACCGCACCGATGTTTCTTTACCTGCCCGCGCGGCGGTTGCCGAAACTGGCGCGCGCCTTTCTGTCCTATGCGGTAGGTCCTGCTGCGCAGATCGTGATACGACGTGCCGGCTTTGTGGACCAGACACCGGAAGAGGTGCCGGTGACGCTTCAGGGAGATCGATTTATCAATGCGATTTCGGCGGCAGGGGAAGAGATCTCGCTGCGCGAATTGCAGAGTATGGTCAAACTTCTGGCACCGCGTGACCGGCTGACAACGTCGTTCCGATTCGAGGCAGGGTCCGCGCGGCTTGACGCGCAATCCCGATCCAACGTGCTTTTGCTGGCGCGAGGACTGGAGGCCGGGACCTATGATGAGCGGGAGATCCTGTTTGTGGGGTTCAGTGACGGGTTGGGTCGGGCAACCGGGAACCGGGAGATTGCGCAGAAGCGGGCCGAGGCGGTGCGCAAGGCGGTTCTGGAGGCGGCGGAAGCTGTAGATCGTGAGCTGCTTTCGACGCAGGTGGCAGCCTTCGGAGAGGCGATGCCGATGGCTTGCGATGACAGCGCATGGGGCCGGCAGGTGAATCGTCGGGTGGAAGTCTGGCTGCGTTAAAGCAGACCCTCGCTTCTGAAGCTGAACTCGCCGCTTTTGCCTATGACGAGGTGATCGTGAAGGGTGATGCCGAGCACGTTGCAGGCCCGCTCCACCTGTTCTGTCATGCTTATGTCAGCCTGTGACGGTGTCACATCGCCGGAGGGATGGTTGTGCACGAGGATCATGGCGGAAGCGTTGTGTTCGAGTGCGCGCTTGGCCACCTCGCGCGGGTAGACCGGAACATGGTCGACTGTGCCGCGGGCCTGTTCCTCATCGGCGATCAAGATATTCTTGCGGTCGAGGTAAAGAATGCGAAATTGCTCAATCTCCCGGTAAGCCATTGATGTGCGGCAATAATCCAGAAGCGCATCCCAGGAGCCAAGCACCTGTTGGCCCAGCACGCGGGATCGGGCCATACGGTGGGTCGCGGCCTCCACGATCTTGAGTTCGGTGACGACCGCATCGCCCACACCCTGCACCTCCCGCAGGCGTGGCGCCGGGGCCGACAGAACCTGATTGAAACCGCCGAAACGGTCGAGAAGTTGCCGCGCGAGCGGTTTGACATCCCGCCGCGGAATGGCGCGGAACAGGATGAGTTCCAACAGTTCATAGTCCGGCATGGCGTCCGCGCCGCCTGAGAGAAAGCGGTCACGGAGCCTCGCGCGGTGGTCGCGAATGTAGGAGGGAAGTCTGCCCGACTTGAGCGGCGTTTCCGGGGCCTCTTCCGCGTTGAACAGCGGCAGGGGCATTTCGGAAAAGGCGCGCGTATCGGACATGGCCGCAGACTGCCGAAGCAAGGTTAGCGAAGGGTTAACAAATCCCGCGAAACGTCGAAAATGGCACGTCGGTATAACGTCGGTATTTTGTCGGTAATACGTCGGTGGTGACTTCGCGCGCCCGGGCGGAAATGGGTCGCATGACACGGGGACCCCTCCACCGCGATGGAAATGAAAAAGGCCGGGCTTTGGACAGCCCGGCCTTTTCCGTTTCGACATGGTGAGAGCTTCAGCCCTTCATGCTGTCCCAGAAACTTTTTACCGAAGAGAAGAAGCTCTTGCTCTCCGGATTGTTGTCCTCGCTCTCGGCGGCGAACTCTCGCAGGAGTTCCTTTTGACGGGACGTGAGGTTCACTGGGGTTTCCACCGCCAGTTCGATGAACATGTCGCCAGAGCCGCCACCACGCAGGGCCGGCATCCCCTTGCTGCGCAGGCGCATCTGGCGTCCCGACTGCGACCCCGGCGGGATCTTCACCCGGCTTCGCCCGCCGTCGATCGTCGGCACCTCAATATCACCGCCGAGGGCCGCTGCGCTCATGGAGACGGGAACGCGGCAGAACAGGTCGTTGCCTTCGCGCTGAAAGATCTCGTGCGGGGCAACCTCGATGAAGATATAAAGATCGCCAGGCGGACCACCGCGCATCCCGGCTTCTCCCTCTCCGGCGAGGCGGATGCGAGTGCCGGTTTCCACCCCTGCGGGGATGTTCACGTTGAGCGCGCGATCCTTTTCCACACGTCCCTGTCCACCGCAGGAGCGGCAAGGATTCTTGATGATCTGGCCAAGTCCAGAGCATGTGGGACAGGTGCGTTCGACGGTGAAGAAACCCTGCTGCGCGCGGACTTTGCCCATGCCCGAACAGGTCGGGCAGGTTGTGGGTTCGGCGCCGCCTTCGGCGCCCGATCCGTCACAGGCGTCGCAGGGCACGGAGGTGGGCACCTGAATGGTTTTCTGAAGGCCGGAATACGCCTCTTCCAGCGTGATGCGCATGTTGTAGCGCAGGTCGGAGCCGCGCGCGGCGCGCTGACGTCCACCGCCACCGCGACCGCCCATGAAATCTCCGAACAGATCGTCGAACACATCCGAGAAGGCGGAAGCGAAATCGCCCTGAGCGCCGGGTCCGCCACGGAATCCACCGGGATGGGCGCCGCCGCCACCGCCACCGCCCATGCCGCCGTCAAATGCAGCATGACCGAAGCGATCGTAGGCGGCCTTTTTTTCGGCGTCCTTCAGAATCTCGTAGGCTTCGTTCACTTCCTTGAACTGTGCCTCGGACTCGGGGTCATCCTTGTTGCGGTCGGGATGCAGTTCCTTGGCCTTCTTGCGATATGCCTTCTTGATCTCGTCCGCGGATGCACCCTTGCTGACGCCAAGCACATCGTAGAAGTCACGTTTTGCCATGGGTCACTCCTTTATGCCGGAATGAGAGAGGCCGGTCCGGCAACCGGACCGGCCCCTGTCGGTTCCGACGTTGGGCGCATCAGCGCTTGTTTTCGTCGTCCAGGTCTTCGAAGTCGGCATCGACGATATCGTCGTCGCCCGGACCGGTCGCATCGTCCGTGGAGGCGGAATCATCGCCGCCGTCCTCTTCCTGGCTCGCCTTGTAGATCGCCTCACCCAGTTTCATGGAGGATTCCATGACGTTCTGAATACCGGACTTGATCTTCTCGGGGTTGTCGCCTTCGAGATCGTCCTTGAGCGCGGCAATGGCCAGTTCGATTGCCTCCACCGTGGTGGGGTCGACCTTGTCGCCATGCTCTTCCAGCGACTTCTCTGTCGTGTGGATGAGGCTTTCGGCCTGGTTTCTGGACTCCACGAGTTCCTTGCGGGTCTTGTCCGCCTCGGCATTCTCCTCGGCGTCCTTGACCATGCGCTCGATATCCTCTTCCGAGAGGCCGCCGGACGCCTGAATCGTGATCTTCTGTTCCTTGTTGGTGCCCTTGTCCTTGGCGGAGACGTTCACGATGCCGTTGGCGTCGATGTCAAACGTCACCTCGATCTGGGGCATGCCGCGCGGTGCGGGTGGAATGTCCTCAAGATTGAACTGACCGAGCATCTTGTTGTCGGAGGCCATTTCGCGCTCGCCCTGGAACACGCGGATGGTCACGGCGTTCTGATTGTCCTCGGCGGTGGAGAAGACCTGCGATTTCTTCGTCGGGATCGTGGTGTTGCGGTCGATCAGCCGGGTGAACACGCCGCCCAGCGTTTCGATGCCGAGCGAGAGCGGAGTCACGTCGAGCAGGACCACATCCTTCACGTCGCCTTGCAGAACGCCGGCCTGAATCGCGGCGCCCAGAGCAACCACCTCGTCGGGGTTTACGCCCTTGTGCGGCTCCTTGCCGAAGAACTTGGTCACTTCCTCCATGACCTTGGGCATGCGGGTCATGCCGCCCACGAGAACCACCTCATCCACATCGGAGGCCGAGATCCCGGCATCCTTCAATGCGGCCTGGCAGGGCTTCATCGACGACTTGATCAGGTCGCCCACCAGCGATTCCAGCTTGGCGCGGGTGAGTTTCATCACCAGGTGCAGCGGCTGGCCGTTGGCGCCCATGGAGATGAACGGTTGGTTGATCTCTGTCTGGGTGGTGGAGCTCAGTTCGATCTTGGCCTTCTCGGCGGCCTCTTTCAGGCGTTGGAGGGCCATCTTGTCCTGGCTGAGATCGACGCCGTTTTCCTTTTTGAACTCATCGGCGAGGTAGTTGACGATTCGCATGTCGAAATCCTCACCGCCGAGGAAAGTGTCCCCGTTGGTGGACTTCACTTCGAACAGACCATCGTCAATCTCAAGGATCGTGACGTCGAAGGTACCGCCGCCAAGGTCATAGACGGCGATGGTGTGTGTCTCTTTCTTGTCGAGGCCATAGGCCAGCGCGGCGGCGGTCGGTTCGTTGATGATCCGCAGCACCTCCAGCCCGGCGATCTTGCCCGCATCCTTGGTGGCCTGACGCTGAGCGTCGTTGAAGTAGGCCGGCACGGTGATGACGGCCTGCGTCACCTCTTCGCCGAGATAGGATTCGGCGGTCTCCTTCATCTTGCCGAGGATGAAGGCGGAAATCTGGGAGGGTGAATACTTTTCGCCACGCGCCTCAACCCAGGCGTCGCCGTTGCCACCGTCCATGATCTTGAACGGGACCATCTTCTTGTCCTTGGTGACTTCGGCATCGTCCACGCGGCGGCCGATCAGGCGCTTCACGCCAAAGATGGTATTTTCGGGGTTGGTGACCGCCTGACGTTTGGCCGGCTGGCCGACAAGGCGCTCATTCTCGGTGAAGGCGACAATCGAGGGGGTCGTGCGGGACCCTTCCGAATTCTCGATGACCTTCGATTGTGCCCCATCCATGATGGCCACACAGGAGTTGGTTGTCCCGAGGTCGATCCCAATCACTTTGCTCATTTCTGATCCCTTCTGACTTAGGCGATGTTTCGAGGCCGGACCCGTTTCGGCATCCGTCCCCGGACTCTTTCATGACCGACCCTTTGGACGATCACGTTTCGGAGGGTATATAGGGAGGGGAAATCGGCGCTGCAAGCACCTCGCAGAGGGGGGCGGCGTTAAATACGGGCAATTTTCGGCACCTGAGGCGCAGACATGGCTGAGCAGCTTCGGATCAGGGGGTTCGAGATCCACAAGGGTCTTCTCGGGCAGGCGGAGCAGGCCACCGTCCTCGGCGCCATCCGCGAAGTTGTGGAATACGCGCCGCTGGTCCGGCCTGTAACGCCATCGGGCAAGCAGATGTCGGTTCGGATGACTTCGGCCGGCCGGGTGGGCTGGGTGACGGATCGGCGCGGATACCGATATGAGCCGCGCCGTCCGTCGGGCGTGGACTGGCCGCCGATCCCGCAGGACGTGCTTGCCATCTGGGATGCAGTCAGCGGGGTTGAGCGTGCGCCCGATTGCTGCCTGATCAACTTCTACGGCGAGGACACCCGGATGGGTCTTCATCAGGACCGCGACGAAGGGGACTTCGGTTTTCCGGTGGTGTCCGTGTCGCTCGGCGATGACGCCCTGTTTCGAATGGGCAATACGACGCGAGGCGGCAAGACGGAGTCGATCTGGCTTGCGTCCGGCGATGTCGTGGTGATGGGGGGAGCGGCGCGTCTGGCCTATCACGGGGTGGATCGAATCCGGTTTGGCACATCGCGTCTTTTACCGAAGGGAGGACGAATCAACCTGACCCTGCGCGTGGTTGCCTAGGTGTCCGCGAGGCGGCGGGTGTCGGCGTAGCGCGACCGGCGGCTCAGCGCCGGGCTTCCCAGCTCATGGAGGCGCGGCGTCTTGTATAGAACTCCCCCATCAGGCCGATCATCAGAAGGATGGTGCCCACGATCAGGGGATATTCCACCGAACTGTAGCGCGGAAAATAGTTGATGAAGGCAAAGCCGCGCGCCTGGTCGATGCAATGAAACAGCGGGTTCCAGTCGAACATGGCAAGCATGAAGCCCGGCAGCGTGTTGGCCACGAACATCTTGCCCGATGCGATCATGTTGGCACGCTGATAAACGGTGGTGGCGATCTGCACGAAGGTGGGGAACCATGGCTTCAGCGCGAGCAGCAGCACCCCGATCGCCAACCCGGTAAACCATGCCAGAAGCAGCATGCCGAAGGTCGCGATCGGCTGATTGATCTCCAGCGGGGTAAAGGCGGCGTGGTAGACGAACAGGATCGCCGCAAGCGACAGCACCTGAATGTAAAGCGCCCCGAAGGCGGCGGCCCCGATGGCGATGATCGTGTTCATCGGCGCGTGTTTCATCATCGGCGAAGACGGCCCTTCGGACCCGACCACCGCGCCGAGCGTGCGGTTGTGCGTCAGAAACAGGAAAATCCCGCTCATTATATACAGAAGAAAATCGCCACGCAGGGCAGTGCCCCGCAACCCCAGCACTGAGAACATGACATAGAAGGCAAGCACGAACATCACCGCCTGAACGATGTTGATGAGGATCGACATGATCGCATTGCCGTGGGTCTTGCGCACACTGCGAACAACGGCATGGTAGGTCAGCTCGGCGAGCACGATGACCGAACCCAGTGTCGTCCTGGGAAGCGTTTTCTGAAACATTGCCTCAAGACCCCTGCTGTTGGGCTCGGTTTGACATGGAATTCTTGCCGTTCCGTTACGACCGGAGCATAAGGGGGCAAAGGCCATTATTCAAACAAATCCGTGCAGGAGAGTCTCTTGAACTACACAACACTCATTCCCGTCATGCGCCGGCTTGCCCTCGAAGCGGGGGACAAGATCATGGAGATCTACAATTCGGACGATTTCGACGTGAAGCTGAAGTTGGACGACAGCCCGGTGACGGTGGCCGATGAAGCGGCGGATGAGATCATTTCGGACGGGTTGCGTGCGGCGTTTCCGGACGCGATGCTTGTGACGGAGGAACAGGCCGACAGCCACATGGCGCAGGGTGACACTTTCCTGATTGTCGATCCGCTGGACGGCACCAAGGAATTCATAAACCGACGTGGAGATTTCACCGTCAATATCGCCTATGTCGAAAACGGCATGCCGCTGCGCGGCGTTGTCTATGCACCGGCGAAGGAACGCATGTTCTATACCCGGCCGGAGGGGCAGTCGGTGGAAGAGACCGGACCCTTTGACAAGGTCGCGCCGGGCGATGTGACGCCGATACAAGTATCAAAGCCCGACAATGGCGCGCTGATGGTCGTCGCGTCGAAATCGCACCGCGATCAGGCGACCGACGACTACATCGGCAAATACGCGGTGAAAGATTCCAAGAGCGCGGGATCATCTCTCAAGTTCTGTCTTGTGGCGACGGGGGAGGCCGATCTCTATCCGCGGCTCGGTCGAACGATGGAATGGGATACCGCGGCGGGGCATGCAGTGCTTCTGGGGGCCGGGGGCTCGGTCGTGCGGTTCGACGATCACAGCCTTCTGACCTATGGCAAGGCGGAGTTTGCCAACCCGTTCTTCATTGCACATGCCCCCGGGGTGGAGCTTCAGAAGGCGTAGCAGTGTGAGCCAGTGTCCGGTCAGCGTGGTGGTGGTGTCCCGGGAACGGCCCGCGGCGCTTCGGCTATGCCTGAAAGGGCTGTCGCAACAGATGCACCCCGCATTCGAGATCATTGTGGTGGCCGATCCGGGCGGAATCGCGGCGGCGGAGGCACTGCCGTTCGCAGAGCATCTCAAGCTGGTGCCTTATCAGGACGCCAATATATCGGCGGCACGCAATCGCGGTATCGCGGCGGCGACGGGCGAGGTGGTCGCCTTCATCGACGATGATGCAGTGGCGGAGCCGACGTGGCTTTGGCATCTGACGGCGCCGTTTGCCGAGCCGCGGGTTGCGGCGGCCGGTGGGTTCGTGCGCGGGCGCAACGGGATTGCGTTCCAGTGGCGGGCGCAGTCGGTGGACCGGCTTGCGCAGACGCGCGCGCTTGAGGTGACGGGGGATCGGCCTGTCGTCCTTTTTCCAAATGCGGAGAGGGCGATCAAGACCGAGGGCACCAATATGGCCGCGCGGCGCGATATCCTTGCCAATATGGGCGGTTTCGATCCGGCCTTCCGGTTCTTCCTTGATGAAACCGACATGAACCTGCGACTGGCTGCGGATGGTCTGGCCACGGCCATCGTTCCATTGGCTGAGGTGCATCACGGCTATCTTTCAAGCGAGCGACGCCGCGCGGATCGAGTGCCGCGCGATTTGCACCAGATGGGGGCAAGTTTCGCGGTGTTCCTGCGCAAGCACGCGCCGCAGAATGAGCAGGCCGGGGCATGGGCGCGTTTTCAAGCGGAGCAGCGTCGGCGGCTTGTTTCGCATATGGTCGCCGGCCGGCTGGAGCCGGGCGCAGTGCGCCGTCTTCTGCGCGGGCTGCGCACGGGGTGGCAGGACGGGCAGGCGCGCGAGCTGCGCAGCCAGCCCCCCCTTCCGCGTGCCGCCGAGGGGTTCCGTCCCTTTCCGGGACGTCCCGGCGGGCGAAGCGTTCTGATCTCGGGGCGAATCTGGAGGCGGCAGGCGTTGCGCAGGAAGGCGGCGGAACTCGCGGCATCGGGAAGGATCGTGACGCTCATGCTGTTTTCACCCACGGCGCTTTATCATCGGGTGCGATTCCGGGAGGCTGGATACTGGGAACAGTCCGGCGGCCTTTTCGGGCGGTCTGAGCGTGAGCAACCCCTTTTCCGATTCTGGCGCTTCGGACGCCGGGTGAGGCAGGAGCGGCGGCGCGTGGCGATGCAGCGCGGGCTGCCGGACGAATAACAGAAGACGGAACAGGCAATGGCAATACACAGAACGGCGCTGGTGACGGGATCGGCAGGGTTTATCGGATTTCACACCGCGCGGGCGCTTCTGGATGCGGGATGGCGCGTGATCGGGCTCGACGCGATGACCGACTATTACGATGTCACGCTCAAACGCGACCGGCACGCAGGTCTGGAGACGCATGAGAATTTCACCTCGGTCGAGGCGCGCCTTGAAGAGCCGGGGCGGCTGCTTTCACTCTTCGAGGAGGAGCGCCCCGACGTGGTGGTGCACCTCGCCGCGCAAGCGGGGGTGCGCTATTCGATAGAGGCCCCGCGCTCCTACGTGGAGGCGAACCTTTTGGGTACGTTCGAATTGCTGGAGGCGGCGCGTGCCTTCCCCCCGGCGCATATGCTTCTGGCTTCCACATCCTCGGCCTATGGTGCGAACGAGGATATGCCCTACCGCGAGACGGATCGTGCGGACTGGCAACTGTCGTTTTATGCCGCGACCAAGAAGGCAAATGAGGCGATGGCGCATTCCTACGCCCACCTCTATCGTCTGCCGGTCACGATGTTCCGGTTCTTCACGGTCTATGGCCCGTGGGGGCGACCGGATATGGCGCTTTTCAAGTTTACCAGCGCGATCCTGAAGGGACGGCCGATCGATATCTACAATCATGGCAATATGCGGCGCGATTTCACCTATATCGACGATTTGGTGGCGGGAATCCTGGCCCTGATCGACGCAGTGCCGCCGCAGGCTGACGGGCGTGGTGCCGTGAGTGGTGTCGATAGCCTGAGCCCGGTGGCGCCGTGGCGCGTGGTCAACATCGGCAATGGCGATTCCGTGCCGCTCATGCGGTTTGTCGAAGCTGTGGAGGCCGCGACCGGCCGGACAGCGGAAAAGAACTTCATGGAGATGCAGGCGGGGGACGTGCCCGCGACGTGGGCGGCGGCGGATCTTCTGGAGGATTTGACAAGCAGGCGCCCCTCCACCCCGGTAGAGGACGGCGTGGCCCGGTTCGTTGCTTGGTACCGAGAGTATTACGGACGCAGGCCCGCTACTGATTGATGAGGTTCTTGCTTTCGTCTCGGGTGCCGATTTCGACCCAGCGGCGGATCACGGCCCGGGCCATGTCGGCATCGCGTGCGTCGATGGCGCGACGCAGGTCCTGAAGCGCATTGGCCACTTCCAGTTCCGAAAGACCGGTTTCCTGCGCCCGAAGAATCTTTGGATGCGGGGTGTTGGGCTGTTCGGTTCCGATCAGAAGCTCTTCGTGCATTTTTTCACCGGGGCGCAGGCCGGTAATCTCGATCCCGATATCGCCATCGGGGTTGTTCTTGTCCTGAACGGTGTAACCGGCGCTTTCGATCATCTTGCGGGCGAGATCGCGGATGATCACGGGTTTGCCCATGTCGAGCACGAAGACATCGCCGCCCCGGGCAAAGCTGCCGGCCAGAAGCACAAGGCGCACCGCTTCGGATACGGTCATGAAATAGCGTGTCACGTCGGAATGGGTCACGGTGACGGGGCCGCCACGCCTGATCTGATCCTCGAAGAGTGGAATGACCGAGCCGGAGGAGCCAAGTACATTCCCGAAACGCACCATGGAGTAACAGGTTTTCGTGCTGCGGGTGGCGAGATCCTGCACCACCAGTTCCGCGAGACGCTTCGACGCGCCCATGATGGACGTGGGGCGCACCGCCTTGTCCGAAGAGACGAGGATGAAGCGATCCACCTCCAGAACCCGCGCGGCCTCTGCCACATTGCGGGTGCCAAACACGTTGTTGCGCAGCCCCTCAATGGAGTTGTCTTCGACCAGCGGCACATGCTTGTAGGCAGCGGCGTGGAAAATTACATCAATCTGGTATCGCTTGATCACATCAAGCATCATGTCGTACTGGCATATGCTCCCGAGCACCGGCTCGATCGGCAGGTTGGGAGCGAGATCCGTCAGTTCGCGCAGCATGTTGTAGAGCGCGAGTTCGCTGTGATCGAGCAGAACAAGGATGGAGGGATTGCAGGCCAGAAGCTGTCGGCACAACTCCGATCCGATGGAGCCGCCCGCGCCGGTGACGAGAACCCGACGCGCCTGATACGTTCCGTTGACAACGGGAAGGTCTGCCTCAAGACCGTCGCGCCCAAGCAGGCTTGCGGCGGCGATGGGGGCGACGGATTGAGCGGCGTTGTCGCCGCGCAGGACCATCTCGGCAAAGGAGGGCACGGCATGAACCTCGCAGCCAAGGCCGCGCAGATCCTGTGCAATTCGCATGCGCACATGCTGGCTTGCCGATGGCATGGCAAGCACGATTCGGTTGACGTCCAACTGCTCCACGAGTTTGCGGAGGTTCTTGGGGGAGTCGACGCGAAGCCCGCCAATGGTGAGGTTTTGCAATACGGGATTGTCGTCGACAAAACCGATCGCTTCAAATTCATTGTCGGTCAGCAGAGCTGCGGCGAGTTGTTGCCCGGTCTGGCCCGCCCCGTAGATCAGAACCCGCTTTCGATTCTGCACGCTGCGGTAGATGTGCAGCACGATTTCGCGCAGCAGGAGGCGACCGGTCACCGACAGGATGAGAAACAGCATGGAGAACACGACAAAAACCGGCACCGGCAAGGGTGTCAGCACATTTCGCACATAGGGCAGGTGACTGCTCGCCAGAGCACATGCTCCGACGACTATCGCGAGCGCCGCCGTCTCGACCATGCCCTGCATTCCATAAGCATTGAGCTTTACGCGGTGAACGCCGAAAAACACGATAAAACAGAGCGCAGTTGGAAGCACGATCGCCAGATAGGTCAGGCTGTTAGCCATGTCGCCGTGCCATGGCCATTCCCCGAGGATGAGCGACTGCGCCCCGAAAAAGGATACGATCAGCCAGAACGTGTCAAATCCAAGAAGGATCTTGCTTTTCTGAGACCGCGTCAGATTGAAGTAGAAAGACAGATTCATCCAGATCCCAACCATCCTTCGAGCCGCCTACAATTCTCGTGTTGTCGCGGTGCGCCCGGCGTCACGAATGATGTAGAAGTAATAAAAACGCCGACAGAGCAAAACTGATTATACTCAAAACCCATGTTAAGCTGCCAGTATATCTTCTGTTTGCTGCTTTGAATAGCAGGTTGCGCGCTCAAGGCGCTGAAACTGGCGGTTTTCTGCGGTTCTCGAGACGAAGCGTGAATCCCCCGAATCCGGCAGCATCCGCTGGAGCCCCGGTCACAGGTTTCGGGAGGTCGCCGGATGAGGATTCCCCGCATCACAAGGCCCCTCGAGTCGTGCCTGCGCTGCCACGGTCCTTGTGGCACCGGGACATGAGGTGACAAACCCGTTGTATCATGTGGGGGCTTGTCGCTATGAAAGTGACGACGGACAGAGACGGGGGCATCGGACAACGTGACTGCGAAAATTGGCAAGTTGGGCCTGCTGGCATTTGCAACCCTGTTTCTGGCAGCCTGTTCCCTACCGCGTGGCGCTGCGCTTCAATCAGAAATTGTGGCCACGAAATCCGGTGAGGAGGCGAGCTTTGTTGTGGAGCCGGTGACTCGGGCGAACCTGCCGCGTTTGAAGCAGTGGCCTGCAACGGGCTGGAAGGGGCACTACCGCTGGTTCGAGGCCCGGCCGGGTCCGGCCTCGAGTGTCATTCGCAAGGGCGACCGGGTGAAGCTGACGATTTGGGACAATCAGGAAAATTCCCTTCTGACCAGTAACGTGCAGAAAAACGTGGAGATTAGCAACATCGTCGTCTCTTCAAGCGGCACGATTTTCGTTCCCTATGTAGGTGAAGTGCTGGTGCGGGGAATGACGCCAGATGATGCGCGCGCGCATTTGCAGAAGGAGTTGAGCGGTATCGCTTCGACCGCGCAAGTGCAGCTCGAGATGCAATCCGGGCAATACAATTCTGTAGATCTGGTGGGTGGAGTCGCGAAACCAGGCAGTGTTCCCTTGCCGGATCGGAACTTTACCCTGCTCAGCCTGCTCGCGGAGGGCGGCGGCATTTCGCCCGCGCTCAACAACCCGCTCGTGCGGCTGATTCGGGATCGCGAGACCTATGAGATTCGCGCGTCCGATCTGTTTTCGGATTCAGAGCGCAACGTCACCCTCCGGGGCGGCGACAAGGTGATCGTCGAAGAGGATGAGAGGTATTTCATCGCGCTTGGGGCCACCGGGACCCAGCGGCTGGTATCCTTTGAAACAGAAAAGGTTATGGCGCTTGAGGCGCTGTCCATGTTGGGCGGGCTCAATGAAGGCAGCGCCAATCCGCAAGGAATTCTGGTGCTGCGTGAGTATCCGGAAACGGCATTGCGCCAGGATGGAACCGGACCGGAGAAGACCGAAGTGATCTTTACGATAGACCTGACGAGCGCGGATGGGCTTTTTGCCGCGCGGAAGTTCGAGATTCATCCTCACGACACAGTGATGGCCACCGAATCGCCCTTCCGATCGGCACGGACCATCATGTCACTCTTCGGCGTCGCCTTCGGGCTGGCAAACCAGGCGCAATAGTGATCGCGTCCGGTGACAAAGTATGACAAAAATTTAGACACAATTGTATTGTCTAACCAATGAGACAGGCCCAACAAGGCAATGAGACCTTTGTTGTGAAGGCGCTCATCCGTGTTAAGGGTCGGACTTACACGCGCGTATCAAGAATGTTTGAGGTTGGGCGACAATGCGTAGGAAAGTAACAAAGGCAATTTTCCCGGTTGCGGGGCTTGGAACGCGCTTCCTGCCCGCGACCAAATCCATTCCCAAAGAGATCATGACGCTGGTGGACAGACCCCTGATCCAGTATGCGATCGACGAAGCGCGCGCGGCCGGCATCAAGGAATTCATTTTCGTGACATCGCGCGGCAAGAGTGCCCTGGAGGACTATTTCGACCAGGCGCCAATTCTTGAGCAGGCACTTAAACAAAGTGGCAGGCATGAATTGCTCGAGACACTCAAGAAGACGACCATGGAAAGCGGCGCCATCGCTTACATCCGGCAGCACCGCGCCCTTGGTCTTGGCCATGCCGTGTGGTGTGCGCGACGGCTCATTGCGGATGAGCCTTTTGCAGTGATTCTGCCGGATGACGTGATCGCGTCCGATACGCCCTGCCTCAGGCAAATGGTCGATGCCTATCAGGAAACCGGCGGCTGCATGGTCGCGGCGATGGAAGTGCCGGACGACAAGACATCGTCATACGGGATGCTGGACGTGGCCGAGGACATGGGCTCCATGGTGGCGGTCAAGGGAATGGTGGAAAAGCCCGCGCCAGGGGAGTCACCGTCGAACCTTGCGGTGATCGGGCGCTATATTCTGACTCCGAATGTGCTGCGCAATCTCAACAAGATCAAATCCGGATCGGGCGGGGAAATCCAGCTTACCGATGCGATTGCCGATGAGATCGCTCAGGAACGCGATCCGGTTTTTGGTTACCGGTTCCGTGGACAGCGGTTCGATTGCGGGTCAAAAGCCGGATTTCTTCAGGCTACCATTGCCTTCGGGCTGGAGCGCGAAGATCTTCGGGGAGAGCTTCTTCCATTTCTCTACGAACGGTTGGCACTCGAAAAAGCTGCGGAATAGCAGGCGCGTGACAGTGGGGGGAGCCCTTTGCGAAAGCATGTGTCCAGAGATCTGACCGGACATGCTGCCTCAGACCCGAAACCAGCCCGAATCATTGATCTGTCCCGACTGATCCGGCGCACGGGACGCAGACCTACCGGCGTGGACCGGGTGGAGCTGGCTTATCTGCGGTTCGTGATCGGACGGGCAGAGCCGGCGTTCGGGCTGGTGCGCACGCGGCTTGGGTACGTTCTGTTGGACCGGGCCGGGTTGCGGGATCTGCTGGCACGGTTCACCGGGGCGCAGGAGTGGGGTCCGGCGGACCGACTTGCCCGCGCGATGCGGATCGACCCCGGTCAAAGGCGCGCCGAAAGCGATCTGAGACGCCTTTGCACGGCGCGCTGTCTGCCATCGGGATTGAAGCGGATGCTTCGACGCAACCTGCCGCGTGGGGCGGTCTATTACAATGTGGGCCACTCCAACCTGACACGGCGGGTTCTGCGCGCGCTGAAGGACGGCGCACAGGCATCCATCGTGGTGTTTCTACACGATACGATTCCGCTTGATCATCCGCAGTATCAGCGCCCCGAGAGCGAGCCACGGCTTCGCAAGATCCTGCATCAGGTATCCGTTCATGCCGATTTACTGCTGTGTAATTCAGAAGCAACGCGGACCAATCTGATCCGTCATCTGGGTGCGGAAGGTCGCGTGCCCCCGGTCTATGCCGCGCATCTTGGTGTCGATCTGGATTGTTCCGAAAACGGGAACAATGCGACGGTGCCACATATTTCCGCGCCGTATTTCCTGTGCCTCGGGACGATCGAGCCGCGCAAGAACCACGCTTTTCTTCTTGATTTGTGGGACAGGATGGCCGCAGAGCGCGGGGTGGAGGATTTGCCGCACCTGGTGATTTGCGGACGGCGCGGATGGTGCGCGCCAGCGTTTTTCGAGCGGCTGGACTCCAACCCACTTCGCGGGCGCGTTATCCATGAGTTCGGCGGGCTTTCGGATGGTGCGGTGCGGGGTCTGCTTCGGAACGCAAGGGGACTCTTGTTTCCAAGCCTTGCGGAAGGGTTCGGCCTGCCACCGGTTGAGGCCGCTGCACTCGGTATTCCGGTGATCTGCAATGATCTTCCCGTACTGCGGGAAATCCTTGGCGATATTCCCATTTACGCAACCGTGTCAGATAGTTATTTATGGGAGCGAAAAATCAGGGATCTGACGGAAGAAACGCGGTCAAGATCGGGACCGTGCAGTCGGACAGGGTTTTCCGCCCCGCGGTGGGAAGATCATTTCAAGACTGTGTTAAGCGTCACATGATACCCGAATACCGGATCATGTACGCGGGTTTGAGCGGGGCAGAGGGGTAGGGCTTGGGCGTCTGGAATTCATATCGGCTTCGGCTTCAACGGCGGCGATGGCTTGTGCGGGCCATGCGCAAGCGGCGGGAGCTGCGCCGTGTAGCCGACCGGACGGATCATATCCGGCGCGACGACCTGCTTGTCTTTTCCACGCTGCGGAATGAACGCGTTCGGCTACCTTTTTTCCTGCAATACTACCGAGATCTTGGCGTCAATCATTTCCTGATCGTGGACAATAATAGCTCGGACGGATCGCGCGAGTATCTTGCCGATCAGCCGGATGTGTCGCTTTGGACCACGACGCGCAGCTACAAACGCTCGCGGTTCGGGGTGGATTGGCTCAACTGGCTGCAGTTCCGGTATGGGCACAATCACTGGTGTCTGGTGGTCGATCCTGATGAGTTCCTGATTTATCCCTTCTGCGATACCCGACCTTTGCGGGCCTTGACGGACTGGCTTGATGCATCGTCGATCAAGTCGTTCAGCGCGATGCTTCTCGACATGTATCCGAAGGGTCGGCTTGACGCGGAGCCGTATCGGGAAGGGCAGAACCCGATGGAGATCGCATCATGGTTTGACGCCGGGAACTATACGATCGACAAGAACAGGAAGTTCGGCAACCTGTGGATACAAGGGGGGCCGCGGGCGCGTGTCTTTTTTCGGGACCAGCCGGCCAAGGCGCCGGCACTGAACAAGATCCCGTTGGTGAAATGGAATCGTCGCTACGCCTATGTCAGTTCGACCCATATGCTTCTACCGCGAGGACTCAATCAGGTCTATGATGAATGGGGCGGCGAGAAGGCGAGCGGTATTCTGCTACACGCGAAGTTTCTGGACACGTTCTCCGCCAAGGCGGCGGAAGAGCTGGATCGGCGGCAACATTATGCCGCGAGTGTGGAGTACAAGGCCTATGCCGAAAGCCTGAGAGACGATCCGGAACTGTGGTGCAAGTGGTCGGAGAAATACATCAACTGGCGTCAGCTGGAGATTCTGGGGCTGATGTCCAAGGGGAACTGGGCATGAGGCGAGGGACGGCAGAGTGAGCGTGGGCATTGTCATGCTGGTGCATACCGCGCTCGGTCGTGCGGAGCAGGTGGCGCGGCACTGGGCCGCGGCCGGTTGTCCGGTTGTGATCCACGTTGATTCCACCGTGCGGCGGCGCGACTATACCCTGTTTTCCAAGGCACTGTCGGATGTGGCCGACGTGCGGTTCTGCAAACGGCATAGGTGCGAATGGGGCCGTTGGGGCATCGTGGCGGCGTCGCAATCGGCATCGGAGATGTTGCTGGCGGAGTTCCCCTCGGTCAGGCACGTCTACCTGTCGTCGGGGTCGTGCCTTCCGCTACGGCCGGTTCAGGAATTGATCGACTATCTTGCCGCGCGTCCTCGCACCGATTTCATCGAGAGCGCGACAACGGCGGACGTGCCCTGGACGGTCGGTGGGCTGGATCACGAGAGATTCACGCTTCGCTTTCCCTTCTCCTGGAGGCGGCATCGCTACTTTTTCGACAAATATGTGGATTTGCAGCGGCTTGTCGGGTTCAAAAGGCGGATTCCGAACGGGATCACCCCGCACATGGGATCGCAGTGGTGGTGCCTGACGCGGCAGACACTTTCGGCAATCCTCGAAGACCCTGAGCGTTCGGTTTACGATACCTATTTCAAGAAGG
Source organism: Salinihabitans flavidus (assembly GCF_900110425.1). GTDB lineage: Bacteria > Pseudomonadota > Alphaproteobacteria > Rhodobacterales > Rhodobacteraceae > Salinihabitans > Salinihabitans flavidus. The sequence continues at coordinate 294,146 of NZ_FODS01000001.1, read as the reverse complement.
TCTGGATTCCCGATGAAAGCTATTTCCAGTCGTTGGCGCGTCTTTATTCGACAAACATCGAGAGCCGATCGCTTACCCTGTCGAAGTTCGATTTTCAGGGCAAGCCGCACATCTTCTATGATGATCATCTGCAACTTCTTCGACGCTCCGACTGTTTCGTGGCGCGCAAGATCTGGCCGCACGCCGAAAAGCTCTATCGGGCCTTCCTGACATATCCTGCGGGGGCGATTACAATGGCGGAGCCGAACCCCGCCAAAATCGACCGCATCTTTACCAAGGCGGTAGAGCGACGGACACGTGGGCGTCCCGGGCTTTACATGCAGAGCCGGTTTCCCAATGAGGACTGGGAGAACGGCGTGACGGCCGCCCGGTATTCGGTCTTCGAGGGGTTTTCCGATCTGTTCGAGGATTTCGAAACCTGGCTCGGCCGGGCGACGGGGGCACGGGTTCATGGGCATCTCTATGCTCTGGACCGGGTCGAGTATGCGCATGGGCAGACAGCGATCAGCGGCGCGCTCAGCGATAGCGCGGCGGGACGTGACTACCGGCCCAAGGCTTTTCTGACCAACCTGATCTGGAACACGCGCGGAGAGCGGCAGTGTTTTCAATACGGACCGCGCGACAACCAAAAGGTCAGCTGGCTGATTGCAAAGGATCCGAATGCGCAGATTTCCGTGATCTCAGGGGCCTGGGCAGTGCCTCTGTTCCAGTCGAACCGCAATTTCACCGAGATCAGGAAAGAGGCGGCAAAACTTCAACGTATCGAGAGCAAGCATCTTGATGTGCTCCGCTCACCGCACGTCAAAGCACGTGTGCGCATCTGGAGCATGGCGGAGTTCATCGAAGCCCCGATGGAGCCCTTGCAAACCATCATCGACGAGATGGGGCACACCACCCTGCGCCGGCTGACGGAAGCGCCGAAAATGGCGGATCTTGCCGGCTTCGGTCAGTTTCTTCAGAACCTCAAGAATCAGGGGATGCACCCCTATCTCATGGGGGATTTCGCTGTTGCCCAGCACGATGCCGGCCCCCTGAATCCCCCCCGCAAACCCTATCTGGTGCAGTGAGTGCCGATGCCGCGACCCTTTGATTTTTTTGTCGTGTTCGCCGAGATGCGGACTGGATCGAACTTCCTCGAAACCAATCTTAACGCTCTTGATCGCGTGACCTGCCATGGAGAGGCGTTCAATCCGCACTTCATTGGCTATCCGAACCGCGAAGAGATCCTTGGCATTTCACTGGAAGAGCGGACCGACAATCCGATGGTCTTGGTGCAGGCGATCCGTGAACGAACGGACGGGCTTGGCGGGTTCCGGTTCTTTCACGATCATGACCCGAGGATTCTCATGCCCTGTTTGACCGACCCGCGTTGCGCGAAGGTCATCCTGACACGCAATCCTGTGGACAGCTATGTAAGCTGGAAGATCGCGCAGGCCACCGGGCAATGGAAACTGACAGACGTGCGCAAACGCAAGGATAGCCGGGTCGCATTCGATGCGGCCGAGTTTCGCGCCCATCTGGAGGAGTTGCAGGATTTTCAGGTGATGCTCCTCAACACGTTGCAGCGCACGGGTCAGACCGCGTTTTATGTCGCCTACGAGGATCTGCAATCGCTTGATGTGATGAACGGGCTTGCGCTCTATCTGGGTTGTGACCAGCAACTTGGGGAACTGGACGGAAAGCTGAAGCCGCAGAATCCCAGCCCCGTTTCCGATAAGGTCTCGAATTTCGAGGAGATGCAGTCGTCGATTGCGGATCTCGACAGGTTCAACCTGTCGCGCACCCCGAATTTCGAACCGCGCCGGGGGCCGTCGGTTCCGCAATATGTAGCCGGGGCGCGAGCGCCTCTATTGTTCATGCCGGTACGATCGGGACCGGATCAGGAGGTGCGCAACTGGCTGGCCGCGCTGGACGATACGTCGGTCTCCGCGCTTCAAACCGCGTTCAACCAGAAAGCATTGCGGCAATGGATGCGTACGCATTCGGGCCACAGGTCGTTTACTGTGCTCCGTCATCCTGTGGCACGTGCGCACGCGGCTTTCTGTCAGTGGGTTCTGCCGAACACGGGAGGAGATCAGAAGGTCCGGCGAATTCTGCGCAACCGCTATAAACTGCCGATTCCGGAGAAAATGCCTGATGCGAAATACGATCGCGCGGCGCATAGAACCGGATTCATCGCGTTCCTCGATTTCGTGAAGGCGAATCTCGCCGGGCAGACCAATCTGCGGCAGGATGCGCATTGGGCGACGCAATCGAGCCTGATCCGGGGGTTCGCGGATTTTGCCCTGCCCGATGCGGTGCTACGCGAAGAGGAGCTGGAGACAGCCCTGCCCGCGCTGGCAGCGCGCGTTGGCCTGCCGGATGCGCCGCTGCCGGAGCAGGCCGCGCCGGACACCCCCTTTGCCCTTGATGACGTCTATGATGACGAGGTCGAATCGCGCGTCGCAGAAATTTATCAGCGCGACTACCTTCTGTTCGGGTTCGGACCCTGGCGATAGTCCCCAAGGATCAGAGTGTCAGGCGGCCTGTGACTTCTGGTTCTCGGTCAATATGGTATAGAGCGTGGCGGGATCGTGGTTAGCCCGCAGCTTCGCGCAGATCGTGCTTTCGCGCAGGGTGCGTGAGACGAGCGCCAGCGCCTTGAGATGTTCCACACCAGCCGCCTCCGGGGCAAAGAGCGCAAAGGCGATGTCCACTGGTTGCCGATCGACCGCGTTAAAATCGACGGGCTTTTCCAGAAGGATGAAGGCGCCGACGACACTGTCAAGTTGGTTGTTGCGGGCATGCGGGATCGCCACACCATGGCCCACGCCGGTCGGACCAAGGCTTTCGCGTTCTTGCAGCGCATCCACTATGGACGAGGCGTTGAGCCCATAAGCGGATGCGGCCACATCGCCAAAATCCTGCAACAAACGCTTTTTGCTTGAGGCGGCCGAGATGACCTTGACCGCCTCCGGCTTGAGGATCGTAGAAAGGTCCATTCTGCCTGTATCCTTGGGTCCGGGGCGCCCCGATTACCCTACATCTGCGGATCGATCCAGCCGATATTGCCGTCTTCACGGCGATAGACCACGTTCAAACCGTCTTGTCCCTCTTTTCGGAAAACAAGAACCGGCGCCCCGGCGAGTTCCATCTGCATGACAGCCTCTCCCACCGACAACGACGGGATCTTGGTCTCCATCTCCGCAACGATGATCGGTTGCAGGGAATCGGGTTCCTGCTCTTCCGATTCTTCGCCGCGCGCGAGGATATAAGACGATGCGCCAGAGAGTTCAACAGGTTCCGAACGTTCCCGATGATGGTCCTTCAGTCGGCGCTTATAGCGGCGGAGCTGCTTTTCCATCTTGTCGCTGCAACTGTCGAAAGCCGCATAGATTTCGTTGGCATGGGCCTTGGCCTGCGCGGTCAGCCCGGTGGACAGGTGAACCGTCGCCTCGCACACGAATTCATGCGCGCTCTTGGAAAAGATGATGTTGGCGTCGGTAGGGCGCTCAGCGTATTTGTTAATGACAGAGTCGAACCCGTCTTTCACATGGGTCTGGAGGGCCTCGCCGATGTCGATCTGCTTTCCGGTGATTTGGTAGAGCATCCTGTCTCCTTTGCGGTAACATGCCGGACCGTACCCTCGGCGCGGGGCGCCGGGGTGGCTCAGGTCCGAATGCTGAAATAAGACACGTCCAGAGTCTGCCCGGAAACGGGACTTGAAGGAAAATCCGCGACAATCAGCGGGGCGAGTTCCATTCGTGTCATGGTTCTATTTGAGGACACACACTGCGGGCTTGTCAATGTTGTGAATCAAACTTCCGTCTTGCCTGTCGCGAAATTGAACGACGTCAGGAAATCCGGAAATCGTCGCCAAGATAGACTCGGCGCACGTTTTCATTTTCGACCACCTCTCCGGGTGTGCCGGACATCAGAACCTTGCCATCGTGCAGGATATAGGCGCGGTCCACGATCTCCAGAGTTTCGCGAACATTGTGGTCAGTGATCAGAACGCCAATCCCGCGCTTTTTCAGATCAGTCACCAGATGCCGGATGTCGCCAACCGAGATTGGATCTACCCCGGCGAAGGGTTCGTCGAGCAGGAGATAGCGCGGGTTGGCGGCAAGGCAGCGGGCGATCTCGACTCGCCGACGTTCCCCGCCGGACAGGGCAAGCGCCGGGGCGCGGCGCAAGTGCTCTATGGAGAAATCGCTCAGCAACTCCTCCAGCCGCTCGCGGCGTTTATGGCGATCCTTCTCGGTGATGTCGAGGATGGCGATAATGTTGTCCTCAACATTGAGCCCGCGGAAAATCGACATCTCCTGCGGCAGATAGCCGATGCCAAGTTTGGCGCGGCGATACATGGGCATCGAGGTCACGTTTCGCCCGTCGATCGTGACAGTTCCGCCTTCGGGCAGGATCAGCCCGGCGACGGCATAGAAAGTCGTGGTCTTGCCACAGCCATTGGGACCGAGCAGCGCCACCACTTCGCCCCGGTTGAGTTCCATGCTGAAATCGCGGATCACCACGCGCTTGCGATAGCCTTTGCGCAGGTGCGAAATGCGCAGGCCGGAACTTCCGTCGGTCACGGTCAAATCGGGCTGTGCCATCAGTTGCCCTCTGGGCGGAGGATCGTCTTCACCCGCCCGGTCATCTGGGCAGTGCCGGCGTCGATATCGAACACCATGTTGTCGGAACTGACGGTGTTGTCACCCTGAGTCAGAAGAACGTTGCCGGACATGCGGATCATGCCGTTGTCGAGATCATATTCCGCGTCATCGGACTCGGCGGCGTCTTCGCCGCTGACAACGGTCACGCCTCCGCGTGCGATAAGTTTGGAAATCCCGCTTGTGTCCTCGTTGTAGAACACGTCGACGACGGGGGCCGAAATCCGCATCTCTCCCTGCCCGATCAACACATTGCCGGTGAAGGTGGCGCTGCCGTCCTTCTGATTGACAGAAAGACTGTCGGCTGTGACTTCGACCGGGGTGTCGGGATCCTGCTGCACGTCACCGAAGGCAACCTCGAAGCCCTGCGCAGAGGCCAGAAACGGGAGCATCGACAGAAGGGCGATGGATAACACACGGGTGATGAACACGGACGACCTCATTTTTTCTCGGGTGTGTATATCAGCTTCACTCCATTTGTGAAAACCAAATACATCTCGTTCGTTTCGGCATCCTGCGTCAGCTCGGCCCGGCCCGCGGTGAAGCGGCCAGCCGGTCCGGTTCCGGTGATCTCGCCCTCACTGATCGCTTCGGCCTTTTGCAGATCGGTGATCAGTTGGTCGGTCTTGATGACGTAGCCCGTCGAGGATTCAATCCGCACTGCGCCGGACAGAGTCAGGATCTGGCCCTGGCCCTGGCTGTCCATCCTGCCGGTGTCGGCGAAAAATCCGATCTCAGCCCCGTCCGCGAACTCGATATGGGTTTCGACCTTTTCTGCGAGGGTTACGCCGGATTGATCCGGGTCGGGTCTGGCGGAGTCGGCGGAGAGCGAGATGAGGTGCCCATCGCGTGACCTGCCAGAAAAATAGGGCGAGGTGACCCGTTGCTCGCGGGCGCGCTCTTCGAGATCGAATTCGGTAAAGGGAATCGAGGCGGTGGGATCGACATTGCGCGAAAAGAGAAACAGGGTCGACAGAAGTGTCAGTGCGGCGATCGGCAGAAGGATCTTCAGCCAGGCGATCACGCGCGAATATGTCAGCCCGGTTTCCTTCATTCTCTCGTGTCCCGGCATTTGCAAGGGTCAGGCCGGGGGTGCCTTTCAGTGTGCGAAAATATCGATTTCCGGCCAGCCCGTCAGATCGAGTCTGGCCCGCATCGGCAGGAAGTCAAAACAGGCCTGCGCCAGCTCTGTCCGACCTTCACGTTCCAGCATGGCGTTGAGCGCCGTGCGCAGGTCGTGCAGATAGAGCACGTCGGAGGCGGCATAGTCGAGCTGCGCCGCGGTCAGGGTTTCGGCGCCCCAGTCGCTCATCTGCTGCATCTTGGATATATCCAAGCCCAGAAGCTCTTGCAGCAGGTTCTTGAGCCCGTGCCTGTCGGTATAGGTGCGCACGAGTTTCGACGCGATCTTGGTGCAGTAGACCGGCGCGGCCAGCGCACCGAAGGCATGATAGAGCGCGGCGATATCGAACCGGCCGAAGTGAAAGAGCTTGAGAACATTGGGATCTTCGAGCATGCGGCACAGGTTCGGTGCCTGCGTCTGACCCTTTGCCACCTGCACCATATGCGCGTTGCCGTCGCCGCCGGACATCTGAATCACGCAGAGCCGGTCGCGATGCGGGTTAAGCCCCATGGTTTCACAGTCGATGGCCACGATCGGGCCGAGGTCGAGGTTGTCGGGCAGATCGCCTTGATAAAGATGGTTCGCCACGGTGCGCCGCCCTTGCCTGTCCGTTTGCCGATACTGCACGGGAAATAGAGGCTTGCCTGTCAACTTGCAACTCTTGACGGATATCGCTGATAAGGATGGCGGGCAGGGCCCGGGCGGATGTTTACAAGGCTTCAACAACCCCTGTATCGTGCGCCCAAAGACGAACGCATCCCAATGTGTCGAGAGGAAAGGGCAGGTTATGAGTGAACGACGTCCGGTAGCGTCGCTGTGGATTGGTGAAAAGCTCCACTATCTCAATCAGTTGTGTCTCAAGAGTCATGTCGAGGCAGGGCATCCCACGACGCTTTACTGCACTGATGATGTGCAGAATGCACCCGAAGGGGTCGAGGTGCGGCCCGCGTCCGATATCATGCAGATCGACATGGATCTTGTGGCGACCACGAGCGCATCTTTCCTGTCGAATGTTTTTCGCTACAAAATGATCCGGGAGACCGGGGCGATCTGGATCGACTGCGATGCCTTCTGCCATCAACCCTTTCCCGACGATCAGGAGTATATTTTCGGAGAGCACGGCCTGTCAGGGGCGCTCAACTGCGGGGTGGTCGCACTGCCGCGGGAGTGCGAGATGATGGATCAGCTACTGGATTATTACGACAACCTGCCGGATTACCCGCCATGGTGGAACAAGAACCAGCGCAGGAAATACGACAAGGCCGACCCGACGCTGAGCCATGCCGCGCGCATCTACAAGGCGGAGCGGACGGCCTTTGGCCCGCAGGCGTTCACGTGGTTCGCCAAGCAGGCGGGGCAGTTCGAAAAGGCGCTGCCGCGTGATGTGCTCTATCCGGTGCCCTTCCAGCTCAACGATATCTTTTATGACCCGCATGGCAACGTGGAGGGGCATTTTACCGACAATACACTATCGGTGCATCTTTACACGAACGGCACCAAACCATGGTGGGAAAAACATGTGCCGCCGCCGGGTTCCTATGCCGCGCGGATGTGCGAGAAGATCGGCATCGACCCGTCGCAGGCGCTGAAATAACCAAGGGGGTTCGCGTGAACCTCAAACCTCACAAAAGCCGCCACGGGGAGCTTCTGGCGGTGTCGATGATGAAGGACGAGGCGCCGTTCCTGTTGGAGTGGTGTGCCCATCATCTGGCCGTGGGTTTCACGAAAATCCTAGTCTATACAAACGATTGCACCGACGGCACCGATGACATGCTGATCCGGCTGGAAGAGCTTGGACTGGGCTATCACCGTCGCAACGTGATCCCCGAAGGGGTGAAGCCGCAGCCGTCCGCGATCAAGCACGCGCAGGTCGAACCGCTGGTGGGTGAGGCCGATTGGGTGCTTTTGTTCGATGCCGATGAGTTCCTCTGCATCAACCATGGCGATGGCACGCTCGATTCCATGCTGGATGCGGCGGGGGATGCGAATGGCATCGTGATCACATGGCGGATTTTCGGGTCCGGCAATGTCGTGGACTGGAGCCGGGAGCCGGTGACGGAGCAGTATCTTTATGCCGCGCCGCCGACATGGAACAAGGGCTGGGGGGTCAAGACGCTGTTCAGGTTCGACCCGCATTACTGGAAGCTCGGGATTCACCGCCCGTCGATCAAGGCCAAGCATCTCAAGACCGACTTTCCCGAGACAATCAAATGGCTTAATGGCTCCGGTCAGCCGATGGAGGAGTATTTCAAGTTCCGCGGCTGGCGGTCGATCCGGCGGACTGTGGGCTATCAGTGGGCGCAGATGAACCACTATGCGGTGAAGTCCGTGGACAGCTATGCCATTCGCAAGTTTCGCGGCAACGTGAATAACAAGAAGGACAAGTATAACGCCGACTACTGGGCGCTTCAGGATCGCAACGAGGTGCGGGACGACAAGATCCTGCGCTATGCTGGGAAAACGAAGGCGATCATGGCGGAGCTTTTGACCGATCCGGTGCTGTCGGAGTTGCATTACGCCGCGTTGGAACGTGTCGAAAAGCGGCTTGACGAATACCGGAAAACAGAAGGGTATCAGGAGCTTAAGGCGTCCCTGATCGAGGCGTCCAAGATCCCGATCACGCAGATTTCGGCCAAGCCGCCCAAACCCCGAGACCCCGAGAAGATCGCCGCGCTGATGTCGGAGGTGGAGCAGAAGAACGCCGCCCGACCGGCCAGCGAGCGGCGCCGCAAGCCTGCGCCGGAGTTCGCGGATGTGACCGAGGGCGGCGACGGCTTTGTGCCGGGAGAGATCGACCTGTCGGCGGAGGCGACAGTGGAATGGGTGCCCAACCATGGCCTTGAATTGCCCGCCGACGTGCGGATCTTCGCGCAGAATACTCTCGATCAGGTGATGCGGGGGAAGTATCAGCGGCGGCTTGCGCGGTTCAACGACCGCTTCATCGAAGACGGCGAGCGAGTGCTGGATCTTGGCGCCGGGATCGGGTTCCTGTCGCTGCTGACCTGCCTGACGCAGGAGAAAACTTCGCTTCTTGTTCAAGAGGATACGCCCTCGCGCCTTGCGGTGATGCGGCAGGTGATGGCGCACAACAAGCTGTCGTTCGGCCCGCGTCTGGGGGTGGATGAGCGCCCCGTTGTGGGCAAGGACGATGCCGCGACGGTGCGGGCGGTGAACGCGCTGACGGAGGTGGTGGCGCCGGATGTGATCCGCGCCAGTCAGGCCGATATCGGGCGGCTTGTGGGGCAGCTTGCGCTGGACGGGGTGAAGCGGATCGTGCTGATCGGGCCGGCGGCGGAGCGCTATCGCCGGGGGGCGCGGCATCCGGGCGAGGACAGCGAGCGGACCATCGCCGAAGCGGTGGTGATTTCGCGCACATCGTCGGTTTCGGACAGGTGATTCGAAAACCGGGTTAACACGCTGATTTTGCGGAAAAACCCGGTTTCGGTATCACGTCGGTAAAACGTCGGTATTGCGTCGGTATCGAATACCGAAAACAGGCCCTCAGGGGCAGCGTTACCACGGCGACCGTTGCCTTTTGCGCCGGCAGGGCGGTCAGGTCAGCAGATAGAGCAGGGCGTTGAGCGTCACGAATGCGGCGGTGGTCGCGCCGAGCATCGCCAGAGAGGCGGCCCCGGCAAGGCCGTGACGCTGCGCCAGAACCGTGTAGATTCCGAACATCGGCATCGCCGCCGAGAGCACCACCGCCACCCGCAGATCGGGGGTGAGCGAGACCGCGCCCACAGCCGTGAGTGCGAGCAGCACCGCCCCCACAAGCGCGGGCTGCGCGATGAGCTTCAGCGCGACGATCTGCGCCGCCAGCCCGCGATTGCCCGACAGCGGCAGCCCCACCAGAGAGCCGCCGATCACGATGAGAGAGAGCGCGGCGGCGGAGGTGGCAAGCATCGACAGAACCCGGTCCACCGGGCCGGGGATCGTCAGACCGACGAGCGAGGCGGCCAGCCCGGCCAGCAGCCCGATGATCATCGGCATCTTCACAAGGCCCAGCAGGATGCCGCCGAGCGTGCGCAGGGGGCCGCGCCCGCCGCCGCCGGCCGCCAGTTCCATCAGAAGAAGGCTTAGCGGGACGAGCAGGATATTCTCCACAAGAAAGTTCAGCGCGAGGATCATGCCCGCCAGATCGGGAAAGGCCAGCAGCATGATCGGGTAGCCGACAAAGGCGTTGTTGGGACAGATGGAGCCCATCACGCCGAGCGCGCGGCGCGCCGGGTCGGTGCGTTGAAGGGTAAGAACGCCCCACGCCAGCGCCGCCGTGAGAAGGCCGCCCAAGGCATAGACCAGCATGTAATCGGGTTGAAACACCTCGGCCACGTCGCGTTTGGCCACGGCGGTGAACAGCAGGGCGGGCAGCGCGAGGTTGAGCACGTATCGGCCCAGCGTCCGCATGTCACTGGCCTCGAAAACGCCCTTGTGGACGATGACATATCCCAGCGCGATCAGCGCGTAGATGGGAAAGGTGATGCCAAGGATCGCGGTCATCTACGGACCGATATGCCCCTGATTTTCACCAATCTGCCCGCGATGCAGCAGCAGGTGATCGAGCAGGACGCAGGCCATCATCGCCTCGCCCACGGGCACGGCGCGGATACCGACGCAGGGATCGTGGCGGCCCTTGGTGATCACCTCTGTCGCGGTGCCGTCGGTGCGGATCGAGCGGCGCGGGGTCAGGATCGAGGAGGTCGGCTTGACCGCGAAGCGGACCACGATCTCCTGCCCGGTGGAAATGCCGCCGAGGATGCCGCCGGAGTGGTTGGAGGAGAACTCCGGCCCGTCCTCGCCCATGAAAATCTCGTCCGCGTTGGCCGTGCCGGTGAGGCCGGCGGCGGCCATGCCCTCGCCGATTTCCACGCCCTTGACGGCGTTGATCGACATCATCGCGGCCGCCAGATCGGTATCGAGCTTACCATAGACCGGCGCGCCCAACCCGGCGGGCGCGCCGCGGGCGGTGACTTCGATCATGGCGCCGACGGAGTCGTGGTTCTTGCGCAGTTTTTGCAGGTAAGCCTCCCACTCCGGGGCGGATGTCGCGTCGGGAAGCCAGAAATCGTTGCGGTCGATCGCGTCGCGGTCAAAGCGGCTGCGGTCGAGGGTCATTTCGCCCATCGCGACCATGTAGCCCTTGATTTCAAGGCCGGGCGCGAGGTGGTCCAGCGCGGCGCGGGCGATGCCGCCGGCGGCGACTCGGGCGGCGGTTTCGCGCGCCGAGGAACGCCCGCCGCCGCGATAGTCGCGGTTGCCGTATTTCAGGTGATAGGTGATGTCGGCGTGACCGGGGCGGAAGGTGTGGGCGATATCGCCGTAGTCGCGGCTGCGCTGGTCGGTGTTCTCGATCATGAGCTGGATCGGGGTTCCGGTGGTCATTCCGTTGAAAACGCCCGAAAGAATCCGCACCGCGTCGGCCTCTTGCCGCTGGGTGGTGTTCTTGTTGACCCCCGGGCGGCGCTTGTCGAGCCAGTGCTGGAGCGCCTCTGCCGAGAGGGGCACGTTCGGCGGGCAGCCGTCCACCGTGGCGCCGAGAGCGGGGCCGTGGCTTTCGCCCCATGTGGTGACGCGGAAGAGGTGACCGAAGGTGTTGATCGACATGGCGCGGGCTCCTTTCAAATCGGTCTAGCGGGGCGGCGCGGGCGGCTCAAGAGGGTTGGGGGACGCCACAGGGAGCGCGGCGGACACGAATCGGGCGCAAGCTGTTGTTAACGCTGCAAAACGCCATGCGGTAAAACGTCGGTATTTTGTCGGTATCGCGTCGGTGGGCGATGGCGCGGGCCGGTCCGGTTGTCGCGGCGCAGGGGGTGCGGGACTTGTGTTCGGCCCCGAGGATGAATAAGTTTGTCACCACCTCGGGGTGCCTTCGACGAAGGCTGAGATGCACATCTTGCGAACCCGTTGAACCTGAACCGGTTAAGACCGGCGGAGGGAAGGTTTGGAATTCTCCTGACTCGCTCCGCCCGTCGCAGATAAGGAGGATGCCATGAAGGCATTTGCATTTGCCGCGGGAGTTGTTCTGGCCACGGGCGCCGTGGCCGAGACGCCCCAACTGACCGTTTATACCTATGACAGTTTCGTGCCCGACTGGGGCCCCGGCCCACAGGTGGAGGCCGCCTTCGAAGAGACGTGCGGCTGCGATCTGAACCTCGTGGCGGTGGGCGATGGCGCGTCGCTGCTGGCGCGGCTGCGGCTTGAGGGGGAGCGGAGCGACGCGGATGTGGTGCTTGGCCTCGATACCAACCTGATCCAGTCGGCGCGCGAGACCGGGCTTTTCGCGCCGCATGACGTGGATGCGGAGTTCGATCTGCCGGTGGCCTGGGACGATCCGGTGTTCGTGCCCTTCGACTGGGGCTATTTCGCCTTCGTCAAGGACGCCGGGCTTGAGGCGCCGGGCAATTTCCGGGCGCTGGGGGACAGCGATCTGAAGATCGTGATACAGGACCCGCGCTCATCCACGCCGGGGCTTGGCCTGCTGATGTGGGTGAAGGCCGCCTATGGCGACGAGGCGCCCGAGATCTGGGAGGGGCTGGCCGACAATATCGTGACCGTCACCAAGGGGTGGTCCGAAGCCTATGGCCTGTTCCTTGACGGGGAGGCGGACATGGTGCTGTCCTATACCACCTCGCCAGCCTATCACCTGATCGCGGAAGAGGACGACAGCAAGGCCGCCGTGCCCTTTGACGAGGGGCATTACATGCAGGTGGAGGTCGCCGCGAAGCTGGCCGGGAGCGATCAGCCCGAGCTGGCCGACGCCTTCCTGCGGTTCATGGTCACCGATGCGTTCCAGTCGATCATTCCCACCACCAACTGGATGTATCCGGCGGTGATGCCCGAGGGCGGGCTGCCCGAAGGGTTCGAAACGCTGATCGCGCCGGAGCGGGCGCTTCTACTGCCTTCCGAGGAGGTGCCCGCGCTGCGCGAGGAGGCGCTTGACGAGTGGCAGCGCGCGCTCAGCCAGTAGCGCGAGTCTGGCCGGGGATCGGTGCGGCGGCGGTTGTCGCGGCGCTGATCCTTGGCACGCTCGCGGCGGTTGCCCTGCGCGCGGAGGCGGGCCGGGGGCTGTCGCCGTCCGACTGGGCGGCGCTGCGGTTCACGGTCATGCAGGCGGCGCTTTCGGCGGTCTTCAGCGTGGTGCTGGCCGTGCCGGTGGCACGGGCGCTGGCGCGGCGGGCGTTTGCCGGGCGGCAGGCGTTCATCACGCTTCTGGGCGCGCCTTTCATCCTGCCGGTGATCGTGGCGGTTCTGGGCCTGTTGGCGGTCTTCGGGCGGCGGGGTGTGCTCAATGCCGGGCTGGAGGCGCTGGGCATGCCGGCGGTGCAGATCTACGGGCTGTTCGGGGTGGTGCTGGCGCATGTCTTCCTCAACCTGCCGCTGGCGGTGCGGCTTATCCTTCAGGGATGGCAGACGATCCCGGCCGAAAGGTTCCGGCTGGCGGCCTCTCTGGACTTCGGGCCGGGCGACATGTGGCGGGTTCTGGAGCGGCCGATGCTTCTTCGGATGGTGCCGGGGGCGGCGGCGGTGATCTTCGCCATCTGCCTGTCGAGTTTCGCGGTCGTGCTGACGCTGGGCGGCGGGCCGCGCGCGACGACGGTGGAGCTTGCCATCTATCACGCCTTTCGCTTCGATTTCGATCTGGGGCGCGCGGCGCTTCTGTCATGTCTTCAGATCGCGGTTGCGGGGGCGGCGGCGCTGATTGCGCTGCGGCTGTCGGGGCAGGGCGGATTCGGCGCCGGGATGGGCCGCCCGGTGCGGCGCTGGGACGCGCGGGGGGCCGGGTTCCGCGCGATGGACGCGGCGTTCATCGGGGCGGCGGCGCTGTTCCTGATCGTGCCGCTGGCGATGGTGCTGCGCGACGGGATCGAGGGGCTTGGCCAGATGCCCGCCGACGTCTGGCGCGCGGCGGGGTATTCGATCGGCGTGGCGCTGGTGTCCACGGTGCTGATGCTGTCGCTGGCGCTGCCGATGGCGGTGGCCTCTGCCCGCTGGCAGGGACTTGAGGCGGCGGGGCTGATGGGGATTGCGGCCTCTCCTCTGGTGATGGGCACGGGGCTTTTCATCATCGTCTATCCGTTCGCCGATCCCGGGGCATGGGCGCTCGCGGTCACGGCGCTGGTCAATGCGGTGATGTCGCTGCCGTTCGCGCTGCGGGTGCTGGCGCCGGCGGCGCGCGATTGCATTGCCGACTACGGGCGGCTGTCGGCCTCGCTTGGCCTGCGGGGACGGCACTGGCTTCGGCTGGTGCTGTTGCCGCGCCTGCGGCGTCCGCTTGGGTTCGCGGCGGGGCTGGCGGCGGCGCTGTCGATGGGCGATCTGGGGGTGATCGCGCTGTTTTCCGACCCCGAGCGCGCGACATTGCCCTTGCAGATGTACCGCCTGATGGGATCATACAGGACAGAGGCGGCGTCGGGCGCGGGGCTTTTGCTTCTGGCGTTGACGCTGGCGGTGTTCTGGGGGTTCGACAAGGCGGGGCGGTATGGCGCTGACGATTGAGGGGCTGCGGCTGCGGCAGGAGGGGTTCGGCTTTGCCGCCGATCTGGAGGTGACCGAAGGCGCGCGGGTCGCGGTGATCGGGCCATCGGGGGCGGGCAAATCCACGCTTCTGGCGGCGATTGCCGGGTTCCTCGCGCCGGAGTCGGGGCGCATCCTGTGGCAGGGGCGCGATATCACCCATGCGCCGCCGGGGGCGCGGCCCGTGGCGATCCTGTTTCAGGACAACAACCTGTTTCCGCATCTGAGCGTGGCGCAGAATGTCGGGCTGGGCATCCGGCCCGACCTGAAGCTGAGCGCGGCGCAGCGGGCGCAGGTGGAGGATGCGCTGGAACGGGTGGGCCTTGCGGGGATGGGCGCGCGGCGGCCCGGCACGCTATCGGGCGGACAGCAGAGCCGCGCGGCGCTGGCGCGGGTGCTGGTGCAGGACCGGCCTGTCGTGCTTCTTGACGAGCCATTCTCGGCGCTGGGGCCCGCGCTTCGGAACGAAATGCTCGATCTGATGGCGACCCTTCTTGGAGGGACGGGCGCGACGCTCCTGCTGGTGAGCCACGATCCGGCGGATGCGCGGCGGATCGCGGAGCAGACGATCCTTGTCGCCGAAGGGGTGGCGCATCCGCCGCGGGAGACCGGGGCGCTGTTCGACGATCCGCCCGAAGTGCTTCGGGATTATCTCGGGTAGGGGCCTTGTGACGCGCAAACGGTTGCGCGGGCGGGGTGTGGGGGCCTAAAGTGCCGCCAAGTGGCGGAACCGCAAGAACAGCACAAGACCGCGGGGCAGGTATGGTTTCAGTGGAGGAGTTTGTCGAATCCTCGATCGCGCATCAGCTGGGCGATATCTCCGCCTGCGCATTCTCGCATGACGCGGATGCGTTCGAGGCGGCACGGCGCGGGTGCAGCGGCATGACGCTGGCATGGGATCACGCCGGGGATGGGCCCTATCCGTTCAACGGGTATCAGGGGCCGCGCGAGGGCAAGCCCCGCTGGGCGATCCGCAACCCCAATCACGGTAATGTCTGGAAGACGCGCGGGGCGCTGGAGCCGGTCCTCCGCGCCGGGGCGGATTTCGATTTTCTGGTGGACATGCAGGATCACCGGGGGCGCAATATCGTCACCGAGGACATGCGCGCGCCGCCGGTGTTCGCCTTCAACCGCCCCGTCGCGCGACCATGGGGGCGGGTGCTCTGGCCGCTGCCGAAATATCAGGATCTGGACAGCCCAGATTTCCTTGGCGGGCTGGACCCGGAGCGGGTGCCGTGGCGCGACAAGCAAGACCGGGTGGCCTGGCGCGGGGGGCCGGGCAATCGCGGGCGGCTTGGCAAGACCGGGGGCGGCGGGCAGATCCGGCTAGTGGAGTTGCTGCGGCGCTACAAGGCCGGGACGATGGGTGAGGAGGAGGCGCTTCGGGTGCTGCGCACCATGTCGCGCTATGCCGTGCTGGAGCGGTTTGGCGACGATCCGCGCTTTGACGTGGGATTCACCAACGCCCACAGGTTCACGATCCGCGAGGAGCCGTTCATCGACCGCCTTGAGCGGCCGATCATTCCGCGCGAGCAGTTCCAGACCTTCAAGTATATCCTCGTGCTGCCGGGGTCGGATGTCGGGTCAAGCTTCTACTGGACGATGAACAGCGGGTCGCTTGGCCTTGTGATGGATTGCGATTTCGAATCCTTCGCCACGGCGCATTTCCGCCCGTGGGAGCATTACGTGCCCTTCGGCCAGTCGGTCGAGGAACTGGAGGATGTTTTGGAATGGTGCGCGGCCCATCAGGAGGAGTGCGAGGCGATGACGCGGCGCGCGGCGCAGGTGTGCCGCCTTTTGGCGCGCTCCGACCTGCGCGACGAGATTTCAAGGGGCGTCATTGACCGGATGCGCGCGGCCTTGCCAGCGGGGGAGCGCGGATGGGCGAGGCCGCCGGAATGAGCGCGCAGCCTGCGGCAGCGGCGGACGCGGCGGTCGTGCCGGGCTGGCGGCACCGGCAGGTGATCTATGAAAGCGGGCATGTGCGGCTTGAGTATTCCGGGCCGGAGCCGGCGCGCGGCGATCCCGTATTGGTCGTGTTTCCCCCGGTCGACTATCCGTTCGACCCCGCCCTGCCGGGCTGGGGCGCGCGGTCGCTGGCCAAGCGGGGCATCGCGCATATCTGCGTTTGCCATGCCGCCGAGGACTGGCACCAGTATCCGGATTTCTTCGACGCGATGGCGGCGGCGCGGGCCTTTGTCGGGCCGGGGGTGCAGATCGGCACCTATGGTTATTCCATGGGGGGATACGGCGCGTTTCTGGGGGCGCGCACGCTTGGCGCGGTTCGGGCGGTGGCGGTGTCGCCGCAGGTGTCGATCGACCCCGCCGTTGTGCCGTTCGAGCGCCGCTATGACGCGCAGTGGGCGGCGATGGACGGCTGGCGCCACGATCTGGCCGCGCAGATGGATGGCGCGCGGGAGTATATGTTGCTCTACGATCCGCTGCATGGCAAGGATCGCCGGCATGAGGCGCTTTTCCCCAAACCCGCCCAGTATCGCCGGGTGCCGATCCACGGTTCGGGGCACGCGGCGATTCAGACCTTTGTGGACATGGGGCTACAGGAGGTGTTCTTTGATCTGCTGCGCGGGCGGACGGGGCGGCAGGCGTTTCGCCGGGCCTATCGCGGCAAGCGGGCGGGCAGCTTTCGCTATGTTCGCAAGATGGGCACGCGGCTGCATCAGCGCGGCCATCCGATGGCGGCGCGCTTTCTGGAGCTTGCGCAGGACGGTGGGTTTCAGCGGTTGTTGCGGAAATGGAGGCCGTATCATGATACATGAGAGGGCCGGAGACAAAGATCGCATGGCCCGGAGCGGTTCGGCATACGCAAGCGTATGGTTCAAGCGGTTCGGGAGATACGATCATGACGTGGGAGAGATAGATGCGGATCACGCTGCATGTGGGGCTGCCGAAAACCGGCACGACCTCCTTTCAGGATTACATGTTGCGGCATCATGCCGAGCCGGGCGCCGTGGTCTGGTATCCGGGCGTGGGAACCACGCCGCGCGATCCGTCCCATGCGTGGCTGGGCGAGGCGTTGCGCGCGGGGGACATCGAGGCGCTTGAGACGCGGCTGCGGGCCCTTGAGGGACATTCGGGTCATGTCGTGCTGTCGGATGAAAACCTCTACGTGGAAATGCCGGGCGTGACGGATGCGGTCGCCGATGCCGTCACCGGCCTGCTGGCGGATCATGATGTCACCCTGCTGTGCGTGACGCGCGAGGCGGCGCACTGGCGGCGGAGCTTCTACCTGCAATCGGTGGAGATGCGGCGCAGCCGGGCGCATTTCGATCACCCGACGGCGAAGGACATGTGGCAGACCCCGCTGAAGATGGAAGAGTTTTTCGAGCAGCCTTATGCGCAGGCGGTGCAGGACTACCCGCGCCAGCGTGACCGGATCGCGCAGATGGTCGGCGCGCAGGCGGTTGTCGAGCTTCCGTATGAGGATGCGCCGGACGTGGTGGAGTTGATGGTCCGGGCGCTGGGCCTGCCGTGGGACGGCGCGCAGGATGCGCGGCGTAACCCGTCTCTGAGCGATGTGCAGGGAGAGGTTCTGAGGCAGGCCAACGCGCAGCGGCAGGTGGACGGGCGGATGATCCGGACGCTGATCATGCGCGACAATGGCGTCGAGGTGGCCGCCAAGAAACTGGCGCGGATAAGCGAGTGGGCGCCGACGTATGACTGGGGGCAGTTTGCCTTTATGTCGAACCCGCCGCTGGAGTATAGCGAGGCGGAGTTCGAGGCGCTGGTGTCGCGGCTGCGGCAGGATGCCGAAACGCTTTGCGCGCAGGCGGAACAGGCGGGGGAGCGATGACCGACACGCCCGACCGGAAAGACCGCGGCGTTCTGTTGCGCGCGCGCAATGGCGATGTCATCGGCTATGACGCCACGGGGCTGCGCATGACGCTTTCGGATGCGGTGGTCGCCGATCTGGGGCGGCGGCTTGGCGCGGCGGAGCAGGGGTGGATCGACCCGGCGGTGCTTGGCGATATCGACGCGTGGAGCGTGGCGCAGTCGGGGGAGTGGTATCTGTTCGACGCGCGCCTGCCCGGTGCGCAGGGGGTGCGGCGGTTCCGGCGGCGCATCAGCCTGCCCGGCGACGCGGTGCCCGAGGTGATCGCCGACCCGGCCGGGGCGCTCTTCGCGATCCTGAGCCTTGGCGGGGCGCGGCGGGCCGTGACCGGGGATGAGGCGCCGCGCTTTGGCTATCATGTGGTGACGACGGGCGATGACCTTGGCCCGGCGGGTGCGGCGGGCACGGAGGCGGTGCAGGCGACCGACCTGATCCAGCGCCCGCGCGAGCAGAGCCGCGACAGCCTGATCGCCGATGAGATCGTGGCGCGGCGGCACGGGGCGCACCGGGCGCTTCCGGTGATCTATGCCCGCGCCGAATGCGACAGTTCGGCGTCGGTGGGGGCGCTGTTGCAGGGGGCGGCGCTGGCGAATTTCCGGCGCACGGTGCAGAACCTTGTTCTGGCGGCGGGAAGCCTTGGCCTGCCGGCGAAGGTGCTGAGCGTGGGGCTTGATTTCACGCTTGAGGACGTGGTGAGCGACGGCGCCACATGGCGGCGGGGCATGTATGACCTGATGGCGCAGATCACGGATATTTTCGCCGATCACGGGCTGCGCAAGCCGCTGTTCACGCTGATATATGAGGCCGGGACGGCGGATATGTCGGACGGTGAGGTGGTGCGCGCGCAATGGGAAATGGCGTGGAATCGGGGCGGGCATGACATCGTGTTCGCCGCGCCAGGATACATGTTCGCGCAGGATCGGTTCGGGCGCCCCACGGCGGAGGCGCGGGTGCAGATGGCAGAGATGGAGGCCGCCGCGATCGAGGCGGTGAACGCCGATGAGGATTGGACCTGCCCGCTGCTGCTTCTGGCGGAGCGGGAGGGGGACGGTTCGGTGATCCGCTGCCGGGGGCAGGGGATGGGGCGTTTCATTCTTGATCACGGCGATCCGATGGGTGCCGGCACGGGGTGCGGTTTCCGGCTTGAGGGCGCGACGAACGGCGCGACGATTACCGATGTGTCGGTGGCCAAGGAGGATCGGAACGATGTTCTGATTCGCTGTGACACGGTGCCCGAGGGGGATCTGACGCTTTGCTATGCCATCGGACACGAGCCGGTTGGCGATGGCAGGCCTGCCAATCGCGGGGCGCTGCGGGACGAATGGTCGATGGAGTCGCGGACGGGGGGGCGGTTGCACCGCTGGGCCCTGCCAGCCGCGTTGCCGGTGCATTGATGGAGGAGGATGGCGCGATCTTCCTCGACCTCGAATTGCCCGAAGGGGCCTTGCTGCGTTGGGAGCCGGTGGCGGAGCCTGTGCCGGGGGCGGAGCATCCCAATACATACGGAGCTGTATGGTATGCGGCGCGGGGCGAGGCCATCGCGCGCGACGGCGGTGCGGTGATCGGCTGGACACCGGAGAATGGCCTTGGCATCCCGGCGGTGCCGGTGACGGCCAATGCGGGCGGCGGGCTGAGCGACGGGGGCGGGCTCCGGTTCGAGCGGGAGGTCAACGCCGGGCTGGTGGCGGAAAACGCGCTTGTCGATGCGCGGCATTTCACCGTCGCCGTGCGGTTCGAGAGCCCCGAGCACGAGGCGCGCACGCTTGTCACGCTCAACCCCGGGGCGCATGACAACTACCTGTTCCTGTCGGAGAAGGAGGGCACGCTGATCTGGGAGGACGAGGACGCGACGGCGGGGGTGCGGATGCCATCGCGCGCGGGGGCACAATGGGTCGCGGCGTCCTATGCGCTTGGCGCGCTGTCGCTGTCGCGTGCCGACGAGGGGGGCGATTTCGAGGACGTGCAGAGCGGGCCGGCGAGCCTGTCACTGGCCGCCGCGATGGCCGGGGCGAGCGATCTTTTCATCGGCTGTCGGTCGCATCGCAAGGGGATCGTCAAGACGCTGGGCGCGTCGGTGATCCATGACATCCTGTTCTGGATCGACGCGGATTGTCTGGCCACGCCGGAAGGGCGCGGAATGCTAACGGCGGCGTGCCGCCATGTGGAAGGGGCAGACGCATGAGTTTCGACCGGGGAAGCGTTGCCGGCGACACTATCGCGGTGATCTGGATCGACGACATGATCGACGTGGTGACATGGCGCAACGCCTTTGGCCTGACGATCCAGACGCCCAATATCGACTGCTTCATGGCCGAGGGGGTGCGCTTTGCCAATGCCTATGCCACCGTGCCGCTATGCGCGCCGTGCCGGGCGGAGCTGGCCACCGGGCTGTCGCCGTTCCGGACCGGGCTTGTCGATCTCAACCGGTTCTGGCGCGATGTGCTGCCGCCCACGGCGGGCTGGCAGTTCGACCTGCGGCGGGCGGGGTTTCGCAATTTCACCACCGGCAAGGTGGACAGCAATTACAAGCCGATGCCCGACGCCTACAAGCGCATCCTGTTTCACGAGGAGCCGGAGGCGAAGGACGCGGGCAAGCGCGAGAAGGTCAAGGATTACCTCGGCAAAGGGCCGGGGATTTCGGGGGTGAATCATCCCGACGACGACGGGGCGCAGGATCACAAGTTCTATGACTGGAAGGTGGCGCAGAACGCGATCGACTATCTGGGTCGGGCCGACCCGGCGCGGCGGCATCTGATCCAACTTGGCTTCAAGCATCCGCACTACAACCTGCAATGCCCCGACCGCTTCTATCAGCGTTATGACCCCGAGGGGATCGTCTGGCCCGAGAATGCCGCGCCGGAGGATTACTTCGGCCCGCAGGAGGGGATGGCAGTCTATGAGGCGGCCTATATCACCAACGGGCCGTGGACGCCGGAGAAGGCGGGCGATCATGCCTGGCGGCAGGTGGTGCGCGCCTATTTCGCCGCGATCAGCCATGTGGATCATGAAATCGGGCGGTTCATGGAGGCGCTGAAAGCCTCGCCGCTTGGGCAGTCCACGACGGTGATCCTGCTGTCGGACAACGGGTTCAACCTTGGCACGCATGACAGCTTCCACAAGATGAGCCAGTGGGACAGCGCGGCGCATGTGCCGCTTGGCATCTGGTCGGCGCGGATGGAAGCGGGCGCGGTCGTGGAGATGCCGGTGTCGCTTCACAATCTTCCCAAGACGATCATGGATCTGGCGGGGCTGCCCTATCGCCCCGACTGGGTCTCGGGGCAGAGCCTGTTGCCGCTGGTGGATGAGAGTTTCGGACATTTCGACCGGAGCAAGTCGCCGGTCACGAGCGTGTTCGGCACGCTGTCGGTGCGGCCCGCGGGGCCGGAGCTGAGCCGCTATCGCTATTTCCGGTATCCCAACGGCGAGGAACATGTCTACGATCTGGTGGACGATCCGGGCGAGACGCGGAATCTGGCGGAAAGCGGACCGCTGGAGGCGTTGCGGGGAGAGCTTGTGGACAACGCGCTCGACCTCGGCCTGGATCTGCGCGGCTTCGAGAACCCCGAGCGGGGGGTGAACGCGATGATGTCTCTTGATGGCAGCGTGGTGATGGCAGGGGGCAACGCCGACAACGATTACTGGGCCTACGGCGCGGACGCCGAGAAGATCGTGGAAGAGCCGGACGGCGGGCGCGACACGCTTTGGTACATGGCGGGGCCGGATGACTACGTGCTTCATGCCCCGGCGCATGTGGAGAATATCCGCATCGCCACCGTGGTGGCGCGCCGCGAAAGCGATGGCGCGACGTCCAAGGAGATCGCCATCGTCGCCCATCCCGATACGCCGATCACTTTTGAGACCTCGGAGCGGGTGACGGTGAAC
Source organism: Salinihabitans flavidus (assembly GCF_900110425.1). Taxonomy (GTDB): domain Bacteria; phylum Pseudomonadota; class Alphaproteobacteria; order Rhodobacterales; family Rhodobacteraceae; genus Salinihabitans; species Salinihabitans flavidus. The sequence goes on along the minus strand of NZ_FODS01000001.1, from coordinate 272,131 downwards.
CTGCGCGGAAGCCGGGGTGACGATGTGATGATCGGGCCCAAATACGGCGGCGCGGAGTTTCACGGCGGCGCCGGGGATGACGTGCTGATCGCCAAGTCGAAGCGGGGCAAGGATGTGCACCGCTTCTTTGGCGGGGCGGGCAATGACACGCTGATTGGTGGTAATGGGCGCGATATACTCGACGGCGGGGCAGGGGATGACGTGATCCGGGGCGGCGAGGGCCGCAGCCGCATCCACGGCGGCCCCGGCAACGACCAGATCAGCGACGGGCCGGGCGGGTCGGAGATCCATACCGGGCCGGGGCGCAATACCGTCACCTCGGACGGCGGCGACGACCGGATCTTTGTCGGGGCCGGGCACAACGTGATCCGCGCGGGAGAGGGCGATGTCACCTTTACCATCGACTATGGCGGGGTGACGGAGATTGACGGCTGGCGCGCGGGCTACCGGCTTGATCTGTCGCGCTGGCCCGCGCGGCCGGAGGTGGTGTCGGCCAGCGATGCGGAAATCGTGCTGCGGCTTGGCGTGGCGCATGTGGTTTTGCGCGGTGCGCTCAAGGACGTCGATGCGGCGGACTTGGTGGATGGCTGAGATGGCGGCGGTTGTCATAATCACCGCGAACGGAACAATCGCGCAGGCCCCGGATGCAACACGGCTTTGACCCGGATGCCCCGCTGGCCGGGCGGATCGAGGTTCTTGAGAACGCGGTGGTCGTGCCGTGGGGCGAAGGGCGCCGGAAAGGCATTGCCCGGCCCGCGGGTGTGTTTCACGCCGATGGCCGCTATTGCCGGGCGGGGCAGGCGTTTCGCGCCGAGAGCCGCCCCACGACGCTGGAGCCGGCGTTTCCCAAGCCCGCCGAGATCACCGGAGAGCTGTCGGGCACGGTGCTTTATGCCGGGTTGGCCTATGGGCATTTCGGTCATGCGCTGTGCGAATCGACCGCGCGGCTCTGGGCGCTGGATCATGCGGGGCCGGTGGACGAGGTTCTGTTCCTGCCCAAGAAGCGGCTGACTTGGCCCATGCGGAGCCTGCGGCAGCTTCGCCCGATCATGGAGGCGCTTGGCCCGATGCCCCCGCTGACCGCGATTTCCGAGCCGACGCTCGTGGAGCGGCTCATCGTGCCGCCGCAGGGGTTCGGCGTCGGCGGCCTGATCGCCGGATGCCCGGAGTTTCGCGCCTTCACGGAGTCGCGGCTGCGGCAGAGGGTGGTGCCGGACGGGCCGGAGAAGCTCTATATCTCTCGCTCGCGGCTGTTTCGCAAACGCGGGCGGCTGCTGTTCGAGGATGTGATCGAGGCGCGGATGGCGCGGGAAGGCTATGAGATCTTCCATCCGCAGGAACACGATCTTCAGACCCAGCTTGCGCGTTACAAGGCGGCGCGGGTCATCGTCTCGACCGACAATTCGGCGCTGCATCTGGCGGCTTTCGTGATCGCGCCGGAGTGCCGGGTGGCGATCCTGACGCGGCGACCGGGACATATCATCGACGATTTCCTGCTGCATCTGGATCGGTTCGCGGGGGTGTGCCCCACGGTCGTGGAGACCTGCCTGCGCTATTGGTTCCGCGCGGATGAGAAGGTGCAGTTCAACGAGGTGATGACGCTTCTCGATCTGGGGCGGACGGGCGCGGCGCTTCGGCAGGCGGGGTTCGTGGCGCATGGCGACTGGCCCGAGCCGACAGGGGCGGAGCTTGACGCGGAGCTTCGCGCCTTCGAGGCGCGGGCGGAGGCCAGCTTGCGCGAGGTCTTTCCCTGAGCGGTGTTGCGACAAGTTTAAGCGTTAAGGCCACGGTAATCCCTGCCCGTTAGATCAGAGGGTGGGTGAGATACAGGTGGTGGAAATGGCAGCGCAGTCCAATGCGGCGCCGGTCATCATCAAGAGAAAGAAAATCGTCGCTGGCGGCGGCCACCACGGGGGGGCGTGGAAGGTTGCCTATGCCGATTTCGTGACCGCGATGATGGCGTTCTTTCTTCTGATGTGGCTGCTGAACGCGACAACGGAACAACAACGCAAGGGTCTTGCGGACTATTTCAATCCTTCGGTGCCGATTGTGCGCGTGTCCGGCGGTGGGGACGGCATGTTCGGTGGTGAGACCATCTTCGAGGACAAGGTCGCGATGCAGAACGGCACGGGCGGGGTGCCGCCGGTGGATCAGCTTGAGCGCGACGGCGATGGGCCGATCGGTCAGAAGGATGGCGCCGGGCCCGAAGAAGCGGCGGAAAAGGCAGAGGAGGATGCGCTTTTCGCCAAGGTGGAGGATCTTCTGATCGGCGGCGGTGGCGAAAGCCTGGTGACGGAAAACGCGCTCAAGCACATTGTGACGCGGGTGACGGATGAGGGGCTGGTGATCGAACTGTTCGACGTGGAGGATGGGGCGCTTTTCTCGGAACACGACGACGCGCCCCGTCCGATTCTGGTGGATCTTGTACGGATGATCGCGGATGTGGCCGAGCTTGTGACGAACAAGCTGGCGATTGGCGGGCACATGCGGGCGGAGCCGGTCGTGGTTGCCGAACCCCGGGTCTGGAGGCGGTCACTGGCGCGGGCCGATACGGTGCGCCGCCTTCTGGAAACCCACGGCACCGCAGCCGAGCGGATCTCGCGGGTGACGGGCCATGCCGACCGCAAGGCGGTCACCGACATCCCGATGGACATTCGCAACAACCGGATCGAGATCGTGATCCTTCGCAGCAACCGGGGAGAGTAGATCGGATTTGATTTGTTAGGCTGCTGTTAAAGCGGAGCGCGGTATCTGTTGCGTCGAAACAGGTCGATGCAGCAGAAAGGCGTATTCATGACGATTTCATCCTCGCTCAACGCGGGAGTGGCCGGGCTCTCGGCCAATGCCACCCGCCTTGCCGCGATCTCCGACAATATCGCGAACTCCTCCACCTTCGGATACAAGCGGGTGGAATCGGATTTCCATTCCATGGTGATTTCGAGCCGGGGCGGCGTGAGCTATTCCGCCGGCGGTGTCCGGGCCTCCAATCAGAGACTTATTGATCAGCGCGGCCCGCTCGTGTCCACCGGGAACGCCACGGACCTCACGGTGCGCGGTCGCGGCATGATGCCGGTTTCCGTCGTGTCGGACGTCAAGGCCGGCAAAGCCAATCCCCAGATGCTCTTGTCGACCACAGGATCGTTTCGAACCGACTCGGAAGGCTATCTGACAACCAGTTCCGGGCTGGTGCTGATGGGCTGGGCGTCCAATCCTGACGGGACGACCCCGACGATGCCGCGGGATACAAGCGACGGATTGGTGCCGGTCCAGATCAACTCCAACCAGCTTGTCGGGGAGCCGACGACGAGGGTCAACCTTGGCGTGAACGTGCCCGCGACCGCCACGGAAGCCGGAAGCGCGGGCCAACCGGAAAGCCTGTCGGTGGAATATTTCGACAATCTCGGACGCTCCGAAAGCCTGAACGTGGAGTTTGTGCCGACGGTGCCGGCCGCCGGAACGGCGAATGAATGGACGATGATCATCCGCGACAGCGCATCCAACGACGCCGTGGTTGGCGAATACATTGTCGGTTTCAACGACGGACGGACAGATGGCGGCACGCTCGCCTCTGTCACGGCGACGACGGGCGGAGCGTATGATCCCGACAGCGGGTCAGTCGTCGTCAATACCGATGACGGGCCGTTGGAAGTGAAAATCGGCCATATCGGAGACAACGATGGCCTGACGCAACTGTCCAATGGGTTCGCCCCGCTTCAGATCACCAAGAATGGCTCTCCCGTGGGAAACATGACGGGCGTTGAGGTGGACGCGAGCGGATTTGTTCATGCCTATTTCGACAGCGGCATCACACGGACGATCTATCAGGTTCCGCTCGCCGACATCCCCAATCCGAATGGCATGGTGTCGCTCGACCATCAGACCTATATCCCAAGCCTTGAAAGCGGGCCCTTCTACCTCTGGGATGCGGGGGACGGGCCAACCGGGGACATGGTGGCCTTCGCCCGCGAGGAATCGGCCACCGACGTGGCGGGCGAACTGACCGACATGATCCAGACGCAGCGCGCCTACAGCTCCAACGCCAAGGTGATTCAGACCGTGGACGAGATGCTTCAGGAAACCACCAACATCAAACGCTGAGCCTCTGACGGCTGATCCGGTATTTCGAAAGGTAAGGGCATGAGTATCAACGGGATTCTCTCCAACGCGATGTCCGGGCTGAACGCTGCGGCACGGGCGGCCGATGTTGTATCCTCGAATCTGGCCAACGCCATGACGGAAGGATACGGGCGGCGCGAACTCGACCTGTCGTCGCGCGTTGGTGGCAGCTATGGCGGCGTCAGGATCGACGGGGTGTCGCGCTGGGTCGATGCCGGGGTGCTGGCCGATCGATGGCTTGCGGATGCGGGCCACGCCAATGCCGACATGCTGTCGGGGTTTCACTCTCGTCTCGAAGGGCTGTTCGGAGTGCCGACGGACCCGCATGCGCTGTCGAACAAGATGGCGGACTTCGAGGCCAGTCTTGTTTCCGCCGCGAGTTTGCCGGAGTCCGTCTCACGGTTGGAGGGGGTCGCAACGCGGGCCTCGGATCTGGCGGCCGGGCTGGCGCGCGTCTCCGACGGTTTGCAGGACATGCGCGAGTCTGCGGATACCAAGATCGATGCCATGGTCAAACAACTGAACGGGCTGCTGGGGCAGGTGCGCGACATCAACACGAGGGTCACGGCGGCCCAGATTTCGGGGCGGGACACATCGGCCCTTCTCGATCAGCGGCAGAAAGCGGTTGATGGCATCGCCGAGATTGTGCCGGTCCGCCAGGTGGACCGTGATCGGGGGCAGGTCGCGCTTTATTCCACGGGGGGTGCGATCTTGCTGGATGGTCGGGCGGTCGAGGTCGAGTTCGATCGCACGCAGACCATCATGCCATATATGACCGTTGAGAGCGGTCTGTTGTCCGGGCTTTCGATCAACGGGATCGCGGTGCGGACGGGCGCGGACAACGGCGCCCTGCGGGGCGGCGCGCTTTCGGCGCAATTCCAGATCCGCGACGAGCTTGCCGTGCAGACGCAGGAACAGATCGACGCCGTGGCGCGGGATCTGGTGGAGCGGTTTCAAACCCCGTCGGTCGATCCCACGCTCGGGGCGGGCGACGCGGGGCTGTTCACGGATCGGGGTCTGGCTTTCGATCCGGCGGATGAGACCGGGCTTGCCGGTCGTATCGCCGTCAACACCAGGGTCAGCCCCGCCGGCGACGGGGACTTCTGGAGGTTGCGTGACGGGCTTGGCGCGGCGGGGCCGGGCAATACCGGGGATGCGACGCTGCTTCAGTCAATGTCGGCGGCCATGTCCGACAAGCGGGTGCCGGCCTCTGGCGATTTTGGCGCGGGCGCGACGAGCGCTGCGGGGCTTTCCGCATCGCTTCTGTCGCAGATCGGGGCGGATCGGCTCGCCGGGGATCGGGCGCTCGGCTTTGCCTCGGCGCAGAGGTCCGCGCTGCGCGATCTGGAACTGGCCGATGGCGTTGACACGGATCAGGAGATGCAGCGCCTGATGATGATCGAGAATGCCTATGCGGCCAATGCGCGGGTGGCCCAGACGGCGGATGAAATGATGCAGGCCATTCTGAGGATTTAACCATGACGATGATCAGTATCGGAGACCTATCGACGCAGTTCATCCTGCGCCGGCATAACGGGCTTCTCAAGCAGGACATGATGCGCCTGACGCAGGAGATGACGACAGGACAGAAGAGCGATCTGGCCGATGCGCTTACCGGGGATTACTCCTATCTCTCCGATATCCAGAGATCGTTGAGTCTTCTGGACGGATACCAGCAATCCACCAAGGAGGCCGGACTGTTCACCGGCGCGATGCAATCGGTTCTCGGAAAGGTTCAGGACAGCACCGCGCAGCTTGGTTCCGATCTGATGACGGCGACGGAATCCCCCTTGCCGGGCGTTGTGCGCAACGCCTCTTCAGCGGCGGCCGATACGTTTCGATCCTTGGTGTCGCGGCTCAATACGGACATCGCGGGACGGAGCCTGTTTTCCGGCGTGGCCACCGATCGGGCGCCGCTTCTGGATGGCGATGCGATGCTGGACGAATTGCGGGGTGCGGTGGCGGGGGCCGTGACGGAATCGGATGTTCTCGATGCGATCGACGATTGGTTCCATGCACCCGGCGGCGGATTCGAAACAACGGGATATCGCGGCGCGGGTGAGTCGCTCTCTCCGTTTCAGCTTGGCGAATCGCAGTCGGTGACGGTGAACCTGCGGGCGGATGCCGATGAAATCCGCGACATGCTGCGCATGACCGCGGTTGCGGCGCTCGCCGGGGACACGGCATTGGGCTACAGCAAGGACTGGCAGCTCAATATGCTGCGCCGCGCGGGGTCGGAGATGCTTGGCGCGCAAGACGGGTTCACGGCCATGCGTGCCGATCTGGGCTTCGTCGAGGCGCGGGTCGAGGAAATTTCGACCCGCAATGCCGCTGCCCGCAGCAGCCTTGAGATTGCCCGGTCCGATCTGGCGTCCGCAGATCCCTATGAGACCGCGACTGAACTGAAGAATGTCCAAGGGCAGTTGGAGACACTCTATACGCTCACCGTGCGCCTTTCGCGCCTGTCACTTACGGATTTCATGCGATGAATGAGACATTCAGGATGCTGGCCACCGTTTTGTGTACCTTGCTTCTGGCCGGGTCTGCCACTGCCAACCAGATCCGGATCAAGGATCTGGTGGAGTTTGACGGGGTGCGCGGCAACGATCTTCTCGGATATGGCCTTGTGGTCGGGCTCAACGGGTCCGGTGACGGGCTGCGCAATGCGCCGTTCACCGAAGAGATCATGTCCAACACGCTTGAGCGGCTGGGCGTCAATGTGAGCGGAGAGCAGTTTCGGCCCAAGAACGTGGCTGCCGTCCTAGTGACCGCCGCATTGCCACCGTTTGCCCGGGCCGGGGGGCGGATCGACGTGACCGTATCGGCGATTGGCGATGCCAAGAGCCTTCTCGGCGGAACGCTTGTGATGACCCCGCTCAATGCGGCGGACGGACGGATCTATGCCGTGGCGCAGGGCACGGTGATTGCGGGCGGCGCGGCAGCGCAAGGCGATGCCGGTGGCGTTGTGCAGGGGGTGCCGACCGCAGGGGTCATCCCGGCAGGGGCCCGGGTCGAGCGCGAGATCGAGTTCGACTTTACCTCCCTGACCAGCCTGCGTCTGGCCCTGCGCGAACCCGATTTTACCACGGCGGCACGGATCGAACGCGCGATCAACAGGGATTTCGGCCGGGGCGTTTCTGTCATGCTCGATGCGGGCACGGTGCATCTCGACATCGCGGCCACGCAAAGCCGATCACCCGCCCATGCGCTTGGACGGGTCGAGAACATCCTCGTGCAGCCGGAACGCAAGGCCCGCGTTGTCGTCGATCAGCGGTCCGGTACGATCGTGATGGGCGATGATGTGCGGATCTCTCGCGTGGCGGTGTCACAGGGCAATCTGACGATCCGGATTCAGGAGCGGCCGCTGGCGGTGCAGCCAAACCCGTTTTCCGATGGGCGCACGGTCGTGGTCCCCCGCACCGATGCGGAAATCATCGAGGAAGAAGGCGTGGGGCTTGCGGAAGTTCCCGAGGGCGCATCGCTCAGCGAGGTGGTGGCCGGTTTGAACGCTCTTGGTGTCGCCCCGCGCGACATGATCGACATTCTCAAGAGCATCAAGGCCGCTGGCGCACTGCATGCGGAATTTCTGGTGCGCTGATCCCGCGAGGCCCTTCGGTGGTCATGAGCCTTCTGGGCACGGGAGGGGATCAGCCGCTTTCAATGGACAGGAACGCGATCAGAAATAGCTGCGTACCAAGGCGCTGGAAATCAGGCTCCAGCCATCGGCGACGACGAAGAAGGCGAGCTTGAACGGCAGCGAAACGATGGCAGGGGGCACCATCATCATCCCCATCGACATCAGGATCGCCGCGACCACGAGGTCGATGATCAGGAAGGGCAGGAAGATCAGGAAACCGATCTGAAAGGCGCGCGCAATCTCCGACAGAAGAAAGCTCGGTACCAGAACGGAAAGCGGGGCGTCGGGGGCGGGGGCGGTGCCCGCGACATCGGGGCGAAGTGCGGCCAGCGCCTCGAACGTGTCGGGGTCGAGCCGGGCGGCCATGAAGGTGCGGAACGGCCCGAGCGTACGCTGGAACGCCTCTTCAACGGCAATTTCCTCGTTCAGAAGCGGGCTGACACCCATCTCCCAGGACTGGCGAAACACCGGGTCCATCACGAAATACGTCAGGAAAAGGGCCAGACTCACCATCAACATGTTGGGCGGCGACTGCTGCAATCCGATAGCCTGTCTCAGAATCGACAGGACGGTCACGACAAAGGGAAAACAGGTGATCATGATCGCCAGCCCCGGCACGAGGCTGAGCAGGGTGATCAGCACGAAAAGCTGTATGCCGCGCGCCGTCAGGGACCCATCATCGCCCAGCGAAACCGAAACGTCCTGCGCCGCCACCGGACCGGAGGCCAGCACAAGCACCAGAAGCGCGAGAGCGGCCGGACCGGGGCCGCGCCCGATCATTCAAGCCCGCCCTGAAGATCGGCCACTTCGGTCAGGCGCACGGCAAGCTGCCCCTGCTGCGCGCCATCGAGCTCCTCCAGCTCGCCGCGCGCGATTAGCTTGTCCCCGACGTAGAGTTCCACCGGATCGTCGACCCGCCGGTCGAGTGTGAGCACGCCGTTCTCTCCGAGTTTGAGCAGATCCCCGATCAGCGGTCGGGCCCGTCCGACGGAAATCGTGATCTCGATCGGGACCGAATTGAATGGCCCCGAGAGTTCGGGGCGATCGGTTTTGCCGGCAGGGGTATCAGCCATGACGTGCCTCTTTCTCGGTTTCGTGGAAGAAGCCGGCGATCGCCTCTTCGATGCCGCTGAGGACATCGTCCATCGCGATCTGCTTCTCTCGGGTTCCCAGACGAATGAAGGCCTGGCCATCGGTCAGGCTGGAGTCTTCGAGGATTTCGACCGGCATGGAGATCGATCCGGGGAGATACGCGCTCAGCCTTTCGGCGGTGCCGGGGGCGGCTACGATCTCGGCGGTGACATCGGTGGCGCCTTTGCACAGATCCTCAAGCTGTTCGACGATCCGGGGAACAAGCGATGCCTGAGCAATGGGCGGTAGCACCTTCGTCACGATCTGCTCCAGAACGGGTTTCATCGCCGCCGCCATTGCGACATACGCCTCCGTATAGGTGAAGGACAGATCCTGAAGGTTGCGGGCAAGATCGGCGGCAATATGGGCCTGCTCTTCACTGGATGCCTTGATCGCATCATCCCAGCCGGCCTTGTAGCCTTGTTCGAAGGAGGCGAGCATGTCAGCGTCCCCCGTCGTTTCGGCGTGGGTTGGGGTATCGGCTGTGGGGGTGCTGAAATCTTCGAGCAGGTGGGCAATGCTCATCAGGCATTCTCCTCTCGGTCTTCAAGCCAGTTGCGGAGGATTTCGACCGTTTCCTCCTGCCGCTCACCGATCAGGGCGCGCAGACGGTCCACCGGATCGCGGGAGTCATCGGAGGCACCGAGCGCGTCAAAATCACTGTTGGTGTTGAAATTCAGCTCGGGCAGATCGCCTGCCGTCGAGAAGTCAAAGGCGCCATCGTCCACCTCTCCGGTCAGGGCGTCGGAGCCTTCGGCGCCGTCCTGTTCAGAGGCGGCCCACGATCCAAGGCGCGCGGGATCGGCCGTCGCGGGCAACGCATCGGCGGCGGAGCGGGTCAGGAGCGGCCGAACGACGAAAAGCCCCAGCAAAAGAGCGACCAGCGCAAGCACCGCGGTCTGTATGACAGACATCAGGTCAAGCGAAACCCTGTCGAGCAGGGAGGTCGTGGCGGCTGTCCCCTCTTGCAGGACGGGTTCAAAGGCCATGGATTTCAGCGTGATGACGTCGCCGCGCGCCTCGTTGAGGCCCACGGCAGAGGCGACCAGTTCCCTGAGCGCGGCAAGCTCCTCTTCCGGGCGGGGAATGAAAACCGTTTCGCCGTCGGCGTTCACCTCCTGCGTTGCGTTGACAAGAACGGCAACGGTCAGGCGCTTGACGGCGCCGGGCACACGAGTGATTTCGCGTTCTGTCTCGGAGACCTCGTAGTTTACCCGTTCGCGTGTTTCGCTGTCCTGTTTGGTTGAGCTTTCGCCCTTGGCGGCATCGCCATCCGGCAGGTTCGACGCAACTGTGACACCATTGTCACCGGAGTTCCGGGAACTGGTGGACCGTTCTTCGGTGTCGGTGCTTATGGCGACGCGGCTTGCGGGGTCGAAAGTGCGTTCGCGGATCGATTCGGTTTCGGTGACGCTCTCGACGCTCAATTCCACAACGGCATTGCCGGGCCCCACGCGCGCTTCGAGAAGATTCTGCACCCGGTCGCGCATCCGGGTTGCGCGGTCATCGAGCCCGGCGGCGGCCGAAGGGGTTTCATCCCCCTTGCCGATCAGCCCGTTGATACCGTCGATTATGACCACGTCCTCCGGCGCGAGCCCGGCGACCGCCGAGGCCACAAGGTATCTGAATGCGCGCGCCTGCTCGGCGGAGAGAGGACCGCCAGCGGTGGTGACGGAAACGGAGGCCGTGGGGGTCACGTCGCGGCGGAAAGGGTTCGAGTTGGTGTTGGCGATATGAACGCGTGCACCTGTAATGCGGGGGCTGCCGGTGATCGTTCTTGCAAGCTCCCCCTCCTTGGCGCGCCAGTAGGCGGCATCGAACATCTGGCTGGTCGTTCCGAACCCCGAGAGCGTGTCGAGCAGTTCGTATCCGCTGTTTGTGTTGGCAGGGAGTCCCTCGCTCGCAAGAGTCATGCGCAACGCGTCGCGTTGTGACGAATCGACATAGATCGCGCCGCCCCGGATCTGAAAGGACACGCCGCGCTGTTCCAGCGCGCGCACGACCTCACCGGCGGGGCCGCTTTCCAATCCGCTGTAGAGCAGGGCCATTCCCGGTGTTGTGGCCATACGGGTGAGTGACAATACCGCCACAAAAACCGCGATGGTCGCGGCCAGGACGATCACGCGGCGGCGCATGTTCAGGGCGGACCACACATTCAGAATCTGCTGCACGACAATCCTCCGTCACACCGGACCTTCTGCCCGGTTTGGGTCATCATTCTCCGGTCAGGCTTAACAATCAGTTAGTTTCTGTCGGTCTATAGAGGGGGCAGCAAAAAATTCGGATGCGAGTATGGCAGAGGCTGCGACATCAGAGGAAAACGGTGGCAAGGCGGGGAGGAACCTCTCTCGGCGATCACTTCTGACCGGATTGATTCTTGCCATCGTGGGCGGTGGTGGGGGGTTCTATGCGGTCTATTCCGGAGCCCTTTCGGGAATGGGGATGTTTGCGGACGGCGCCTCCGTGGGAGCGGTGGAAGAATCGCCGAATGCGATCCCCACGGAGCCGTTGCCGGACATGGCGTTCGTACCGATTGAGACGATCATCGTGTCGCTCCGTGGTGATTCGCTAAGCCGTCATCTGAAGTTCCGCGCCCAGCTGGAGGTTCCGTCAGAATACCGCAGAGAGGTCGAATCGGTCCTGCCCCGGATTGTGGACGTGCTCAACGGTTATCTCGGAGCACTGGAACCCGGCGATATAGAGCGGACGGCGGCCCTGACCCGCCTGCGGGCGCAGATGCTGCGCCGAATCCAGATCGTGACCGGGCAGGCGCGGGTACGTGATCTGCTCATCATGGAATTCGTGTTGAACTGAAAGAGGCCAGAATGGATTTGATCGCCGATACCCTGCTCGTTGCCGGTGCGCTTGGTGCCGGGCTTTATTGTTTTGTTCTGGCCCGGCGGCTTTCGCGTTTCAACGATCTGGAAAACGGCGTTGGGGGGGCGGTTGCCGTTCTCTCGGCTCAGGTGGACGATCTGACCAAGACGCTGACCGCGGCGCGGAAGACCGCCAATGCATCGACCGAATCGCTCAACGAACTGACGGGACGTGCGGAGGATGTGGCCAAAAGGCTCGAACTTCTTGTGGCGTCGATGCACGACCTGCCCGACCCGGAGGCGGGTGAGAAGCATCCGCCCCCCCCTTCGGAGCCGTCTCCGCCGGAGGCGATGTTTCTCCGACACAACGCCAATAGCCGGACCAATCGGCAATGACCAAGGCGCCGAAGAAGACAAGTGGGCGTCGCCCGGGCAAAGGGAGCCTGATGGTGATTGCCTTGCTTCTTGTCGGGTCGGCCCTCATCCGGCTGGGCACAGAAGCGGGGCAGGCAATCGCAAAGGAAAGCGACCCACCCTCCGGCGAGCGGACGGAACTGTCGCAGCCCGCAAACTGTGAGCCACCCGAGGACATGCGCGAGTTGCTCGGCGTGTTCCGCGCGCGCGAAGACAGGCTTGTGCAGCGTGAGGCGGAGGTGCGCAACCGGATGCAGGCCCTGTCGGTCGCCGATGAGCAGATCGGCAAGAGAATGACCGCCTTGCAGCAGGCGGAGGAACGTCTGCGCGAGACCATCGCGCTTGCCGATAGCGCGGCAGAGGGTGATCTGTCACGCCTGACAGAAGTCTACGAGACCATGAAATCCAAGGAAGCGGCGGCGCTTTTCGAAGAGATGGACCCGGTGTTTGCGGCCGGGTTCCTGGCCCGGATGAAACCCGATGCCGCGGCAGGGATCATGGCCGGGCTGACTCCGAAATCCGCCTACACGATCAGCGTGGTCCTGGCCGGGCGAAACGCCAATGTTCCAACCGAATGACCTCTGCACAGCCGACGGTTTCTTAACCCTTGGCTGCCAGTGTGATGCCGGAACGAGGCTTGTTGGGGAATTTGCATGATCGGGATCATCGGCATTTCTGTTGTGTTTGTGATGGTATTCGGTGGCTATCTTGCTGCGGGCGGCAAACTCGCGATCATCCTCCATTCCCTGCCTTTCGAACTGGCGATGATCGGCGGTGCGGCGATCGGGGCCTTTCTTGTCAGCAACGACATGTCCGCGATCAAGCAGACGATGAGGGATCTGGGCAAGGTTTTCAAGGGACCGAGATGGAAACATGAGGATTACCGTGACCTTCTGTGCCTTCTCTTCGAACTGATCCGAATCGCACGTCAGAACCCTGTTGCCATCGAAGAGCATATCGAGGCACCGATGGACTCTGCGATTTTTGGAAAATACCCAAAGATTCAAGCGGATAAGGAGGCGGTGGCCCTGATTGCCGACACAATGCGCTCGGCGTCGATGAACTATGACGATCCGCATCAGGTGGAGGAGGTGCTTGAAAAGCGGATGGAGGCCAGTTTGCACCATGCGCTTCACTCCAGCCATGCACTTCAGACGATGGCGGACGGTTTGCCCGCACTGGGCATCGTGGCGGCGGTACTGGGCGTGATCAAGACGATGGCGTCGATCGATCAACCACCCGAGATCCTGGGCAAGATGATCGGCGGGGCGCTTGTGGGGACGTTTCTCGGCGTGTTCCTGTCCTATGGACTGGTCGGGCCCTTCGCGGCGAAGGTGAAATCCGTGGTCGAGGAGGACAGCCATTTCTATCAGCTCATTCGGGAGGTGTTGGTCGCGAACCTGCACAATCATGCCACCAATATCTGCATCGAGGTTGGCCGTCAGAATACGCCGGCCCATTGCCGTCCGGACTACTCCGAACTTGAAGAGGCGCTGAAATCGGTAAAAAAGGACGCTGCATGACCCGCTGGATCGTATTTGCCCTGCTGGCCGCGATACTGACAGCCGGACCCGTGCACGCCGTTGCGGTGCCTGTGCGGACGGGTGATCACGCGGATTTTACCAGACTGGTGCTGACCCTTCCCGATAGCGAGACCGGCTGGAGGCTGCGCAAGCGGGGACAGGGCTACAGGCTCACGCTTGAGGCCGAAGGTATTGAATATGATCTGAGCGAGAGCTTCGTTCGCATCTCACGGGAACGTCTGGCCGACCTTCGTGCCGTTGGCGGCGACCGGGCGCTCGATCTGCTCCTCAACTGCGGTTGCAGTGTGAGGAGTTTCCGTTTCGGCGACCGGCACCTTGTTGTGGATATACAGGACACGAAGGGGACGGGTACCGGGCATGAGGCTCATGTATTCGGTTTCGGATTGCCTGCGGTCGACAGTCCGACACCGCGCGCCAAGCTCCGGTTCGCCCGCGCTGTTCCAAGGCGCACGCCGGAGCGCTTCCCAAGGCCGTCCGCAGATGCGGCGGTGTCTGCAAACCTGCCGACGCCAAGGGGGGAGGATTGGCTTGGCAATGAGGGGTTTTTTGAACGCCAGAAGCAAGTTCGAACGGCTCGCATCAAACTTTTGGAAGGTCTGGGCAAAGCGGCAACGCAAGGACTTCTGGACCCTGTGGAGAGGGTGGGTCGACAGGTTTTGCGCGTGCCGGACACTCGTGAGCGGCAGGATTCAACCTCCGCCCCTCCTTCACCGCCGGCTGAATCGAAGGGCGGGCTCCCGAATGTCAACATGGCGGCGCAAACCAGTATTGATCAAGCGGTGGAGCAGACGTTCGATGCGCTCAGGACGCAGGCGAGCGACGTGCGCTGTCTGACCTCCGCGGCCGTCGCGATTCAGGACTGGGCGGACGACCGTTCTATGGCGGCACAACTCGCCGATTGGCGCGGGAAACTCTACGGAGAATTCGACAAGCCCGACATCGCGTCGGTCACGGGGCTTGCGAGGCTTTACCTTCATTTCGGTTTCGGCGCGGAGGCGGAGCAAATTCTGAAACTGGCGCAAGCGGAGAGTCCCCGTCATGACGTGCTTTTCGCCATGGCGCGGATGATGGACCACAACAGCGTGGGCCGCGTAAATCCATTTGCCGGGCAGTTGACCTGTGACGGTGGCGCAGCGCTATGGTCCCTGCTTGCCGAGGAAACGCCCGAAGCCGCCGGCAATGTAAACGTTCGGGCCGTTCTGCAGGCGTTTAGTGTCTTGCCGGCGCACCTTCGTCTGCATCTCGGCCCGAGGCTCAATGAACGCTTCATCGCCCGGCAGGATGTCGAGGCGTCCCAGGCCATACTGAAGGCCACGGAACGTGGAGCCGAAGCACCGGACGCCCGTGTGCATATGGCAGAGGCGCAACTTGATATGTCCACGGGCGATATGGCGGCGGCCGAGAAAAATCTCGACAAGGTGGTGGCATCAAACAGCGAGTTGTCGCCTGCGGCCCTCGTTGATCTGATCGAGTCCCGACATGAGCAGGGCGAGTCACTTCGCGAGGATCTGGCGGCGCTGGTCGGTGCCATGGCCATCGAGCATCGAAATGAACCGGAAGGTGCGGACCTGCGAATGGCACATGTCACTGCGCGGGCGATGACATCGGAGTTTGCCGCCGCCTTTGAGGCGCTGTCGGATCTTGAGAACCGAGATGGAGCCGGGAATGCCGCGCAGGCGCGCTCGCGATTGGTGGACCGACTGACAGACCGTGCCGAAGACTTCGCGTTCGCGGAGCTGATGTTGCGGAAGGTTGTGCTGCCCGGCAAGTCGCTGGAGGCGTCGGTAGAGAACGCGGCGGCAAACCGGCTTGTCGCGCTCGGCTTTCCGACCGAGGCGCGCCATCTGATCGCCGAAGGGGCGGACGGCGACATCGGATCGGCACGTCGGATGCTGAGGGCGCGGGCCGCGATACTGCTTGGGAAGCCACGTCAGGCCGAGGCGGATCTGCTTGGTCTGAAGGGGCAGGAGGCGAACAGGCTGCGTGCCGAAGCGCGAAGCATGGCCGGTGAACATGAGCGGGCCGCCGCTCTTCTTGCTTCGATCGGAGAGACGGAAGAGGCGGAAAACGCGGCATGGCTGGCCGGAAGCTGGGACCGCCTCAGGTCAGCGGAAACAGACGTGTTTCGCAATTTGACGCGGGTCGTTTCCGCGCCTGAAGCGCCACAGGGCGATCTGCAACTCGCATCTCTGGACGAGGTGACACTTTCGGAGAGCCGCACGCTTCTCGAGGAGAGTATCGAGGCGCGGGAAACACTCCGCAACCTTCTTGCGCATTTCAAGGTGCAGGTTCCCCAGACGGAATAAGCCGAAATGAAGGTTCCTTTCCATTTTCGCGGGCGGCGTTACCGAATCTAAATCTCCTGAGCATATCCCGGTGAACGTCACCGCAGAATGCGAACAAATAACGGATCAAACCTCATGCCCAGAAGAATTCGGGGCCTTTTCATCCCTCGTGTCATTCTTGCGACGATGCTCGCGCTGCCTGGCCCTGCCATACTGGCCGCATCTGTCGAGAGTGCCATTTGTGACCGGGCGGCCCGTATCGCATCCAGTGACACTGGTGTGCCGATGGACGTCCTGATGGCGATCACCCGTTCAGAGACCGGACGAATGCGCAGCGGGCGATATAATCCGTGGCCCTGGACGGTGAACATGGAGGGCAAGGGTCTCTGGTTCGATAGCGAGCAAGAGGCGCTGCGCTATGCCCTCCGGAACCACAAACGAGGCGCGCGCAGCTTCGATGTGGGGTGTTTCCAAATCAACTACAAATGGCACGGTGAAGCATTTCAGACGATCGCTCAGATGTTCGATCCGGTCAAAAACGCCAGATATGCGGCCGATTTTCTGAGCCGGCTACATCATGAGACCGGAAACTGGCCCGAAGCAGCGGCAGCCTATCATTCACGCACGCCGAAGTACGCCAACCGCTACAAGGCACGCTTCATCAGGATCAGGGCGTCGCTGGATGAGTCCGGCAGGATCGAATCCGATGACATCAGAGGCACAGGGCCTACCGATGCGACAGTGATCGCAAGCAATGGCTTGCCATTGCTGTCCGGCAAGCAGGGCGTTGCCGCTCTTGGTTCGCTCGTGCGGTTGCAGCCTGACCCAGAGCGGCGCTCTCTCTTCGCGGCTGGAGGCTGAGCCATGTCTGTTCTTTCGCTCAAGGCAGTGTTCAGTCCGACAATATTGCTCGCGCTGGCACTGATGGCGGTCATCGTGATGATGATATTGCCCGTACCGGCTTGGGTGCTTGATATCGGTCTGGCCGGGTCGTTCGCACTGGCGATCCTGATTTTCACGGTGACGCTGTTCATTGAGCGACCGTTGGATTTTTCCGCCTTTCCAACAGTGCTTCTGGCGTCTCTGATGCTGCGTCTGTCGCTCAACGTGTCCTCGACCAAGCTAATCATCGGACAAGGGCATACCGGAACCGGAGCCGCCGGGGACGTGATCCAGGGTTTCGCGAATTTCGTCATGTCGGGTAGCGTTTTTCTTGGGCTGGTGGTGTTCGGTGTTTTGCTCATCGTGAACTTCATGGTGATCACCAAGGGGGCGGCGCGGATGGCAGAGGTCGGCGCGCGATTTGCGCTGGACGGGATGCCGGGCAAACAGCTCGCCATCGACAGCGACATGTCGGCCGGTGCGATCGACCATGCCGAGGCCAAACGCCGTCGGGAGGTGGAGCAGCAGGAGACCACCTTCTTCGGCTCGCTCGACGGGGCGTCGAAATTCGTCAAGGGCGATGCCATTGCCGGGCTTCTCATCACCATGATGAACCTGATCATGGGGCTGGTGATGGGGATCGTTGTGCATGGCATGCCCCTGGCGGAGGCGTTCGAAACCTATTCGATCCTGACCGTTGGTGACGGGCTTGTGACGCAGATTCCGGCGGTCATCATTTCCATTGCCTCAGCCCTGCTTCTGGCGCGCGGGGGCAACACCGGATCGACCGACTTGACGCTCGTTGCCCAGCTCGGGAAGTATCCGCCCGCGCTTGTGACAGTCGCCGTACTGATGGTGCTTTTCGCGCTTGTCCCCGGCCTGCCGTTCCTGCCCTTCATCGCGGGCGGAGCGGGCCTTGGCGCGGTGGCCTATTTCCTTCACCGAAATCAGACCAGTCGCGCGGCTGAAGATCAGGCGGAGCCGGAAGAAACGCATGGCCCGACCGAGAAAACCATGGGTGATATGCTCGACCTCGATGATATTCACGTCGAGTTCGCGCCCGATCTGGTCAATATGGTGCTCGATGCAGGAGCCGGCCTTGATGCCCGTATCGCGAGCATGCGGTCCCATGTCGCCTCGAGCTTTGGTGTGATCCTGCCGGAGATCCGGCTGACAGACGATGCGGCCCTGCCAACGGGGAGCTATGTCGTGCGTATCCATGGGGTGGAGCTTGCGCGAGCGACTCTCCTGCCCGACAGAGTGCTGGCACTGATTCCCGAAGGCGGGTCAAATCTGCCCGATGGCAAGGATATAAGTGAGCCTGTTTATGGTGCACCAGCGCGATGGATCAGCCCCGGGGATCAGGAAAGCGCCGCGCTTTCGGGGCTGACCATCGTCACCCCGGTGGAGATTCTGGCTACGCATCTTCTGGAGATCATCCGCAAGAACCTAGCTCGTCTGCTCACGTTGAAATCGCTGCGCCGCCTTCTTGATGAGATGGTTAGATTGTCGGACCCCGGGCGGGCGGAGGCAAACCGCAAGTTGCTTGATGAGTTGATCCCGGACAAGGTACCGATGGACCTTCTGCACCGGGTTCTGAGGCTGTTGCTGGAGGAGCAGGTTTCGATCCGAAACCTGCCGCTGATCATGGAGGCGATTGCCGAAGCCCGTCAGATTCATGTCCGTCCCGAGGCAATCAGCGAACATGTCCGCCACAGGCTGGGATTCCAACTCGTTTCTGCGTTGCGGCGTGAAGATGGCACCATACCGCTTGTGCAGCTTGCGCCCGAATGGGAGGACACGTTCAACACCTATCAGATCGAAGGTGAAAAAGGCGGTTTCGACATTGCCCTGCCCCCGGACATTTTCAACACCCTTGCGACGTCGGTGTCGGACAAGCTGACCGAGGCCAGCGGCAAGGGAGTGTCTCCGGCGGTCGTGACCTCGACCCGGCGCCGCCGCTTTCTGCGCACCGTGATGAGCGCAAAAGGGATACCAAATCCCGTGCTGTCGTTTGAGGAGATCGGGCTGGAGGCGCGTCCGTCGCTTGTCGGGGTCGTGCCGGCATGAATGACACCGCACTGGCCCTGTTCAATCTGTCGCAGGACATGTTCTGGCATGGGGCTGCGGTCTTTCTAAGGGTCGGTGCGGCGATGGCGGTTCTTCCCGCCTTTGGGGAGCAATCGGTTCCCGCACGGGTCAAGCTGGCGCTTGCTTTCGTTTTCACGCTTGTCGTCGCGCCCTCACTGGCGACGCCTATCGGAACAGAGCGCGACTTGCTCTCTTTCGGCTGGCTTGCCGTGAGCGAGGCCGGGGTCGGGCTGGCTCTCGGGATCGGAGTCCGGATGTTCATCTTCGCACTGCAGGTCGCGGGTTCCATGGCGGCTCAGGCAACGTCGCTGTCGCAACTTCTTGGGTCGGCGGGGGCCGAGCCACTGCCCGCTATGGGACATCTTCTCGTCGTGGCCGGGCTGGCGCTCGCTGTCCTGACCGGATTGCATGTGCGTGTGGCCGAGCTTTTGATTCTGTCCTATGAGGTATTTCCCGCTGGCCGTATGCCCGAGGCAGGCGCGCTTTCGGAATGGGGGATCGCGCAGGTTGCGCGGGCCTTCTCGCTCGCCTTCAGCCTCGCGGCACCATTCGTGATCATGTCAGTGCTTTACAATCTGACCCTTGGGGTAATCAACAGGGCGATGCCGCAGCTGATGGTGGCCTTTGTCGGTGCCCCTGTGATCACGGCGGGGGGTCTATTCCTGCTCTTTCTGGTTTCGCCGTTTCTGCTCAGCGTCTGGATCGAGGCGTTCAACGGTTTCCTCGCCAGTCCCGTGGGTGGGCGATGAACGCGCAGGGTGAGGAAGCTGAGAAATCTCATGAACCGACTCAGAAAAAGCTTGATGACGCGCGAAAGAAGGGTGAAATCGCGCGCTCGACGGACCTCTATGTGGCGGCGTCCTATGCGGGCTTCCTGCTCGCCCTTCTGGCGTCCGGTGCCTATACTGTCGGCACTGTGGGCGAGGCGCTGTTGGTTCTGATTGATCAGGCGCCGGAACTGTCCCTGCTGGTTTTTGAAGGTCATCCCTCCACATTGCCTGGCGGTCTGATGCGTGGCGTCGCCATCGGTCTGGCCCCGCTTTTTCTCATTCCGGCCGGTGCGGTCATTCTCGCGGTGTTGGCGCAGCGGGCTTTTGTGGTCGCTCCAGAGAAACTCATGCTCAAGGCGTCGCGGATCAATCCGGTGCAGAATGCCAAGAACAAGTATGGCCGGGGCGGGCTGTTCGAGTTTGCCAAGAGCTTCGCCAAACTCGTCACCTACTCGATCTGCCTCGCATTTTTCCTTCGGGCCCGGCTGTCGGAAATGGCTGGTTCGATACAGGCCGACCCCCATGTCATAGCCGGGCTGCTCGCAAGGTTGGGGGTGGAGTTTCTTTCACTGGTCCTGGTCATTGCGCTTGCCATCGGTGTGATCGATTACCTTTGGCAGTGGCAGGAACACCGGCGCAAGAACATGATGTCGCGGAAGGAACTGACAGATGAGACCAAGGAGTCCGAGGGCGATCCGCATATGAAGCAAGGGCGCCGGGCCAAGGCGCAGGAGATTGCCAATTCGCACATGCTCGCGGATGTTCCGGACGCTAGCGTCGTGATCGTGAATCCGATGCACTATGCGGTCGCCCTTTCGTGGAGTCGCAAACGTGGAGAGGCACCAATCTGTATCGCAAAGGGTGTCGATGAGATCGCAAAGCGGATCAGGGATATTGCCGGAGAGAATGGAGTTCCCGTTCGAAGTGACCCGCCCGTGGCGCGTGCACTCTATGCCGTGATTGAGATCGGTGATGAGATTCCAACCGATCACTACCGAGCGGTTGCCGCCGCGATCCGATTCGCCGACGCCATGCGAGAAAGGGCCTGGAGGTGAGCGTGAGCAGGACGAATCTGGAGCCTCTCGCAGAGGTGATCGACACGCAGTATCGGGTGGAAGAAGCCGGATTCCGCAGGGTTGTTGATGAAGAACGGCGCCTGCGTGCGATGCTTGATGATCTCAACGAAAAGGAGCGGGCCGCGCGGGATGCGCTTCGCACGGACAGTGCCATGAGGAGCTTTGGTGGTGACGCGCTATGGTTTACCTGGATGGCGCGCAACCGGGTGCTGCTCAATGCACGTCTGGCCAATATCCTCGCCCGAAAGGAAGCTTCTCAAGCCCGTCTGAAAAAGGCGAACGGCCGTGTGCTGGCGGCGAAGGATATCCGCGACAGCGCGCGCGAAACTCAAAAGAATGCCCGGACGGCTCAGCAACTATCGGTGCTATTGGAGCAAATGACCTGGCGTTGAAACCCAAACGGTTCAAACGTCCTGACGCGCGAGATCGGTTATCAGAACATTCCCGACAGCATTCCCCAAGATCTTGCGGGCGGTTTCACGTAGAGAGAGACGCAATGGATCAAGTTTATTGGGATTTGTGAAAGCCCCATGAAATCCGCCTAGATTGGCATGGTCGAACATCGCTTGCAGTAGAGCATCGCGCAGCTTTGGCTCGCGCTCAAAGACGAGTTCTCTTTGGCCGGTCTTGACTTCAAGGCTAAGTGTCAAAACGATCAGAGAGGTTACCATCTCGTCCTTGACGACGGGCACGACAAATTGATTGTTCAGTTTGACATACTCGATTCCGACGGAAGTGGGACGGTCCTCTACGTCTACGGGTTCGGCCGCCGCCGTTCCCGGTTGGCTTTGCTCGTCACCGCAGGGATTGGCAAGCGGCACTTCCGCCAGCTTGGGTTTGAGCAGATACCCTGCAACGCCTCCGCCGCCAATCCCGATCAAGGCCAGCAAAAGCGGAAGAAGTTTCTGCATCTCGTTTCCCCTCAGAATGGTAGAACAGAATCGAGGATCTGCTGACCGATCCGCGGTTGCTGCACGTCGGTGATCTGTCCCCGTCCCCCATAGGAGACACGGGCCTGTGCAATCTTGTCATAGGTGATCTCGTTCCGTCGTGATATGTCTTCGGGCCGGACATAGCCCGTCACAAGAAGTTCGCGCATTTCGAAATTGACCCGAACCTCCTGAGATCCCGAGATCGAGAGTATTCCGTTTGGCAAAACATCGACCACCGTTGCAGCGACGCGCAGTGTAAGCTCTTCCTGCCGCCGGACCTCGCCATCCCCGCTGCTGCTGCTATTGGAGTCAATGGAAACCGCGTCGCTCATCGACGCACCTGCCGGCAGTTCACGATTAATGCGCTGAGGCAGACCGAACAATCCCGGCACACCAAGGGCTTCCGATCCATTTCGTCCGCGCGATGTGGAATTGGAAATCTCGGCCTTGTCGTCGATTTCAACGACAACGGTAAGTATGTCACCGCGTTGCATCGCGCGTCTGTCACCCAGAAGTGACTTTTTGTTCCGGCTCCAGAGCGAGGCATCGTCGGAACGTCTTCCCCGTTCCACGGTTTCGGGTAAAGGTCGGGTGAGCATCGCGTGATGCTCATTGCTGTTCATGGTTGGCGTGAAGCTTGGCGGCTTTCCGAGATGATCGGAATTTCCGCAACCAACCAGAACACCGAGAGCCAGAAACCCCAGAGCCCGCATGTTTTTTCCTTTCATTGCGATACTTTCACCCGGCCATCCGGGAGCAGGAAGCCGATCACGGTGGTGCGGGAAGACAGGTTCATGACGCGCACGCTTTCTTCTGCCGCCGCGCGGGTCAGAGAGCGCCCCTCAGTGGAGATCAAGAGACCGTTCCGTTCATAGAGCAGTGTTACAATCTGGTTTCGATCGATCAGGGCGGGCGCACCGATATCTCCCGGTCGGATAGGTCGTCCCGGATAAATGGCAACGCGCGCTTCCTTTCCGATGACCTCTGACGGATCATCAATGCCTCCGGCGATGGAGGCCTCCTGAATCCGGATGTCGTCTGCGGTGATAATGGTCCTGGGACGAATGATCTGTGCCGAGACGACGGTATCTGCATAGGTTGTTGTCGCCAGAAGCATCAGGATGAGGGAAGCCTGTCGTAACATCAGCGCACCTGTGTCGTCGCGCCAAGCATCTGGTCTGCCGCCGATATGATCTTGGCGTTGAGCTCGTAGCCCCTTTGCGCCTCAATCAATTCCGTCACCTCCCGCACGGCATCGACCGAGCTATCTTCCAGATATCCTTGACGGAGAGTACCGAGTCCGTCTTCTCCGGGGTTGGTGACAAAGGGCGCGCCCGACGCTTCGCTTTCCAGAAAGAGATTTCCTCCCGCTGCCTCAAGCCCCTTTGCGTTCGGAAAGCCCGAGAGGGTGAATTGTCCGAGACGCTGACCCTCTACGGCATCCTGGAAGTAGGCGTAGACTTCACCATCGGCATTGATGGAGATGCTGCGAGCGTCTTCAGGAATTGTGATTTCGGGGGCGACAGGGAAGCCATCGGAGGTGACGATCAGCCCGTCCGCACTTCGTTTGAGCGCACCATCTCTGGTATAGGCGGGCTGGCCGGAAGGAAGCGTCACTTCGAGATAGCCGCTGCCGTCGATCGCGAGATCAAGATCTCCGCCGCTCGCAGACAGAGAGCCTTGGGCCAGATGGACAGTGACGGCAGAGGGGCGCACGCCGAGACCCACCTGAACGCCGGTCGGAAGAACGGTGCCATCGGCGGCATTGACCGCACCGGCGCGAGTGACCTGCTGATAATGCAAATCGGCGAACTCGGCACGTCGGGCATTATAGCCCGTGGTCGACATGTTTGCGAGATTGTTGGAAATGGTTTCAACCCGCAACTGCTGAGCACTCATGCCGGTGGCTGCGATCTTCAGGGCGCGCATGGCGGTTTCCTTTCACTTAACGGATGAGTGCCTTGAGGGCGTTTCGGATGCGTTCGTTTTCCGACTCCAGAAAGCTCTGGCCCATTTCATAGGCGCGCTGAACTTCGATCATGCGGGCAATTTGCGAAATCGGATCGACATTTGACCCTTCGACGAAACCCTGGAGAATTCGGCTGCCTTGCGTCAGTTCCACCCCATCCTCGGCATGAAACATCACGCCATCCTCGCGTTTGAGGCCGATCGGGTTCACAGGCTGATAGATTCCGATCTGTGTGAGTGGGCGGCCATTGGAACTTAGTGTGCCGTCACCGGCGATATTGATGTCACGGGAGTCGGGCGGTACGAAAACCGGAGCCCCGCCGATATCCAACAGACGATGACCGTCCATGTTCACAAGATCGCCTTGGGCGTTGGGTGAAAAGCTGCCCGCCCGAGTCAGTCTTTCGCCGTTCGGCGCTTCGATCAGGAAAAACCCGTCGCCCTCGATCGCCAAGTCGAATTGGCCATTGGTGCGTGTGAGCGCGCCATGCTCCTGAGACGTGTTCCGGATGCTGCCGCGAGCCATTGACAGGGAAGACCCGTTCTCGGAAGCGTGAACGTATTCCGAAAAGATCAACCCTTCCTGACGATAACCTGTCGTGGCGGCGTTGGCGATATTGTTCGCGACGATGTTCATTTCACGCATCAGCCCGACCTGTCGGGTCAGTGTCGTGTATCCTGCGTTGTCCAACCTATCCTCCGGTGATCAGTGGGATGAGCCGATTGTGGAAAAAGGCAACCAGCGTTTCTGTCATGAATCCCATGGAAATCCAGAATACGATGACAATTGCCACGAGTTTCGGCACAAAGGTCAGTGTCATTTCCTGAATAGATGTCAGCGCCTGAAATAACCCGACTGTAACCCCGGCGAGCAGGGCGGCGGTCAGGATCGGGATCGAAATGATCACCGCAACCCAAAGCCCCTGACGCAACGTGTCGAAGAAGATTGTCTCTTCCATCATCAGATCGGCATTCTGAGAATTTCCTGATACGCTTCTACGACCTTGTCGCGTACCGTGACCGCGGTTTCCACCGCCAGTTCCGCCTGCGCGAGCGCCTGGACAAGAGTATGAGGGTCAGCTTCATCTGTCATGGACTGCATGGCGACGTCTTCGCTTTCGGCGAGGGTGCTGGCAAAGTCGTGGGCAAGGCCTGCGAAGGCCTCGCCCATCTCTGAAGTCCCGGCAGTGGGTTCGGTCGCCGGGCGAGCCGCCGCATATTTCTGCGCGGCTTGTATGGAACGAATATCCATTCTGGATCTCCCTTATCTGCGAAGCAGGTCCATCAGACTCGACGACATCTGCCGGGTCTGATCGAACATCTTGAGATTGGCTTCGTAGCTGCGCTGCGCTTCGCGCGCGTCAGCGATTTCGATCACCAGATCGACATTGGAGCCGTCATAGTGACCCGTTTGGTCGGCAAGAGGATGGGACGGATCGTAGACCTGCTCCAACTCACCCCGGTCAAGTTTCACCTGACCCGCCCGAACCGCACCTTCGGCGGTTCGGGAATCGATTTCAAATGGAACGATCTTGCGCCGATAGCCGGGTGTATCGGCGTTGGCGATGTTCTCGGATACATGGCGCAGTCGCGCAGCCTGTGCTTTCAGCCCGCTGGCAGCCACTTTCAGGGCAGAAGAAAAATCACTCATGAAACAGGCTCCCGACTATCTGCGACCAAGCGTCGTGCGCAGCACGCCGAGGGAGGATTTGTAGATGGCGATAGCGCGATCGTGTTGACGTTTGGTATCGACCGACTTCATCATTTCCTCTTCAAGAGAGACGCCGTTGCCGTTCGGTGAATCCCCGATGTTTGCAGCTTGGACAACAGCGAGAGGGCGTGGTTGGGTCGTGCCGTGGAGATGCTTTGCACGGGTCGCCTGAAGGCCGGTGGTGTCGCGTCGTTCGTCCACTATTTCTTTGAACGCACTCACATCTTTCGCGGCATAGCTCGGGGTATCGGCATTGGCCATATTGCGGGCGATCACGGATTGTCGTGTTGCCGCATGCCTTGCCATGGCGTGCGATACCTTGAATATCTCTAGTGATTTGAACATCGGGGCTTCTCCCTCGAATTGCTTAAATCAAGGCTTAACCCTGATTCCTTTAGAAAGTGTTTTCAGAAGACAGCAGGAGTGCCGGATGGTGCACACGACATTCAGAGGATTCAGGTCGGAAATGGCCAATTTGCGCCCTGTGCGTGACATCGGTCGTGTAGGCGCCGTGGAAGGGGCGCTTTTGCGTGTAGGGGGTCTCGGGGCTATTGCACGGGTTGGCGATCAGGTGAGTATCGACCGATACAATCGTGCGCCGGTTTGTGGAGAGATTCTCCAACTGCATGGTTCGGAGGTGTCCATTCTTCCGGACTCTCCGCCGGACGGTGTTTCGATAGGTGATCGAGTGGTTCTGTTCGGGGCGTCTGGTATTGCTCCGTCGGACGCGTGGATCGGACGTGTGATCGACCCTTATGGCAGACCACTTGATGGTGCGGCGTTGCTGCCAGGGGCGGATGAAAGGCGTTTGCGGGCGCCGCCGCCCAAACCAGCGGAGCGGCGCTCGCTTGGCGCCCGACTTGAAACGGGGATGGCCGTATTCAACACGTTTTTACCAATTGTGCGCGGCCAACGTCTGGGCCTTTTTGCCGGTGCTGGCGTGGGAAAGTCCAGTCTTCTTGGCCATCTGGCGCGCAACATGCATGTTGACGTTGTCGTGATCGCCCTTGTCGGGGAGCGCGGACGTGAGCTGCGCGAGTTCGTCGAGCAGTTTCTGGGTAAAGAGGGTATGAAGCGCTCTGTCGTGGTGGCGGCAACTTCGGATCAGTCGCCCTTCGTTCGACGCCGTTGTGCCTGGGCCGCTATGTGCGTGGCCGAGCATTTCAGGGATCAGGGCAAGCACGTCTTGTTTCTTGTCGATTCAATTACCCGATTTGCCGAGGCACATCGGGAAGTCGCCGTTGCGGGCGGCGAACTGCCTTCACTTCGCGGATATCCGCCTTCGACGGCGCATATGATCATGGCGCTATGCGAGCGTGCAGGGCCTGGATCGGCGGGTATGGGGGATATCACTGCGCTGTTCAGTGTTCTGGTCGCCGGTTCGGACATGGACGAGCCGGTCGCTGACATTCTGCGGGGTGTGCTCGATGGTCATGTCGTCATGGATCGCAAGATCGCAGAACGGGGGCGATATCCTGCAATCGACCTGCTGAGATCATTGTCCCGAAGTCTTCCTGACGCCGCAAATGATGGCGAGAATGCCAGCATTCGGGCCGCTCGGCAAATGTTGGGCACCTATCACCAGTCCGAAACAATGATACGCGCAGGACTCTATTCGGAAGGAAGTGATCCGACACTCGATCAGGCGCTCAGGGCATGGCCAGAACTTGATGCATTTATTGCCGAGCAGGAGAGCGTCTCAATACGGAACAGTTTTGCCCGGCTCGACCTTATCCTGCGGCGGGCCGGAATCGCACAGACGTTGCAATCCCGCGGGAGTACTCAGCGCGTCGTGAGGTCCGGGCAGAACAACCTGCTTGCCCCGGACGCCGGCGATCAGGATCTGAGCAACGTCAGTGCTACGCTCCCGGCAGAATAGGTTGTCACCTCCGCTATCTGGGACATCAGCATAAATCTTTGGATCAGGTCTTCGCGCTTCTCGGGGTCGGCGAACTGGCTGATTTCACCGTTTCCCGTCATGCGTTGGGTTTTACTTCGCAAGGTCTCGAGTTGCTGATCAAGGTCGATCTGACCGAAAGACGCGGGTAGTCCGAGAGCGGTTTCGAATACAGATCGCAGAGGCGGCGCGCCCATGATGGTGAACCACTTGGCATTGTCGCTGACTGAACTATTTGCCAAATCCTCAAGCTCGCGCGCCGCGTTCAGGGCAAGTCTCATCGGTTCTTCCTGCTCTCCAACAGCGACTTCGAACGCTCGGTCCCGATACTTGCCAACTATTTCTGCGCCGAATGTGGACAGCTGAGTGCGGGGTGTATCGAAATCCCCGAAGCCGAATGCCTTTACAAATGCGACATAGCGCTTGTCAGCCATGCGATTGGCCAGAGAGTCCTGTTTGAGTGTGCCTTCCTCAAGCAACTTCCGTACAAAAAATCGATTGTCGATATCATCCTGCAACCCGAAGGCACCGAGTGCGACCCGGAGCAGACGACGGTCATCGACCAGATCTTCTGCTGTCTTGATTCCGCCTATTTTCTCTTTGAAGTGGTCCGTGTCCCGGCTGATCGCAGGCGTGTTTTCGAACGCCGCCTTCTGCTCAGCCATTGTGCGTTGCAGAAAAGCCCAGCCGACCAGACCGCCGCCAGGCAAGATCGGCTGGAAGCTCATTGCAGGTTGACTCCGAGCAAACGATCTTCTCGCGGTAGCAATGCGCGCAGTGATTTCAGGCACTGGTAGAATTTGTCATTCAGAACGGCTTCGGTGGCGGTGGTCAGATGCCTGCGGCTGTCATGATCCGTCAGGATCTGACTAAGTTCCTCAATTCGGCGCAGCAGTAGAAGTTTTGTGTCCTTTGGATCGGCATCGCCAGAGAGGACAAGCTGCGTCGCATAGCAGACTCTGCGCACCGGGCTGTTCGCGTCCGCAGGATGAATGGCATCACGCAGGCGCAATATGTGCGCATCTGGCGTCATGATGGAGAGCCGGCTCCGCCGATCACCGTTTTCTATGACAGCTCCGTTCACAAGGACACGTTCCTTGGGGCTAAGTTTGAGAACCAGTCCGCTCATTTGGAAGAGATCCCATTGCGTAGGCCACGCAGGATGGCAGTGTTGACTTCAAGAAGCGGCCTTACCGAAGCGTTTTCGCGAAGAACTTTGCCACTGTGAATATGGGTAAATTCTGCGAGGTAGAATATTCTTGCCCTTAGCGACTTCGGAAGCGGATTGTCGATATCGGCCACGTCCGTGGCCAGAATCGTCCAGAGCTGGCGGTTGTCATGGACTGCTTCAGCGAGTTCGGGAAAGCCGGGTCTACCTTTCTTGGCGGTGGCTTTGATGCGATGCGTGATGCGTGCAATTAGTTCATATTCGGTGCCACGTGGTGTTCGAATAGGCGTGGCAGCCTGCGCATATGCGCCATGCGCGAGAGTGTGCGGAGTCACTTGATATCCTTCCTTTTGTCTGAATCGTCACCTGAACGAGTCAGTTCCGGGGGCGCGGTGGACGACCGCGCCCCCGTCAATTCTCGTTTAGCGGAACAGGGACAGGAGGGATTGTGGTGCCTGGTTTGCAATCGAGAGTGACTGAACTGCAAGCTGCTGTTGCACCTGAAGGGCCTGAAGGCGGGCAGAAGATTCCTCCATGTCCGCATCGACCATCGCGCCGATCCCTGATTTGAGAGAATCTGTCAGGTTCGAGATGAAGTCGGCCTGCGTTGAGATCCGGCCTTCGACCGAACCGAAGGCGGCCGAGGCGTCGATCGAGGTATTGATCAGGGTCTCGATCGTACCGAGCGCAGTCGTTGCGCCGCCGCCGGTCGACACGTCGATGCTTGCCATGGCACCCAGCCCACCGGACCCGGCGTTTGTAAACTGACCGCCGATCTGGATCGATCCGGTGCCGTCATTGGTGATCGTCAGTTCGCCCGGGCTGCCGCTGTCATAGTCGACCGTGACGTTCGCGGAGGAGGCTTCGATGGCAGATTTCAGACCCACGGCGATGATGTCTGCCGTGGTTGTCGAGGCGACATCATCAGCGGTGACGGTATAGGATATTTCTTCCGCACCCAGGTTGAGTGTGATCTTGTCACCGGCTGCGTAGGTCGGATCGGCAATGACAATGTCGCCGGCGTCGTCAGTTCCGCCATTTGCGTCGAGAGAGAAGCCGAAGGCGTCCGCACCATCCGCCGCGACGCCATCGGTGCCGGTGAATGCCGCCTTGGCAACATAGCCACCACTGGACAGATCCTGACCATTGACGGTGATTGAGCTGGCCGTCACATTCCCAGTAGAATCCCTGTCCAGCGATGCAAGGACATCGGCGCTCGCCACTCCACCGTTTACCAAATTGAGGCCATTGAACTGCGCAGCAGCGACCACAGATTCGACCTGACCCTTCAGAGCCGTCACATCGGCGTTGATCTTGCCGCGATCCACGTTGTCTTCCTGGGCCGCGACGATCTTCCCCTTCATCTGCGTCAGAAGGTCTGTGATGGTCTCGGACGCCTGCCGTGCCACTGCCACCGTGGATTGCCCCAGCGAGAGGCTGTCAGAGATGGCCTTGAAGCCCGAGACATCGGATTCCATGACTTTCGATATGGCCCAAACGGCAGAGTTGTCCTTGGACGAGGCCACGGTTTTGCCGGTTGAGATTTCCCCTTGTGTCTTGGCAAGATTGCCGTTGACCGACTTCAGCGTTTGCAGCGCGACCATTGCACTATTGTTTGTCAGAATGCTCGACATGGCATTTCCCCTACTTTGCGACGATGCTTTTGCATCGTGGTTCACATCCCGCCCCCAAAGGACGGCTCAGAATGTCTTTCTGACCATTGCAGTGGAAGAATGCCTCCGCCCTGCGCCACCCTCTCGGATGCGGGATAACCATGTGGGTTCAAGTGCTAATGGAGTGCTAAGCCACACACGTCCAGTATGGAGCATTTGACACAAATGCGGTCTCAGGCCCGCTTCTCGACATGGCGTTGGCTGTTGTTGGGAACAGAGGTCCGGCGCCCGGCACTGTCGTAGGTTTCCAGAGAGCTATGCACACGGCGCAGATTCCCAAGCCTGTCCGCAACTGTCCGAATTCCGTGCAACGCACCGTCAACCAGCGCCTGATTGTGCGCGACTTTCGACTGAAGCGCGTCGAGTTCCCCTCGCGCCGCGTGGTCGAGAGACTGCAAGCGATCGAAAAGCGCCTCCTTCTCTTTGAGAAGCGAAGGAATTGCTTCAAGGTTACCATCCTTGAGCGCGGTGCATTCCCGGTCAAGTATGGCATCCAGCGCGTCAAAGATTTTCCGTGGGTGTTCAGTCGGCATTCATCTTCTCCTTCAGTGCATGGTAAAACGATTCTGCAAGTCCAATTCCGCCGGCGCGCACCATCTCCTTGGCTTGGGCCTGCCGAAGAAAGGATGAAAATTGTTCTTCGCCCGCGCCGCCTCCGAAGCTTTCCCGTACTTTGCCAAGGCCGGCGGACTTCAGCATCTCCGCCAGAAAACTCGCTTCGAGGTCCTGGGCGACCCGATGCAAGGCGGCATCACTTTGCATGTGCGGGATACTCCTTGGCAAAGCATTGTCCGATGGTGAGATTGTGGGCATGTCATTGTCTCCAAATTGAACGGGTTTTTCCGAAACTGACTCATTAGCGGTAAAGAACTGGTAACCACATATCGCCCATAGTTTTCGCGACCTGGAAGAACTCCCGGAGGTATTATGTCCTTGCACCCAACTCTTCCCGCCGTTGCGAGCTTGAGGGAGTCTCATGTCCGCATTCCAGGCAATAGCGTCCAAAGGGAAGGTGAAAGCTTTCAACTAGCTTTTGATGATGCGGGGAATTCCCTCGAGACAGATGATGAGATCGGTGAGCCGGATATAACGTCCGACGACGAAGCGGCTGAACTTCCCGCTGACATTGAAGTACCGGGTGATCCAGCTGAACCAGAGGAGGATCAGCCGCGCTCTGCTCACCTTCCAATGATCGAGATCGGTCACGGTGACAGGTTTGCCTTCACCGAAAGTCCAAAACGCATGGAGCGGGCTTTGAGAGAAATGGATGTTGAAACCGCTCAATCGCCAACGCGTCACTCAGGGGGAGCACAGCCCTCCCAAGGCGCTATGGAGTTGCGGCAGATCCAAGTTGGTCCCTTGACCGGGACTGCCGCCACCGACACGGTCAAAGCCCCTGCGCACAGTGTGTCGGCCCACGATCAACCCCACCACCTGACACGACCAGCGGTGCCAACTTCGACCGAACAGTCTATGGAGAAAAGTGGTCCCGAGAGCGTGGCCAAACAAGTAGAGCGCGGGGCCGTTCAATCCTTGGCGGCAAGTCACTCCTCACTCGTCAGGGCAAGGATTCCGCGAGTGCCGGAGGCCGGACGCACCGTGGGGGACGGCACGGAGTCGGGAGAGCGTGGGCGGGGGGTGTCGCACATGTCGCAAGGTGATCCTGTCCGGAGCCAGATCTCGTTTGTCGGGTCGTACGCCACTGAGGCAGAGTCCCCATCTCGCCGCCGCAATACCGCTTCCGCAGAAATTCGATATGGGGATAAATCCGATTACCCGGAAGCGCGGTCGCATGATCTTGTAGGGAGGGCTATGGCGAACAGGTGGCGTGCGACGTCTCCGGTGCCTCCTGTCTTTGCGGAGTCGGTGTCCGAGGCCGCATCTGAGCAGATGAAGCTGCGCCAGGTTGAGATCGCTGCCCCCGAACTCATCGATCCAAAATCCGGGCAGGGTGGTGATATGCGCGCTACTCAGCATGGGACATCGCCGATGCCGCCGATTGCTGACCGCGCCGAGGCGACATCTGTGATTCGACAAGTTATGGCTCATTCTCCGAGAGTCTCCGACGGTCGGATCGAGATCACCCTAAGCCCTGAAGAACTTGGACGGGTCAGGATGGCCATTTCGGGTATCGACGGCGCCATGACCGTCACCATTCAGGCAGACCGATCCGAAACTCTTGACCTCATGCGGCGCCATCAGGATCAACTGATGCAAGAGTTCCTGGATGCAGGATACGGCGATGTCAGTTTTGATTTTGGCCAAAGCGCAGACAGGCAGCGCGAACACCGACAGGCCGAAATGGCACGAAA
Source organism: Salinihabitans flavidus (assembly GCF_900110425.1). GTDB lineage: Bacteria > Pseudomonadota > Alphaproteobacteria > Rhodobacterales > Rhodobacteraceae > Salinihabitans > Salinihabitans flavidus. Next base: position 239,708 of record NZ_FODS01000001.1, on the reverse strand, counting down.
CAATTCGCCGGGTGCCAACCCGGCAAGTGACATCGCCTCACTTGGCCAACAGCCCACCAACTCAACCGGACTCGACCTGAGACTGTAGGAGAAACACAGTGACCGTATCCTCGACAGCGGCGACCGCCGCGCAGCCCGGGGCCTCTGCGGCGCCGACGACCAGCGACAAGGGCGCGTCGGCCCTGACCTCGGACTTTGAAACCTTTCTGAAAATGCTCACTGCGCAGGCTCAAAATCAGGATCCGCTCAACCCGCTCGATTCTTCGGAATACGCGGCCCAACTCGCTCAGTTTTCCTCTGTCGAGCAGCAGGTGCTCACCAATGATCTGCTCAACAACATGGTGGTTCAATTGGGTGCCATGGGTATGGCGCAGCTTTCAAACTGGATCGGGATGGAAGCGCGGGTTGCGGCGCCGGGCTACTTCGATGGCGATGCGATCGAGGTGTTGCCCGCGCCGAATGCAGGCGCTGATTCGGCTGATCTGGTAGTCTACAATGGGGAAGGTACCGAGGTTGATCGGGTGAACATTCCCATATCCGGAGAGTCCTATTCCTGGGATGGCATGGGGCAGGATGGAGTTCCCTTGCCTCATGGTCATTATCATTTCGAGGTGGAGAGTTTCGTCAATGAAGAGTCTGTTGGTGCCAGCTATGCCGACGTTTACTCCAGGATCGTGGAAGCAACGGGGGAAAATGGCGACACCGTGCTGGTGCTCGAAGGTGGCGCACGGATATCAGCCAATCAAGTTGCAGCGTTGCGCGAGGCGACCTAATATCTTGCTGTGTCGTTCGATCTCGACTAGCGTCTGGCAGGATTTCAAGATCGGAGTGGCGCACTGACACCACGCACCTGCACAGCCCCCTCCGAAGTCGTGAGTGCCGTTGAATCCGCACGCCCGGAACTGTGCGGTGCCGTGTGGCGGCAGATGCTAGGCGGACGGACGAACCGGGCATGGCAGATCACGGGCAGGGAGGGGCAGGCGGTTGCCGTGAAGCTCTATTCCCGGAAAAGCCGAAATCCGATGTTTCCCAATGATCCGATGGCAGAAGCGGCGCTCTTGCGGCATCTCTCGGGTACCGGGCTCGTGCCGAGACTTCTGGTAGATATCCCAACCCCATTGGGGATCTGCCTTGTCTACACAATGATCCCTGGAACTCTCTGGCGGTCCGATGTTGACGTGGTGGCGGCAACGGTGCGGCGTTTGCACCGTTTGCGCGCACCATCAGGGTTGCGCAAGGCTCCGGATGGCAGTGCGGAAATTGCATATCATACCGAGTTGATTCTCGATCTGTGTTCATCCGGGCAGGATCTTCAGGAGGCGCGCCCACGGATGGCTGTCCCGCCTTGCGGTCAGAAGGCGTTGCTGCATGGGGATATTGTGCCGGGGAACCTGATCGCGAACGAAAGCGGTCTTTATCTTATCGACTGGCAATGTCCCGCTATTGGCGATCCATGTGAAGATATTGGCGTTTTTCTCTCACCCGCCATGCAGCATCTCTATCGCGGGCATGTGTTGAGTCCCGCGGAAGAGGCGCAGTTTTTGGACGCTTATGCGGATACGGAACTGTCCACGCGTTACCAAAAACTCGCGCCATGGTATCACTGGCGTATGGCGGCCTATTGCCTCTGGCAGGTTGAGAATGGCCGCGAGGAGTATGGCGCCGGTCTGAAGCTGGAGTGGGACGCGCTTCAGCGGTCTTTGAGTGCGTAGTATCCGTATGCAGGCCAAAGGGCCAGACGTCTGAACGCACCGCCCGGGAATCGACCTGCAGGGTGATCGAGTAGGGCGGAAACTGGATGTTCGCCTCGACCCAATAGCCGGTCAGCAATCGCCGCCCCCGCATAGCTGCCCATCGCGACACCGTTGCCGTGATAGGCGAAGGCCGCGAAGACGCCGGGCTGGCCGGGAATTTCGCCCGCAAAGGGGGTCATATTGCGCGCCATGCAGGCAAAGCCGGACCAGAACCAGGGGGTTTCCACGTGCGACCACGCAGGAAACATCGTCTCAAAATCGCGACGAACACTCTTTTCCATATGATTCTGGACGCCTTTGGTCGTGCGCAGTCCGCCGCGCATCCCGAAGAGGAAACGCCGGTCCGGCATCAGGCGGAAATAGTGAAGCAGGTTGCGGCTGTCATAGGCAATCTGCGCGCTGGTCCAGCCCTGCGCCTCAAGCTCCGCATCCGTAAGTGGGCGCGTCACGATCACATTTGATTGCACCGGCATATAGCGCCCGGCCATCCAGGGCGGGAGAGTCTCAGCCGAATACCCGTTGGTGGCAACAATGACACGCTTTGCTCGCACCGCTCCAGCGGGTGTCGCAAGTTCGTGGTCTCCGTTCGTTGCGCGCATGGTTTGAACCGGGCTATTTCCGAACCCCGCGACCCCGGCGGCGGAGGCGGCTTGGGCAAGCCCCAGCACGTATTTGCGCGGATTGAGGCCGAAGCCCACGGGTAGCGTCACGCCGCCGTGAAACGGTCCAGCCATGCCGTGCTTCACCAGATCGCTTGCGGCGATCACTTCGGCCCGCACGCCGAGGACAGAGGCGGTTCGCTCCGCGTCGGACACAAGCCTGTCGAAGTCACGCGGCCTGTGCGCAAGCATGGTTTCTCCGTGCGAATGGGTGTCCGCCTCGATCTTCAGCCGGGTCAGTTGTGAGGCCACGAAATCGACAGCGCGTTGTTCTGTCCGATACCAGTCGCGCGCTCCGTCTTCGCCGACCCGCCGCACGAGTGTGTCATGTGAAATGCGAGCGCCGCCAAGACAGCAGAATCCACCATTGCGCCCAGACGCGCCCCAGCCCGGTTGCTCGGCTTCAAGCACTGCCACCGAAAGCCCCGCCTCCGCGAGATGCAGGGCAGCGGTCAGCCCGGTGAAGCCGGCGCCGATCACGGCAACGTCGGCGTCAAGGTCTCCGCTCAAGCGAGGCCAGGTCAGATCAGGGGGCGTCCGGGTCCAGAAGCAACGCTCGATCGGACCCGGACCATAGGCGTAAGTGTCGGCAATCCGCTTCACGCCATCCCCGCGCGATCCGCAGCCTGTTCATCGCGGCGCTGCTGCACCGCCGCGCGCTTTGATATCAAAGATGCCGTCACGACTCCGACCGTGACCACGGCGATCATGAGGGTCGAAAGCGCGTTGATTTCGGGGCTCACGCCCAGGCGAACGGAACTCCAGATTTTCATAGGCAATGTTGTCGCCGATGGACCGGATGTGAAGGATGCGATCACCAGGTCATCGAGTGAAAGCGTAAAGGCAAGAAGCCAGCCTGAGATAACCGCGGGTGCGATGATCGGCAGGGTGACGAGGCGAAACGCCTGCAAAGGCGAGCACCCCAGATCAAGCGCGGCTTCTTCCAGAGACGTGTCGAAGCTTATGAGGCGCGATGAGACAACGACCGAGACATAGCACATGGAGAAGGTCGTGTGTGCCAGAATGATCGTGAACACCCCTCTGTCGAGCCCGAGCCCGATAAAGAGCAGAAGAAGTGACAGGCCAGTGATGACCTCTGGCATGACAAGCGGTGCATAGATCATGCCGGAGAATAGGGTTCGCCCGTGGAAGCGCCCCATTCGCACCATGACGATCGCCGCCATCGTTCCCAGAACCGTCGCCAAGGTTGAGGATATTCCGGCGACCTTGATCGTGACCCAGGCGGCATCCAGAAACGCATCGTTCTGTATCAACTCGCCATACCAACGGGTTGAGAATCCAGCCCACACGGTCACGAGCTTGGAATCGTTGAAGCTGTAGATCACCAGAATGATCATGGGCAGATAGAGAAAGGCAAATCCCAGCGTCAGAGAGGTTGTATTGAACCAGGTGAACCGCCTCATGTGTCCGTTTCCCTCTGCTTCTGCTGATTCCGTTGAAACAGGATGATCGGCACAATCAGGATCAGCAAAAGGATCACCGCCACCGCCGAAGCCACCGGCCAGTCGCGATTGGAGAAGAACTCTTCCCACAGTACTTTGCCGATCATCAATGTGCGCGATCCGCCGAGCAGTGATGGAATCACGAATTCCCCTATGGTCGGGATGAATACGAGAAAGCAGCCCGCGATGATTCCCTGTTTCGAAAGCGGTACAGTGACAAGCCAGAAGGCAGTAAGGCGCGAACAGCCAAGATCTTCAGCGGCTTCGAGAAGGCTCTCGTCGAGCTTCTCCAGCGCGGCATATATTGGCAGTATCATGAAAGGAAGATACGTGTAGACGATGCCGATATAGACTGCCACCGGGGTGTTTAGAATGGTCAACGGGTTCTCGATCAGACCTGCCCAGATCAGAAGCTGATTGAGATACCCCTCTGTCGAGAGGATCCCCATCCAAGAATAGACCCGGATCAGAAAGCTGGTCCAGAACGGCAAGATCACCAGCATGAGCAGCGTCGCGCGCCATTCCTGAGGGGCGCGGGCCATTCCGTAGGCGATAGGGTAGCCAACGAGCAACGTCAGTAGGGTGGCAACAGCCGCAATCTGCAGGCTTGAGAGATAGGCTTTCCAGTAGAGATTGTCGGTGGCGAGAAAGCGGAAGTTCTCAAAATCGAGCCCTGCGAAAAACCTCCTGATCCCGGCCCACCCTTCGGACAGATCAAGTGTCGGCGTATAGGGGGGAATCGCCAGAGCGATATCTGAAAGAGAGATCTTCAGGACAATGATGAAAGGCACCAGGAACAGGGCCAGGAGCCACAGATAGGGAACGGCGATAAGGGCAAAGCGGCGCATGACTCAACGCTCCAGCAGGATGCCGGCGGTATCCGTCCAGCTTAGCCAGACCTGATCCCCCCAGGTGAAGCTGCGTCGTGAAATGCGACGATTGTTGGCCTTCTGCGCCTTGATGACTTGCCCGCCCGCAAGCTCCACATGATAGGTCGAAATGTTACCGAGATAGGCAATGTCGAGCACTTTCCCCTCAACCGTGTTTGTAGCGCCTTCGGGTTTCTGCGCCGAGATGGAGATCTTTTCGGGACGGATTGCGTAATGGCAGGTCTGGCCCTTTTCGAAAGGACTGGCGGGCGTTCCGATGAACTTTGGCTGTCCTTCGGCCCAGTTGAGATGTACCTTGTCACCCTGCGGATCGGCGCGACCAACAATGATGTTCACGTCCCCGATGAAGTCAGCGACATAGACGGAATTCGGGGTCTCATAGATGGCATCCGGTGTGGCAACCTGCACGATCCTTCCATCTTCCATGACCGCGACGCGGCTGGCCACCGTCATTGCTTCTTCCTGGTCGTGGGTGACAATCACGAAGGTGGTGCCGGTGCGTTCCTGAATATCCATCAACTCGAACTGCGTATCCTGCCGCAGCTTCTTGTCGAGAGCGCCCAGCGGCTCATCCAGAAGCAGAAGCGTCGGCGCCTTGGCGAGAGAGCGTGCAAGTGCGACGCGCTGACGTTGACCGCCGGATATCTGGTGTGGCTTGCGACGGGCAAATTTTTCCAGTCGGGTCAGGCGGAGCATTTCCTCGACACGGTTTGCGATCTCGGCCTTTGGCATCCGACCTCGACGCAAACCGAAAGCGATATTGTCCCAGATACTCAGATGCGGAAAAAGCGCGTAGCTCTGGAACATCATGTTCACCGACCGCTTGTTGGGCGGAACTCTGGCGATATCCTTGCCGGCCAGTTCAATTTGGCCTTCGGTCGGGGTTTCGAAACCGCCAAGCATGCGCATGAGAGTTGTCTTGCCGCAACCGGAGGGGCCTAGAAGCGCAAAGAATTCACGCTCGTATATGTCGATTGTGAGGTCGTCGATGGCCGTGAACTCGCCGAATCGCTTGGTCACGTTGCGAAATCTGATCAAGGGTTTGGCGTTCGGATCGTCCCAGGGGGCAAAGATGGTTTCCGCCATGTCGGGGTTTCCTTGGTATGCGCATGAAAAGGCCCGCGCAGGGAGGTCTGCGCGGGCCGGATCGTTTTCTATCAGGTGCCGGACTTGATCTTGGTCCAGAGGCGAGTCACGACCCGCTGCACCTTGGCGGGGTAGGGCGTGGTGGTGAACAGGTTGTCGAGCGTTTCCTCGTCAGGATAGATCGCCGGATCGCCAATGACGTCCTCCACCAGATAATCCTGCGACGCCTTGTTGCCGTTGGCGTAGTAGACGTAGTTCGAAGCAGCCGCCATATTCTCGGCATCCATTATGAAATTCAGGAACTTGTGCGCGCCGTCCGGGTTGGGGGCGTCGACCGGAATCGCCATCTGGTCGAACCACATCTGTGCCCCCTCCTTGGGTGCGTGATACGCGATGTCGACACCGTTATCGGCCTCGATCGCACGGTCGCGGGCTTGCAGGATGTCACCCGACCAACCGACGGCCACGCAAATATCGCCATTGGCCAGCGAGTTGATGTATTCCGAGCTGTGGAATTTCTGAATGTGGGGGCGGATTGCTCCGTATACCTCTTCAGCCTGGGCAATCACGTCGGGATCGTGGCTGTCAGGGTTCTCTCCGATATAGTTCAGCGCGGCGGGGATCATCTCGGCCGGGGCGTCGAGGAAGTGGACACCGCAATCGCCGAGTTTCTCCATGTTGGCCGGATCGAACACCAGAGCCCAGCTATTGATTGGCGCATCCTCGCCAAGTGCTTCCCTGACCTTGTCAAGATTGACCCCAATGCCCGTCGTGCCCCACATGTAGTTTATGGAATACTCGTTGCCAGGATCATATTGTGACGTGCGTTTCTCCACCACGTCCCACATGTTCTCGAGGTTGGGCAACTTGGATTTGTCGAGCTTCTGGAAGGCACCAGCCGTGATCTGGCGTTGCAGGAAGGTTCCCGAGGGCACCACAACGTCATAGCCGGAACCACCGGCGAGCATTTTGGTTTCCAGAACCTCGTTGCTGTCAAACACGTCGTAGATCAGGTCGATGCCGGTTTCGTCCTCGAACTTCGTTAGAAGCTCCTCATCGATATAGTCGGACCAGTTGTAAACGCGCACTTCTTCGGCGCCGGCCATCGCCGCGCTCAGCGCAATAGCGGATGTGAAAATCGCAAGTCTCATATCATTCTCCCGTTGACCAACCGGATCTTCGCCCGATCATTTCATTGCATGAATAATTTGATCAATTTTCGACCCTCATGGCAATATGGTAAAATGGAGCGATCCGAAATAGAGTGTCGTTTCGTAGACAAGCACCTGTTTTTGCTCAAATGAAAGGCATCGCACAATGCCGGAATCGCGACCTTCCAACGCCGAGACTCGTCGTGCACCCGCACATCAGCAGGTTTATGAACGTCTCCGCGATCTTGTGCTTTTCGGTGATCTGGCACCGGGCCAGCCGGTCACGATCCAGGGACTGGTTGCGCGGCTTGGCGCAGGCATGACACCGGTACGCGAGGCGATCCGGCGCTTGACGTCGGAAGGCGCGCTGGAGTTTCAGGGCAACCGCCGTGTTTGTGTTCCGGTTCTGACGTCCGCGCATCTGGAGGAGCTGATGTTCGCGCGGCAGGCGATCGAACCAAAGCTGACGCGCAAGGCATTGGAGCGGGCCACCGAGGACGATGTTCAACAGCTTGAAAAGATAGATAAAAAACTTGATGAAGCAATTCACAAAGGGGATGTTGGCGCTTATCTCAAGCACAATTTCGAGTTCCACAATCGACTTTATGCCATTGCGGACTCACCGATCCTGACCCAGCTTTCGCATGGGCTGTGGCTCCGGTTCGGGCCGTCGCTGCGGGTGGTTTGCGGTCGGATGGGCACGCAGAGCCTGCCGGATCAGCACAAGGAAACGCTTGACGCGATGCGAAAAGGCGACGCCGATCGCGCGGCAGAGGCGATCCGCAAGGACGTGGTTCAAGGGATGGTTCAGGTCCGCGAGGCGCTTGATCTGGCGGGCAATCCCTGACTCGGTGATTGACAGTCCAAAATTTGATCATATCCTGAAAATGGGAAGGCGCATCCCTGTCGCGCCTTGAGTTTCTTCAAATGAGGACAGTCATGGACGCGATCACGAATCACATGCCGACAGCCGAGTTGCAGGCGCTGGATGCCGCACATCACATGCACCCGTTCACCGCGCAGAAAGACTTAGCGGAAAAAGGTGCACGAATCATTACCCGTGCGAATGGGGTCTGGCTGACCGATTCCGAGGGCAACGAAATGCTGGACGGGATGGCCGGGCTCTGGTGCGTGAATATCGGCTATGGACGGTCCGAACTGGCCGACGCCGCGGCACGGCAGATGCGTGAACTTCCCTATTACAATACTTTCTTCCAAACCAGCCATGTGCCCGCCATCGCGCTTTCCGCGAAGCTGGCGGAGCTGGCGCCGGGCGATCTCAACCACGTTTTCTTCGCCGGGTCCGGATCGGAGGCGAATGACACCAATATACGCATGGTGCGTCACTACTGGGCGATGAAGGGCAAGCCGGAAAAGAGCATCATCATCAGCAGGAAAAACGCCTATCACGGGTCTACCATGGGCGCGGCGAGCCTTGGCGGCATGGTGCCGATGCACGAACAGGGCGGATTGCCGATTCCCGACATCCACCACATTCCGCAACCGAACTGGTGGGCCGAAGGCGGCGACATCAGCCCCGAGGATTTCGGCTTTGCCCGTGCGAAGGAGCTTGAGAAAGCGATCCACGAACTCGGAGAGGAGCGCGTGGCCGCCTTTATCGCGGAGCCGGTGCAGGGCGCGGGCGGTGTGATCGTGCCGCCGGAGACATACTGGCCTGAAATTCAACGCATTTGCGACCAATACAGCATCCTTCTGATCGCCGACGAGGTAATCTGCGGTTTCGGGCGCACGGGCAACTGGTTCGGCAGTCAGACCATGAACATTCGCCCGCATATCATGACCATCGCCAAGGGCCTGAGTTCCGGGTACGCGCCGATTGGTGGGTCCATCGTCTGTGACGAGGTGGCGAATGTGATCGGGCAGGGCGAATTCAACCACGGCTACACCTATTCGGGGCATCCGGTTGCCGCATCCGTTGCGCTGGAGAACCTGCGTATCCTCGAAGAGGAGAACGTGATCGGCCATGTGCGCGACGTGGCGGGCCCGCATTTGAAAGAGAAATGGGAGGCGCTGGCCGATCACCCGCTGGTGGGTGAGGCAAAGATTTGCGGGATGATGGCGTCGATCGCACTGACGCCCGACAAGGCGACGCGGGCAGCCTTTGCCGCCGATGCCGGAACGGTGGGGTTCATCTGCCGCGAACGCTGCTTCGCCAACAACGTGGTGATGCGCCATGTGGGCGATCGAATGATCATTTCTCCGCCCCTGGTGATCAGCACCGACGAGATCGACCAACTTGTGGAACGGGCTCGCAGATCGCTTGACGAGTGCCTTGAAGAAGTGACCCAAAAGGGCCTTCTGAAGTCTGCCTGAGCCAGAGATACAAGGCCCCGGACGACGTGCCAGGGCCTTGTTTTCAACGCAGTTTTTTCAGAAGAGCAAGGGAGGCGTAGCCGTCTGGCGCCATCCCGACAGAGCGTTGATACCGGCGCACCGCGTCGATGGTCAGGGGGCCGATCTTGCCGTCGATCTTCCGGGTATCGAAGCCCGCGCGCGTCAGACGACGCTGCAACTCCTGGCGTTCGGAAAAGGTCAGGGCACGGTCGCCGCGCGGCCATTTACCCTTGAGCTTGTTGCCGCCCGCGATCCGGTCGCTGAGATGACCAACCCCGATGACATAGGCATCGGCGGAATTATAGCGCTCTATCGCGTTGAAATTCTTGAAGATCAGGAACGCCGCGCCGTTCGCGCCAGCCGGCAGGAGAAGGGCTGCGCTGCCGTAGTCGCGCACCGGGCGGCCATCCATTCCGGTGACACCGAGGCGGGCCCAGTCGCTTGGCATCTTGAGGGTTTTGCGGTTGGCGAGCGAATAGTCGAAGTCGCGCGGAACCTGCACCTCGACCCCCCATGGCATCCCCTTGCGCCAGCCAGAGCGCGCCAGATAGGCGGCGGTGGAGGCGAGCGCGTCGGTGGGGTCTTCTGACCAGATGTCGCGTTTGCCGTCTCCGGTAAAATCGACAGCATAGGCAAGGTAGGACGTGGGAATGAACTGCGTATGCCCCATGGCGCCGGCCCAGCTTCCGGTCATACCATCCGGCGTAACGTCCCCGTTTTGAAGGATTTTCAGCGCCGCGATGAGCTGTTGCTCGAAGAAGGCGCCGCGACGTCCGTCATGGGCGAGCGTGGCGAGCGCCTCGATGATGGGGGTATCGCCGCGGTAGGTGCCATAGGCGCTTTCAAGCCCCCAGACAGCGACCACCACCTCCTTCTCGACGCCGTATTTCCGCTCAATCGCGTCGAGCTTGCGGCGGTGTTTGCGCAGGGCGTCACGACCGTTTGCGACGCGGGTTTCGGAGGCGGCGCTGTCGAGGTAATCCCAGATCGTTTTGGTAAACTCCGACTGGTTGCGGTCGCGGCGGATCACGTCGCTGTTGTAGCTCACCCCTTGAAACGCCCGATCAAGCACATCGGAGCGGATTCCGGCGCGCTGCGCTCTGCTGCGGAAGCCGTTGATCCAATTGCGGAATTCCGTGTTTCCGGCGCTCACCTGTCGGGGCTCTGGGGCCTGCCCGGTAAAGACCGCGGGCCGCGTGACGGGGCGCTGGCTACCTGTGGGATCGCCGGTTGCGACGTGGGTGACCACGGCTGCATCCGCCGAGGGGCGGACGACCGGGCGGAGGGATTGTTCCGGTGGGCTGGCGACGGCCGCAGTACCGACCGTCAGGGCCATGAAAACAAGGGCGTGAAAGGGACTGCGCATGGGGTTGCCTCGTGATTTTATCATTGCGCTGAATTTACAGCGAAACAGGCCATTCGTGAAGCGGGCAAACGCAGGGTGGCGGCACATCGCCGGGACAATGCAACGACTTAGGCCAAGCCCTTGTTAATGCCCAAAAACCCATATCGGCAAAACGTCGGTATTTTGTCGGTATCGCGTCGGTGCCATTTGCCCCGCAGGTCAGGTTAACACGGCGCGCGGACCAGATCGCGTTAACCATTCCGCATCCCCGGGTCAGGAGCGGCTGCGCTTCGCCTTCTGACGGTCCTTCGCGCCCTTGTGCCTCGATTTCCCGGCCTTGCGTCTGGGCGGTTTGCCGCGGGCGCGTTTCGGCCCCTTCGGCATAGCCTCATCCTCCAGCGAAAGCAGTTCCAGCGTCAGCCCACCGGTGACCGGCGCGGCCTCTGCCAGCCGAACGGTGACGCGCTGTCCCAGCGAGATCGTTGTTCCCGTGTCCGAGCCGGTGAGCGTGCCCGACTCGCTGTCATAATGGAAATACTCACGCCCCAGCTCCCGCATGGGCACGAGACCGTCGGCGCCGGTCTCATCGAGTTTCACGAAAACCCCGAAGCGGGCGATGCCGCTGATCCGTCCGGTAAACTCATTGCCCACCCGTTCGGACAGGTACGACGCAAGATAGCGGTCGGTGGTGTCGCGTTCGGCGAGCATGGAGCGGCGCTCTGTCTCGGAGATGTGGGTGGCGGTGGTCTCCATCTGCTCCATCCCCTCGGGGCTGAGCCCGTCATCGCCCCAGCCATGCGCCGAGATCAGCGCCCGGTGCACCACCAGATCGGCATAGCGCCGGATCGGGGAGGTGAAATGCGCGTATGCCTGAAGCGCAAGACCGAAATGGCCGAAATTGGCCGGGGAATAATACGCCTGCGTCATAGAGCGCAGGGTGGAGAGATTGATCAGCTCCGCATCCTCGGTTCCGGCGGCGGCCTGAAGAAGTGCGTTGAGGTGCTGTGTCTTGAGCACCTGCCCCTTGGCCAGCGTCAGACCGGCGGCCTGTGCGACCTCGCGCAGGGCGTCGAGTTTTTCGGGGCTGGGCTCCTCGTGCACGCGGAAGATCAGCGGCGAGCGTTTGGAGATCAGGGTTTCGGCGGCGGCGACATTGGCCAGCACCATGAATTCCTCGATCATCTTGTGCGCGTCAAAGCGGTCGGCGAAGTTGACCGAGGCGACCTTGCCCTCTTCGGTGAGCACGATCTTGCGTTCGGGCAGTTCGAGGTTGAGAGGTTGGCGCGCGGCGCGGGCCTTGGACAGCGCCTCGTAGGCGTCGAAAACCGGGTTGATCACCTCTTCGAGCAGGGGGGCGCATTTCTCGTCCGGGTCGCCGTTGCGGGCGGCCTGAGCCTGTTCATATGTCAGCGACGCGGCGGAGCGCATGAGGCCGCGGGTGAAGCGGTGGCCGAGTTTGCGGCCATGCGCGTCGATCTGCATGCGCACGGCGATGCAGGCGCGCGGCACGCCCTCGTGCAGAGAGCACAGATCGCCCGAGAGCCGGTCGGGCAGCATCGGCACAACCCGGTCGGGAAAATAGCTCGAATTTCCGCGCTTGCGGGCCTCTGTGTCGAGCGCGGTGCCGGGGCGCACGTAGTGGGCCACATCGGCGATGGCGACCCAGACGACATGGCCGCCCTCGTTGCGGGGGTCGTCGTCGGCGTGGGCCCAGCAGGCGTCGTCATGATCGCGCGCGTCCCACGGGTCGATGGTGATGAGTGGCAGGTCGCGCAAATCCTCGCGTCCGTCCAGCCCGGCGGGCTTGGCGCTGTCCGCCTCTTCGATCACGGCGTCGGGAAAGCGGTCGGGGATGCCGTGCTGATGGATGGCGATGAGCGAGACCGCCTTGGGCGCGGACGGATCGCCGAGCCGGTCCACCACCCGCGCGCGCGGCAGGCCGAGACGGCCGCGGGGGCCGGATTGTTCGGCCTCGACCAGTTCCCCCTCTTTCGCGCCGCCGGTGGCGTCGCTGGGAACCTGCCATTCCTTGCCGTCGCCCTTGTCGATGGGCACGATGCGCCCGCCCTCGGGCGTTTTTCGGAAAACGCCCAGTACACGGCGCGGGTTGGTGCCGATGCGGCGAATCAGGCGGCCCTCATAGTGGTGATCCTCGCCCTTCACCTCGGTCAGCCGGGCAAGGATTCGGTCGCCTTCGCCCAATGCCGGATCGGAAGCGCGGGGGACGACGAGCACCTTCGGCTCCGGCCCCTCGCCGGTCCATTCCAGCGGGCGGGCGTAGAGATCGCCATCGGTGTCGGGCGCCTGCACCTGAAGCACCGAAACGGGCGGCAGGCGGTCGGGGTCGCGGTAGGTTTTCTTGCGCTTTTCAAGATGGCCTTCCTCCTCCAGCTCTCGCAGGACGGATTTCAGGTCGATCCGGGCGGCGCCCTTGATGCCGAAGGCACGGGCGATGTCGCGCTTGGAGGTCTGGGTCGGGTTCGCTGAGATCCAGTCAAGGATCTCCTGTTTGGTAGGTATACGCATGGCCCTGCCCTAGCACGGCGCGCGGGTGGCGTCACCGGGGAAAGCTTCGGCCTGTGGCTTCGGCGCTTGCAGGGAACGGAGCGGCAGGTATCATCGCGCGGGGCGGATGGTGGGATCGAGGTATTTCGACCGAGAAGATGCGGCGGAGCCGTGCAGATCGGTGGCGGTGTCGATGTCGGCGAGCGTATCGGTCAGCGCGATGCGATGGCCGGGCAGGGTGGCGATGCTGTCGTCGAGGGCGTGATCGGTGGACCAGCGGCAGCCGCGCAGGAACCCCGGTGGCGGCGGGGCACGGCGTTTGAGCCCGATGAGCCAGTAGCCGCCGTCGGTGGCGGGGCCGAAGACCGCGTCATGGCGGCCGAGCGCGGCGAAGGTGCGGGCGATATGGGCCCGCGTGATGCCCGGAATGTCGGCGCCGATGACGCAGGCGGGGCCGGGAGGCAGTCCGCGCAGCAGCCGTGCCATGCGGGCGCCGAGATCGCCCCGCCCTTGCGGCAGGCGTGGCAGGTGGGGCGGCCACATGCGCGCCTCCAGCGCGGTATCGGGGGCGACGGCAAGGATCGTCTGCCAGCGCGGATCGTCGATCCGGCGCAGCAGGCAGGCGGTCTGATGGCGGAACCACCATGCGGCGCGGGTCATGCCGATATCGCGTCCGAGCCGTGTTTTCACGCGGCCGGCGCGCGGTTCCTTCACCATCACGACAAGGCGGCGGCGGAAGGCGGGATCAGGCGAAATAGTCACGCAGGATCCGCGCGTAGATCGCCTTGAGTTGATGAATCTGCGCCACCGGGACGCATTCGTCCACCTGGTGCATGGTCTTGCCGACGAGGCCGAATTCGACCACCGGGCAGTGATCCTTGATGAAGCGGGCGTCCGAGGTGCCGCCGGAGGTGGAGAGCACCGGATCGCGCCCGGTTTCGGCGCGTACCGCGGCGGCGACGAGATCGGAGAGCGGGCCCGGCGGCGTCAGGAAGCTTTCACCCGAGATCTTGACCGTCATGCCGATGTCGATGCCGGTTTCCTGCGTCACGGTGTCGGCCATGCCGCGCATCCAGTCGGTCAGGCCTTGGCCGGAGTGGCTGTCGTTGAAGCGGATGTTGACGGTGGCGCGGCATTCGGCGGGGATGACGTTGGTGGCCGGGTTGCCGGTGTCCATCGTGACCACGGCCAGCGTGGAGGCGTCGAAATGGTCGGTGCCCTCGTCGAGCGTGTGACTGGAAAGCCTGTCCATCAGGCGGGCCATGGCGGGCAGCGGGTTCTTCGCGCGGTGGGGATAGGCGGAATGGCCCTGCACGCCGGTGAAGGTGAACCATGCCGAGAGAGAGCCGCGGCGGCCGATCTTGATCATCTCGCCCATCTCGTCGGGGCAGGTCGGCTCCCCGACAAGGCAGGCGGTCATCGCCTCGCCGGTTCGGGCCATGTGGTCGAGAAGGGCACTGGTGCCGTCGATGGCATCGCCTTCCTCGTCGCCGGTGATGGTGAGGATCACCGCGCCGTCGGGGGGCGTGTCGCGGACGAAGTCTATGGCGGCGGCGGTAAAGGCGGCGACGCCGGATTTCATGTCGGTGGCGCCGCGTCCGTACATAAGGCCGCCGCGGATCTCGGCGCCGAAGGGATCGACTGTCCATGCGGCGGCATCGCCCACGGGCACAACGTCGGTATGACCGTTGAAGCCGAAGGTTCTCGGGTGGCCCTTGTCGCCCCAGCGGGCCAGGAGATTGGCCACGCCGCCACGGTCGGCGCGGGTGCAGGTGAAGCCGGCGCTTGACAGTTCGGCCTCAAGTAATGTGAGCGCGCCGCCCTCCTCGGGTGTGACCGAGGGGCAGCGGATCAGGCGGGCGGTGAGATCGGCGGGGTCGGTGGTCATCGGGTCCTCAACATGGGGCGGCAGGGCGTTCGCCTGTGGCCGGTATGCCGCAAGAACGCCCGTTTCCCGCCAAAATGCAACCCAAGACGCTTAACAGCCGCGTGAAAGTCGTGCTAGCTGGACCCAATAAAAATGCCCGAGGCAGGGTAAGAGCAGCAGACGGGCCGCAAATGGCCCCAATGACATATGGCGAGACAACGCCTGTGGTCACGTTTCTGGCGCCGTTGGCCGGGGCGTGCGCTGTGCCATCCTGCTTACGGGACGTGTTGGGTAAGGGGCAGGCATGGTTTGGGCGAGAGATATTCCCATAGACGAGAATGCCAACGCCATGAAGATGGCGCAGACCATCTTTGGCGATGGCGTGAAGGTTGTCGGGGCAAGTTACGAGGGCGACGACAGATCCTCGGGGATCTACAGTGACGGCAACGCGGTTTCGCCGGGGGTGACGCCGGGCGATACGGGGGTGATCCTGTCCACCGGCCGGGCCGGGGATTTCACCAACTGGTGGGGCGATCCGAATCGCAGCGACAGCACCTCGACCAACACCAAAGGGGTGGACAACGACCCAGACTTCAACGCGGCGGCGGGCGCGCGGACCTATGACGCCTCAATTCTGAATGTCGATTTCATTCCGGACGGCGACACGATGACGATGCAGTTCGTCTTCGCCTCCGAGGAATACCCCGAGTTCACCAATTCCATCTATCAGGATTTCGTCGGTGTCTGGGTCAATGGCACGCAGGTGGAAATGTCGATTGGCGGCACCGATCCGGGCAACATCAACGGCGGGTCCAATGAAAACCTGTTCATCAGCAACAGCGGCGACACCTACAACACGGAGATGGATGGCTTCACGGTCACGATGACGATGACCCTTCCGGTCAATCCGGGAGAGTTGAATTCCATCACCCTTGGAATCGCCGATGTCGCCGACACGAGTTACGATTCCAACCTTCTGATCGCAGGGGGCTCTGTGCAGACCGCGCTCATTGCGCAGGATGACAGCACGCATCTGACAGGGGACGCGACCAAGACCATCGACATTCTGGGCAATGATGAAAGCGCCAGCGGCGGGACGCTGAGTGTTACCCATATCAATGGGCAGGCTGTGAATGCGGGTGACACAGTCACGCTCAAGACCGGGCAGACGGTCACGCTCAATTCCGATGGAACGATCACGCTCGTGGGGGATGGCACCGACGAGGATTTCAACTTCACCTATGCGATCGACGACGGAACGAACAGCGATACAGGAGTGATCACCGTCAGCTCCGTTCCCTGTTTCGTGGCCGGAACAATGATCCGCACGCCAGGGGGCGAGGTGCCGGTGGAGACGCTGTCGCCCGGAGATCTGGTGAAAACGATGGACAACGGGCCGCAGCCGATTCGCTGGATTGGGCGGCGGTGCGTGCCGGCAGAGGGGGATTTCGCGCCGATCCGCATTGCCGCGAACACGATTGGCCGACACCGGGAACTTCTGGTGTCGCCGTTGCACCGGGTGCTTGTCCGCGATGCGCTGGCCGAGCTTCTGTTCGGTGCCCGCGAAGTGCTCGTGGCGGCGCGCGATCTGGTCAACGATCTGAGTGTGCGGCGTGTGCCCGGCGGGATGGTGGAGTATTTCCACATTCTCTTTGACGCGCATCAGATTGTCTTTTCAGAGGGTCTGCGGACCGAGAGCTTTCTGCCCGGCCCGCAGATCGCGGAGAACTTCGAGGCGGAGATCGTGGAGGAGATCTGCACGCTTTTCCCCGAGTTAGACCCTGACTCTGGTGATGGATACGGATCGGCGGTGCGCCCGGCGCTTCGTCGCTATGAGGTCGAGCTTTTGTTGGGGCGGGCAAGGGTGGCATGATGGGCTCCGGGGATCGCCGATGACCTGGATCGCGCTGGCAGATCACCTTGGTGGGTGCTTTGGTCCGCGCGGAATCTCCGCAGGGCCGGGGCCTGCTGCAGATGAGGTGATGCCGAAAGGCAGTCTTCTTGTCGAAACGCGGTTGTCGCCGGGACGTCGGCCGCAACGGCTTCTGGGGCATCGGCGCCCCCACCCTTGGGCGAGTGGGCTCGCGCTCTACGCGGTGCCGGGCGGTGGTATCGTGCTGGTGCTGTCACGCGGGCGAAAGGTGTTTCACGCCACGCTCAACCACGATGCGGAGGAGCGCGCGGATGTGATCCGC
Source organism: Salinihabitans flavidus (assembly GCF_900110425.1). Classification (GTDB taxonomy): domain Bacteria; phylum Pseudomonadota; class Alphaproteobacteria; order Rhodobacterales; family Rhodobacteraceae; genus Salinihabitans; species Salinihabitans flavidus. The sequence goes on along the minus strand of NZ_FODS01000001.1, from coordinate 222,438 downwards.
GTCACCTATAGCTGGGACATGCACGCCGGGGGCGGACGACTTGTGATCGAACGGCCGGAACTGTCGAAGGCGTTCATCGTCCGGGTGGAGGACCCCATGCCGCTCATGCAGTCGGATGTGCGGGAAATGGCGGCAGCGCCGGGTGGTTGCGAGATGGACCCCGATCTGGTGTTCTTCGCGGTCTCGGACACGGTGGAGCCGATCGGCCCCATGCCGGCGCTTAGCCCCGATGTGCCGATCGCCACGCCGCAGGGGTATCGCACGGCGGGCGATCTTCGGCGTGGCGACATGGTGACGACACTCGACGGGGCGGCCGTACCCGTGTTGCAGGTGGTCGAGCGGCGGGTGCCTGCGCGCGGATCGTTCCGCCCGGTGCGGCTTCGACATCCGTATTTCGGACTACAGAGCGACGTCTTCGTGGCACCGGGGCAGCGGCTGGTGATAGGTGGATCGCAGGTGGAGTACATGTTCGGGCGCGAACATGTGCTCGTGCCCGCGCGGCATCTGGTGAACGGCACGGCCGCCTTGCAGGAGCCTCCGGGCCTCGAGATGCGCTATGTGCATTTTCTGCTGCCGGACCACGAAGCGGTGATCGCGGCGGGCACGGCGATCGAGAGCCTCAATATCGGACGAATCCGGCGCAAGCCCGAGTTGCTTTCCGCGTCGCTTCTGGCGGGGTTTGATCGCGCTACCCTGCCGGATCATTCCGTGACGGCCTTTCCGATTTTGCGCCCGTTCGAAGCGGTCACGCTGGCAGAGGCGCGGGCGGCCTGAAGCTTCGCTCGCCGGACAAGACGTCAGTGAAGCGGGTCGGTGCCGGTTGATTCCTCCCCACCGAAGAAGGGCGTCATCTGCGCCACGACGACCGAGTTTTCGTCAAATGCGCGCTGCATGAGGGCGCGCTCCTCGTTGTCGATCTCGTGACCCTGTTCTTCGCGTTCTTCCAGCGTGCCATAGCCGGTCACATCGAGCGGGGCGAGATCGGCCTGTTTCAGGATGGCGACGGTTTCGCGCACGGCCTCGGCCTCATCGACGCCGCTGGCATAGATCATGAGCGCACCGCCGGTCGCACCCTCGGGCAAGCCGTCATCCTGCTTGCGGCCAACCTGAACCAGAAGCGTATAGACCTGTTGGCGGGAGTGTTTTTTCTGAGCCATGCGCGGGCCATATCCCGCGGTGCGCGGGCGCGTCAAGCGGCGGCACCGTTGCGGGTTTGAGTCAAATGCGCCGAAAAGGACGGGTGACGGGAAAGAGTTCGTGAAGCATTGGGGCGTAGCCCGGACGGACAGCAATCAGGAGTCCGCCCATGTCCGCCACGTCTCAGCTTCCCATCGACACATCCGCCAGCGCCATGCAGATGGCGCAGAGCATGTTCGGATCCGGGATCACGATAGAGGATGCGAGTTACTCCGGGGCGTCCTCGGCCTCGGGGATCTACAGCGAGGGAGACAGCGTCGCGCCGGGTGTGACCCCGTCGGACAGCGGGGTGATCCTGTCCACCGGGCGGGCGGAGGATCTCACGAACAAATGGGGCGATGCGAACCAATCGGCTGGTACCACGACGAAGCAGTGGACGCCGGGGGATTCGGACCTGTCGGAGCTCGCGGGGCAAAAGACCTTTGACGCCTCGATCTTCGAGGCGAGTTTCGTGCCCGAGGGCAGCACGCTGACGATGCAGGTGGTCTTTTCCTCGGAGGAGTATCTCGAATATGTCGATTCGGGCTTCAACGATGCCGTCGGGATCTGGGTGAACGGCCAGCAGGCGGAACTGACGGTCGGGGATGGCGACATCACGATCAACAATATCAACGACGATACCAACCAGAACCTTTATGTGGACAATCCGGCCCCGGATGGCGACTTCAACACGGAAATGGACGGCTTCACCGTCACCCTGACGCTCAAGGCGCCGGTTGAGCCGGGGGAGGTGAACACGATCAAGATCGGCATCGCCGATGCCGGGGACCGGGCCTATGACAGCAACCTTCTGATCGCGGGCGATTCGGTGCAGACGGCACTTGTGGCCGGGGACGACGAGATCGGCGTGACGGACACGGCGCCGGAGAATTTCGACGTGCTGGCCAATGACAGCAGCAGCGTGGGCGGCACGTTGACCATCACCGCGATCAATGGGCAGCCGGTCTTCGCGGGCGATACGGTCACCCTTGGCTCTGGCGAGCGGATCACGCTGAATGGCGATGGCACGATCCGGGTGCAATCGGACGGGGACGAGGGCGAAAACACCTTTTCCTATGAGGTGAGCGACGAGGCCGGGAACACCGATACCGGGTTCGCGACGGTGACGACGACTCCGTGTTTCGTGGCGGGAACGCTGGTCGAGACGGTGGACGGGCCGGTTCCGGTGGAAGCGCTGGAGGCCGGTGACATGGTGATCACCCGCGATCACGGGGCGCAGCCGCTGCGCTGGTCGGGGCAGTCGGTGCGGATGGCGCGCGGGCGGGATGCGCCGATCGCCATCGCCGACGGGGCACTGGGGAACCACGGGGCGGTGGAGGTGTCGCGCAATCACCGGGTGCTGGTCACATCGGCGCGCGCCGAACTTCTGTTCGGTCAGGCGGAGATTCTGGTCAAGGCTGGCGATCTGGTGAACGACACCACCATCCGGCCGCGGGCGGACGGGCGGGCGGTGACCTATGTGCATCTGCTGTTCGACCGGCACGAGATCGTGTTCGGCAACGGGCTTGAGAGTGAGAGCTACCACCCCGGGCGCGAGACGCTTGAGAGCTTCGACAGCGCGACGCGGGAGGAGATTCTGCGCCTTCTGCCGAACGCCGACAGCTTCATGGGCTATGGCTATGGCCCGACGGCGCGCGTGGCGCTACGCAGCTATGAATCGCGGGCGTTTCTGGCCGGGCGGGCGTAGCCCGGGGCGTTTGGAGACGTCCCGGGCCGACAAGTGCCTGCGGGCTAGTCGCGCAGAAGCTCGTTGATGCCGGTCTTGGAGCGTGTCTGCGCATCCACGCGCTTCACGATCACGGCGCAATAGAGGTTCAGGTTGTTCTTCGTCGGCATGGACCCCGAGACCACGACCGAATAGGGGGGCACCTCGCCGATGAAGACCTCCCCGGTTTCGCGGTCCACGATCTTCGTGGATTTGCCGATGTAGACGCCCATGCCAAGCACCGAGCCTTCGCGCACGATGCAGCCTTCCACAACCTCGGAGCGGGCTCCGATAAAGCAATTGTCCTCGATGATCGTGGGGCCGGCCTGCATCGGCTCCAGCACACCGCCGATGCCGACCCCGCCGGACAGATGCACGCCCTTGCCGATCTGCGCGCAGGAACCGACGGTGGCCCATGTGTCGACCATCGTGCCCTCATCGACATAGGCGCCGAGGTTCACGAAAGAGGGCATGAGCACGACGCCGGGCGCGATATAGGCCGATTTGCGCACGATGCAGTTGGGTACGGCGCGAAAACCCGCCGCGCGCCACTGGTTGTCGCCCCAACCCTTGAACTTGCTGTCCACCTTGTCCCACCAGCCGCCGCCTTGCGGGCCGCCCGGCTGCTGCTCCATGTCCTTGATGCGAAAGCCCAGAAGCACCGCCTTCTTGGCCCATTGGTTCACATGCCAGTCGCCGTTCTCGCGCCGTTCGGCCACGCGGAGCTTGCCGCTGTCGAGCGCGTTCAGCGTGTCCTCGATCGCTTCTCGGGTTTCACCGCCGGTGGTGGGGGTGATGGTATCGCGTGCCTCCCATGCGGCTTCGATGGCGTGTTCAAGCTGGGCGTTGGACATCGTTATGCTCCGTAGTTGTCGGGATTCGGGTCTTCATAGCGGTATCAGGCCGCCCCGTCACCCGTGCAAAGCGACACTCTGATCGCCAGATCACGCGCGGGCCATTCCCACCCTTCCGCTGGTCTTGCCGCGTTGAAAGCGATAGGTCAGGGAAAAAGACGCGCAAGCAAGGAAAACGACATGGATGACCACCGTATCAGCCGGTTTCGGGACGCGCACACGGACCGCGATACAGCCGAACATGTGCCCGATACCCCGCAGACGCGATCCCCGTCCTACCGGTTGGCGTTCGATGACTGGGATTTCCTGTGCCGCGATGAATTGCGTCCGGTGCGGTTGCAGCTTGAACTTCTCAAGCCGCAGCTCATGCTCGATGACCATGGGGTGGAGAGCACCATTGTTCTGTTCGGCGGCGCGCGTATTCCAGAACCATCGAGAAAAGAGGGCGCGCGGACCAAGACGCTGGCCGAATTGTCACATTACTACGATGAGGCGCGGGAATTCGCGCGTCTGATGACGCTGAAAAGCCTTGAAAGCGGGGGGCGGCACAACGTCATCGCCTCGGGCGGCGGACCCGGCGTGATGGAGGCTAGCAACCGCGGCGCGGCGGATGTCGGCGGGGAGTCGATCGGCTTCAACATCGTCCTGCCGCATGAGCAGGCGCCGAACGAATACGTGACGCCCGAGCTTTGCTTCAACTTCCACTATTTCGCGATCCGCAAGATGCATTTCCTGATGCGGGCGCGGGCGATCTGCGTCTTTCCCGGCGGATTCGGCACGCTCGACGAGATGTTCGAATCGCTCACACTCATTCAGACCGGGCGGATGGAGCGGGTGCCCTTCCTGCTGTTCGGGCGGGCCTTCTGGGAAAAGATCATCAACTGGCAGGCGCTGAGCGAGGCCGGCACCATTTCCGACGACGATCTGGATTTGTTCCGGTTCGTGGAAACCGCCCAAGAGGCAGTCAAGGTGATCGAGGAGTGGGGCGAGACGACGCCGCGCGACGATATTCCGGGCCGGTAGGGCCCGGAACCGCGTTGCACACAGGTGCGGCCCGGTCAGGCCGCGTATTTGGGATCGAGCGTGCCGATGTCGCGACCATGCGGCAGGGAGGAGATCATAAGCCCCTCTGTCGTCGGTCGCACGGCATAGCCGTAACCGGCGATGCGGAATTTCCATTCGCGCGGCGAAAGCGACTTGCGACGTTCGTCGGCGATGATACGGCGGGCGGCTTCTACATCAAACATCATGGTCGTTACCCTTCTGGAAACTAATTGTTCACAAGGATAACGCTGCCACTCGATTGGGGCGGGATTTGGCCCGGGTCGTGCCGGAATAGGGGATTTATCCGGGCAGGATCAGCCGATTCCGGCCTCCGCCTCAATCTGGCGGCGGGGTTTGCGCGCGCGTTCAGAGGCGGATTTGAGCTGCCCGCAGGCGGCCATGATGTCCTCTCCGCGCGGGGTGCGGATGGGAGAGGCATAGCCGGCCTTGTAGATGATGTCCGAGAACGCCTCGATCCGGTCCCAGTCGGACCGCACATAGGGGGAGCCGGGCCATTCGTTGAACGGAATCAGGTTGATCTTGGCGGGGATGCCGGAAATCAGCTTCACCAGCCGCCGCGCGTCCGCGTCGCTGTCGTTCACACCCTTGAGCATCACGTATTCAAAGGTGATCCGTTCTGAATTCGACAGTTTCGGATAGGCGCGCAGGGCGTCCAACAGTGTCTCAATGTTCCATTTCTTGTTGATCGGAACCAGTGTGTCGCGCACCTCGTCGGTGGTGGCGTGGAAGCTGACGGCGAGCAGACAGCCGATTTCCTCTGCGGTCTTGGTGATTTCCGGAACCACGCCGGAGGTGGACAGCGTGATACGGCGGCGGGAGAGAGAAATCCCTTCGCCATCCATCGCGATTTTCATCGCGTCGCGCACATTGTCGAAGTTATAGAGCGGCTCTCCCATGCCCATCAGCACGATATTGCTGATCAGGCGGGGCCGTTCGCCGGCGGCCTCACCTTGCCGGGGCCATTCATTCAGATCGTCCCGCGCCAGCATGACCTGACCGATGATCTCTCCCGCTGTCAGGTTGCGCACCAGCTTCTGCGTGCCGGTGTGGCAAAAGGAGCAGGTCAGGGTGCAGCCCACCTGCGACGAGATGCAAAGCGTGCCGCGGTCGGATTCGGGGATATAGACAACTTCGACTTCATGCCCGCCGGTGATCCGGACAAGGTACTTGCGGGTGCCGTCGGCGCTGACCTGTTTGCTCACCAGCTCAGGGATCTCGATGGTGAACGCGTCTGACAGATCCCGGCGGTATGCCTTGGACAGGTTGGTCATCGCGTCAAAGTCACGCACGCCCCACTGGTAGATCCACTGCCAGATCTGGCCCACACGCATCTTCGCCTGTTTTTCCGGGGTGCCGTGTTCCACCAGCACCTCGCGCAGCCGGTCGCGCGTCAGGCCGACAAGGTTGATCCTGTCACCGGCGGGCAGTTTACGGGGGATGGTCATCAGATCCTGGGTGATCGGGGTCGTCATTTCGCGCGTGTCCTTTGGTTTAGACGGGACGCTATACAGGATTCGCCGCGCTTTGCCAAAGCATTCGGTCGCGGCGCGGATCAGGCCGCGCTGCACAGGGCGAGGGCAAGGGGCACCTCATGCGATTCAAGGCTTCGGCGCGCGGGTGCATTGGTGGGCCGGGCGACAAGATCGGGAAACAGGCGATAGAGGTCGTCGCGCACCTCATGCCCGCAACCGAGATCAGAGAGTGCGCCGGGCGGCAGGCTTTCCACCGGCAACCCGTCGGCCATGATGATATGATGCGCGTCGAGCAGAAGATGGATGTAGTCCACGCGGCCGGGATCGCGCCGCCGGTCCACCCCGCGCCAGCCGACAAGCTGCTCGGCTGGAACGAGCACTTCGGAGGAGGCGAAGGCCGCGCCGAAGCTGTCGTTCTTCATCCAGATTCGGTGACCGGGAGAGATATGCAGATCGCGCGCCGGCAGATTGCGCCCCAATGCTCCGGCGGGGATACACACCGGGGCGGTGTGCGGACAGGGCGTGATCGTTGCCGTGCCGATCCAACGCAGGGGGGCAAAGCCCCTGTCGCGTGTCACGAGGCTATCGCCGGGGCGGAGATCTTCAACCGCGACCTCGCCGCGCCGGGTCACGATCCGGGTGCCGTGCAGAAAGGCGGGGGCGCAGGCGGTCGAACGGGGTTTGTCCTGGGCGGGCATGGCTGTGGCCTCTTGATGAACAGGGCGCGGTCAGTTTCCGCGAACGCTGTCCCCCCAGGACCTTGGTTTTCTGTAAACCGCCCTGGCAGCCGGGCGGCGAACGATCACTTGCAGCGACTTTCGGCCTCTTCCACCGCGGCAGTGAAGCCCAGTAGGGAAAAGGTATCCTCGGTCTTGGTGCCGCGAGAGCTGCGTGCGGTCAGAACCGCCTGAGTGCCGCGCTTCATCGCGGTGATGATCTTGGCATCCTCGGCCGCCGAAGCGGGCCAGGCCCATTCACCTTCGGTGAAAAGCTCGAACTCGGTCCCGTCAACGTCCACATTCACGGTGGAGCCATCGGCGAACGGGTAGCCGCCGGTAAAGCCGACCTGCCCCATGACCTCGGCCTCCGGGCGGAAGAACACCATGAGCAGGATTTCACCCCGCCGCACGGCCACGACGCGCCCGTCGCGGGTGTTGACGCTTTCCTTGTAGGTGGTCACCGCCCAGCATTCATGCGGGTCGGTATCTTCGAACACGCTCCAGTCCGTCTCGGCGGCGACCTGATTATCGCTTTGATCCTGCGCCATTGCCGGCAGTGTGGGTGAAAGCAACGCAACCGCCAGTCCGGCCCGGATTGCAGCGCCCCATTTCGATGAACCCATCTTCAACAGCCTCCAAGCTGTAGGTTTTGCCTCAAGTTTCGATGTCCTGCCGGTCCCTTTTGACGGGATTTTTCGCGGCGGGGCATTCCCTTCTCGATGCGGCAACACTAGCCTGAAAACATCAGCGGGCGAAAGTCCCTTTGGCAGAAAATCGCCCAATTCGTGAGGGACGAAATGACCAATCCCATTCCAATGGCCGAAATCTGGCGCGGCCCCTTTCTCGAAAGTGTGCATCGCGGACATGCAGTGGTCTGCGACGAACGCGGAGAGATCGTGGAAGCCTGGGGCGATCCGGAGGCGATCGTGCTGCCGCGCAGTTCGGCCAAGATGCTTCAGGCGCTGCCCATGGTGGAAAGTGGCGCGGCAGATGCGGCGGGGCTGGACGCGGAGCAACTGGCGCTGTCCTGCGCGTCGCACAACGGGGCGGCGATCCATATCGACCGGGTGACCGAATGGCTCTCGGCGCTTGGATTTTGCGATGACGACCTGCGCTGCGGGCCGCAAGAGCCCGGCGACCGCGCCGTGCTTGAGGCGCTGATCCGTGCCCATGAGGCGCCCTGCCAGTATCACAACAACTGCTCGGGCAAGCACGCGGGGTTCCTGACGCTGACGAAACACCTGCGTGCCGGGCCCGAGTATGTGGACATGGATCATCCGGTGCAGCGAGCGGTGCTGGGCGCGTTTGAGGAGGTGACGGGCGAAGAGAGCCCCGGTTTTGGAATAGACGGGTGTTCGGCCCCCAACCACGCCGCGAGCCTTCATGGCATGGCCCGCGCGATGGCCTTCTATGCCGTAGCGCGCGAGGGGCAGGGCGCACGCGAAAACGCGGCGGTGCGGCTGCGCGAGGCGATGACGGCGCATCCTGAACTTGTCGCGGGGGAGGGGCGGGCCTGCACGCGCCTGATGCGGGCGATGGGTGGCAAGGTCGCGGTCAAGACGGGTGCCGAAGCCTATTTCGTTGCAATCCTGCCCGAAAAACGGCTTGGCGTGGCGCTCAAGATCATGGATGGCGGCACGAGGGGCGCGGAATGTGCGATTGCGTCGATCCTTGTGAAGCTGGGCGTTCTGGACCCGGCGCATCCCGACGCACAGCGGTATATCAACGGGCCGATCCTCAATCGCAGGGGGCTCGAGACGGGCAGGATCAAGCCTGCCGCAACGCTGTGCTGACCCGGGCGCGGTCAGGCCACCAGTGCACTTTCCCATCGCCGCAGACAGCGCCGGGCGGTGGTGTGCTGTGTCGGTGTGGCATCCGATCCTTGCACCTTCTCAGGGAAAAGCGCCTCGAGTTCTGCCCGTGCGGCCCGGTTCAGAGTCTCGATCGTCATGGCACCCAGATGCAGGCTCTCGCTCGGGATGCCTTCGGCCCAGATCACTTCATGCCGGTCGAACACCAGATGCACATAGCGGACCCGACGCATTCCGATCTGCCGGATCGTCGAGCCATTGACCAGATGAAGCGCCGCCACCAAAACCTGCGGCTGGCCGAAATACAACTCGGCATATCCGTTCTCCACCAGCATCCGGTGTTGCGGGGATACCAGAAGATCGCGCCAGTTTCCAAGCGCACCGGCCTTGATTTCGACCGGCGCCATCGTGCCAAGCCCCGGTACCTCGCGCTGACCTGCCCATCTGACCGGCTGAAGCCCGTTATCGAGCGTGCGCACCAGATCGCCGGGGCGTATCACGTCGACAGGCAGGGGGCCGGTGCCCGTCTCGATCAGCGTGCCGGCCGCGAAACAGGGAAAATTCATCGGCTCGGGTGAGAATGTTTCGAACGAAAGCTGCTGATCGCGCGGCGGATCCGCGCCGGGCCCGTATTGCACCGTTCCCGAGGTCAAACCGTTTGCGTCAAAGACGATATTCGCGGGGCTGGTGATGATCTGATGATCGCCCGAGGATGCCCGCCCCTGAAACTGATCATGCTGCGGGTTGAGACTGGAATAGATCGGCGGTGAGGGCGGATCGGTTTCCGGCCAGGCATAGATGTCGACGAATTGTCCGTTGGAGAACAGCGAATCGCCATCGTTTACCTGCCGAACGACGATGCGGAACACGTCTTGCTCTGTTCCCAGAGCTTCGACACCGGACAACTTGACCTTCATGCCGTTGTTATTGCCGGAGGTCGAAACGTTCGAAAACGTCCCGATTTCATTCCCGGTCATGAAAACTTCGACTTCTGCCACGATATGGCCCCTTGCAACACATCCCCCCAGGATTTGTTGCCGGAACAGGCGTTCCAAGAAGTGCCCGACATTTCAGATGGTTTCAAGGCTGTTTGCGCCCGGCGCGTGAGATTGACCGCCGCCTGTGTGCGTTCAGCCCGCGAACTCCGACCGCGAATACCCCTGAAGATAGAGAAGCGCCGTCAGATCCCCGTGATTGACCCGGATGTCGCATTGCGCCGCGACCGAGGGTTTCGCGTGGAGCGCAACGCCCGTGCCTGCCAGCCCCAGCATTCCCAGATCATTGGCCCCGTCGCCCACCGCGATCACCTGATCGAGACGCAGGCCGCATCGCGCGGCAGTCTCCGTCAGGGTTTGAACCTTCGCCTCACGTCCAAGGATCGGACGGGCTACATCTCCGGTGAGCTTGCCGTCCTCGATCAGAAGTGTATTGGCGCGGTTCTCGTCGAACCCGAGGGTGGCGGCGACATGGGCGGTGAAGGCGGTGAAGCCCCCGGACACAAGCACCGTATGCGCGCCAGCCGCCGTCATCGTTGCCACAAGCGTGGCGCCACCGGGCATGACGCTGATGCGCTCCGCCAGAACTTGGTCGATCACCGCCGCGTCCAGTCCCTTCAGAAGGGCGACCCGTTCCAGCAGCGCGCCTTCGAAATCCAGCTCGCCGTTCATGGCGCGGGCGGTGACGTCTTTCACATGGGCGCCGACGCCGGCCATGTCGGCCAGTTCGTCAATGCACTCCTGTTCGATCATGGTGCTGTCCATGTCGGCAATCAGCATGAATTTACGGCGATTCTCGCGGGGCTGCATGTTGAGATCCACGCCAAGGGGCTGAAGATCCGCCCACACGTCCCGAAAGTTTTCGGGCATTCGCGGGACGGGAAATTCCGCCGCCTCATCGGGGGACAGCCAAAGCGCCTCACCCCCACCCCAGGCGTTGCGCAGCGAGTCGACCAGTGCCGGAGCGAGCGTCGGGGAGTCTGGAGAGGTCAGCAGTGTGATGGTGTGCATGGGGAAGTTTCCGATAGGCGGCGCGTGAAGTCGCAAATGAAGGATCAAGCGACGCGATAGCACCATTTTCCGGCTTGTGAAAGCCGCGCCCCCCCTCTAAGACCGTCGGCGGGACACCCCTCCCCAACGAGGGGCGTTTATCTGGAAGGATAGCAGAAATGACTATGCAACAACCGGCAACGCGGCCGGCCAACCCGCGTTTTTCTTCGGGCCCCTGTGCCAAACCCCCCACATTCGAGTTGAGTAAACTGGCCGACGCCACACTGGGCCGGTCGCACCGGGCCGCTGTCGGCAAGGACAAGCTCAAGGCCGCGATCGAAGGCACACGCGAGATCCTCGGTATACCGGCTGATTACCGGATCGGGATCGTGCCAGCCTCGGATACCGGGGCGGTGGAAATGGCGATGTGGAACATGCTCGGCGCGCGCGGCGCAGAAATGCTGGCCTGGGAGAGTTTCGGGTCGGGCTGGGTCACCGATGTGGTCAAGCAGCTCAAGCTCGACGCGGTGGTCAAGACCGCCGATTATGGCGAGATCGTCGATCTCGCCTCGGTCGATTTCGCCAATGACGTGGTGTTCACCTGGAACGGGACGACGTCGGGTGTGCGCGTGCCCGATGGCGACTGGATTCCTGCGGACCGCGAAGGCCTCACCATTTGCGACGCGACCTCCGCGGCCTTCGCGATGGATCTGCCCTGGGACAAGCTCGACGTGACGACCTTCTCCTGGCAGAAGGTGCTAGGCGGGGAAGCGGCGCATGGTATGCTCATCCTCAGCCCCCGGGCGGTCGAGCGGCTGGAAAGCTATACGCCGGCATGGCCCCTGCCGAAGATCTTTCGCCTGACCAAGGGGGGCAAGCTGATCGACGGCGTATTCAAGGGCGAGACGATCAACACCCCGTCGATGCTTGCGGTGGAAGATTACCTTTTCGCTCTGGATTGGGCGCGCTCCGTCGGCGGCCTGAAGGGTCTGATCGGGCGCGCGGACGCCAATACCGGGGCGGTGGCCGATTTCGTGAAGCGGAACGACTGGATCGATTTTCTGGCGCAGGATCCTGCGACGCTGTCGAACACCTCCGTTTGCCTGAAGTTCACCGACGAGCGGATCAAGGATGGCGCAGCCTTCGCCAAGGCCGTGGTCAAGCGGCTGGAAGCGGAGGGTGTGGCCTATGATGTCGGCGCCTATCGCGATGCGCCGGCCGGTCTGCGGATCTGGTGTGGTGGCACGGTGGAAACCGCCGATGTGGAGGCGTTGCTGCCATGGATCGACTGGGCCTTCCACGAAGAGATCGACGCACAGGTGTGAAAACAGGGGTGGATTGGCGCCCGGCACATGGCGTGTGGGCGGGTTTTCCCCGCCCTGCGGCCGCCGGACGGCACCGCGCCCCCTGATCCCGGAATTTCAAAGGAATAACGACAATGGCTCCTAAAGTACTCGTCTCCGACAAACTCTCCGAAACCGCCGTGCAGATCTTTCGGGATCGCGGCATTGATGTGGATTTCATGCCCGATCTGGGCAAGGACAAGGACAAGCTGGCCGAGGTGATCGGTCAGTATGACGGTCTCGCCATCCGCTCGGCCACCAAGGTGACTCCGACGATTCTTGAGAAGGCCGACAGGCTCAAAGTGGTCGGTCGCGCCGGTATCGGCACCGACAATGTGGACAAGGAGGCGGCCTCCAGGAAGGGCGTGATCGTGATGAACACGCCGTTCGGCAACATGATCACGACCGCGGAGCACGCGATTGCGATGATGTTCGCCGTGGCGCGTCAGATCCCGGCGGCCAGCGCCTCCACCCAGGCGGGCAAATGGGAAAAGTCGAAGTTCATGGGCGTGGAACTGACCGGCAAGACGCTTGGCGTGATCGGCGCGGGCAATATCGGCGGCATCGTGTGTGACCGGGCGCGCGGCCTGAAGATGAAGGTGATCGCCTATGATCCCTTTCTGGGCCAGGAAAAGGCCGACAAGATGGGGGTGGAGAAGGTCGAGCTTGACGACCTCTTGGCGCGGGCCGATTTCATCACGCTGCATGTGCCGCTGACCGATCAGACGCGCAACATCCTGTCGAAGGAGAACCTTGAAAAGACCAAGAAGGGCGTGCGCATCATCAACTGCGCGCGCGGCGGATTGGTGGACGAGGCGGCTCTGGCCGAACTGATCAAGTCCGGTCATGTGGGCGGGGCGGGGTTCGACGTGTTCTCGCAAGAGCCGGCAACGGAAAACCCGCTTTTCGGTCTGCCGAATGTGGTCTGCACCCCGCATCTGGGCGCCGCGACGACAGAAGCGCAGGAAAATGTCGCGCTCCAGGTCGCCGAACAGATGTCGGACTTTCTGCTTACCGGGGCCGTGACCAATGCGCTCAACATGCCGTCAGTGACGGCGGAAGAGGCAAAGGTGATGGGGCCGTGGATCAAGCTGGCCGATCATCTGGGCAGCTTCATCGGCCAGATGACCGATGAGCCGATCAAGGCGATCAATATCCTGTATGACGGGGTGGCGGCGCAGCTCAACCTGGAGGCGCTGAATTGTGCCGCAGTGGCGGGCATCATGAAATCCTTCAATCCGGAGGTGAACATGGTTTCCGCCCCGGTGGCCGCCAAGGAACGCGGGATCAAGATTTCCACCACCAATCAGGATAAGTCCGGTGTCTTCGAAGGCTATATCAAGGTCACGGTCGTCACCGACACGCGCGAACGGTCCATCGGGGGCACCGTGTTCTCGGACGGCAAGCCGCGCTTCATCCAGATCAAGGGCATCAACATTGACGCCGAGGTCGGGCCGCACATGATCTATACCACAAATGAGGACGCGCCGGGGATTATCGGCATCCTTGGCCGGACCATGGGTGAGAATGGGGTGAACATCGCCAACTTCACCCTGGGTCGCTCGGCGGCCGGGGGGGAGGCGATTGCGCTCCTCTACGTCGATGAGGCGGTGCCGGCCGATGTTGTCGGAAAGCTGAAGGAGACCGGGCTTTTCAAACAGGTCAAGCCGCTGGAATTCGACGTGGCCTGAGACAAAGGGTATTGTTCGGGAAATTCCGCGCCGTCCCCTGTCGGGGGCGGCGTTTGCGGTTTATGATCCGATGCGAGGCGAAAAGGAGCAGAAGGTCATGACAGGCAAACCGATTTACGCCGTGGGAGACATTCACGGGCAGCGCGCCATGCTCGAAGACGCGCTGGCGCGGATCGAGCGTGACAGCGGCGCGGATGCGCGGGTCGTGTTCCTTGGTGATCTGGTGGATCGCGGGCCGGACAGCCGGGGCGTGATCGAGCTGCTGTCGCAGGGGGTCGCGGCGGGACGTGACTGGACCGTGCTGCGCGGCAATCACGACCGGCTTTACAGCTATTTCCTTCGGCAGGTTCCCTGTACCGATCCACAGATCCTTGTAGGTTATCAATGGCTTCATGAGCGGATCGGCGGGGTGGAAACGCTGCGATCCTATGGCATAGAAGTGCCAGCTGGCATGCGCCATTATCAGCTTCTGAAAGAGGCGCTGGCGGTGATCCCGCAAGCGCATCTCAATTTCATGGACTCTTTGCCCACGCATCTGGAGGCCGGGGAACTTCTGTTCGTTCATGCCGGTATCCGCCCGGGGCTGCCGCTGGAGCAGCAGAGTGAGGACGACATGCTTTGGATCAGGGACGAATTTCTGGATTACAAAGAGCCACATCCGTGGCTTGTCGTGCATGGGCACACGCCGGAAAGACGGCCCGTTCACATGGGCAACCGCGTCAATCTGGACAGCGGGGCAGGCTTCGGAAGGCCGCTTACCACGGCGGTGTTCGAGGGGCGCAGGTGCTGGATTCTGGGCGACAGGGGACGCGAACCGCTTACCCCTTGATCGCAGATCGGGTCGGGCGGGTTCGATGGGTCGGCAGTCTTTCCCCTGCTGCGGGCAAGCGGGCGCCGAAGTATACCTTTCCTTGCGTCGCGTCGTGACGGGACGTTCTGGCTGACAGGGGGATGCCGCGCCTGCATAATGAGGGCAACTCAGACATCTGAAGGAGATGGACATGTCGGATATCGTGATTCTCGGTGGTGCGCGCACCGCGATCGGCACATTCGGAGGGGCGCTGGTTGGCACGCCGGCGATCGAGCTTGGTGCCGTAGCGGCGCGCGCGGCGCTTGAGCGGTCGGGTGTGGAGGGTGCGCAGATCGGGCATGTCGTCTTTGGCAACGTGATCAACACCGAACCGCGTGACATGTATCTGTCGCGCGTGGCCTCCATGCAGGCAGGCGTGCCCGAGACCGTCCCGGCGATGAACGTCAATCGCCTTTGTGGTTCCGGTGCGCAGGCGATTGTTTCGGTGGTGCAGTCCTTGATGCTGGGCGATGCGGACTTCGGGCTGGCCGGTGGTGCGGAAAACATGAGCCGCGCCCCCTATATCGTGCCGGATCAGCGTTGGGGCGCGAAGATGGGGGACATCAAGACGCTGGACATGATGCTTGGCACGCTCAACTGCCCCTTTGGCAGTGGTCATATGGGCGTGACCGCCGAGAATGTCGCCGATGAACATGAGATCAGCCGTGAGGATATGGACGCCTTCGCCCTTGCAAGTCAGACCCGCGCGGCCAAGGCCATAGAGGAAGGGCGGTTCAAGGAGCAGATCGTGCCCGTCGAGGTGAAGGTCAGGCGCGACACCGTGGCCTTTGACACCGACGAACACCCCAAGGCAACGACCGAAGAGGCGCTTGCCGGTCTCAAGGCCGTGTTCAAGAAAGATGGCCGCGTCACAGCGGGAAACGCATCGGGCATCAATGATGGCGGGGCGGCGATTGTTCTGGCCCGCGCCGAGGCGGCGGAGAAGGCCGGGCTCAAGCCGCGTGCGCGTGTAATTGGCTATGCCCATGCCGGTGTTCGTCCCGAGGTGATGGGGATCGGCCCTGTACCCGCGGTGGAAAGCCTGTTGGCCAAAACGGGCCTGTCCGCCAGCGATTTCGATGTGATCGAATCGAATGAGGCTTTTGCCGCGCAAGCAGTGGCGGTGAACAAGGCACTCGGTCTCGATCCAGCGAAGGTGAACCCCGATGGCGGGGCGATCGCTCTTGGCCATCCGGTTGGCGCGACGGGCTGCATTCTTACGGTAAAGGCGCTGTATGAGCTGGAGCGGATCGGTGGATCAAAGGCGCTGATCACCATGTGCATCGGTGGCGGCCAAGGGATCGCGCTGGCTATCGAAAGAATGTGATCGTTTCAGATCGGTGCGGCGATACGCCTCTCTGCACTCTTCGCCGGGTGCGCCCGGCGAAGGCATTGGATACAAGGGCAAGAGAATCGCGGCCATCGCGAATGTCGGGCCGTTCCTGTTCCGGACGATGCGTGGTTTTGATGTCATAGGTGTGCGTGACGCGACTTGGCGCCATGTTTTTTCCACGGTTTCGTGCCCCTTTAGGTCGGTTTTGCCGTGCAACAAGGGTTCGACCGTTTGAAAGGGGTGCCGGAGATGGTCCGGGTTTTGCCGTTCATACTGCTGGCACTTGGCTTTGTCGCCTATGCCGTGGCCGATGCGCGCGGCCTCGGACAAGGTGAGCCGGTTGCGACATTGATCACCCCGACGGTCGTCGTTGAACAGATCGCGTCTGACAAGACGTACTGAAAGTCAGGAGCGGGAACATGCGATTCGGTGCGGCACTACCCTTTGCGATTGTCTGCGCGAACGTGAGCGTTGGCGCGGACTTCATGATTCAGGCGCAGGCGGCCGGGGGTGTCTTCACGCTTCGCGATTACGGCCGGAGCGTTTGGGATCGAATGGACGCGATGGGGACCGAGGCTGTGGAACTGGCCAGCACGGCAAGCGGCGAAACAGGGCCGGAGGATACACCAGCCCCACCCGCGCCGGTGATGACAGCCCGACCGGCAAAGCCCGCCGCGATGACACCCCCCGCCCCGCCAGATCCGAAGCCCGTGGTGCGGCGTGAAACGCGCGGTGTATCGGGCTTTGGAGCCGGAAATTGCACGCAGGTCGGAGCGATGAAGCGCTGCACCATCGGCGACTGACGTTTTGCCCTGATCTGTGAATGCGTCCGCCGCGTGCGGCCCGTAGACTCTGGTGGAAATTCCGGGGGACCAAAAGGCGACTCACAGGTCGGTTTCAAGCCTTTTTAAGTCGGGTGAAAACAGCGCAGCGCCGCCGATTTTGACAATGTGCCGCAAGTTCACCTTTCAAGGGAGTCGCGGCGCGATGAAAACCCAAGTCAAAGCATTGATTGTCGGCGGTGGCGCCATCGGCACCTCGATTGCCTATCATCTGGCCAGGGCGGGCTGGGCCGACGTCATGCTGATTGAGCGGGATGAACTGACCGCCGGATCGACATGGCATGCCGCTGGGCTTCTGCCGCTGTTCAACATGTCCTATGCGACGACCCATATCCACAAGTACTCCGTCGATTTTTACAAGACACTGGAAGAGGAGACCGGGCTTAACGCCGGCTTCTATGTCGTGGGCAATCTGCGCATGGCGCAGAGCGAGGCGCGCATGGATGAATTCATGCTCTATGCCACGACCGCTGAAACCTGCGGTGTGCCCTTTGAGTGGATGAGCCCGCAACAGATCAAGGACCGTTGGCCGCTGGTGCATAGCGACGATCTGAAAGGCGCGATCTATCACCCGACGGACGGCTACATCAACCCGGCCGATGTCACGATGGCAATGGCCAAGGGTGCGCGTCAGCACGGCGCGACGATCGAACGCAAATGGCAGGCGGACGGATTCGAATGGAAGGGTGACCACTGGGACGTGACGCTCACCAAGATGGTGGAAAAGGGCGGCAACCTTGTGCCCAGCGACGAGCAGGTGATCGTCAGCGCCGAACATGTCGTCACCGCCTCCGGCAACCACGCTCCGCGCACCGCGCGACTTCTGGGCATCAAGATGCCCGCCATCCCGGTGGAGCATCAGTATATCGTGACAGAGCCGGACCCGGCGCTGGTGGCCTGGCGCAAGGAGGGCAACCCGGAGCATCCGGTCCTGCGCGATGCGGATGCGAAATGGTATGTGCGTGAAGAGCGTGGCGGCTGGATTCTCGGCCTCTATGAACGAAACGCCCCCGCGCGCTTCGAATACGGGGTGCCGGAAAGTTTCCGCGCCGATCTCTTCCCGCTCGATCTGGAGCGGATCGAAGAGGAATACATGTCGATGATCCACCGCATCCCCTCGTCGGAAGAGGTGGGGCTGAAGGATGATTACAACGGGCCGATCTGCTATACGCCGGACGGCAACCCGCTCGTCGGTCCGGCGCCGGGCCTGCGCAACATGTGGCTTGCCGAAGGGTTCAGTTTCGGCATCACGGCGGCCGGCGGAACAGGGTATTACCTCGCGCAGATGATGGTGGAAGGTGAGGCAGAGATTGACATGGCCTCGCTCGACCCCAAGCGGTATTCCAGCAATTGGATGACGACGGAGTTCGCGGCGCGCAAGAACGAAGAGGCCTATGAGCACGTCTATATCCTGCATCACCCGGATGAAGAGCGCCCTGCCGCCCGCCCGCTGCGCACCGCACCGGCCTATGACCGGCAGAAGGCGCGCGGGGCACAATTCGGATGGGTCAACGGCTGGGAGCGTCCGAACTACTATGGACCGCTGGATGCGCCGGAAAACTTCGATCACGACGCGCGCAGTTTTCGCCGGGGCGGTTGGTGGCAATACGCCGTGGACGAGGCGAAGGCGATCCGAGAGGGCGTGGGCCTGATCGACGCGACCGCCTTTACCAAGCATGTCGTCAAGGGGCCGGGCGCCACCGCGTTCCTTGACTGGTTCACCTGCAACAAGCTGCCGCGCGTGGGGCGGATCAACCTGACCTATGCGCTTACCAGTCATGGCACGACGCGCACCGAATATACCATCGTGCGGCTGAAAGAGGATGAATATTATCTCGTCTCCTCGGGCGGTTGGACGGAATATGACGCCGATTACCTTCGGGCAGCGGTTGCCGACAAGGAGCCGGAGTTTGGCCGGATCGAGGTGCAGGACGTGACCACGCAATGGGGCGTTTTCGCCATCGCGGGGCCGAAATCGCGCGACGTTCTCAATGAGGTGATCAAGGACGCGGAACCCGGCACAGCGCTGTCCAACAAGCGCTTCCCGTGGCTGTCCGCGCGGCAGATCGAGCTTGGCATGTGCCCGGTCAACGCGATCCGCGTCGCCTATACCGGAGAGTTGGGCTGGGAGCTGCATCACCCGGTGGAAATGCAGAATTACCTTTTCGACCTGCTGGAAAATGCCGGTGAGAAACATGGCATGAAGCTGGTGGGCGCGCGGGCGCAGAACTGGCTCCGGCAGGAGAAGAGCTATCGCGCCTTCGGCAATGAGCTGGGCCGCGATGCCACCCCGCTGGAGGCCGATCTGCCGCGTTTCATCGATCTGGACAAGCCGTTTCACGGCAAGGAGAAGCTGGTGGAAACGGGGGTGCGATCGAAGTGTTGCACGCTTCTGATCGACGGGCCGGGCGATGCCGACCCCTGGGGCCGCGAGGCGCTTTATACCGAGGATGGCACGCGGGTGGGGCGCCTGACATCCGGCGGTTATTCGGTCGCCTTCGAGAAATCCATCGGCATGGGCTATATCCGGCCCGATCTGGCGGTCGAGGGCACCAGGCTTCAGGTGAAGATGCAGGACACGCTATGGGATGCGGTTGTGACCAGTGACAGCCCTTATGATCCGAAGAATGAAACCATCCGCAAGGATGGCTGATCTGGCTGGGGCGGCCTCGGCGGCCACCCCAGCCCTCTGAAGGGTTAGTCCGCCGCTGCGGTGAATTCATCAAAGCAAGCCAGCGCCTTGGCCGAATACATGAGCGACGGCCCGCCGCCCATCTGCACCGCCATTCCGAGCGTCTCGGAAAGCTCTTCTCGCGTGCCGCCAGCGCGGATCAGCGCCTCGATGTGAAAACCGATGCACGCCTCGCAGCGGTCGGCCACGGAGATTGCCACGGCGATGAGTTCCTTGGTCTTGATGTCCAGAACGCCATCGGTCTTGACCGCCTTGGAGAGTTGGCCAAAGCCCTGCGCGACCTCGGGAATGGCCTTGTTGAGACTGCGCAGCGCGTCTTTCATGTCGGTCTGTTTGTCGGTCCAGGTCATATGCGAATCCTTGCATTTTGTCTGCCGCGTTGGACCACGTTGACGCCGGCACCGCCTTGATCGAGATCAGGACGGGCGGCGCCAGACCAGCGAAAGATTGTTGGCGGGCATTTCGACGACATGCGCAACCTCAAGTCCCGCTTCCATGCCCCAGTCGAGCACGTCGAAATCGCTTTTGTAGCCGATATCGGGATCTTGTGCCCTAAGGCTTTGGTGAAAGGCCGCGTCGCCGTCCGAGGCGAATTCCTCGTCGCGCAGGAACGGGCCGTAGATCATCAGAAGGCCGCCGGAAGCAAGGGCGTTCGCGGCCTCAGTGATCAGGGTTCTGGCCTCTGGCGCGCTGATGAGATGTAGCAGATTGATCAGCACGATCAGCGACTTGCCGGTATGATCCGCCCCCCAGCCAGGGGCGGTGGCGTCGAGCGAGATGGCGGGCGCGAGATTGGAAAGCCCCGCCTCCGCGGCATAGGCGTCGATGCTGGCCCGGCGCGCGGCGTTGATTTCTGTCGGTTGCCAGTGAAGGCCCGGCAGCCGCGCGGCAAGGGTCACGGCGTGCTGCCCGGTGCCCGAGGCCAGTTCAAGCGCCGCGCCGTTCTGCGGTGCGATCTCCGCCAGCAAATCGGCGATGGCCTCGGCATTCCGCGCGGCGGAGGGGGCATGGAGCTTGCCCCCGGTGTCCGGTGTAGCAACGGCGGCGCTGTCGGGCAGGTTGAGACGGCGGGGCATCAGGCGAACCTTTCGGGGCTGAGGGCGGCGGCAGTGTCGGAGCCAATATCAGGCGTTCGGCCCGCGACGAGATCGGCGACAAGCAGCGCGGCGGCGGCAGTGGATTGAATCCCGTTGCCGCCCTGTCCGGCGACCCAGAAAAACTCGCTTGCGTCGGGGGCGGGGCCGATCACGAGATCGCGGTCGGGCGCGAAGGTGCGCAGCCCGGCCCAGTTCGCCTCCAGCCGGGTGACGGGCTCGGTGACGAATGCCTCATACCGGGCAAGGCCCTCGGCCAGCACCATGTCGTCCGCCCACGCGTCGTGAGGCTCTTGCGGGTCTTCCTCGGCTGGCGACACGATGAGCGATCCGGCGTCGGGCTTGGCATACCATTGCTCGCGGATGTCGAGCAGCATCGGCCAGCCGGATACGTCATGCCCGCCCGGCGCCGGAATCCGCGCCATGGAGCGGCGCATGGGCGTGACCCCGAGGGGCGCCACACCGGCCATTCGCGCGATCCCGTCCACCCACGCACCGGCGGCATTGAAGATGATGCGCGCCTCATGGGTGGTGTCGCCGGTAGATACGGCCCACCCGCGACCGTTTCGGGAAATGTCACTAACGTGTTGCCGCAAAAGGATTTCCGCACCATGTGCGCGGGCCTCTTTCACGAAACCCTGAAGCAGAAGATCGGTGTCGATGTCGCTGACATCCTCATTGATCGCGGCGTGACCAACGGCGTCGGGTGACAGGATCGGGACGCGGTCAAACGCGGCGTCCAGGGGCATATCGCGCATGTTGAGCGCCTGCTTTCGGGCCCCGAACACGTCCTCATCCCCCTTGCGCGCCACGATCATCAGGCCGCGCGGCGACAGCACGCCCGCCTCGCGCAGGTATGGGCCGCTGGCCATATTGAGACGGCGGGTCAGCCCGTGACCGTAATCGGGGGCATAGAGCGCGGCGGATCGGCCCGAGGCGTGATAGCTCAAAGCGTCCTCGGATTCGAGCACGCGGGTGGTGCCGAGGGGGGCGAGGCGGGCGGCGGTGGAGAGGCCGGCGATGCCGCCGCCGATGATCAGGAAATCGAGCATGTGCCCTCCTTCGACGCTTCGGGAACCGGCGGGACGATGCCACGGTAACGCCTTGGGGAAAAGCGGCTTTCCGCGCCTTGTCAGTAGGGATCGGCGGGGCCGCGATAGGCGGAGAGCGACGGCTGCCGGTCATCCACCAGCGCCTCGATCGCGTCGGCCAGATGCTCGGCGTCGATGTGATGGTCGCCGCGCTCCACCCGGATGCGATGGGCGCGGATCATCACCTCGGCGTGGGTGCAGCCTGCGGGCGGTTCGAACCGATAGCAGGCCAGTTCGATCAGCAGCCCCAGCGGATCCTTGAAATAGATCGAATCCATGAAACCCCGGTCCCTGACGCCGGAGTGGGCAATGTGGCGTTCATCAAGTCTTTGTTCCACTTGAAGAAAAACCGCGCGGCTGACGTTGAAGGCGATGTGATGGACGCAGCCGGGGTCGGTCGGGGTGCGGCGGTGAAGGGGTTTGCGGGCCTCGTTGGTGAAGATCGTGATAAGCCGCCCGTCGCCCGGATCGAAGTAGAGATGCCCCTCGTCGGGATCGTCGAGATTGGGCTGTTCGAAGACGAAGGGCATGCCCAAAAGCCCCTCCCAGAAGTCGATGGAGGTTTGCCGGTCGGCCCCCGTCAGGGTGATGTGATGCACGCCCTGTGCCTGAATCCTGCGCATGATCTTCCCCGTTTGTCCGATGCGGAAAGTGTAGCGTGTCGGGAGGGGATTTCGAAGGATTTTTGCCCCTCCCGGGCGAATCAGTCCAAGTCGTTGTTAACGCCGGATAACCCTGTGCGGTAAAACGTCGGTATTACGTCGGTATCGCGTCGGTGGCGGAGGGCGCCGGACGCACCGTTAACAGGGCGTTCGGTGAGGGTTTGTCAACCTTTGCGCCGATTGGCGGAGTTTGACCGGGCGGAGCGCGCGTTTCGCGCGCCCACCATAGTTTGCGCTCGGGCCGCGCAGGCCCCGGGGCGCTGCCCCGGACCCCGGAGTATCTCTGACAAAGGTGAAGAGTGGCCGAGGGGCTACGGGTTGGGGTGGTCTGAGGTTTGGCAGTTCGCGCACCACAAGAACCCAAGTTTGTTGACGCCTTGTGATTTGTCTTTCTAGGGTTGAAGCAATCATTGGGAGAATAGGTATGATTGACTTACCTGATTACGTGAAGCAGGGCGAGCGAGCCCGACTATTCCCGGTCCTTGCGGACACAAGCCGTGAAGGAAGAATGGCGTCGATTTTTCTGTCGCTTTTACCCCAAATCCCATCTCTTGCTGGAGCTGTCCTGAACACTGTGGGTTTGCGCGTCGGCAAACGAACAAAGATCGAGACCTTCACAGAAGTCGTCTTAAAGGACTGCAATGACACGAACAACAGGCCGGACGGCTTGTTGGTGGTTTCAACAGGAAAGGCAACCTGGAGTGCACTGGTTGAAGCCAAGATCGGCAAGTCCAAGCTCGACGCGGATCAGGTTCAGCGATACCTTGAAATGGCGAAGGCCAACGGGATAGATGCGGTTCTGACGATCTCAAACGAGTTCGTCGCCAGAGCCGATCATTCCCCGGTCGTTGTTCCCAAAACTCTACTTCGCAAAGCGAGCCTCTATCATTGGTCGTGGACATGGATCGCCACGCAGTGCGAAATCCTGTCCATTCAGGGCGACGTCGAGGATAAAGAGCAGGCGTTCCTGCTCAGGGAAATTATCCGTTTTCTAAAACACTCTGGGACAGGTGTTGAGCGCTTTTCACAGATGGGGGCCGGATGGAAGGATCTCGTTCAGGCCGTGACCAACAATGGAACCCTCAAGAAGACCGCACCAGAGGTCGAGGAGGGCGTTGGCTGTTGGCTGGAGGAGGAGCGCGACCTCAGCCTTCAATTGTCAAGGCACGTCGGGCAGCCCGTCGAGGCGGTCATCGAGCGCAAGTTGCGGGATGATCCTGCCGGCCGACTCAAGGCCGGAGTTGCCCAGCTTGTAGATGCGCAATGCCTGACGTCCATCTACCGGATTCCAGATAGTGCCGCTGATATCGAGGTGAATGCAGATCTGACACGAAAGACCCTGTCTGCCGGGATGAGAATGAAGGCGCCGCTTGACAAGAAATCGACGAAGGCCAGAGTGAACTGGCTTCTTCGCATGTTGAAGGATGATGATCCCCGAATCATCATCCGCGCCCATTGGCCCGGTCGGGCTGCGGCCACCCAGCAACCGCTTTCGGTGCTTCGCGATACGCCGGAGGTGATCCAGACCGAAAACAAGGATGCGGCGCCGCATTCCTTCGAGGTTCTCTTGGTCGAGAGCCTTGGCAAGCGTTTTGCCGGGCGCCGAACCTTCATAGAGGATGTCGAGCAAGTGGTGCCGGATTTCTACGATCTCGTCGGGCAGTATCTGCGTGCGTGGCAAGCCCCGCCACCGCGTCCGGTGAAATCGCGCTCTACCGTGGATGAGGATGCGATCACCCAAGAAACGCACGACGCGATCGATGAGGAGACACCGGAGGCTGCGGCCCGATGAGTATCCGGCGCTGACAGGAGGCCGACAACGCTGTTGGTCGCGCCACTCTTGTCAGGGCAACTCTGCGGAGGGGATGACGGGGAAGAATTCACCGCCCGACCAGAGGCCGAACCAGTCGGTGCCGTCCACCGTCTCATGCGCGCCAAGGTCCACCAGACGGTAGAAGCTCTTGCGGTCGATCAGCGCCTCGAGGTTGGCGCGGATCAGAACGTAGGGCGACGGCTCCCCGGTGTCGGGGTCGCGCGCGACACGGATCGGGTGATCGGGGCCGGCGGCGGCGGTGTCGCCCACGTTCGTCTCGAACGTCAGAAGCTGGTCGTGGCCGGTGCCTTCGGCCTCGAAATCGACGGCGACGAAGGGTGCGTCGTCGACGGTGATGCCGACTTTTTCCACCGGGGTGACGAGGAAATAGTCGTCGCCGTCCTTGCGCAGGATCGTGGAGAAGAGCCTGACCAGTTCGGGCCGCCCGATCGGTGTGCCGAGATAGAACCATGTCCCGTCGCGGGCGATGCGCATGTCCAGATCGCCGCAGAATTCGGGATTCCACAGATGCACAGGCGGCAGGCCCTTGCCCTTGCGGGCGGCGCGTGCGGAGGCGGCGATGCCGTCGGCGGAAGGTTTCACGAGATTTTGTCCGCTCATAGTTTTTGCCATTTGCACAATGCGCGATAGTGTTACTTGGGTATCATATAGGTTTTCAGAGGAGAAATGCCATGACCGATGAGTCCGACCTCGTGGCCGATATCGAGGCGCTGGGCGAAAAGCTCGGACGCGCGCGGGAGGCGATCACGCGGCGCTTCATCGGGCAGGAGCGGGTCGTGGATCTTACGCTGTCTGCGCTGCTGTGCGGGGGGCACGGGCTTTTGATCGGGCTTCCGGGGCTGGGCAAAACGCGGTTGGTGGAGACGCTTTCGACGGTCATGGGGCTGCATGGCAACCGGGTGCAGTTCACCCCCGATCTGATGCCGTCGGATATTCTCGGCTCCGAGGTGCTGGAGAAATCCAAGGGCGGGGCGCGGAGTTTCCGATTCGTGCCGGGGCCGATCTTCTGCCAGCTTCTGATGGCCGACGAGATCAACCGCGCCAGCCCGCGCACGCAATCGGCGCTGCTTCAGGCGATGCAGGAGCGCAAGGTCACCGTGGCGGGCGCGGATCGCGCGCTGACGCCGCCGTTTCACGTGCTGGCCACGCAGAACCCCATTGAGCAGGAGGGCACCTATCCGCTTCCGGAGGCGCAGCTCGACCGCTTTCTGGTGCAGATCGACGTGCCCTATCCCGACCGCGAGACAGAGCGCGACATCCTTCTGGCCACCACCGGGGTGGAGGAGGAGGAGGCGCATGGCGTGTTCACCGCCGAGGAGCTTATCGCGGCGCAGAGGATGCTGCGCCGGATGCCGGTGGGCGAGAGCGTGATGGAGGCGATTCTCGATCTCGTGCGGTCCTTCCGCCCCGAGGATGCGACCGCGCCCGAGCGTGTGCGCGAGGCGGTCGCATGGGGTCCGGGGCCGCGCGCGGCGCAGGCCTTCATGATGACGGTGCGGGCGCAGGCGCTTCTGGAGGGGCGGCTGTCGCCCTCGGCCGAGGATGTGGTGGCGATGGCGCGGCCGGTTCTGACGCACCGCATGGCGCTGACCTTCGCGGCGCGGGCGCGGGGCGAGACGCTGGGCGAGTTGATCGACGAGGTGGTCGCACCGCTGCGCGGCGGCGCCGGGGTGGCCGCGTGAGCGATGCCCCCACCCTTCGCGCGCGCGCCGAAGCAGAGGCGGCGCGGCTGCCGCCCCTTCTGGCGCAGGCGGAGCATCTGGCCGGGACCGTCCTTCTGGGCGAGCATGGGCGGCGGCGCGCGGGGATGGGGGACGACTTCTGGCAATACCGGCCGGTGCAGCCGGGCGACACTTATCGGATGATCGACTGGCGGCGCAGCGCCAAGAGCGGGCAGCATTTCGTGCGTGAGCGCGAATGGCAGGTGGCGCAGTCGGTGATGCTCTGGGTCGATGGGGCGGCATCGATGGGGTTTGCCTCGAGCCAGCGGGTGCCGGAGAAGGGCGAGCGGGCGCGGGTGATCGCGCTGGCGCTGACAATCCTTCTGATCCGTGCGGGAGAGCGCGTCGGCCTGACCGGGAGCCTTCTGCCGCCACGGCGCGGGGAGGCGCAGATCCTGCGACTGACCGAGGCGCTGCTTCAAGCGCAGCCGGGCGACTATGGCGTGCCCGAGGCGCGGGCGATGACGCCGCATGCGCGGGCGGTCTTCGTGTCCGATTTCCTTGGGGAGACGGCGGCGGTGGAGGCGGCGCTGACCAAGGCGGCCGACCGGGGCGTGCGCGGTGTGCTGTTGCAGGTGCTCGATCCGGCGGAGATGGCCTTTCCCTATCAGGGGCGGACGGTGTTTCAGAGCATGGGGCGGACGCTGCGCCATGAGACCCGCAAGGCGGGCGATCTGCGCGCGCGTTATCAGGCGCGGATGCAGGAGCGGCAGGCGGCGCTGGCCGATCTGTGCCGGGTGACCGGCTGGCAGTATCACCGCCATCTGACCGATGCCTCGGCGCAGTCGGCGCTCTTGTGGCTGTATCGCGCGATGGAGCGGGGGCGCTGATGGCCGGTCTGCCCCTTGCCTTCGCGGCGCCCTGGCTCTTGCTGGCGCTGGCGGCGCTGCCGGTGCTGTGGCTGATCCTGCGCGCGATCCCGCCCGCGCCGGTGCGGCGGCTGTTTCCCGGTGTGGTTTTGCTGCTGGGGCTGAAGGACGACGACAGCGTGAGCGACCGCACGCCTTGGTGGTTGTTGCTGCTGCGGATGCTGGCGGTGGCGGCGGTGATCGTGGGGCTGGCGGGGCCAGTGCTCAACCCCCAGCCGAAACAGGATGGGCGCGGGCCGCTTCTGATCCTGATGGATGGCGGCTGGGCCTCGGCCGATGGCTGGACGCGCCAGCGCGAGGTGATCGCGGGGATGCTGGAGGGCGCGGCGCGGGACGGGCGCAGGGTGGCGATGATGCGCGTGGCCGCGCCCGAGCCTGCGCTGTTTCAGCCGGCGGGCGCGTGGCGCTCTCGTTTGCCCGGCTTCGCGCCGGTGCCGTGGCAACCCGATGCGCAGATGGCGCAGGAGGTGATCGAGTCGCTGGGCGATGCGCGGTTCGACACGCGCTGGATCTCCGACGGGCTTGACGGGCCACAGCGCGCGCCGCTTCTGCGGGCGCTGGAGGCGCGCGGCGATGTGACGATCCATCAGGATGGCGCGCCGGTCTACGGGGTGCAGCGCCCCCGTTTCGAGGGCGGAGAGGTGACGATTGTGGCGCGCCGGTCGGTGGCCGGGATCGCGGCGGAGGTCACGGCGCTGGCGCAGGGACGCGATCCGGCGGGCAACGAGACGGTGCTGGCGAGCCTGCCGCTGACGTTCGGTGCGTCGGAGCATTCCGCCGAAGGCGCGCTGTCGCTGCCGCGCGAGATGTCGGCGCGGATCACGCATTTCACGCTGCGCGAGGCGCAGAGCGCGGGGGCGGTGGCGCTGAGCGATGACAGCCTGCGGCGGCGCGAGGTGGCGTTGATCGCCGGGCGGCAGGAGCGCGAGGAATTGCAGCTTCTGTCGCCTCTGCATTATCTACGGCAGGCGCTGGTCGATACCGCCGAGGTGCTTGAAGGGCCGCTGACCGATATTCTGCCGGCCAACCCCGATGTGGTGGTTCTGGCGGATGTGGCGGTGCTCGCGCCGGCGGAGGAGGAGGCGCTGACCGACTGGGTTGACGAGGGCGGGCTGCTGCTGCGCTTTGCCGGGCCGCGTCTGGCCGCGAGCGACGTGAGCCGCGAGGCGGAGCATCCCCTGATGCCGGTGCGGCTTCGGGTCGGGGGGCGCAGCGTGGGCGGCGCGATGACATGGGGAGAGCCGAAATCGCTCGCCCCCTTCGATCAGGACAGCCCCTTTCACGGGCTGGAGGTGCCGGACGATCTTCGGGTGAGCGCGCAGGTCATGGCGCAGCCCGATCCGGCGCTGGCGGACCGGGTGATCGCGCAGCTCAGCGACGGCACACCGCTTGTCACGCGCAAGGGGTTGGGCGAGGGGCAGGTGGTGCTGTTTCATGTGACGGCCAATGCCGAATGGTCGGGCCTGCCGCTGTCGGGGCTGTTCGTGCGGATGCTCGACCGGCTCGCGGTGCTGAGTGCGACCGACCGCGCCAGCGCCAAGCAGATGGAGGGCACGATCTGGCAGCCGGTCAGGGTGCTTGACGGGCAGGGCGACCTACACGACGGTCAGGCCCTGCCCGGCGTGGCGGGCGAGGATCTGAGCGCCGCGCCGCTTGGCCCCGATCTGCGGCCCGGTCTTTACCGCGAGGGGGATCGCCTGCTGGCGCGCAACGTCGTGACGGAGGAGACGGATTTGACCCCGATGCAATGGCCCGCGCGGCTGCCGGTGGAGGGGTTGGGCGCGCCCCGGACCGTGGATCTGAGCGGCGGATTTTTGGCCGCCGCGCTGATCGTGCTGGTGCTGGATGTGATCGGCTCCCTGCTGGTGTCGGGGCGATTGACCGGGCTGCGTGCCGGGCTTCGGGGCGCGGCGGTGCTGATTGCCGCGCTGGTGCTGCCGTTTGAGGGGCAGGCGCAGGAAGGCGACGACGCCCGCGCCATCCGCGACACGCGCGAGGTGGTGCTGGCGCATGTGGTGACGGGCGACGCGCGGCTTGACGAGGCGGCGCAGGCCGGGCTTCGCGGGTTGAGCGAGGTTCTGTTCTTTCGCACCTCGATAGAGCCGAACGCGCCCGCCGCCGTCGATCTGGAGCGCGACGAGCTGGCCTTTTACCCGTTCCTCTACTGGCCGGTTTCTCCCGATCAGCCGATCCCGTCGGACGTCGCCTATGGCAAGCTCAACGCCTATCTGCGGTCGGGCGGGATGATCCTGTTCGACACGCGCGACGCGGATGTGGCGCGGTTCGGCGCCTCGGGGCCGAACGGGCGCAAGTTGCAGCGGCTGGCCGAGCCGCTCGACATTCCCCCGCTGGAGCCGGTGCCGGACGATCATGTGCTGACGCGAACCTTTTACCTGCTTCAGGATTTTCCGGGCCGCTATCAGGGCCGCGATGTCTGGGTGGAGGCCGCGCCCCCCGATGCAGAGCAGATCGAGGGGATGCCGTTCCGCAATCTCAACGACGGAGTGACGCCGGTGGTGATCGGCGGCAACGACTGGGCTGCCGCATGGGCGGTGGATGAGCGCGGCAATTCGCTTTACCCGGTGGGGCGGGGCCGCGCCGGGGAACGGCAGCGGGAGCTGTCCTATCGCTTCGGGGTCAATCTGATCATGCATGTGCTCAGCGGGAACTACAAATCCGATCAGGTGCATGTGCCCGCGCTTCTGGACAGGTTGGGGCAATGACGGGTCTGGTGCTTTTCGAACCGCTTCTGCCCCTGTGGATCATCGCGGTGCTGGCGGTGCTTTCGGCCCTCGGGGTGGGCCTCGCGCACTGGCGCGGGCTGTCGGGCTGGGCGCTTCGGGGGATTGCGGCGCTGGTGGTTCTGGCGGCGCTGGCGGGGCCGGTGCTGCAACGCGAGGACCGCGAGCCGCTGTCGGATATCGTCGTGCTGCTGGAGGATGAAAGCGCCAGTCAGGTTCTCGGAAGCCGGGCGGGGGTGACGGAACAGGCAGCGGAGACGCTTGCCGCGCGGCTGGGTGCGCGGGATGCGACCGAAGTGCGGCGCGTCACCGTGCCCGATGGCGCGGGCGATGAGGGCACACGGATGATGACCGCGCTGACCGATGCGCTGGCGCAGGAGCCGCGGGCGCGGGTGGCCGGTGTCATCGCCCTGTCGGACGGGCGGGTGCATGACATGGAGCGCGCGCCGGACCTGCCCGCACCCTTCCACCTTTTGCACACCGGGCGGGAGGAGGATTGGGACCGCCGCCTGATCGTGCGCAACGCACCGGCCTTTGCCATTCTGGGAGAGCCTGTGACCCTTACCTTGCGGGTCGAGGACAGCGGCGCGTCGCCCGAGGACGTGGCGCGCGTTCCGCTTGAGATTTCCGTGGATGGCGAGCCGCCGCAGGAGTTCATGGTGCCGGTGGACCGCGACATCGAGATTCCCGTGACCCTGCCGCACGGCGGGCGCAACGTGATCCAGTTCACCGTGCCGGAGGCCGAGGGCGAGCTGACCGCGCGCAACAATTCGGCGCTGGTGCAGATCAACGGGGTGCGAGACCGGCTTCGGGTGCTGTTGGTGAGCGGAGAGCCGCACCCCGGCGGGCGGACGTGGCGCAACCTTCTCAAATCCGATGCTTCGGTCGATCTGGTGCATTTCACCATTCTGCGCCCACCGGACAAGCAGGATGGCGTGCCGGTGTCGGAACTGTCGCTGATCGCCTTTCCCACGCGGGAGCTTTTCCTCGACAAGATCGAGGATTTCGACCTGATCATCTTCGATCGCTACAAGCGCCGGGGAATCCTGCCGTCGCTTTATATCGACAACGTGGCGAGCTATGTCGAGAATGGCGGCGCGGTGCTGATTTCCGCCGGGCCGGATTTCGCCAGCGCCGACAGCCTTTACCGCTCACCTCTGTCGCGGGTGGTGCCGGCGCGGCCCACAGCGCGGGTGATCGACGAGGGATTCCTGCCCGAAATCACGGAACTTGGCGAAAAGCACCCGGTGACGGCGGGCCTTCCAGATGCCGGGGAATGGGGCCGCTGGCTGCGCCAGATCGACGTAGTGCCGGAGGCGGGGCAGACCCTGATGACCGGGCATGAAGATCGGCCGCTTCTTGTCCTCAACCGTGTGGGCGAGGGGCGCGTATCGCTTCTGGCATCCGATCACGCGTGGCTCTGGGATCGTGGGTTTGAGGGGGGCGGTCCGCAACTGGAGCTGCTGCGGCGGCTGGCGCACTGGATGATGGGCGAGCCCGAGCTTGAGGAAGAGGCGCTTTCGGCGGAGGCCACCGGGCAGCGGATGCGGATCACCCGCCAGACGCTTGCCGACGAGGTGGGCGAGGTGGAGATCACCACCCCGTCGGACGATGTCACCTCCGTCCCGTTCGACCCGGTCGGGCCGGGCCGGTTCGAGGCGCTCTACGAGGGGCCGGAGATCGGGCTTTACCGTTTGGCTCAGGGGGACCGCGAGGCGGTGATCGGACTTGGCCCGGCCAGCCCGCGCGAGTTCGAGGAAACGATCGCCACCGGCGATGTGCTCGAACCGCTGATCGCATCGGCACGCGGCGGGGTTCTGGCGCTGGAGGAGGGGATGCCCGCGATCCGCGAGGTGCGCGAAGGGCGCCCGGCGGCGGGGCGCGGCTGGATCGGAATCACGCCGCGCGGCGCCTACGAGGTGCAGGGCGTGTCGCGCAGCGCGCTTCTTCCGGGGTGGCTGACGCTGTTGCTGGTGGCGGCGCTGATCACCGGCGGCTGGCTGCGTGAGGGGCGGCGGTAGGGCCGCCTGCCCTGCGATCAGTCATAGCTGACCGCCATGCGGTACAGGTGCCATGTGGCATGGCCCAGCACCGGCAGCACCAGGATCAGCCCCAGAAAGAGCGGCGCGATCGCCACGGCCAGAAGAACCGCGACCGTCAGGCCCCAGCAGGCCACCGTGAATGGGTTTTTCGCCGCGACCCGCAGCGATGTGACCACCGCCACCGGAAGGCCGACGCGGTGGTCGATCAGCATCGGAAAGCTGATCATGCTGGTGACGAGCGCCAGTGCCGCGAAGATGAACCCCGTCCCGAGGCCGAGCCAGATCATTGCCCAGCCTTCGGGCGTTGTCACCGCGCTTTGCAGGAATGTCAGCGTGCTGGCGGGCATGTCGGGGCCCATAGCGTAGGATTCCGGGCCCATCGTGTAGGAATAGATGCCGAAGGCGGCCAGCATCCACAGCATGAACAGCCCGATCAGGTAAAGCCCCAGCACCATGACCGGCCCGAGGATATGGCTGTGCAACGCGCGCAGGGCCGAGCCCCATGTCGCGGCCTCTCCGGCCTCTTTCTGGCGGCTCAACTCATAAAGACCGACGGCGGCGACCGGCCCCAGAAGGGCGAAGCCGGCGGCCATCGGAAAGATCAGCGGGGCGAGCGACTGGCTGAAGGCGAGAAAGCTCAGCACGATACCGATTACCGGGTAGATGAGCACAAGCATGATCACGTCGCTGCGAAAGCGGCCCATATCGTGCAAGCCGAGCCGCAGCGCCTTGCCGATCTCATGCAGCCCGATGCGCCGCACGCGGGGGACCACGCGGCTGTCGCTGCCAATATGGCTGGCGGCCTCGCCGGCGACATGGCTGGCGCCGCCAATCGCCTGAGCCGTCCACGAAAGGGGATTTCCGATAGTCTTGACCATTGTGACCTCCTGTCTTGCAGGCAGGCCGCATGGCATGGTGGCTCCGGGTTCGGGCCGTGTCGGCAGGGCCGGAGCCATCAGGCGGCCTGCGCGTCCCTGTTATTCTACCACATAATAAGGATTTTTGGTTCACAAAGGGGGAGGGGCGGTTCAGACTCTTCGCAATATCGTGATATGCGTGTCGCCATAACGGCGGGTGTCCAGGGTCTCGAACCCCTCCGGCGCGGTCATCGGCGCGCTTTCCTCCCACACGATGAGCGCGCCGGGCGCGATCCAGCCGCCGCGCGGCGCCGCCATGAGCGCCTTTTGCCCCAGACCCCTGCCATAGGGCGGATCGAGGAAGATCAGATCGCAAGGGGTGCCGTCATGCATGGGCAGGCGGGCGGCATCGCGTCCGATCACCCGCGCCGCCTCCCCCGCGCGCGTCAGGCGGATGTTCTGCCGGATGAGCGAGAGCGCCTTGCGCCCGTCATCGACGAAGGTGACATGCGCCGCCCCGCGCGACAGCGCCTCAAGGCCCAGCGCACCGGTTCCGGCAAAAAGATCGAGCACATGCGCCCCGCTCACCGGATCGCCGAACCGCCCGCCCATCAGTATGTTGAAGAGGTTTTCGCGCACCCGGTCCGTGGTCGGGCGCAGATGCGCGCCCGCGTCGCCCTTGCCCAGCGCGGCCAGCGCCGTGCCGCGAAACCGGCCCGCGACGATTCTCACGCTTTCATCAGCGCCTTGAGGTCGGTGCCGGGATCGGCAATCACCTCTGGCGCGGGGGATTTGCCGCTTTCGATCAGGCGCTTGCCCACCATGTAATCGCGCGGCGCGTTCATCGCGTCCACGGCCAGAAGCTCCGCCCCCTTGTAGTACCAGAAGGAGGTGGACAGCCCCTCGCCCGGACGGGTCACCACCCGGTCATAGCCCCCGTTGAGCCCGGCAATCTGAAGCTTCACATTATATTGATCGGACCAGAACCACGGTTTCGCAATGTAATCCTTACCGGCGCCCATGATGTTCTCGGCTACACATTCGGCCTGATCGATGGCGTTGGGCACGCTTTCAAGCCGCACCCGCCCCCCGCGATAGGGGAAAGAGGCGCAATCACCG
This sequence comes from Salinihabitans flavidus, assembly GCF_900110425.1. GTDB lineage: Bacteria > Pseudomonadota > Alphaproteobacteria > Rhodobacterales > Rhodobacteraceae > Salinihabitans > Salinihabitans flavidus. Next base: position 188,849 of record NZ_FODS01000001.1, on the reverse strand, counting down.
GCCGCCCAGACATGCGGGGCGGAGGTACGGCCCTGCGCGTCCGTCCTTATGCCGTTCTCGATTTCGATCCCGGCCGCTTCGGCCAGTCCCGTGGCCGGTTCGATGCCGACGCCGACGATCACGAAATCCACTTCCAGTTCTGAGCCGTCAGAGAATGTCGAGCCGCGCACCCGGTCCTCTCCGACAAGGCGTTCCAGCCCCACGCCCTCGCGGACATTCACGCCGTGCGCGCGGTGCAGATCGCGGAAATAGGCGCTGGTTTCCGGCGCGGCGACCCGTTGCAGGATACGGTCCGCCATTTCCACCACGGTGACATGCAGTCCCTTCGTCGCGGCGACCGCCGCGGCCTCCAGCCCGATATAGCCGCCGCCCACGATGAGGACGCGGGTGCCTTCGATGAATTCGGGCGCCATGCCGTTCACATCCGTCAGGTTGCGCACGACGTGCACCCCGTCGAGCGCGCCGCCGATGACGGCGGGCAGGCGGCGCGGCACCGATCCGGTCGCCAGCACCAGCTCATCATAGCCCATCACCTCACCGCCCAGCGTCACGGTTTGCGCGGCGGGGTCGATGGCCTCTACCCTTTGCGACAGGCGCAGGGCGATGTCGTTCTCGGGGTAATAGCTTTCGGGGCGAAGGAAGAGGCGTTCCAACTCCATCTCGCCCAGCAGGTATTTCTTGGACAGCGGCGGGCGTTGATACGGGGGGACGGGTTCCTCTCCGATCAGGGTGATCCGCCCGTCGAAGCCGCCGCCGCGCAATTTCGCCACGCAGGACGCGCCAGCCTGTCCACCGCCGATCACAACCACATGAGTCATCCGCATTCCGCCCCTTTTTGATTGTCGCTCCACCGCCGGAGGCTATATCGCTATGCGAGGAAAACGCAACTTCAAGAAGGAACAGGACATGGCAATTTCCACTGGGGACAGGATGCCGGACGCCACGCTGTCACGGTTTGGCGCGGAAGGGCCCGAGCAGGTGCCGCTGGTGCCGCGTCTGGACGGGCGCAAGGTCGTGGTCTTCGGGCTGCCAGGCGCGTTCTCGCGCGGGTGCAGCAAGACCCATCTGCCCAGCTTCATGCGCACCGCCGATGCCTTTCGCGAAAAGGGCGTGGAGGAGATCATCTGCGTGTCGGTCAACGATCCCTTCGTGATGGCCGCATGGGATGAGACTACCGGCGCGGGCAAGGCGGGGGTGACGCTTCTGGCCGATCCGGCGAGCGAGCTGACCAAGGCGCTGGGCATGAACATGGACGTGCCCCCCATCGGGTTCTACGACCGCTCGCAACGCTATGCCATGCTGGTCGAGGACGGTGTCGTGAAGGTGCTGCAAACCGAAGAGACCGCTGGCGCGTGTGAGTTGACCACGGGCGAGGCCCTGCTCGAAGCGATCTGACTATTCCGGCTGCCCGGCGGCGATATCAGGTCGCGCCGGGCAGCCGCCGCCTGCGGCGCATCAGGGCGACGATGTTCGACACCGCCAGCGCGCCGATCACCACCGCGCCGCCGACAATCGCCCATATGCCGGGATCTTCCGCGATCACCGCCCAGGCCAGAAGCGGCGCCAGCACCGATTCCAGAAGGATGAAGAGCGCCACCTCCGCCGAGGTGATATAGCGCGGGCCCAGTGCCAGCAGAGCGGAGCTTGCCGCGATGAAGGCGCCGTGTGCGAGCACCATCCAAACTTGCGGCGTGGGCACAGAGAACGGGTCGATGAAGGGCCAGATCAGGAGCGACGCGCCGATGTATCCGATCGGGGCCGCCGCCACCATCGGCACATGGCGCACCCGGCGCACCGCCGTCAGCCCGGCGGCGAACAGCGCCGCGACGCAGAGCGCGACGAGATCGCCGCTCCAATGCGCGCTGGCGGTCTCACCCGAGCCATAGGCGATGATCGCCAGCCCCGCCGCCACCGCGATCATGGTCAGGACCATGCGGCGGCTGATCGTCTCGCCAAGGATGATCCGGCTGTAGATCGCGGCAAAGACCGGCATCGTGGCGATGATGAAGACGACGTTGGCCACGCTGGTCATCGACACGGCGAGGATGAACAGAACGCCCGTCATGCCCATCACGGCAATGTAAACCGCGCCGTTCCATCCCGTGCGCAGCACCGCGCGGAACGGGGAGACGCCCTGCGTGATCAGCACCCAGACCATGATCAGCACACCGGCCACCACCCCGCGCCAGAAGCCGATCACGATCGGGTCGGCCTCGATCAGCCGGGCAAAGAGCGAATCGGGCACGACGAAAAGCACGCCCGCGGCGGTGATCAGCAGGCCCTTGAGATGTGTATCCATCCGCGCAGTCTTACCGCCCGGGCGTGCGGGGTAAAGGGCCGCCCTAGGATTCCTCGAAGCCCGCGAGCCGCCGCAGCATCATCCGCAAAAGCGCGCCTTCCCCGGTGGTGAATTTCGCCATGAGCTGCGCGTCATACTGGCGGGCCACCTCGCGCAGGTCGCGATAGGCGGTTTCTCCCGCCGGGGTCAGGCTCAGCAGTTCCTGACGCCGGTCGTCGGGTCTGCGTTCGCGCCGGACGAATCGGCGGTCCACGAGCTTTTGCACCGCGCGGCTGATCTTGGTCTTGTGAATCTTGGCGCGGATCACGATGTCGGAGGCGGTGATCGGCTGATACATGCCCAGATGGAACAGCACCCGCCATTCGGTGCGCAACATTCCATAGCGGTTCTTGTATACTTGCTGAAACGTCAGGCTGCTTTCCTCGGACGCTTGGTTGAGCAGATAGGGCAGGAAATCCTGCAAATGAAAATCGTCTTTTTCGGTCACTTTTCCTGTCCTCCCGGTTGTTAGTTACAAAATCAACCATTACCAACGCAACAAAATTCGAAAGGAGCGCGAAAATGAACCAGCATTCCATGCCAACCCGCATGACGAAGGCGCCCTCGTTGCCCGGCCCGCACGAAGGCTACATGCCCGGTTTCGGCAATGATTATGAGACAGAGGCCCTGCCGGACGCGCTTCCGCAGGGGATGAACAGCCCGCAGAAATGCAACTACGGCCTTTATGGCGAACAGCTTTCGGGCACCGCCTTCACCGCGCCGTCGCATCAGAACGAACGCACATGGTGCTATCGCATCCGCCCATCGGTCAAACATAGCCACCGCTATGAAAAGATCGACATGCCCTATTGGAAATCGGCGCCCAACGTGAACCCCGATGTGGTCAGCCTTGGCCAGTATCGCTGGGATCCGGTGCCCCATACCGACGCGGCGCTGACCTTCGTGACGGGCATGCGCACCATGACCACGGCGGGCGATGTGAACACGCAGGTGGGCATGGCCAGCCATGTCTACCTTGCCACCGAATCGATGCAGGACGACTATTTCTTCTCCGCCGATTCGGAGCTTCTGGTGGTGCCGCAGGAAGGTATCCTGCGATTCTGCACGGAGCTTGGCATCATCGATCTTGAGCCGAAGGAAATCGCCATCATCCCGCGCGGTCTTGTTTACCGGGTCGAGGTGCTGGAAGGTCCGGCGCGCGGCTTTGTCTGCGAGAATTACGGCCAGAAGTTCGAACTGCCGGGGCGCGGCCCCATTGGCGCCAACTGCATGGCCAACCCGCGCGATTTCAAGGCGCCCGTGGCCGCCTTCGAGGACCGTGACGCGCCCTCCACCGTGACCGTGAAGTGGTGCGGGCAGTTCCACCGTACCAAGATCGACCATTCGCCTCTCGATGTGGTGGCATGGCACGGCAATTACGCGCCGGTGAAATATGACCTGAGCACCTATTGCCCCGTGGGCGCGATCCTGTTCGATCACCCCGATCCGTCGATCTTCACCGTGTTGACCGCGCCCTCGGGTGTGCCGGGCACCGCGAATATCGACTTCGTGCTGTTCCGCGAACGCTGGGCGGTGGCCGAGGATACCTTCCGCCCGCCGTGGTATCACAAGAACCTCATGTCCGAGCTGATGGGCAACATCTATGGCCAGTATGACGCCAAGCCGCAGGGCTTCGTTCCCGGCGGCATGAGCCTGCACAACATGATGTTGCCGCACGGGCCGGACAAGAACGCCTTCGAGGGGGCGTCGAACGCGGATCTGAAGCCCGAAAAGCTGGACAATACCATGTCCTTCATGTTCGAAACCCGGTTCCCGCAACAGCTGACCGAATTTGCCGCGACCGAGGCGCCGATGCAGGACGATTACATCGACTGCTGGACCGACATCGAAAAGAAATTCGACGGCACCCCCGGCAAGAAATGACTCAGGCGGTGGGGCGCACCCACCAGCCACACAAAAGGATCGACCATGACGCTCAAGACATCCTGGGTGACCTCGGCCAATGACGCCGGGCATCCCTTCCCGCTCAACAACCTGCCCTATGGCATCTTTTCGACAGAGGCGCTCGATCCGCGCTGCGGCGTGGCCATCGGCGACATGATTCTCGACATGCAGCGCGCCGAAGAGGCGGGGGTTGTCACGCTTGACGACGGCCCGGTTTTCGACGTGCCCTTCTGGAACGAATTGATGGAGCTTGGCCCGGAGGCATGGGACGCGCTGCGCGAGCGGCTGATCCAGCTTCTGTCGGACGGCGCGGCGGAACGCTCCAAGGTGGAGCCGCTTCTTGTCCCGCAATCCGAGGCGGAGATGCACATGCCCTTCCTCGTGGCCGAGTATACCGATTTCTATGCGGGCAAGAACCACGCCACGAACATCGGCACCATGTTCCGCGGGGCGGAGAACGCGCTGCCGCCGAACTGGCTGCATATCCCCATCGGTTACAACGGCCGGGCGTCCTCCGTCGTGGTCTCCGGCACCGATGTGCGCCGCCCGTGGGGGCAGCTCAAGGGGCCGAACGACGACAAGCCCCGCTTCGCCCCCTGCGCGCGCTTCGACATAGAGCTTGAGATGGGCGCGATCGTCGGCACCGCCTCGGACGGGCCGATCACCGTGCAGGAGGCCGATGACAACCTCTTCGGCTATGTGCTGCTCAACGACTGGTCGGCGCGCGACATTCAAGCGTGGGAATATCAGCCCCTCGGCCCGTTTCAGGCGAAATCCACGGCTACGACCGTCTCGCCCTGGATCGTGACCAAAGCCGCGCTGGAGCCGTTCCGCTGCGACACGCCCCCGCGCGAGGTGGAGCTTCTCGACCACCTCAAGGATGTGGGTCCGATGCTCTATGACATCGATCTGTCCGTGACCCTCGCGCCCGAGGGCAAGGCGGCCACCACCATCGCGCGCACCAACTACAAGGAGTTGTATTACTCCGCCGCGCAGCAGCTTGCGCATCACACCACGTCCGGCACGCCGATGAACGTGGGCGATCTTCTGGGCTCGGGCACCATTTCCGGCGCCGAGAAGAACGAGCGCGGCTCTCTGGTGGAGCTGAGCTGGGGCGGCAAGGAGCCGATCGAACTCGACAGTGGCGAGACGCGGTCCTTCGTGGAGGATGGCGATACGCTCACGCTCAGGGGCGCGGCGAAGGGCGACGGATACACCATCGGATTCGGCGATTGCTTCGGCACGGTGCTGCCCGCGCTGAAAGACCCTTACGCCAGATGACAAGGCCGGGCGGGGACCGGCCCGCCCGACAGACACACACCAGTAGGGTGGGGGGCATCCCACCTTCCCGAGAAAGGAGCCAAGCATGGCCAAGGCATTCGCGTCCCAGGGGGACATGACCGAAAAGAAAATCACCTTCACCGAGGTGGGTGAAGGGCTTTACGCCTTCACGGCGGAAGGCGATCCCAACAGTGGCGTCATCATCGGCGACGACAGCGTGATGATCGTCGAGGCGCAGGCCACCCCGCGCCTTGCCAACAAGGTGATCGAATGCGTGCGCTCTGTCACCGACAAGCCGATCAGTCATGTGGTGATGACACATTATCACGCGGTGCGCGTGCTGGGCGCGAGCGCCTTCGACGCGCAGCAGGTCGTGATGAGCGACATGGCCCGCGCCATGGTCGTGGAACGCGGACAGGAGGACTGGGACAGCGAGTTTCAACGCTTCCCCCGCCTGTTCGAGGGGCATGAGAGCATCCCCGGCCTGACGTGGCCCACCACCACCTTCAACGATTCCATGACCGTCTATCTCGGCAATCGCCGGGTGGACTTGATGCATCTGGGCCGCGCGCACACGGCGGGCGACATCGTGATCCATGTGCCCGATCAGAACGTGATGTTCACCGGCGATATCGTGGAATACCACTCCGCCTGCTACTGCGGCGACGGGCATTTCGCCGATTGGGGCGACACGCTCGACGCGATCAAGTGGTTCGACGTGGACGCCATCGCACCGGGGCGCGGCGATGCGCTTGTCGGGCGCGAGATGGTCAATGCCGCGATCGAGAACACCCGCGATTTCGTGGAAAGCACCTACAAACCCGCCGCCCGCGTCGCCGCACGTGGCGGCACCCTGAAAGAGGCTTGGGACGCGGTGCGCGCCGAATGCGATCCGAAGTTTTCGGACTACGCGATCTATGAGCATTGCCTGCCCTTCAACGTCGCCCGCGCCTTTGACGAGGCGCGCGGGCTGGATACCCCCCGCATCTGGACAGCCGAGCGCGACATCGAGATGTGGGAGGCGCTTCAGGGCTGAGCGCCCCGATCGCACCTTGAAAACGGCCGGGGCGGTGCAAATCGCCCCCGCCTTGATCCAGATCGAAGCGCCCTGTCCGTCCCGCGTGCGATCCTGTGATCGGAGATGACTGGTCTGCCTCGCCTCAGGCGCCCGCGCCTGCCCGTCTTGAACGCGCTTGAACCGCATCCGGGAGGAAAAGATGAACAAGATTTTCGAAGTTCCGCTCTACCCTTATGAGCATAGCGAGGATCAGGACGCCCCGTCCCCGGTCCGCCATCAGGTCGCCGTGATCGGCGCCGGCCCGGTCGGTCTTGCTGCCGCCATCGACCTTGCCCAGCAGGGGATCGGCGTGGTCGTTCTCGACGACAACGACAAGGTGAGCTTCGGCTCCCGCGCGATCTGTTTTGCCAAGCGTCCGCTTGAGATCCTCGACCGCCTCGGCTGCGGGCAACCGATGGTGGACAAGGGGGTTCAGTGGAACGTCGGCAAGGTCTTTTTCGACGAACGCGAGGTTTACGAGTTCAATCTCCTGCCCGAAGAGGGCCACCGCCGCCCGGCCTTCATCAACCTGCAACAGTATTACTTTGAGCAATACCTCGTCGACCGCGTTCGAGAACTGCAGGCCGAGGGCAAGCCGATCGAGATTCGCGGCCGCAACAAGGTCAGCGCCATCGGCACCCACCCCGATCACGTCACGCTAGAGATCGACACGCCCGAAGGCTCCTACAACATCGAGGCCGACTGGCTTATCGCCTGCGATGGCGCCGCGTCGCCCACCCGCTCGATGCTCGGGCTCGATTTCGTCGGCCGCGTGTTCGAGGACAACTTCCTCATCGCCGATGTGATCATGGAGGCCGATTTTCCCACCGAACGCTGGTTCTGGTTCGATCCGCCCTTCAACCGCGGGCAGTCGGCGCTTCTGCACAAGCAGCCCGATGGCGTCTGGCGCATCGACCTGCAACTGGGCTGGGACATCGACAAGGAGATCGAGAAACGCCCCGAGAATGTCATTCCGCGCCTCAAGCAGATGCTGGGCGAGGATGTGGAGTTCGAGCTTGAATGGGTCTCGATCTATACCTTCCAGTGCCGCCGGATGGAGCATTTCCGCCACGGGCGGGTGCTCTTTGCCGGGGATGCCGCGCATCAGGTCTCGCCCTTCGGCGCGCGCGGGGCCAATTCCGGCCTTCAGGATACCGACAACCTTGTCTGGAAACTCAAGATGGTGATGGAGGGCAAGGCCCCCGAAAGCCTGATCGACAGCTATGACGTGGAACGTGTTCACGGCGCGGATGAAAACATCCTCAATTCCACCCGCTCCACCGATTTCATCACGCCCAAATCGCTCACCAGTCGCCTGTTCCGCGATGCGGTTCTGGACCTGTCGGAGCATTACGAATTTGCCCGTCCGCTGGTCAATTCCGGCCGGCTGAGCGTGCCGTGCACCTATGACGAATCGCCGCTCAACTCCGCCGACGCGCTCGACGGGCCAGAGCGCACGCGCCCCGGCTCTCCGTGTCCGGACGTGCCGTTGAAGGACGGCTTCCTGCTCGACAAGCTGGGCGACCGTTTCATCCTGCTGACCATCGACGCCGAGGCCCCCGATCATATCGAGGAAGATGGCGTCGCGGTCGAACGGATCGCGCTCACGCTGAAGGACGATTCCACGCAGGCACTTCGGAAACGCTATCTCGGCGAAAGTGATAGCGCGGTCTACCTCATCCGGCCTGATCAGCATGTCGCCGCGCGCCGGCCACGCTATGACGAGTCTCTCTTCCGCGCCGCGATCCGCCGCGCCACTGGCAAGGAGGCACACTGATGTCCGACGATCTGATCCTGTCCCCGAACATCGACGGGGCCGACGATTTCTATGCCGATCTGCTCGCCACCCACGAGGGGCTGAGCAAGGAAGAGAGCGACGCGCTCAACGCGCGGCTCATCCTCATTCTGGCAAACCATATCGGGAAACGCGCGATCCTGACACAGGCGCTGGCCAAGGCCGCGCTCAACCCCGGGGAGGACCCGTCATGAAGATCGAACAAATTCACCACGTTGCCTATCGCTGCAAGGACGCGAAAGAGACGGTGGAATGGTATAACAAGATGCTGAACATGGATTTCGTGCTCGCGATTGCCGAGGACCATGTGCCCTCCACCCATGAGCCGGACCCCTACATGCACATCTTCATGGATGCGGGGAACGGCAACGTGCTCGCCTTCTTCGAGCTTCCGACCAAGCCCGAGATGGGCCGCGATCCCAACACCCCCGAATGGGTGCAGCATATCGCCTTCAAGGTGAAGGACCGCGAAGAGCTTTTGGAGTTCAAGGACCATCTGGAGGTCAACGGGGTGGAGGTTCTGGGCGTGACCGATCATTCCATCTTTCACTCCATCTATTTCTTCGATCCCAACGGCCACCGGGTTGAGCTGGCCTGCCCGGACCCGGAGGAGGAAAAGCTGCTCGAAAAACTCGACAGCGTGAAATGGGACATGCTGGAGGAATGGTCGAAGACAAAAAAGGCCCCCAAACACGCCGACTGGCTGCATGCCAAGGAACTTTCGAAAGCCTGAAAGGCGCGGCTCTCGCCGTTCTCCGGGCCGGGGCGCATCCATCGCGCCCCGGCCACGGCCTCTTGAATCCGGACCGAGATGCGCCGCATGATCGGTGGGGTTGCTACTGCGAAAGGCCCGCGCATGGACGAGATCATCCTCTACGACTACTGGCGCTCTTCGGCGAGCTACCGGCTGCGCATCGCGCTCAATCTCGGCGGGATCGATTACCGCGCGCTGCCGGTCGATCTGGTGAAGGGGGAGCATAAATCCCCCGAGCATCTGGCCCGCAATCCGCAGGGACTGGTTCCCGTGCTGGAGATTGACGGCCACAGCTTCACGCAGTCGCTGGCCATTCTCGATTATCTCGACGAGACGCGGGGCCTTGGCCTGCTGCCGGACGATCCGGCGCGGGCGGCGAAGGTGCGGGCGCTGGCGCATAGCGTGGCGGTGGACGTGCATCCGGTCTGCAATCTCTCTGTCGCGGCCCATGTCGCCAGCCTTCTGCCGGGCGTGGAGACCGCGCGCGCCGACTGGATGCGCCATTTCATCCCGCCCGGGCTGCGCGCCTTCGAGGCGCTTCTGGCCGACTTCACGCAGACCCCCTTCTGCACCGGTGCGGCGCCCTCGCTGGCCGACATCTGCCTCATGCCGCAAGTCTACAACGCCCTGCGCTGGGAGGCGGATTTCTCGGACTGCCCGCGCATCCGCGCCGTGGCCGAGGCGTGCAACGCGCACCCCGCCTTCATCGCCGCGCACCCCGACGCCGTGCGCCCGGGCTGATCCTCCGGTCGAACGTCCCGCTTCATCTTTGTGAAAAATACTCCGGGGACCGGAGTAGAGCCCCGAGGCCTGCGCGGCCCGGGCGCGCCGGAACGGCGGCGCTGGGGCGCGCGATTGGGTAACGGTGCGGTTTCTCACGATTTCGGACAATGACACCGACGCAATACCGACGTTATACCGACAGGATACCGAAACGGATTTTTGCGTGAAATCAGATCGTTAACCTCACTTTTCCTCGGGAGGACGGAGTCAGGCCGCAAGATGCGGCCTCATAATGTTACCAAAAAGGAAGAAAATGGCTATCTGTGTAACATTACTATTGCACCGAATCACGTTTATGCTTATGTCCGACCATGCGGTCGGCTATTAATTTGCTGACGGAACAGGAGGAAACGCATCCATGGAAGCATTCATCTGCGACGCCACTCGCACTCCGATCGGGCGCTATGGCGGGGCGCTTTCCTCGGTTCGCACCGATGATCTGGCCGCCCATCCGATTGCCGCCCTGATGGCGCGCAACCCCGATGTGGACTGGGCCAGCGTCGATGACGTGATCTACGGCTCCGCCAATCAGGCGGGCGAAGACAACCGAAACGTCGCCCGTATGGCCTCGCTTCTGGCGGGGCTTCCGGTGGAGGTGCCCGGCACAACGATCAACCGCCTGTGTGCCTCTGGAATGGATGCGGTCGGCATGGCGTCGAGGGCCCTGCGTGCGGGCGATTACGACCTTGCCATTGCCGGCGGGGTCGAAAGCATGAGCCGCGCGCCCTTTGTCATGCCCAAGGCAGAGACCGCCTTTTCCCGTGCAAACGCGATCTATGACACCACCATCGGGTGGCGGTTCGTCAACCCGAAGATGAAATCCATGTATGGCATTGATTCCATGCCGGAAACGGCCGACAACGTTGCCGCCGACTACAACATAAACCGCGCCGATCAGGATGCTTTTGCCGCCCGCTCGCAGGCCCGCTGGCAGGTCGCGCACGAGGCCGGAATCTTCGCCGAAGAGATCACCGCCGTCACCGTGCCGCAGCGCAAGGGCGATCCGGTCGTGGTCGACACCGACGAGCATCCCCGCCCCGGTGTGACGGCTGAAAAACTCGGCAAACTCAAGGGGGTGAACGGTCCCGATCTGAGTGTGACCGCGGGCAACGCCTCGGGCGTGAACGACGGCGCGGCTGCGCTTTTGCTCGCCAATGAGACGGCGGCGAAAAAGAACGGGCTGACGCCCATCGCCCGTGTCGTGGCCATGTCCGCCGCCGGGGTGGAGCCACGCGTGATGGGCATCGGGCCGGTTCCCGCCACCCGCAGGGTTCTGGCGCGCGCGGGACTCACCATCGAGCAGATGGATGTGATAGAGTTGAACGAAGCCTTTGCTTCGCAGGGTCTCGCCACTCTTCGCGAACTTGGAATTGCGGACGACGCGCCGCATGTGAACGCCAATGGCGGCGCCATCGCCATGGGCCACCCGCTCGGAATGTCGGGCGCGCGGCTTGTGCTGACGGCGGCCTATCAACTCAAGCGGACGGGTGGGCGCTATGCGCTTTGCACCATGTGCGTCGGGGTCGGTCAGGGCGCCGCCATCATTCTCGAACGTGTTTAAGGGAGGAACCCGACATGTATGCTCAGATGATCAAGACAGCCCGTCCCGGCATCAAATCCCGTGAGGAGATGACCGATCAGGAACGGGAGTTTCAGGACAAGATCGACAACGACATCAAGATCGAGCCGCGCGACTGGATGCCGGAGGATTACCGCAAGACGCTGATCCGGCAGATCGGGCAGCACGCGCATTCCGAAGTCGTCGGGCAACTTCCCGAGGGCAACTGGATCACCCGTGCGCCGACGCTGGAACGCAAGGCGATCCTGCTGGCGAAGGTGCAGGACGAGGCGGGCCACGGGCTTTACCTCTATTCCGCCGCCGAAACACTGGGTGTGACCCGCGACGATCTGGTCGAGCGGCTGCACGAAGGCCGGATGAAATACAGCTCCATCTTCAACTATCCCACGCTGAACTGGGCCGATATCGGCGCGGTGGGCTGGCTGGTGGATGGTGCCGCGATCATCAACCAGGTCGCGCTTCAGCGCACGTCCTACGGCCCCTACAGCCGCGCGATGGTCCGGATCTGCAAGGAAGAAAGCTTCCACGCGCGTCAAGGCTATCACGCGATCATGAAGATGGCCTTCGGCACGCCGGCCCAGAAGAAGATGGCGCAGGATGCGCTCAACCGTCTGTGGTTCCCGTCGCTGATGATGTTCGGCCCCTCCGACAAGGATTCGGTGCATTCCGAACAGTCGATGGCCTGGAAGATCAAGGTGAAGACGAATGACGAGCTGCGTCAGCAATTTGTCGATCAGACCGTGCCGCAGATCGAATACCTCGGCCTCGATCTGCCCGATCCGGGCATCACCTGGAACGAGGAGCGGGAGCACTACGATTTCACCGATCCCGACTGGAACGAATTCTTCGACGTGCTCAAGGGCAATGGCCCCTGCAACACCGACCGGATGCGCGACCGCAAGGCCGCCTGGGATGACGGGCAGTGGGTGCGCGACGGACTTCTGGCCCACGCCCGGAAAAAAGCCGCTGCCAGGGTGGCAGCCGAGTAATCGCGTTCGCGAGGAGGACGAGACATGAAAAACGAATGGCCCCTTTGGGAAGTCTTCATCCGTGGCCAGCATGGACTGGCCCACCGCCACGTCGGCAGCCTGCATGCGCCGGATGCCGAAATGGCGATCAAGAACGCTCGCGACGTCTATACCCGCCGCAACGAAGGCGTGTCGATCTGGGTGGTCGAGGCCCGGCATATCGCCGCCACGGCCCCCGGTGAGAAAGGTCCGCTTTTCGAGCCTTCCGAATCGAAGGTCTATCGTCACCCGACGTTCTTCGACATTCCCGAAGAAGTGGGGCACATGTGATGGCGGAGGTGGACAACACAGCCCTTTTGCAGTTCCTGCTGCGCACGGGCGACAACACGCTGATCCTTGGCCACCGGGTGTCGGAATGGTGCGGTCACGCCCCCATTCTGGAAGAGGATATCGCGCTGGCCAACACCGCGCTGGACCTGATCGGGCAGACACAGCTCTGGCTCGGCTATGCCGCAGAGGTGCAGGGGATGGGCAAGAGCGCGGACGATCTGGCGTTTCTGCGCGACGTCTGGGATTTTCGCAACGTGCTGCTGGTGGAGCTTCCGAACGGCGATTTCGGGCAGACCCTGATGCGGCAATTCCTGTTTGATGCGTGGCATTCGATCATGCTGCCGCGTCTGGCGAAAGGCACCGATGAGAGGGTCCGCGAGATCGCCCAGAAGGCGGTGAAGGAAGTGTCCTACCACGTCGAACGCTCTGCCGACACGGTGGTCGGACTTGGCGACGGGACAGAGGAAAGCCACGCCCGGATGCAGGCCGCGCTCGATTATCTTTACCCCTATGTGGGGGAGCTTTTCGAAAGCGACGAAGTGGACGCCGCGATGGTTGACGCGGGAATCGCGCCCGATCCGGCATCCCTGCGCGACGAATACGATGCGCTGGTGGGCCGGGTCATGGAAAAGGCCACGCTGACCGTTCCCGACGGCTCGTTCGCGCACAAGGGCGGCCGCACCGGGCGGATGCACACCGAACACCTCGGCCATCTGGTCAGCTCGATGCAATGGCTGCAACGCGCCTATCCCGGCAGCGAATGGTAGCGCCCTGAAAGGGTAGGACAATGACACATCCAAGTGTGGAACAGGTTTGGGAATGGCTCGGAACCCTTCCCGACCCGGAGATCCCTGTGATCACTCTCATCGATCTGGGCATCATCCGGGGGGTGACGTGGGAAGGCGACACGCTGGTCGTCACCGTCACGCCAACCTATTCGGGCTGCCCCGCGACCTCAATGATCAACATGGATATCGAGGCGCTGCTGCGTGAAAAGGGGATCGAGAATCTGGAGCTTCGGCGACAGTTGTCCCCGGCCTGGACCACCGACTGGATGACCGACGAAGCGCGCGCGAAGCTGGAGGAGTACGGGATCGCCCCGCCGCAGCCCGCAGGCGGACCAAGCCGCTGCCCGCGTTGCGGAGGCACCCATCTCGAAAAGCTGAGCCAGTTCGGCTCTACCCCGTGCAAGGCACAGTGGCGCTGCCAGGACTGTCTTGAACCTTTTGAATATTTCAAGTGCATCTGAGGGAGGAACCCATGGCGCGCTTTCACGATCTTGAAGTCACCGATATCCACAAGACCATCCGTGACGCGGTTGTCGTCACGCTGAAGCCCGTCAATGGCGCGGCGGACACGTTCGATTTCATTCAGGGCCAATACCTGACCTTCCGGCGCGACTTCGAAGGTGAGGAACTGCGCCGGTCCTATTCGATCTGCGCGGGCAAGGATGACGGGGTGCTTCAGGTCGGGATCAAGCGCGTCGATGGCGGCGCGTTCTCGACTTGGGCGAACGAGGATCTGAAGGTGGGCGACACGCTTCAGGCGATGCCGCCGATGGGCAGTTTCCACACCCCGATCGACCCCAACGCCGAAAGGCAATATCTGGGATTTGCGGGGGGCTCCGGCATCACGCCGGTATTGTCGATCATCAAGACGACGCTGGCGCGTGAACCCAACTCCACCTTCACGCTGGTATATGCCAACAAGGGTGTGAACACGATCATGTTCCGCGAGGAGCTTGAGGATCTCAAGAACATCTACATGGGCCGTTTCAACATCATTCACGTTCTTGAGACGGATGCGCAGGAGATCGACCTGTTCACCGGCCTCGTGACCGAGGAGAAATGCGCCGATCTTTTCAAGACCGGATGGATCGACATCGACCATGTCGATACCGCCTTCATCTGCGGGCCGGAGCCGATGATGCTTGGCATCGCCTCGGCGCTGCGCAAGGCTGGTCTGGACGAGGCCCAGATCAAGTTCGAGCTTTTCGCCTCTGGTCAGCCGGGGCGCGCCAAGAAGAAAGCCGTGTCCAGGAACGCGGCGAGCGGCGCCAATCAGGCCAGCGCGGCGATCACGCTCGACGGGGCGACGCAGACGATCCGCATGCCTAAGGACGAAACGATTCTGGATGCGGCGTTGTCGAACAATCTCGACGCGCCCTTTGCCTGCAAGGCGGGGGTCTGTTCGACCTGCCGGTGCAGGGTGATCGAGGGCGAGGTGGAGATGGTCGCCAACCACGCGCTTGAGGATTACGAGGTGGAGAAGGGCTATGTGCTGTCGTGCCAATCCTATCCGCTGACCGACACCGTCGTGGTCGATTACGACCAGTAAGGGAGGACACGACATGGCCGAAGACATGACCATTGCAAGCTATCTCGCCGCGGGCGGGGTGCTGAGCAACCCCACCAACGTACCCCCGCGCTATCGTGCGGAGCTTCTCAAGCTCATGGCTATTTTCGTTGATAGTGAGCTGGCCGGGGCGGCGGGTTTCGCGGACATCATCAACGAAGGCCCCGGTATCAAGGAGCGGATCGCCGCGGCGCGGATCGTTCTGGAAAAGACCGACAACGCCGACCGGGTGCTGCGTATCATGGGCGATTTCGGCGCCGATACCGAGCGGTATGCCAGCCATCATCCCTGGACGGCGCGGCTTGATCGCGACGCGGATATTGGCACGATGCGGACCGAACATGACATGCGTCTTTCGGTGTTCAACTATCCGCTTGAGGGCTGGACCGATGCGGTGGTGATGAACCTTCTCATGGGGCGCGCGGTTACGGTGCAACTGGCGGAGTTTTCGATGATCAGCTATCAGCCGCTGGCCGAAGCCTTCCGCGCCATAGCCCCGGTCGAGGCGCATCACGCCGAACTGGCCGAGGAAGGTGTCCAGAAACTGATAGATGCGGACGGCAAGGAGGCGGTGCAGGCCAGCGTGGATTACTGGTGGCCCCGAGTGGCCGCATCCTTCGGTTCGACCAGTTCCACAAAGGCCGAAAGCCTGCGTGAGATGGGGCTGCGCCGGTCCACCAACGCGGAGCTTCGCACCCGCTGGGAGGTCGAAGCCAAGACCATTCTTGAGAACCTCGGCCTTCGGGCCGGATGACGCAGGCGCCGCGCCAACGGGCGCGGTGGTCAGATCGGTTTCGGGGTGCGGTGCCCCATCACCTCGACAAACCCGGCGCCGACGATCAGTAGGCTGCCGATCCCCTCGCGCCAGCCAAAGGGCTCACCCGACCAAAGGGCCGCGGAGACGACGCCAATCAGAACCTCGCTCATCAGCAGGATGCCGACACGGCCGGGTGACAGCAAGGTGGCTGGCCAGATCGTCAGGAACAGCATGGGGATCACATAGACCGCTATCAGCAGACTCCAGGGCGTGGCCTCGAGGAATTGGCCGAAAGAGACGGGCTGCCCCATCGCGGCGCCACCGACCACCAAGGTCAAAAGCGTCACGGTCAGACTGCCGAAGATGAAGGCCACCACCTGTTCGGGAACCGGGACCGTGCTGCCGAGCTTGTAGAGCTGTAGCGACCCATACGCCCAGGCCAGTCCCGACATCAGCGCCATCCAGTCCCCGATATTGCGCGGCCAGGGAATACCGCCCCCGGTGCCAAGAACAACCAGCAACCCCACAAGGCCCAACACAAGGGCAAGCGCGCGCTCAAGCGTCATGCGCTCTCCCAGAAGGGCGATGCCCATTGCCGTGGCCCAGACCGGGGTGAGGTAGAAAAGCAGGATCGCGCGCACGACCTCTGTGAACATCAGGCTGGTGGTATAGAGGCTGAAGGCCATTCCGGCGAAGAAGCCGCAGAGCGCGAGCCCTTGCCAATGCTTGAGAATCGAATGGCGACGAACCCAGGCCAGTGGCAGGAGAAGGAGCGCCGTCGCGCCATATATCATGATCCCCGGCCACGCCCCGTCGAGCCCGAATGCTCCAAGAGCGCGCAGCGGAAGCCAGATCAGCCCCCACAAGGCCCCGCCCATGACGAGCCCGATGCTGGCAGACATCGGACGGCGGACCACCGATTGCAGACGGTTCATGGCTCCCTCATTGTGATGCGGGCACCTGTTGCCGCGCTGCGCCGGGACTGTGCCCAATTCGCTGCGCAGCGGCAAGGGTCAGAGACCGTGAACCCCCTTGAGGGTGAGATTTGAAACAAGCTGCGCGTATTCTTCGCGCACCTCTTCTCCGGCCTTGCTGTTCCACATGTAGAACCAGTTGAGCATTCCAAAGACCGACATGGTCGCGGAATAGAGCTTGCCGCGATCATTCTCGAAGACGTCCGGCGCAATGCCGCAGATCAGATCGGACATATGCTTGACCATATCCCGCTGATAGGCGCGCAGGATGTCCTGTTGCTCGGGCGGCAGGACAGGTATTCCGGTGGTCTGCACCCGATGTTCGTCATCGGCGCCCTGATAGGCCTTCAGCGTTGCCGAAATCGTGGCGCGCAGCTTGTCTTCGGGGGAGAGCCCGTCCAGCGGAGTGCCGCAGATCCTGTCCCGCAGACCGCTCAGGTACGTGTCCAGCAGATCGAAAAGGAGCGCATCCTTGCTATCGTAGTAGTGATAGATGTTCGCTTTCGATATTCCACATTCGCGGGCGAGTTGCGACATGGATGCGCGATCGAACCCCTGGTCGGCGAACACCTTCGCCGCGGAGCGCAGGATTTGCGCCCGTTTCTGATCGTGGTCCTTTGCGATGGTCCGCGCCAAGGGTCACTCCCCGCCGCGATTGTCGACGACGCGTTTGGCCTTGCCCTGCGAACGTTCCACTTCGCCCGGATCGCCCACGATCACCTCTGTCGAGACGCCCACCATATCCTTGATATGCTTGACGAGCATCCGCGCCGCCGCTGTCTTGGACGCGTTGTCAGCGGCATCGGGCATGGCCTCGACATAGATGCGCATCGCATCCATCCGCCCGGATTTGTAGAGTTCGATCTGGAAGTGGTTGGACAGGCCGCCGGTGGCAAGCACCTGTTCCTCGACCTGTGTCGGGAACACATTGACTCCGCGCAGGATGATCATGTCATCGGAGCGGCCGGTAATCTTCTCCATCCTGCGCATGGATCGGGCCGAACCGGGCAAAAGCCGGGTCAGATCCCGCGTGCGGTAGCGGACCATCGGCAGCCCTTCCTTGGTCAGCGTGGTGAAGACCAACTCGCCCATTTCGCCATCTTCCACCACCTCGCCGGTTTCGGGGTTGATGATCTCGGGGAAAAAGTGATCTTCCCAGACATGCAGGCCGTCCTTGGTCTCCACGCATTCGTTGGCGACGCCCGGCCCCATGATTTCCGACAGGCCGTAGATATCGACCGCGTGCATGTCGAAGGCGGCCTCGACCTCCAGGCGCATGGCGTTGGTCCATGGTTCCGCGCCGAACACGCCCACCGACAGGGAAGACTTGCGCGGGTCGAGGCCCTGCTTGTGGAACTGCTCAAGAATGTTGAGCATGTAGGAGGGGGTCACCATGATCCCGTCAGGCTTGAAGTCGCTGATCAGGTTCACCTGTTTCTCGGTCTGTCCCCCGCTCATCGGCACCACGCAGGCCCCGAGCCGTTCAATCCCGTAGTGCGCGCCAAGCCCGCCAGTGAAAAGGCCATACCCATAGGCGTTGTGAATCATGTCGCCCCGCCGCAGCCCCGAGGCGCGCAGAGAGCGGGCGACCATATCGGCCCAGACGTCGATGTCATTTTTGGTGTAGCCCACCACGGTCGGCTTGCCGGTGGTGCCAGACGAGGCGTGCAGGCGAATGATCTGATCGTGCGGTACGGCAAAAAGACCGAAGGGATAATTGTCGCGCAGGTCGTTCTTGTAGGTGAATGGAAACTTCCCGAGATCCTTCAGTTCCTTGAGATCGTCGGGATGAACGCCGGCGTCGTCAAAACGTTTCCGATACATCGGGACGTTGTCATAGGCATGCCGAAGCGACCATTTCAGCCGCTTCAGCTGGAGGGCGCGAATCTCGTCGACGGAGGCAATTTCGATTGGCTCCAGATCGGATTTGTTCGGGGTCAGGTCTTTCATCGCGTCCTCCTCGCCTATTCTTCGAAAAGCTGACCGCTGATCGCGCGGGAAAAGCCGCGGAATTCTGCGATCACCCTGCCATCCTGATTGGTCACCTTGACGTCATAAATCCCGCTGCGCCCCGTCAGGCTCAGCTCCGTCGCGGTCGCCGTGAGCCGATCGCCACGCTGACCCGCCGAGATGAAGCTTATCATGTTGTGCTGTGCGACGGTGGACTGGTTGCGGCTGTTGCAGGCAAAGGCAAAGGCACTGTCGGCGAGCATGAATGTCACACCGCCGTGGCAGATCGCGTGCCCGTTGCAGTGATGATCCTGCACCGTCATCTCAAGCGTTGCCGTGCCTTCGTCGATATGGGTAATCTCCATGCCCGCCCACTTTGAGGCGGCATCGCCCGACCACATGGCCGTGGCGGATTTTTCGGCGCGTTCCTTGGGTGTCATGCCTTCTTTCCGGTGTAGTTCGGGACGCGCTTTTCAAGGAAGGCGCTGACGCCCTCTGCGTAATCCGGGCTTTCGCCGCATGCTTTCTGAAACTCCGCCTCAAGGGCCAACTGCTCGTCAAGGCTATTGGTGCCAGCGGCGTGAATGGCCGCCTTCGTCAGGCCAAGTCCAATGGTCGGGCCCTTGGCGAATTGTTCGGCGAGGGCGTGTGCGCTCTCCATCAACTCGGCGTCGGGCAGGGCTTTCCAGATCAGCCCCCACTCTGCCGCGGTGGTGGCGGGTAGCGGTTCCGCGGTCAGGGCAAGGGCCTTTGCACGGGCCTCACCCAGCAGGCGGGTGAGAGACCATGTGCCACCGGCATCGGGCACCAGCCCGACCTTGGCAAAGCTCTGGATGAACTTCGCGCTGTCCGCGGCCAGCACGATGTCGCAGGCCAGCGCGATATTGGCCCCGGCACCGGCGGCGACACCGTTGACGGCGCAGATGACAGGAAACTCAAGGCTACGAATCAGTTTGACCAGCGGGCTGTAGTAGGTGTTGATCGTGACGCTGAGATCGGGGGGGGCGTCCATCTTCGAAGGGTCGCGGTCGCCCAGATCCTGACCCGCGCAGAACCCGCGGCCAGCGCCCGTCAGAACAATGGCACGAGCGCCCGAATCGTGTGCCTCTTCGAGGGCCGCGCGGAGGGCAAGATGCATCTCTTCGTTGAAGGAGTTCAGCCGATCCGGGCGATTAAGCGTAATCTGCACCCAATCGCCGTGCCTCTCCGAAAGAATCGTATCGCTCATGACCGCCCTGCTTTGCATAAATATCTCTTATGATCTTGCATAAACCGAACGGTTGGTCAATAAATAACGGAAACCCATGATTCTCAAGTTGAGGAACGATCGCGAATGCTGAACGCTCTGACGGTCAAGGTGGAGATGGATGGAGACGTGGCGTGGGTCACGATCGACAACCCGCCGGTGAACGCCACATCGCAGTCCGTGCGTCAGGGGTTGGTTGATTCAGTGGCCGAGGTGCAGGGGGCGCGGGTCGCAATCCTGCGTTGCCGGGGCAAGACCTTCATTGCTGGCGGCGACATGTCCGAGTTTGACGCGCCGCCTGTAGAGCCACATCTGCCCGATGTGATCCGGATGATCGAGGACAGCCCGGTGCCCTTCATCGCGCTCATGCACGGAAATGTGCTTGGCGGTGGATTCGAGGTCGCGATGGGGTGCGCCTGGCGGATCGCCGCACCCGGCACCGGTTTTGGCCTGCCTGAGGTGAATGTCGGGCTGATTCCCGGCGCGGGCGGTACCCAGCGGTTGCCGCGTCTCATTGGAATGGAGGCGGCGATCGACATCGCCTGCAAGGGCCGTGTCGTGAAGGCCGATGAGATGCTGAAACTTGGTGGGATCGACCGGGTGGCCAAGGACCCGGAGGCGGCGGTGCGTGAGTTCATCACGGCGCTTCCTGCCCGGCCCGGATCGGTGTCCCGCCGTAGCGTTCCGGCGTTCGAGCCGGAACTGCTTGAAGAGAGCAAGGCCACGCTTCTCAAGAATGCAAAGGGGCAGAAGTCGCCATTGGAGAATCTCAAGGCCCTGACCTGGGCGCTTGAACCGTTCGAGACCGGCCAACCCAAGGAGCGCGCTCGATTTGTCGAACTGAAAGCCGCCCCTGAAAGCCGCGCATTGCGCCATGTGTTCTTTGCGGAGCGTGCGGTCGCAAAGCCAGAGGCGATCAAGGGGGCCGTTCCGCGCGAATTGTCGAGCATTGCTGTGGTCGGCGGTGGCCTCATGGGGGCTGGAATTTCCGCTGCGGCGCTTGCAGCGGGGCTGTCTGTCACGCTGATCGAGCGAGACTCGGCGGCAGCGCAAAACGCACATGATCGGGTTGCGGACTTGCTTCGTGCCGCAGTTCAACGTGACAAGATGAGCAATCAGGGAATGGACTCGGCCCTGGAGGCGTTCCGGGCCGTCGATGACTATGCGGTTGCGTCGGATGCCGATCTCGCCATAGAGGCGGTTTTCGAAGACCTCGACGTCAAGAGGGATGTGTTTGCCCGGCTTGCGGAGGTCATGGACTCCAATGCGATTCTGGCCACGAACACCTCCTATATTGATCCGCAGGACATCTTTGACGGGATCGCCAATCCGGAACGATGCATTGGTCTGCATTTCTTCTCTCCGGCGCATATCATGAAGCTGCTTGAAATCGTGAAGATGCCGCGGACCTCCCCCGAGGTGCTTGCAACCGGCTTCGCTCTAGGCAAGCGCCTGCGCAAGGTGGGTGTGCTATCGGGGATTTGTGACGGCTTCATTGGAAACCGGATGCTCACCGCCTACCGGCGCGAGGCGGACTATCTGCTCGCGGATGGGGCTACGCCGTCGCAGGTCGATGCGGCGATGCGCGGGTTCGGAATGTCGATGGGCCCCTATGAGGTTCAGGATCTCACCGGGCTTCAGATCGCTTGGGCTAATCGCAAGCGCAACGCCGCCTCGCGCGACAGGAATGAACGCTATGTGACCATTGCCGATCAACTCTGCGAAATGGGTCGCCTTGGTCAGCGCGAGGGCAAGGGATGGTATCGCTATGAGCCCGGCAACCGAAAGCCGCAGCGTGATCCGGATGTCGAGGCGCTCATCGAATCCTGCTCTGCCGAGCAAGGAATTACCCGTCGCACCTTCACGGATGATGAAATCACTGGCAGACTGCTTGCAGTGCTCGCCAATGAAGGCGCCAGAATCGTGGAGGAGGGGATCGCCGAACGCGCCGCCGATGTGGATATGGTGCAGATTCACGGTTACGGTTTTCCGCGCTGGCGCGGAGGACCCATGCATTACGCGAAAGAGATCGGATGGGACGTGTCCCGGAAGGTGATGAACCTTGTGGCTGAGGAGAGCCCCGGTTCCTGGATACTGGCGCGGGAAAAAGCGCCAGTGTGATATCTGACTGCAATACGTTGATGGTTACAAATTGGACCGTTAGCTGCGCAACAATTGCCAATCTTATAGGGAGGACCTCATGGCAAAATTCTCGAAACTCACAACTCTTCTGGCCGGTGCGGCGATGGCTGTATCCGGGGCCGCTGCGAACGCTGCGGATCATACCCTGGTCATTTCGTCCTGGGCCCCGCCGACCCACAACATCAACGCAAAGATGTGGCCAAAGTTCGTCGAAATGATCGAAGAGGCCACTGACGGTCAGGTGACGGCCGAACTGAAGCTCGGTCTGGCCCCGCCGCCGGCACAGATGGACCTCATCATGGATGGTGCCGCCGATGTTTCGATCATCTTTCACGGCTATCAGGCCGGTCGCTTCGTGACCACGAAACTGATCGAGCTTCCGGGCTTTCCCGGCAATGCTGAGGCTGCTTCGGTCGCCTACTGGCGTGCCTTTGACGCGCATCTTTCCAATGCCAACGAGCATCGCGGGGTAAAGGTTGTCGCGCTGCACACCCACGGCCCGGCCCAGCTTCATACGGCCGATCCGATGGAAAACCTTGACGACATCGCGGGCCTGAAACTTCGCATCCCCGGCGGCGTTGGTGGTGATGTGGGGTCGGCTCTGGGCGCGACAGGCATTCAGGTGCCCGCACCCAAGGTCTATGAAACCCTCGCCTCCAAGGCTGCGGACGGTGTGGTGATGCCCGTCGATTCGCGCAAGGGCTTCAAGCTGACCGAGGTCGCGCCGCATCTTTATGAGATGCCGGGCGGGTTCTATCGTGGCTCCTTTGCCTTTATCATGAACGAAGATGCATTTGCGGGCTTGCCCGAGGATCTTCGCACCGTGCTCGACGAAGAGGTTTTCGGAGAGCCGTTGAGCCGTGAGATCGGCAAGATCTGGGATGCCGGCGATCTGGAAAGCCTCGAGGTCACGAAAGAGACCGAGGGCAACACGATTACCATCGCCTCCGAAGCGGACCAGGAGAAATTCGCCGGGATCGCGGCCGATGTGATCGAGACCGTTCTCAACGAGATCGAGGCAACCGGCGTCGACGCCGAGGCGGCCTACGAGATGGTGATGTCGGAAATGTCGTCCTACTGATCAGCAACCCGGGCCGGCGCATCATGCGCTGGCCCGCTACCCCAGCCGTTTGAAGGGGCTTTCTCATGAAACCCGTCATTCTCCTGGCACGGCGCGCCAGTCTTCTACCTGTGGTGCTGGCGTCCGTGGCGTTGTTCACCCTCATGATCATGACCTTCGCCGATGTCCTTTTGCGTTCGGCGCTGAATGCTCCGATCGAGCAGGCGACCGAACTCACGAGAATCTTCATGGTGATCATTGTCTTCGGAGTGATGCCTGTGATGACGGCCCGTGGAGATCATATCTCCGTGGACCTCACTGATGGCATATTCTATCGGCTGAGGCTCAATAATGTCCGCGATGGTCTGGTTTATATCGTCTGCGGTGTCATGATGTTCTGGCCGGTGCAGCGCGTCTGGGTGCTTGCGGAACGCTGGCGCAGCTATGGTGACGTGACCGAATACCTTGCATTCCCGCAGTTCTATGTCGGCTGGTTCATCGCAGCGTTCACTGCGCTCACTGCTATCGTAATGCTGGTGATCGGCCTCTTGCACCTCTTTGCCCCGCGATTTCTGGAGCGCACCCAATGACTGTTGCCCTGATCGGATTTGCCCTTGTCCTGATCCTCGTTCTTTTGCGCATGCCTATCGTTTTCGCGATGGGGCTGGTCGGCACGCTGGGGTATGCCTATGAGCGGGGCGGTTCCATTTTCGACACGCGAGGCCTGAATGCCTCGCTGTCCATGGTGGGTCGCCAGATCACCGATACCGCACAGGATTACGGCCTCTCAGTCGTACCGCTTTTCATCCTGATGGGTCTTTTCGTGAACAAGGGTGGTATGGCGCGAGAGCTTTATGCTGTGTCGAACGCCTTTCTCGGGCATTTCCGCGGTGGAATTGCCATGGCCACGGTTGCGGCCTGCGGCGGATTTTCCGCGATCTGCGGGTCGTCTCTTGCCACTGCGGCCACCATGTCGAAAGTCGCCATGCCGCAGATGCGCCGCTATGGCTATTCAGACGAATTGTCGACTGCGTCGATCGCGGCGGGGGGGACACTTGGCATCCTGATCCCGCCGTCGGTCATACTCGTGATTTATGGACTGCTGACAGAGACCTCGATCGGCAAGCTTTTCATGGCGGGAATCATTCCCGGTGCGATGGGTATTCTGTTTTATCTGTTCGCCGTGCGCTGGACCGTGTTCCGCAATCCCGATTCCGGGCCTGCCGGAGAGCGATCGAGCTGGATGGAGCGGTTGGTGGCACTGCGCTCGGTCTGGGCGGTTCTGCTTCTGTTTTTCCTCGTGATCGGCGGGCTCTACGGTGTGCTGGATGTCCATCCGTTGAACCTGACATTCTCCCCGACGGAAGCCGCCGGGATGGGCGCCATGGGGGCCTTCCTGATTGCCCTCAGCCGCGGGGGGCTCACGCTTGCGAGCACATTCGAGGTTCTGAAGGAGACAGCATTCACGGCGTCTGCGCTTTTCGCGGTTCTGATCGGGGCGCAGATCTTTTCCAACTTCGTCAATCTCGCCGGCTTGCCAGAGGCGCTGATCGGGTTGGTTACAGCCTATGATGTGCCCAACTTTGTCGTGATTCTCATGATCCTCGGGATCTACATTGTCCTGGGGTGTGTTTTCGAAAGCCTGTCGATGCTTCTTCTGACGGTTCCGATCTTCTTTCCGCTGATCACGCAGCTTGGATATGATCCGATCTGGTTCGGTATCGTTGTTGTGGTGGTTACCGAAATCTCGTTGATAACACCACCCGTGGGGCTCAACGTGTTTATCCTCAAGGGGGTCGTGGGCGACGTTTCCACCGGAACGATCTTCCGAGGTGTCACCCCATTCTGGGTGGTCGATATTATCAGGCTCGCCCTGATCGTGACAATTCCATGGCTTGTACTGGTGCTCCCGGACCAGATGGGCGCTCTCGGACACTGAGTTCACATCACCGGAAAGCGGTTCGAACGCTTTCCAGAATTACATTGGCCCACCGAACGCCTGTCCGGGCGAACCGGAGAGTCTTGCACGACGGGCATCAGAACCGAAGGATGAAACCATGAGCATTCAGGAAATTTCCAGTTTCGCCGCAGGCGAATGGGTGGCCCCGGGTGAGGGCGCGCGCAACATTGCGTCGGCGATCACGGGTGAGGTTATCGCCACCGCCGGAAACAGCGCGCTCGATGTGCAGGGAATGCTTGACCATGCCCGGACTGTGGGGGGGTCGGCGCTTCGCAAACTGACGTTTCATGACCGCGCAAGGATGATCAAGGCCCTGGCCGCGCATCTGGGGCAGCACAAGCAGGCCCTCTACGATCTGTCCTTCGAGACTGGCGCGACGCAGGCTGATCACCTCATCGACATCGACGGCGGTATCGGGACGCTTTTCGTCTTTGCGTCGAAGGGGCGACGAGAGATGCCGGACGGGCACGTCTATCTGGATGGCGATGTCGAACAGCTTAGCCGGAACGGCTCATTCCTGGGCCAGCATATCTGCACCCCGCTTCAGGGGGTCGCGGTGCATATCAACGCCTTCAATTTTCCTGTCTGGGGGATGCTGGAGAAGCTGGCCCCGACCCTTCTTGCCGGGGTGCCGGCCATTGTGAAGCCAGCGACGAACACCAGCTATGTGACAGAACTCGCGGTGAGGATCATGCTGGAGTCCGGCATTCTGCCCGACGGCGCGCTGCAACTGGTTTCGGGTGGCCTTGGCGACATGCTGGACCGGCTCAATTGTCAGGATGTGGTAAGCTTCACGGGGTCGGCCGATACCGCGTTCAAACTGCGGTCCGCACCTCATATTCTTGAGAATTCGGTGCGATTCGTGGCCGAACAGGATAGTCTCAACGCCTCCATTCTGGGGCCCGACGCAGAGCCGGGAACGCCCGAATTCGATCTTTTCGTGAAGGAAGTGCAGCGTGAGATGACCGCCAAGGCAGGGCAGAAGTGCACCGCAATCCGGCGTATCATCGCCCCGGAGAATCAGGTTCAGGCCGTGATCGAGGCACTTTCGGCCCGTCTGTCCAAGACAGTGATCGGTGACCCGCGCAGGGAGACGACGCGCATGGGCGCCCTCGTGTCAGAGGGGCAGAAACGCGACGTTCTGGAAAAGGCCGCGATTCTCGGGCAGGAGGCCGAGCGGGTCTTTGGCGATCCGGACAACTTCGAGGTGGATGGGGCCGACGGCGGAAAGGGGGCCTTCCTTCCTCCGATGCTGTTTCACTGCGCGGATCCTGACGCGGCGCAGCGTGTGCATGATACCGAAGCCTTCGGTCCGGTGTCTACCGTGATGGGCTACCGCGATCTCGACCACGCCGTGGAGCTTGCAAACAGGGGGCAAGGCAGCCTTGTCGCCTCCGTGATCACCCACGATCCGCAGGTCGCAAGGCAAGTCGCGCTTGGGGCCGGGGCCTTTCACGGACGGCTCTATTTCAACAACCGCGATTCCATAAAGGAAAGCACGGGTCACGGCTCCCCTCTGCCGCACATGGTGCATGGCGGCCCCGGCCGGGCCGGTGGTGGTGAGGAGTTGGGTGGTGTGCGTGGCGTGAAGCACTACATGCAACGCACCGCGATACAGGGCAGCCCGGACATCCTGACCGCGATCGGCAACCAGTGGGTTCCGGGCGCAACGGAAATCGAAGCCCCGGCGCATCCTTTCACCCGCCGCTTCGGAGAGTTGCGGATCGGTGAAACGCTTCGCACCGAGCCCCGAACGGTAACGCTTGAGGATATCGAGCATTTCGCGAGCTTCACCGGCGACACATTCTATGCACACATGGATCAGGAGGCAGCGGAGCGGAATCCGTTCTTCCCGGGTCGTGTGGCACACGGCTACCTCTTGCTGTCCTTTGCCGCAGGTCTTTTCGTGGAGCCGAATGAAGGCCCTGTCCTGGCCAATACCGGGCTTGATGGTCTGCGTTTCATGAAGCCGGTCTCAGCGGGCGACAGTATCAAGGTGCGCCTGACCGTGAAGAAGAAAACGCCGCGAAACGAAGAGTATGGCGAAGTGCGCTGGCATGTAACCGTGACCAATCAGGAGGAGGAACAGGTCGCGGAATACGAACTGCTGACCATGAACGCCTACTGACCAACGCGAAGCGCTTGCACGATATCATGGCCGCGGCGAGGACGCGGCCATGATCTGGGTGATGGCCCCCGATATCGTCCGCCGTCCAAATTGGACGGTATGGCATTAGGCTATTGGTGAGCCTATAATGAAATTATGCAAGCTACATCAAATACTTGGTTTCAGGAATGCATTGCGGCGCTGAATGCGCCGGGGGATCTGCGTGTCTGGTCCCTCGTGGTTACGCTTTTTGGGGATCTCGCGCGTGCGCCCGGTGACACGATCAGCGGGCCGCTCATGACGCGGATCATTGAACCGATTGGTATCCGCCCAGAGGCGCTGCGTGTCGCGTTGCATCGGTTGCGCAATGACGGCTGGATCGCCAGTGAGAGAAAGGGGCGGTCGAGCGAGTATCATCTGACCGAATATGGCCGCCGTCAGAGTGAGGCGGCCAGCCCTCGGATCTATGCTCAAGAGCCGCCCAAGATCGACTCGTGGCACCTTCTGGTGTTGGAGCCGATGACAACCGGGGAACGATCCGCCAGTGAAAAAACCCATCATGCGCGCGGCTATGTGTCCATCGCGCCCGGCGTGCTGTTGGGTCGAGGCGGGGCCGGACCGGAGAATAACGCATTTGTTCTTGAAGGGGGGCGGGTGCAGGTGCCTGACTGGCTTCGTGCCCAAATCGGGCCGGAAGAGATCAATGACGCCTATAAAGCGCTGGAGACTGCGCTGGATCGTGTGGATGTGCTGCTCGGACCGGTTCCGTCGCCTTCATCCTTGCAGATCGCCACGTTGCGCACTCTGATTGTGCATAACTGGCGCCGCGTTCTGCTGTCTCATCCCGACTTACCGCCCGTGTTCTTTCCCGAAGACTGGCATGGTTTTCAGTGTCGGTCGAAAGTTAACGCGCTTTTGTTGCGCCTTCCCCGGCCGACCCCGGCCGAAATCGCAGCCGCCTGAGCGGTCAGATGTCGAGATCGTTCAGTTCCGAGAGCAGATCGAGAAGCGCATCGTATCGATCTTCTCCCATTTGCATGCGCAACTGATCGAAAATCTGTATGCTTGCCTCCAGGTTAGCGGAGATCAGCGCACTACCCTCCGGTGTCACCGAAACCACCTGCCTCCGGCGATCTGTTTCGCTCTGGATGCGGGTCACGAGACCCTTGGATTCGAGCTTTTGCAGGATACGGGTCAGGCTTGGTAGGAGAAGAACGGCCTGATCCGCGATCGAGGTCGGGTCCATCGGGCCGTTTTCGTCCAGAACGCGCAGCACGCGCCATTGCTGCTCCGTAACCCCGGCGTCGGATAGCATGACGCGAATAGGGCCCATGACGCGCTCCCGCGCCCTAAGCAGGGCGATTGGCAGCGAGCGGGCTGTGGATGGAGTTTTCGGACCAGCATTCATGCGCAATTATTTGCACTGCCCCGCGGAAAAGAGCAATCAAATAACAATTGAACTGTCTGCCAGATTAACTTAACATGTTAAACTGTATCCGCGAGGGAGGTATGGGATGAATTGGTCGGAATTCACCAAATGGGGCGCGCGAATATCGGAGTGGGCTGCAAGATATCACAGGGACATTCGAAGCCGTCCCGTGCGATCGCAGGCCGCCCCCGGCGACACATTGAAGGCCCTACCCGAGCATCCACCGGAAACAGGCGTGCCGATGGAAGCCATCTTCGATGATTTCGAGCGGATCGTGATGCCGGGGATAACACATTGGCAGCATCCGGGTTTCTTTGCCTATTTCCCCTCTAATGCCACGCCGCCTTCGATACTGGCCGAATTTCTGTCGTCGACTATCGCGGCGCAGTGCATGCTCTGGCAGACATCGCCTGCGGCGACCGAGATGGAAACCCGCATGGTCGACTGGCTTCGTCAATCGCTGGGACTTGATAGTGGGTTCGAGGGCGTGATTCAGGACAGCGCGTCCTCTGCGACGCTGGCGGCGGTGCTGACCATGCGGGAGCGGGCCTTGAACTGGACGGGGAACAGCGACGGTCTGGCCGGGCAGCCGAAGTTGCGTATCTACTGCTCAGAAGAGGTTCATACCTCTGTGGACCGGGCAATCTGGATCGCGGGGATCGGACAGGCAAACCTGTGCCGAATTCCGACAAGGGGGCCTTTACGCGGTATGGATCCCGATGCGCTGGATGCCGCGATTCGTGAAGATTCGGCAGCGGGGCTGCGGCCTGCCGGAATTGTCGTGAGTGTCGGCGGAACTGGTACCGGGGGCACAGATCCGGTCGGTGCGGTTTGCGATGTGGCTGCCGCGCATGATCTGTATGTGCATGTGGATGCTGCGTGGGCGGGTGCGGCGATGATCTGTCCGGAGTTCCGCTCGCTTTGGGATGGAGTCGAAAAAGCGGATTCCATCGTATTCAATCCGCACAAGTGGCTCGGGGTGCAGTTCGACTGTTCAGCCCATTTCGTGAAGTCCCCTGACGATCTGGTGCGGACCCTCGCGATACGCCCCGAATACCTGAAGACTCACGGGCACGACGGGATCGTGAACTATTCCGAATGGTCAATTCCACTCGGTCGTCGCTTCCGCGCGCTGAAGCTATGGTTCGTTTTGCGCACATACGGGCTTGAAGGGTTGCGACAGATGATCCGCAACCATGTCGAGTGGTCGCGGGAGCTTTATGACATGCTGGTCGCAACACCCGGATTTGAAGGCGTGACCGCGCCGGTGTTGTCGCTCTTCACCTTCCGCTACATGCCGGAGGGAACGACTGATCCTGATGCGCTCAATCTTCGTCTGGTCAATGCGATCAACGACGACGGGCGAATCTATCTGACCCAAACCCGGGTTGATGATGCGTTGGTGATCCGGTTCCAGGTCGGTCAGGCCGAGGTGACGCGGGAGGACGTTCTTATGGCCCATGAGGTGATTACGGAGATCGCGGCGACTCTGTGATACCCTTTCCGTCCTACGTATTTCCCCCAAGTTGACTGAATTTCGACTCCGCTCCTACACTTCAGACAATGATTTTCGCTGCACTCGCAGCCCGAACATCATTCAGGGAGGACAAGAAATGAAACGACTTCTGATGACCACTGCGGTCTCGGTCATGGCAATGGCGGGTGTCGCCAGCGCCGATATCAAGATCGCCCACATCTATGGCAAGACCGGACCGCTCGAGGCCTATGCGAAGCAGTCGCATGACGGGCTGATGCTGGGACTGGAATATGCCACGGACGGCACGATGGAGATCGACGGCGAGAAGATCGTCGTTATCGAGAAGGACACTCAGCTCAAGCCCGAGAACGGCAAGGTGTTGCTGGCGGAAGCCTACGGCGACGACGAGGTGGATCTGGCGATCGGTCCTGTAAGCTCGGGTGTGGCGCTGGCGATGCTTCCGGTGGCGCAAGAGTATGAGAAACTTCTGATCGTTGAGCCTGCGGTGGCGGATTCAATTACCGGATCGAACTGGAACCGATACATCTTCCGTACCGCGCGCAATTCATCGCAAGACGCCGTGGCAAATGCCATCGCTCTTGCCGGCGAAGACGTGAATATTGCCACACTCGCGCAGGACTATGCGTTCGGCCGGGATGGGGTTGCCGCGTTCAAGGAGGCGCTTGAGGGAACCGGAACGAATATCGTGCACGAGGAATATGTGCCGACCGATACCACCGACTTTACCGCCGCGGCAGAGCGGATCTTCAATGCCATGAAGGATGTTGAAGGAGAGAAGAAACTCTTCGTGATCTGGGCTGGTGGCGGTAATCCCATGGGCAAGATTCAGGCGATGGAGCCGTCGCGCTTTGGCGTGGAGCTTGCAACGGGCGGCAATATCCTCGCGGCGATGGCGTCTTACAAGGATTTCCCCGGAATGGAAGGGGCAACTTACTACTACTACGAGAACCCGAACAATGATGTGAACGATTGGCTGGTTGAAACCCACCAGGAACGCTTTGGCTCTCCACCCGATTTCTTCACTGCCGGGGGGATGTCCGCCGGAATCGCGATCGTGGAGGCCATCAAGAAGGCCGGTGGTACCGACACCGAGGATCTGATTGCCGCGATGGAAGGTATGGAGTGGGAAACGCCCAAAGGCACCATGAAATTCCGCGCCGAGGATCATCAGGCGATGCAAAGCATGTATCACTTCAAGATCAGGGTAGACCCGGATGTTGAATGGGCGATCCCGGATCTGGTGCGTGAACTGACCATCGACGATCTTCCGATCCCGATCCGCAACAAGTAACCAATATCCAGAGAATGGCTCGGCTGGTACGCTGGCCGGGCCATTCGTATGCCAAATCGGACTCTCCCATGTCACACCCGATCCTTGAAACCCGGGATCTGTCTGTTCGTTTCGGCGGACATGTTGCGGTAGATAGAATTTCCTGCACCTTCCGCACCGGGGAACTGACCGCTATCGTCGGGCCGAATGGGGCTGGCAAGACGACCTATTTCAACCTCATCTCGGGTCAGATTGCCGCGTCGGCGGGAAGTGTGGTCCTGAATGGCCGGAATATTACGCGGATGCCGGTGGCGCAGCGCACCCATCTCGGCATTGGACGGGCCTTTCAGCTCACCAATCTCTTTCCCAATCTCAACGTTCTGGAGAACGTGCGGCTCGTGATTCAGTCGAAGGCAGGGCGCGGTTTCAACATGCTTTCGATGGCTTCGGATCATGACGACCTTACAATGCCGGCGGAAGAGATCGTGGAGCGTGTCCGCCTGACCGGACATGCGCACCAGCCGGTGAGTGAACTCAGCCACGGCAATCAGCGCAAGCTTGAGGTCGCGCTACTGATCGCTCTCGATCCGCTGGTCTACATGTTCGATGAACCAACCGCGGGCATGTCGGTCGATGAGGCGCCGGTGGTTCTTGATCTCATCGCGGAACTCAAGGCCCGCAAAGATCGCACGATCCTGCTTGTCGAGCACAAGATGGATGTGATCCGCACACTCGCAGACCGGATCATCGTGCTGCACAATGGCGCGCTGGCAGCCGACGGAGAACCAGCGGAGGTGATGGCCTCTGACGTGGTTCGGGATGCGTACATGGGCAGGGAGCTCGAAGATGGCTGACCCGATTCTCACGCTCTCCGGTGTGAAAACGAATATCGCGCAATATCATATACTTCAGGGCGTTGATCTCGATGTTCCGCGCGGGCAGGTGACGATGCTTCTGGGGCGCAACGGGGTGGGCAAGACCACGACGTTGCGCTCGGTGATCGGCCTTTGGCGCGCCCACGAGGGAACGATCCTCTTTGATGGGGAGGATATCACCCGCCGCCCGACCCCTGCCATTGCCAGGATGGGGATCGGCTTCGTCCCAGAGGACATGGGCATCTTCTCGGACCTCACTGTCGAAGAGAACATGACGCTGGCCGCCGTGTCAGGGCCGGTCGACAGCGCGCGGCTCGATTGGTTGTTTTCGGTATTCCCCCCGCTCAAGACCTTCTGGAAAGGATACGCAGGCACTTTGTCCGGAGGGCAGAAGCAAATGCTTTGCATTGCCCGCGCGATGATAGAGGAACGCAAACTGTATCTTATTGATGAACCCACGAAGGGGCTTGCCCCGGCCATCATCTCGACGATGGCGCGCGCGCTGCGCGAATTGAAGGCACAGGGCGCATCGATCCTTCTTGTGGAGCAGAATTTCGCCGTCGCACGGGCACTCGGTGATGGTGCCGCCGTAATGGATGACGGCCGCATCATCTGGGCCGGCGCAATGCGGGAACTGGCCACCGACAAAGACCTGCAAGAGCGCCTGATGGGCCTCAGCCTGGAGGCATCATGATGTGCCGATCCAAAAACAGCCCGACGACCGAACATTGCACGCAAACGCAGGAGGGATGGGCATGACAAGCTCCCCCGATCACCTACCGACGATGGCGCGGTCAAGCTTGTCAGATCGGCTGGCCCCCTACGGGCCGATCCTCATTCTGGTTCTGCTGGTTGTCTTCGGATTTCTTGCCATCCCGTCGATGTCAAGCTGGCTCACCCTGACGGTCTCGGGGTTGGCGATGGGCATGATGATCTTCATCATGGCGTCGGGCCTGACGCTTGTTTTCGGACTTATGGACGTCATCAATTTCGGCCATGGTGCCTTTGTGTCCGTCGGAGCCTTTGTCGGCGTGAGCTTCCTTCTGCTCTTGCAGCATATGACGGGGGCGCCTTCCCTGTTGCTCAATCTTACTGCGCTGCTGGTTGCCATCATCGGCGCAATGCTTGCCACCGGGATCATGGGCTGGGCCTTTGAGCGGGTGATCGTAAAGCCCGTCTATGGCGCGCATCTCAAGCAGATACTCGTGACGATGGGCGGACTTATTGTTGTCGAGCAACTCATTATCGTCCTCTGGGGGCCAGAGGAGATCTACATTACAAGACCCGAAGCCTTGAAGGGCGCTATTACCTTCGCCGGAGCCGCGCTGGAGAAATACAGGCTCGTGGCGGTGGGTATTGGTCTGGTGATCTTTCTGCTCATGCGCTGGATTCTGCGTCATACCAAGATCGGCCTTATCGTGCGTGCGGGGGTTGAGAATGGCGAAATGGTCGAGGCGCTCGGCTATCGCCTGCGGCTTGTTTTTGTCGGTGTGTTCATGGCTGGATCGGCGTTGGCTGGTCTGGGCGGCGTGCTCTGGGGCCTATATCAGGAGGTGATCACCGCTCACATGGGAAATGAGGTCATGATCCTGATCTTCATCGTGGTGATTATTGGCGGACTGGGCAGCGTCGAAGGGTGTTTTATCGGTGCCTTGCTTGTGGGGCTGTTGCAAAACTATGTCGCGTTTCTTGAACCCAAGGTCGCGTTGATCTCGAATATCGGTCTGATGGTGGCCATTCTGATGTGGCGCCCGATGGGCATGATTCCGGTCGTGAAGGCGAAATAGATGCTGACAAAACTCCTTTCCGGCGACACGCCGCGTAGTCCTGTTCTGGCCGTCTTGCTGATTGGCATTCTGGTCTGTCTTGCACTGGCCCCGTTTCTATTTCCCGGTGTGCGATCAGTCGACACGGCCGCGCGTATCTGTATCTTCATCGTGCTTGTTGCGTCTTATGACTTGATGCTGGGCTATGGCGGGATTGTGAGTTTTGCCCATACCATGTTCTTCGGCATTGGCGCCTACGGTGTGGCGCTGGCTTGCACGCATCTGGGGCGGGGGTTCGACGCGCTTCTTGTTGGTTCAGTTGCGGGCGCGCTCGTGGCGGCGACGCTGGCCTTTGTGATCGGGTTGTTCAGCTTGAGGGTGCGGGCGATCTTCTTTGCCATGATAACCCTTGCGGTGGCGAGTGCGGTGGCGGTTCTGGTCAGCCAGCTTTCGGCGATCACCGGAGGCGAGGATGGTCTCAACTACCGTATTCCGCGTGAATTGACGCCGGCTTTCAAATTCGCAGACGGGCAGATTCTCGGGGCACGCTTAAATGGTAAGCTGTTGAATTATTACCTTATATTCGGTTCAACCCTTCTAATCTTTCTTCTTCTCCTGCGCATAGTGCATTCCCCGTTCGGGCGTGTTCTTCAGGCGATCCGGGAGAATGATTTCCGGGCAGAGGCCATCGGCTATCGCGTGGTATACTATCGGGTGGCGGTGACCTGCATTTCAGCGGCGGCGGCGGCCTTGGCGGGATCTCTTTATGCGATCTGGCTGCGCTACGTCGGGCCGGATACCACGCTTTCGCTTGAAATCATGATCGACGTTCTGCTGATGGTGGTGATCGGCGGAATGGGAACGATGTATGGTGCGGTAATCGGCGCGACGATCTTCGTTCTGGCACAAAACTACCTTCAGGCGCTCATGAGTGTCGCGTCGGACGCACTGACAGGGCTGCCAGTTCTGCCCGAGTTGATCAGCGCGGATCGCTGGCTGCTTTGGCTCGGGGTTCTGTTCATTCTCAGCGTCTATTTCTTTCCCACGGGGATTGTCGGACGGTTGCGTCAGCGTCGAAGGTAGCTTTCGCCTCCCTTGATCTTCAGCGTGGCCTGAGCGTATCCGCCGGCGGCACCATCCACGAAATGCACATGGCTGTCGTCGGCCATCGACGGCACGAAGCATGTCATCATGGCCTCGTCTTGCGTGAAGAGGCCATATCGCAAAATCCCCTTCTTTTCAGCGTCCTGAAGGACTTGCTCGATCCTCTTTTGGGTGTCGGGATCGCAGTCCAGCGTCATCTTCAGACCGTCGTCGAATTTGCGAAAATCGGCGTTCTGCACTACCATGTTCCGATAATGGGCCGGATCGAAATCGCCTGCCTTCACTCCGCTTCGAAGAAAAAACCAAGCCATCAGACTGTGTATCAGAAGCGACAGGCGCGTGCGCCAGAGAGGGGTCGTGCCATGCGCGGCGTGCGCTTCTATCCCGAGGCCGGGAGGGGGCCAGCTGACGCCGGGGCCGTCCGGAGGCATGGGGTGACCGCCGCGATCAAGGGAGTCGGCGATGGCGACGATCTTGTGAATGGCCGTGGCGACATCCTCGGGCAAGGCGCCGGGCGCGGGTTCGGTAACAAGCGACAGGATCGTGCCGTGGCGCGCGCGGATGTGATTCCAGCGACAGGACAGGCCGTCGAGATTGGGCACGGCGTCTT
The DNA here is from genome assembly GCF_900110425.1 of Salinihabitans flavidus. Lineage (GTDB taxonomy): Bacteria > Pseudomonadota > Alphaproteobacteria > Rhodobacterales > Rhodobacteraceae > Salinihabitans > Salinihabitans flavidus. Next base: position 152,956 of record NZ_FODS01000001.1, on the reverse strand, counting down.
GCAGGGCAGGGTCCAGAGCTATGGTTCCCGCCTTCAGTTCGGCCTCTGCCCAACTCAGGCCGCCGCCGGAAAACATAGCATAATCAATGTTCTGAGAGGGTTTGTAGCGGGCGACGCGGAGATCGTGACCGGCGTTCCGGATGTGCGAGACGGGGATCATGGCGGCGCGCAGGTCGATGTCGAATTCACGTTTGGCCCATGCCTGCACGGCAGCAAGCTCGCGCCGGGCGGTGTCGGCCTGATCGGGCCAGACAGCGAAGCCCGCCCCGTCGCCGCCGAACATATAGGGCAGCGCCCTGCCATCTGCGGCGTTCACCTGTGAAGCGATCACGGCGGCACCGATCATGTTGACGATCTTGTAGCGTCCTTCCACAATATGTTGGGTGGAGCCAACAATATCAGCCACGCCCAAAACCCAATCATCGGGCATGGGCCGATAGCTGCCATCCCCGGCGAGCGCGTCGAAATCGCTGGCTTTCGGGATCGTGTCATAGAACTCCGCTGTGTCACGCATGGGTCACCTGAGCTTTCAAATCACCATCATGATATAGTGCCGCGCCGTTCACATGCGATGCACCTTTTTTGCGTCCGAAGGCGAAAAACGGCCTTTCGGTATCACGTCGGTAAAACGTCGGTATTACGTCGGTATTGTTTACAGATCAGAGGGTTGGAGGAATTTTCACGAAGTTTCGCTTTTGCGATCCGATCAAACGCTCTATCCCTGCCGCGACACGACAGGGCTGAGACGTCATGAGGATCCCCGGAAAAGACATTGAGGTGATTGCCCCCAACTTCAGCCGCCGCCTTTCTGGGGTCACGGCAACGGTGGCCGCGCTTGTCCCGCGGCAGGCGCGGATCATGGGGGTGGTGGCCACTGGTGTTGGATTGCCAGAGGACGTGCCGAGGGTGCCATTCTGGCGGGTGCCGTTCCTTGCGCGGCGGCGTCGGGTCTGGCACGCGCGGCGCAATAACGAGATGCTTGTCGGGTTCGTGTTGCGCGCTCTGGGGGTGATGCAGCTGAAGCTTGTCTTCACCTCGTCCTCGCCGCGCCGGCGGGGCGGGCTGACGCGGTGGATGACACAGCGGATGGATGCCATCGTCGCCACCACGCCGGCCAACGCCGAGGTGATGCCGGGCGATCCGGTCATCATCCCGCACGGGGTGGACACCGACAGGTTCGCGCCCGGATCTGGCACGCTATTCACGGCAGCGGAGGGAGAGCGGCTCATCGGTTGTTTTGGACGGGTGCGCGAGATGAAGGGCACGCATCACTTCGTGGAGGCCATGTGCCGGGTGTTGCCGGACCGTCCGGAATGGTCGGCGGTGATCATGGGCCGGGTGAAGCCGGAGGATGAACCCTATGCCGCGCGGCTGCGCGAGAGGATCACGGCGGCGGGGCTGGAGCATCGCATCCGGTTTCACCCGGAGATTCCGGTGGAGCGGATGCCGGATGCCTATCGCGCGCTGTCGCTTTACGTCGCGCCATCGCTGCTGGAGGGGTTCGGGCTGACACCGCTTGAGGCGCTGAGCTGCGGGGTGCCGGTCGTGGCCACCGATGTGGGCGCCTTTGCCGATTTTGTTACGGAAGATTGCGGGGCGATCGTGCCAAAGGACGATGCCGGTGCGCTCACCGAGGCGATCCGCGCGACGCTGGCGCGCGACGTGGGCGAAATGGGGGGCGCCGGACGGGCGCGGGTGGTGGCGGAATTCGGACTTGAGCGCGAGGCGGAGGCGCTCTGCGCGCTCTACCGGGCGCTTCTGGCGGGCGAGGGGCGGACGCTGCCCCTTTAACTTTGGCCCGGTTCCCTATATGTGGTCGGCGCTGCACAACTGGGCAACTTGGAGAAACAGATGGGTTATCGCGTCGTCATCGTAGGCGCCACGGGCAATGTGGGCCACGAAATGCTGAACATTCTGGCCGAACGCCAGTTCCCGGTGGATGAAATTGCCGCTCTGGCAAGCCGCCGGTCGCTCGGAACCGAGGTCAGCTTTGGGGACAGAACCCTCAAGACTCAGGATCTCGATACGTTCGATTTTACCGGATGGGACATGGCGCTTTTCGCTGTGGGCTCGGACGCGACGAAGATCTATGCGCCCAAGGCCGCCAAGGCCGGCTGCGTTGTGATCGACAATTCCTCGCTCTACCGCTACGACCCGGATGTGCCGCTGATCGTGCCGGAGGTGAATCCGGAGGCGGTGCATGGGTATTCGAAGAAGAATATCATCGCCAACCCCAACTGCTCCACCGCGCAGATGGTTGTCGCGCTCAAGCCCCTGCATGACCGAGCAACGATCAAGCGCGTGGTGGTGAGCACCTATCAGTCGGTGTCCGGATCGGGCAAGGAGGGGATCGACGAGCTTTGGGATCAGACGAAAGCCATCTACAACCCCACGGACGAGCGCCCGCCGAAGGTCTATCCCAAGCAGATCGCGTTCAATGTGATCCCGCATATCGATGTTTTCCTTGAGGACGGATCGACCAAGGAAGAATGGAAGATGGTCGCGGAAACCAAGAAGATCATTGATCCGGCGATCAAGCTTACGGCGACCTGTGTGCGGGTGCCGGTGTTCGTGGGCCATTCCGAGGCGATCAATATCGAGTTCGAGGATTTCCTGGATGAGGAAGAGGCGCGCGACATCCTGCGCGAAAGCCCCGGCCTCATGGTGATCGACAAGCGCGAGGACGGCGGCTACGTCACGCCAGTGGAATGTGTGGGCGATTTTGCCACCTTCATCAGCCGTATCCGTCAGGACACGACGATCGAGAACGGCCTCAATATCTGGTGTGTGAGCGACAACCTGCGCAAGGGCGCGGCGCTCAACGCGGTGCAAATCGCGGAGCTTCTGGGCCGCGAGGTTCTCAAGAAAGGCTGAGTGCCAGCAGGGGTTTCCTGCATCTTTCGGGCGGCGCCAACGGCGCCGCCCGTTGTGTTTGTGGTTGTCATTTATCGGGAATCCGCCGCAGTGGGCGAAGGGTGCCCCGATGTTGTGCCGAAGTTGATCGATTCCTGCCACAATTGGGTCGGATGGTTGAATCATCGCGTCCCCGAAACGGACAAATGCAGAGGCTGCCATGTGGAAACAACATAACTCACCCGAAGACAAGACATCGCACTCCGTTGCGACATCACTCCTCCTCAAAGCGCGGCGCGGACGGCTTCGGGCTCTGAGCGTGCGCCAGAGCGATCCGGAAAATCTGTTCAGCGAAATGACGATGCCGGAGCCGGCGGACGCATGACCGCCTAGACGGTTTCAAAGGTGCCGCGGTCGGGATTGTAACATTCGAGAGCGCCGTCGCCGATTTCGTGCCACAGACCGTGCAGCGAAAGGCGACCGCTTTCGACCGCGTCGCGCACGAAGGGGAAGGTCATCAGGTTGGTCAGAGAGGTGACCACGGCCTCCTTTTCCAGGGTGCGCTGAAGTGTGGCGGGGTCGGCCGTGTCCTTGACCCGGTCGTATCCGGGGCGCAGCAGTTCCATCCACTTGCCGACAAAGCTTGTCCCGTCGGAAAGTTCCGGCGCGTTGCCCGAGCACATGTCGATGCACCCTTTGACCCCGCCGCAATTCGAATGTCCCATGATGATGAGATGCGCGACCTTGAGCGCGCCGACAGCGAATTCAACCGCAGCGCTGGTGCCGTGGTAGTCCCCGCCCGGCTCATAGGGGGGGACGAGGTTGGCGATATTGCGATGGATGAAGAATTCACCCTGATCGGCGCCGAAAATCGAGGTGACATGCACGCGGCTGTCGCAGCATGAAATGACCATCGCGCGGGGATGTTGCCCTTCGTCGGCAAGGCGGCGATACCAGCTTTGATTGTCGGTATAGGTGGTCTTTTGCCAGCCGTGAAATCGTTGAACAAGATAGGATGGCAGAGGCTTCGCGTGTTCCATGTCATCTCCCGTATCGCCGTGTTGCCAGTAGATAGACACAAATTGCAGAGCTTTCGAGTGATAAATTCGGCGCGCTTCAATCTTTTGGGAACTCTGCTGAGCACAGGGTGTCCGGGCCGTGGGGGCGAGGGAAATATGAGGGTGAGAGCGTGGAGAAGGTGGATGTTCTATATGTGAATGAGACCGTGGCCGTGGATTGCGAGCAACTGGCCGAATTGCATCGGCGGCTTGGCTCGTCCGGGGCCGAGGATGTGGTGATGCGCGCGATGGAAGAGCTGGCTCTGCGATTGACCCATGCGGAACGGCTTTACCGAGAGGGCGCATTGACCGAGATGCCCAAATGTGCGCGGTCCATGGCGGCAATCGCCGAGCAGGTGGGGATGCTGACCGTGGCACAGGTGGCGCGCGACGTGACACGCTGTCTCGACGGGGCGGATGGCGTTGCGCTGGCGGCGACGGTGACGCGGCTCATGCGGATCGGGGAGCGATCGATTTCCGAAATATGGGAATTGCAGGACATGACCGTCTGATCCGGGTTGAAGCGCAGGGCGCAGAGGCTAGGGTGAGGGCCACAAACCCCTACGCCGAAAGGACAGACCCGTGAAATTCGCGACGTCAGAGATCGACGCCATTCCGCTTCATGTGATCGACAAATCCGATCTGGAGGATTGGTGCAAGGGGCAGGAGCCGGCCGTCCGCACCTGGATCGAGAGCGCCGGCTTTACCGCCGAGATCGGACGCGTTCTTGTCGTGCCCGATGCCGACGGACGCCCGCGCATGGCGCTGGCGGGGTTCGGCGATACGGGATCGAGGGCACGGGGACGGTTCGCGCTCGCGGCGGCGGCACGGGCCCTGCCTGCGGGTAGCTACCGGATCGAGGGGGGGCTGCCGGCCGGGGATCCGGAGACCGAATGCCTGGGCTGGCTTCTGGCGGCCTATGCCTTTGACCGATACCGCACGCAGACCGGGGCGGCGGCGCAACTCGTCTGCCCCGAGGGTGTCGATGCCCGCAAGGTGGAGACCATAGCCGCGGCGGAGGCGCTGACCCGTGATCTGATCAACACGCCTGCCTCGGACCTCGGGCCGGATGCTCTTGAGGACGCCTGCCGGGATCTGGCAGAGGCGTTCGGCGCGCAGATCACTGTGACCACGGGCGACGATCTGCTGGAGCGGAATTTCCCGATGATTCACGCGGTGGGCCGCGCCGCGACCGAGGCGCCGCGTCTCATCGACTTGCGCTGGGGCGATGCGGGGCCGACGCTGACGCTTGTGGGCAAGGGCGTGTGTTTCGATACCGGCGGTCTCAATCTCAAGCCCGGCTCGTCCATGGGGCTGATGAAAAAGGATATGGGCGGCGCGGCGACGGTGCTGGGACTGGCGCGTATGATCATGGGGCTTGGCCTGCGGGTCCGGTTGCGTGTTCTGATCCCGGCGGTCGAAAACTCGGTCGCGGGCAACGCCTTTCGTCCCGGTGACATCCTCACCTCGCGCAAGGGTCTGACGGTGGAGATCAACAATACCGATGCGGAGGGGCGGCTGGTGCTGGCCGATGCGCTTTCGCTCGCGACGGAGGAGCCATCCGATCTGGTGATTTCCATGGCGACGCTGACAGGCGCGGCGCGCGTGGCGGTGGGGCCGGACCTCGCGCCGTTCTACACCGATGACGATGGCGTGGCGCAGGCCCTTGGCGAGGCCGCGAGCGCGGTATCGGATCCGGTCTGGCGGATGCCGTTCTGGGAGCCCTATGAAAAGATGCTGGAGCCGGGGATCGCCGATCTCGACAATGCGCCCAGCGGGGGTTTTGCTGGGTCGATCACGGCGGCGCTTTTCCTGCGGCGCTTCACGGCGGGGGCGCGATACATTCACTTTGACATCTTCGGCTGGCAGCCAGAGCCGGCCCCGGCCCGGCCAAAGGGGGGCGTGGGCATGGGCGCGCGGGCCTTGCTTGAGGCACTGCCGAAATTGCTGGGGGCGTGATGGATCCGAGACTGACCCCGATGAACGACCGCGTGGCCGCCGAGGCGCTGCGCGGGCGAGTGGAGGATGTCACGTTCGTGGAGGGCACGCATGAACAGGTGACATGGCCGGTTCTGGATCTTCTCGACGCACCCGAGGGACGCAGGGCCCGCCAGCTTCTGTTCGGTGACACGGTCGATGTCTACGAAAGCCGCGCGGGCTGGGCCTTTGTGCAGGCGCGGCGTGACGGATATGTCGGCTATGTGCAGCATTCGGCTCTGGCGGAGCCGGAGATTCCGACCCATTGGGTCAGCGCGACCGCCACTCATCTCTATGATTCGCCGGATATCAAGGCGCGAGATCTGATGTCCTTGTCGCTTGGCTCTTTGGTGCGGGTGTCGGCGATCGAGGGCGCCTTTGCCGCCACCTCTCAGGGATATGTGCCGATGTGGCATCTCAGGTCCACCAGCCAGCGGGCGCCGGAGCCTGCGGCGATTGCCGAACAGTTTCTTGGCACACCCTACCTCTGGGGCGGGAACAGCCGTCTTGGCCTTGATTGTTCGGGGCTGGTGCAGGCGGCATGGCTGGCCTGCGGGCTGCCCTGTCCCGGTGATAGCGACATGCAGGCGACGATGCCGGGCGCGGCGCTGGACGCGGGCACGGATCTGCGGCGCAACGATCTTCTGTTCTGGAAGGGACATGTGGCCATCGTGACGGGGGAGGATCGGCTCATCCACGCCAACGCCCATCATATGGCGGTCGCGCATGAAGGGGTCGGGGAAGCCATCGCGCGAATTGCGAGCCAGGGCGACGGACCGGTCACCAGCCGTCTGCGTCCGGAGGGCGGGGCGCAGACAGAGGGATGAGCGCCGCGCGCTTCAGTCCACCGGGCGGATCAGCTTGCGTTCGAGAACACGAAGCACCGCCTTCAGGTCGTGCCCGCGTTTGAGCACCTGCCCGTCCATGCCGATCACCGCATAGAGCCCCTGACGGTTGCGCAGGGCGGGGCGCTTTTCAATCCGGTAGAGGGGGTGTTCGGCGGTTCGCCGGAAGACCGAGAAAACGGCGACATCGCGCAGATGGGAAATGCCGTAGTCGCGCCATTCGCCCGCTGCGACCATTCGTCCGTAGAGCGACAGTATGATGCCAAGCTCGCTCCGGTGAAAGGCGACCTGGGCCGGCACTTCGCGGGGAAAGGGCGTGGGCATGTTCATACCCCAGAGTTGTCTGATTTCATCGGGAAATCAACCCTGCCCCGGAAAGGTCGCAATTTTATCCTCAAACGGCCACGGCGGTTCCCAGGAATCGCCGCCGGGCACAGGCAGTGTCCAACTCATAGCGGAATATACGCTACCCCCGGCGGCGCGGCTTAATTGCCCCCACCCAGTCCGCGTCGTCGGGGGCCTTTTCTTTCCGACATCAGAACAGATACGGGCGCCTGCGCCGTCGTGCAGTATTGAGATCAGGATACGGATCTGCGACATTCGATCCGCTGCGCCAACACGTTTGAGCCAAGTCTGAACTGGAGAGCGAATTGCCCGAAGGCACCACCCCCCTGCTGGCCGTCCTGATTGATGCCGACAATGTACCCGCGCGCCACGCCGAGGCGATATTCGAGGAGATCGCGTCTCTGGGCGAGGCCAGCATCCGTCGCATCTACGGCGATTTCTCGGGCGGCACCACGCAGGGTTGGTCCAAGGATCGGCTTGCCTCTCTCGCCCTCGTGCCGCATCAGCAATTTGCCAACACCATCGGAAAGAATGCCAGCGACATCGCGCTGGTGATCGACGCGATGGATATTCTGCATTCCGGCCGGTTCGACGGCTTCGTTCTGGTGTCGTCCGACAGCGATTTCACACGGCTGGCCAGCCGCATCCGCGAACAGGGGCTTGAGGTTTACGGAATCGGGGAGCGCAAGACGCCGGAGGCGTTTCGCAAAGCGTGCAAGCGGTTCATCTTTGTCGAAAACCTTGTCGGCGAAGAAGCGGTGGAAAAGCCCGGCGCGGAGGTCAAGAAAATCTCACCTTCCAAGGCCGTGCCGCTCATCACGATGGCGATGCGGGCCATAGATCAGGAGGCGGAATGGTATTCGCTTGGCCCGCTGGGTCAGTTCATCACCACCGCCAACCCCGATTTCGACACGCGCACCTATGGCTGCCCGAACCTCAGCACCCTGATCCGCAAGAGCGGAAAATTCGAGATCAAGACAGTGGATGGCGTTCTCAAGGCGCGGGCGCTTTAGGGCATCAGGCTGCGTAGCGGGCGAGGAAGGTTTGCACCGCGCCCTTCACCACGCGGTCGATTTCCGCCTCTGTGAATTCATCGCTGAGCCCGAAGACCAGACGCGGAAAGAGATCGGCGCGGCAAAGCTCGGGAAACTGATCGGCGGCAAGCTCCAGGTCGTCGATTTGCAATTGCCCACGCTGGATCGCACAGGTCAGAAACCCGATCATCCCCGCGCGCATCGCTCCGGGGCCGCTTTCGTAAAAGCGGCGACCGAGTTCCGGGAAACGGTCGGATTCCGCAACGCATATCCGAAAGATTCGCTTGCCAAAGTCCGACAGAACGATGCGCAGGAAGCCGCGCCCGATCTGTTCGAGCACACGGCCCACCGGGGCGTCGAAATCAACCTCGTCGACAAGGGACTGGGCCTGCTGGCCACATTCGATGCGCGCCATCTCCATGAAAAGCACACGCTTGTCGGAAAAATACTTGTAGAGCGTGGCCTTGGAGACCCCGGCGGTGCGGGCGATGTCATCGACACTCGCTCCTTCAAAGCCGTCGCGCATGAAGATCTGCCGGGCGCCGTCCAGAACCTGTTGGTATTTGCGTCCTTTGTGGATCGCGGGGGCCTGTGTTTTCATCGAGTCATGGAACCTTTCAATCTCTGAATATAAACTGATTGGTTCAGTTTCGGCAAGGCACAGGCGGGCTTGCAGGCGCGACAACGCGACGATAAATTAGAATCGTTCTAATGAAGGGTAAGTCCATGCGCCTATTCTCTCAGCAGCGGCGGTTCAGCGATCTGACGGAGCAGGAACTGATCGCGCTGGCCATTTCCAACGAAGAGGACGACGCCCGAATCTTTCGCAACTATGCCGATCTGTTGCGCGAGGAATACCCCGGCACCGCCAAGGTTTTCGAGGGAATGGCCGCCGAAGAGGATGAGCATCGCCAAAGTCTCATAGACCTGCATGTGGAAAGATTCGGCAAGACCATTCCGCTGATCCGGCGCGAGCATGTGGCCGGCGCCTACACGCGGCGGCCGGTCTGGGTGATGCAGACCCTTGGCGTGGAGCGGATGCGCGAGGAGGCCGCGGACATGGAGCGCAGCGCCGAGCGGTTCTATCGCGCGGCGGCGGAGCGCACGCGCGATGCCGCGACGCGCAGGCTGTTGGGCGATCTGGCGGCGGCGGAGGCCGGGCATCAGGACACCGCACATGCGCTGGCACAGGAACATCTCGACCCTGATACGCGCGAGAGTGAGGATTTCACAGCACGGCGGCGGTTCATCCTGACATGGGTGCAGCCGGGCCTTGCCGGGTTGATGGACGGGTCGGTCAGTACGCTGGCGCCGATCTTTGCCACGGCCTTTGCCACGCAGGACACCTGGACGACCTTCCTTGTCGGTTTGGCGGCGTCGGTGGGGGCTGGCATTTCCATGGGCTTTACTGAGGCGGCCTCCGATGACGGGGCGCTTTCGGGGCGCGGATCGCCGATCAAGCGCGGGGTGGCGTCGGGGGTGATGACGACACTCGGCGGGCTGGGTCATGCGCTGCCCTATCTCATCCCGGATTTCTGGACCGCCACGAGCATCGCGGTGGTCGTCGTTTTCATCGAGCTTTGGGCGATCGCCTGGATTCAGAACCGTTTCATGGAAACGCCGTTCTTCCGCGCCGCGTTTCAGGTCGTGCTGGGCGGCGCGCTGGTCTTTGCCGCCGGTGTCCTGATCGGGAGCGGGTAGCAGCGGCTCGGGTGGCACCCGTTGGTGACAGGGCGGCGGGGTTTTCCCGAACGCACTGGACATCGCGGAGTTTTGTCAGGACAAACGCGGCAAGACACTCACCCCGGAGAGGCTGCCGCCGCCAATGCTGGACATCTTCCTGAAAACCCTGCCCTTCTTTGCCCTGATCGGTCTTGGATACTGGGCTGGGCGGACCCGGTTTTTCAGCGAAGAGGCGACCGCCTATCTGACGAAGTTCGTTTTTTACTTCGCTCTCTCGGCCATGTTGTTCCGGTTTTCCGCCAACCTGTCGATTGGCGAAGTGCTCGACTGGACGCTGGTGGCGGGATACCTGTGGGGCACGGGGGTGGTTTACGGGATCGCCTCTGCGGTGGCGTTCCTGCGCCGGCTCGACGTACCGACGGCGGCAATGGAGGCGCAATGCGCCGTGATCGGCAATGTCGGGTTTCTGGGCGTTCCGATGCTGGTGCTTTTGCTGGGCGAGGCGGCGGTCGGGCCGGTGATGCTTGTGCTGTCGGTGGATCTGATCGTCTTCTCCTCGCTCATCGTGATCCTGATCACCGGCGCGCGGGACGGGCGGATGTCGCTTCGCATTTTGCGGACGGTTGGGCTTGGCCTGCTGCGCAACCCGATGATCGTGGCCATTTCGGCGGGGCTTTTGTGGTCGGCGCTGGATATCCCGAACCCGGGGCCGTTCAATGAGTTCCTGAGCCTTCTGGGGGCCGCGGCGACGCCCGGCGCGCTTTTCGCGATTGGCGCGTCGCTGGCGTCCAAATCGGCGGAGCGGATGCATATCGCCGGATGGCTGAGTTTCTGCAAGCTGGTGCTGCATCCGGCTTTCGTGGCAATCGGGGTTCTGGTGCTTTTCCCGATCGAGAGCTATCCGGCGGGCGTCGTGATCTCTGCCGCCGCGCTGCCGGTGGCGGGCAACGTCTATATCCTTGCGCAGCATTACGGGGTCGCGCCCCACCGTGCCTCTGCGGCGATTCTGATTTCCACGGTGCTGAGTGTCCTCACCGTGTCTGTCGCTGTGGCGCTTGTCAGCGGGTTATAGCCGGGCGCTTCGGCGAATTTCAGGCACGCGTTGTCGCAATCGGCTTGCCGTGCCGCGGCGGCATGGGCTAGCCATGAGGCGAAGCAGACAGGAGGCTTGCCATGGACGTGATTTCCGAGAACCGCGCATTCGGCGGTGTGCAGGGCGTTTACCGGCACAGTTCGCATAGCTGCGGCTGCGAGATGACCTTCGGGCTTTTCCTGCCGGAGGAGGCAAGGGATGGCCCGGTGCCGGTGCTGTGGTATCTGTCGGGCCTGACCTGCACGCATGAAAACGCGATGGTGAAGGCAGGCGCGCAGGGCTGGGCCGCCGAGCAGGGGATCGCGCTGGTGTTCCCCGACACAAGCCCGCGCGGCGACGCGGTGGCCGACGACGACGCCTTCGATCTGGGGCAGGGGGCGGGGTTCTATGTGAACGCAACGCAAAAGCCTTGGGCGCCGCATTACCGCATGTGGGATTACGTGGCAGAGGATCTGCCGTCGATGTTGCAGGAGGAATTCCCGCTCGACATGGCGCGGCAGGCGATCACGGGCCATTCGATGGGCGGGCATGGCGCGCTGACGCTGGCGATGTCGCTGCCGGGGCGGTTCCGGTCGGTGTCGGCCTTCGCACCGATCTGCAACCCGATGGCGAGCGACTGGGGCGCCAAGCAGTTCGCGGCCTATTTGGGCGGCGATGAGGCGCAATGGGCCGCGCATGACGCCAGCCACCTGATGCGCGAGCGCGGCTTTGACGGGCCGGTGCTTGTGGATACCGGCACGGACGATCAGTTCTATGACTTTCTGCGCCCCGCGGCGCTGGCCGATGCCGTGGTGGAGCGGCGGCAGGTGGCGAGCCTGCGTCTTCAGAAGGGATACGATCACAGCTATTTCTTCGTCTCCAGCTTTATGGAGGATCACGTCGCCTTCCACGCTGAGGCGCTCTATGCCGGGTGAGCCGTGAGCGTCTATCTCGACGCCGACGCCTGCCCGGTGAAGGCCGAGGCAGAGCGTGTGGCCACACGGCACGGCGTGACGCTTTACGTTGTCTCGAACGGAGGGCTGCGACCTTCGGCCAACCCGTTGGTGGAGACGGTGATCGTGCCCGACGGGCCGGATGTGGCAGATATGTGGATCGCGGATCGCGCGGGGCACGGCGATGTGGTGGTGACCGGGGACATTCCATTGGCGGCGAAATGCGTGGAGGCGGGGGCGAAGGTTCTCAAACACACTGGCGAGCCGCTGACCGAGGCGAATATCGGCAATATTCTGGCCACCCGTGATCTCATGGCGGACATCCGCGCCGCCGATCCGTTTCGGCAGGGTGGCGGCAAGGGGTTCACCCGCGCCGATCGCTCGCGCTTCCTCGACGCGCTTGAACGGACGCTCCGCGCGGCGGAGACAGAGCGAAAAAAGACATCACGTCCGGGCTAGATTGTCGCCGCCGGGCGTGATCAGATCCGTCCGAAAGGACGATTTCGATGACCAAGGATATTTCGGACAACCGCATCGGCCTGGGTGCAATTTCCGCTCTCTTGGGGGTGCTGTTCTTTTCGATCAACGACGCGGCGATCAAGTTTCTCAGTGGCGATTATGCCCTGCATCAGATCGTTCTGATCCGGTCCATCATCGCGATTATCCTGCTTCTGGTGGTGATCGTGCCGCTGGATGGCGGGTTTCGCGTGCTGCGCACCCGCCGACTCGGGATGCACGTCTTGCGGGGCTTCTGCGTGGTATTCGCCAATATGACCTTCTTTCTCGGCCTGTCACTCATGCCGCTCGCGGAGGCGGTCGCGGTGTTCTTCATCAGCCCGCTTCTGATCACCGCGTTGTCGGTTCTGATCCTTGGGGAAAAGGCCGGGCCGCGCCGCTGGGGGGCGGTCGTGGCGGGCCTGATCGGGGTTCTGATCATGTTGCGACCCGGCGCGGCGGGGTTTCAGGTGGCATTGCTGTTTCCACTGGCGGCGGCGCTTGGCTATGCCTTCCTGCATATTCTGACGCGCAGGATCGGCGGGACGGAAAGCGCCGCGACGATGTCGGTCTATATCCAGATCACCTTCATTTTCGTGAGCGGGGCAATCGGCCTTGGACTTGGGAATGGACAGCTTTCGGGGCAGGGCGGCGAGATGTTCGAGTTTGTCCTGCGCGGCTGGATCTGGCCGGATTCAGGGGACTACCCGCTTCTGGTCCTGCTGGGCATATGCAGCGCGCTTGGCGGGTTCTTCATCAGCCAAGCCTACCGCATTTCCGAGGCGAGCGTGATTGCGCCGCTGGAATATGCCGCGATGCCGATGGCGATTCTTCTGGGGTTGCTGGTGTTCGGGGAATGGCCCGATCTGGTGGCCTGGGCCGGGATGATCCTGATCGTCGGGGCCGGGGTGTTCGTGGCGTGGCGCGAGGGGCGGGCAAGCCGTCCGCAACCATCCTTCCCCCGCACACGCCGCTGAGTGATACAGGGCACGGGGTCCGGCGGTTGGCGCGGGGCCGAACATCTTCCCAAGAATCCGCTTTCCAGCGATCCGCCATTTGGACTAGCCTGCCGACATGGACGAAAGCTATACCGACGATCACCTGTCAGACATCCTGCGCCGCGTGAAGCGCGTGGCCGTGGTGGGCGTGTCGCTCAACCCGGTCAGGCCGAGCTATTACGTGGCGCGCTATCTCTGCCTGAAGGGCTATGACGTGGTGCCGGTCAACCCCGGCCACGCGGGCAAGGCGCTGTTCGGGCAGTCGGTCGTTTCCTCGCTGTCCGACATAGAGGGCAAGGTGGATATGGTGGATATCTTCCGTCGGCCCGAGGCCGTGCCCGGCATCGTTGATGAGGCGTTGGAGGCCCTGCCGGGGCTTGACGTGATCTGGATGCAGATCGGGGTCAGCCACCCGCAGGCCGCCGCAAAGGCGCGGGCCGCCGGGGTGACCGTGATCCAGAACCGTTGCCCCAAGATCGAATACCAGCGGCTTTTCGGCGAGCTGCGCATGGGCGGCTTCGCCACCGGGAGAATATCCTCGAAGCTGTGACGGCATGCGGCGCTGTTCCGGCTGCGCCGGAAGGCGCCCCGCCCGCCGTCCCGCAAACGGGCCTCAGGTTTGGGGGCGCGTAGCCTTTTCGGCGATGCCGCTGGTGCCTTGCCGCCGGGCCAGTTCGGCCTCCACCTCTTCGAGCGTGACACCGCGCGCCTGCAGCATGACGAGGAAGTGAAAGAGCACATCCGCGCCCTCGCGGATCAGGCCGTCGCGGTCGTCCTTCACCGCCTCGATGATCGCCTCGACCGCTTCTTCGCCGAATTTCTCGGCGGCTTTTTCGGGGCCCTTGGCCAGCAGCTTCGCGGTCCAGCTTGTGTCCGGATCGCCGCCTGCGCGGGCGGCGATGGTGGCGGAGAGGTCGTGCAGTATACTCATGTCAGCCTCACGGGGATACCGGCGGCGGCCATGTGGTCCTTGGCCTCGCGGATAGAGTATTCGCCGAAATGGAAGATCGAGGCGGCCAGAACGGCGGAGGCTCCGCCCTCGGTCACCCCTTCGACAAGGTGATCGAGCGTGCCGACCCCGCCCGAGGCGATGACCGGCACATTCACCGCGTCCGAGATCGCCCGGGTGAGCGGAAGGTTGAAACCCGCGCGCGTGCCGTCGCGATCCATCGAGGTGAGCAGAATCTCACCCGCGCCTTTCTCCACCACCAGCCGGGCGAATTCCACCGCGTCGATGCCGGTGGGTTTGCGTCCGCCGTGGGTAAAGATTTCCCATTTTCCGGGGGCCACGGTCTTGGCGTCGATGGCGACGACCATGCACTGGCTGCCGAACTGGTCCGCGGCGCGGCGCACCACGTCGGGGTCGGCCACGGCCGCGGAGTTGAAGCTCACCTTGTCGGCGCCGGCCAGCAGCAGGGCGCGCACATCCTCGACCGTGCGCACACCCCCGCCGACAGTGAGCGGGACGAAGCATTGCTCTGCCGTGCGGCGGACGACGTCGAACATCGTGCCGCGATTCTCATGCGTGGCGTGGATGTCGAGAAAGCAGATCTCATCGGCACCGGCGGCGTCATAGGCGCGGGCCGCGTCGACCGGATCGCCCGCGTCGCGCAGGTCCACGAAGTTCACGCCCTTGACCACGCGGCCGTCAGCCACGTCGAGGCAGGGGATGATGCGGGTTTTCAGCATGAAACGGCCTTGGTCCGGGTGTTTACGGAATTGTTTATGTGCAAACGCGCCGGGTTTCCAGAGGATTGCCGCTATCGGTATTGAAACCAAAGGAGGGAGAGATGCGGCGGGTTTTTGCGATCATCGCAGTTTGCGTTGCAGGGCAGGGCGCGCCGGCGTCGGGCGACGACATCGATAGGGTAGAGGTTTCGCGGGACGTGCCACGGCCATGGGGGATTAATCCGCCAGCAGTTTCAGAGCCTTACCGAGGTCGAGCGCCCCGTCGTAAAGGGCCCGGCCCGAGATCACGCCGTTGAGCGGCGCACCGCAGGACTTCAGGGCGCGCAGATCATCGAGGGAGGACACGCCGCCAGAGGCGATCACCGGGATCGAGACGGCGTTGGCGAGGGCCGCCGTCGCCTCGGTATTCGGCCCCTTCATGGCGCCATCGCGCAGGATGTCGGTGTAGATGATCGCCGCGACGCCCGCATCCTCGAAGCTCTTGGCAAGTTCGGTGGCGTCCACATCGGTGACTTTGGCCCAGCCCTTTGTCGCGACCCGGCCATTGCGGGCGTCGATCCCGACGGCGACCTGCCCCGGAAAGGCGCGGGCAGCTTCGCGCACGAGGGCGGGATTTTCCACCGCCACGGTTCCAAGGATAACGCGCGCCAGACCCTTCGAAAGCCACGCCTCGATGGTGGCCATGTCACGGATGCCGCCGCCAAGCTGAGCGGGCACGTCGGTGCCTTGCAGGATCGCCTCGACCGGCGCGGCGTTGACGGGGGCGCCGGCGAAAGCGCCATTGAGATCAACGAGATGCAGCCATTCGCATCCTGCCGCGACGAAGCTTCTCGCCTGGGCGGCGGGATCGTCGTTGAACACCGTGGACCGCTCCATGTCGCCATGCACGAGGCGCACGGCCTGGCCGTCCTTGAGGTCGATCGCGGGGTAGAGGATCATGGCGCTGCATCCTGTCACACGGAAGGGTCGCGCGGGGTTTGGCATGGGGCGCGCGGAAATGCAACGTGACGCAAAGTGAGGGTTGATCGGAATCGAAGCGGGGGGTCAGACTCGCGTCTGTAAACGAGGGAGGAAACCGAGATGAAAGCGATGGTTCTGGCCGCCGCGGTGGCGACGGGTCTGGCGGGCACGGCGGGGGCCGATCCGGTTCTCGGCGTCTGGCAGACACAAGTGGATGACGGTGCCTATGCCCATGTAAACATGGATAAATGTGGCGAGGCCATCTGCGGGGTGATCGCGCGGACCTTCCGGTCCGGAGGCGAGTACGACTCTCCCAACAAGGGCAAGCGGATTGTCTGGGACATGGAGCCGAAGGGCGGCGGGACGTATGGCGGCGGCAAGATCTGGCAGCCCTCGACCGACAAGGTCTACCGCTCCAAGATGGAGTTGAAGGGGGACCGGCTTGGCGTGTCGGGCTGTGTCGCTGTGTTCTGCAAGGAGCAGACATGGGCGCGGGTGAAATAGGCCCCGGTCTGCCGCGACCGCTCCGCTGAATTCCGCCGACGGGCGCGGGTGTGTTCCGGCGGCGCAGTCTGGCCACCCGCGATGTGATATGATCTGCGATGCTCTAGCCCGGCGAATCGCGCGGGCGAGCAAGGAGATCATGTTATGAATATGAATTCATTGCGAAAAATCGGCGCAGCCTTGGCAGCGGCGGTGACCTTTTCTGTTGTCGCGGGTGCCGGGGCGGCGCAAACGCCGCTTGGTGTGTGGCTGACCCCGCCCGACCGAAAGGGGCAGGTGGCGCATGTCGAGACGGAACGCTGCGGTGATGCGTATTGCGGAAGCATTGTGCGGGCCTTCGACAGCGATGGCGAGCCGGTGATGACGCCCAATGTCGGCAAGCGGGTGTTCTGGGATCTGACGAAGATCGAGGGCAATACCTATGGCGGAATGGCCTGGGTGCCGGCGCACGACCGGACCTACAATGCGAAGATGACGGTCAAGGGAGACGAGTTGACCGTCAAGGGATGCGTGCTGATGATCTGTCAGTCGCAGGTCTGGAAAAGGGTGCAGTAGGCCCCATCGGGGCGAATCACCTCAAGCTATTGTTAACGCCGAAAAACCCTGTGCTGTAAAACGTCGGTATTTTGTCGGTATCGCGTCGGTATCGTTTTCCAGATTCGGCCCGTTAACGGGGCGCGCGGTGGGAAGGTGTGACGTTCGGGTTAAGATGCGACCCGGAACGGATGCGCCCCCACCGTGCGGACCGGCAGGGGGCACAGCGGCCTTCCGTCGAGGCCGAGGCGTCTTGTTCGATCGCGCGGCAGAAGGCGGGGGCGAGTCCGACCTGACCGACCCCGCGATGGAACACGTTCAGTCGCGGCACGATTGGTAGCGACAGGGTCGGCCCGCAGCCGACACTCAACGGGCCGTTCTTGTGACGTGACGACCCTACTGGCAGGCAAAGCCAATCGTGTGCAAAGGCGACACCCGTCGTTTCCATGACGGGTCCGGAAACAGCTTTGACTCCGCGCTTTCGCTCCGTATACCACATCAGCATCATTTGGGAGGCTGCCTGACAATGCCCGAAGCCGACCCGTTCTTTGGCGTTTCTCCGACGCATGTTCTGATGGCTTCGATGGGCGCAGCTGTTTTTCTCGCTTATCTGATACCGCGTTTCGCTTTTCTGCGCGCGGCGTCCTCCTCGGCAATGCTGATGATCCTCGGATTGGTGGCCTTCACGTTCATCCCGGGGATGCCGCAGGCACTCGATCCAACCGTTTCGCCGCGCATATGGGAGATCACGAGCGAGATTGCGGTGATTGTGGTCCTCTTCGCCACCGGGCTGCGGATCGACAATGTCAGCAGCTGGAGCCGATGGCGACCAACCGTCCGTCTGCTGTTGATCGCAATGCCGCTCACGATCGCTGCGATTGCGCTGCTGGGATGGGCGCTCGCAGGCATGACAATCGCCGGTGCAGTCATGCTGGGCGCGGTTCTGTCGCCCACCGATCCGGTTCTGGCCGGGGATGTGCAGGTCGGGCCACCACTGGAAGGGCGCGAGCATCCGATACGTTTTACCCTGACGGCCGAGGCCGGCCTGAATGACGGCCTCGCATTTCCCTTTGTCTATCTGGGGCTGATCATTGCGGCGCAGGGGGCCAATCCCTCGGTCTGGTTCGTCGAATGGGTGGCGTTCGACTTGATCTACCGCATTGCGGTAGGAGCGGCGGTCGGGGCGCTGGTAGGCTGGGTACTGGGCCGGAGCCTCTTTTCCAGATGGGGCAGCATAGCCATCGAGAAAAGCGGGCCCGGCGTACTCGCTTTAGGGGCCGTTCTTCTATGTTACGGCATCGTCGAACTTGCCGAGGGTTACGGATTCATCGGTGCATTCACAGCGGGCCTTGTATGCCGCCGTGTGCAGGAACGGCACCACTTCCACAAGCGTCTTCATGCGTTCAGCGAGGCTCTGGAGCATGCGCTGACGGCGTTGCTTCTCGTGATGCTGGGTAGCATCCTGCCAGCACTCTGGCCGGTGCTGGATTGGCGGCACACGCTGATCGGCTTTGGACTGCTCCTGTTCATCCGGCCGCTCGTGGGCTGGCTGTCGCTGCTGCGAACCGGCATGACGTCGAGAGACCGTCTGATCGTCGGATTCTTCGGCGTGCGCGGCATCGGCTCGATCTACTATGTCGGCTACGCAACCGGGCACATGGAGTTCATCAACGAGGACCAGCTTTGGGCGTTGGTGGCCTACACCATCTTCGCCTCGGCCCTTCTTCATGGCGCGACCAGCTTTCTGGTTGACCGCTATGCGTCGCCGTGGCGGGAGGATTTCGAAGCGCCCGATACGACGAAGCGATCGGACTCTCCCCCGATCATTGGCGGCGACTCATGATCGCCCTTCACGCCTAGGACCGACCGCCCGGGGCGCCACCCCGGACCCCGGAGTATTTGACGCAAAGATGAAGCGGGGGCATCGGGGGCGATCCGCCCGGATGTTGACCCGGCCTTGAGGGCGCAATAGGAAGCGCGGAGCCTGCGCGCGCATGGGGCGCGCGGGGCATCGCCCGTAGTGCTGGAGAATGACATGTCCGAATTGCGCGACGCCGCCCTTGCGTCCAAAGCGTGGCCCTTCGAGGAGGCGCGCCGGGTGCTCAAACGCTATGAGAGCGGCGCGCCCGACAAGGGGCATGTCCTGTTCCAGACCGGATACGGGCCGAGCGGGCTGCCGCATATCGGCACCTTCGGCGAGGTGGCGCGCACCACGATGGTGCGCCGCGCCTTCGAGGTGATGAGCGATATTCCCACGCGGCTGATCTGTTTTTCCGACGACATGGACGGGTTGCGCAAGATCCCCTCCAACCTGCCGATGAAGGAGGAGTTGAAACAGGATCTTAACCTGCCGCTGAGCCGGGTGCGCGATCCGTTCGGCACGCATGAGAGCTTTGCCCATCACAACAATGCGCGGCTTTGCGCGTTTCTGGACAGCTTCGGCTTTGAGTATGAGTTCGCGAGCGCGACGGAGTATTACACCTCGGGGCGGTTCGACGAGATGCTGCTTGTCGCGCTGGAGCGGTTCGACAAGATCATGGAGATCATGCTGCCGACGCTGGGACCGGAGCGGCAGGCGAGCTATTCGCCGTTCCTGCCCGTCTCTCCCAAGACCGGCCATGTGCTTCAGGTGCCCACGCTGGAGCGCAATGTGGCGAAAGGCACGATCGTTTACGAGGAGCCGGACGGCGAGCGTATGGAGGTGCCTGTCACCGGCGGGAATGTGAAGATGCAGTGGAAGCCGGACTGGGCGCTGCGCTGGGCGGCGCTGGGCGTGGATTACGAGATGTCGGGCAAGGATCTGATCGATTCGGTTACGCAATCGACAAAGATCTGCCGGGCGCTGGGCAAGCGGCCGCCCGAAAGCCTGTCCTACGAGCTGTTCAATGACGACGCCGGGCAGAAGATTTCCAAGTCGAAAGGCAACGGCCTGTCGATGGAGGAATGGCTGACCTACGCGGCGCCGGAATCGCTCAGCTATTTCATGTATCAGAAGCCGAAGTCGGCCAAGCGGCTTTACTTCGACGTGATCCCCAAGGCGGTGGACGAGTATCACCAGCAGTTGCGCGCATACCCTGCGCAGGATCTCAAGGCGCAGTTGAGCAACCCGGTGTTTCATGTCCATGGCGGGGACGTGCCGGCAAGCAATCTGGTGGTGCCGTTCTCCATGCTTCTCAATCTCGCCTCTGTCGCCGGGGCGGAGGACACCGAAACGCTTTGGGGATTCATCCGGCGCTATGCGCCCGAGGCGAGCGCCGAAACCCATCCCGATCTGGATGCGGCGGCGAAATTCGCGGTGCGCTATTACAACGATTTCGTCAAACCCGCGCGGGTGTTCCGAGCGCCCACCGCGCTTGAGCGCGAGGCGCTGGAGGACTTGCGCGACGGGCTGGCCGCATGGGAGGGGCCGGCGGATGCCGAGGCGCTGCAATCGCTGGTCTTCGCCTGCGGGCGTGAGCGGTTCGAGCCGCTGCGCGACTGGTTCAAGGCGCTTTACGAGGTGCTTCTGGGCGCCAGCCAGGGGCCGCGTTTCGGCGGGTTCATCGCGCTTTACGGGATTGACGAGACCGTGACGCTGATCGACCGGGCGCTGGCGGGAGAGCTGTCGGGCTGATCCATCTCGCCCGGGTCGCGTGCGACCCGGGCATGCGCCCGCCCCACGCGCGCCGTGGACGGCGGAGCGCCGCGCGCTATCTCATGGTTCGGGAGGATCATGCGATGAGATATGTTCTGGCGATATGTCTGGTGCTCTGGGCCTCGGCCCCGCTGGCGCAGGAGACCGCGATCCAAGGGGTGATTTCCGATCAGATCGCGCGGTTTCAGGCCGATGACGTGGAGGGCGCCTTCGAGCACGCCAGCCCCGGTATCCGCCGTCTGTTCGGCACGGCAGAGCGGTTCGGCGCGATGGTGCGGCAAGGCTATCCGATGGTGTGGCGGCCCGGCGAGGTTCGGTATCTCAACCTGCGCGAGATCGGGGGCGCGCTGTGGCAGAAGGTGCTGATCCGCGACCGGGCGGGGCGGACCCACCTGCTTGATTACCAGATGGTCGAGGGCGAAAACGGATGGAAAATCAACGCGGTGCAAGTTCTGGAGGCGCCGGGCGCCGCAGTGTGAGACAGGGCACCGTGACGGTGATGTGACCGCGCGTTAAGCCCGTGTTGATATTTCCCTTTCCGCCGGGGCGCGTACCCCGGTTCCTGAGAATGGCGCACAACGGAGCGCGGGCGCGGGGCCCGTGTGGAAAGGGGTTTGAATGAACAAGGCAATTACGGATGGCGTGCTTTTCATGCCGCCGCCCTTCGCGAACGGGCTGGACGTGTGGTCGAGCGGCAACGGCACCCCGGGATCGGACACCTATGACGGTGCGGCCAATGCCGCCTTCGTGCCGGCCGATCAGGATTTCGGCGGCTGTCTGGAGGTGCTGAAGACCGACGCGACGCAGAAGCTCCGGTATATGGGCGAGACGCCGATCCTGCCGGGGTGCTATCTGCGGGTGCGCGCGCGGATCAAAGCGGTGAGCGGCAACTTCCCGTCGGTGCGCGTGGCGGCCTGGGCGGGAACATCGGGCGGCGCGCATGTGGGCGGGGTGCCGGAGACGGGGCCATCCACCGCGCTGTCGTCCTATGGCGAGGTGATGGAGATCAGCGCGATCGTCGGCACCGGGCTGCGCACCGGGGTGGACATTGGTCTGGGGCACGGAGCCGATCTACGGGCATTTCGGGATCGACCTGACCGGCCCGAACGGCGGCGTGGTGCGGATCGACGATATCGAGATCGAGGATGTCACGGCGGTGTTTCACCGCGATCTGCTCAGCCGGGTGGACGTGCGCGATTTCGGCGCGCTCGGGGACGGCAGCACCGATGACAGCGCCGCGTTCGAGGCGGCGGACGCGGCCGCCGGCGGGCGGCGGGTACTGGTGCCCGAGGGGGTTTATTACCTTGGCGACAGCGTGACGATGGAGTCGCCGGTGATCTTCGAAGGCACGGTGACGATGCCCGATGACCGGACCCTTGCGCTGGCCAAGGATTTCCACCTGCCGGCCTATATCGACGCCTTCGGCAATGAGGAGCTGGCCTTCAAAAAGGCGTTTCAGGCGCTGGTGAACGACGGCAACCATGAATCGCTCGACATGGGCGGGCGCGCGGTGACGATCACGGCGCCGGTGGACATGCAGGCGGCTGTGGCGACGCGGACCGAATACGCGGTGCGGCGCACGATCCGCAACGGGCAGTTCTATGTCAGTGGTGGCCCAGCGTGGGACCCGGATGTCGTGACATCGCAGGCGAGCTATTCGGCGAGCGATTCCAAGGTGCTGAGCAATGTGGTCAATGTCGCCAATATCCCCGTGGGGGCGCTGGTGACGGGCAACGGCGTC
Organism: Salinihabitans flavidus; assembly: GCF_900110425.1. Classification (GTDB taxonomy): domain Bacteria; phylum Pseudomonadota; class Alphaproteobacteria; order Rhodobacterales; family Rhodobacteraceae; genus Salinihabitans; species Salinihabitans flavidus. The sequence goes on along the minus strand of NZ_FODS01000001.1, from coordinate 130,581 downwards.
GGGCGCGAGGTCTACGTGAAGGCCAAGAACGTCGCGACGCAGGAAGTGACGCTTTCAAGCGCGCTCTTCGATGCGGAGGGCACGCAGACCTATACCTTCACGCGGTTCAAATACATTCTGGATTTCAGCGGCTTCGACAAGCTGACGCGGTTCACGATCGCGGATGTGGATTTCCTGTGCAACGGCCATGCCAGCGGGGTCATGCTGGCGCGGGCGGGGCTGATCTTTCATGCGCGCGACACGTTCTTCACGCGGCCGCGGGATCGTGCGATCACCTCCATCGGCACAGGCTGTCAGGGGATGCTCGTGGACAGGTGCCAGTTCCTCAGCCGCGAGGGCAGCGAGCTGGCGCAGGATCGGGTGTCGCTCGTGCTCAACGCCAATGCCAACGATGTGAAGCTGCGCAACAACCGGGCGACGCAGTTCCGGCATTTCGCGGTGCTGGCCGGGGCCAATTCGGTCGTGAGCGGCAATCACTTCTTTCAGGGGGACAGCGCCTCTGCGGGGATACGACTGGCGGGGATCGTGCTGACGCGGACATATTGTTCCACCTCCATCGTGGGCAACTACGTCGACAACTGCACGATCGAGTGGAGCAACGAGCATGAAGCGCGCCCCGATTTCACCGTCGGTTTTTCCTTCAGCGCGTTGAGCATCACCGACAACGTGTTCCTGTCGTCCGAAGTCGCGCCGTGGTTTTCCTATCTGGTGATCAAGCCGCATGGACAGGATCATTTCATCGGCGGACTGACCGTGACGGGCAACAAGTTCCGATCCATCAACGGGGTGATCGACCGGGTTGACACGGTGGACACGAGCTATGCCGGACTCGACATGAGCAAGGGCAAGAACATCCTGTTCACGGGCAACACCTATCACGCGATCACGACGCCGGTTTACAGCCCGCTTGTCATGACCCACAGCCAGAACACCGAGGCCGGAACATGGTTGGTGGACACAGACGGGCAGCTGCCGTTCGGCGGGCGCGCGCGCAGCGTGGACGCGGTGGTGATGAAAGGCGCGATCCGCAACGGCGCGAACGTGGCGCAATACACGGTGCCCTATGTCAACACAGAGCGGGGCGGCGACGGCAGCGCGGTGCATCTCAACTGGGAGCAGGCGGTGCGCGGCGAGGTGTCGGTCACGATCCGGATGGATTGAGACAGCCATGAGATGGCGGGCGAGGCCCCGGACGGGTGTGTCCGGGGTCTTGGTGTATGGCGCGGCTGGCCTTGAGGGCAAGCCAAGGGATGCGGGAGGAGCCGCGCAGCGCCCCGCCCGAGGGGGCGGTCGGGCGCTGCGCGGCGGCGCATATGCGCCTTTACTCCGCGCATTGGGGCCAAGCCTCAACGTTTCCTTATGGCCAACTCCCGCGCCCGCCCCTCTGCATTCGCGGTGGGGCAGGCCAGATCAGCATTGGGCCGCCGGTGCCGGGGGCGGGCCCTAGCCCAGAACCGCGTTGAGCAGCAGGAAGATCACCCCCGACAGGAGCGCGGCGGCGGGCACGGTGATGATCCAGGCCGCGATCACGGTCATGAAATGCGAGCGGCGCACGAGCTTGCGGCGGCGACGTTCCTCGGGTGCGATGCGCAGTTCGGGGGGGCGGGCGTTGGAGCTTTCACGCATCCGCCGCTCTGCGTGCCATTCGCGGAAAAAACCCACCCCGAAGACACCGCCCACGGCGATATGGGTGGAGCTGACCGGCAGGCCCAGCCATGAGGCGATGATCACGGTGATGGCCGCCGACAGCGCCACGCAATAGGCGCGCATCGGGTTCAGTTTGGTGATCTGCGAGCCGACCATGCGGATCAGCTTCGGCCCGAAGAGAAACAGCCCGAAGGAAATGCCGAAGGCGCCGATCACCATGACCCAGATCGGGATCGCGACCTCTGCGGAAAACTGGCCTTCCTGACTGGCGTGGACGATGGCGGCGAGCGGGCCGACGGCATTGGCCACGTCGTTGGCGCCATGCGCAAAGCTCAGCAGCGCGGCGGAAATCACCAGCGGCAGGCCGAACAGCACCTTGAGCGACTTGTTGCGGTTCTCCAGCCCGACCGCCTTGCGCCGGGTGAGCGGGATGGTCACGATCCAGCACAGAACGCCAACCGCCAGCCCGATCAGAAGCGCCGTGGGCAGGCCTATGTCGAGCACCCGCTTGAGGCCCTTGAGCGCGAGGTAGGTGGTGAAGGCCCCGGCCATGATCCCCACGAGGATCGGCACCCAGACGCGGGCGGCGGCGATCTTGTCCTCCTGGTAGATGATGCGCGACTTGATCAGCCACAGGAAGGCCGCGGCGATGGCCCCGCCCATCAGTGGCGAGATCACCCAGCTTGCCGCGATGGCGCCCATTGTCGGCCAGTTCACCGCCGCCATGCCCGCCGCCGCGATGCCCGCGCCCATGACCCCGCCAACAACCGAATGCGTGGTGGAGACCGGCGCGCCGACCCATGTGGCAAGGTTGACCCAGAGCGCCGAGGAGATCAGCGCCGCCATCATCGCCCAGATGAAGATGCCGGTGCTGGCCACCGCGTCGGCCTGCACGATCCCCTTGGACACGGTGGAGACGACATCCCCCCCCGCGAGCAGCGCGCCGGCGCTTTCGAACACAGCGGCGATGGCGATGGCCCCGCCCATGGTGAGCGCATTGGCCCCCACCGCCGGGCCCATGTTGTTGGCCACGTCGTTGGCGCCGATATTGAGCGCCATATAGGCCCCGAACACCGCCGCTGCGGCCACGATCAATGTGTTGGAGGTGGAGCCGAACAGCAGTGCCGCCATGAGCCCGGCGATCACCACGAATATCAGCGCGATGCCCGGCCCGACGGCGGGACGCGAGACGTATTGCGCCGCCGTTTCCAGATGAGAAAAGCGGTGCAGGTCGCGATCCAGCGTTTCGAGATGGTCGAGATTGTCGTTCTTGTCGCTCACGGTTGGCGCGCCCCCGAGGTATGCAGTCGAGTGGGGGCTAGAGAACCCCGACGGCCAAATCAACCCGCGTTGTCATAAAACTGTTACAAACGGCGCAGGATGTCCTGCAACTGTGCTTCATCCACCATGTTCGCGGCCTGAGCCGGAGACACCCATTTGCGGCGGCGTTCATGCGCCTCGGGGAAGTCGTCGGAGAGGGCTTCGACCTCAAGCGGGAAAACGAGGGTTTCGACCGCCACCGGCAGGCCGGTCTTGAGTTCCTTGTCGTAATCATAGGTGCCGATGGGATCGTCGGAGATGTGCCCCTCTGCCACGCCGGCCTCTTCCCAGGCTTCCTGCATCGCGGCCTGCGGTGCGTCCATGCCGTCGATGGGCCATCCCTTGGGGATGATCCAGCGCCCGGAGCCGCGGCTCGTCACCAGCAGCACGCGCGGCTCACCGTCATCCTCGCGGTAACAGAGCGCGCCCACCTGAAACCGCTTGGGGCGTGATAGCATGGGCCGGACCATTTCGGCCCAGGCCTTTCTGAAAACGTCAACCATGACTGTCTGCCTACCTGCTCAAGCGTTTTTTGTTATTACCCAGAGATATATAGGGCGACGTAGCGGAAGCTGCAAGTTTGGTTCAGGTGCCGCGCCGCTTGGCGCGCAGGGTGGGATCGGCCACCGTCGGGTCTTCGGGCCAGGGATGCCGGGGGTAGCGGCCGCGCATGTCCTTGCGCACATCGGCGTAGGATGAGGCCCAGAAGCCGGGAATATCCATCGTGGTCTGCACCGGGCGCCCAGCAGGCGAGAGCAGCGTGACGCGCAGGGGCGTGCCCGCGATCACCGGGTGCGTGGTCTGGCCGAACATCTCTTGCAGGCGCAGGGCGATCTGCGGGTGTTCGCCGGAATAGTCGATGGGGATCTTGCGGCCCAGCGGGGTGGTGAAATGCGCCGGCGCCAGCCGGTCGAGCAGTTGCATCTGCGGCCAGTCGAGCATGGCGCGCAACGCGGGAAGCGGGTCGAACCGTTTCCATTCCTCGGCCGTGCGCACGCCGGTCAGATGCGGCAAGAGCCAGTCCTCCAGGGTCTCCATCAGGGCCGGTTCGGACATGTCGGGCAGATCGTGCCCCGCCGCGCGCAAAAGCGTCACGCGGGCGATGAAGCGGCGGGCGGCGTCGGTCAGGGTCAGGCCCAGATCGCGCACCCCGTCCAGCATGGCGCGGGCGATGGCGTCCGCAGGCGCGTCCTTCCAGATCCGGTCGTCGAGCGGGAGCGCGCCAAGGCGCTCCTGTTGGCGGGCGATGACCCGCCGCTCGCGCCGCGACCAGTCGCACAGATCGGTCCAGGCGATCCGGTCGGCAAACAGGGCGCGGATTTCGCCCTCGCTGATGCGGACGGCCTGCCGGATGCGGGCCTCGCGCGGGTTGCCGTCGGTATCGGTGACGACGATGAGCCGGGCCGCCGCGAGCGGGTCGCTTTCGTCCATCACGGCGCCCTTGCCGCCCGACAGCACGAAGCGCGGCGCGTCGCCCTTGCGGTGCAGGCCGATGCGGTCGGGATAGGCGAGGGCGGCCATCTCCGCGAGGCTGTGGGCCCTGTCCGGGGTCTCCGGGGCGCTTTGGGACAGGCGCTTGGCCTCGTCGCGGATGCGGCGCAGGGCGGCGCGGCTGACCTGCCAGGGGCGGCGATCGGTGAAGCGCTTGAGGTCGGTCAGCGCCTCGATCCGCAGCGACAGATCCACCGGCGCCCCGCGCGACAGCGGATCGCGGTCCGCCAAAAGCGCCGCCAGCGGCGCCGCCGCCTTGCCCGCCAGCGTCAGCATGTGGCCCAGCCGGGGGTGCAGCGGCAGGGCGGCCAGCGCGCGGCCGTGATCGGTGATGCGGTTCTGCGTGTCCAGCGCGCCCAGCATGTGCAGCACGGCCTGGGCCTCGGCATAGGCGCCGGGATTGGGAGGGGTGAGAAAGGCCAGATCGTCGGGCCGCGCGCCCCAGAGGGCCAGCTCCAGCGCGAGCCCGGTCAGATCGGCGCTTTCGATCTCCGACGGCGGATAGGCGGCGAGCGCGCCCTCCTCTCCCTTGGTCCAGAGGCGATAGCAGGTGCCCGGGGCCACCCGCCCCGCGCGCCCGGCGCGCTGCGTCGCCTCGGCGCGGGTGACACGTTCGGTGACAAGGCGCGACATGCCCGAGCCGGGATCGAAGCGCGCCCGCCGCGCGCGTCCGGCATCCACGACCACGCGGACATCCTCGATCGTGAGCGATGTCTCCGCGATGGCCGTGGCCAGAACGATCTTTCGGCCGGTGGCTGCGGGGCTGATCGCGGCGCGTTGATCCGCGAAGGGCAGGGCGCCGTAGAGCGGGTGGATCGTGCAACCCTTCGGCAGGATGAGCTGCGCCTGCGTGCGCCGGATCTCCCCCTCTCCCGGCAGGAAGACAAGCACGCCGCCCTCTGTCTTGGCCACGGCCTGTTCGATCAGGCGGGCGGTCGCCTCTTCAAGGCGCGCGCCGCGCGGCAGGGGCGTGTCGCGCCAGCGAATGTCCACCGGGAAGTTGCGCCCTTCGGAGGTGATGACCGGCGCGCCGCCCATCAGGTCGGCCACCGGCGCGGCGTCGAGCGTGGCGGACATGGCCAGAAGGATCAGATCCTCGCGCAGGGCGTCCGCGATCTCAAGGCAGAGCGCAAGGCCCAGATCGGCGTTGAGGGAGCGTTCGTGAAATTCGTCGAAGATCACCGCACCGATGCCGGACAGTTCGGCGTCGGACTGGATCATGCGGGTGAGAATCCCCTCGGTCACGACCTCGATCCGGGTGGCCTTGCCGATCCTGCTGTCGCCCCGGACGCGGTAGCCCACGGTTTCGCCGGGCGCCTCGCCAAGGGTTTCGGCCATCCGTTCTGCGGCGGCGCGCGCGGCGAGGCGGCGCGGCTCCAGCATGAGGATGCGGCCCGGCGTCAGCCCGGCGCGCAGCATCTCGAGCGGCACGACGGTGGTCTTGCCCGCGCCGGGCGGGGCCTGAAGCACAGCGCGGCCTCGCGCGCGCAGGGCGTCGAGAAGCGGGGCAATCGCATCGCGGATCGGCAGGGACGTCATGGGCGTCTTATCGGCCAAGCCGCGCGGCGCGTCCAGCCCGGCGCGCCCGGTCAGTCACGCCGGTGCAGCGTGGCGGTGCCGTGGCGGGTGACGATGCTCAGCCCCTCGGCCCGCCAGCGCGCGCCCTCCGCGCCGACCGCGCGGTAGGTGACCGACAGCGGCGAGGTCGCCATCTCCGCCAGTTCCTCGTCGCTGTAGCCGCCGATGCGGTCATAGCGGCCATTGCAGGTGACGGTCCCTTCGTCCACCTGCTTGCGGGCGCTCAGCGTGATCCGGGTCAGGCGGGTGCCGTCGAACTGCGTCTGGTCAAAGGCGCAGAGCGTCTCGTCGCTCTGATCGCGCAGCACCTGCCACATCACGGTCATGGGATCGTGCGCGCCGCGTTTGGCCGCGTCCGGAATGGGCACGGCGGGGTCCTGCGCCCCCGAGACCTTGCGCGGGACGGTGCCGGCGAAATCCAGCCGCGTTTCCGACACGCGCTTGCCGGTGTCGATCTGCCCGTCATAGCCGTCAGGCTGGTAGCGGCCTGACACAAGCCGCCCGTGCGAGGTGATCGAAAAGCGGATGCGCCGCAGCACCCCGGCAAGCCCCGTGGTGCGAAAGGCCGCCGCGCCGGTATAGCGGGCGTCCGCCTCCGACACCTTGAGCCGCATTTCACCGACCTTGATGCCGAAGGCGTGGACCGACCACGCCTGTTCGCCCGCTTGCGCCGGCAGGGCAAGACAGCCAAGCATTGCGGCCAGCAGGAACGCGTGCCAGCGGGCGGCGCGGGCTGGACAAGCGAGGCGGGGGCAAGGCATGAACACACCCTAGGGCAAGGACGGGGAACGGAATGGACATCGCGGATCTGCGTGACAGGATATTGAAACAGGACCGCCGCGCGCTGGCAAGGGCGATCACCCTTGTCGAAAGCGGGCGGGCGGATCACCGCGCGCAGGCGGCGGAGCTTCTGGAGGCCTTGCGCGGCCACGGACAAGAGGCGATTCGCATCGGGCTTTCGGGCACGCCGGGTGTTGGCAAATCCACATTCATCGAGAGCTTCGGCATGATGCTCACGGCGCAGGGGCTGCGCGTCGCGGTGCTGGCGGTCGATCCAAGCTCCGCCCGGTCGGGAGGCTCCATCCTTGGCGACAAGACGCGGATGGAGCAGCTCAGCCGCGATCCCAACGCCTTTATCCGCCCCTCCCCCAGCCGGAGCCACCTTGGCGGCGTCGCGCGGCGCACCCGCGAGGCGATCGCGCTCTGCGAGGCGGCGGGATTCGACGTGGTGCTGATCGAGACGGTGGGCGTGGGACAATCCGAAACCGTGGTGTCGGAAATGTCCGATCTGTTCCTGCTGTTGCTGGCGCCCGGGGGCGGCGACGAGTTGCAGGGCGTCAAGCGCGGGATCATGGAGATGGCCGATATCATCCTTGTGAACAAGGCCGATGGCGATCTGCTCCCGGCGGCCAAACGGACCTGCGCCGATTATGCCGGGGCGCTCCGGCTGCTGCGCAAGCGTCCGCAGGATCCCGAGGGGTTTCCCAAGGCGATGACCGTCTCCGCGCTGCGCGAGGACGGGCTCAACACTGCGTGGGAGGAAATGTGCAAGCTGGCCGACTGGCGGCGCGAGACCGGCCACTGGGAGGCGCGGCGCGCGGCGCAGGCCGAATACTGGTTCTTCGAGGAGGTGCGTCAGGCACTTCTGGCGCGGCTGGAGCGGGGGCCGGTGAAGGCAGCGCTGCGCGAATATGGCGCGCAGGTGGCGCGCGGCGAGATCACCCCGGCGCTCGCAGCCGATGCGGTGTTGAAGCTGCTGGGCGAAGACGAGGGCAAAACCTGACGCCGTACCACTTGACGCCCCCGCGCGGAGGGCCTAAAGACACCCGACGAATTTCGGTGCGCTGCCCGTGGCAGTGCCCGCTTGTATTGGCGGGGCGCTATTCCCCGTAAACCGAAACACGAGGATGAACCCATGTCGCGCCGTTGCGAACTGACCGGAAAAGGCCCGATGTCTGGCAACAATGTCAGCCATGCCCACAACAAGACAAGGCGTCGGTTTCTGCCGAACCTTAACGATGTGACCCTGCAATCGGAAACGCTGAGCCGTGGCGTGAAAATGCGCATTTCGGCTGCGGCGCTGCGGTCGGTCGATCACCGTGGCGGGCTTGATGCCTTCCTTGCCAAGGCGAAGGATTCGGAGCTGTCCGAAGCCGCGCTGAAGGTCAAGAAAGAGATTGCGCGGGTGCAGGCGGCACAAGCCTGAACCGCGATTGCAATCAGTCCCATAGGGGACAGTGAAGACAGCCCTGCCCGGAGGTTCCGGGCGGGGCTGTTTCCTTTTGTCGCTATACATTCCAGCGCGGGAAGGTTTATATCCGGCGCGATGACGGGCTGGCGTTCATATCTGGCGGGGCTGATGGCGGCGCTCTTGCTGCTGACCGCGCAGGGCGCGGCGGTGGCGCGGGGGGTGCCGCCCGCCGTCGATTTCATGGAGATCTGCACCGGAACCGGCCCGGCCATGATGCCGCTGGACGCCGAAGGCAACCCGACCGGCGCGCCGCACCTGTGCCCCGATTTCGCGCTCTCGCTGCTCAATGCCGTGGCGGAGGCCCCTTTGGTGGCCTTGCCCGTTTCGGGCGCTTCCGAGCGGATTGCCTCGGTGTCCGGACACCCGGTCGCCGGGCGGCAGGGGGTTACCGCCTCGGCGCGCGGGCCGCCCTCTTCTCTCTGATCAGACTTGCCGAAAACACCCGTAAAATCAGAGATCAGGAGGAGAGACGCAATGTCCTTCAAACCGCTTGCCGTGGCGCTTGCCGCCGCCCTTTTCGCCGCCCCCGCCCTTGCCGGGAGCGAGATCGCCATTCACGAGCCCTATGCCCGGACCTCCGGCATGATGGCCAAGACCGGCGCCGCCTTCATGAAGATCGAGAATGGCGGCGATGAGGATGATCGCCTGATCGAGGCCCGCGCCGACATGTCCGAGCGGGTGGAGCTTCACACCCACATCGACGATGGCGACGGGGTGATGAAGATGCGGCATGTGCCGGACGGATTCGCCATTCCCGCCGGACAATCGCATATGCTCATGCGCGGCGGGGACCATGTGATGTTCCTTGGCCTGACACGACGGCTCAAGGATGGCGACGTTGTGCCGGTCACGCTCATCTTCGAGAAGGCCGGTGAAATCACGGTCGATGTGCCGGTGGACCTCGACCGCAAGCCGCGCGAGGGGGCGCATGGCGGTCATGGCATGACCGACGGCGACTGAGTGCGGCCGCTGGCCCGGCCATCCTGCGATCAGGACCGGGCCAGTTCCTGCGCCACCCAGCGTGGAACGGTCTCGGTCGCCGGGCCGAAAAACGTCTCTGCGAAGGCCGTGACATGCGCCGAGGGATCGAGATTCAACTCGACCGTATGCGCCCCGGCGGCAGCGGCCTCTTCCACGAAGGCGGCGGCGGGATAAACCTCGCCCGAGGTGCCGATGGCGGCGAACAGGTCCGCCTGTGACAGATGCCGCAGGATTTCATCCATGTGATGGGGGATCTCTCCGAACCAGACGACATCGGGCCGCGTCGCCGTTGCCCCGCACGTCGGGCAGACATCTGTTTTCGACATGATGTCAGGGGCTTGCCAGCGCCCGCCGCAGGCCCCGCAGAGCGCGCCGGCGATCCGCCCGTGCATGTGCAGAACCGATCGGGAGCCGGCCCTTTCGTGCAGATCATCGACGTTCTGCGTCACCACCACCACCTCGCCCGGGTGCTCGCGTTCCAGCCGTGCAAGTGCCTCATGCGCGGCGTTGGGTCTGGCGGTGGCGGCTTTGGCGCGGCGGGTGTTGTAGAAGCCGTGGACCAGATCGAGATCGCGGTGAAAGCCCTCGGGCGTGGCCACATCCTCGATCCGGTGCTGCGTCCAGAGCCCGCCGACATCGCGAAAGGTGCCCAGCCCGCTTTCGGCGGAAATGCCCGCTCCTGTCAGGATCACGATCTTTTCCGTGGTCATAGGTGCCCCCTTCCGTTCTTGGCAGAGTGTGGCAAGCGGGCCGGGCGCGGGCAAGGCTTGACCTTGCCGGCCCGCGCGGGTCAAAGACGGGGCAAAGGGGGACGCGGAATGAGTGACTGGATCGCGGCAGAGCGCGGGGCGAACGGGCTGCACGGCTGGCGGATGCCGGACGGGTTCACAGCGCAAGCGGCTGATATGAAAGGGATAACCGCGAAGCTCGGCAACGGCCTTCCGGTTGTGATGATCGGCGAGGGGGAACGGACCCTGCCCGCCCCGGTGATCGCGCCGCCGGTGAAAACAGGCGATCACTGGGCTATCAAGGGGTTGCGGCAAGCCACGCCCGAAGATCGGCTGGGCGCGGAAATCGCCATTCTGGCCGGGCTGGTGGCGCCGCGCCCGCGCTGGGACGGGGTGGTGTGCATCACCGGCGCGCGCAGCGTCTGGGCGCATGTCAGCGCCGGGGAGGTGATCAGTTTCCGCAGCTTTGTCAGTGGGATACTGGCCGGTGCGCTGAGTGCCGGAGACCCGGTGGGCGGCGCTGGATTCGATACCGCCTTGGAAGAGGTCGTCACCCGGCCCGAGCGGCTTGCCTCTCTGCTGGGCCAGGGGGGCGCGGCGCGGATCTGGGGGGCGCTGATCGGGGCGGAGATCGCGGCCACGAAACCCTATTGGCTGGGCCAGCAGGTGCTTCTGGCCGGGCCGAACCCCTATGCCGGGGCGCTTCGGGATCAGGGTGTGCCTGTGGAGATTTTCGACAAGGAGTCCATGCGGTTGGAGGGCCTCAAGGCAATCTGGACGACGCGGGAATGAGGGCGCGCAAGCCTGCGCGGACGGTCAGCCGTCGATGAGGCGCAGATCGTCCTCAAGGAAGGGCAGGGCGCGCTGCGCGGGCGTGATGATCTGATCCTGCACCAGCCGCCGCATGGTCCCCGCCACGTCGCGCGGCACGCGGTCGGCCCAGTCGGCGGCGGCGAAAAGCGAGATCGTCCGCGCGAAGGGCGTGAGCGGCAGCGGATAGGCATTGATCCTGTCGTGAAAGCGCGCCGCGCGCATGAAGCCCAGAGGTGTCGTCACCGCCCAGCCGATGCCGCGCGCCACCATCGCCATGAGTGCCAGATGGCTGCCGATCTCGAAACGTTCGGGAAAGCTAAGCTGCGCGCGCGCCAGATGCGCCTCGATCTGGCGGGAAATGAGCTGCGCACGGTCATAGCGCAGAAGGGGCATGGCCTGAAGATCCTGAAGCGACGGGGGGGCCTTGCCGGTGCGGGAGGCGGGCGCCACGAGGATGAAGGGATCGCGCACCAGCGGATATTCGTTGACGCCGTCGATCACCTCTCCGGTGGTGGCGGCGACCCCGATGTGCAGTCGGCGTTCGCGCATGGCGGCGGTGATATCGTGGCTGGCGGCGGTGATCAGGCGGAATCGGCAGCGGGTCAGGCTTTCGGCCAGAACAGTGACGAGGCGCGGTGTCAGATCGTTGTCGAAATCGTCGATGATTCCCATGTTGAGCGTGGTCAGATGGGACAGATCCATCACCGTAAGCTCCGATTGGGCCAGCCGCAGTTCCGACAGCACCGAGTGAGTGCGCGCCAGAAAGCTGCGCCCCGCCGGAGTGAGTTGCATCGGGCGCCGGCCGTGGTTGACGAGCTCGGCGCCAAGCGCGGCCTCAAGGTTGCGCAACTGCTGGCTGACCGCGGGCTGGCTCAGCCCCGTGGCTTCGGCGGCATGGGCGACAGAGCCTGAGGCAGCGAGGGCCTCGAACACCTCCAGCCCGCGCAGGGTGACGCCTTTCGTCGGCATGACCGGCCCTCTCATGCGGTGGTAGTTTTGTCTTTTGTGAAACTAAAGAGGGTCGCGGGTCAAGTCGGGACTTGGCAGAGTGCGAATGCGCACTGCGTGCCCCAGCGGGATATTCGAAAACTCGAAACCGGGCGCCGGCCCCGCGTCAGAGCGGATGTCCAGCCTGCCGGGGGGTGTGGATCAGCCCAGGTGGCCGCAACTCGCCGCGACGATGGTGCCGAACTCTGAATACCGCTTCCAGAACACCTCGTTGGAGTGGCTGCGCGATTGGCGGACTTCCTGCGCCTTGTGCGGATCGCGGAAGAAGCCGGCGGCGATACGTTGCTCTGAGCGCGTGAGGGCCTGATCTGCGACCTGCTGTATGCAGCCGCAAAGGCTTCTGGATTTCGCCGCGCGATCCGATTGCAGGCAGGCGCTGGAGATCGGCCCTGCCAGCACCGCAGGGGCGGTCATGGCGACCACAAGGGCGGCCGCGCAGGTGGTGGCGATCATGGTCTTCATGGTGTTTCGTCCCTCGTTCGATCTGAACCGCGAGCTATCGCGCAGATCATGCCGTAAACGCGGGATAAAGACAATTCATTCAGAACTCTTGCCAGATCACGATTTTGACGCCGGCGGTGCCGCCGCCGAAACTCTGGCCGAATCCCGACAGTTGCAGGCGCCGCGCGGAATCGAGCCGCAGCACGACCGATGGCGTCGCCGTCCAGTGCACGCGTCCGCCGCGTGTCTGTTCCAGTGTGAGTTGCGCCATGAGCGAAAGGCCGGGCCGCAGCGCGACGCCATAGGTCGATTCGATCTTGCCGCCGAGCAGGCCCGCTCCGGGCGACAGCGTGAGCCGCGCGTCGGTGGAGAGCCAGCCCGCCCCCACCTTCGTGGTCAGCCCGCGCCCCCAGGACAGCCCCGGCCGCACGATCAGGCGGCTGCCGGTGGCGTCGATGTGTTGCCCGGTGCCGAACTCGGCGGCCCAGAGATCCCCGCCGGCCCCCCGCCACAGCGGCAGGCGCGAGAAGAATACGCCAGCGAAACTCTGGCCCGGCGCGGACCAGCCATCCAGCCCGATGGTCAGCCTCTCGCTGACGCCCCATTCAGAATAGAAGGTGGTCACATGGCGCACCGCGCCCCCCGTCAGCGGGCGCGACAGCGTCAGGCCCGTGGCGGTGAAGACGCGCCCCGTATCGCGCAGCCATGGACCTGCCTGCGCCTGCGTGCCGATCAGAAGCACAATCAGCAATAGCCTGATCATGGCGCCTCCTTCAGCGTTAACCATTTTCGCAGGAAGGTGAAGAAATCGTTAATGCGCGCGGGGACGCCACCTGTTCGATTGGCTGTAGCCACAGCGCTTGCGACCGGGTTAGTCTGATCGGGAACGAAGGAGGATGAGATGCCCACGATCGCCAAGGATGCGCAGCTTCAGACCGTCATCACCACGTTTGAAATGACGCCGGGCACCTGTCAGGATGTCATGGAGGCGCTGGTCGATGCCTATGAGAATTTCATCTCGAAACAGCCCGGGTTCATCGCCGCGGGTCTGCATGTGAACGACGCGCAGACAAGGATCGCCAACTACTCGCAGTGGGAAAAGCGCGAGGATTTCATGGCGATGCTGCGCACCACGGAGATGCGCGAACGCAACCGCAAGATCAACGACATGTGCAAGAGTTTCGAGCCGGTGATGTATGACGTGGTCGCGGCCTTCGATCCGGGCTGACGTGACTTGGATCAAACCCCGTGCCGGGCCGTGATGATAGGCTCGGCGGGACGCAAGCAGGAGATTTCAATGTACAAGAGCATTCTTATTCCCGTGTCCTTCGACGAGGACCGCGAGACGGATACCGCGATGGACGTGGCGCGGATGCTGGCCGATAAGGGCGCGGACATCACGCTTTTGCACGTGATGGAGAAGGTGCCCTCCTATGCGGTGGATTATTTTCCCGAAGGCTACCGCGAAGAGGCGCGCAGGGCGGTCGAGGGGGCGTTGAACGATCTGGCCGCCCGGTTGCCGGGCGCGCACGGGGTGGTGACGGACGGTCACGCCGGGCGCGGTATTCTGGATTACGCCGCCGAGATCGGGGCCGATTGCATCATCGTCGCCTCGCACAAGCCGGGATTGCAGGACTACTTCCTTGGCTCCACCGCCGCCCATGTGGTGCGCCATGCGCATTGCGCGGTGCATGTACTGCGCTGAGCGCGCCGCACTCATTCAGACAGGAGAGACAGAATGTACAAGAATATCCTCGTTCCCATTGCCCCCGATCATACGCGCGATACGGGAAAGGCGCTCAACGTGGCGCGGATGCTGGCCGATGAGGGCGCGACGATCACCGCGCTGACAGTGATCGAGATGATCCCCGGATATATCGAATCGCAACTGCCCGCCGGGCAGCTCGAACGCAACCGGGACGAGATGGTAGCCTGGCTCAAGGCGGAGCTGGGCGGGGTCAAGGATGTGAAGGCCGCGGTGGTGTCGGGTCATTCGGGACGCACGATCCTCGACTGGGCCGCCGAGAAGGAGGTCGATTGCATCGTCATCGCCTCGCACGATCCGGGGCTGAGCGACTATTTCCTCGGCTCCACGGCGGCGCGGGTCGTGCGCCATGCCCATTGCGCGGTGCATGTGATCCGCTAGGCGGCGATGCCCTGCGCCGCTGCATCCGCGCCACCTTGCGCGCAAGGACGGCCCGCGCCAGCCGACGAAGCGGCGGGACGGGCCGGATCGCATCGGCAAGCCATGGACCGATTGCATAGTAAACGCGGATGAAGGCGCGGCCCGCCGGGTGCGTGGTCAGTTCCAGATCACGGTAAAGGCGCAGGAAGGCGACGTCGGGGTGATCGTAGTCGCCATAGGCGCAGGTGGCCACGAAGCAGCCCCCTCCACCACTGCCGGTTCCGTCGTCCTCTTCGTCTTCGTCGTCCTCGTCGTCGTCCTCGTCCTCTTCCTCCTCCTCGTCCTCTTCCAATTGGGCAAGCAGGTCTTCGAAATCGGGGTTGTCCTTCACGCGCTCGGGGACGACATATTCCTGCCAGAGCGGCACCGCCTCACCGTTTTCGAAGGCGACGCGCCGCTCGTCGATCTCATCGGGGTCCAGCCCGAAGATCTGCGACAGGTCCATGCCGTCTGTCTCCGGGATCGCCTCCCAGAAACCCTCGGCGGCGGCGGTGCGCTGATCCTCGGAGTAGGAGAAGTAGTAGTCGAGAAGCACGTCATGGCTGATCCCGTCGAGAAAGCCCTGCAATATGTCGGCGTCAAGCTGCGGCAGCTCCGTATAGGTGCCCTCGGCGAAATTCGCGGCGGTCTTGAGCGCCCAGACATCCAGGGTTTGCGGCGCAATCGAACCGAAGAACTGCTGCACGCCCTCGCTTGGCAGGTTGTTGAGAAATGTCACGGTGGTGGAGCCTGTCGCCGTGATCATGAAAATATCGGGATTGATGTAGTCGAGCAGCCCGTTCCGGGCGTCCTCGTCAAGGGACTGCATATACGCCGCGAGTTCATCATTGCTCCCGACCAGTAGCAGCTCTTCGACGATGCGCTGCTCCTCGGGTGGTTCCTCGGGTTGTGGATCCCCGGGGATGTCATAGTTCGGGATGGAGCCGTCGGGCGGCTCTTGCAGCAGGGTATCGACTTCATCCTCGATGGGGGAGTCGCCCTGAAAATCGGCCAGAACGGCCTGGAAGCTTTCGAATGTGCCAAGGCGCGTGCCCATCCCCGCCAGCCGCGTCGTGCCGCCCGCGTCGTGGTCGATCACCAGATCGCCGTCTTCGGTGGTGGCCCGGTCCCAGACATCTTCCGCAGTCTCGTAGTTGCGCAGGAAGCTGATGCTTTCGCCCGCGTTGGGGTCGAGATCGGAAATCGTGGTCAGGCCGGCGACATCGACGATGAAGTGATTGACCTCGCTGCCGTCGCGGCCGCCATAATCCCCGCCGCGCAGATCGTTTTCGCCGCCGCCGGCGATCAGAACGTCGCTGCCGGGGCCGCCGACCAGCGTGTCATTGCCATCGCCCGCGTTGAGCGTGTCCTCCCCCCGCCAGCCGCCAAGGTAATCGTTCCCCTCGCCGCCGATCAGAACGTCATTGCCGGCGTGGCCGCGCAACTCGTCATCCCCGAACTGGCCGCTGATCGTGTCGTCATAGGCGCTGCCGTCCAGCGTGTCGTTGTAGTTGGCGGTGGGGTCCACGACCTGATCGTGCCCGGACATGCGCACGCCCATCTCCGCGGTGGTGAATTCAAGCTCCATGATTTCATAGGGGCCGAGCTGAAACGTGATCCCGTCGCCGGATTCAAGCTGCGAGCGGCCGAGCGTCTGGATATAGGGCCGGGACAAGTGCGATGTCGGGTCACCCTCGTCGAGATCGCCGGTTGTGGGGTCGTCGATCACGCCAAGCTGTTCGCCCCAGAGGTGGTGATAATCCGGCAGCAGCCCATCATCCTGCAAGGTCACGTCGATCGGCTGATCGCTGCGCGAGGAGACAAAGATCACCGTTTTGTCGCCGTCTCCGAAGGCGTGCATGGTAAGCTGTTCGCGCTCTTCGGGCGCGCGCTCTTCGGGCGGTGTGCCGATGGCGTCGCGTAGGGTCTCGGGCGTGTTGATGTCGATGTGCCGAAGGCCGCGGACATCGTGGCTCATCATGCGATACACCTCGCCCGGCGCGGTGAGGGTGTAGTCCAGGCCGCCGGGTGCGTCCTCGTCGGTGTAGAGCTTCGCCAGACGGGAGCCGAGATTGAAGTATTGCGTGCCCCAGACCGCCGCGAAATCGACATCCCGGTCGACAAGATGGCTCATGATCTCGGGCATGGCGGAGGCGTGTTCCAGACCGTCCATGTCCGACCGGTTGGAGACGTTCCATTCGGAAATATAGTATTCCAGATTCGGATTGCCGCCGGGCATGTCCCCCCATTCATCAAGCCGGTCGAAATGCCGATCCTTGCCGCTCGCGGCGTCATAGGTGCGCGGATAGTAGTGGGTCACGACCGCGTCGATTCCCTGCCGGGCCGAAAGCGAAAGCTCATCCTGAATGAGCCCGTTCGCCTCCGGCAACCAGCCGGGACCGGCCTGCATGGCGATTTCGGGCCGTATCCAGCTGGCTGGCGTGCTGAGATCCTGTTCGTGATTGTCGAAGATGAACTCCAGACTGGAGGACAGCTCGTTGACCATGGCCCCGTATTCCGCAGGGGTCTGGCGGTCGTCCTGATACCAGAACTCGTTGCCAAGCTCGAACATGGTGATGTTGGCGGGGCCGTAGTCCCCCTCGATCATGCGGTCCACGCGATCCACCAGCCGGTAAAGGCCAAAAGGGGTGGGTTCGCGCAGGCCGGTGTCGGGGTCTTCCACATCACTGAAGTATCTCTCCGTGGGCAGGACGTATTGCAGGTCCATGTCCCGATCCCACGTGTATTTGAAGGCTGCGGGCGCGGTCAGGATGCGGGAATTGTCGCCATCGGGGTCAACGCCGCTCGGGGTGCTGGTGTCGAAGAACTGCTCCGAGAAATCGGTGCCGGGCCCGAACAGCTCCTCCGTCACCGTGCCGCCCGGAAAGCGAAGCGCGGACCAGTTCATATCCTGAATCATGCGATCGAACGGACCGCCCGGATCAAGGAAATCGCGGGTGAAAACCGTATTGACCTGAAACATCTGGTCATCAAGCGGGGTGCCGATGTAGGGGGAAGACTCCAATGATATGTTTTGGGCACACATTTAGAGACTCCGCAAAGGGAGACGCCGAAAGAACCGAACGATTCCTTCTAGCAAATTTTTTACACTATTTTAACGATAGTTCTGAATCACGAACTCGTGTTACATTAGGCGTTCGAAGTATTTTTTCGAAAATACAGCGCCAAGAAGAAATAAAAGTATTTAATAACAATATGTTGTGAAAATTAGAAAACAGCTGTATTTTACGGCATTCAAAATTTACGAGGTTAAAATATTTTCATTTGAAGGGTCGAGTGCGTTACTTTCATCCTGCCATGCGCTCGCGCCAGCGAGAATCAGATGGCTCAATTGTTGTCGATTCTTCTCAAACGTTACGGGATTCTGTCAAATTCGGAAATTTGGTCACTTGTCCGGGTTAGGTGATTACCGAGAACCGGATCGGGGTATGATCATACTCAATTTCCCCCGAAACCTGACCTGAAAAACTGCAATAGGCGTATTGGGATTTGAAGGTCACTTTTCAGAAAACCAATAGCACCTAGTCAAAGGTCAAAGAGTTTTCACCGCGGAAATACGACGAGCTCTCGCGGGTTCGGACATGCGGCCCGACGCGGGGCATTGTCCCCGGCAGCGCCCCCTATCTCACAGGCCCCGAGCAGAAAAATCTTGCGCGATACAGAGAGAAGATGGAAAGATGCGAAGAATATAACATAATTTTTGTTTTATTATTTATGAGGGAACGGGGGGTTGAAAACGCGAACGGTCATCGTGCACCGTTTCGGGTGGTCACATATCGTGGGCACCGCCGCGCTTTTCACTCTTTTCTCCGCCTTCTTGCCTTCGCACGTCATCGCCCAGAACGACCCGCTCGACGCTCCCTATGAAGAGGTCGAGTTCTCCGAAGGGGATACGCTGCGCGGCGTGGTGGAGACACATCTGCGCGATCCCGACCTGTGGCCCAGTGTCCTGAAGATCAATGATATTTCGTCACCCGCCGATGTGGTGCCGGGCCTCGTGCTCAGGATGCCGGTGCAGCAGGTGGCGATTGCCGATGCTTCGCTCGCCGCCTCGCTTCAGGCGATCCAGCGCGCCACCGCAGAGGGCGCACGGCTGTTCGCGCCGCAGCAGATCGGCGCCGCGATCGAAACACGCGAGTCCGCCGTGGAGCAGCGCGAGGAGGGCGCATGGCGCGCCGTGGTGGATTTTGCCGGGCTGGCGGTGCAGCACGCCAATGATGCCTATGACATCGCCCTCGCGCAGCGCGACCGCGCCGCGGAGGCGGTGGTGTCCGACATCAAGGGACAGGTGGAAGGGCGCAACCCCACGGAGTCGCGCTGGAGCGACAGGGCCCTTGATGATATTCTGGTAGAGTTCGAGCGGCTGCGCACCCTGTCGGGCAGCACCACGCAGGTCACGTTCCGCGATCTGAGCCGGCTGCGCCTCAACCCCAATTCCAACGCCACGATCCAGCGGATGCGCAGCGACCCGCTCACCGGCAACGAGGTCACGAAGGTCAGCCTGACCAACGGCGATTTCTATGCGCTGCTCAACCAGCTTTCGGATCGGTCGGAGTTCGAGGTGGAGGTGCCGGGCATCGACACCCGCACGAAATCCGCCGACTTCTGGATCAAGAATGACGCGAGCGGCGCGCGCTTCGTGAACTATGACAGCCGGGAGGATTTTTCGATCAGCCGCGATGGCGAGATGATTGCGCTTGGCCGGAACGAAGGGGCCGTGCTGTCGACAGAGGGCACGCAGCGCGCCGGGGTGCTCTCGCGCCCGCAGCAGGTCGCGCCCGTCGATGGCGGTGTGGTTTACGGCAATGCCGCGCCGCTGGAATGGGCCCCGTTCGAGGCGGCGGTGGCCTATTGGTTCGAGGTGGCCACCGATCCGGGGTTCAACACGATGATCGCCACCGAATGGGAGGTGCGCGAGACGCGCTTTGCCGTCGGGGGGCTGACGCCCGGGCGCTATCACTGGCGCGTGGCCGCGCTCGACAAGCTGGGCCTTCCGGGGGAATGGAGCGCGGTGCGCAAGTTCGAGGTGCGGATTGACGACACGCCGCCCTTCCTCATGCTCATGTCGCCCGCCGACGGCACGATCAGCGAGACCGGCAGCATAGAGGTGATGGGCGCCACGGAACAGGATGCCGTCCTGCGGTTCAACGGGCAGGATGTCTCGCTCAATTCCGATGGCAGCTTCGCGCTGGAGGCCGCGCTGACGCGGGGGGAGAATACCCTGTCGTTCCGCGCGGTCGATCCGGCGGGCAATGACAGCGCGGCGGCGCTTGCGGTGATCTACCGTCCGGCGGCGGAGGTGGAGATCGCGCTCTCGGACGCTCTCGCGCGGGAGGGCGATGTGATCGTGACCCGCAGCGCGGAGCTTTCGGTTACCGGCACCGCCAGCGCGGGGCCGGGCGCGCCGGTGGTTGTGCGCGATGAGGCGGGGGCCGAGATCCTGCGTGCCAAGGTCGGGGCCAGCGGGCAGATCGCCTTTACCGTGCCGGTCAGCGAAACGGCGCAAAGCTTCGCGATCGAGGTGCTTTCCCCCGGCGGCGGGGTGGAGGGGTCCGCCGGTCTCACCGCGAGACGCGACTGGCAGCCGCCGGAGCTTGCGCTTGATCTGCCGCCGCCGCTGGCCACCGCCGATCCGGTGCTGATCCTAGAGGGGGATGCGGGCGACGCGGCGGCCCTGCGGCTTGGCGACAAGGCGGTGCCGCTGGACGCGGGCGGGCGGTTCCGGCTTGAGGTGCCGCTGGAGCCGGGCGCGAACGCCGCCGAGCTTGAGGCGCGCGACGTGGCGGGCAACGCGGCCTCGCTTCGGGTGGAGACGCTCTATGACATCGACCCGCCCGAGATTTTGCGCGCCGAGGCGACCCGCCCGGATGGCGAGGGCGGGCCCATAGAGATCGTGGTGGAGGCGCGCGACGCCTCGGGCCTGCGGCAGGCGGGGCGCTATGCCCTCGCCATCGGCGGCAGGGAGGTTGACGGCTATCTGCGCTGCGACAGCGCTAGCGGGCTCTGCCGGGACAGCCTGCCTGCGGAGGCGGGCGATCTGCGCCTTATCGAGGTCATCTTGGAAGACTACGCCGGAAACGAGGCATTCGAATGAGGCCGGGCGGCGGGGCCGGGCGCACCGGCAAGGGGAGGGATGGTATGCGCAAGGCATGGATGTTCGCGGCGGCGCTGGCGGGGATGGGGCTTTTGTCCCCGGCGGGCGCGCAGGAGGCGCCGTCCGCCGCCGATCAGGCGCTTCTGGTGGTCTACGGCCCCCGCGCGCACAGCCGCGAGGGCGACATCGACCACCGCGAGCAGATCTTCTTTTCCGTGCCCTCGGAGAGTGGCGGGCGGCTTTATGTCCGCATTTTCGATCCCGAGATGTCCGGCGAGGGCGATTTCACCTATGGCGGGCGGCAGGATTCGGTCACCGCCTATCGCGTCTTTGGCGGCGAGGGGGCGTTCAGCGCGGCGGACCGCCCCACGAGGCGCGAACAGGGCGAACGCCCGCCGCGCGGGCGCAGCGAGGCAGAGCCTGTCACCGGGCCGGGCCGGCTTCTGCGCGAGGCCACATATACCTTCGAGGATGACACCGACGGCCGCTGGGTCACGCTCGGCGCGGTGCGCGCCCAGCAGGGCGAAGTGGTCGATGGCCGCGCCTATTTCCGCCTTGATGTGCAGGGGATGGGCGGCGACGATGGCAACGGGTTCTCGGTGCAGATCAGCGAGGAGCGCGACCGCGCGCGCCCGCCCGAGGGGCTTGAGGTCTTTTCCTACGAGGCAACGCTGCGCTGGCCCGGCACGGGGCCGGCCACGCGGGTGCGCCTGCGCAATCCCGGCGGCCCGCTGACCGTGCAGAACTTCGACGCTGCCAATGCCGATCTGGCGCTGGTGGAGGCGTATCGGGACCGCCCCCTGCGCCCCTCGGGGCAGGATTTCTGGGCCGTGCAGGAGGTGGACAGCACAGGGGAGGATCTGGCGATTTCGCTTCAGGGCGGGTTCGAGCAGCCCAATGACATCATGCTGTCGGTCTTTGACGCGACCGGCGCTCCGGTGCCGCTTCACATGCCGCCCTACCGCGCGCCCGATCCGGCGCGGCCGACGGCCGTGGGCACGGGCCGCCCGCTGGCCGATTGCTCCTCCGTTGCTTTCGACGGCTCCGGCTCTCTGGGCAGTCCGCTGATGTCATTCGCGTGGGATTTCGGTGACGGGCGCGGCGCCGAGGACACCGTGATTGTTCACCGCTATGACGCGCCGGGGCGCCATACCGCGCGGCTCCGGGTGCTGGAGCCGGGCACGCGGCCCGGACGCGGCCATGAGACGGAAGTGCCGGTGCATGTCCGCCGCGCCCCGCGCGCCGCCGCCGGTGCCGATATCGTCGTCGCGCCGGGAGAGCCGGTGGCCTTCGACGGCACCGGCTCCACCCCGTCGGACAGCCCGATCACCCTCTACCGCTGGAGCTTTGGCGACGGCACGACGGCCGAGGGCGCGCAGGCCGAGAAGGTCTATGACGCCCCCGGCTCCTATCGCGCGGCGCTTCGGGTGTCCGACGACAGCGCACACCCCTGCAACTTCGGCGTCGGCACGCGGGTGGTCACCGTGAACTTCCCGCCCGTGGCCGAGGCGGGAACCGATCAATCCGCCATCGTCGGGCAGCAGGTCACGCTTTCGGCGGCGGCCAGCTATGATGTGGACGGGTGGATCCTGTCTCACGTCTGGGACATGGGCGACGGCACCATGATCGAGGGCGAGAGCGTCACCCACGTCTATGAGACCTCCGGCACCTATCGCGCCGTGCTGCGCGTGACCGACGACAGCGGCGTGGCCAATGACGTGAGCAGCGACGGCATGACGATCCGTGTCAACGCCCCGCCGGTGCCCCGGATCACCGGGCCGGGCCGCATCCTCGCGGCGGGCGAGACGGTGACACTCGACGCCACCGCCTCCACCGATGACGACGGCGCGATCCTGTCCTATCGCTGGGTCTTCGGCGATGGCGCCATGGGCGATGGCGAGCAGGTCGATTACGCTTGGGCGCGACCGGGGGCGTATACCGTGCGCCTGACCGTGACCGACAACTCCGGCACCTCCTCGGCCGAGCAGAGCACCACGCAGAGCGTGCGCGTCAATGCCCCGCCCGTGGCGGATGCGGGCCCCGACCAGATGCGCACCGCGAGCGAGGTGACATTCGACGCGGGCCGGTCCCATGACAGCGACGGCGAGATCGTGGACTGGCAGTGGGAGTTCGGCGACGGCCGCACCGGCAGCGGCCAGAGCGTGACCCACGCCTATCGCCGCCCCGGTTTCTACGAGGTGGCGCTGGTGGTGCGCGATGACAGCGGCGCGCCGCTCAATACCGACCGCGACACGATGACGGTGCGGATCAACGCTGCGCCCATCGCCGACGCCGGCCCGCCGCAAACCGTGGCCCCGGGGCAGGAGGTCGTGCTCGACGCCGGCGGCTCGGTCGATCCCGATGGCGCGATTGCCGACTATCTGTGGACGTTCGCGGACGGCACCACGAAACAGGGCGAGCGTATCGCGCATGTATTCGAGGAGCCGGGCCTCTATCGTATCGGGCTGACCGTGACGGACGTTTTTCCCGGCGGTGCGGCACGCGACGAGACAGAGGTTCTGATCACCGTCAACCAACGCCCCGTCGCGGTGGCCGGGCCCGATCTTCTGGTCGCGCCGGATGACATGGTGACGTTCGACGCGGGCGGCAGTTTCGATCCCGACGGGCGGATCACCTCCTACCGCTGGGAATTCGAGGATCTGGGCCGCGCGATCAAAAGCGCGGCGATGGAGCGCGCCTATGTCTCGCCGGGCACATGGTCAGTGGAGCTTGTGGTGACCGACGACAGCGGCGTGCAGAACGCCACCGCCCGCGACAGCCGCAGCATCCGCGTCAATGCCGCCCCCGCGGCCGATGCCGGCCCACGGATCGAGACGGACCGGCTGTTGGTGAAGCTTGACGGTTCCGGCTCGGGCGATCCCGATGGCGACGCGCTGATCTACCGCTGGGATCTCGGGGATGGCTCCACCCCGGTCTATGGCGAGAGGGTCAGCCACTACTACCCGCGCGCCGGGCGCTATCCGGTGACGCTTCGGGTCGATGACGGCACGGGGCTGTCCAATGCCACCGACATCGACGCCACCACCGTCGTGATCAACGCGCGGCCCTTGGCGCTTGCGGGCGGCAACCGCGAGGTCTGCTCGGGCGATCCGATCCTGTTCGACGCCTCTGGCAGCGTAGACCCCGATGGCGATCTGCTGCGCTATGGCTGGGATTTCGGGGACGGCACGCAATCGGATATCGTCAACCCGCTCAAGACCTATGAGCAGCCCGGCTCCTATCAGGTCACGCTGACGGTGCGCGATTCCTCGGGCAGCGACCGCGACACCGCCATCGACCGGATCGCCGCCGTCGTGCGCGAGGGGCCGATTGCGGATGCCGGGCTGGACCGGACGGTCTGCACCAACCGGAGCGTGCGCTTTGACGGCACCGGCTCCACCGATGCGGACGGGGCGGTGAACGCCTATGCCTGGACCTTCGGCGATGGCGGAGAGGCCAGCGGCGACACCCCAGTGTACATCTTCGAAGAGCCCGGCGACTACAACGTCACCCTCACCATCACCGGAGAGGCGGTCGGCCTGTGCAGCCCGCTTGACACCGACACCGCCACCTACACCGTTGTGCCCGCGCCGGGGCAGGAGATCATTGCGCCGGACCGCACCGCCGCCGGAGAGCAGACCACCTTTGCCGCCAGCCTGAGCACAGAGCCGGGCATCACGCCGTTGCGCCATGTCTGGACATTCAGCGACGGAACCGGGGCCGAAGGGGCCGAGGTGTCGCACAGCTTCGAAGCGCCGGGCGTCTATTTCGTGGACCTGTCCACATCGCTGGAGGGCGGCCATTCCAGTTGCAGCGAGGTCACGAGCCGCCACAAGGTGATCGTCAACGCCGCGCCGGAGCCGGTGATCGACGGCCCGGATGTGGCCGCCGTGGGCGAGGCGGTGGTGTTCGGCGCCACCGGATCGAGCGATTCTGACGGCGCTCTCACCGGCTTTGACTGGGATTTCGGGGATGGCGCGCGGGCCGAGGGCGCCCACGCGCCCCATCGTTTCACCGAAGCGGGGGAGTATGAGGTCGTGCTGCGCGTGACCGACGATTCCGGCACCTCCAACGCCACGCAAATCGCACGCCAGCGTGTGAGGGTGAACCCCGCCCCGGCCGTGGGCCTTGTCGCGCCGCCGCCGATTTGTGCGGCCACCCCGGAGGAATGGTCCGTCTCCGTGCCCGAGGGCACGGGCGTGACGTGGGATTTCGGCGACGGCACCCGGATGTCCGGCGCCCGCGTCAGCCACGCCTATGGCGCGCCCGGACTTTACCCGGTCACGCTGTCGCTCGACGATGGCAGGGGGCTTGAAAACTCCCGCCAAAGCGAGGTGGTCCATGCCCACGTCAACGCCCCCCCGGTCGCGCAGGCCGGGCCGGATCGCACCATCTGCCCCGGTGACACCCTGCGTTTTGATGCCGGCGAGTCCCTTGATCCCGATGGAGAGATCACCGCCTGGATATGGGAGTTTTCCGACGGGGTGAGCCTTTCGGGGCCGGTGGTGGAGCGCCGCTTCGACGACCCCGGCGCGATGGAGGTGCGTTTGCGCCTGCGCGATGACAGCGGCGCGGCTTGCGGCGTGACCGGCGATACCGCGCGCATCCTCGTCAACGCGCCGCCCGGCGTCGATGCCGGCCCGGACCGGAGCCTGCCGGTGGGCGCGGCCCATGACGTGCTGCGGGTCGATGCCACCGGCGCGCGCGATCCCGATGGGCAAGGGTTGCGCATCTCATGGGACTTTGGCGATGGCAACCGCGCGGCGGGGGCGGTGGCGCGCCACAGCTATGCCGCGCCGGGCGAATATACGCTGACCGTCCGGGCCGAGGACAGCACCGGGCTGGCCTGCGGGGTGGCGACCGACACCGCGACGATCACCGCCCTGTCACGGGGCTAGAGCCTCATGCGCTTCCGCTTTCCGCTTCGGCTCAAGTTCTTCCTCTTCGCGGCGCTGATCGCCATCGCACCGCTGGCGCTGGTGGGCGACAACCTTGCCCGAATCGCCCGCGATGAGCTGAAAAGCGCGGCCAACGAATCCCTGACGGCGGTGGCCGCCGAATTGCGCACCTCTTTCGACAACATGTATCAGGGGGCGTGGCTGACCCCGCTGACCGTGATCCGAAGCGGGATCGACAACCCCGATCTGGGCGTGCCGCAGAAGGTGTCGCTTCTGACGCTGGGGCTTGAGGAGCTGCCAAGCGTGGTGGCGCTGCAACTGACGGTGGAAGGCTCTGACCTGCCGGTGCTCGTCACCGATGAGGCGTATTCGGCCACGCTGGAAGAGGCCGGCCTCGACCCGGTGGAAACGCTGGCGACCTCCGGCGCGCTTGTCGGCAATATCGAATCGTCGCAGCAATACGGCCGCCCCCTGATCAGCCGGATCTCCGAGACCGGCGACTGGATCGCCACCGTCGCGCTGCCGCTGGAAAACGGTCTTGCGGGGCGCAAGGTGACGCTGGCGGCCAAGATAGAGCTGAGCGAGCTGACCGGCCTGCTGCGGCGTCACCCCTTCAACCAGCGCGGCGAGATCTCCATCGTGGATCACGCCGGGCGCACGGTGCTGGGCGATGAGGTGGCGATTCTGACGCAGCGCGATATCGTCCGCTCGGCCCTGCCGCTCATCGTGGCGGGCGCGCGCGCCGACGCGCTGGAGCCTTACGTGCGCGAGGGCGGCACCGCCATGCTCGGCGCCTACGCCTTTCCCGACTGGTTTCCGTGGGCGGTGGTCACGGAACTGCCCGAAGAAAGCGCCTATGGCGTGGTCAACCAGATGATGGAGCGGGTGCTTCTTGTCGGCGCCGTCGGGTTTCTTGTGGCCACCGCCGCCGCGCTTTTCTTCGCGCGAAGCCTGACCGGCCCGATCCTGCGCATCGGCCGCGTGGCCGACCGCATCGGTGAGGGCGATTTCACCGCGCGGGTGGAAAAGGTCCGCTCCCGCGATGAGATCGGAGAGTTGTCGCGCCGGATCAACACCATGGCGGCGCAGCTTGGTGAGCGGCTGGAGCTGATGAAATTCGTCTCGCACGGCACCATGTCGGCCATCCAGAAGGCCGATCAGGCCGGGATGCACCGCGGCGGAGAGCGGCGGCGCGTGGCGGTGATCTTCACCGACATCCGCGGCTATACCGAGTTTTCCGAGAGTGTGGAGCCGGAGGTGGTGGTCGAGATGCTCAACCACTACCTCGACTCGCAGGCCGCCATCGTCAAGGCGCATGGCGGCGACATCGACAAGTTCATCGGCGATGCGCTGGTGGCGGTCTTCGATGGCGAGGGGATGGAGGCGCGCGCGGTGGAATGCGCCCTCGGGATCGAGGCGGCGCTGGCCGACCTTCTGGCCGAACACCCCCAGTACAATCTCGATGTCGGCATCGGGATCGCTTCGGGCGAGGTGGTGATGGGCGCCATGGGCGCGCGCGACCGGATGGATTTCACCGTTCTCGGCTCCACCGTGAACCTCGCGGCACGGCTCTGCTCCAAGGCCGCGCCGGGCGAGGTTCTGACCGACAGCGCCACGCACGACAGCGCCGATGGCGCGGCCCGGTTCGAGCCTCTGGAGCCGATCGCGCTCAAGGGCTATTCCAACCCGGTTCCCGCCTTTCGCGCGCTGCCGAAGATCGGCTGACGCGCTGCGCGCCGCTGCACAGGGGCCGTGCGGCGGGGGGCCTGTTGGCCCGCGCGCCCGATCCCTATCTCTGCGTCAAAGCGAAGGAGATGCCCATGACCCGCCCCGTTCATCCCGACACCCGCATCGGCCATATTCACCTCAAGGTGGCCGACCTCGACCGCGCCATCGGGTTCTATTCCGGTGTGCTGGGATTCGAGATTCAGCAGACCTTCGGCAATCAGGCCGCGTTCCTGTCCGCCGGCGGCTATCACCACCACATCGGCCTGAACACATGGCACAGCCGGGGCGGCCCGCCCGCGCCCGCCCATCATCCCGGCCTTTATCACACCGCCTTTCTCTACCCGGACCGGACGCAGCTTGCCGATGCGCTGGCGCGGGTGAGGGCGGCGGGCATCCCGCTTGACGGGGCCGCTGATCACGGCGTGAGCGAGGCGCTCTACCTGCGCGATCCCGATGGCAACGGGGTGGAGCTTTACCGCGACCGGCCCGAGGCGCAGTGGCCGCGCGATCCGGCGGGCAATCTGGCGATGGTCAACGCCCCGCTCGACCTTGAGGCGCTTCTGGCCGAGGCGCCGGCGCGCACCTGACTGCGGCGGTGTCACGAATCTGTTGCGCGGTCCTGCTAGACAGGTCGGGACGTAGCCGTCAGCAAGACCCGATTTGAACGAAAGCCATTTCAGATGACGATCTCCCCCCGGCCCACCCCGGCCGGGGGCATTTCGTTTGGGTCTGGACCTCTGACCTGACCGGGCCTAGGGTCGGCCCGATGTGAGCGAGAGGGGGAGACGACGATGGCTGTCGGCACGCATATCCGCACCTATTTCAACGGCACCTGGCACGAGGGCAACCCGGCGGTCATCCACGCCGCCGATCACGGCGCATGGCTGGGCAGCACGGTGTTCGACGGCGCCCGCTGGTTCGACGGGATGGCCCCCGATCTGGCCGCCCATTGCGCGCGGGTCAACCGCTCCGCCGAGGCGCTGATGCTGCGCCCCACCGTCGGGACCGAAGAGATGGTGGCGATCGTGCGCGAAGGGCTGCAAGGCTTCGCCCCCGATGAGGCGGTCTATATCCGCCCGATGTATTGGGGCATCCACGGCGATGCCACGGCGATCGTCCCGCAGCCCGAGGAGACCGGCTTCGCCGTCTGCCTCGAAGCGATCCCCATGGCCAAATCCGATGCCTCTGCTACGCTTACCCGCACCCGCTTTCGCCGTCCCGTCCTCGAGGATGCGGTGGTCAACGCCAAGGCGGGCTGTCTTTACCCCAACAACGCCCGGATGCTGACCGAGGCGCGCGCCAAGGGCTTCGCCAATGCGCTGGTGGCCGACGCGCTCGGCAATGTCGCCGAAACCGCCACGGCCAATATCTTCATGGTCCGCGATTCAGAGGTGTTCACGCCGATTCCCAACGGCACCTTTCTGGCCGGGATCACCCGCGCGCGCCACATCGACAACATGAAACGCGAGGGCATGACGGTGCATGAAACCGTCCTGAGCTTTGCCGACTTCGAGGCGGCGGACGAAGTGTTCATGACCGGCAACATGTCCAAGGTCACGCCGGTGACGCGGTTCGACGATGTGCACTATCAGGTGGGCCCCGTCGCCCGGCGCGTGCGCGAAATGTACTGGGACTGGGCAAGATCGGCGGGTTGAGCCGCCGCCTCTCGGGCCGCCCGATGGGCAGGGCATTGCCTGACCCGCACCTTTGCGCCATGATCCGCCCGAAGGGAGACACCGATGCGCAAGTTTCTTGTCGTGCTCGATGACAGCCGCGAATGCCTCAACGCCATGCGTTTTGCCGCCATGCGCGCGGCGAAGACCGGCGGCGGGGTGGCGATCCTGTCGGTGATCCCGCCCGAGGAGTTCAACCACTGGATCGGCGTCGGCGACATCATGCGCGAAGAGGCGCGAGAGCGTATTCACGCCCATTTCGAGGTTTTCGCCAAGTGGATGCGCGACAAGCAGAACGTGGATCCCGAGCTTGTCATCCGCGAGGGGGAACCCGTCGACGAGATCATCGCCCAGGTCGGGGACGACCCCGACATCGGCGTGCTGGTTTTGGGCGCGGGCACGGGGCGCAAGGGGCCGGGGCCGCTGGTCACGAAGCTGACCAAAAGCGCGGGCACCCTGCCGATCCCGATCACCATCGTGCCCGGCGATCTGTCGCGCGAACGGCTGGAAGCGATCACCTGAACCACAAGGGCAGGGGGTGTCCCGGGTCGGCCTCACGGTCTGGCCCCATGCGCGGAATCGAGGCGCGCATGCGCCGCCGCGCAGCGACCGTCCGCCCCACCGGGCGGGCGCTTTTGGGACGTATCGAGCCTTTGATACCTTGGGTGTATCGTGCGGGCATAAACTGCCATCCAATCGCGTTTCGGCGCCCACCCGCGGACGGGCACCGCGCGGCGCGCGGCCCGTCCCGAGAGGCACCTTCAGAACGCCGGATTCGCCCTCAACGCAACGCGCGTCCTATTTACGGTGGCCCAAACCGGCCTGCGCGCGAAACCGGCACCGACGTAATACCGACGTTTTACCGACGTGATACCGAAAGGGATTTTTCTGCGAAATCAGCGCGTTAACCCTGATTCGCCCCGGCATCGCCGGAGGACGGCGCACGGTGGCTTTCCCGAGGCATCCCGGACTTTAGAATGGTTCCAAAACTTGACAGATCCCCTCGGAAAGCGCATATCGGAAGTCTGAGAAAAAAGGTGATCCGCAGATGTTTATTCAGACCGAATCCACGCCCAACCCCGCAACGCTGAAATTCCTGCCGGGACAGACCGTTCTGGACACCGGAACCGCCGATTTCCCAAGCTCCGAAGGCGCCTCCGTCTCGCCTCTGGCGACGCGGCTTTTCGCGGTGAACGGTGTGACGGGGGTGTTTTTCGGCAATGATTTCGTCACCGTGACCAAGGATGCGGATGCCGAATGGGATCACCTCAAACCCGCGATTCTCGGCGCGATCATGGAGCATTTCCAATCCGGTCAGCCGGTGATGTCGGGCGGGCCGCAGGCGTCGTCGGGTCATGCCGATCACGACGGGCCGGACAATGAAATTGTCTTCCATATCAAGGAGTTGCTGGATACCCGCGTGCGCCCCGCCGTGGCGCAGGACGGCGGCGACATCACCTTCCACGGGTTCGAACGCGGCGTGGTTTACCTGCACATGCAGGGCGCCTGCGCGGGCTGCCCGTCCTCGACCCTGACCCTCAAGATGGGGATCGAGAACCTGCTGCGCCACTATATCCCCGAGGTGACAGAGGTGCGGCCGGTTGCCGTCTGACGCGCTGATCCTTGGCTTCGACACATCGGCCGCGCATTGCGCGGCCGCTTTGCTGTCCGGGGGCCGGGTTCTGGCCTGCCACGCCGAAGAGATGGGCCGGGGACAGGCCGAACGCCTTGTGCCGCTGCTCGAGGAGATGCTGGCCGGGGCCGGCTGCGGCTGGGGCGATCTGTCGGCCATCGGCGTCGGGATCGGGCCGGGCAATTTCACCGGCATCCGTATTTCGGTGGCCACTGCCCGGGGTCTGGCACTGGCGCTCGACATTCCCGCGATCGGGGTGTCCACCTTCGACGCGGAGGGCCACGGCCATCGCGGCCCCCATATCGCCACCGTGCCCGCCCCGCGCGGGCAGATCTATGTGCAAACCCCTGATGGAAAAGCGGAATTGCGCCCTGTCGCGCCGCTCTCCGATCTGCCGATCCTGACGCCCCCGCCGCCCGATGTGCTGGCCGAACGCATCGCCCGCGTCGCCGCCGAACGGCGAGGGCAGGCGCTGCCGCGACCCGCGCCGCTGTATATCCGCGCCGCCGATGCCGCCCCCCCACGCGATCCCGCGCCGGTCATTCTCGATGACGCCTGAGGTGTTGGCCACCCTGCATGACGCGGGGTTTGCCGACTCGCGCGGCTGGTCGGCGGCGGAGTTTGCCGCGCTGCTTTCGGCGCCGCAATGTTTCGCGCTCGGCGATGCGGAAGGTTTCGTGCTGGGCCGCGTCGCGGCCGACGAGGCGGAGCTTCTGACCCTCACCGTGCATCCCGATGCGCGCCGCAGGGGGCAGGGCTGGCACTGGCTCTCCGCCTTCGAGACGGAGGCCCGCACCCGCGCCGCCACGCGCGCCTTTCTGGAGGTGGCCGAGGACAACACCGCCGCCCGCGCCCTCTATGTCCGCGCCGGCTGGCGCGAAGAGGGGCGGCGTTCGCGTTACTATCCCCGCCCGAACGGTGCGCCAGTGGATGCCGTGATCATGGTAAAACCGCTCCGCTGACGGCAGTGGCACCTGCGGCGCATGACGCTGCGGAAGCATGATCCCGTTTCGTTCACATGATTTTTCCTGCGTTGCAGCAATTTGATCCGGCGGCCCGTTGCCAAACCGCTTTGCAGCGGGCTATGGGAAGTTATGCAGATCTACCTTCCCATTGCCGAAGTATCCGTCAATGCCTTTCTGTTGCTGGGGCTGGGCGGGATGGTGGGCATCCTTTCGGGCATGTTCGGCGTCGGGGGTGGCTTCCTGATGACGCCGCTGCTGTTCTTCATCGGTATCCCGCCCGCCGTGGCCGTGGCGACAGAGGCGAACCAGATTGTCGCCTCCTCCTTCTCGGGGGTTCTGGCGCATCTGCGACGACGCACCGTGGATTTCAAGATGGGAACGGTGCTGCTCATCGGTGGCCTTGTCGGGGCCGCGCTCGGGGTCTTGCTGTTCAACTACCTCAAGTCGCAGGGACAGGTCGATCTGCTGGTGCGGCTGTCCTACGTTCTCTTTCTCGGCGTGATCGGCGGGCTCATGTTCCTCGAGAGCCTGCGCGCCATTCGCCGTTCGCGCAGGTCGCCCGGCACGACAATCCGCAAGAAACACACCTGGATCCACGGGCTGCCGTTCAAGATTCGCTTTCGCGTGTCAGGGCTCTATATCTCGGTGATCCCGCCGCTCATCGTCGGGCTTGCAGTCGGCGTTCTTGCGGCGATCATGGGGGTCGGTGGCGGTTTCGTCATGGTCCCCGCGATGATCTATCTTCTGGGGATGCCGACCAAGGTGGTGGTGGGCACATCGCTGTTCCAGATCATCTTTGTCACCGCCTTTACCACGCTTCTGCACGCCACCACGAACTATACCGTGGACATGGTGCTTGCGGTTCTTTTGCTGGTCGGCGGTGTGGTCGGTGCGCAGATCGGAACGCGGATTGGCACGAAGATGCAGGCGGAGCAGCTTCGGATTCTTCTGGCGATGCTGGTTCTGCTGGTCTGCGGCAAGCTCGCGCTCGATCTGCTTTTGCAACCGTCGGAGCTTTATTCGCTCGGCACAGCGGGCGGGGGGCACTGACATGCTGCGGTGGCTGTTTCTCGCGCTTGTCGTCACCACGTTACCCGCCCGGGCCGAAGAGGTGGTTCTTGGCCTCAGTCAGAACAGGGTGGCCATCACCGCGACGTTCGATGGCTCCGAAATCCTGATTTTCGGGGCGGTGAAACGCGAGGCGCCCATCGTGAAAGCGCCGCCACTGGAGGTGGTGATCGCCGTTTCCGGCCCCTCGCTTCCGGTGACGGTGCGCCGCAAGGAACGGCAATTCGGTATCTGGGTGAATACCGATGCGGTGGAGGTGGATGCCGCGCCGAGCTTTTATGCCGTGGCCACCTCCGGGCCGTTTGGCGAGGTTCTCAAGGATGTGGAGGATCTGCGCCACCGTATTTCGATCCCGCGCGCGATCCGCTCTGTCGGCGCGCCGCAGGGGATTCTCGACGCGCAGAGTTTCACCGAGGCGGTGATCCGTATCCGCAAACGCTCCGATCTCTATCAGATGTTGGAAAACAGCGTGCAGTTCGATGAACAGACATTGTTCCGCACCTCGATTTCCATGCCCGCAAACCTGACCGAAGGGGCCTATGCCACGCGCATCTTCCTGACCCGTGGCGGAGACGTGGTATCCACCTATGAGGCCATGATCGACGTGCGCAAGGTGGGGCTGGAACGCTGGCTGTTCAATCTTTCACGTGAGCAACCTCTGATCTATGGCCTGCTGTCGCTGGTGATCGCGATTGCCGCGGGCTGGGGGGCCTCCGCCGCTTTCCGCATGCTGCGTCAGGGCTAGGCGGGACGGGGTCATCAAGCAGTTGAACCTTCCTGTCTATTTGTGCCAGCTTGCGCCCCGGGGCACCGCCAGACGCGTCGGCGCCCGTGCAGGGAGTTCATGGGCCTTTGACAACGGGTGATCTGGTTATTGCCGCCGATTTTGGCACCTCGGGGGTGAAGGTCGGCGCCGTGGACCGCGACCTGACCCTGCGCGCGCGCGTCGTGGAAACCTATCCCCTCGATCTTGGCCCCGGTGGCCATGCCGAACAGGCGCCCGCCGACTGGTGGTGGGCGCTGGCCCGCGCGATCGCCCGGCTGACAGATGAGATCCCCGACCTGCCGCAGCGTGCCGGGGCGCTCTCCTTCGGCTCGCAGATCTGCGGTGTCGTCTGCGTGGGCGAGGATGGGGCGCCGCTGCGCCCCTGCCTGACATGGCTCGACAAGCGCGCCGCGCCGCTGGGCCGTGCGCTTGTCGGTGGCGCGCCGCAGGTGCATGGCTACCAGATCGGCAAGCTGCTGCGCTGGCTGCGGATCGCCAATGGCGCCCCGGCCAAGAACGGCATGGACCCGACGGCGAAATTCCTCTGGATCAAGCGCGAAGAGCCGGAGGTGTTCGCCCGCACCCGCTGGTTCATGGATGTGAAGGACTGGCTTGTCCTGCGGGCGACGGGGCGGCCCATCACCACCGCCGAAAGCGCCAATCTGACATGGCTGATGGATACGCGGCGCGGGCGCGAGGGCTGGTCGCCACGGCTTGCGGCGATGACCGGGATTCCCCTGGACAAGCTGCCCGAGATTGCCGACGGGGCCGATGTGGTGGGCACCCTGACCACCGGGGCCGCCGCCGATCTCGGCCTGCCCGCCGGCTTGCCGGTCATGGGCGGCGTGTCGGATGTCACGGCGGCCGCGCTCGGCTCCGGCGAGGTGGAGGATGGCGCGCTGCACATCTGCATCGCCACCTCCGCATGGATCAGCGGATTTTTTCCCAACCGGCGGCTCAACGTCCCGGCTTCCTACGCCACGATCACAAGCTCCGTCGGCTTTCGTCCGCTGCTTATCGCCTCGCAGGAAAACGCGGGCTCCGCGCTGGAATGGGCGGTGAAGATGACAGGCGGGGCGGAGACGACCGAAACCCTCGCCACCGCCTTTGCGCAGGT
Source organism: Salinihabitans flavidus (assembly GCF_900110425.1). Classification (GTDB taxonomy): domain Bacteria; phylum Pseudomonadota; class Alphaproteobacteria; order Rhodobacterales; family Rhodobacteraceae; genus Salinihabitans; species Salinihabitans flavidus. Next base: position 96,196 of record NZ_FODS01000001.1, on the reverse strand, counting down.
CGGAGAGGCGCGGCCCAACGATCCCTATTTCCTGCCGTGGCTGGCCGGTGAGCGCGTGCCCGTGGACGATGACGCGCTACGCGGCGTGCTGCACGGGCTGCGCCTGCATCACGGCCCGCCCGAGATTCGCCGCGCCGCGATCGAGGGGGTCGCGCTCAATATCCGCTGGGCCTACTCCAAGGTGGCGCGCGAAAAGGGGGTGCGCCTCGAAGGCCCGATCAGCATGGTGGGCGGGGTGGCGGCCAATCCGCGCTTTGCCCAGACGTTGGCCGATGCGTTGCACCGGCCGCTGCGCGTCGGAGAGGCCCGCCATGCCGGGGTACTCGGCGCCGCCGCGCTGGCCGCGCCGGTTCTGGGCTGGTCCGCCACCGTGTGGGAGGCCGCCGCCCGCCTGCGCGGCAAGACGACCGCCACCTATACGCCCGACCCGGACCGCGCCGCCGCGCTCGACGCCCGGAACGCGCAGCTTGCGGTGATCCGCCGCAACGCGATCCGAAGCTTTTCCCGGACGCGCACGCGGAGTTGATCCGCCCCGCGCGCCGGTCTATGCCGCTTGCACGGCAAGGAGGAACGCCCATGATCGACGGCCTTATCAAATCGAGGATCGACCCGCTGTGGGAGGCGGCAGCCACCCCGCTCGTGCGCGCGCGCTGGACCCCCAATCAGGTGACATTCGCCGGGCTGGTGCTCATCTGCCTCGCCTCGGCGGCCTATCTCTGGCACCGCTCGCCGGTGATCTTCGGGCTGACGCTCGCGGTTTCCTTTGCCTTCGACGCGCTCGACGGGGCGGTGGCGCGGCGGCGCGACATGCGTTCTTCGGCGGGGGGGTATTTCGACGCGATGGTGGACCGTTATCAGGAACTGGCCGTTCTCGCCGCGCTGGCGCATGTGCACGACCTCTGGGCGCTTGCGCTCGCCGCCTTCGCGGGCAGTGTCATGACCAGCTACGCCAAGGCGCGCACCGCTCTGGAAATGCCCATCGAGAACGACAACTGGCCCGACTTTTTCGAACGGCTTGAACGGGTGATCTTTCTCTGTCTCATGCTCATCGCCGCCGGCATCGCCCCGCGCCTCGGATTGTCCGCGCAATGGGTGGTGCCGGGCGGCCTTGCGCTCTTCGCCGCGCTGGCCAACCTCACCGCCCTGCAACGCGCCCGCCGCGCGGCGCGGATGCTGCGCGACCGCGATCAGGCCCGGAAATAGCGCAGGACGATCACCCCGGTATCCACCGCGAACAGCGCCAGATAAAGCAGCATCGCGGTGATCACCACCGGCTCGGTCGAGACATAGGCGAGATAGACCGCCTCGTTGCCGACCGGAAAGGTGAAATGCTTGGCCACGAACAGCACCAGATAAAGCGCGGCCAACAACAGCGGCACCGCGGCCATCCGCCGTCGAAACTCATGCATACGTGCCAGCGTCAACCGCCCCGGCCCCTCCGGTAGAGCCCGAAGCCAGCCCGATACAATCCCGCCCGCCAGCACGGTGCCGGTCTGCGCGATGAAGAACAGGTAACTGCCGGTCATGTGCCGCGGCGTCGCCTCCGGCATGCGGTAGTGGCTCAGCATCACGATTCCGACCGCGGCGACTGTCTGCAACAGCACGATCAGCACGAAAAGCGCCCGCACCCGCGCGAGGTTTACCTGCCCCGCCCCGAAGCGGCGCAAATCCATCTCGACCAGCGCCAGGATCGCGCACAGGCCAAGGACCAGAAGTGGCGCCGCCAGCAGCATCCAGAAGGCGAACGGCTCTCCGATTGCCGGGTCGGACAGCGCCCGGCTGATCGTCGGGGGCTGCCCGGCGGAATAGACAGGATGCGCGGCGATGAAATCCCATCGCGCCCGGTAGATCAGCAGGTTGATCACCGCCACGACGAACCCGACCGACGTCAGCACCCAGATCGCCAGCCCGGCCTCCGCCACATGGGGACGCGCTGTTGCGCACTGCACGCTTCCGGGGGATGTTTCCGTCATACCTGCGCCGTCTGTCTTTTTCCCGACGGGCGCATCACTTCGTCCGACACGATTCGCCCCGCCGCCATTTTGATCAGCCTGTCACATTTTGCAAACTGATGATCGTCATGCGTCACCGCGATGACAAGCTGCCCGGTGGCGGCCATTTCCGGCACCAGCACGTCATAAAAGAACGCCCGGTTTTCCGGATCCTGATCGGCGGCGAACTCGTCCAGAATGATGATCGGCCGTTGCTCGGCCAGTGCCACCGCCAGCGCCAGACGCCGCTTCTGCCCCGAAGACAGCGACAGCGACGAGAACCGCCCCTCATGCAGCCCCACACGGTCCGACAGGTTCAGCTCCGTGATCCGCCGCTCCAACTCCTGTTGTTCCTCCGCCGAGAGGCCGAAGGTCCGGTCAAACAGGTGAAAGCCGCTGAACACCCCGGTGAACAGCTCCCGGAACTCAGCCACGTTCTCGCGGGTCAGCGGCGCACCGTCGAGCAGGACCTCTCCCCCATCAGGCCAGCGCAACCCCGAGATGATCGACAGCAGCGTCGTCTTGCCCGACCCGTTTCCGCCGCAGATGAACACCGTTTCCCCCGGTCGGAACGTGAGATCCACGGGGCCGAGTTCAAAGGCTTCTTCCCCCGCCCCGACGCGCGCCGTGATCCCGCGCAACTCGATCGAGGAAAAGGATGTAGGGTGGTTTAGCAGTTCCAGTGGTCGGTTGGTCTGCGCGGCCTGAAGCGCCTCTTCCACTTCCATGATCTTCGCATGGCTGGCCTCGGCCCGTGCGATCCGTGGCAGCGCATTGAACAAGAGCTCGATCGGCCCGCTTGTCAAAAGCACCACGGTCAGCACCTGAAACATGGTTTCGGTGGTGCCACCCTGCAAAAGCGGCACCAGCATGACGACGAAACACAACAGCAGGATCATGGAGCTTTGCGCGACCACGGAGCTACCGGAATAAAGCCGCTCTGCCCTGATCCGCATGTTGGCCACCTCGTCGATCATGCGAAGTGTCTCGCCCTCCACCGCCTGACGGCGGGTGTCTCGCAGGCGGAGCTCCTTCCAGCCGCCAAGCATGTCGTCCACCCGGTTGCAGAACTCCGCCATCGCGCGGGTGGAGCGTACCATCAGTCCCCGCGCGGGAAGATCCAGCAGGATGAACCCGGTGGTGCCGACCGCAATCGCGATCAGTGTGGCCAGCCCGGCACTCCATGAAATCCAGAACAGATAGGGCACCGCGATACACACCACGATCAGCGCCTCGATGGCCTCGATGATATTGATCACCGCGCCAGAGGTCTCCTCCGTCTCGCGGGTCATGGCCGAATAAACCTGCCCATGATCGCGCGACAGCAGGAAATCAATGTCGGCCCGCAGCAGCATCCGTGTCATGCGCCGGCGCATGGCGGTCTGAATACGGTTGATCATGATGTGCGCACGCACCCGAGAGATGTAGATGGAGACGATGAACACGATCGCGCAGGCCGTCAGCAAGGCCGCTGGCCAGCCAAGACCGACGCTTTGCGCGGTCTGATTGATGGCATAGATCAGTCCCGCCCGACTCAGCGACCCCGTTATCGTGGAATAGAGGACCGGATCCCGAACAAGCCCGCTTGAGACCAGAAGGAAGCGCAGAAGCTGCACCCGGCGCGAGAGAAAGCCGAACCTGACAGGCCGGGGCGCGTGTTGCGAGGTGGCATCCATGATCAAGACATCTTTCCGCGTCGGCTGGGTCGCGCCAATCTATCGCCTTTGCCCGAACACCGCCAGAGCGACCCCCGGCCTGATTGAAGAAGCTGCGCGCGCGCCTTCCTTGTTCGCCAGTTCCTCAAGCAGCAACGCGCGACATATTTACGGTGCCCCGAAAGGCGGCATTGCCGTTTTTGGCACCGACGCGATACCGACGTAATACCGACATAATACCGAAACGGGTTTTTTAGTGATTTCAGCCTATTAACCCTGATTCGGCGTAACTCCTACCATTCCGGCGATTTCATAGGTCCGTCGCAGGATCGGCGCGGCGATGGCCCGTGCTCTTCCGGCCCCCTGCGCAAGGATCGAGTCGATCTCGGAGGTGTCCTGCATCAGGCGGCTCATCTCGGCGCTGATCGGGCTGAGCTTTTCCACCGCAAGCTCCGCAAGCATCGGTTTGAACTCCGAAAATTGCCTGCCCCCGGACTCGCGCAGTACCGCTTCAACGCTCTGATCGGCCAGCGCGGCATAGATGTTCACAAGGTTGCGCGCCTCCGGCCTGTCGTCCAGCCCCTTGGGCTCTGATGGCAGGGCGTCGGGATCGGTCTTGGCCTTGCGGATCTTCCTGGCGATCGTGTCGGCATCGTCGGTCATGTTCAGCCGAGAGGCATCCGAAGCGTCGGACTTCGACATCTTCTTCGCCCCGTCCCGCAGGCTCATCACACGGGTTGCCGCCCCCTCGATTACGGGCTCGGTTATGGGAAAGAAATCAATGCCATAGTCGTGGTTGAACTTCATCGCGATGTCACGCGTCAACTCAAGGTGCTGCTTCTGATCCTCGCCGACCGGCACATGGGTGGCGTGATACACAAGGATGTCGGCCGCCATCAGCGCCGGATAGGCAAAAAGCCCGAGCGAAGCGTTCTGCGCGTTCTTACCCGCCTTGTCCTTGAACTGGGTCATGCGCTGCATCCATCCCATGCGGGCAACGCAGTTGAAGATCCACGCGAGCTGTGTGTGTTCGGGCACTTGTGACTGGTTGAAAAGAATGGATTTTTTCGGATCGATCCCCGACGCGATGAACCCCGCGCAAAGCTCTCGGGTTGCGCGGCGCAGCTCTTCGGGATCTTGCCAGACGGTGATGGCGTGTAGGTCCACCATGCAGTAGACCGTTTCGATGCCTTCGTTCTGCATCTCGACGAAGCGCTTGAGCGCGCCGAGATAATTGCCAAGGTGGAGGTTGCCGGAGGGTTGAATCCCCGAGAACACGCGCGGGGTAAACTGAGAGGACGTTTGGACCGCCTCGCTCATGATGGTAACTCCGTCTGGATTTATGGGTGAGTGTGGCTTACCCATGGGCGCAAACGCCGTCAAGGAGAGCAGGCATGAGCGACCCGGAGACCAATCACAGCCCGATCAACCCGATCCCGCCCGTGGTAGTGGCACTTTTTCTCGTGGTGATCGGAATCGAGCTGGCCTTTGTCCTCGGCGCGCGCGGTCTGGTGGGCGGGCCGCAGGCGGTCGGCTGGCGCCTTGGCGCGATCCAGACCTACGCGTTTTCAGACGATATTTTCATCTGGATGGCAACCAACGGGATCTGGCCGCTGGAGCATCTGATGCGGTTCGTGAGCTATCTTTTCGTGCATGCGAATTTCACCCATGCGCTTTTCGGCTCTGCCATGGTTCTGGCGTTGGGAAAATTCGTCGGAGAGGTCTTCTCCGGCTGGAAGGTACTCGTAATATTCGTGCTGTCGGGGGCCGCCGGCGCTTTTGGTTTTACGCTGTTCCTGACGACATCGGCACCGCTTCTGGGCGTGTTTCCGGGGGTTTACGGGTTGATCGGGGCGTTCACCTTCCTGATGTGGCTGAAGTTGGGACAGATGGGCGCGAACCAGTATCGCGCTTTCCTGATGATCGGGCTTCTGCTTGGCATACAGCTTCTTTTCGGGCTCATCTTCGGTGGCAATGGCGATTGGGTGGCCGATCTGGTGGGCTTTGTCACCGGCTTTCTGTTGTCCTTCGTGCTCGTTCCGGGGGGGTGGGCACGCATTCGTGCGCGGCTTCGGCATGACTGAAACCGCGGTCAGCCGCGCCTTGCAGCCTTGCGGAAATCCGACGGGCTGAACGCGCCGATGGACACGCCGAAGGTGAAATAGACCCCGGCCCCGAGCGCGATCAGACCGGCAAGCGCCGGGTAGCGCCAGCCGGGCAAGAAAAACACTGCGCCAAAGATGGCCACGACGAGCCACAATACGGCCCCCATGATCACGCTGGCCAGTGCGATACGCCACAACCGCCGGTGAAACCGTGCGTCAAAGCGTGCCGCATCCCCGAAGGCGCGGCCACCGTGCGCCAGCAAAGCCACCATCGCCCAACCAGCCAGCGTCGCGGCGAGCGCTGGCGCCAGCCAGCCGAGAAACGGCATCAACCCGATCGCGACGGCCGCATTCACCGCCATCGCCCAAAGCGCATAGTGGAATGGGCTACGGGTATTCTCTCGCGCGAAGAAAAGCGGTTGCAGTGTCTTCTGGAGCACGAAGGCGGGCAGCCCCAGACCGTAGAGCGCGACCGCCTGCGCGATGGCTACACTGTCGCCCGCGCCAGTGGCGCCGCGCTCGAACAACACCGAAACCAGCGGTAGCGGAATCACGATGAGCGCTACGGCGCAGGGCAGTGTAAGCGCAAGCGCCACCTCTCCTGCGCGCGACAGCGCATGACGGGCCCCTGCATCATCTCCGGCCTTCAGCCGCCGCGACAGATCGGGCAGAAGTACGATCCCGATTGCGATGCCTACCACGCCGAGCGGGAGCTGATAAAGCCGGTCAGCGGCGAAGAGCCACCCAACGGCATTGTCATACTGCGAGGCGACAAGTTGCCCGACGACAAGATTGATCTGCATGACCCCCGAAGCGAGCGCCGCGGGCAGTGCGATGCGGACAAGCTGCCCCATCTCGGGTGACCAGCGTGGCAGGCCCGGAACGATTCGCACACCGGCGTGCGCAGCGGCGGTCCAGACAAGGGCAAGCTGCGCGGCCCCTGCGACGGGGATGGCCCAGATCAGCCAGAGGATCACCTCCCCCCCGAGAGCGGCCGCAGCGAGCATCGCCCCGATGGCCAGCACATTGAGCAGTACCGGCGCGGCGGCCGCGACGGCAAAGCGTCCGGTGGCGTTGAGGACCCCAGAGAACAGGGCCGAAAGCGACATTAGAAGGATATAGGGAAAGACGATACGCCCAAACCCCACAGTGAGATCGAAGCGCGCATCGCCCACAAAACCCTCTGCCGTGGCCCAGACCAGCGCCGGCATGAAGATCATGCCAAGCGCCGTCAGCACCAGCACCGTGAACCCAAGCCCGTTAAAGGCAGAGCGGGCAAAGGCGGCGGAATCTTCGCCCGCCTCATATCGCTTGGAGAACATCGGTACGAAGGCGGCATTGAATGCGCCCTCGGCAAAGAATCGGCGAAACATGTTGGGCAGGCGAAAGGCCGCGACAAAGGCGTCAAGCACCGGCCCCGGTCCAATGAGCGCGAGAATCAGCACTTCCCGCACAAAACCGAGGATTCGGCTCATGAGGGTCCAGAAACCGACGGTCAGAAAGCCGCTCATCAGTCGGATGGGTTTCAAACCTGCGCCCTTTCCCGACCTTTGCCTATCGCCTCGCGCAGTTTCCGTTCGAGCGCGCGCTGTTTCGGCGCGGAGTGGATCTTCAGCCCGAACATATCCTTTACATAGAAGGTATCGACCACCTGTTCGCCAAAGGTCGCGATCACGGCGGAGGCGATATAGATATTGGCCCCGGCCAGCGTGCGCGTCAGGTCATGAAGAAGCCCCGGCCTGTCGCGGGTATCGACCTCGATGATGGTGTAGATCTCTGACCCGTCATTGTCGAAGGTGATCGTGGTCGGCACGCGGAAGGCACGCTCGCGCTTCTTGATCTTGTCACGGTCGCGGATTGCCTCTGATGTGACCACCTCACCCCTGAGGGTCTTGTCAATCATCTGGCGCAGCCGTGGCAGGTGGTTCTCCTCATAAGGACGGCCTTCGGAATCCTGTATCCAGAACGTCGCGGTGGCATAGCCATCCTTGGTGGTATAGGTGCGCGCGTCCACCACGTTTGCCCCCACCAGCGCCAGCGCCCCGGCCAGCCGCGAGAAGATGCCGGGGTGATCGGCCAGTGCGAAACAGACTCGCGTGACGCCGCGATCCTCATCGGGTTGCAGGTCGATGCGGACCTCATCATCGGCGATGTCGCGGAGCAGATGCGCGAAGATCACGTGCGCGGTGACATGAAGCCCCTGCCAATAGGGCGGGTAGTGACGTGAAGTCTCGGCCTTGATCTCCTTGAGGGGCCAATCCTTGAGTTCCTTGCGCAGAAGTTTCTTCGCCTCGGCCCCGCGGTTTTCACGGTTGAGCGCCTCCATCCCGTCCTCAAGCGCCTTGCGGGTCTGCCGGTAGAGCGCGCGTATCAGCGCGGCTTTCCAGTTGTTCCATGTGTTCGGCCCCACGCCGCGAATGTCGCAGACCGTCAGCACGGTCAGAAGGTCGAGCCTCTTGACGTTCTGAACTGCCTTGGCGAAGTCACGCACGGTGCGCGGGTCCGATATGTCGCGCTTCTGAGCCATGTCCGACATCAGAAGGTGATAGCGCACCAGCCACTCGACCGTATCGCAATCGGGTCTCGAAAGGCCGAGCTTTGGTGCCACTCTGCGTGCGATCTGCGCGCCGAGAATCGAATGATCAACGTCGCGCCCCTTGCCGATGTCATGCAGGAGCATTGCCACCATCAGAACCTTGCGATTGAGGGACTTCTTTCTCAGGATCTCGGTCGAGATGGGAAGCTCGTCTTCGAGTTCGAGCCGCTCGATCTGTGCGAAGTTGGAGATCACCTGAATGGTATGCTCGTCTACCGTATAGCTGTGATACATGTTGAACTGCATCATCGCTACAATGGGTTCAAACTCAGGGATGAAGGTCGAGAGCACGCCCAACTCATTCATTCGCCGCAGCGCACGTTCCGGATTGCCGTGTTTCAGCAGCAGGTCGAGAAAGATGCGGCGCGCCTCCTTGTTGTGGCGCATGTCGTCATCAATCAGATGCAAATTCGCCGTCACCAGCCGCATCGCGTCGGGATGTATGAGCAGCCCGGTGCGCAGGGCCTCTTCGAACAGACGCAGAAGGTTGAGCTTGTCGGACAGAAACTCATCTTCATCCACAATGCCCAGCCGCCCATGCACCACCCTGTAGCCCTGCTTGAGCCGTCGGCGGCGGCGTAGCAGGCGTTGCAAGAGCGGTTCTCCCTTGGTGTGGTTGGCCTCCAGCTTGGTCAGCAGAATACGAGTCAGATCACCGACGGCGGTGGCGTGGCGGAAATAGTCCTGCATGAAATGCTCCACCGCGCGGCGACCGCCACTGTCCTCGTAACCGAGCCGTTCGGCCACCTCGACCTGAATGTCGAACGTGAGCTGTTCCATGGGACGCCCGGCGATAAGGTGAAGATGCGCGCGCACAGCCCAGAGAAAATTCTCGGCCCGTTCGAAGAGACGGAATTCCTCTTCGCGGAACAGACCAAGTTCGATAAGCTCCTGAACATCCTGAACATGGTAGACATATTTTGCGATCCAGAAGAGCGATTGCAGATCGCGCAGACCGCCTTTGCCCTCTTTCACATTGGGCTCCACCACATAGCGTTCGCCCTGCTTGAGGTGGCGCGCGTCCCGTTCGTCAAGCTTGGCTTCGACAAACTCGCGTTCGCTGCCCTTGAAGAGATCCTTCGTCAGGCGCTTGTCGAGTTCCCCGGCAAGATCGGAGTCCCCAGCGAGGTATCGGTGTTCCAGAAGCGCAGTGCGGATCGTGTAGTCCTCGGCCCCGAGACGTAGGCAATCGCGCACCGTGCGCGACGCATGTCCGACTTTCAGGCGCAGATCCCACAGGATATAGAGCATGGATTCTATCACGCTCTCGGCCCAGGCGGTGATCTTGTAGGGCGTCAGGAACAGCAGGTCGACATCCGATTGCGGCGCCATCTCGCCGCGGCCATAGCCGCCGACCGCGACAAGGGCGATGCGCTCACCCTCGGTTGGATTCGATAGCGGATGCATGCGCTGGCTGGCGATGAAATAGGCACTGGAGACAAGACAATCCGTCAACCAGGTATAGGCGCGCGTCATCGGGCGGGCATCCAGGGGGCGAGCGCAGAAGCCATCCGCGATCGCGTCCATACCGGATTTGCGCACATTGCGCAGAAGCGCGACAACGTGTTTGCGCAGATCTTCGCCTCTGCCATATTCGCGGCAGGCCGCCTCAAGTTTGGCGGCCAGCGCGTCTTGGTCTAGAATGTCCTGCGCCGGGCAGATCAGATCATCGCGAGGCGCAGGCAGGAAGGCGGTGGAAAGGTCAGGATCCAAAGCCGCGGAAACTTCTTGGCGCCGGGTCAAGGACAACCACCTTTTTGTCACGGATCGTCGCCACGGCAAGGCCACGTTCGTTGGTTCCGTCCGCGCGCAGACGGAAGACACCGTTCACCCCCTGAAAGCCCGCGCCTTGTGTCAGCGCACTTGCGCTGAGCGCATCCCTCTTGCCGGACTTCACCAATGCGCCAATGGCGGCTATGCCGTCATAGGCCAGCCCGGCAATCGGATGGGGCAGCCCGCCATAGGATCGTGCGTAGCGGCTCTGGAACTGCTGGTTTCGCTCTGGATCGGGAAGTGCGAACCAGCCTCCCTGCACGCCGGGCAATTCCAGAGTCTGCGCCGGAATGTCCCAACGGGTAAGGCCAATGAACTGTGTTGTTTCAGGGCTGATCCCGGCCTCTGGCAGCATCTGAGAGAAGAGCGGCAGCGCACCCGAGGTGTCAGCAGCAAGAAACACGGCATTGGCGTTGGTCTGGCGGGTCATGTCGCGCACCTCGCTGGCTGCGGCGATCACGCCCTGCTGCGAGAATTCGTAGGGTACCGTTCCGGCAAGTTGTGCGCCGTTGCGCGAAATGGCACTCTGAATCGCGTTGCGGCCTAACTGTCCCGATACGTTTTCGGCATGAACGACAACAATATTGTCGCGCCCCTGACGTGCTGCATAGCCCACCAAACGGTCAGCGGTATTCTCGAACGTGGGGCCCAGCACGAAGACGTTGCCACCCGCGATGGTCGTGTTGTTCGAGAAGGAAAGCATGTTGATGCCGCGACTGGCCACCGCGTTGCCCGCCGCGTTCGCCGCTTCTGCAAAGACCGGGCCAAGAATGATTTGAGCACCGTCGTTGACCGCCTTCACAGCGGCCTGTTGCGCGACGCCCGCGTTACCCTGCGTGGAATAGACTCGCAGGTCGATATCCACCCCATCGAGATCGGAGATTGCCAATCGCGCGGCATTTTCGAGGCTCTGTGCCAACACAGCATCGCCGGAGCGGTCAGAACCGCTTGGCACCAGAAGCGCCACAGGTACGGGCTTGCTGGTGTCGATTGATGGTCCGGTGGCGGTGGTGATGCCGGGCGCACAAGCCGCTGTGCCAAGCGCAGCCAGGGCCAGAACAGCCCCTTTCAGAAATCGGCGAGCGGGTTTAAAAGCGGCAAACATAGGAATTTCCTTACTCCCTTTGCGGATGTCAGGCCGGGCGCGCAGCGACGCCACTGAATGGACCGTTCGGGACTGATAATAAACGACACATCTTGAGGGTCCAGCATTGAATTACCAACAGATCAGCATCTCCCCAGGCCTCTACTTTGTCGCGACCCCGATCGGGACCGCGCGCGATATCACGCTGAGGGCCCTTGACATATTGGCGAGCGCCGATGCGATCGCGGCAGAAGATACGCGGTCGATGCGGCGCCTGTTGGATATTCACGGCGTGCCGCTGGGGGATCGTCCGTTGATCTCCTATCACGATCATTCAGGGCCCAGGGCGCGCGCGGGCCTGCTCAAGACGCTGTCAGAGGGTCGCTCGGTCGCCTATGCCTCGGAGGCGGGAACGCCGCTGATCGCCGATCCCGGCTACGCGCTGGCGCGCGAGGCGGCAGAAGCGGGATATGCCGTGACCGCTGCGCCCGGCCCTTCTGCGGTGATCACGGCGCTTGTGCTGGCGGGGTTGCCCACGGATGCTTTTTTCTTCGGCGGCTTTCTGCCCAATGCGAGCGGGGCGCGCCGCAAGACGCTTCAGTCACTGCGCGAAGTGCCCGGAACCCTGGTATTCTACGAATCACCTCGGCGGGTTGCCGCGATGCTGGAAGACGCGGCGGATATGCTTGGCGAGGCGCGTGAAGCGGTCATTTGCCGGGAGTTGACCAAGAAATTCGAGGAAATCCGGCGCGGAACGCTCGCCGGTTTGGCTGCCGAGCTGGCGGGGCGCGCGCTCCGGGGCGAGGTGGTCGTGGTGATTGATCGTGCCCGCACCGAAGGCGCCAGTTCCGAAGAGGTGGAGGAGGCACTGCGCCACGCGCTTGAGAGCATGTCACTGCGAGATGCCGCCGATAGCGTCGGAAAAGCCATGGGACAGAATAAACGGAAAATTTACCAACTGGCCCTGAAGATCAAGGAGGAGACAGGGAAAGACGAATGAAATGGGCCGTTCCACACCGCGCGATACTCAAGAGGTGAAGTCCGTTCGGGTGCGGCGCGGGCAACGCGCGGCCCTGGCCGGTTTGGCGGCAGAGGCGCAGGTGATGCGTGATTATGAACGACACGGATTCAAAATGGCCGCACGCCGTTGGCGCGGGCAGGGCGGAGAGATTGACCTGATCCTGCGCAGCGGCGCGGCGCTCATCTTTGTCGAGGTCAAGCAATCGCGCGATTTTGCCCACGCGGCCGAAAGCCTGCGCCCGGCTCAGATGCAGCGCCTTGTTGCCGCGGCGAGTGAATTCCTTGCCGGAGAGCCGGGTGGACAACTGACCGAGGCACGCTTTGACGTCGCGCTTGTGAATGGCCGCGGTGAGGTGCGAATCCTTGAAAACGCCTTCGGCACTGTCTGAACGGGCATTGCACAGGGGCGGTGCTTGGGTCATGTAATGGGCGACCAAACAGGGAATGCCCATGAAAATCGCCTTTCAGATGGACCCGATCCAGTCAGTCGATATCAACGCCGACAGCACCTTCCGTCTTGCCGAGGAGGCACAGGCCAGAGGGCATGAGCTGTTCTTCTATGCGCCCGATCATCTTGCCTACGAAAGCGGGGAGATCACAGCGCGCGGGCATGCCATGACGCTCAGGCGAGAGCAGGGCAACCATGTCACGCTTGGGCCTCGTGAGCATGTCAACCTGCGCGATTTCGATGTGGTCTGGCTGCGCCAGGATCCACCGTTCGACATGCACTACATCACCTCGACCCACCTGCTTGATCGGCTCAAGGGGCAGGCGCTGGTGGTCAATGACCCTTTCTGGGTGCGAAACTTTCCCGAGAAACTCCTGGTTCTGAGTTTTCCGCAACTTACCCCGCCAACGACGATCGCTCGCGACCTGGCAACCATCAAGGCGTTCAAGGACATGCACGGGGATGTGATCCTCAAGCCACTATACGGCAATGGGGGGGCGGGAGTGTTCCGGCTCGATGCGAATGACCGGAATCTATCCTCGTTGCATGAGCTTTTCACGGGCTTCACGCGTGAGCCGCTGATTGTGCAGAAATTCCTGCCTGACGTGTCGAAAGGTGACAAACGGATCATTCTCGTGGACGGAGAGCCGGTGGGCGCGATCAACCGCGTTCCGGCAGCAGGGGAAACACGGTCGAATATGCATGTGGGCGGACGCCCCGAAAAGATTGGGCTGAACGCGCGCGATCACGAAATATGCGAGGCGATCGGTCCGCTTCTGAAGGAGAAGGGGCAGATTTTCGTGGGGATCGACGTGATCGGGGATTACCTTACGGAAATCAACCTAACCTCGCCGACCGGGTTACAGGAGCTTGAGCGATTCGATGGGGTGAATGTTACCGGGAAAATCTGGGAAGCGATCGAAGCGCGCCTGGCATGAGTTGGCAGCTTCGCTGTCTCAACCATTCTTTGCGGTATCTGGTAAAGCCGCGACTGCGCCGCACCGAAGATCCGGTTGTGGCCGCGCGGGATTTTGAGCGCGCAGCGCGCTGGCTTTTCAGAACGCCGCCGCACACGCTTTGTCTGACGCGCCCGGGTTCGGTGCCGATGAGCTGGATTTCCGTTGGTCGGTGCGCTCCACGTCGCGTGATCTTGTATCTGCATGGTGGCGCCTACTTTTCGGGCAGCGCACAAACCCACATGGGGATGCTGGCGCGGCTGTCGAAAATGACTCGGGTGGAGGTGTGCGTCCCCGGCTACAGGCTCTTGCAGGTGGCGCCCTTTCCTGCCGCCTTCGACGATGCAGTTTCGGCCTGGGATCATCTGATGCGGTTGTACGCGCCGCAAGAGATAGTGCTTGGCGGAGACAGCGCCGGGGGCGGGTTGATGCTGGCGCTTCTGGCAGAGCTTTGCGGTCGTGGCACGCCGCCGGCGGCGGCATTTGCGCTTTCCCCATGGTGCGATCTGACCCTTGGGGGCGAAAGCATTGGGAACAACCGGGATCGCGATCCCCTCATCCCGGTGGAGCGGATGGAGGAAACCGCTCAGCGGTACCTCGACGGCGCTCAACCGGAAGATCCGCGCGCCTCACCCCTCTTTGCGAGGTTTGATGAGGTCCCGCCGGTGTTGATACAGTGCGGCGACTGTGAAGTTCTGCTATCGGATGCGACGCGGATGCAAGCCCGACTTGGAGCGACGGCGCGGCTCGACATCTGGAAAGACACACCGCACGTCTGGCAGATCTTCGACGGGTGGGTACCGGAAGCGCGCGCAGCGCTGCGCGGGGCGGCAGACTTCGTTCAGATTTCTTTCGAGGCTGTCAGCCGGTAGCTCACGGCTTCGGCGACATGCGGCTTGCGTACAGTTTCGGAGCCGTCCAGATCCGCGATGGTGCGCGCCACGCGCAAGACCCGGTGATATCCGCGCGCCGACAGGCCGAAGCGTTCGGCCACCTTTATAAGAAGCGCACGTCCTTCTTCATCCGGTCCGGCAACTTCTTCCAGAATGCCACCTTGCGCATCCGCATTGACCCGTAGGCCGGGTTGCTCCTCGTAGCGTGTTGCCTGCATCTGATGCGCCTTTGCCACGCGCCCGGCCACCAGGGCAGAGCTTTCGCCGTTCGCGGGCAGGTCAAGGTCCATGTAGGACACGGGCGGCACCTCGATCCGCAGGTCGAGACGGTCGAGCAGCGGGCCGGAGATGCGACCCATATAGTCCTCTCCGCATTGGGGCACCCGAGAGCAGGCGCGGGCAGCATCATACATGTGTCCGCACCGGCAGGGATTTGCGGCGGCCACCAGCATGAAGCGGCAGGGATAGGACACATGGGCATTGGCGCGCGCGATCATGACCTCGCCCGTCTCCATCGGCTGGCGCAGAGTTTCGAGCACGTTGCGCGGAAACTCGGGGAATTCATCCATGAACAGAACACCGTTGTGGGCAAGGCTGATCTCGCCCGGCGCGGCGCGGCGTCCACCACCAACGATTGCGGCCATGGAGGCGGTGTGATGCGGCTCCCGGAAGGGGCGGCTACGGGAGATGCCCCCCTGATCGAGCAGACCGGCAACCGAATGGATCATCGAGGTTTCCAACGCCTCCTGCGCCGACAGAGGCGGCAGGATGGAAGGCAGACGCGCGGCAAGCATGGATTTGCCAGAGCCGGGCGTGCCCACCATGAACAGGTGGTGCCGACCCGCCGCGGCGATTTCCAAGGCGCGCTTGGCTCTTTCCTGTCCTTTCACATCGCGCAGATCCTTGCCTCCTGGGTCGGATATCACCTCGCCCGGTTGGCTTGGAGTGAGGGGCGATTGCCCCGTATAGTGGCGCACCACATCCGCGAGCGAGCCCGCGCCTAGCACCTGTGCCGCGCCCACCCAGGCGGCTTCCGGACCCGAGGATTTCGGGCAAAGCAGGGTGCGATTGTCCTCTGCCGCGGACATGGCTGCCGGAAGCGCCCCGATGACGGACACAAGCGATCCGTCGAGCGACAACTCCCCCAAGGCCACAGTGCTTTCGGCGGCGTCCTTGGGGATAATTTCCAGCGCCGCGAGCAAGGCCACGGCGATAGGCAAATCGAAATGGCTGCCTTCCTTTGGTAGATCGGCAGGTGAGAGATTTACCGTAATCCGCTTGGATGGCAGAGCGATGGCCATGGAGGAGAGCGCCGATCGAACGCGGTCTCGGGCTTCGCTGACCGCCTTGTCGGGCAAGCCGACGATAGCAAATGCGGGCAGGCCGGGCGTGACGGCACATTGCACTTCCACCCGATGCGCTTCCACCCCTTCGAATGCGACCGTATAGGCCCGCGCGGTCATATCGTCCCACCCCTCAATCTTTGTGAACAGGGTTAGGGAAACGTGGTGAAGAAGAAGTTAACGCTTCCTGAAGGAGGGCGGAGTGGATCAGGCCAGATGATTGACTCGCCCGAGCCGCCAGCCAGGTCCGACATGGGTCACTTCGGTCAGCGAAAGATTGTCGATGCGGTGGCCGAACGCCTCGACCGCGCTGATCCCGGTGGCGCGCTGAATCTGGGTCAGGATCACGCCGAAATGGGCCACAACTACAACATCGTGTCCGCGGTATTCGGCAATAAGCCGGTCGATCACGGCATCGACCCGGGCGGTGACGTCGTGCCAGCTTTCGCCGTCGGGGGCCCGCACGTCACCTGGTGTTTCCCAATAGGCACGGATCAGCGCGGGGTCTTCGGCCTCCACCTCTTGAAAGCGTCTGAGTTCCCAGGCGCCAAAATTGATTTCACGCAGGCCCGGATCATGTGGCAGGCGCTGCCGGCTACGGGCGATCGCATCCGCCGTATCCGTGGCCCGCGACAAGTCGGAGGATACGACGACGGCATCCAATGGCAGGCAATCATGCAATCGGTTCAGGGCCGCCTCGTCCGAAAGATCGGCGGGCAGATCGGACCAGCCGACCATTGCCTTGGCATGGGTTGGACCATGGCGGATGAGATGCAGGCGTGTCATCGTTGTTCGCCTTTCAAAAGCTGCGGCAGACCGGCGGTTACAAAATAAACCCTTTGCGCGGCTGCGGCGAGTGCCTGATTCAACTGCCCCTGCGCGTCGCGGAAGTATCGCGCCAGCGCGTTGTCGGGAACGATTCCTTGCCCGACTTCATTGGACACGACAGTAACATCACCCGGGCATTCGGTCAGGGCGGCGATGAGGCCCTCCACCTCGGCGGGAATGTCGTGTTCAGCCAGCAGGTGATTGTTTAGCCACATGGTCGCGCAGTCGAAAAGCACCGCTTGTTCCGGCATGACCCGCGACAGGGCCGGTCCGGCGTCCAGCGGCGCCTCGACCGTCTGCCAGTTGTCACCGCGCTGGTTGCGGTGGGCCGCGATCTTGGCGCGCATCTCGTCATCCAGGGCCTGTGCTGTGGCAATGTAGATCCGTGCAGTGCCGGATTGCAACACGAGTGCTTCCGCAAATGCCGATTTGCCGGAGGCTGCGCCGCCAAGCACGAGGGTGAGCCTGTTTGCCATACCAATCCGTCCAAAGTGATCCGGTGCGCCGAAAGATGCGTAGTAAGGTCATGATGCGCAAGCAGGGAAGGAAAAATTCATGCCCTATGATGCCATGGAGCGGTCGACGATGACCCGAAGGGCGATGCGCGCCGAGATGCTCGATGCGGAAACCGAACTCGATCTGGCGCGCGCATGGCGCGACCACCGCGACGAGACGGCGCTGCATCGTCTGGTGACAGCCTATATGCGGCTGGCCATATCGATGGCGGCGAAGTTCAGGCGCTACGGCGTTCCGATGAATGATTTGATTCAGGAAGCCGGGCTTGGCCTGATGAAGGCCGCTGAAAAATTCGACCCTGAACGCGGCGTTCGATTCTCGACCTATGCGGTCTGGTGGATTCGCGCCAGCATTCAGGATCACGTCATGCGCAACTGGTCGCTGGTTCGGACCGGCTCAACCTCTTCGCAAAAGTCGCTGTTTTTCAATCTCAAGCGCGTGCAGGCGCGACTCGAACGCGAAGCGATGGCAGACGGTGGCTCGCTCGATTCCCACCAACTGCGGGAGCTGATCGCGCAGGAGGTTGGCGTATCGGTGGCGGATGTGGAGATGATGCAGGGCCGGCTTTCGGGCAATGATTTTTCGCTCAATGCCACGCAGAGCACCGAGGACGAAGGGCGCGAATGGATTGACGTTCTGGAGGACGACAACACTATCGGCTCAGAAGCGGTGGAACATGGACACGATCAGGAGAAGCTGCGCATCTGGCTGGTGGAAGCGATGGACAAGCTAACGGAGCGGGAACGATTGATTTTGCGCGAGCGTCGCCTTCGCGATGATCCCCGCACGCTGGAGAGCATCGGGACGGAACTTGGCGTGAGCAAGGAGCGTGTGCGCCAGCTTGAGGTCAGTGCATTTCAGAAAATGCGCCGCTCACTTGAGGGACATGGTGAGGAGGTGCAGCACTTCTTGTCCTGAAGGCAATGCCTCTGGCGCAATGCCACGACGAAGTGCGGACGCCGCAAGATACCAAAAACGCAGGGACACGCGTTTCGTCGGTCGATGGCGCAGATTTTCGCGCCGGGGCAAGTAGTCAAGGCGAACGGCATTTTGCGGATCGCCATCCGTCTTGGCCAGCCCGTGGTGGACCGTGATGATCCCTGCGCCACCATTCGGAAAGAGGGTGGTCACTTGTCGCCCTTGGCCCTAGTCTGCGGCTGCGAAACCAACCGCCGGGGGCCGATATGCTGATCGACAAGCGCATCCTGCTGATTATCGGGGGCGGGATTGCTGCCTACAAGTCGCTGGACCTCATTCGTCGACTGCGCGAACGCGGAGCATGGGTGACGCCCGTCGTGACCCGTGGTGGCGCGGAATTTGTGACCCCGCTTTCGATCTCAGCACTGGCTGGAGAGAAAGTGTATCGCGATTTGTTTGATCTGACAGACGAGGCGGAGATGGGGCATATTCAGCTTTCGCGCTCTGCTGATCTGGTCGTGGTTGCGCCGGCCACGGCCGATCTTCTGGCGAAGATGGCGGGGGGGCATGCGGACGATCTGGCCTCTACTCTGCTCATGGCGACGGACACACCGGTCCTTCTGGCGCCGGCGATGAACGTACGCATGTGGGAGCATCCCGCGACGCGGCGGAATATGGCCATGCTTCGCGCCGACGGGGTGGGCGTCGTCGGGCCGAACGACGGTGACATGGCCTGCGGCGAATATGGGCTGGGCCGCATGGCAGAACCGATGGAGATCGTCTCAGCCATCGAATGGGCCTTGTCTGAAGGGCCGTTGACCGGGCGCAGGGTGCTTGTGACCTCTGGCCCGACGCACGAACCGATTGATCCCGTACGCTATATCGCCAACCGATCTTCGGGCGCGCAGGGTAGCGCGATTGCGCGGGCGCTGGTGCGAATGGGGGCGGATGTGGTTTTTGTCACCGGCCCGGCAGACGCGCCCCGGCCCGACGGCGCGCATGTGGTCGAGGTCGAAACCGCGTCGGAGATGCTTCAGGCCGTGCAGGGCGTGCTTCCGGTCGATGTCGCAATCTTTGCTGCGGCCGTGGCCGACTGGCGGGCGGCGACACGCTCTGACAGCAAGATCAAAAAGCTGGCGGGTAGTATACCGTCGATGGAGTTTGCCGAGAATACCGATATTCTTGCGAGCGTCAGCCAGATGAAGAAGGACAGGCCCCGTCTGGTGATCGGGTTTGCCGCCGAAACCGATGATGTGATCGCCAATGCCACCGCCAAGCGTGAACGCAAGGGCTGTGACTGGATCGTGGCCAACGACGTAAGCCCCGAAACCGGGATCATGGGTGGATCGGAGAATGCCGTGGTCCTCATTTCGCAGGAAAGTGCCGAAAGCTGGCCGCGCATGGGCAAGGATGAAGTGGCCCAGAGACTGGCCGAGCGCATTGCCGATGTGCTTGGCTGAGGCCTGTGATGGTGGGGGTGCATGGCACAGGATATCGAGATCAGGGTGGCGTGGTGCGCGGGAGCTGATCGCTCTGTGCCGCTGCCGTTCTATGAAACCGCAGGGGCGGCGGGGGCCGATCTGCGTGCCAATTTTCCGGTGGGTGAACGTGACGGTGTGATTGTGAAGGCGGGAGGCAGGACTCTGGTGCCGACGGGGATTCAGATAGAGATACCAGAAGGTTACGAGATACAAGTTCGCCCCCGTTCGGGGCTCGCGCTCAGGCATGGGATCACTCTGCCCAACAGTCCCGGCACGATCGACAACGATTATCGCGGTCCGCTTGGCGTTATCGTGTTGAATGCCGGAGAAGAGCCATTTCACATCGCCCACGGGGCGCGGATCGCCCAGTTGGTGGTGGCGCCGGTGTTGCGGGCGCGGTTTGTCGTGGCCGGTGGGTTGAGCCACACCGCGCGGAGCGGAGGGGGCTTCGGCTCCACGGGAACCGGCTGATGCTTCTGGTTCTGGGAGGCGCGGCGGCGCTTTGGGGAATTGGCGCGGTCGTGGGGGTGCAGCGACGGATTCGCTGGGGCATGATCGCGGTGCTCTACCTCGCGGTGCTATCGGTGAATCTGCTCCTGCCTCCGGATCATCCGATGCGTGCGGCAACGGGTGGCGGACCCGAAGGCTGGCTGATCCTTGGTGGGTTTGTGGCGATCGGTTTCGTCTATCGCGCGGGTCTTGTCTGGCTGCGTGGGAAGGCCCCGAAAGAGAAGGCACATATGGCTGAGAAGACAGCGACTTTTTCCGAAACCGAGCTTGACCGCTTTGCCCGGCATATCGTTCTGCGCGAGATCGGCGGGCCCGGCCAGAAGCGTCTCAAACAGGCGCGGGTTCTGGTGATCGGAGCGGGGGGGCTTGGGTCTCCGGCGTTGCTCTATCTGGCGGCGGCGGGGGTGGGCACGATCGGGGTGGTCGACGATGACGTGGTGGAAAACTCCAACCTTCAGCGTCAGGTGATCCACCGCGATGCCGACATCGGCCTGCCAAAGGTGCAATCCGCGGCGCAGGCGATGCAAGCGCAGAATCCCTTTGTCACGGTGCGCCCCTATCACCGGCGGTTGACTGCGGAGGAGGCTGAAACTCTCATTTCCGACTACGATCTCGTGCTGGACGGGACCGACAATTTCGCCACACGCTACCTTGCCAATCAGGCCAGCGCCGCGCAGGACAAGCCACTGATTTCAGGAGCCTTATCCCAGTGGGAGGGGCAGTTGAGCATATTCGACCCGGCCCGAGGCGCGCCCTGCTATGAATGTATTTTCCCCGAGGAGCCCGCACCGGGGCTTGCGCCCACCTGCGCGGAGGCCGGGGTGCTGGGGCCGCTGCCGGGGGTGATCGGGGCGATGATGGCGGTGGAGGCGATCAAGCTCATCACCGGGGCCGGAGAGCCGCTTCGGGGGCAGATGTTGATCTATGACGCGCTCTATGGAGAGAGCCGGAAAATCACCCTGAAACCGCGTCCCGACTGCCCGGTGTGCGGGGGCGAAAAGGGGCAAAAAGCCACGTCGGTATAACGTCGGTATTTTGTCGGT
Source organism: Salinihabitans flavidus (assembly GCF_900110425.1). Taxonomy (GTDB): domain Bacteria; phylum Pseudomonadota; class Alphaproteobacteria; order Rhodobacterales; family Rhodobacteraceae; genus Salinihabitans; species Salinihabitans flavidus. The sequence goes on along the minus strand of NZ_FODS01000001.1, from coordinate 75,036 downwards.
ATCACGTCGGTGCCGATTTTCGGCGGACCGCGTTACCGCGCGGTGTCCCTGCGCCTAAACGCCGACCTTGGGACCGGGGCAGATCAGATCCTCGCCCGTTCCTTCGACTTCATAGGCCGTGCTGCCATCATCGGAATTGGCGAAATCGGCGCGCAAACCGTTTTCGCCCAGCTCGAAGATCCAGCACTGCGGGTCCGGGTTGTGCTCATAGACAAAGCAGATCGTCTCGCCTTCGGGATACCAGTACCCCTCAACACACTCGTCATCGAGATAGGCCCAGCGGACGCGGCGACCGGGCAGATATTTCTCGATCCCGTAGCGGATGCCGTTGACGAGATAGTAGAGCGTCTTGCCCTGAGTATAGGCGTCGAATTCCTGCGCGCTCATCTGCGCGGTGGCGGGCAGGGGGGCGGCAAGCGCCGCGAGAAGGAGGGCAGAACGTATCATGCCCGCATCGTGCCAGAGCGCGCCCTGCCGATCCAGTGTTTTACGAGGCTCGGCCTGCAGTCTGCCGCGACCGGGACAGAACCGCCAGACGGGGCGCCATCATCCGGTGAAAGAGTGGCGGGACGAGCGCCACCGCCCCCATCACCGGAAGCGAGCGCGGCAGGATCGGCATGCTCGCCGTGTCGAGCGTCAGCGACGGATAGCGGCGCGCGGGGTGCAGGTGGTGGTCGGAATGACGCGGCGCGTTGAGCATCAGCGCGCTGGACCACATGTGCGGGCTGTTCCAGCTGTCACCGGGGCCGACGGGGGCAGGGCGGCCCGCCGTTTGCGGGCGCGACAGGCCGTAGTGCTGCACATAATCGGAGACAAGAAGCTGCATCTGCGCGTAAACCGCCACACCGACCAGCGCCGCCGCACCGCCCGGACCGGCCAGCCAGACTGACCCGGCGAGCAATGCCAGTGCGCCGCCCACATAGCCGATATAGGGGTGCGTCCAGAGCGGCCGCCCGGCCCGCGCCCGGCGCGCGGTCTCGGCGCGCAGCCCCTCGCGGAAAGAGCCGATCCACGCCCGCGGCCAGAAGCGATAGAAGCTTTCCCCCTTGCGGGCGGAATTGGGATCGCGCGGCGTTGCGACATGGACGTGATGCACAAGCGGGTGCGCCGAGGCATGATGGCCGAACAGTAGGGTGATATACACCAGCGTGCCGAGCCGCCGGGGCCAGCGCGCGGCGCGGTGGATCAACTCATGCGCGTTGGCATTGGAGACCTGCCCAAAAAACAGCCCGAAGGCGAAGAACGCCAGCACGCGCGCGGCGGGCGACAGCCCCGAGGGCCCGCCGATCGCCCAGACCGCGAGCGGCACAAGCGCCAGATGCGCCAGCCCCAGCGTGACCGAAAGCGCATCGCCCGCGGGAAACTCCCCGCCCGCGCCGCGCCGGGCCGCCGCGCCCCGCACCAGCCGGTCCATCGCATAGGTGAAGCCGGTCAGATAGAGCAGCGCCGCCAGCGGCCAGATCCCGCCCGCCAGAGCGGCGGCGGTGAGCAGCGCCACGGGGGTCAGTGTGGCAATCGTGAACCAGATCATGCGCGGGCCTCGTTTCGCATTGGCAACCTCTGTGCAATATAGGCGCGGAAAGCGGAAAAGTTGAGCCGTGATTAGGCCGAACCGCAACGCATACAGGCGGGCGGATGTCGCTTTTGACCTCGCCGCGATGGGGGCGAAAGGACTATGGTCGCGCCATATCGCAGGAAAGGATCGCGCAGATGGCATTGGATGAGCGCAAGGGTGTCTGGAAATCGGGCAAGGGCAAGGGGCGGCATACGCCCAAGGGCCGGCAGCTTGACGATACCGCGCTGGAGGAGGTGCGGGCGCTTCTGGGGGACCGGCCGCGCGAGCGGGATCTTCTGATCGAATACCTGCACCTGATTCAGGATGCCCATGGCCATATCTCCGCCGCGCACCTTCGGGCGCTTTCGGAGGAAATGCGGATCGGGCAGGCGGAAATCTACGAGGTGGCGAGCTTTTACGCGCATTTTGATGTGATCAAGGAAGGCGAGACGCCGCCGCCCGCGCTCACCATCCGGGTGTGCGATTCGCTGTCGTGCGAGTTGGCGGGGGCGCAGGCGCTCAAACAGGCGCTGGAGGACGGGCTTGACCCCGGCGAGGTGCGGGTGCTGCGCGCGCCCTGCATGGGGCGCTGCGATACCGCGCCGGTGCTTGAACTGGGGCACAACCACATCGACCATGCCACGCCCGAGAAGGTGCAGGCGGCGATCGCTGCGGGCGATACCCATGTGCATCTGCCCGATTACGAGACGCTCGACGCCTATCGCGCTTCGGGCGGCTATCGGGCGCTGGAGGATCTGCGCACCGGTGGCGACTGGGAGGCGGTTCAGGAGACGATGCTGGAGGCCGGTCTGCGCGGACTTGGCGGGGCGGGATTCCCGGCGGGCAAGAAGTGGGGATTTGTGCGCATGAACGAGGGGCCGCGCTATATCGCCGTCAATGGCGACGAGGGCGAGCCGGGCACCTTCAAGGACCGCTATTACCTTGAGCGCACGCCGCATCTTTTCCTTGAAGGAATGCTGATCGCCGCATGGGCGGTGGAGGCGGACAAGGCCTTTGTCTACATGCGCGACGAATATCCCGCCGTGCTGGAGATCCTGCGCCGGGAGATTGCCGCGCTGGAGGCGGCGGGCATCGTGGCGCCGGGCTATATCGACCTGCGCCGGGGCGCGGGAGCCTATATCTGCGGCGAGGAATCGGCGATGATCGAATCGATCGAGGGCAAGCGGGGCGAGCCGCGCCACCGCCCGCCCTTTGTCGCCAAGGTGGGGGTCTTCGGGCGCCCGACGCTGGTGCACAACGTCGAGACGCTTTACTGGGTGGCGCGGATCTGCCGCGAGGGCGGCGAGATTCTCAGCGGCGTGGAAAAGAACGGGCGCCGGGGGCTGCGGTCCTATTCGGTGTCGGGGCGCGTGGCCGCGCCGGGGATGTATCTGCTGCCGGCGGGGTCCACCATCCGCGACGTGATCGAGGCGGCGGGCGGGATGCCGGAGGGGCATGTCCTGAAGGCGTATCAGCCGGGGGGGCCATCTTCGGGCCTGTTGCCCGCGTCGCTTGACGATGTGCCGCTCGATTTCGACATGTTGCAGCCGCATGGCAGTTTCATCGGCTCGGCAGCGGTGGTGGTGCTGTCGGACCGGGACAGTGCGAAGGCGGCCGCGCTCAACATGCTGCGGTTCTTCGAGGACGAAAGCTGCGGTCAGTGCACGCCCTGCCGGGTGGGCTGCGAGAAGGCGGTTAAGCTGATGCAGGCGGACCGCTGGGACCGTGGGCTTCTTGAGGAGCTGTGCACGGCGATGTCGGATGCGTCGATCTGCGGGCTGGGACAGGCGGCGCCGAACCCGATCCTTCTCACGATGGCGCATTTTCCTGACGAGGTGTGATCCGGCGGGGCGCGCGGCCCCCGGACCCCCCGGAGTATTTGAACAAAGATGAAGGCGGGGGTATTGAGTTTCCGAGACAGTATCGGAGGCGGATATGACCGTCGTTCAGGAAATCATGCTGCGCCAATCGATCCTCTATGGCGGGATCGCGGTAGGACTGGTCGCGGCGCTGATTTATGGCGCGTTCTTCTGTCATCGCGGGGCGTCGCGGGCAAAGACCGCCGTCAAGGCGGTGCCGCTGGTGGCCTTTGCCGTGGGGGCGGCGGCGAATTTCGCCGCGCCGGTGGTGATCGGCGGGCTGGTGCTGTCGGCGGTGGGCGATGTTGCGCTGTCGCGTGCGGGTCGGCGGGCGTTTCTTGTCGCGCTGGTGGCCTTTGCTGCGGCGCATCTGGCCTATATCGTGCGGTTTGCCGGGATTGGCGGCATCGAGGGGCTTGGCGCCGCGCCGCTGGTGGCGGGTGTTGTCCTGCTGATCGCGGCCTCCACCGAGATGTGGCTGGCGCCTTATACCGGGGCGCTGAAGTGGCCGGTGCGGATCTATGTCGTGCTGATCGCCGCGATGGCGCTGTTGGCGCTGGGGATTGAGGGGCGCGGTCTGGCGATCTGGGGGGCGCTGGCATTTTTCGCCTCGGATCTGATCCTTGCGGTGAGGATGTTCCGGATGTCGCAGGCGTCGCGCTGGCGGCGGCCCGCCTCCGTCGCGCTTTGGGCACTTTATGTGCTGGGACAGGCGGGGATACTGGTGGGTGCGGGGTTCGCGCGCCCGCTCTTTCAACTTTGAGCCGGCCGCATTAGGTGTGGGTCGACATCATCCGGAGGCCGTAGATGGCGTTTTTCCAGAAGCTCAAGGACAGGCTGCTCAAATCCTCGTCGCGCCTTGAAGAAGGGCTCGATGCGATTGTCGAGGAGGGGGGCGAGGAGATCCGGGAGGAGGCGCCGGAGACCGAACCTTCGGAGACGACCGCGCCTGACCCCGCACCGGAGCCGGTGGAGGATGCCGCGCCTGACCCCGAGCCGGTTCAAAAGCCCGCCATGCCCAAGCCCGCGCTCGATCCCGCGCCGGAGCCCAGGGCCGACAAGCCGGGGCTGTTGCAACGGCTGGCGGGGCGGGCGGGCAAGCCGGTGGTGCGGCGGGCGCTGGACGATGACATGCTCGAGCAGCTTGAAGAGTTGCTGATCGCCTCTGACATGGGGGTCGATACCGCGCTTCGGGTGACGGCGAATATCGCGGAGGGGCGCTTCGGCAAGCAGCTGTCCACGCAGGAGATCAAGCGCCTTCTGGCCGATGAGATCGCCCGCGTCATGGAGCCGGTGGCGCGGCCGCTTCCGATCTATCCCAAGACGCCGCAGGTGGTGCTTGTGGTGGGGGTGAACGGGTCGGGCAAGACCACGACCATCGGCAAGCTGGCCAGCCAGTTCCGCGCCGCTGGCAAAAGCGTGGTGATCGCCGCCGGTGATACCTTCCGCGCGGCGGCGGTGGAGCAGTTGCAGATCTGGGGTGATCGCGCGGGTGTGCCGGTGCTGACCGCGCCGGAGGGGTCGGACCCGGCGAGCCTTGCCTTCGACGCGATGACCAAGGCGCAGGCGGAGGGGGCGGACCTGCTGCTGATCGACACGGCGGGGCGGCTTCAGAACCGCGCCGATCTGATGGAGGAGCTGGCCAAGATCGTGCGGGTGATTCGCAAGAAAGACCCCGAGGCGCCGCACAACACGCTTCTGGTGCTGGACGCGACGACGGGGCAGAACGCGCTCAGCCAGGTGGAGACGTTCCAGAAGCTGGCCAATGTCTCTGGCCTTGTCATGACGAAGCTGGACGGGACCGCGAAGGGCGGCGTTCTGGTCGCGCTGGCGGATCGCTTCGGGCTGCCGATCCATGCCATCGGAGTGGGCGAGAAGATCGACGATCTGGCGCCCTTCGATCCGGAGGAATTCGCTGCCGCGTTGACGGGATTGGAGACGTGAGAGGGGCTACTCCCTTCGTTTTTCCTGTTTCTCTGCCGACCGCTCCAGCCAGCGCAGCACGCGCAGCACGATGAGCGCGAGGAGCGTGACCAGCATCGCCAGAGACAGTCGCCCGGAGCCGCAGGCCACACCGATCGCGCCGGCCAGCCACATGCCCGCCCCGGTGGTCAGCCCATGCACCGAACCGCGGGACTGGATGATCGCCCCGGCGGCCAGAAAGGCGACCCCGGCGGTCACGGCCTCTATCACGCGCAGGGGATCGGCGCGGACATGGCTCTGCTCATCGGGGGAGACATCGCTGATCATACCGAAGGCGATCAGGGTAAAAAGCGACGCGGCCAGAGATATCAGGATGTGGGTGCGCAAGCCCGCGGGCTTGTTTCGGGATTCGCGTTCCCACCCGATCAGGCCGCCCAGAACGATGGCCATCAGCAACCGCAGCACGACAACTTCGGTGGCGAATCCGTCGAACGGAGTTTCAAATTCGCTCAGCAATCTGTCGAACATCGACGCCGATCCCTGCAAGTCCTCTTTCATTCCTAGCGCCGTGCGGGAAGTCTGTCGAGCCGGGAAGGGCTTTGCGTGAGTGAGACCCTGATCGCACTGGAGGGCACGGAGGCGGGCAGCACGCTGGCAATGGCGCTGGCGCTTCTGGCGGCATTTCTGCACGCGGTGTTCGGTGCGCTTCAGAAGGGGCGGCACGATCCGTGGCTGACGCGCGGGGCGATTGATTTCTGGCTGGTGGTGCTGTCGCTGCCGATCGCGCTTTTCCTTGTGCCATGGCCCGAGGGGCGGGTGTGGTGGCTGCTTGTCGGGGGGCTGGGCATTCATTTTGTCTACAAGCTGGGCATGGCGCTGGCCTATGCGCGCGGGGCCTTCACGGTGGTTTACCCGGTGGTGCGCGGGATGGGGCCGCTGTTCACGGTGATCGGGGCCTGGCTTATCTTCGGCGAGAGTTTCAGTCTTGTGCAGTGGGCCGGTGTCGGGGTGTTGCTGGCCGGGATCTTCGGGCTGGCGGTCTACAACCTGATCCATGTGGACGTGGGGCGCGAGACGCTCGTGCCCGCATTATGGCTCGCGGTCGGGACCGGGGCGCTTGTCGCGCTTTATACGACGTATGACGCCTATGGAATTCGGGCGACACCGAACCCATTTACGTTTCTGGCGTGGTTTTTTCTGATCACGGCGGTGGATTTCCCCGGCCTTGCCTATTTGCGGTGGCGGTCGATGGTGATTCGCCCGCCGGTTCGGCCGCTTCTGCGGCGCGGATTCATCGGGGCGCTGGTGGCCTATGGCAGCTTCGGGTCGGTGATGCTGGCGACGCGGCTGGACAAGGTGGGCGAGGCGGCGGTGCTGCGTGAGACATCGACCGTCTTTGCCGCGCTGATCGGGTGGCTGGTGCTGCGCGAGACGGTGGGACCACGCAGGATCGCGCTGATGGCATTGATCGCGGCGGGCGCTGTGATAGTTGAGATAGGCGGATAAGGAGAGCGCGCATGAATGAGCGAAAAGAGATCAACCCGATGCTCAAGACCGGGCTGGAGATGGGGCCGATCGTGGTCTTTTTCGTCGCCTATCTCTGGCTGAAGGATCATGTCTTTACCATCAGCGGCCGGGAGTATGACGGGTTCATCCTTGTCACCGCCGGGTTCATCCCGTTGATCGTGGCATCGAGCGCGGCGCTCTGGCGGCTGACCGGGAAGCTGTCGCGGATGCAGGTGGCGACGGTCGTGCTTGTCGTGGTGTTCGGCGGCATGTCGGTGTGGTTCAACGACGACAGTTTCTTCAAGATGAAGCCGACGATGATCTATCTTCTGTTCGCGGGCATTCTGGGAATCGGGCTGTTGCGCGGGCAGTCCTATCTCAAGGTCGTGATGGAGGAGATGGTGCCCCTGGAACAGGACGGCTGGATGATCCTGACGCGGCGGGTGACGCTGTTCTTTCTGGCGCTGGCGATTCTGAACGAGTTGATCTGGCGCACGCAGACCACGGAAATCTGGGTCTATTTCAAGACCTTCGGCCTGACGGCGGCGCTGTTCGGGTTCTTCATGACGCAAGGCAGCCTGTTCCAGAAATACGGCCTTGGCGAGGATGGCGGGGAGAGTTGATAGCCTGCGCGATGGCTCCCGGTTTGGCGCGGCGGTAAACGATTGGTAAACGCGGCGTGCGCCGGAGCGGTGATTTTTCCGCGGGGCGGGGTCGGGCGCGGCGAATCGGGGTGGTGCGCAGGCAGCGCCTCGCCAGAGCCTGCCCGATCATGGTGAAAATCCGGTTATCGCCCCGACGCATCTGTTGACGGGTCGGGGGCACGCGACTAAAGCCGGAAGGTGTGGCGATTTGTAACCGGATTGCGGGCCACGTAAAATATCCCGCTAAAGAGGTCAGGACGAGAAGGAACCCCCTTTCGCTTGACCGCGTTGGGGGTTTTTTCTGTGCGCGGACACGCGCAAGGAGGTCGGAATGAGCGATTGGAACACGCGAACGAAGCTGGTGCATGGCGGCACGCGCCGCAGCCAGTACAATGAGGTGAGCGAAGCGATCTTCCTCACACAGGGGTTCGTCTATGAGACCGCCGCGCAGGCGGAGGCGCGGTTTGTGGAGGCCGGGCCGGATGAGTTCATCTATGCCCGTTACGGCAACCCCACGGTCGCCATGTTCGAGGATCGAATCGCGGCGCTCGAAGGGGCCGAGGATGCCTTTGCCACGGCGTCGGGCATGGCGGCCGTCAACGGGGCGCTGTGTTCGCTTCTCAAGGCCGGGGATCACGTGGTGGCGGCGCGGGCGCTGTTCGGATCGTGCCTTTATATCCTTGAGAATGTCCTGCGCGGGTTCGGGGTGGAGGTGTCCTTTGTCGATGGCACCGACCTTGAGCAATGGCGCGCGGCGGTGCGCGAGGATACCAGCGTGGTGTTCTTCGAATCCATGTCCAACCCGACGCTGGAGCTGATCGACATTGAGGGCGTTGCCGAGATCGCCCATGAGGTCGGGGCCACCGTGGTGGTGGACAACGTGTTCTCCACCCCGGTCTTTTCGCGGGCCGTGGCGCAGGGCGCCGATGTGATCATCTATTCCGCGACCAAGCATATCGACGGGCAGGGGCGCACGCTGGGCGGTGTGGTGCTTGGCCGGCGGGAGTATATCCGCACCGTTCTGGAGCCCTACATGAAGCATACCGGCGGCTCGCTCAGCCCGTTCAACGCCTGGGTGATGCTCAAGGGGATGGAGACGATCGACCTTCGGGTGCGGGCGCAGACCGAGAGCGCGCAGGCAATCGCCGAGGCGCTTGAAGGGCATGACGCGCTGGCGCGGGTGCGCTATCCGGGGCTCAAGAGCCATCCGCAGAGCGCGCTTGTCGCGCGGCAGTTGGGCGGCAAGGGCGGCACGGTCATGTCGCTGGAGGTCAAGGGTGGCAAGGAGGCGGCCTTCCGTTTCCTCGACGCATTGCAGGTGGTGGTGATTTCCAACAACCTTGGCGATGCAAAATCCATCGCGACCCATCCGGCGACAACCACGCATCAGCGGCTGTCGGACGGGCAGAAGGAGCTGCTTGGCATCACGCCGGGGCTGGTGCGGTTGTCTGTCGGGCTGGAGGATGCGGGCGATCTGCTGAACGACATCCAGAGAGCGTTGGAGGCGGCGCGGGACTGAAACGGGGCGAAACAGGTCAAGCCCTTGTTAACGCAGAAAAACCCCTGTCGGTAAAACGTCGGTATTTTGTCGGTATCGCGTCGGTGTCGCTGGCCCGGAGCCGCATGGTTAAGATGGCGCGCTTCACGCTTTGGCAACCAGTGTTGAGAAAGGGTTGCGGCGGGCGGGTGCGGTGCTTGCCGGATGAGATGTCGACCGGACCCGAACACCGGCGCGATCATGCGGACACATCGGCGCGGAACGCATATCGAACCCGCCAGACCCCGACGTCCGAGGGCAGTTGCCTTGGCCAGCCATCCGGCACTATTGTGTCGGAAAACGGAGGAGCCCTTGTCGTTCTTCAACAAGCTCAGGCGGAACGAGTATCCGGTGGCCATTTTTACCGCTGGCTACGTTCTGGTCTTCACGGCGTGGTTTCTGATCCGCGGAAATCACGAATTCGTTGTCTACGTCATCACCATGCTTGTTCTGATCACGCTCATCGGCAGGAGCCTTCGTTCCGCGGAATATCCGGTTGCGATGCTTTGGGCGCTTTCCGCATGGGGCCTGTTGCACATGGCGGGTGGCGGTGTGCCGGTGGGCGGCTCGGTCCTGTATTCGCTTCAGATCCTTCCGATCACCCCGGCGGATGGCGAGATGCGGTTGCTCAAGTATGATCAGATCGTTCACGCCTATGGGTTCGGTGTCACGGCGTGGCTGCTCTGGCATCTGCTGCGGCGGCATTTTCCGATGCTCATGGACACGAAGACGAGCCTGTTCTATCCAGCTTTGGCTGCCATGGGACTGGGCACGGTCAACGAGATCATCGAGTTCATGGCTGTTCTTTCCGTTTCCGAGACGAATGTTGGAGGCTACCTCAATACCGCACTCGATCTCGTATTCAATGCTCTTGGTGCCGTGATCGCGATGGCGATTATTGCGGCGACCGACAAGCCGGCGCGCGAAGCGCCATCGTAAAAGCCGCTCCTGTCGGGAGCGCGGGGTTTCGGCGCGACACATTCGGGAAGGGGGCCGGCCAGTTGGGCCGCTGCGCTTTGCCTTGAAGGATCTATTAGTGATCCGCGATGTCGCTCATGACGTATTCTTCATCAAAATTGGCAATTCGCGCGGTGAAGGCATACATTAGTCAGGCCGCGAAGGACGCGAAAGGCAGGAACGCGATGAACATACATTATCGGGACACACCGAGCCGGGACGAGGCGAAGGATGCGCTCGCGCGTCTGCGCGCATGGGCCGAGACGGCGAGCCCGACGGAGATCGCGGAGCTGGACCCGGCCGTTGCCCGGCTCTTGCCGGAGCGCGAGGTGGGCAATTACCCCGAATTGTCGCGGGACTATCCCGAGGAGTTCGAAGCCGACGATGCCTATCGTGCCACGCTGCCGGATTTGCAGAACGGGCCGACCAGCCTGATCCGGGGCGCGCGGCAGACGATTCAGCATGTGGGGATTTCCAATTTCCGCCTGCCGATCAGCTATCACACCCGCGACAATGGCGACCTGACGCTGGAAACCTCTGTCACCGGGACGGTGAGCCTTGAGGCCGGCAAGAAGGGCATCAACATGTCGCGGATCATGCGGTCCTTCTATCGTCACGCGGAAAAGACCTTCAGCTTCGAGGTGATGGAGGCGGCGCTGGCCGATTACATCACCGATCTGGACAGTATCGACGCGCGGCTTCAGATGCGGTTCTCCTATCCGATGAAGATCGAGTCCCTTCGTTCCGGGCTGGAAGGGTACCAGTATTACGACATCGCGCTGGAGAAGATCCAGATCGGGGGCCGGCGTCAGAAGATCATGCATCTCGACTATGTCTATTCCTCGACCTGCCCCTGTTCGCTGGAGCTGGCGGAACATGCGCGCCAGACGCGCGGGCAACTGGCCACGCCGCATTCGCAACGCTCTGTCGCGCGAATCTCGGTGGTGGTGCATCCCGGCAGGATCCTGTGGTTCGAGGATCTGATCGACATGGCGCGCGCGGCGGTGCCAACCGAAACGCAGGTGATGGTCAAACGCGAGGACGAGCAGGCCTTTGCGGAACTGAACGCGGCCAACCCGATCTTCGTGGAAGATGCCGCGCGGCTGTTCTGCGAGCAGCTTCTGGCCGATTCGCGGGTCGGCGATTTCCGGGTGGTGGCGAGCCATCAGGAAAGCCTGCACAGCCATGACGCTGTGTCGATCCTGACAGAGGGCGACACGTTCGACGCCGGCAGCATCGACCCCAAGATGTTCACCACCCTGTTTCACACCGGCTGAGGCGGGGTGGTGATGCGCGCGGGCCACGGCGCGGGGGAGGTCCGCCCGGCACCTGTGCGCATCGGCCCCGCGCGCGTGGTATGATGATCGTGGGGAGGAAACCGAGAACGTCCATGACGGAGGTTTCCAATGCAACGTCAAGATCCGAGCATCACATTCACGCAGCATTCGATCCTGAAGGCGCTCGACCTGTTCGTGGTCCGGCAGGGGATGGGGTTCAATCCCTATTTGCGCAGCCGTGAGCGGCTTCATGAGGCGGTCGCGCTGGATTCGATGAGCGATGCGGACCTCGCGGCGATGGGGCTTCGGCGCGAGGATATTCCCGCCTTTGTCTTTTCGGACCTGCTGACCTGATGCGGCGCAGCATGTGCGCTTGACAGCCCGGTGAACTCAGGCCAACGCTGCGCGTCATGTTCGATCTGCGACCCGTGGGATACGTGATTGGCCTTCTGGTGGCCGTGCTTGGGCTGACCATGGTTTTGCCGCTTGTTGCCGATCTCGTGGAGGGGCGCGGTCACTGGCCGGTTTTCGTCGAATGCGCGATCCTCACCACGCTGGGCGGCGGGTTCATGGCGCTGTCGTGCCAGAACAGAAAGAGCCGGGGCCTGACGATCCGGCAGACCTTCGTTCTCACCACTGCGGTGTGGATCGCGCTACCGTTGTTCGGGGCGCTGCCGTTCTGGCTCGGAGCGCCGGAGTTGCGGTTCGTGGATGCCTATTTCGAGGCGATGTCGGGCATGACCACCACCGGATCGACGGTGATGACGGGGCTGGAGTCGCAGCCCGCAGGTGTTCTGCTCTGGCGCGGAATCCTGCAATGGCTGGGCGGCATCGGGATCATCGTCGTGGCAATGGTTTTCCTGCCAGAGCTTCGGGTTGGCGGGATGCAGGTTTTCCGGGCCGAGGCGTTCGACACGCAGGGCAAGATCCTGCCGCGCGCCACCGCCATCGCGGCGCAGATCTCGGTCGCGTATGCCGGGCTGACGGCGGCGTGTTTCTTGACCTATTACATTCTGGGCATGGGGTTGTTCGATTCACTGGTGCATTCGCTGACGACACTTTCAACGGGTGGGTTCGCCAATTCCGATGCCTCTTTCGGCGCTTTTGCCGGGCCAATTGAATATGCAGCATCGGTGTTCATGATGCTCGCTGCGCTGCCCTTCGTGCGCTATGTGCAGATCATCAACGGCAGCGCGAAACCGCTTCTCAAGGATACCCAGGTGTGGGTGTTTCTGGCGACCATCGGGGTATTCGTCGTGGTCACCACGCTTGTTCTGACCACGATCTTTCCGCACCACTGGGAGCAGTCGTTCCGTGAGGCGCTGTTCAATATCACGTCGATCATCACCGGAACGGGTTATGCCAGCGCGGACTACATGCTCTGGGGCAGCTTTCCGATCGCCATGTTCTTTTTCATCGGGCTGATCGGGGGGTGTGCGGGGTCGACCACCTGTTCGATCAAGGTTTTTCGCTACCAGATCCTGTTTTCCGCCATTCGCGTGCAGCTATCGAAAGTGCATTCACCCAGCGGTGTGTTCACCACCCGGTTTCAGGGGCGCCCGGTCGACGATGACGTGATCGGTTCTGTCATGTCGTTCTTCGTGTTCTTCGTGGTCTCGATCGGGCTTCTGGCGGTGGCGCTCGGGATGACGGGGCTTGATTTCATCACGTCGCTGAGCGGGGCGGCCACGGCGCTGGCCAATATCGGGCCGGGACTGGGCTCAATTATCGGACCCGCAGGAAATTTTGCCAGCCTCAATGATACGGCGAAATGGCTTCTGATTGCGGGGATGCTTGTCGGGCGTCTGGAGCTGATGGTGGTTTTCGTTCTGCTCACGGTGCAGTTCTGGCGCGATTAGGCGCGAAGGTGGTCGGGCAAAAGCGAAAAGCCGCCCTGCCGGGGGCGGCTTTTCAAGTAGCATGAGGCGCTGCGGGCGTCAGTCCCAGCAGCTCACCAGAACCGTTATGCCACCGGCCAGCGTGGTGAGATCCTCGGGCGCCATCGCGCCGTTGCGCTCGCCCGCCTCAACGCGAATTCCGGCCTCGGACAGAATCGCACGGATCGCGTCGGAGGCGGCGGCGAAACTCACCTCATCGGGCAGTTGCCTGTCGGCGGCCGACGGTTTGGGCAGCAGCATTCCCAGCACCGTGCCGCCAGTGTCGAAGACCGGGCCGCCCACATCGCCGGGCAGTGACGCCAGCGCGAGGCGGCGCAGGTTCGCCTCGCCGTTCAGGCCGCGAATGTCGGCCAGCTCCCCAAAAGTGACGGAGGGAGCGTTAAGCGCGCCCTCGAAGGAAAAGCCCGCCACGGCGATCTCGGATTTCAGACGCGGCTCTTCGATCCGGAAGGAGGCGACCGACATCGGCGCGAGCGGCTCTGTCGGGCGCAGCACCGCCACGCCAAGCTCCGGATCGCTGCGGACCACACGCGCCTCGTGGTCGGTGTCGAGGGTGATGCGGCTACAGCCTTCCGTGACCTCGGCGGTGGTCACGACGGTGCCGCTATCGTTGATGAAAAAGCCCGAACGCGAGAGTTTCGGGCGCCGCAGTTCGAGGCCCGCGACAAGGTCGATGCTTTGTTCGGCATTGCTTCCGGCCGCCGGGTCAAGCGTGCCATCAAGGCGGGTGAAGGAGCGCTGCATTTCCGACAGCAGGCGGGAGCGGCGTTCCTCGTCGCCAGCGGGCCAGTAGAGGGTGAACCCCTTGATCTCGCCATCTTCGAGCGACACTTCCGTATGGGAGACATGGGTATCGTTTTCCCCGATGAGCTGGAAACTGTCGGAGTCGCGCTCTCGCGGGCCGTCGAGGGGCACGATTTTCAGCGTCTGCATGATGTCATAAAGGCCGAAGAGCGTGTTCTGGTCACCGGCCTGTGAAATCAGCAGCGCGCGGGCGTCGATGTCGCCCGAGGGGTTGTAGCGGACGAAGGGAAATTCCGCCCCCTCCTTTTCCAGCACGCCAAGCGGCAGGTCCACCGAGATTCCGGCCTCGCGGTCGGTGACGGTTTGCAGACCCAGCCCGTCGAGCACGGCGTTGTATTGCTGGCGCAGTTCGCGGCGCTGGCGGGTGGTGAGAACGCCCGTCGCCTCATAGCCGTTGTCGCGCTGCCACTCGGCCATCGAGGCGCGGGTGCCGCGACCGAAGGCGCCGTCGATCGCGGCGGTGTAGTGGCCCGCCCATTTCAGCCAGCGTTGCAGGTCCATGCGCTCTTCGGCGCTCAGCAGACGCTCGTTTGCGCGGGCTTCGCGCGGGGTCTCATCCGGCGGCTCCGGCGGGGTCATGGGCAAGCCGGGCTCTTCCGTCTCTGCGGGATCGGACTGCGTGATGTCGCGGGCCGGGCGTGTGCTGTCGAGACTGTCGGCGCCCACCGGCCAGATCTGTTGCCGAAAGGCAGAGGGAAAGGCGATGAAGGCATCGCGGGGAATGCGTCCTTCCGCACGCAGCACGCGCAGCACCTGTTCGGCATCGCTCTGCCGGTAGGGGCCAAGCGCGATGGCATACCAGCCGGTGCCGAGCGAAAAGCCGTTCACATCCTCCAGCGAGCGGGCGTAGATCTGGATACGATTTTGCGTCTCGTTCAGACTTGGATGTGCCTCGATCTGGACAAAGGCCGTGTCGTCCTGTTGTGCGATGGCGGCGCGAAGGCCGAAGAAGAGAAAGAGAATGAGCGCCGAAACTACTCGCATCATGGGGCCGGTGCCTTTCGGTAATGTCTGCCGCGTATATCCTGACCATCTTTACCAAATCTGGCGGGTCATGCACCCCCAATTCGCCATTTCGCGCGATTGACCCCGCGCGCGCATGGGCATAGGTAAACAGCGCATTCAGAAGGGGCAGGATCATGGCAGACAGCACCGCCAAACCGCGCAGTTTTCAGGAGATTATCCTGCGGCTTCAGGGGTATTGGGCTGCGAAGGGCTGCGCGATCCTGCAACCTTACGACATGGAGGTGGGGGCCGGCACCTTCCACCCGGGCACCACGCTGCGCAGCCTTGGCACGCAGCCATGGGCGGCGGCCTATGTGCAGCCCTCGCGCCGTCCCACCGACGGGCGTTATGGCGAGAACCCGAACCGGCTTCAGCACTACTACCAGTATCAGGTTCTGATCAAACCCAGCCCTCCGGATTTGCAGGATCTCTATCTTGGCTCGCTGCGCGCCATCGGCATCGACATGGAGTTGCACGACATCCGCTTTGTGGAGGATGACTGGGAAAGCCCGACGCTCGGTGCGTGGGGCCTAGGCTGGGAGGTGTGGTGCGATGGCATGGAAGTGAGCCAGTTCACCTATTTCCAGCAGGTCGGCGGGCATGACTGCGCGCCGGTGTCGGGGGAGCTGACCTATGGGCTGGAGCGTCTGGCGATGTATGTGCTGGGCGTCGATCACGTCATGGACATGCCGTTCAACGACCCGGACGCGCCGATTGCCCTGAAATACGGCGACGTGTTCCGCCAGACCGAAGAGGAATACAGCCGCTGGAATTTCGATGTGGCCAATACCGAGGTGCTCTTGCGCCACTTCGAGGAGGCGGAGGCGGAATGCGAGGCAATCCTCGCGCAGCCGGCCGTCGACCCCAAGACCGGCAAGCGCATCATCATGGCGCATCCGGCCTATGATCAGTGCATCAAGGCCAGCCATATCTTCAACCTGCTGGACGCGCGCGGCGTGATATCCGTCACCGAGCGGCAGGCCTATATCGGGCGGGTGCGGACGTTGGCGAAGAAATGCGCCGATGCCTTCGTGCAGACAGACGCCGGGGGATATGCGGCGTGACCGGCAAGATCATCGGGAGCATTATCGTGATAACCGCGCTGATCGCCGGGGGGGCGATCTACTACCTTCAGCTTTATGCCTTTTATGACGAGGTGTCCGCCACCGGGACGGGGGACGTGCAGGCGACGCTTCTGGTCACGCAGGAGCCCGAGCCGATCCTCTATGACAATTTCCGGGGCATCGACGCGAACAGCTCTCCGATCCGCTATCGGGCCTGTTTCACCACGACGATGAGCCTGCCTATGATGAGCGAGACCTATGTGCCCTATGAAGACGCGGAGCCGCTTGTCGCGCCGGGCTGGTTCGACTGTTTCGACGCGGAGGAAATCGGCGCGGCGCTGGAGGCCGGGGAGGCGCTCGCCTTTCTGGGCCGCAAGAACATACACTACGGAATCGACCGCGTGGTGGCGGTGATGCCGGACGGGCGCGGATTTGTCTGGCATCAGATCAACGACTGCGGCGAGATCGTCTTTGACGGCCGCCCCGCGCCCGACTACTGCCCGCCCAAACCGGAAGGCCAATGACATGCCCGATCTTCTGATCGAACTCTTCTCCGAGGAAATTCCCGCCCGCATGCAGGCGCGCGCGGCCGATGATCTCAGAAAGCGCATGACCGACGGTATGGTGGAGGCCGGCCTGACCTATGCCCATGCCCGCGCCTATGCCACGCCGCGGCGTCTGACGCTGGCGGTGGAGGGGCTTCTGGACAAGAGCCCGACCGTCCTCGAGGAGCGCAAGGGCCCCAAAGTCGGCGCGCCGGAAAAGGCAGTCGAGGGGTTCCTGCGCGGGGCCGGTGTGCCGCGCGAGGCGCTGGAGGAACGCGAGACACCCAAGGGTGCGGTGTATTTCGCCATGATCGAAAAACCCGGCCGCCCCGCCGATGAGATCGTCGCCGAGGTGCTGGAGGCCGTGGTGCGCGGCTTTCCATGGCCCAAGTCGATGCGCTGGGGCGCGGGGTCGCTGCGCTGGGTGCGCCCGCTGCATTCGATCCTGTGCATCCTGTCCGATGAGGAGGGCGCGCGCACTGTCCCGCTCGAGATCGACGGGATCGCGGCGGGTGACACCACGGAGGGGCACCGTTTCGTGGGATCGGGGCGTTTTGCCGTGTCGGGGTTCGAGGATTACGCGGTCCGGCTCAAGCGCGACAAGGTGATGCTCGACGCGGTGGAGCGGGCCGACCACATCCACAACGACGCGCAGACCCTTGCCTTCGCCCGCGGGCTCGAGGTGGTGGAGGATACCGCCCTTCTGTCCGAGGTGGCGGGGCTGGTGGAATGGCCTGTCGTTCTGATGGGCGATATCGAGGCGCAGTTCCTAGACCTGCCGCCGGAGGTGTTGCAGACCTCGATGAAGGAGCATCAGAAGTTCTTTTCGGTGCGCAATCCGAAAACCGGGCGGATCGAGAAATTCATCACCGTCGCCAACCGCGAAACGGCGGACCACGGCGCGACGATCCTCGCGGGCAACCAGAAGGTGCTTGCCGCGCGGCTGTCGGATGCCAAGTTCTTCTGGGAGAATGACCTGCGCGTGGTGCGCGGGGTGGGCCTTGAGGGCATGGCAGCGGGGCTGTCGGATGTGACGTTCCACAACAAGCTGGGCAGTCAGGCCGACCGCGTGGCGCGGATCGAGGCACTGGCGCGCGAGATCGCGCCGCTGGTGGGGGCCAAGCCCGATCTGGCGGCGGAGGCCGCGCGGGTGTGCAAGGCCGATCTGCAATCGGAGATGGTCGGCGAATTTCCCGAGTTGCAGGGGGTGATGGGCCGCTATTACGCCGAGGCTGCGGGCCATGACGACGGCGTGCCCGAGGCGTGCGAGATGCACTATAAGCCGCTGGGGCCGGGCGACGCGGTGCCATCCGATCCGGTGTCGGTGTCGGTGGCGCTGGCCGACAAGATCGACACGCTGACGGGCTTCTGGTGGATAGATGAACGGCCGACCGGGTCTAGAGATCCGTTTGCCTTGCGCCGCGCCGCTCTCGGAGTTGTTCGTCTTATTATTGCAAACCAGATCAGATTGCCGTTGTTCGCGGTTTTTTTCGATCACGAGTCTTATCACATGGCAACGGCACTTATTCAGCAGGGGGCTGAAACTGAGACGATTAAAACTGATCTTGTGAAACGCGGTATTGATCCAGACAACGTCAAAGATTGGAAACCGAAATTTTCCAAGGGTATCGAATCTAGTCAATACGGATATGGACAGGAAGAGGCGGGTATGGGGGCGCTCCTCGCCTTCCTCCATGACCGCCTCAAGGTCCACCTGCGCGACGAGGGTATTCGCCATGACGTGATCGACGCCTGCCTTGCCATGCCGGGCAATGACGATCTGACGCTGCTAGACAAACGCGCCCGCGCGCTGAGCGATTTTCTCGGGACCGACGATGGCGAGAACCTTGTTCTGGGGTTCCGGCGGGCCAACAATATTCTGGTGCAGGCCGAGGAAAAGGATGGCGTGGAATACTCCTTCGGTGCGGATGTGAAATTCGCCGAGGATGATACCGAAAAGGCGCTGTTCGCCGCGCTGGACGCGCAGGAGGGGCCGATTTCCAAGGCGATGGAGGCCGAGGATTTCGCCGCCGCGATGGCCGGGATGGCGGCGCTGCGCGCGCCGATGGATGCGTTTTTCGAGGCGGTGCAGGTCAACGCCGAGAACGAGGTGGTCCGGCGCAACCGGCTCAACCTGCTGGCGCGTATTCGCGACATCTGCCTTGGCGTCGCCGACCTGCGCCAGCTTGAGGGGTGAGCACCGTTCCGCAAACGCCCCTGTGGGCGTTTGAGGCGCGCACGGGCGGCGCCCCGGACTGCTCCGGACAGGGGCCGGGCCGGGGGAGGGTTTTTCTTGCTCCCGGCTTGACTTGCTGCTTATGCTGCGCTCACGAAGGAGTGACGCCGCAGTGCAGCAAAACAACCCGGATATCACGCTGATCACCCCCGATGCGCCGGTGGATACGGCCACCCATGGCGGCCGGGCGAAATGTCTTCAGCGGCTGGTGCGGCTCGATCTGCCGGTGCCGCGCACCGTGGCGCTTTCGTTCGATGAGGTGCATCGCATCGCCGCCGGAGAGATGCCGGACATGGAGGCGCTCATCGCGATCTTCGAGAACGAAGAGCTGTTGTGCGTGCGCCCGTCGTCGGAAGACCCCGATTGGGGCGGGCCTGGCGCGGTGCTCAATATCGGGATGAACGATGCGCGCCACGCGGCGCTGTCCGAGATTATCGGGGTTCCGTCGGCAAACGTGCTCTACCTGCGGTTCATCCAGGCCTATTCGACGCATGTGGCACGGCTCGATCCCGATCTGTTCGACGCCATCGACATGACTGCCTCTGACGCGCTCACCGATGTGCTGCGCGCCTATGAGGAAGAGGCCGAAGAGCCGTTTCCGCAGACCCGGCCGGTGCAGTTGGCGGGGGTTTTGCGCTCCATGGCGCGGGCGTGGGAGGGCACGTCCGCGCGGCTTCTGCGCCAGGCGAAGGGCGCGCCGGCGGATGCCGGGCTCGGCCTCGTGGTGCAGTCGATGGTGCTTGGAGTCGGTGAGGGCGACGGCGAGAGCGGCTCCGGCGTGCTGCAACTTGTCGACAGCGCCACCGGGCTGCCGCAGATCAAGGGGCGCTACCTGTCGCAGGCACAGGGACGCGCGGCGCTGGAGAGCGGGGCGAAGGCCCTTTACCTTGAACGCGATCCGCGCGGGCCGTCGCTTCAGGACAAGGCGCCCGAGGCGTTCGAGGAGATCCGCCGCGATGCGGCGTTGATGCGCGAGAAGCTGCGCGAAGAGATGCAGATCGAATTCACGATCGACAACGACCGGGTGCATATCCTTGACGGGGTGCGGGTGCAGCGCACGGCGCGGGCGGCGGTGCGGATCGCAGTGCAGCTTGCCAAGGACGGTGTCATCCCGAAGGAGGAGGCGCTGATCCGGATCGAGCCACGATCCCTCAACGAATTGCTGCACCGGCAGGTCGATACGTCGGCCCCGCGCGATGTGATCGGCACAGGCGTCGCCGCCAGCCCCGGCGCGGCCACGGGCCGGATTGTCTTTACCGCATCGGAGGCGCAGGCCAGCGCGGCGCGCGGTGAGCCTTGCGTGCTGGTGCGCCGAGAAACCTCGCCCGAGGATATTCGCGGGATGCACGCGGCCTCTGCGGTGCTGACCGAACGCGGCGGGATCACCAGCCACGCGGCGGTGATCGGGCGCGGACTTGGCCTGCCGTGCGTGGTGGGGGCGTCCTCCATGAGGTTCCAGACGCTCAAGAGCCTTTTGACCGCGCCGGATGGCCGGGTGTTCCGCGAGGGGGACATCATAACGGTGGACGGCACGCGCGGCGAGATCCTCGCCGGAGCCGCACCGATGCATGAGCCGGCGCTCGACGATGCGTTTCAGGCGTTGATGACATGGGCCGCGGGGGCCTGTGACATCGGCATCCGGGCCAATGCCGACACGCCCGCCGATGCCCAGACCGCGCGCAATTTCGACGCGCAGGGGATCGGACTTTGCCGGACGGAGCACATGTTCTTCGAGGAGGACAGGCTTACCGTGATGCGCGAGATGATCTTTGCCAAGACGAGCGAGGACCGGCGCGCGGCGCTGGAGCAGCTTTTGCCGATGCAGCGCGCCGATTTCACCGAATTGTTCCGCATCATGCAGGGGCAGCCGGTCTGCATTCGCCTGTTCGACCCGCCCCTGCACGAGTTCCTGCCCACCGACCGCGCCGGGCTGCGCGATCTGGCCGAGGCGCTTAACCTGCCACTGTCGGATGTGACGCGGCGGGTGGAATCGCTTGACGAATACAACCCGATGCTGGGAATGCGGGGGGTGCGGCTTGGCGTCACAGTGCCGGAGATCTACGAGATGCAGGCACGCGCGATTTTCGAGGCGACGCTGGACGCGAGCCGTGAGGGCGCGCCCGTTGTGCCCGAGATCATGATCCCGCTTGTCAGCGCCAAGCGCGAGGTGGAACTGGTCAAGACACGGATCGATGCGGTGGCGGCGGCGGTGCGCACCGAGAAGGGCGCGGGCTTCGATTATCGTTTCGGGGTGATGGTGGAAACGCCGCGCGCCGCGCTGCGGGCCGAGGATATCGCGCCGCATTGCCATTTCTTCAGCTTCGGCACGAATGACCTGACGCAGATGACCTATGGTCTGTCGCGGGACGATGCGGGGCGGTTCATGTCGGCCTATGTGCAGCAGGGGGTGTTTCCCGAAGATCCGTTCCACACGCTCGATGTCGAAGGGGTGGGCGAGCTTCTGCGGCTTGGCGTGGAGCGGGGACGCCGGGCGCGGCCTGACCTGATCCTGTCGATCTGCGGAGAACATGGCGGCAGCCCCGAGTCGATCGCATTCTGCCGCGAAGTGGGGATTGATTACGTGTCGTGCTCTCCTTTCCGCGTGCCGGTGGCCCGGCTGGCTGCCGCTCAACTGGCGATTCGGGACAAGATCGGGTAGGCGGAAGCACCGCGACCAACTCAATATGGCCATTTTCAGGGCGAAATTGGTGCGAAAAGCGGCAGGGTGGACGAATGCTGCGCATTTTTGTAGAAGACCCGATGTTCGGACTTGGGAGGGTCCGGTTCACAACATAGGGGCGTGAGACATGCGTGCTGCCATCATTACCTTCCTCGGCGCCGTTCTTCTGGCACAGACGACAGTCGCCGGGGCACGGGAAGACGTTTACGAAGTTGCATTGAACAGTCCATCCCGGAGCGAGTCGCAGTCATCGGGAAGCTGGCTGGAGCGGCTTTTCGGCGCGAAACCGCCGAGCCCGGAGACGGAGATCGAGTATTCCCGCGACTGGATCGACACCCAGCCCAAGGCAAAAGGGGATGAAAACTGGAAATGCCTTGCCGAGGCGCTCTATTTCGAGGCGCGGGGCGAGAGCGTGAAGGGCCAGTTCGCGGTGGCGGAGGTGATCCTCAACCGTGTGGCGCATTCCTATTACCCTGACAGCACCTGCGGCGTGATCCGGCAAGGCACCGGCCGCAAGTATCAGTGCCAGTTCACCTATACCTGTGACGGTGTTGCCGAGGTCATCCACGAGAAGGATGCCTTCGAACAGGTAGCCAAGGTGGCCAACCTCATGCTGAGCGGCGCGCCGCGCGCGCTCACAGGCGGGGCGACGCATTACCACACCAAGACGGTGCGCCCGGCCTGGGCGCGCAAGTTCCCGCGCACGGCCACCATCGGGGTGCATCACTTCTATCGCCAGCCGACACAGCTTTCGCAAAACTAGGCCGGTCTGACGCAAACGGCCGCTGGCCTGACGCATCGGGGGCTGCCCGAGAGGGCCCGCCGCGTCACACTGACCGGGCTGCGAAGGGCAAGGAGGCCGCGCGATGAGCAATGAAATCAGACTGGCCTTTGCCCACCCCGATGAGCGGTCGCGCGCCACGGCGGCGAGTGATCCGCTCGACCGGATTTCGCTACGCGATCATATCGCGGAAGTGGAAATTGGCGCCTTTCAGGCCGAGCGGGGCACGACGCAGCGGATCTGTTTCAACATCGTGGTCGAGGTGCGTCCTATCACCGACCCGGTGGAGGACGACGTGGACCGCATCCTCAGCTATGACAAGGTGACCGAGGCCATCGCGCATGAGCTGTCGGCGGAGCGGATCAACCTGCTGGAGACGCTGGCCGAGCGGATCGCGGAACGTATCCTGCATGAGCCGCAGGCGATGCGCGTGTTCGTTCGGATCGAGAAGCTGGACCGCGGCCCCGGCGCGCTCGGGGTCGAAATCGTGCGGTCGCGCAGCAGCATTCCGCATTTGATGGAGGAGGACGAGGAGAAGCCGCATCCGCGCGTGCTCTACCTGTCGAACGCGGCGATCCGGTCGCAGCGGCTTTCGGACTGGATTGAGCAGTTGGAGGCGGACGGGATCCCGATGATCTTCTGCGTCGGCGCGCCGGAAACGCCCGCGCCGCAGACGGGGCACGCGATGACGCAGCGGCGCGTCGATCTTCTGGCGATTGAGCAGAACGCCTGGATGCTTGCGGCGCGCGATGCCCGCTGCGTCGTGGTCAGCACCCGGACGGAACTGGACTGGGCGATGAAGAACGGGCAGATCTGCGTCTGGGCGCCGTCGAAGATCGTGCTCGACGCGGTGGACGGGCCCTCGGCGCAGCCCAGCGATTCGGTGGCGCTCGCGGTCTGGTTTGCCGAAAAGATGGAAGCGCGGCGCCTGTGGATCGTGGGCGAGGAACTGCCGCAGGACGCGGACGTGCCGCTTCGGGCATTGCCGGCGGATGCCGGCGCGCTGTGACACAGGTTGCCAAGGCGCGCGCGATCGCCCAATAAACCGCCATGACCTATTATCGCCCCATAGCACAGACCGATCCCGCGCGGCCCAGCGGCGCGCTGCCGCTGGCCGGGGGCTGGTGCTGGTTCTCGCATGTTGAAGTGCTGCGCCGCGATGGGCCCCCGCAGGTGATCGCGGCGGCGGATCTGCCCGAGGGCTGGCGCGCCCGGCTGACCGCGCCGCGCCCGGCGCTTGGCCCGCTGGCGATGGACCGCCCGCAGATCATGGGCATTCTGAATGTCACGCCCGACAGTTTTTCCGATGGTGGGCAACATGCGCAGGCCGGGCGGGCGCTGTCTCATGCGCGGGCGATGGCGGAGGCTGGCGCGGCGATCATCGACGTGGGCGGCGAATCGACACGGCCCGGGGCCGTCGATGTGCCCGCCGAGGAAGAGATCGCCCGCACCGCGCCGGTGATCGAGGCGATGCGGCGCGAGATTGGTGTGCCGGTGAGCATCGACACCCGCAAGGCCACCGTCGCGCGGGCCGCCGTGGCGGCCGGGGCGGGGCTGTTCAACGACGTGGCGGGCTTCACCTTCGATCCCGCGCTTCTGCCTTATGCGGCGCAAACGGGGCTGCCGGTCTGTGTCATGCATGCGCGGGGTGATCCGGCCACGATGCAGCACAATCCGGTCTATGAGGATGTGCTGCTCGATGTTTACGATTATCTGGAAGCTCGCGTGGCCGCGCTTGAGGCGGCGGGCATCCCGCGCGCACGGATCGCGGTCGATCCCGGCATCGGCTTTGGCAAGACGATCGCGCACAACCTTGCGCTTCTGGCGCGGATCAGCCTGTTTCACGGGCTGGGCTGTCCCGTTCTTCTGGGAGCGTCACGTAAGAAATTCATCAGCGTGATCGGCAAGGCTCCCGATCCGATGGGCCGCGCGCCCGGGTCTGTGGCGGTGGCGCTGGGGGGAATCGCGCAGGGGGTGCAGATCACCCGCGTGCACGATGTGGAAGCGACGGCGCAGGCGCTTCGCCTCTGGCGGGCGGTGACGCTCGGCGATTGGTGAGGGCGCGCGCTACGGCCCGCCACGCACAGGGGTCAGCTCGCACAGCAGGTCCGCCCCCTTGATCCACGCGGCTCCGACTTGCGGTCCGGGCGCGGCGGGCGTGGCCACGTCGATCGCGTGGGGGCGGCGGGACGGGTAGAACACCACCCCGCGATGCACGAGGATGACCCGCTCCACATCGGGCAGAGGCGTCTTGCGGTGCAGGTGGAGCGTGCGCCCCGACAGATGCAGCGCGCCCGCGGGCTCCGCCCCCTTGAACTGGCGGCGCGGCACCGGCACGAACAGCGACCCCAGACCGGGGATGCCCCCCAGATCGATACGGTTGAGTGGTAGCGTCTGGACCGGATGGCTGAGCGACAGGCCCAGCCCCGGGCCCAGCAGCAGGTGATGGGGATGGGTGGTGCCGCCCGGCCCGTCGAGCCGCAGCCGAGCGCGCCCGCCATCATTGCCGGTGCGTTGCAGAGGGTCGGTTTTTCCGGCGGCGACGCCCCCGGCGGTCAGCACGAGAGGCGCGGCGAGCGCGCCGAGAAGCGCGGCGCGCCGGGTCAGGCCGTGTGTGGTGCGGTGTCGCGGCATGGGAAGGCCCTCCTTTGCAAGGCATGGTATCATGTGGCCGGTCAGGGCGCCACGATGGCCTTGCGTCTCTTGCGGCTGAGCAGCAGGCCGCCGAGGATCAGCACCAGCGAGATCAGAAGCTGCGGCGGCAGCGCCTCGCCCAGTAGCAGCGCGCCGAAGATCACCGACCAGACCGGCACCTGATAGTTGACCTGCGACAGGAACCCCGGCCCCGTGTCGCGGATCACCTGCACCAGAAGCACCTGCGCCAGCGCCGTGGGCAGGATCCCGAGGTAGAGCAGCGCCCCGAGCGACAGCGGCGTGGGCCACGTGGCGGGCATCCCCTCGACGATCAGCGCGGCGGGCACCATCATGACAGTTGCGGAACTGAGCGCGGCGGCGGCGAGCGCGAGCATGTTCACAGGCGGGCAGAGCCGCGTGATGATGGAGCCGATGGCATAGCAGAGGGCGGCCCCGAGGCAGGCGAGCCGGGCCAGCGATTCATGATCGCTTCCGACCGAGCGGAAGGCATCCAGCCCGATCAGCACCAAGACGCCCACGAAGCCGATCAGAAAGCTGATCCCGCGCCGCAGCGTGAGCCGTTCGGCAGGTACGAAGACATGTGCCAGCGGCAGAACGAACAGCGGCACGGCGGCCATGCAGACCCCCGCGAAACCGCTGGCCACATAGGTCTGCCCCCAGCTCAGCAGCGCGAAGGGCAGGGCGGAGGAAAACAGCCCCATCCCGATCGCGGCGATCCAGACACGCCGGCCCACGCCGCCCCGGGGGTCGGGCAGGCCGGAACCGCGCGCCCGCACGATGGCCACCAGAAGCACCGCGCCAAGCGCGATCCGCCCGGCGGCGATGGTCAGCGGACCGATGTCGCGCAGCGCGACGGAAATGCCCATGAAAGAGCCGCCCCAGACCAGCCCGAGCGCCAGAAGCTTGATCCAGTTCTTTAGGCCCGGTGAGCCGTCCATTGCCTGCCTCCGCCATGTAAAAGGGCGCCCCCGGTGGGGGACGCCCTGGCCGGACATTAGGGCCGGGTCATCCCCGCCGCAAGATCAGTTCTTGTCCTTGTCGACCATCCGCCCGGCCGAGATCCACGGCATCATGCCGCGCAGCTTTTCACCGACTTCCTCGATCTGGTGGGCGTCGTTCATGCGGCGCGTGCCCTTGAAGAACGGCTGCCCGACGGCGTTTTCCTGCATGAAGTCGCGGACGAATCTGCCGCTCTGGATGTCGCTCAGGATCGCCTTCATCTCTTTCTTGGTGCGCTCGTAGGGAAGCACCCGCGGGCCGGAGACATACTCGCCGTACTCCGCGGTGTTTGAGATGGAATAGTTCATGTTGGCGATGCCGCCCTCATAGATCAGATCCACGATCAGCTTCACCTCGTGCAGGCACTCGAAATAGGCCATCTCGGGGGCATAGCCCGCCTCTACCAGCGTCTCGAAGCCCATGCGGATCAGCTCCACCAGACCGCCGCAGAGCACGGCCTGTTCGCCGAAGAGATCGGTTTCGCATTCCTCGCGGAAGCTGGTTTCGATGATGCCCGAGCGCCCGCCGCCGATGGCCGAGCAAT
The DNA here is from genome assembly GCF_900110425.1 of Salinihabitans flavidus. Classification (GTDB taxonomy): domain Bacteria; phylum Pseudomonadota; class Alphaproteobacteria; order Rhodobacterales; family Rhodobacteraceae; genus Salinihabitans; species Salinihabitans flavidus. The sequence goes on along the minus strand of NZ_FODS01000001.1, from coordinate 48,567 downwards.
AGCTCAGGCCCAGTTCCAGCGCCTTGCCGGAGGCATCCTCGTTCACGGCGACGAGGCAGGGCACGCCGCCGCCCTTGACGTATTCGCCGCGCACGGTATGGCCGGGGCCCTTGGGCGCCATCATGATGACGTCCACGCCTTCCTTGGCCTCGATCAGGCCGAAATGAATGTTCAGGCCGTGGGCGAAGGCAATCGCCGCGCCGGGCTTGATGTTGTCGTGGACATACTTGCGGTAGGTCTCCGCCTGAAGCTCATCGGGCATGGTGAACATCATCAGGTCGCACCATGCGGCGGCCTCTGCGATGCCCATGACCTGAAGGCCCTCGGCCTCGGCCTTGCGGGCGCTGGCGGAGCCTTCGCGCAGGGCCACCACGAGGTTCTTGGCCCCCGAATCGCGCAGGTTCAGTGCATGGGCGTGCCCCTGAGAGCCATAGCCCAGAATCGCCACTTTCTTGTCCTTGATCAGGTTGATGTCGCAATCGCGGTCATAATAAACGCGCATGTCAGCGGTCCTTTCATGTGAATTCCTGGCCGCGATCATAGGGTGTGCGGCGCGGGTGACGAGAGCGGTTCGCATGAAATTTCCGGTGATTTCGCAATAGTCATTCGTGAAATTCGCATATATCGTGATTTCCATGCTTGATGATCTTGACCGCCGTATCCTGCGCCACCTGCAACGCGACCCGGCCCTTTCGGTGCCGGAACTGGCCGACCGCCTTGGCCAGAGCGCGCCGCGCCTGACCCGGCGGCTCGAAAAGCTGCAATCGGGCGGCATCCTGCGCGGGCAGCGTGCGGTGATCGACTGGCGCGCGCTTGGATATGAGGTGGAGGTGAGCCTGCGCGTCACGCTCGACAAGACACAAACACGCGCCTTTGACGATTTCCTTGAGGGTGCGCGCGGTATCCCAGAAGTGCTTGAGATACAGACCTTTCTGGGCCGGGTGGATGTGCGGCTTTCGGTGATTGCGCGCGACATCGCGCATTATCAGCATATCTACCGGCGCAAGATCCTGACCCTGCCGCATATCGCGGATATCGAGGCGCTGATGCATGTGGCGCGGATCAAATCCGACGAGGTGCTTCCGATATGATCGAGCCGGACGACACCGATCGCGCGATCCTGCGGGCGCTGGCGCGCGATGCGGGGCAATCGGCCGGGGCGCTGGGGCGCCGGCTCGGCCTGTCGCAGCCCGCCACATGGCGGCGCATCCGGCGATTGCAGGAGGCGGGGGTGATCACGGGGCGGGTGCTCGATCTCGACAAGGAGAAGCTGGGCTTTGGCGTGACCGTGTTCCTTGGCGTGAAACTGGCGACCAAGGGGCGGATTTCATTGGAGGATTTCGAACGCGCCGTCACCGCGATCCCAGAGGTGCAGACGGTGGAGCATGTGCTCGGCATGTATGACTACCGCCTGCGGGTGACGGCGCGGGATCTGGCGGATTTCGAGCGGGTGCTGCGGCGGCGCCTGATGACGCTGCCGGGTGTCGGGAATGTGGAGGCCAATGTGCTTTTGAGCGAAGAGCGGCGCCCGGGCCCTCTTGGCTAGCGCCTCTGGCCGGATCAGGCTTCCAAATCCGGGCCATTCACGCTAGCCCTTTGGCAAAGTGGAATGAAGGAGAGAGGCGATGGCGCTGTTGCAGGAGATCGACCCGCAGGGGCTCGATGAGTTTTCGGTGGTCTTCACCGATCGGTCGCTGAACCATATGTCGGCGGCGTTTCAGGAGGTGATGCGCGACATTTCGGGGATGTTGAAAGAGGTCTACAAGGCCGATGCGGTGGCACTCATCCCCGGAGGCGGCACCTATGGGATGGAATCTGTCGCCCGGCAATTCGCGCGCGATTCCAAGGTGTTGGTGGTGCGAAACGGTTGGTTCTCCTATCGCTGGAGCCAGATCGTCGAGGCCGGGTCACTGACATCCGAGACCATCGTGATGAAGGCGCGGCGGTCCGGCAACGATCCGCAGGCCCCCTTCGCCCCCGCCCCGATCGACGAGGTGGCCGAGCGCATCCGGCAGGAGCGGCCGGACGTCGTCTTTGCCCCGCATGTGGAAACCTCTGCCGGGGTGATCCTGCCGCATGACTATATCACTCAGATGGCGGCGGCGGCGCATGATGTGGGGGCGCTGGTGGTGCTCGACTGTATCGCGAGCGGGGCGGTCTGGGTCGACATGAAGGCGGCCGGTGTGGATGTCCTGATCTCCGCACCGCAGAAGGGATGGAGCGCGTCTCCCTCTGCCGGGCTGGTGATGATGTCGGCCAAGGCATTGGAACGGCTTGAGAAAACCACGTCGGACAGTTTCGCGCTCGATCTGAAGAAATGGCATTCGATCATGCTGGCCTATGAGAACGGCGGCCATGCCTATCATGCGACCATGCCGACCGATGCGCTTCGGGCGTTCCGGGACACCATGCGCGAGACCCGCGATCATGGTCTGGCGCGCTTGCAGGAGGCGCAATGGGCGCTTGGCGACGGAGTGCGCAAGTTGCTGAAAGACAAGGGAATTCGCTCTGTCGCGGCAGAGGGGTTCGGCGCGCCGGGGGTGGTGGTCAGCTATACCGACGATCCCGGCATCCAGAACGGCAGCAAGTTCGCCGCCGAAGGGTTGCAGATCGCCGCCGGGGTGCCGCTGGCCTGCGATGAGGGGGAGGGATTCATGACCTTCCGGCTCGGGCTGTTCGGGCTCGACAAGCTTTATGATGTGGAGGGCACTCTGGGGCGGTTGAGGCCGGTTCTGGACCGGGTTCTCTGAGAGTCGGGCGAATCAGGGTTAATGCCCTGATTTCGCCGAAAAACCCGTTTTCGGTATCACGTCGGTAAAACGTCAGTATTACTTCGGTATGGGCGCCGCGTATCGCGCCATCAGGGGCGTGATGAACGGGGCGGGCGTTGCGCATTGAGTATTTGCGGAACAGAGAAAGAGCGGGCGGCCGCCCGTTGGCCCGGTGCGCGCATGCTTCAGCGCGCGCCAAGACCCATCTGCATCAGCGTCTTGCGCACCGCGGGCATGGCGTAGAGCGCGTTGAGCCCCATCGCGCGCATGTCGCGCAGGGGCCGGGCGGAGACCATCGAGGCGCGGTTGAGCAGATCGATGCCCTGCACGCGCAGCCGCATCTCCGCATAGCGTTTGCGGTGATACTCCGCGAGCATCCGCGCATCTCCGAGCCGGCCCGGCGCCGCGCGCGCCAGATCGAGCAGCACGCGCATGTCCCCGAGGCTCATGTTCAGACCCTGCGCGCCGATGGGCGGGACCACATGCGCGGCCTCGGCCACCAGCACCAGCCTTTCACCTTGGAGCCGGTCGGCATGTTGCGAGATGATCGGCCAGATGGTGCGGCGCGAGGCGAGCGCGAGCGGGCCGAAGAGATGGGCGCTCCGCTCTGACATCTCCGCCTCGAACGCGGGCGTGTCCAGCGCCAGCAATTCCTGCGCGCGGGGGCCGCGTTCCATCCAGACCACGGCGGACGAGGGGCGCCCCCCATGATCGGGGAGCGGGACCAGCGTGAACGGCCCGCCGGAGCGGTGAATCTCGGTCGAGACATTTTCATGCGGGATCGGGTGGGTGACGGCGAAGGCGAGCGCCTTCTGCCCGTAGCGGGTGGTCTTTACCCCGATCCCGGCCGCCTGCCGCATCGGGGAGTTGCGCCCGTCCGCCGCGATCACCAGCCGGCAGCGGCTGCGGGTGCCGTCCGACAGGCCCACGCGCGCCTCTGCCAGACGTGTGAAGAGCGTCGTGGTCGCGGTGCCGAGGCGCAGGTCCACGTTGGGCAATTCCCCGAGCCGGGCGATCATCTCGCGCCGCAGGAGCCAGTTGGGCAGGTTCCAGCCGAAGGGCATGTCCGAGGACAGGTCGGCGGCATCGAACTCGCGCGTGATGCGCGGCTCTGTCAACTCTCCGCCGGCGTCCACGATGCGCATGATCTGCAACGGCGCGGCATGCGGGGCGAGGCGGTCCCACAAGCCGGCCTCCTCCAGCAGGGCGCGGGCCGGTTGCAGGAAGGCGGTGGTGCGCAGGTCCGCGCCTTCGGCGTCGCGCTCTGTCACCGGGGGGGCGGGATCGAGGCATTGCACCGAAAACCCCGCCGCGCCGAAGGCGGCCGCCGCGCTCAGCCCGGCGATGCCGCCGCCCGAGATCACGATGTCGAAAGACTGGTCCGTCATGGCATTCCCCCTGATCCGGGCGGCACGATAGGCCGGGCGCGGCGGCATGCCAAGGGGCCGGGGGCCGGTCAGCCTGCGGCGATCACGATCAGCACGATCCAGATCAGCGGCACCATGATCAGCGCCGGGATATACAGACCCGGAATCCCGAAGGTCAGCGCCGAGATCCCCCACAGGGAGACGAAGGCGGCGATGGCGTAATAGACGGTATCGCGGCTGCCGTATGTCAGATCGCGGGCGATCCATCCGACCACCGGGATCATGAAGAGGATCCGCTGCCACAGGGGCTGCGTGCGGGGGGTGTCGGCGGTGGTCATCGCGCGTCTCCTTAACGTCTTGTCATCAAGTCGTCATATAGGGGCGCGGGGCGCCGAATGAACTGTGCCATTTTGTCAGATCACCTGTGCGAGAAACGCGGAGAGATCATCGGTGTGGTGGTGAATGTGGTCGGCGGCAAGGCGATCCTCGGCGACATGGACGGTGCGCATGCCCATCTCGTGCGGGGCGCGCAGGTTGCGCGGATCATCCTCGAACATGGCGGCGGCGTCGGCCCGCACCCCGTCGCGGGCGAAGATCGCCTCGAACGCCGCGCGCTCGGGCTTGGGGCGGAAGCCGGCATGTTCTACCCCGTAGACGGCATCGAAGAGCCCCGACAGGCCGCGCGCCTCCAGCACCCGTTCGGCGTAGGGCGCGCTGCCGTTGGTATAGACGATACGCCGCCCCGGCAGGTTACGGATATGCCCGGCGAGCATCGGGTCGGGGTCGAGATGATCGAGAGAGATGTCATGCACCTCGATCAGGTAGGGGGCCGGGTCCACGTCATGCTCTCGCATCAGCCCGGCCAGCGTCGTGCCGTAGCGCGTCCAGTAGTCGCGGCGCAGGAAGGCGGCGCGCTCTCGGTCCACGCCGAGCGTGTCCATGACGAACCGCGTCATGCGCACCTCGATCTGGTCGAACAGGCGCGCGCGGGGCGGGTAGAGCGTGTTGTCGAGGTCGAAGACCCATGTGGTGACATGGGTGAAATACTGTCTGGGCATGGCGCGCAAGCTAGGGCGTTGTGACGCGCTGCGCAATGGCGGCTTGCACCTTTTCCGCGCGGCGGCATAGAGTGGCGGTCATCCTTGCAAGCGCGGCCATGGGAGGGCGGCATGACGCAGACGAAAGCACCGGCGAAGGATGCCTATACGCTCATCCTCGAGGCGATTGATATTGGCACGTTCCGGCCCGGCGACCGGCTTGTCGAAAGCGATCTGGCCGAACGGTTCGGGGTGTCGCGCACGCCCATCCGCGAGGCGTTGCAGCGGCTTGAGACGCAATCGCTTCTGGCGCGGGACGGGCGGAGCCTGATTGTCTCCTCGCTCGATCACAACCAGATGTCGGAGCTTTACGTGGTGCGCACCGAGTTGGAGGGGCTGGCCGCGCGGCTGGCGGCGCGGCACGCCACGCGCGAGGAGGTGCGGGTGCTGCGCGACATGGTGCAGGCCGACCGGGCGCTGATCGGCGACCCGTCGGCGCTGGCGCGCGCGAACCGGCGGTTCCACAAGCAGATCCACCTTGCCTCTCACAACCGCTATCTGGTGCAGCAGCTCGATCTGGTGCATCGGTCCATGGCGCTCATGGCGACGACCTCCATCGCCGCCGAGGGGCGGGGCGAGGATACGCTGACCGAGCATCAGGCGATCGTGGACGCGATCGAGGCGTGCGACGAAAGCGGCGCCTACAACGCGCTGCGCGATCACATTTCACAGGCTTTCGTGACCCGGCTGAAACTTGACGGGGGCGATGTCTGAACGCAGGGCCGATTGCCCCTCGGGCGTCTGGCCGTGGTCGGTCTTGTCCCAGTAGAAGGGGGCGACGACCAGTTCAAGAAGCGCCTTGTAGGCGGCGACGGTGGCCATCGGGAAATAGAACGGCATCGTGATCACCCAGGGCATCAGCCGCCCGCGCCCCTGACGGGAGATGGCGAAAAGCGCCACCAGCGCATCGACTGCCGTGGTAGTCAGGATCGCGGCGGTGACGGTGGGCGTGACGAATTGCGTGAATGCGATATCTTGCGGGACGGGCAGTCCGAAGAGGATCAGCCAGAAGCACCAGATCAGCGGCGCCAGCAGGAATTGCAGGATTGCGGTGCCGAAGAAAAGCTGAAACCCCCAGAAGCGCCGGTGCCCGAGTTGCCGCAGAAGCTGGCGGGGCCGGCGCATGTGCACCAGATAGGTGACCATATACCCCTTGAGCCAGCGCGACCGCTGCCGGATCCAGCGCCATGGGCGGCAGTTCGCCTCTTCATAGGTGACGGTGTGGATCAGGTCCGTGCGGTAGCCATAGCGCGCAAGGCGGATACCGAGGTCCGCATCCTCGGTCACGTTATGGGCATCCCAGCGGTTCACCCGTTCAATCGCCTCGCGGCGCAGGAACACGGTGGTGCCGCCGAGCGGAACGGCGAACCCCATGCGCGCGATACCCGGCAGGATGACGCGGAACCACGTGCTGTATTCGATGGTGAAACAGCGCGAGATCCAGTTGGTATAGGGGTTGTAGTAGTCGAGGATGCCTTGTAGGCAGCCGACCTCGGGCGGGGCGATGGCAAAGCGGCGGGCGACGTGTTCAAGCTGATCGGCCTGCGGGGCGTCCTCGGCGTCCCAGATGCCGATGATCTCTCCGCGGCAGAAATCGAGCGCGTAGTTGAGCGCACGCGGTTTTGTCGTCAGCCCGCTTCCGGCGGGCACCTCGATCACCTGAATCCAGTCGGGCAACCGCGCCTTTTCGATGGCCTCGCGGGTCATGTCGTCCCGTTCTTCCAGCACCAGAAGCACGTCGAGAAGGGCGGCGGGATAGCGCAGACGCGACAGGCGGGAAATCAGCGCCCCGGCAATCTCGCGTTCTCGGTAGAGCGGGACCAGAACTGAGATGCGCGGCCAGAGTGCGCCCTCGGGCATTCTGGCCGGCTCGCGGCTGAACCCGCGCTGCAGCCGCGCGATGAAGGCGGCGACCTTCAGCCCGCTGCTCAGAAAGAGGGTGAGCAGCGCGAGGGCCAGAAACGCCGCAAAGACCGCGCCGGGCGCGGTCCATGCCACAAGCACTGGTGCGGCCACTGCGGCGCTCAGAAACATGACGTGGCGCGAGCCGGGCCCGCGCCAGCCACGGCAGCTTTCGCCGGGGGGCACGCGCGCTTCCGCGCTGCGGGTCAGATGGCGGCGATGGATACGGGTGATATGGGCGCGGATGTCATCCTCGCGCGCGACGGCGACAAGCGCGCCGCGCAGGTTCGCAGGCAGAACCGCGCGCAGTTCCGCGATGCGGTCGGGGCGGCTGGTGACCAGCATGACCAACCCGCCAAGGCTCGCCCAGGGCAGAACGCTGTGATGCAGGCAGAATTCCGGAGACAGAAGACCGGCCAGCCTTGGGTCGGGTGGATCGCGGGACAGATCGACCTTCTGCGCGGTGTGAAATCCGGCCAGCGCGTCGAGCGCCTGATCCTCGTCGATCCAGCCCCGCGCGCGGAGAATATCGGTCAGCGACGCGTTCCAGCCCGATTGCCGGTCAAGCGCGTGAAACAGTTGCCAGGGAGCGATTGTGCCCTGTTCAATGAGATGCCGCCCGACGGAAACAAATTTTTCCCGCCGTGGCACCGCGCGCGGCGCAAACAGCCGGAGCATCTGGTCACTCATCGCCGATTTCCCTGTCGTCCTTGCGTGCCGGGGAGACTGCGGGGCGAGGGTTAACGCCAGGTTAACGCCAATGATCGCGGAGACTCCCGCGTCACAATCGGATTTTGCAATGCGACGCGACAGGCATTACCGTTTGCAGTGCGCAGGTTCGGCGGGACATGCAGACGTGTTTCGTCGTTGGCGATCCCTGCCCTGTGGACGAGTGAAAACGGAGGATATCATGACCGAACACATTCTGGTTGCGACCGATGGGTCGCACACCGCCGATCGCGCGGTGCGCATGGCCGGGGAACTTGCCGGACACTATGGCGCAAAGCTGACGATATGCCACGTTCTGATGCACAAGGCCCCGCCCGAAGAACTTGAGCGTATGGCCGAGATCGAGCATATCGTGCCCGAGGTTGGCCGGCTCACCATGTCGCGGCCCGAGAATGTTCCGGGCAACATGGCGGACTTGTTCCGCAAGCTGGAAGGGTCGGAGCATACCGCCCGCGCGGTCGCCGCGATCGGCGATACCATCGTGACCAGCGCCAGGGAAATCGCGCAGGAGGCCGGGGCGCGGGACGTGCACACGCGCACGGCACAGGGCGACTATGCCGAGTCGATCCTGTCAACCGCGCGCGAGGAGGGCGCGGACATGATCGTGATGGGCCGTCGCGGGCTTGGCACTTTCAAGCGGTTGCTTCAGGGCAGCGTGTCGCAGAAGGTCGTCGCCCATGCCGAATGCACGGTGATGACGGTGATCTGAGCGGCGCCGGGCGCGGAGTTATCCGCGCGCGGCCATGTCCACGGCGAAGCGTTCGAAGAGGTAGAAGCTGTCCTGCGGACCGGGGCTCGCCTCGGGGTGGTACTGCACCGAATAGACCGGGCGCTCGGTGAGGCGGATGCCACAGTTCGACCCGTCAAAGAGCGAGCGGTGGGTTTCAACCACGCCCTTTGGCAGGGTCTGGCCATCGACCGCGAAACCGTGGTTCATCGAGGTGATTTCCACTTTCCCGGTTTCGAGATCCTTGACCGGGTGGTTGGCGCCGTGGTGGCCGTGGTTCATCTTTACCGTCTGGCCGCCGAGCGCCCGCGCCAGTAGCTGATGGCCAAGGCAGATGCCGAATACCGGAAGCTCGGCTTTGAGGATCTGCTGGAGCATCGGCACCGCGTATTCGCCGGTGGCCGCCGGATCGCCCGGACCGTTGGACAGGAAGATGCCGTCGGGGTCGTGGGCCATCACCTCCTCGGCGGTGGCGGTGGCGGGCATGACCGTCACATCGCATCCCGTCGAGGCCAGGCAGCGCAGGATATTGCGTTTCGCGCCGTAGTCGATGGCGACGACCTTGTGCCTGGGGTTCGTCTGGCGGCTATAGCCTTCGGGCCAGGCCCAGCGCATTTCGTCCCAGCGGTAGGATTGCGCGCATGTGACCTCCCGCGCGAGGTCGGCCCCGGTGAGCCCCGGAAAGGCGCGGGCCTTGGCCACGAGCGCCTTGGTGTCGAAATGACCGTCCGGGTCATGCGCGAGCGCGACATGCGGTGCGCCCTGATGGCGGATGGCGCGGGTCAGGCGGCGGGTGTCCACGCCGCCGATGGCGATGCGCCCGCGCGCGGCGAGCCAGTCGCCCAGCCGCCCGGCGCTGCGCCAGTTGCTCGGCTCTGTCGGGTTCCATTTCACCACCATGCCGGCGGCCACCGGATCGGCGGTTTCATCGTCATCGGGGTTGACGCCGGTATTGCCGATATGGGGAAAGGTGAAGGTGACGATCTGCCCGGCATAGGAGGGGTCGGTCATGATCTCCTGATAGCCGGTCATGGCGGTGTTGAAGCACAGTTCCGCCGTCGCCTCCCCCGTCGCGCCGAAGCCGCGCCCGTAGAATAGCGTACCATCGGCCAGCGCAAGGCATGCGGTCGGATGGGATGCGGGGTGATCCGCCATGATGCGACTCTCCTGGACGACAGATTTGCCGGAACCTATGTCGGGCGCGGGGCAGCGTCAAGAGGGGGGTGAGATATGGGATATTATGCAATATCAATAGGTTAGGGTGGGTGCGCTGCCGGTTGCACGGCGGCACACCATTGGGTAGGCTGCGAAGCTCCAAAAACCCGTGGGGATGGGCGGCATCATGACCAAGCAAGACGAGATCAGCAAGGCGATGAAACAGGCAATGAAGGAGCGCGCGACGGCGCGGCTTTCGACGTTGCGGTTGATCAACGCGGCGATCAAGGACCGCGAAATTGCCGCGCGCGGCGACGGGGAGGAGACCGGGATCGACGACGCCGTGGTGCTTTCGATCCTGTCGAAGATGGTCAAGCAGCGGCAGGAAAGCGCCCGCACCTACGAGGAGGGCGGGCGGCTCGACCTTGCGGAGCGGGAGCTCGCCGAGGTCGAGGTGATCGAGGAATTTCTGCCCAAGCAGTTGAGCGATAAGGAAATTGCCAAGGCCGTCGAGGCCGCCATCGCGGAGGTGGGTGCCAGTTCCATCCGCGACATGGGCAAGGTGATGGGTGTGTTGAAATCAAGATACGCCGGCCAGATGGATTTCGGAAAGGTCGGTCCGATGGTGAAAGACAAGCTGAACTGACCGGCCCGCTGGCGGGGTCGCCGGGGCGGGAAAACCCCTGTCGGTGAAACGTCGGTATTTTGTCGGTATCGCGTCGGTGCCCTGCGGGCCCCCCCTGTTTGTACCTGGACATAACGTGAACAGGCTTTTTCGCGGCCCCGTTCCGATGTAGGCTCCCGTGCCATGCCGCATGATCTGAACAGGTTATTCCCGCTGCGCCCGGCCCGCGTTCACGAGGTGTGTGGGCCGTCGGCCATGAGCTTTGCCGCGATCGCCAGCGCGCGGGCGCAGGGCGATTTCCTCTGGATTCGGGAGGGATGGCAGCCCGATACGCTCAACCCCGTGGCGCTGTCGGAGATGGCCGACCCTGCACGGCTCTTGATCGCGCGGACCGCGAATCAGATCGAGAGCCTGGCCGTGGCCGAAGAGGCGCTTCGGGACGGGGCGATCCCGCTGGTGGTGATCGAGGTCACGCGCCCGCTTGACCTTCGGGAGGGGCGGCGGCTGCAACTGGCGGCGAAAAACGGGCAGACGACGGGGTTGTGTCTCATTCCCGAGGGGATGGGCAGCAATGCCGCCGAGACCCGCTGGCACGCCGCGCCGCTGTTCGATCCCGGCGGGGCGGACTCGACTCTGATGCGGTGGGAAATTATAAAGAACAAAACAGGAACCTTGGGATTCTGGGATGTTCGATGGAATGCGGCGGCGCATCGTCTCGATGTGGTTTCCCCGGCTGGCGAGTGACCGCAGCCTCCGGGGACGGCCGGTGGATGCGCCGTTTGCCCTCACGCTCAAGGAGGAGAACGCCAACCGGATTTATTGCCTCAATCCGCAGGCCGAAAAGCAGGGGCTGCACCGCGGGATGAATGTCGCCGATGCCCGCGCCTTCTGCCCCGAGCTGGAAAGCCGCCCGGCCAGCCCGGCGGATGACCGGGCGTTCCTGCATGTGCTGTGCCGCTGGGCGACGCGCTATTGCCCATGGGTCGGGATCGAGGGGGCGGACGGGCTGGTGCTGGACATCACCGGGGCCGCGCATCTGTTCGGCGGCGAGGCCGGGATGCTGTGCGACATGCGCCAGCGGCTTGCGCGGGCGGGGATCACGGCGCGCATCGGGCTGGCCGATACGCGCGGGGCGGCCTGGGCGCTGGCGCATTTCGCCGAAGGCCGGGCCGGGCCGGGCGATGCCGTGGCGGCACTGCGTCCGCTTCCCGTGGCGGCGCTTCGGCTGGAGGAGAAGACCGTCACCGCGCTGGAGCGGCTGGGGCTGCGCCGCATCGGCGATCTGGAGGATGCGGCGCGCGCCCCGCTTGGCCGCCGGTTCGGCCCCGATCTTCTGATGCGTCTGGATCAGGCGTTCGGGCGGCGGGCGGAGCAGATCAGCCCGCTGCGCGCGCCGCCGCACTACGGGGTGCGGATGGGCCTGCCCGAACCGATCGGTCTTTGCGACGATGTCATGGCGGGGGCGGCGCGCCTGCTCGACCGTCTGTGCGAGACGCTGACGCGGCATGAGGCCGGGGCACGGGTGCTGTGCCTGACGCTGCGGCGCGTTGACGGTCAGGCGCAGCAGGTGGAGTTGCGGCTGGCCGCCCCGATGCGTGACCCGGCGCGTATCCTTCCGCTGTTCGAGCGGGGGGTGAGCGGTGTGGACGCCGGGTTCGGCATCGACCAGATGCGGCTGTCGGTGACGCGGGCCGAGCCGCTGCCGGTCGAGCAGATGAGCCATTCCGCCCCGGCGCGCAGCGGCCGGCTTGAGGATCTTATCACCCGGATCGGCACGCGGATCGGGCTGGACAACATCCAGCGCCTGTTGCCCGCCGACAGCCATATCCCAGAGCGCGCGTTCATCGTCGCCGCGGCGGCCTTTTCCCGGCCCGGCGGGGGCTGGGCGGCGCCGCGCCCGCGTCCGCTGCGCCTGTTCGCGCCCGAGCCCATCGCGGGCACGGGATCGCGCCCGCCAGAGCGGTTCCGCTGGCGGCGGATGCCGCTGACCACCGCGCGCGCCATAGGGCCCGAACGGATCGCCCCCGAATGGTGGCTGGAGGATGAGAACTGGCGCGCGGGCCTGCGCGATTACTGGCGGGTGGAGACCCGGCAGGGGCGGCGGCTGTGGCTGTTCCACACGCCGCAAAACCCCGGCTGGTTCGTGCAGGGGGAATTCGTATGACGGGTTTTTCCGGCCAGAGAGATCAGGACGCGGACCGCGCGCCGGGGGTACCGGTCGCGGGCTATGCCGAGCTTTGCGTGACCTCCAACTTCACCTTTCTGACCGGCGCCTCCCACCCCGAGGAACTGGTGCTGCGCGCGGCCGATCTGGGGCTGGCGGCCATCGCGATCACCGACCGCAATTCGCTTGCCGGGGTGGTGCGGGCCTATTCCGCGCTCAAGACGCTTCGGCAGGAGCGGCAAGAGCGGCAAGAGGGGCCGGAGGGGCAGCTTCCAAGGCTGATCGTCGGGGCGCGGCTTGTCCTGCGCGATTGCCCGGTGGACTGGGTGGCCCTGCCCACGGATCGCGCCGCCTATGAGCGGTTGTCGCGGCTTCTGACGCTGGGCAAGCGCCGCGCGGACAAGGGCGCGTGTCACCTGACGCTGAACGATCTGCTGGAGGGGGGCGGCGGCCTGATCCTGATCGCCCTGCCGCCCGATGATCCCGGGCGGGCGGTGACCCCGGTTCAGGCCGTGCAGCGCCGGTTTCCCGGTCAGGTCTTCGTCGGCGCGGCACCGCGTTACGACGGGTCCGATCAGGACTGGTTCGACGCCTGCGCGCACCTCGCGCTCAGAACCTCCGCGCCGATGGTGGCGGTGGGCGATGTGCTGATGCATCGCGGGGCGCGCCGGCGGCTGGCCGATGTGCTGACCTGCATGCGCGAGGGGATCACCATCGACCGGATCGGAACGAAGGCCCTGCCCAATGCCGAACGGCGGCTGAAGGGGGCGGCGGACATGGCGCGGCTTTACCGCAACCATCCGGGGGCATATCGCCGGACGCTCGACATCGCGGCGCGCTGCGGCTTCTGCCTGTCCGAACTGTCCTATGATTATCCCGATGAGGTCGCGGGCGGGGAGACGCCGCAGGCCCGGCTTGAGCGGCTCACCCATGAGGGGCTGGCGCGGCGCTGCCCGGAGGGTATTGCCGAGCGCTATCGGGCGCTGGCGGAAAAGGAACTGTCGGTTGTCGGCGATCTGGGCTTTGCCGCCTATTTCCTGACCGTGCATGACATCGTGCGCCATGCCCGGTCCAACGGCATCCTGTGTCAGGGGCGCGGGTCGGCGGCCAATTCGATTCTGTGCTGGGCGCTGGGCGTGACCGATGTGTCCCCCGACCGGATCGCCATGGTGTTCGAGCGGTTCGTGTCGAAATACCGCGGAGAGCCGCCCGATATCGACGTGGATTTCGAGCACGAGCGCCGCGAGGAGGTGATCCAGTGGATCTACGGGAAATACGGCCGCGACCGGGCCGGGCTCTGCGCGACGGTGATCCATTTCCGCAGCCGCGCCGCGATCCGCGAGGTGGGCAAGGTGATGGGCCTGTCGCAGGATGTCACCGCGGCGCTGTCGGGGCAGATCTGGGGCACGTCGGAGGGCGGGGCCGATCCCGCGCGCCTGCGAGAGCTTGGCCTCAACCCCGACGATCGCCGCCTGTCGCAGACCATTGACCTGATCGCGGAGATCATCGGCTTTCCGCGCCATTTGAGCCAGCATGTCGGCGGCTTCGTCATCACGCGCGGGCGGCTCGATGCGCTTTGCCCGATCGAGAACGCGGCGATGGAGGGGCGCACGGTGATCGAATGGGACAAGGACGATATCGACGCGCTGGGCATTCTCAAGGTCGATGTGCTCAGCCTCGGGATGCTGACCTGCATCCGCAAGGCGTTCGACCTGCTGGAGCGGCACGAGGGCACGTCCCTGACGCTCGACACCGTGCCGCAGGAGGATACGGCGACCTATGACATGCTGTGCCGGGCCGATGCGGTCGGGGTGTTTCAGGTCGAAAGCCGGGCGCAGTTGAATTTCCTGCCCCGGATGCGGCCGCGCACCTTCTACGATCTGGTGATCGAGGTCGCCATCGTGCGCCCCGGCCCGATTCAGGGCGGCATGGTCAAACCCTATCTGCGGCGGCGTCAGGGGCTGGAGCGAGCCGAGCCGTTCGGCCCGGAGTTGGAGGCGGTGACGCGCAAGACCCTCGGCGTGCCGCTGTTTCAGGAACAGGCGATGCAGATCGCCGTCGTCGGGGCGGGGTTTACCGCCGAAGAGGCCGACCGGCTGCGCCGCTCTCTGGCGTCGTTCCGGCGGATGGGCACCATCGGCGCGCATCGTGATCGCTTCGTGGAGGGGATGCGCGCGAACGGCTATTCGCCGGAGGTGGCGGCACTGTGCTTTTCCCAGATCGAGGGGTTCGCTGACTATGGCTTTCCCGAAAGCCACGCGGCGGCCTTTGCCATGCTGACCTATGTGTCCTCATGGCTCAAATGCCACCATCCGGCGGTCTTTGCCTGCGCGCTTCTCAATGCGCAGCCGATGGGATTCTACGCCCCCGCGCAGATCGTCCGCGACCTGCGCGATCACGGGGTCGAGGTGCGCCCCGTCTGCGTGAACGCCAGCGGCTGGGACAACACGCTGGAGCGCCGGGCGGGGGGGCAGCTTGCCCTGCGCCTCGGGTTGCGGCAAATCAAGGGCCTGCGCGAGGAGGAGGCGGGCTGGATCGTGGCGGCGCGCGGCAACGGCTATCCCGATCCCGAAAGCCTCTGGCTGCGGGCCGGTGTGTCGCCGGCCACACTGGAGCGGCTGGCCGAGGCCGACGCCTTCGCCGGCCTGGGGCTGACCCGGCGCGACGCGCTCTGGCAGGTGCGGGCGATCCGGTCCCCCGCGCCGCTGCCGCTGTTCGCCGACCCGCTGGACGGGGAGGGGATACGCGAGGCCGGGGTCACACTGCCCGCGATGCATCTGGGCGAGGAGGTGGTGGAGGATTACGTCGCCATGCGCCTGACCTTGCGCGCCCACCCGATGGAGCTTTTGCGCGGCGCGATCCCCGGCCTTGTCCCGCATGCGGAACTGGCGGTGACGCCGCTCAACCGGCTGTCGGTCTGCGGGCTCGTGATCACCCGCCAGCGCCCCGGCACGGCGTCGGGGGTCATCTTCCTGACGCTCGAGGATGAAACCGGGGTGAGCAACGTGGTGGTCTGGCCCAAGATCTACGAGCGATTCCGGCGCAGCGTCATGGGCGGGCGGCTTCTGCGCGTGACCGGACGGTTGCAGCGCGAAGGCATCGTCGTGCATCTGATCGCGGAGCGGATCGAGGATCTGTCGCACCGCCTGTCGGAACTGGGCCATCCGCTGGACGGGGCGGTGGGCATCACCCGGCCCGAAACCGACGACGCGCCCCGCCCGCCGCGCTATCCGCCCCGCGCCCGGCATCCCCGCGAACAGGCCAGACGGCTGTTTCCCAGCCGGGATTTTCATTAGGGGCGTGTTGCGTCTGATCGGTGCGGCCCATCACCTGCAAAAGGGCATACGTCCGCCCGGGTGGGCGCAAATGCGCCCGCCGTGGGGCGGGCGGGCGCATGCCCGGGCCGCGAGCGACCCGGGCGGTAGGAACGTGACGGAGCCGACGCGCCCCGGGCGGCGGGGCGCGCGGTATGCGCCTAGCCTTCCATCCCCGGCGCATCGAGCATGTGCCGCCCGGCGCGGTCCTCCACCTCGATGACCCACAGGTCGGGGTCGGTGCGCCGCTGCCGGGCGAGAACGGCGTCAACCTCTGCCTCGTCGCCCTCGGCCAGCGGCAGCCAGCGGCGTTCCCCGCTCATCAGATCGAAGCTGCGCTGAAACGCCTGCGCCTGCCCGTCCAGCGTGTTGAGCTTGACCAGAACCGCGCCCCCTGTGTCGTCGCCATGCGCCACGACAAAGGCCGGTATCCCCTCAAGCCGAAGCCGCGCGAGATACGCCTGCACCCAGAATTGCGCCGTCAGCCGCATATGCGCCCCTTTCGTCAGCGTGTCGGACGGACCACCGGCCCGGGCCGGCAGGGTGGCCTAACTGTCCGCGCCGTCGCGGAAATCCAGCCCCATCTCGGAATAGCGTTCGGCCTCGTCAAGCCAGCCGGGGCGCACCTTGACCTGACAGAAGAGATGCACCCGGCGGCCAAGAAACTCTTCCAGCTCCTCTCGGGCGGCCTTGCTCACGGCCTTGATCGTCTCGCCCTTGTGGCCAAGCAGGATCCCCTTGTGACCGTCCCGCGCGACATAGATTATCTGGTCGATGCGCGCGCTGCCGTCCTTGCGTTCCTCCCAGCTCTCGGTCTCCACGGTGAGCTGATAGGGAAGCTCCTGATGCAGGCGCAGCGTCAGCTTCTCGCGCGTGATCTCTGCCGCGATCATCCGCATCGGCAGATCCGCGATCTGATCCTCGGGGTAAAGCCACGGCCCCTCGGGCAGCTGTCGCGCGAGCCATGTCTTGAGCGCGTCGCAGCCATAGCCCTTCTCGGCGGAAATCATGAAGGTTTCCGCGAAGGCATAGCGTTCGTTGAGCGATTGGGTCAGCCCCAGAAGCACCTCGGATTTCACCCGGTCGATCTTGTTGATGGCCAGCGCCACGGTGCGGCCCGTGCCGATCTCTGTCAGCCGCTCGAGGATGTCCTCCACCCCCGGCGTGATGCCGCGGTGTGCCTCGATCAGCAGCACGACCACATCGGCGTCCGCCGCCCCGCCCCAGGCCGCCGCGACCATCGCCCGGTCGAGCCTGCGGCGCGGCCGGAACAGGCCCGGCGTGTCCACGAAGATGATCTGGCTCTCGCCCTCCAGCGCCACGCCGCGAATGCGCGCGCGCGTGGTCTGCACCTTGTGGGTGACAATCGACACCTTCGCGCCCACCATGCGGTTGAGCAGGGTGGACTTGCCCGCGTTGGGCTCTCCGATCAGGGCGACGAAACCGGCGCGTGTGCTCATGCTGGCATCCGTTGTGAAATTGCAAAGCCCCGCCATAACGGGTTTTGCCACGCCCCGCCAGTGGTTGCCGCGCGGCTCATGCCTGCACCAGCCGCGACAGAAGCGCCGTCGCCGCGGCCTGTTCGGCCTGCCGCTTGGAGCCGGCCTGCGCCTGCGCGCTCTCGCCGCTTTCCAGCCGCGCGGCGATGGTGAACACCGGCGCGTGGTCGGGACCGCTACGCGTCACGGTCTCATAGTGCGGCGGCGGCAATCCGCGCGCCTGCGCCCATTCCTGAAGCGCGGTCTTGGCGTCGCGGGCGTCATCCTCGACCCGCGAGACGCGCTCCCCCCAGAGCCGCACCACCATGTCGCGCGCCGCCTCGAACCCGGCATCGAGATAAACCGCGGCGATCACCGCCTCCATCGCGTCGCCCAGCAGCGCCTGCTTGCGCCGCCCGCCAGAGAGCATTTCCGAGCGGCCGAGCTTCATCGCGTCGCCAAGCCCGATCGCGCGCGCCACATCGGCGCAGGTTTCCTTGCGCACCAGCGTGTTGAACCGCGGCGCGAGCTGCCCCTCGGTGGCCTCGGGGTCTTTCGCCAGAAGCGTCTCGGCCATCACCAGCCCGAGCACCCGGTCGCCAAGGAATTCCAGCCGCTGGTTGTCGGCGCGCTGCGGGGCGGCGACCGACGAATGCGTCACCGCCCGCAACAGCAGATCGGGCTGCGCGAACTCATGGCCCAACCGCGCCTGAAGCGCCTTCAGCTCGCCGGAAACCTTCACTCCACCCCCTTGAAAAAACGGTCCCCCCGCCATGTCCAGAACGAGAACATCGACCGCCCGGCGGAGGAGAACATGATCCGGTCGGCCCGCCCGATCAGGTTTTCAAAGGGCACGAAGCCCACACCGCGCGCCGCCTGCGGCACCCGGCTGTCGGTGGAATTGTCGCGGTTGTCGCCCATGAAGAAATAATGACCCTCGGGCACGGTATAGACGCCAGTGTTGTCGGTGCCCTGCATGGCGATGTTGAGGATGGGATGCGATCTGCCGTTGGGCAGTGTCTCAATCTGGCGCGATTTTACGCAGAGTCCGCCAGTGCCCACCGGCCCGTTCTCGCAGCGCGGACGTGACCCCTGCGGCCCTTGCGGACCGTAGACTTCCTCGAACACGCCCGCGTCCTCAAGCTCCACCGGCTCTCCGTTGATATGCAGAACGCCCCGCCGCATCTGGATGCGGTCGCCCGGCAGGCCGATCACCCGCTTGATGAAATCAAGCCCGGTGACAGGATGGCGGAACACCACGACGTCGCCGCGCTCCGGTTCCGAGCCCCAAAGCCGGGCATTGTCCCCATCGAAGACGCTACAGATGTTCTTGGCGTCGATGTTGATTCCAAGAGACGCGATGCGGATGCTCGGACAGGAAGCATAGGAATAGCCATAGGCCATCTTGTTCACGAACAGGAAATCCCCGATCAGCAGGGTCTCTTTCATGGAGCCGGAGGGAATCCAGAACGGCTGAAAGAACAGCGACCGGAAGATGCCCGCGATCAGCAGCGCATAGACGATGGTTTTCACGGTTTCAAGAAAACCGCTTTTCTTCTTGGCTTCTGATGCCATCTGACTGGAATCCTCCGGGGGGTTTGGGTCGTGGGCTACATGAGCCGGGAACCCGCCCAAGTCAACCCGGGCGCGCGCCCTCTTCGCGCACGCGGGGCAGGTGGCAACCTATCATTTTGCTAGCTGAGATTGTCGAGCGGCCTTGCCTCGATCACCACGAAGGCCTGCGCCCAGGGGTGATCGTCGGTCAGCGTGACGTGAATGACCGCCTCGTGCCCGGGTGGCGTCATCTCGCGCAGCCGGCCCTCGGCCCAGCCCGTGACGTGCATCACCGGCTGACCCGTGGGCAGGTTCGTCACCGACATGTCCTTCCATGCGATCCCCATGCGCAACCCGGTGCCGAGCGCCTTGGAGCACGCCTCTTTCGCGGCCCATCGCTTGGCATAAGTGCCGGCCGTGTCGCGCCGCCGCTCCGCCTTGCGCTGCTCGGTCTCGGTGAAGACGCGGTTGCGGAACCGATCGCCGAACCGTTCCAGCGTTCCGGCCACGCGGTCGATATTGGCCAGATCCGTGCCGATGCCAAGGATCATGCGCGTTTCCTTTCCGCAGCCGGACCGTTCGGACGTTTCAGAAGCCCAGCCGCTGAAGCCGGCCGATCACCCGGCGGAACACGACGGGCGGCAGCATCTCCTTGAGCATTTCGGCGCGCCGGATCTTGCGGTCCACCTGATCGTGCGTGCCGGGGCGCGGCGTGAAAAGCGTCGTGTGGGACTTGCGCGTATAATCCCATGTCGCGGTATAGTAATAGAGCGCCAGAGACATGCGGGGCTCTCCGTCGGGGTGGTTCACCGTTTCGGGGTTGCCGTGCCATGTATCCGACCCCGTGTTGAAGCAGCACATGCGGTTGAACACCGGCACGAAACTGTCCACCCGCTGCGTCATGTCGGTGTTCCAGATCTCGAAGGAGCCGCCGTATTCCTTGCGCCAGTCCTTATTGAGATAGATCAGGATGTTGAGACGGCGTTCGAGGTTGAGCTTGGCGTTGTGGTTGAAATCGGCGTGGATGTCGAGGTGCCCGCCATTGGCGACCACATGGACACCGCCACCGGCGAAATAGGGGTCGGGGATCAGCCCCTGAATGCCCGTCATCTCTTCGAGGAATCGCAGGAAGGGGCGGGAATTCAGAACGTAGAAGAGATTGCGCGTGTAGGGCGGCAGGCGTTCGGGCAGGTAGCTGGTTTTCAGCTTTTCCTGTGGCCGGTCGAACATGGTTTCGGCCTCGGGCAATTCCCTGATCTCATTGAGCACACGGTCCAGCACCGTCTCGGGCAGGAAGTCGTCGAAGCTGCCATAGGGGTAGGGTGTGTGGCTGCGATAGGTCTTGGCCGCCGCCGCCCCGGCCGCCTTGGCCGATGCGGAGTCGAGAACAAGCGTTTCGGGGTCCATCTCGATCACTGGCATAACTCATTCCTTCAAAAATACATGCACATCTGCCCATGACCTAACGCGCCTTTTGGGCAGGATGATGAACAAAATCGGACCGAGTTTGAAACCAGCCCGAGACGTGCGTCAAGCGCGCGCCTCGTCCATTAGGCGCCGCATCTCGGCGATCGCCGGCTCCAGCCCGCGAAAGATCGCCTCGCCGATCAGGAAATGCCCGATGTTGAGTTCCATCACCTCGGGAAAGGCGGCGACGGGCTGCACGGTGTCATAGGTCAGGCCATGGCCGGCGTGCACCTCCAGCCCCAGCGCGTGGGCATAGCTGGCCATCTCGCGCAGGGTGTCCAGTTCGCGGTCGCGGTCCTCCATGCGTCCTTCGGTGTGGGCGTCGCAATAGGCGCCGGTGTGAAGCTCGATCACCTCGGCGCCGATGCGGTGCGCGGCGTCGATCTGGCGGGTGTCGGCGGCGATGAAGATCGACACCCGGCACCCGGCCTCGCGCAGCGGCGCGATGTAGTGGGCCAGCTTGTTTTCCTCGCGCGCGACCTCAAGCCCGCCCTCGGTGGTGCGTTCCTCGCGCTTTTCCGGCACGATGCAGACGGCATGCGGGCGGTGGCGCAGCGCGATCTTCTGCATTTCCGGCGTCGCCGCCATCTCGAAATTGAGAGGCACGGTCAGCACCTCCATCAGCCCGTCGATGTCCGTGTCAGAGATATGGCGGCGATCCTCGCGCAGATGCGCGGTGATCCCGTCGGCCCCGGCCTCCTGCGCGAGTTTCGCGGCGCGCAGCGGATCGGGATAGGCCCCGCCGCGCGCGTTGCGCACGGTGGCCACATGGTCGATATTCACGCCCAGTCGCAACATTGGCATGGCTCCTCACTAGGGGTCGCCCGAACCTAGCCCCTTCCCCGGAAAGTGCAAACCGCTTTCCCTGTGGTGCCGGCTACCGGATCTCGTCCTTCTTCTTCTTGCTGCGATGCAGGGCTTTCTTTCTCAGCGCGTCCAGCTTGGACTTCAGCCGTCCGGCGCGGCGCTTCTGATAGGCGCGGATCACCGGGACCGACAGATAGTAGGCGACAGAGGCCGCGATGATCCCCGGAATGATACCGCCGACCAGATAGGGAAAGAAGACTTCTTCATGAAACCGCAGCAGCGCATGCCAGTCGGCCCGCTGATCACTGAACAACGACACGAAATTGTGCCACAGATCGCCCCAGGCCTCGGTGAACTTGCGCACCAGAGATTTTTCCACACGCTCATCGAACATGGTGCCGAGCAGGAAGTGCCCGGTTTTCAGAGAGATCACGCCGATCGGCAGGAAGGTGAGCGGGTTGCCCACGAAGGTCGCCAGAAGCGAGGCCAGCACACTGCCCTTCACGATCCGGCTGATCAGTATGGCAAGGACGAAATGCAGACCGAACAGCGGGGTGAAGCAGACGAACACGCCCGCCCAGATGCCCCGCCCGATGAATTCGGGCGAGCCGGGCAGCCGGTGCAGCCGGTGTTTCACATAGTGAAAGGCCCGAGTCCAACCGCCCCGTGGCCAGAGGAAATCCAGCAGGGTCTGAAGGATAGGACGTCTGTCACGCCGCTTGAAAACCACTGCGGTGTGTTCCCCTGTCTATTGCTGCCCCGAGGGCGCCCTGGCCTGGCTCGGGTCTCTGTGCCTCTCTATGGCCGCCACATCGCTTTCCGCTTCGAGTGCGAGCATCAGCGAATGCAGGTGCTCTGCGTCGCGCAGGTCGATCCAGACCATCAGCCGGAAGAAATCGGGCTTGCGGTCAAGAAACTCCAGGTTCGAGATATTCGCCTTGTGCTCTCCGATCAATGTGCAAATTCGCCCCAGCACCCCGGCATCGTTGCCGATCGTCATTTCAAGCGGAACGGTATAGATCGCCTTGTGCTTGCCCGCGTGCCAGTGCAGGTCGAGCCAGCGTTCCGGCTGATCCTCGAACTGACCAAGCGAATCGCAGTCGATGGCATGCACCACCACCCCCTTGCCGCGGTAGGTGATACCAACGATCCGCTCTCCCGGCAGGGGCGAGCAACAGGGCGCGCGCTGAAAACTCTGATCTGGCGAGAGGCCGATCACCGCGCGATCCTGGGCGATCTCCTCGCTTTCGTCGGGGGCGAGGTCGGGATAGACCGCCTGCACCGCCTGCCGCCCGGTCAGCTCCGCACTGCCCAACCGCGCCAGAAGCGTCTCACGGTCCTCCAGCCTCAGATGCTTCGCGGCGGTATCGAGAACCTTGTCGGTCGGCTTCTTGCCCACATGCTCGAACGCAGAGCGTGCCAGTTCGAAT
Source organism: Salinihabitans flavidus (assembly GCF_900110425.1). Classification (GTDB taxonomy): domain Bacteria; phylum Pseudomonadota; class Alphaproteobacteria; order Rhodobacterales; family Rhodobacteraceae; genus Salinihabitans; species Salinihabitans flavidus. The sequence goes on along the minus strand of NZ_FODS01000001.1, from coordinate 25,980 downwards.
CCGAGCTTTATATAGCGTTCCCGGTCCACCGCCCGAAGCGCCCGGCGAATCGCGGCCTTCGCCTTGCCGGTGGTCGCGATGTCCAGCCATGTGGCCTGCGGCACCTGTCCTTCGGCGGTGATGATCTCGACCGATTGCCCGTTCTTCACCCGTGTCCAGAGCGGCACGCGCGTGTGATCGACCTTCGCGCCCACGCAGGCATTGCCGATCCTTGTGTGGATGGCATAGGCGAAATCAATCGGCGTCGCCCCGCGCGGCAGCTTCACCACATCGCCCTTGGGCGTGAAACAGAACACCTGATCGGAATACATCTCGAGCTTGACCGCTTCGAGAAACTCGTCGTGATCCTCTTCGGCGGTAAACTGCTCTGTCAGGGATCTGATCCATTTTGCCGGGTCCACGGCAAAGGGGTTCTCGCCCCGCACCCCGTCGCGATAGGACCAATGCGCCGCCACCCCGGTTTCGGCCACGTCATGCATCTGGCGGGTGCGGATCTGCACCTCCACCCGCTTGCCGTCGCGCCCGCTCACCGTGGTGTGGATGGAACGATAGCCGTTCGATTTCGGCTGGCTGATGTAATCCTTGAAGCGTCCCGGCACGGCGCGCCAGCGCTGATGGATGGCGCCCAGCACACGATAGCAATCCTCCTCGCTGCCTGTCAGCACGCGAAAGCCGTAGATGTCAGACAGCCGCGAAAAGCTCAGATCCTTCTCCTGCATCTTGCGCCAGATGGAATAGGGTTTCTTGGCGCGGCCCAGAACCTCGGCTTCGACCCCCGCCTTGTCGAGTTCATGGCGCATGTCGCCGGTGATCCGCTCTATCACGTCGCCCGATTCGCGCTGAAGCGTGATGAAACGGCGAATAATGCTGGCCCGGCCCTCGGGGTTGAGCACCTTGAACGCGAGATCCTCAAGCTCTTCGCGCATCCACTGCATCCCCATGCGCCCGGCCAGCGGGGCATAGATATCCATGGTCTCGCGTGCCTTCTGCGCCTGCTTTTCGGGACGCATGGCGCGGATCGTGCGCATGTTGTGCAGCCGGTCCGCCAGCTTCACGAGGATCACGCGCAGGTCTTTCGACATCGCCATGAACAGCTTGCGGAAATTCTCCGCCTGTCGGGTCTCGTTGGACGACAACTGAAGGTTGGTCAGCTTGGTGACACCATCGACCAGCTCCGCGACCTCGCGGCCAAAGCGTTTTTCGACCTCGGCGTAGATCGCCTTGGTGTCCTCGATCGTGTCGTGCAAAAGGGCGGTGGCGATGGTGGCATCGTCGAGCTGCTGCTCTGTCAGGATGGCCGCCACCGCGATGGGATGCGAAAAATAGGGCTCGCCGGAATGGCGATACTGCCCTTCGTGCATCGCGCGGCCGAAGTCATAGGCCGCACGCAGCATCGTCTCGTTGGTCTTGGGATTGTAGGCGCGGACCAGCGCGATCAGATCGTCAACCGGGATCATGCGCCCCCGCCTCGTGCCTCTCTGGCTGCGTCAGCCTTGCCCCTGTGCTTCCATCAGCGCGCGAAGCAGCTTTTCCTCGGACATGTCGTCCTCGGCGGGCTTGTCAGCCTCCCCGCCCATCAGAAGCGCCATGGAATCGTCTTCCGGCTCATCGACTTCGATCTGGGTCTGGTTGCTTTCGATCAGACGCTCGCGCAGATCATCGGCGGTCTGCGTCTCGTCCGCGATCTCGCGCAGGGCGACGACAGGGTTCTTGTCGTTGTCGCGGTCCACGGTAACGGGGGACCCGGCCGTGATCTCGCGGGCCCGGTGCGCGGCGAGCATCACAAGCTCAAAGCGGTTCGGAACCTTGTCGACACAGTCTTCTACGGTCACGCGGGCCATGCGGCACTCCATTCTCTCGGGTCGGGATCGGAAACCATGTATCTAAGGGGGAACGAATACCTTGACAACCCGATTCCACCTGAAATCAGAGGGAAATCACGGCTGCGCGATCACTTTCGGGCAGGGCATCGTGCATCTGCCGCACGCTGAGCCCGAGAACCGGATGGATCCAGTGCCGCGCGATGTCCATCAGTGGCACCAGCACGAAGGCGCGGCCCTGAATCCGCGGATGCGGCAGAATCAACTCTTCCGGCGTGGCGCTGACCTGCTCATCGGGTGGCAGATCGTGCCATTGCATGAACCGCTCCCGCGTGGGTATCACGCGGTCGCCCAATGCGATCAGATCCACGTCGAGCGTGCGCATCCCCCAGCGTTGCACCCGCGCCCGGCCGCGCGCCGCCTCTATACCATGCAGACAATCGAGAAGCGCCCGCGGTGCAAGTGCGGTCTCCACCTCCACGGCGGCATTGACGTAGTCGGGCCCGGCCCCCGGCGGAAAGCACGGAGTCGAAAAGAAACGGCTGACCTTGCGCAACCGAACCGGCCCCCTGTTCAGATCCCCGACCGCCGCCGCGAGGGTCTGAACCGGGTCGCCGGATTGTGAAGGCAGGTTACCGCCCAGTGCCAGAAGGCAGATTTCGCACATGATTTTGATTTCTCCTATCCCTTCGGACAGTGTAAACTACCTCAAATCGCGGTCGCATCCACTTGATGGCGCGCCTGCATGCATTTAATTAGGCGCTCTTAGTGTGCCCAAGATTTCATCACTCACGGATCGACAGAGGGCACGTCTTTTTATTGGAAAGGACATTTTATGTTTTACAAGGACGAACGGCTCGCGCTGTTCATAGACGGGTCCAATCTTTACGCGGCGGCGAAGTCCCTTGGCTTCGATATCGACTACAAGCTTCTGCGGTCGGAGTTCATGCGTCGCGGGAAGCTACTCCGGGCATTCTACTATACCGCGCTGCTGGAGAATGACGAGTATTCTCCGATCCGGCCTCTGGTGGATTGGCTGCACTATAACGGCTATGCGATGGTGACGAAACCGGCCAAGGAATATACCGACAGCCATGGTCGCCGGAAGGTGAAGGGGAACATGGACATCGAACTGGCCGTGGACGCGATGGAGCTTGCGCCGCGGGTGGATCATATCGTGTTGTTCTCCGGCGATGGCGACTTCCGCCCGCTGGTGGAAAGCCTGCAACGGCAGGGCGTGCGCGTGTCGGTGGTCTCCACCATCCGCAGCCAGCCGCCGATGATTTCCGACGACCTGCGCCGACAGGCTGACAACTTCATCGAACTGGAGGGTCTGCGCGAAGTGATCGGGCGTCCGCCGCGCGACTACACGCAAGAGCGTGACCGCGATATCGCCTACAGCGAGAACGACTGAAGACCACCGGCCCGGTGTTCTCCGGGCCGGTTTTCATCCGGCCGAATTCCGGCGGGCGCCCTCTGCGCGGCGCAGCGGCGCCGATTCCTTTCGGGGCCTTCGCTCCCCTTTGTGAAATCTTTACCAATGTTGACAGAGCCTCACCGTTCGCGCTGTTTACCTGGCAATTTCGCGGGTCGATACCGACGCGATACCGACGTAATACCGACATTTTACCGACAAGGGTTTTCCCGGCGTTAACAAGGGCTTGCAGTGAGTCGTGACCGGCAGGGGCCGAGGGCGGTGCCGCAAGGCGTGCGCTGGCTTTGCACATTTTCCTAGCTGCCGCTGCGGGCGTTGTGCATCCCGATCACGTCGTCGGGCCATGTGCTCTTGATATAGGCAAGGATTTCAATGATTTGCGCATCGCTCAGGACATCGCCAAAGCCGGGCATATCGCTTTCATAGCCTTGGCCGACAACGGCTTCCACGCCCAGCTTGGTCAAGCGAAACAGGACCATGTCGGGGTGGTGCCATGTGTGTCCGCTCGCATCATGCGGCGGCGCGGGCATGCGCCCGCTGTCCTTCCTCTCCCGCCAGTTGGCCGTCTCGCCTTCCAGGTCAACCCCATGACAAGACGCGCAAAATTCCTGATAGAGCGTCTCTCCGCGCGCCACGGCCCCGGAATCCTCATAGGGCAGAAATCCCTTGCCCTGCGCCCCCGCCGCCCCGGCCCAGAACGCGGCTAGCACCCCAAGCGCCAGTTGCCTCAAAGCCATGTCTGTCTCCCTCATGGATGATTCCGAATGCCCCTTTCCCACCTTCCAGCGGTGGAAGGTCAAGGCGCCATCGGCTCACAGGATCGTGTGCCCCCCCTCTGGACGCAGGGCCTTCAAGGGATTACCTCTGGCCCAAACGCGAGGACAGCATGACAAGACCGCCCCTGACCCTATACATCGCGGCGCCGCGCGGCTTTTGCGCGGGCGTGGATCGTGCCATCAAGATCGTTGAAATGGCGCTCGAAAAATGGGGGGCGCCGGTCTATGTCCGGCATGAGATCGTGCACAACAGATTCGTCGTCGATTCCCTGCGCAACAAGGGCGCGGTGTTTGTCGAGGAGCTGTCCGACTGCCCCGACGACCGGCCGGTGATCTTCTCGGCGCACGGGGTCGCCAAGGCGGTTCCCGCAGAGGCGGAGCGGCGTGAGATGATCTATGTGGATGCCACCTGTCCTCTTGTCTCCAAGGTGCATATCGAGGCCGAGCGCCATCATGAAAACGGGCTTCAGATCGTGATGATCGGCCACGCCGGGCATCCCGAAACCATTGGCACGATGGGCCAGCTTCCCGATGGCGAGGTGCTGCTGGTCGAAACCGAAAGCGACGTGGAACGCATCGAGGTGCGCGACCCCGAAAAGCTCGCCTTCGTCACGCAGACCACGCTTTCGGTTGACGATACCGCCCATATCGTGACCGCGCTGCGAGACCGGTTCCCGGCGATCATCGGCCCGCACAAGGAAGACATCTGTTACGCCACCACCAACCGGCAGGAGGCGGTCAAGGCCATCGCGCCCAAGGCCGAGGCGATGCTGGTCGTGGGCGCGCCGAACTCATCCAACTCGCGCCGTCTGGTCGAGGTCGCCAGCCGTGCCGGCTGCGGTTATTCACAGCTTGTGCAGCGCGCCGCCGACATCGACTGGCGCGCGCTTGAAGGTGTCTCCAGCCTTGGCATCACGGCCGGGGCCTCCGCGCCCGAGGTGCTTGTCGAAGAGGTGATCGACGCCTTCCGCGACCGCTTTGACGTGACCCTGAAAGAGGTGGAAACCGCCGTGGAACGGGTGAACTTCAAGGTGCCGCGCATGTTGCGCGACATGGCCTGACGGCGGCGGATGCGGTCCATTCCGAAATCCGCACTGGCATTGGGGCTGGCGGGGCTGCTCCCCTTCCTTTGGTCGGCGCTGACGGTTCTGGCCCCCGATCTCGGTCTGTGGGCGGCCCGCACCCTTGGCCCGCGGTTCATCGGGCCGTATGTGGGCCTGTCCTATGGCACGGTGATCCTGTCGTTCATGTCAGGCGTACTGTGGGGGTTCGCCACCCGAGCGAGCGGCATGGTCGCGGCCAGCGGGTATGCCCTGTCGGTCATTCCGGCGCTCTGGGCATTCGTGATGGTGGGCGGCGGGCCGGTTGGCGCGGGGGTGAACCTGATCTTCGGTTTTGTCGGCCTTCTGGGGCTGGACTGGCTGTTCTGGCGGCACGGACTGGCACCGCGATGGTGGATGGCGCTGCGTGTTGCGCTGAGCGTCGTGGTGGTGATCTGTCTGGCGGTCGGCGTCTATTTGTGACATCAGCGCGGCAGACTGCGAAAGGCCGACATATGACCGATCTTACCGCCTACACCGATGGCGCCTGTTCCGGCAATCCCGGCCCCGGTGGCTGGGGCGTTGTGTTGCGGGCGATGGACGGAAGCCGCGTTGTCAAGGAACGCGAGTTCAGCGGCGGCGCGCCGGAGACCACCAACAACAAGATGGAGCTGATGGCGGCGATCACCGCGCTTGAGGCGCTCAGCCGCCCGTCGTCGATCACCATCGTCACCGACAGCCAGTATGTGAAGAACGGGGTCACGAGCTGGATACACGGCTGGAAGAAGAACGGTTGGAAAACCGCCGCGAAAAAGCCGGTGAAGAATGCCGAACTGTGGCAACGGCTCGATGCGGCGCAGGCTCGCCACGACGTGACGTGGGAATGGGTCAAGGGCCATGACGGCCACCCGGAAAACGAACGCGCGGACGAGTTGGCGCGCGAGGGGATGGCCCCCTATAAACCGAAGCGCGCGGGCGCCGCGTCATAAGAAAGGGGCGGTGCCTGAACACCGCCCCGTTTCGCATCGGTCAACCTGACGTGGAGGTCACTCCTCGGAGGCATCCGCGGCCTCGGCCACCTTGGCGGCCTTCTGCTCGGCACGTTCCTGTGCCTTCTTGCCGGGCTTGGCCTTTTTCGGGTTGCTGCGCTCTTTCTTCTCGGCAGCGCCAGCCGCTTCGAGCATGCGCGAGATGCGGTCGGTCACCTGCGCGCCCTGACCGATCCAGTACTGGATGCGCTCCACGTTCATCTGAACGCGCTCTTCGCTGTCTTTCGGCAGAAGCGGGTTGTAGGTGCCCAACTTCTCGATGAAGCGGCCATCGCGCGGCATGCGTGAATCGGCGGCGACGATACGGTAGAAGGGACGCTTCTTGGAGCCGGCGCGGGCGAGACGGATTTTCATGGCCATTTGATATTCTCCTTTGAATGGCGGTTGTGCGGTGGGATGGCACCCACCTTACGTTTGCTGTTTCTTGTGGTGCCTGATGACCTCATCAATGATGAAGCTCAGGAATTTCTTGGCGAATTCAGGGTCCAGGTCGGCCTGTTCCGCCAGGTCTTCGAGCCGCGCGATCTGTTGCGCTTCGCGCGCGGGATCGGACGGGGGAAGGTCGTGTTCGGCCTTGAGCGTGCCCACGGCCTGCGTGTGCTTGAACCGCTCTCCCAGTGTGTAGACGAGGATGGCGTCAAGCCGGTCGATGCTGTCGCGGTGGTCTCTGAGCAAGGCCGCGGCGCGGGTCACGGGATCAGTCAAGGGCCACTCCTTTCGGTTTGAAACTCGGGTCGGCGTAGTGGCCGATTTCCATGGCGATCCCGTCCGCGATCTGGCTTGACCGCAGGACCGCGGGCGACGGGTGGCGGTAAACCACGTCATGTCCGTCCACCGTCGCGGCCTCATGGTCCTTCACCGCGCCAAGCCGTTCGGCAAGCCGGATGGAATCGAGGTTCTTGGGGTCGAGGTAGCTGACCGCCCCATCCCAACCCTGGGTCTCGTAGAAATAACCGCGCACGGCATGGGTGGCCTCCAGCGCATAGCCATGTCCGGCCTTTTCGGGCCAGATGATCCAGGCAATCTCCCGTTCCGGCCACTGCGCCGGAAACCAGCCGCCCGCCATGCCACAGGTCTCATCGGTGTGCCGGTCATGGATCATCCACATGCCGAAACCGCGGATCGTCCAATGCCCGATTTCCGCCGCATACAGCATCCAGCTTTCGTAGGGATTGAGCGGCCCGCCCATGAACCGCGAGCGATAGCTGGCGAAGGTGGCCTTGAAATTCGGATAGTCTTGCGGTTCCGGTCCGCGCAGGACAAGGCGGCGGGTTTGCAGCACGGGAATCGACGCGGCTGACATGTCAGAGCGTCTCCGGGCCGGGGTGGCGGAAAAGCTGATCGGTGCCCATCGTCACGTTGGTATAGGTCTTTTCCAGCCACGCACCGAGTCGGCGGGCAAGCTGTTCGGACCGGGTGTTGCCGGGCACGATATTGCTTGTCATCGTAGTGAAGCCGAGCGGGCCATACGCATGGTTCCGGGCGGCCAGCGCGGCCTCATAGGCAATGCCGCGGCCCTCGAAGCCGTCAAACACGACCCAGCCCAGTTCGGGCTCTGGCCAGCCCTCGGGGTTCCAGATGCCGGCAATGCCCGCAATCCCTCCGGTCTCCTTCAGGGTGACCGTCCAAAAGCCATAGCCATGCAGGTGCCAGTGCCCGATGGACCCGGCGAACCAGCGCCACGCCTCATGCCGTGGCAGCGGGCCATCGAACCCCCAGGATCGGTCCGCATCCGCATAGAAGGCGGCGATGGGTTCGAAATCCTGCGGCTCGGGGCCGCGCAGGATCAGACGTTCGGTTTCTATGATCGGGGCCGGGGTCAGTGTCATGCATAAGCCTCCATTCCGCCATTGACGAGCGTGTCCGGCCCCGGATGGCGCCAGATATACATCGTACCGAACGCCGGATGCTCATAGGTTGTCTCGAACGCGGCGCCAAGGCGGCGGGCCAGCGCCTCGCTGGCGGTATTGGCCGGGTCGATCAACGAGATCGCGGTGCTCCATCCCAGCACGTCATAGGCATGGGCACGGGCGGCCAGCGCGGCCTCGGTCGCGTACCCCTTGCCGGTGGCGTGGGTCATGAGCGTCCAGCTGATTTCCGGTTCGGGCCAGCCATGCGGATACCACAGGCCGACGCGGCCCAGATAAGTGCCGGTGCCCTTTTCCTCCAGCGCCCAGAAGCCATAGCCGCGTATGTGCCAGTGACCGATCAGGCTCGCCAGCGCACGCCACGTTTCATCCGGGCGCTTCGGTCCGCCGACAAACCGCGAGGCATCTGAGGCGAAGAATTTCGCCTCCGCCTCGAAGTCATCCTCGCGCGGCAGACGCAGGATCAGGCGTTCGGTTTCAAGCACAGGGAAGCCGGTCATCGCGGCGCATCCGCCATCGCGAGCGGGGCCGCGCGACGATCGCCGCGCACCGTTAAGACGATGTTATCCTTCCTGTGGAAATATGTCCGGCAGAAGATCGACATGCGGATCACTTCTTCTTTCCGAAACCGGACAGGCCGGGCGGGAGCGAGGAGCCGCCAAGGCCCGGCATTCCGCCCTTACCACTGCCAAGCTGCTTGGCCGCCTGCTCAAGCGCCTTTGGGTCCATCTGGCCGGGGTCCATGCCGGCGGGCACGTCGGGCATTCCGCCCTTGCCGAACATGCCCGACATGGCTTGCTTGAGCATACCGCCTTTGCCCATCTTGCCCATCTTCTTCATCATGTCGGCCATCTGGCGCTGCATCTTGAGAAGCTTGTTGAGGTCCGACACCTCAAGCCCGGCCCCCTTGGCGATGCGTTTCTTGCGGCTCGCCTGAAGGATCTGGGGATTGGCGCGTTCCATCTTGGTCATCGACTGGATAAGCGCGATCTGCTGCTTGAGCACGGTGTCGTCGATGCCCGCACCCTGCATCTGCTTGGACATTTTGCCCATACCGGGCATCATGCCCATCACGCCTTCCATGCCGCCCATCTTGATCATCTGCTCAAGCTGCATCTTGAGATCGTTCATGTTGAACCGGCCCTTCTGGAACCGCTTCATCATGCGTTCGGCCTGTTCGGCCTCAATGGTGTCCTGGGCCTTTTCGACAAGCGCGACGATGTCGCCCATGCCGAGAATGCGGCCCGCGATGCGATCCGGCTCGAACGTCTCCAGCGCGTCCATCTTTTCGCCAAGGCCGACGAACTTGATCGGCTTGCCGGTCACCGCCCGCATCGACAGCGCCGCGCCGCCGCGACCATCGCCATCCATCCGGGTCAGCACGACACCGGAGATACCGATCTTGCCGTCGAACTCCTCGGCCACCTCGACGGCGACCTGCCCGGTCAGGCCATCGACCACGAGGAGTGTCTCGCGTGGGTTGACCGCGTCGCGCACGTCCTCGATCTCCTGCATCAGGGTCTGCGCGATCTGAAGCCGCCCGGCGGTGTCGAGCATGTAGACATCATAGCCGCCCAGCGTGGCCTGCTGCTTGGCGCGTTTGGCGATCTGCACCGCATTCTCACCCGGCACGATGGGAAGGGTATCGACCCCGATCTGCTGCCCCAGCACCCGAAGCTGTTCCATCGCGGCGGGGCGGTAGATGTCGAGCGAGGCCATGAGCACCCGCTTGCCGTTCTTCTCGGTCAGGCGCTTGGCCAGTTTGCCGGTGGTGGTCGTCTTGCCAGACCCCTGAAGCCCCACCATCAGGATCGGCGCCGGGGCGTTGTCGATCTTCAACTCGCCCGGCTCACCTTCCCCTGCCAGCACATGCACAAGCTCGTCGTGAACGATCTTGACGACCTGCTGTCCGGGGGTGACGGATCTGGTGACGGTCTGTCCGGTGGCCTTGTCCTGCACGGCCTTGACGAAATCGCGCGCGACCGGAAGAGAGACATCCGCCTCAAGCAGGGCGACGCGCACCTCGCGCAGGGCGGTTTTCACATCCTCATCGGACAGGGCGCCTTGTTTCGAAAGCCGGTCGAAGACACCAGAAAGGCGTTCGCTGAGATTTTCAAACATCGCTTCCGGCCTTCCCTACCGTTTCATTCTGGCCCGAACATAAGTGCGAACCGCCCAAACGCCAATCTCCCCCGCGGGCGAAACTCGCTGACGGGGGGCGATCCCTGGCAAACGCCAATGGGACCGGAAGCATGACAGACTTCCGGATTGATGCGGGAATTACAGGCAAGTTACCGGGGGAGTCAAGCAGATGCGGCCAGAAGCGATGTGCTCACCGATTTTTCGGCCCCGAAAGCCGGACGAACGTGCAATCGCAAGTCCACATCTTGGTGCGAGATGGCGGCGCCCCATGCGCGGGAGAGGGCGCCGCACTCTCGTTTCAGGCCGCCCGTGCCAGAGCCTCGATGGCGCCTTGTGCCTTGCTCAGACTGGCATCCGCGTTGATCGCCAGCTGGTCGGCGGCCACGAGGGTCACATCGGTGATGCCGATAAAGCCGAGGATGTGCTGGAGGTAGGTACTGGCAAAGTCGATTTCAGAGCCGGCACCCGTTCCGCCGGAGGCCATTGCGATGATCGCGCGCTTGCCGGTCAGAAGGCCCTCCGGGCCGGTTTCCGTATAGCGGAAGGTCACGCCGGCGCGGGCGATCTGGTCGATCCACGCCTTGAGCGCTGCAGGCAGACCGAAATTATAGACGGGAAGGCCGATCACGATGGTGTCCGCCTCTTGCAGTTCCGAGATGAGCGCGTCGGAGCCGGTCAGCTTTTCGACCTGTGCCTCGGTACGGTCGGCGGCGGGGGTGAAATTGGCATTCACCCAGGTCTCGTCGATCTGTGGAACCGGGGTTTCCGCCAGATCGCGGCGCAGGACCCGCGCATCCGAATGGACGTTGACAATGCGCGCCGTCAGATCGCGTGTGACAGAGCCTTGGCGGCGGGCCGAGGCATCGATATGAAGAAGGGTCTGTGTCATGGTTTGATCATCCTGAATCAAGGAGGGGGTCTGTGATGACTGACATCGGCTTGTGCCTGATCAAACTCAACAGTAGCATCCGAACATGAATTGTTGGCAGGCGCACAGATAGATGGTTGCGAGCATGGACAATTGGGATGAGATCAAAACCGCCTATCAGGTGGCCCGACTTGGCACGGTCAGCGGTGCAGCCGAGGTGTTGGGCGTGCATCATGCCACGGTGATCCGGCATATCGACGCGCTGGAAGGCAAACTTGGCGTGAAGCTTTTTCAACGCCACGCACGCGGCTACACTCCGACAGAGGCCGGGCTCGACTTGCTGCGGGTGGCACAGGCAACCGACGATCAGTTCGGACAGCTTGAAGGGCGGATCAAGGGGCGCGGAAGCGAGGTTTCGGGTGAGCTTGTGGTCACCTCACTGACGTCCCTGTCGCCGCTTCTGTCGCCTGTTCTGGCGGAGTTTCAGGAGGTGCATCCCGGTCTCGTCGTGCGTTATCTGACCTCTGACCGGGTGTTCCGGCTCGAATATGGTGAAGCGCATGTGGCCCTGCGCGCGGGCTCGAAGCCGGAACAGCCCGACAATGTGGTGCAACCGCTGGCCTCTCTTCCCGTGGGACTTTATGCCAGCGCCGCCTACGTGGAACGGCATGGGCTGCCCTCTGGTCCCGACGCGTTCGCCGCGCATCGTTTCGTCGCGGATGACGATCCGAAATCGCGGGCGCCATTCCTGAAGTGGCTGCACGAACAGGTGCCGCGCGAGAATGTCGTGTTCCGCGCCACCGATGCGCGGGTGATGGAATACGCCGTTCTGGCCGGGGCCGGGATAGGGTTTCTGCCGCTCTGGCTGGCCGATCAGCACAAGGATCTGCACGAGGTGATGCCGCCGCAGGAGGATTGGCAGGGGCCGCTCTGGCTCGTGACCCATGTGGACCTGCATCGCACCACCAAGGTTCAGACCTTTCTGAAGTTCCTGAAGTCCGCGGCAGAAGATTGGGAGTGCAAATGACGCGCGAGACGCTCGCGCATCTGGCGATGCTTCTGATGTCGGCAAGCGTCGCGGGGTCGTTCTCGCTCGGTGCGCTGGCGGCGAACGAGATCTCGCCGGTCGCTCTGACCGCCGTGCGGTTCTGGCTTGCGGCGGGCGTGATCGCAGGGGCCGCTATGGCCACGACGGGCCTGCCACGAAAGGCGGCGCGTGCCCCATGGCGATATCTGTTGCTGGGCGGTCTGTTCTCGATCTATTTCGTGCTCATGTTCGAAGGGCTGAAAACCGCGCGCCCGGTGTCGACATCCGCTGTTTTCACCCTGACTCCGGTGCTGGCGGCGGGCTTTGGCTATCTGCTCCTGCGCCAAAGAATGACGCGACGGATCGCACTGGCCCTCGCGATCGGGGCAGTGGGGGCCCTTTGGGTGATATTCCGTGCCGATTTCGCCGCGTTCCTGCGGTTTGAGGTCGGACGTGGCGAGGCGATCTTTTTCGTGGGCTGTGTGGCTCATGCCTTTTATATCCCGCTGGTGCGGCGCCTGAACCGTGGCGAGCCTGCGATTGTCTTCACGTTCGGGACGATTGTCGCCGGTGCGCTCGTTCTCACCTTGGTGGGCTGGGGAGAGTTGCGGGCGACGGAGTGGACCGCGCTGCCCGGCATCGTCTGGATCGCGCTGGCCTATCTGGTCGTGTTCGCCACGGCGCTGTCCTTCGTTTGTGTCCAGTTCGCCTCGTTGCACCTGCCGGCGGCCAAGGTGATGGCCTATACCTATCTGATTCCAAGCTGGGTGACGCTCTGGGAGATCGCGCTTGGACATGGCGCGCCCGGACCGCTGGTTTTTGCCGGAATCGGACTGACGGTGGTGGCCCTCGTGTTGCTTCTCAAGAACGAGGATCGTCCGGCGTCCCATCGCGAAACTCACTCTCCAGAAACCGCTCGAACGCATCGAGGTTGACCGGCTCGAACTGCCCGAAGCCCTGCATCCAGACCGATGCCGCACGCAGCGCATCGGGTTCCAGCTTGCACCATTTCACGCGCCCACGCTTTTCCTGACTGATGAGCCCGGCGCGGGTGAGGATGGTCAGATGCTTGGAGATCGCGGCCAACGACATCTCGAAAGGATCGGCCACATCGGTCACGGCCATGTCATCCTCCAGCAGCATGGAGAGGATGGCGCGCCGCGTTGGGTCGGCCAGCGCGGCAAAGGCGATGTCGAGGTCAGTATTCATCGAATGTCCATTGGCAGGATCGGCTTCCATGGTCAACCTTTTGGTTGAATATGCTCAACCTCCGGAATCAGGCCCAACAGGGCCGACAGGGAATCGTTGTTCCCCACGCCCGGCAGGATAATGTGCTGGTATTCAAAGGCTTAGGGGTTGGCCAGAGCAAGATCAGGGACGCTTGACTCGGAACTGTCCACGGCATAGCACTACGCCAGCGTCCTGAGGGGGCTTTTGCGTGACCGATCCAGAGAAAGAGAAGCGCCTGGCGCAGCTTGAAGAGCGGATCGAGGCGGCCAAGAAGGCCCGGGCACCGAAACCCCACATGGAGGAGCACTATTCTCAGGCGCATCTCGCCTGGCGTATGGTGATCGAATTGGTGGCCGGTCTCGGGATCGGTTTTGGCATAGGGTACGGGCTGGACAGCCTTCTGGGGACGATCCCGCTCTTCCTTGTGCTGTTCACATTGCTGGGTCTTGCGGCCGGGGTGAAGACGATGCTCCGCAGCGCGCAGGAAATCCAGTCGAGAAAGCAGGCCGAAGAGGCCGAGAGAGACGAGAGGGACTGAACCGTGGCAAGCGACACGCAAGGTGCAGAGAACGCAGGCGGTGGCCTTGAATTCCACCCGATGGATCAGTTCATCATTCAGCCGCTTTTTGGCGGCGATGTGGTGCACTGGTACACGCCGACCAATGTGACGCTTTGGATGGCGCTGTCGATTCTGGCCATCTTTGCCCTTCTGGTCCTTGGCACATCGCGCCGCGCCATCGTGCCGTCGCGCAGCCAGTCGATCGGCGAATTGGCCTATGGCTTCGTCTACAAGATGGTCGAGGATGTCGCCGGCAAGGACGGTCTGAAGTACTTCCCCTATATCATGACACTGTTCATGTTCATCGTGACCGCGAACTTTCTTGGCCTGATCCCGACAGCCTTCACCACCACGTCGCATTTCGCCGTCACCGGGGTTATGGCGCTTATGGTGTTCTTCTTCGTCACCATCCTGGGCTTCGTGAAGAACGGGTCGGCCTTTCTCGGCCTGTTCTGGGTCAGCTCCGCGCCACTGGCGCTGCGCCCGATTCTGGCGATCATCGAGTTGATTTCCTACTTCGTCCGCCCGGTCAGCCATTCCATTCGTCTGGGCGGCAACATGATGGCCGGCCACGCCGTGATCAAGGTGTTTGCCGGGTTCGCCGGACTTGCCGTGATCTCACCGCTTTCGGTTGTGGCAATCACCGCAATGTATGGCCTGGAGGTGCTGGTGTGCTTCATACAGGCCTATGTCTTTACCATTCTGACCTGCGTGTATCTTAAAGATGCGCTGCATCCCTCGCACTAAGGGTCATTCCCGCACATTACTCATCGAAACTTCCAAATCGTAAGGAGATATCACATGGAAGGCGATCTCGCACACATCGGCGCAGGCCTCGCAGCAATCGGTTCCGGCGCAGCCGCCATCGGGGTTGGCAACGTGGCCGGCAACTTCCTCTCGGGTGCCCTGCGCAACCCGTCCGCCGCCGCGTCGCAGACTGCGACTCTTTTCATCGGCATCGCATTTGCAGAAGCTCTGGGGATCTTCTCGTTCCTCGTCGCCCTGCTGCTGATGTTCGCCGTCTGATCCATACGGTTCCTTACGACCGGACGGAGCCTTTTGCAGGCTCCGTCCGGGGCATGACAGGTTCCGACGGAGGAAGATATGGCAACTGAAACGCAAGACGTCGCTGGTCAGGCAAGCGAAGCTGCATCCGCTCCGGGAATGCCGCAGCTCGATTTTTCGACCTTTGGCAACCAGATTTTCTGGCTCCTGGTCACGCTGGTCGTGATCTACTTCATCCTGTCTCGCATCGCACTGCCACGCATTGCGAATGTGCTGGCCGAGCGCCAGGGGACAATCACCAATGACATCGCCGCTGCCGATGAACTGAAGGCCAAGGCTGCGGAGGCGGAACAGGCTTATGAGAAGGCGCTGGCAGATGCCCGCGCAGAAGCACAGCGGATCGTCGCGGAAGCCAAGGCCGAGATTCAGGCCGACCTTGACGAGGCCACCCGACACGCCGACGCTGAGATCGCCGCGAAAGCTGCGGAATCGGAAAAGGCCATCGAGGAAATCCGCGCCTCCGCGCTCGAGAATGTGCGCACCGTTGCCAAGGATACCGCGCAGGAGATCGTTGCGGTCTTCGGCACCAAGAAAGCGGATGCCAAGACGATAGAGGCCGCCGTCGAAACGCGGATGAAGGGATAAGAGATATGCGCAAGATTGTAACGCTCTTTGCCCTGATCGCAGCCACGCCGGCATTCGCCGCGAGCGGTCCGTTCTTCTCGCTGCGCAATACCGACTTCGTGGTGCTGCTGGCCTTCATTCTGTTCATCGCGGTTCTTGTCTATTTCAGGGTCCCGGGAATCCTTAGCGGTATGCTGGACAAGCGCGCCGCCGGTATTCGCTCGGAACTCGATGAGGCGCGGGCGCTGAGGGAAGAAGCCCAGAGCCTTCTGGCCTCCTACGAGGCCAAGCAGGCTGAGGTGCAGGAAAAGTCCGAGCGCCTTATCGCGCACGCCAAGGCCGAAGCGGAGACTGCCGCAGAACAGGCGAAAGAGGATCTGGAAAAGTCGATCGCACGCCGCATGGCGTCCGCAGATGAGCAGATCGCATCGGCCCGGGCCGCCGCTGTCCGCGAGGTGCGCGATGAGGCCGTGGGGGTTGCGATCAGCGCGGCCAGAGAGGTGATCGCAAAGCAGATGACCGCAACCGAAGCGAACAAGCTCATCGACGCGGCCATTTCGGATGTGGACGCGAAAATGCATTGATCGCGCCATCAGGTGCGTGATGGAATGACCCCGGCCCCGCGCCGGGGTTTTTTCGTTTGGAATGGGGCACGCGTCAACCTGACAGGCGGGCTATTGTTGGGGGCTGGCCGCGGGCCTTCGTCTGTTGGCAGTTCCGAACTGCAATGAACCTTCACACGTGCCGACAAATGATTGCGGCGCCTCGGTTGCCCGAAGCGCCGCAATGGTCGTCTTGTTGAAAGAGCGCAGATAAACCTACGCGCGCCCTGACCGCACAAACATCAGGCGAGGTCGAAACGATCCGCGTTCATCACCTTTGTCCACGCGGCAACGAAGTCACGCACGAATTTTTCCTTTGCATCGCTCTGCGCATAGACCTCTGCCACTGCACGAAGCTGCGAGTTTGACCCGAAGATCAGGTCGACGCGCGTACCGGTCCATTTCGACTTGCCGCTGGCGCGATCGTGGAGTTCGAACACGTCCTCCTTGTCGGAGGCGGGGGACCATTCCGTTGCCATGTCGAGCAGGTTGACGAAGAAGTCGTTGCTGAGCGTTCCGGGCCGGTCTGTGAGAACCCCGTGCGGGGACTGCTTGTAGTTTGCGCCCAGAACCCGCAATCCGCCGACAAGAACCGTCATTTCCGGTGCTGTAAGGGTCAGAAGTTGTGCCCGGTCGATAAGCATCTCTTCTGGCGAGACAGTGTAGGCGCCGCGCGCGTAGTTGCGGAAACCGTCTGCTTCCGGTTCCATCATCTCGAATGCTTCTGCATCCGTCTGGTCCTGTGTGGCGTCCGTGCGGCCCGGCGCGAAGGGCACCTCAACGGGTTGACCGGCATCCTTCGCGGCCTTTTCCACGGCAGCGCAACCGCCCAGAATGATCAGATCGGCCAGAGAGACCTTCTTGCCACCCGATGCAGCCTTGTTGAAGGCCGACTGGATGCCTTCGAGTGTATCCAGAACCTTGCTCAACTGATCGGGCTGGTTCACCTCCCAGTTCCTCTGAGGTTCAAGCCGGATGCGGGCACCGTTGGCCCCGCCGCGTTTGTCCGACCCGCGGAAGGTCGAGGCGGACGCCCATGCCGTCTCAACCAGTTCCGAAACCGTCAGGCCGGAGCCGAGGATCTTCTCTTTCAGATCCGCGACGTCGGCGTCGTCGACAAGGGGATGATCCACTTCAGGCACCGGATCCTGCCAGATCAGGTCTTCGGCGGGAACTTCAGTGCCGAGATAGCGGGATTTGGGGCCCATGTCGCGGTGGGTCAGCTTGAACCAGGCCCGCGCGAAGGCGTCGGCGAATTCCTCGGGGTTCTCATGGAAGTGGCGCGAAATCTTCGCGTAGTCCGGATCCATCTTCATCGCCATGTCGGCGGTGGACATCATGATCGGGACCTTTTTCGAGGGATCCTCCGGATCGGGGGCCATGTCGGATTCTTCGATATTCTTGGGTGTCCACTGCCACGCGCCTGCCGGGCTCTTGGTCAGTTCCCAATCGTATTTGAAGAGCACGTCGAAATAGCCCATGTCCCATTTGATCGGGTTCGCGGTCCATGCGCCTTCCAGCCCGCTGGTGATGGCATCGCGGCCCTTGCCGCTGCCATAGGAACTGATCCAGCCAAGGCCCTGCTGTTCGATCGGGGCAGCCTCCGGGTCCGGGCCGACGTGCGCGGCGTCGCCCGCACCGTGGGTCTTGCCGAAGGTGTGCCCGCCGGCCGTAAGCGCGACGGTTTCATAGTCGTTCATCGCCATACGCTCGAACGTGACGCGGATGTCATGAGCCGATTTCAGGGGATCAGGTTCGCCGTCAGGGCCTTCCGGGTTGACGTAGATGAGGCCCATCTGAACGGCGGCCAGGGGATTCTCAAGCTCCCTGTCGCCCGAATAACGGCTTTTTGGATTGTCGCTTGTAGCGAGCCATTCGTCCTCGGCGCCCCAATAGATGTCTTCCTCCGGCTCCCAGATGTCGGCACGTCCGCCGCCAAACCCGAAAGTCTTGAAACCCATCGATTCCAGTGCGCAGTTGCCGGCAAGAATCAGCAGGTCCGCCCAGGAAATCTTGTTGCCGTACTTCTGCTTGATCGGCCACAGAAGACGCCGCGCCTTGTCTAGATTGGCGTTGTCGGGCCAACTGTTGAGTGGCGCAAACCGCTGCGAACCCGAGCCGGCGCCACCACGACCGTCTGCCGTGCGGTAAGTGCCCGCGCTGTGCCATGCCATACGGATGAACAGACCGCCGTAGTGGCCATAGTCGGCGGGCCACCAGTCTTGGCTGTCGGTCATCAGAGCGTAGAGATCTCTTTTCAACGCCTCGAGATCGAGTTTCTTGAACTCTTCGGCATAGTTGAAATCCGCATTCATTGGATCGCAAAGCGCAGAGTTCTGGTGCAGGATCTTGAGGTTCAACTGCTCAGGCCACCAGTCGCGATTCGTCCTGACACCAATATTTGTTGCCCCATGCATCACTGGGCATTTCCCGGCATCATTTCCGTCCATCATTTTCTCCGATTCTGGCTGTGTTGAGTGACATTGCCTTGCGGCATTGGTCATGACTGATCTGCGAGATGGTGACCCTGAATCGCGTCGGGCCCGAATGGGTGAAGGTCTTCGTGTCTGTCCTCTGAGCAACGCTGTTTTGCAGAACACAGAATCGACGTGACACTGACGACTCCTCCCCCTCTTCATCCTCTATTCTGACCTATCAAACTCGAGTGATAATGGTAAGTTGAATCTTCTGATCAAGATAATAGGGTTTTCTTATGAGCGGGCCCACGAAGACGACAGATGCACCCGAAGTGGGAAGCTGGAACGTGGTGGGGCCGGATCAATCACGCGGCCGCAGGACCATCTGAGTCTGGAGAACGATCGCAGCAATTTTTCCGTCGCTTCGGGTTACCGTGGTTTGCCAGACCATCGTGCTGCGGCCCTTGTGAAGGGGCACCGCGACGGCATTTGCGGTATCCCCAAGGGCGACTGGACGAAAGAAGTTCGTCTTGCTTTCAAGGGTGGAAGTACCTTCCCCGTCCGCCAGATTAAGAAAGGTGGCAGTGCCTCCAAGGTTGTCGGCCAGCGCCATGATGGCCCCGCCATGCAGTGTCCCGTTGCGGTTGGTCAAGGGCTCGGTCACGACGAGTGCAGCTTCCACCCGGTCGGGACTGGCACTTGTGACGGTCAGCCCGATAAGTCGGGCGAAAGGCGGTTGATCGTATGCGATTTCAGAGATGCGGGGTTGGTCGGTCATATCGGCCTCGAACAATTGGGGCTATAGTATTGCCGCAGAGCGTTGCGGTGGAAACCTGCGCGGCGTTCCTGTTTTCACGACGCGATCAGGCGCGCATCCCAGTGTCCGTTGTTGACTGACTGCCGGACAAGCTCAAGCAGAACATCGCGGATCGTTTCCGTGGCGAAGGTCGGCGGACGAGAGGACAGATGGCACAAATAGAGGGTTCTGGATAGTTCCGGCTCAATGATGGGTCGTGCGTTGACCACACCGGCGGCAAGCTGATCCTGCATGAACAGACGGGTGCCGATAACGCATCCAAGCTGCGCCTCCAGCGCGCCCGCGATGGCCTGAACGGAGTTCATTTGCAAACGTGCCCGCGCTTCGATCTTCTTCAACAGGGTAACATCGTCCATGATAGCGCGGGCCGATACCCCCTGACGCAGCAGGATGATCGGCAGTTCGAGCAGTTTTTCGAATGTGATCGGGGCCTCGGTGTCACCGATAATCTGCGGACTTCCGACACAAACCATGCGCTCTTCCAGAACCGGCACCGCCCGCAGAGAGGAATCCTCAGGCGGGTTGTAGACCAGTGCCATGTCGATATCAGAGGCCATCAGGTGCGGCAGCGCCGCGCCCGACAGGCTTTCGCTCAGGACGAGTTGTACATCCGGAAAATCTGTCATCACGCGCCGCACGAATTCGACACCGATCGCCTTGACCGCTGAAAAGGACATGCCGACCGCCACGGTGCCGCTGATGTTCTCCCCGGCGGCGCGCAGGTCCGTTTCGGCGGAATCCATTGCCCGCAGGATCAGCCTTGCGTGATCATATAACCTCAGACCGGCGGCGGTGGCCTGCATCCCGCGCGGTTTGCGTTCGAACAGGGTTGTGCCAAGCTCCGCCTCAAGCTGAGAAAGATGATGGCTCAGCGCCGATCCCGCGACCCGAAGGTAACTGGCCGCTTTCGTGAGCGAACCCTGCTCGAATATTGCAGCGAAATAACGAAGCTGGCGGGAGTTAAGCATACCATTATCCATACTGCTGGCGGGACGCGTTCAGGGTATTTCATGACAACCGGCCTGACCATGCCCGGAAGGAAGAATCCGCCACCCCTTTCCCCTCGCAACGTCTGCCCTCATACTATCGACCAAGAGCATGATTTAAGAGGGCGGTATGGCATTTGCATCAGTACGCGGCTGGATTGGGGGGCTCGCGCTGGTGATGCTTCCACTGGAGGCTCCTGCGAAGGAAGTTCGAAGCTATATTTTCGGCAACAGTCTGATTCACCACGATACCGACACTGACGAGACGACGGTGCCGCATTGGATCGGCGTTCTTGCCCAGACCGCCGGACATGACTACCGAGTGGATGGACATTGGGGGTTCCTGCGCAATTTCGCTGCCGATCTGCCTCCGCCCGCGAACTGGACCTACTCAGGCACCCCGCGGGCCTGGACGCGCTCGTATCGGACATTCGGGCAGGTCGGATATGACACGATCATGATCAACCCGGCCAATTTCATACAGAACAGGGCTGCCGACCGTCCCTATGATGGGGAGAAGCCCGACGGGGCGTCGCCACTCTCTGCCACGCTTTCGCTTTTTGACTGGGTCGCCGCGGAAAGTGAAAACGTCCCGCGCTTCGTGATCTACGAGGGTTGGTCCGACTTGGGGGCGTTCTCACAGCGGTTTCCGCCGAACGCCCGCGCCTTGCGACGCTATTATACCTTTAACGTGGGCGAGTATCATGACTGGTATGTTGAATATCGTGACCGAATTCGCGCAGCCCGTCCCGGATACCGGGTTACGCTTCTGCCGGTGGCCAGAACTCTGGCCGGGTTTCTGGGTCAAGGCGGGATGCTGGAGAACCTTCCGCCCGAAGCGCTTTATACCGACAATGCACCGCATGGCACGCCGACTCTCTACTTCCTGGCCGCTTTGATCTCTTATGCGGGACTGTTTGATGAAGCCCCTCCCGCCGAATTGACCTTACCGGACACGATCCACGCAAAGGTTCGGGACAATTACGCGGCCTTGCGCCAAGTCATCGCCGATGTGTATTCGATATCCGACAGCGCCCGCGCCACGACAGTCCCTGCCGCGACCGAAACGGCGCGGAAGAACAACGCCGCATCCCATGATGAGGCCGCGGAACCCGCATTGGGCCTGCGCAACCCACCCTTGGCGATGGGATTGAACGGGATCACTGACTGGTCGGTTCAGCACCCCTTTCTCGATCGAATGAAGAGTGCGCGCACATGGATTGGCCACCTGCCGGGGCGATGGGGAGGCGTTTCCACTCAGGAGCTTTCCGAGGGCGGGCATCTGGATGAGAACGGTTGGCTGCGGTCAATTCCAGAGCGGGTTGACCGGGTGGAGGCACTGATTCTGACAGATCAGCTTCCAGAAGAGCCCGGACTCGCTGGACGCTACCGCATGACCTATGAGGGCACGGGCGATATTGCGGTAGGCGGACGTGGACGTACCATCAGTCGTGAAGACGGCGAACATTGGTTTGAGTATCAGCCCGGAGAAGGGGCAGTGGCGGTCGCGATCCGCACCACCGACCCTGAAGGCACCGGCGATTACATCCGCAACATTCGTATCCTCCATGAAGATCAGATACCGCTTTTCGAGGCGGGAGCGGAGTTCAACCCGCGTTGGATCGAAAAGATCGCAGATCTGCGCTCGCTGCGGTTCATGGACTGGATGCAGACCAATGGCTCCTCGGTGAAGGGGTGGGAGGATCGTCCGACGACCGCCGACTACACCTACAAGCGGCGCGGTGTCCCGGTGGAGGTCATGGTCCGGCTGGCCAATCTCGTTGGTGCCGATCCATGGTTCTGTATGCCACATCTGGCCGACGATGACTTTGTGCGCCGCTTTGCGGATTATGTGCGCGATAGCCTTGACCCCAAGCTCAAGACATATGTCGAATATTCCAACGAGCTGTGGAATTTCATCTTTCCGCAGGCGCAATGGGCCAATACTCAGGCTGCCGAACGTTGGGGGGAGGGCGCGGCACCCGATGCATGGGTGCAGTATGCAGGTATGCGCGCAGCCCGCACCATGAGGCTGTGGTCGGACGTCTATGGCGAAGCGGCAGAGGAACGTCTGATACGGGTTCTTGGGGTTCATTCCGGCTGGCCTGGGCTGGAATCTGGGATGCTTGACGCGCCGCTCTGGCAGGCCGAGGCGCCGGGAAATGGCGCCCCCGCAGAGGCGTTTGATGCCTATGCCGTGACCGGCTATTTCGGTAGGGAACTGGGCGGAGATGATCACGCGCCGCAGATCCTCGACTGGCTGTCCGAGGAAGAGGGGGCACTGCGTGACGCGGGCCGTGCTGAAGGGCTGGAACACCGGGTGCTTGATCTCTATGTCGAAGAGCGGCGTTTTGCCTCCGTGGTGCCCAAGGTCGCGAAACTGCTCCGCGAAGGCTCTGTTCGGGAGCTCATTCTTTCAAGTTGGCCCTACCATGCGCGCACGGCAAGGGCGCGCGGGTTGCAGCTTGTGATGTATGAGGGCGGCACTCATGTGCTCGGTCATGGTGCCTGGGGCGATAGCGCGACGCTTTCGGAGTTTTTTCAGCACCTCAACTACACTGACGAGATGGCTGCGATATACGCCGAACTGCTGAAGGGCTGGCGCGAGGCGGGCGGGACGCTTTTCAACGCATTTGTGGACGTGGCGCGCCCCAGCAAATTCGGAAGCTGGGGCGCCTTGCGCCACCTCGGGGATGAAAACCCGCGCCATGGCGTGCTCATGGCGTACAACCGCGAGACCTCTGCCTGGTGGGAAACCCGCGCGCCGGATACGTTCACTCATGGCGCATTGATGCACGGCACGGACGGTCCCGACCGCATCGTGGGCACCCCGAAACGAGATATCATTCTGGCCGGGCCGGGTGATGACGAGCTATATGCGAGCGGGCCTGACGACCTTCTTCATGGAGGAGAGGGCATGGATCATGCGATCCTGTCGGGCCGGTTCGAAGACTACGACTACCGCCGCGCGGATCGTCGTCTGATCGCGGTTTCCCCGAAGGCCCGCGTGTCGATGTTTGCGATCGAGACCTTTTCATTTTCCGAAGAGCCGGATTTTGTCCTGTCTGTCGCGGATTTCTTTTAGCCGGGCGCCATGCACTCAAGCGCATGGCACCCGGCGTTTCTTGCGGGTGCCGTCTCCGGCCCCATGGATGGGATAATCGGGTGAACGCTCCGGTTCAGCTATGGATCGCGCCGTCGCCGCAGGCCAGCGCGGCCTCCCGGACCGCCTCGGAATAGGTTGGATGCGCGTGACAGGTCAGCGCCACGTCCTGAGCCGAGGCGCCAAATTCCATCGCCACGCAAAGCTCGTGGATCAGATCGCCGGCTCCGGGGCCGATGATAGCGGCCCCCAGAATGCGGTCGGTTTCCTTGTCGGCGATGATCTTCACGAAGCCGTCGGCCTGTGCCACCGCCTTGGCACGGGCGTTGCCCATGAAGGAAAACTTGCCAACCTTGATGGCGCGGCCCTCCTGCTTGAGCATCTCTTCGGTCTGGCCCAAGGTGGCAACCTCGGGCGCGGTGTAGATCACGCCGGGGATGACATTGTAGTTCACATGGCCATGTTTTCCGGCGAGAACCTCTGCCAGCGCCATGCCTTCATCCTCTGCCTTGTGGGCAAGCATCGGACCTTCGATCACATCGCCTATGGCGTGGACGCCGTCAACGCTTGTGGCCCATTTCCCGTCCGTGGCAATCTGGCCGCGGTCGGTCAGTTCCACGCCGAGCGCGTCCAGCCCGAGCCCTTCAGTCACGGGTCTGCGCCCCGTGGCGACAAGCACCACATCGGCGTCAAGCGTGATCTCTTCATCGCCCTTCTTGGGTTTGTAGGTGACTTTTGCCTTGGTCTTCAGGGCCTCGACAGATTGAACGGCGGCGCCGGTGATTATCTCAAGTCCCTGCTTTTCAAGAATTTTCCGGAAGGATCTCTGAACATCCTTGTCCATTCCCGGGGTGATGGCGTCCATGTACTCCACCACCGTCACTTCGGTGCCCAGCCGTGCGTAAACCGAGCCCATTTCCAGCCCGATGACACCGGCCCCGATCACCACCATCTTCTTGGGGACCTTGGAAAGCTCCAGCGCGCCGGTGGAGGAGACGACGACCTTTTCGTCAATCTCGACGTTGGGGATCGACGACGCCTCGGAGCCGGTGGCGATGACGATGGAACGTGCGGTATGGGTGTCATCCCCGACCTTCACCTTGCCCGCCTCGGGAATGCTCGCCCAGCCCCTTATCCAGTCTATCTTGTTCTTCTTGAACAGAAATTCAATGCCGCCGGTGTTCTGACCAACGACCTTGTCCTTGTAGGCGCGCATCTGTTTCCAATCGACCGAGGGCGATTTTCCCTTCAACCCCATGTCGGCGAAATTGTGCTCTGCCTCGTGCAGCAGGTGGGTCGCGTGCAACAGCGCCTTGGAGGGGATGCAGCCCACGTTCAGGCAGGTGCCGCCAAGCGTTTCGCGCCCCTCGACCACGGCGGTTTTCAGGCCGAGCTGGGCGCAGCGGATGGCGCAGACGTAGCCGCCGGGGCCCGCGCCGATGATGATGACGTCATATTGGGACATGGGTCAATTTCCTTCGATTTGGGACGTCGGTATCACGTCGGTATTGTGTCGGTATCACGTCGGTGGCGAAAGGGGGAAGTGACGGCGGGGCGCTGCCCCCGTCGCCGCGCTGCGGCGGCTTTCCCCGGCGTATTTGGACAATGGTGAAGTCATGCCAGCGCCGCCAGAAGCATCAGCGCGGTGGCGAGAAACCCCACCCCCCAGATGAGAGAGCGCCACGGCACCCAGCCGAAAGCATAGGCGGGCACATAGAGAACGCGGGCCGCAAGGTAGGTGTGGGCGCAGGCCGTGGTGAAGGGGGTCGAGGCGTCCGCGAGCGTGACCACAACGCAGGCGATGGTGAAGAGGATCAGCCCCTCGAAATGATTGGTCATTGCCCGATGCAGGCGCGCGGTGCGGCGCGAGACCTGCTCCATCAGCGGTTTGCCCGGCCGATCGGCGTCGCGCGGCGAGAGTGTCTTGCCGGGGCCGAGTTCAAGGTTGGCGGGGATCGCCATGAGAACGACCTGAAGCACCTGAAGCAATGCGGCGAGGGTGAGGGCGGTGAGTTCGGGGGTCATTTTGTCAGCCGATAGATTTGATAAAACTTGCTATTAGACCGCCAGTGAAGTTCCCAACTCTAGCATAGCTTGCATGACCTGCGCTCACATTTTCAACCGCTTCCGACAATTGCATTTCCGCATCCGCGATTCTCAATTTTTGACCCAAAACGCTCATGCCGTAAGAGGTTAAAACAGGTTGAAATACAGTTCCTGCAGCAACATTGGCCAACTCCCGGCTAATCTCTCGATATCTAATTGTCACATCCCGCGTGATTATACGGTCGTTTCTTGAAGATTTCTGGTTTCTGGCGATGCCAGTCCTTGAGCGCGTCGATGGGCGTTCGGCCCTTGAGCACTGATTGCGGGAGCTGGCCATTATAGAGCCGGACATAGCGAAGGATGGTCTGTTCCAGGTCTTCTCCGCTGCGGAACCGGTGGCTCTGCAGGACATCTTCGATCCGGCCGTTGAAGCGCTCCACCATTCCGTTGGTCTGTGGCCGCATCGGTGGGGCAAGGCGGTGCTCGATACCGAGATCGGCGCAGAGCCGGTCGAACTCGTGGTTTCCAGTGGCGGCGCGTTTTCGCAGGCCGAAGAGCCTGTCGGT